>DATHOQ010000060.1:0-20465 GCA_035484735.1 Terriglobales bacterium | reverse complement strand
GATCATCCGCATTTGTTCAAGGGTCAGGTGGCGCTCCGTAAAGCGCGCCAGCGCCGCAGTCGCGGCGATCATAAGGGCGGAAGATCCAGAGATGCCGGCGCCGGCAGGAGATTCGGAATCGGTTTCGATCAGCAAGCCTTCTCTGGGAGCGAAGAACTGGAGCAGCCGTGCTGCGAGGGGCAACCGAAAGCGGCGCGCGGCACGCAAGGCATCGAAGCTAGAAAAGAATTCTTCTTTTTTCGTATCGAGCGAACGCACATGAATGCGTTTTCCCTTGAGCGGAGTGATGCGGCAGGTGGTCTGTATATTGATGGCAAAATTCAAAGTCAGCGCGCCGGGATGAAACATGTAGAGCGGCCACAGATCGAGAGTGCCTCCTGCGAGGTCTGCACGGCAGGGCGCCTGAGCAACGATGGCCGGGCCACCCGCTACGTCGGTCGGTCTTTGCATGCAGTGTTTGTATCACAAGCGTGCAGGCGCGGGCGTCCTCGCCCATGCTTTGAGCAAGAGGACTCTCAGAGAACGGGTGTCGAGCGTCGCTGCAGCTTAGGAGATATTCAATGCGCGCTTGATAGTGCCGCGCTCTTTCTGAATTTTTTCTTGCAGAAGAGTGATGGCGTAGATCAACTGTTCGGGGCGCGGAGGGCAGCCGGGAACGTATACGTCGACGGGAATGACCTGATTCACACTTTGCACCAGAGCGTAATTATTGAACACCCCACCTGAGGTCGCACAGGCCCCCATCGAGATCACCCACTTGGGCTCGGGCATCTGCTCCCAGAGCTGGCGGATCACGGGAGCCATTTTGTTGGAGACGCGTCCGGCAATAATGATGAGATCGGATTGCCGCGGCGACGGCCGAAACACTTCAGCTCCGAAGCGCGCAATGTCGAACCGCGACGCGCCCATGCTCATCATTTCAATCGCGCAGCAGGCCAAGCCGAAGGTCATCGGCCAAATGGAATTCTTGCGCATCCAGTTGACCGCGTTGTCCATGGTGGTGAGAACGACGCCCTCCGGCGTATGGTTGCCGTAGGTGAGCTCTTTGACTACCCTTTTACCGTGTTCAACGGTTACATAGGGGCCGAAGTCGAGGTTTTCGCCACTCATGATTCTGTCTATTATAGTCTTCGGATCGCAGCACGTCTAAATTCCTCGTCAGAACGTGCTTGACAATCGGAATCCTTCCGCTAAGCTGGCACCTGATTTCCGCGATACCGGCTCCTTAATTCACATCTTCAGCAAGGCTACGGAACCCGGGGATATTCAATTGTTGAAGCGGTGAGAAAGCATGTTCCGGCGCGGTTTGGAGGCGCACCATGCGGATCAAGCTGCCCAACACAAACGCAAACCTTGAGGGTCCAGGGAACCGGCTTTATGCCGAACCGCGCCCCAGCCCCGATGAAACGTCATTTCAACAAGACAACGTCAGCGCGCAGTACTACAACTCCGCCTATTACAAGGCCCACAAGAATCAAGTGCAGCCGATTCCACCGGCTCGCGACGGTGTGCCTGCATACCTGAACCTGCAAGACTTCATTCCATCCGAGGTTGGGACTGCGATCACCGCCGCCGGCAAAATCACGTTTCATGCGGTTGGGGACACCGGTGCCGCCAAGGTGAGCGCCACGCAGAGCGCCCCGACTGCGATTGCTCACGAGGCGGGTGTTGCCGATGCCATGGCGGCTGATGTCCAATCCGGCGGCTTGGCTGGTCCTGCGTTTTTTTTCAATCTCGGGGATGTGGTTTACAACTTCGGTGAAGCTCAGTATTACTACGATCAATTCTATGAGCCTTTCCGTGACTACGACCGTCCAATCTTCGCGATTCCGGGAAATCACGATGGGATGGTTTTTGGCGCTACTTCCGCCACCGCCCAAGTTCCCACGTTGGAGGCCTACCTGCGAAACTTTTGTGCGGACGCTCCCGGGCCCTCGCCGGATTCTGGCGGTTTGATTCGCACGGTGATGACCGAGCCCGGGGTTTATTTCACTCTCGACGCACCGTTCGTATCGATTATCGGGCTCTACAGCAATGTCCTGGACTCCGGGGCGGGCGTGATTTCGTCTCAGGGAGGGCACTTTCCGACCTTGAACGGAGATGTGCAACTCAATTTCCTGAAGGCAGAATTGCGTCGGCTCAAACCGGACCGTCAGGCAGGAAAGCGCGCTATTATTCTCGCCGTTCATCATCCACCCGCTTCTGTCGATGCCAAGCACGGGGGATCCAGTGGCATCGAGAACGACCTGGATAGCTGTTGCCAAGCGGCAGGTTTGTGGCCCGACGTTGTGTTGTCCGGCCATGCCCACCTGTATCAACGGTTCACGCGGGTGGTGAACGGGAAACACATTCCCTATATCGTCTCTGGCTCCGGAGGCTTCGCCGCAACCATGCCGCAAGGATCCGTGCCCAAAGCGCCATTCACCGTCGGGGACACCACCCTGGAAGTTGACCCCATTGTGGAGTTCGGCTACCTGACGATTTCAACGGATGCTAATACGCTTTCGGTAAACTTCAAGACTGCCACTCAGGGAACAGTGACAGTGCGCGATTCGGTGAACATCGATCTGACGCAAGGAAAGATCGTCTCAGGAACGCATGTTCCCGGCGGGGGCGGCACGAAACCAAAGCCGTCCGGCGCAAAAACCAGAACAACGGCGGGAGCCATCAAGCAAAAGAAAAAGAAGTAGCGGATCAGGGATTCAGCACGATCTTGCCGAACATCTGGCTGGATTCCATGTATTCGTGAGCGGTGCGTGTGTCTTTGAGCGGAAATGTCCGGTCGATGACAGGTTTCAGACGTCCGGCAAAGATGTGGCCGAGCACGTCATACAGGTCACCCATCGTCCCCATGTAAGAACCTAGGAATGAAAGCTGCCTCGCGAACAGAAACCGCAGATCGAACTTGGCGTCGAAGCCGGTGGTTGCGCCGCAGGTCACGATGGTGCCTCCAGCCTTGAGCGACTTCATGCTCTCTTCCCAGGTGGCAGTGCCCACGTGTTCGACTACGATGTCGACGCCGGCTTTGTTAGTGATCTTTCGGACCTCTTCCGATATCTTCTGCTGGTAATGATTAATCCCGTAATCGGCGCCGAGCGAGCGCGCCTTCTCCAGCTTAGTTTCGTCTCCGGCAGTGGTTATCACCTGGGCATGAAACAGCTTGGCAATTTGGATGGCGGCGATGCCCACACCCGATCCTCCACCCAGCACCAGCACAGTCTGCCCCTGACGAATTCCCGCCCTTCGCACCAGCATGTGCCACGCGGTCAGAAATACTAAAGGGACGCTGGCAGCCTGGTTGAAATCCAGGCTCTCTGGAATCGGGATCACATTCACTGTCGGCACCGCGATCAGCTCGCAGTTGCCGCCATCCACCGCGTTGCCGAGCACTGCAAACTCCCGGCATTGGTTCTGCAATCCTGCCGCACACTTCCCGCAGTGACTGCAGAAAAGCATGGGAGCGAGTAGCACGCGCTGACCGACCTTAAAGCCGCTTACATACTCGCCGACCTCCACGATCTCTCCGGCAATATCACTGCCAAGAATGTGTGGCAGTTTCACGCCGGGCAGTCCCTTGCGGACCCAGATGTCCAGATGATTCAATGAGCAAGCGCACACGCGAACCAGCACCTGATCTTTGCGCGGCTTTGGGTCGGGGACATCTTCGTAGCGAAGAACTCCCGGGCCGCCGAATTCGTGGAGACGAACGGCTTTCATGCAGGGCACTCTCCTAACCCAAAACTATCACAAGGCTCGGAAGTTACCGCGCAGGCTTCCCTTTTGAAGATTGACTTCCCCTGTTTACCGAAGAATAATCAAGCTGTGGACATCTACGAGGAGATCGTCAAGCTGCGGCAGGAAGGCCGGCGGGGTGCGGTGGCGACCATCGTCAATGTGCGCGGCTCCATCCCCTCGTTTGAGACGGCCAAGATGCTGGTACGCGACGACGGCTCGATCGCAGGCACCATTGGCGGCGGCTGCGTCGAAGCTGAGGTCTGGCAGGCGGCCCGCGAAGTCATGGAATGCGAGAAGCCGCGCACCCTGACCTTTAACCTGAACGAAAATCCAAAGTACGATACCGGCCTGGTCTGCGGGGGAACTCTGGATATCTTTATTGAGCCCGTGCTACCTCCAGCTTTACTTTATGTTTTTGGCGCAGGTCACGTTTCAGTAAACCTTTATAGAGTTGCCCGTGGGGCTGGTTTTGATGTCACCGTGGTGGACGACCGAGCTACCTACGCCAGCCGCGAGCGTTTCCCGGACGCCAAAGAAGTGATTGCGGAAGACTTCGAACAGGCGATGGCGAAGATCACACCCCAGGAATCGTCGTACATCGTCATCGTGACGCGAGGCCATCGCGATGACATGCGAGTGCTGCGCTGGGCAGTGCAAACCAGGGCGCGCTATATCGGAATGATCGGCTCCAAACGCAAGACCATCACCATCTTTCGCGAACTGACCAAAGAAGGACTCCCCGCGCATTTGTTCGAGCGCGTGCATGCGCCCGTTGGTCTGGACATTGGAGCCATCACTCCGGAAGAGATCGCCGTAGCCATTACCGCTGAGCTGATTGCCGTGCGGCGGCGTTCGGAACGCGCTCTGCCCCACATGAGCTGGTTCAAGACGCATGTCCAAAATTCTGCCGACGAAGCTGCGGAATCCGGCCAGGCCGTCTTCGAAGAACCCGGCAAAAAGCTTTAAACCGCCGAGCACCCCGAGCGCCAGAGAAATGCGCGCACAGAGAAATGCGGGTCTTTTCTCGGCGATCTCTGCGTCTTTGGCCTATTGCTCCACAAACACGAATGCTTCACCAGAGCCAGGCACACATCTCGGCTTGCACGGTTGCGATGTCGGAGCATCATTTGCCCCAATGATCGCTGTCTTACCGCTAATGGCAACAGACTCTCCAAAGTTGTCGAAGCCATTGGTGAACTGGATGGCGAGCGTCAGATTTGGTTTAGAAGTACTCTGCCAGCCCCCATTCGGTTTCACAAAAACATACGCGGAGCCCTGATGGACCGGATTAGTGAAAGGCGCTCCCACGACAGCCGCCTCTAGACTAAGCGCCACTGAAGTTCCAAAAAAGACCCCTCCCGGAGCCAATAGTTTCGCTGTTTCGGTCATATTCGACCATCCGTTGACGGGCTCAACAAACAAATATGCCGCGCCGTTGCCCTCGCTCGGCGCTCCAATGATTGCCGTATCGCCATTCATCGCCACGGAAGAACCGAAACTTCCAATTGCATGGTCCGAAGCAGAGAGTTCGGCGGTCTCAGTCGTATTCTCCCAACCGTTGGGCGGCTCAACAAATACATAGGCACTTCCCACGGATAGATCATGACCGCCTGCTCCGACGAGCACCGTATCGCCACTCACAGAAACTGTGTATCCAAATTCGTCTCCGTTCATGCCATCGGAGGAGGTCAGTTCGGTGGTTTGCGTCATGTTTACCCATCCGGATAGAGGTTGGACGAAAACATAAGCGCTTCCTGGCCGTCCATTATTCCCTGGCCCCGGAGCCCCCACCACGACGGTGTTTCCACTAACGCTAATACCAGTCCCAAAATCGAAGAAAGCCCCGCCATCAGAAGCCAGTAAGCGAGCCGTCTCCGTCATGTTCTTCCAGCCTTTACTTGGTTTGACAAACACATAAGCTTCGCCCTGCGCCTGATTACCATTAACAGCTGCGGTGCGCGCACCGACAGCTATCGTATTACCGTCAATTGCGACCCAATCTCCGAACTCGTTGCCCTCTGCTCCATCTGACGCTGTCAATTTGGCCGTCTGAGTCATGTTTTTCCAACCGCCGGCAGGCTTCACGAAAACATAAGCCTCGCCGACAGAGCTATCTATGGTTCCTACAACAACAGTGTTTCCATCGATGGCAACGGAATAACCGAAATTGTTGTCGTTCTCACTGTCTGAGGCTGTAAGCATGAAGTTCTGCACCCCTGGCAACTCACGCGCCAGAACCGCGGATATATCCCGTTGGTCTTCCAGCGGCAGGTCTGACAGCTTGATTGGAGACTTCTTATCCCCCGCCAATGCCAGCGTACTGAAAAAAACGGTGCAGACCAAAGTGATGCCAAGGTGTGCCATTCGCAGTTTGGACACGTAGAACCTCCGGGAACCAAGGACTTCGCCGGGCGCGGGGGAGAGAACGCGCAAAACGGCCAGCGGAAGGTTATCACAAGCTACATCTCACACTGGCTTTCTTTCTGCTATCTTCACTGCATGGTGAGCGCATCCAGCTTATGCGGAGTAATCCTCGCCGCCGGCGCCTCCACCCGCATGGGCACGGACAAGGCCCTTCTACCCTGGCCGCCAACCTCACCGGGAGAACTACCTTCCGGCACAACGTTTCTGTCTTCGGCCATCATGTCTCTGCTCCCTTTCAACGACCTCGTGCTCGTGGTTGCAGGCAACAATGAGGCCAATCTAGCTCCCGTCACGTATTCCAACGGCGCGTCTCTCGTCAGAAATCCGGCCCCCGACAACGGGCAGTTCAGTTCCCTCCAGGTGGGTTTGCAAGAGGTCCTGAATCGCGGCCGCGATGCCGCCATGGTCACTCTCGTGGATCGGCCGCCTGCCAGTGCCGGCACCTTGCAGGCTCTCTGCGCGGCGTTTATGTCACGCCCGGAAGGGATCTGGGCCGTAATTCCAGAATTCGGGGGCAAACATGGACATCCTTTTCTGATCGCGCGAGAGATGATGGAAGTTTTCCTGAGAGCGATCCCGACCTCTACCGCTCGTGAGATCGAGCACCAGAATCAGCAACACATTTCCTATGTCCCAGTTGATGACCCCGCTGTTACGCTGAATGTGGACACGCCGCAGGACTACTCGGCCCTGTCCCCTACACCTCGTGCTTGAGATAACTCCTTGTCCCTAGCCATATCGTCAAAAGCTGCTGCCTTCATCGAAACCGTTGTTCGCCTCGAACCGCGTCTTGCCGTTTTCGACTGTGACGGCACGCTGTGGGCGGGCGACGCCGGTGAGGGTTTCTTCGATTGGGAGTTGAAACACGGTGTGGTGTCGGACGAAGTGGTACGCTGGGCGCGGCCACGCTATGCCGACTATCGCGTGGGCAAAGTCATCGAAGACGATATGTGCGGAGAAATGGTAACCATGCATCGCGGCCTGACCGAAGACCAAGTCCAGCGGGCGGCCACTCAATACTTCGAGGAGAATTTCATCTCCCAGATATTTCCGGAAATGCGCCAAACGGTAAGGCGACTTCAAGACTCCGGCTGTGACGTGTGGGCCGTGTCTTCGACCAACGAATGGGTGATTCGCGCAGGCATGAAATATTGTGGGATCGCGGAAAATCGAATTCTGGCGGCCGCAGTGGAGATCGAGAATGGCATTGTTACCGATCGTCTGGTGCGGGTGCCGACCGGCGCAGGTAAGCCTGCGGCTATTCGTGACGTGATTCGAAAAGGACCGGACGCGGCGTTCGGCAATTCCCGATGGGACACGGAGATGCTCGCAATGGCGCGCCGTGCATTCGCAGTGAATCCGAATGCTGATTTGGAGAAAACCGCCGGCGAGCGCGGGTGGACTGTCTATTGGCCAGACGGAATCTAACTTCACCACGGATTTTCACGGATCGGTAGAATAATCCCTGGTTAGCTTTTGATTTGGCCAAGCGCCTTCGCCAGAGTGTCCATCGCCAGGTGACTGGCATGACTGGAAGCTTCAGGCAAGCCCCCCAGGGCATCTACTAATTCTTCTCGCTTCAAAGCCTGCGCCTCCCCAACCGTTCTTCCCTGCACCAACGCAGTCAACGCCGAGCCGCAGGCAATTGCAGGAACACAACCTTTGGCAAGAAATCGAATTTCCGCAATGCGACCGTCGTCAATTCTCAAGGTCAGCTTTAGGACGTCTCCACAAGCGGGGTTTTCAACCTGCGCAGTCGCGTCGGGATTGGCCACTTCTCCGGAGTTGCGCGGATTCTGAAAGTGGTCGAGGACGTGGGCGGAATACATCGCGAGAATTGTAGCAAGCGAACGTAGAAAGCTACGTCTCTACACGATAAGATGACCTTACCGTGCCGCTCGATCACACTCCCCAGCGAATCGTTTCCCTCCAGCCCAGCGCGACCGTGATCCTGGCAGCTATTGGCAAACTGGATCGCCTCGTGGCCTGCACGAAGTACTGCGCCGATGTGTGTCACGAAGTCAGGGAGCGAAGGCTCACCATTGTGCACGATTCCTGGACCGCCGATACGACCCAGATTACCTCCGCACACCCAGACCTGGTGATCGCCGCGGTTCCCTATCAAGAGAAGGCAGTGACGGAGATTCTAAAAGCTGGCGCTCGCTTTCTCGGTCTAGCTCCGAAAACTCTTGCCGATATCTTCGCCGATATCGCAGCCATCGCAGGAGTCGTGGGAGCGTCGGATCGTGGCGAAGAAGTAATCGCGGAGATACAGCGTGAGATCGAAGCCGTCAGCCGGCAGACAGCCACGAAACGGCGCCCTCGAGTCTTCTGTGAGGAATGGGGCAAACCGCTGATTGCGTCTCAGCCATGGGTAGCAGAGTTGGTGCACGCAGCTGGCGGCACGTTTGTGGGAACACCGGGCGCGCAGACATCGGCGGTAGCCATTCTGCGCGAAGATCCCGATGTACTTGTGGCCGCATGGTGCGGGGCAGGCGATCGGGTGCCGCTGGAAAAGATTCTTCGCGACCGCGGTTGGACCGGGATGCGGGCAGCACAGCAAGGACGCGTGTACTGCATCACTGACGAATTCCTAAACACGCCGGCGCCCACGCTGGTCCGCGGCCTGCACGCTCTGGCGGCGGCCATTCATCCTGAGAGTTTTCCGCACGTTTCAGGCCTGAAATGTATTACCAACGTACCTGTGCACAGCCACTAGCGGCTGCGATAATATTTCCCCTATGCCAACCAGCGCCAAAGCTAAGGATGTGCAAGCGGAGATGACGCAATTGGCCTTGCACACCACCTCCGCGCAAGACCTCATGGCCCGGATGGTCGAGCTGCTGCACGATCGCATGTTGAAATACAACTGGGTCGGTTTCTATATGCTGGAAGCAGGCCGGCCACCCATGCTTGTGCTTGGCTCCTTTCAAGGGGCAATGACTCCGCATACACGCATCCCCTTGCATCAGGGAATCTGCGGCGCTGCCGCCTCGACCGGCAAGACCGTCGTGGTCGACGATGTTAGCCTTGATCCTCGTTATCTGGCTTGCTCGCTGGAGACCAAGTCAGAGATCGTAGTTCCGGTGTTTTCCCACGGCAAAGTGGTGGGAGAACTCGATATTGACAGCCATTTTCCCGCAGCCTTCAAAGACGAAGACCGCACCCTGGTGGAATTTTGTGCCAGCCTGGTAGGCGCAAGCCTGGAAAAGTCTTCCAAATAACAACCGGACAACACCAGCACCTGCTGTCCCCACTATGGCGCCTCCATGAAACAAGTTGTGGCAGCGGTGATCATCAAGGACGACAAGATACTGGTGTGCCAACGCACCCGCCACCAAACCATGCCGCTCAAATGGGAGTTCCCCGGTGGAAAGATCGAAACTGGCGAACAACCTCGCGACGCGTTGCGACGCGAACTGGATGAAGAATTAGGCATCGACGCCACCATCGGCGATGAAGTCATGCGCATTCGTCACGAGTACAGAACCGGGAACTCGGTGGAGCTGCGCTTCTACATTGTGCGGGAATACGCGAGAACCATTGAGAACCGGATTTTTCGTGACATCCGATGGGCAATGCGTTCTGAGCTGCCCGGTTTCGATTTTCTGGAAGCTGATCTGAAACTGGTGAAAGATCTGGCCGAAGGCAAAATCGTCTAACCGAGGGCGAGGAATCCGGCTAGTCGGACGGCTGCGGATTGCCGCGGCGCGTCAGCTTCGGGCGGTCATCGCCGGTGGGATCGCCGGCGGCTCCGCTGTCGTCGGCAACTGGAGTCTGGGCGGCACGGCGCAACGTGGGACGATTTCCTGGCCTGCCATCGTTGGTATGCCGGTTCTGAAGCTCAGACAGCCGCGCCCTCACATCCGCGAACTCTGACGTATCCACAATGTATTCAGGTTGCGGCGGCAGCAGAGTATTGATTTCCTGCTGGGTCTTTTGAATTCGATCCGGGGTCTGGGGATGAGTGTTAAAAGCCTTGGCGATGGTCCCGGGCTTGCCCTTCTCCAGTGCCCTCACTTTTTCAAAGAATGTTGTCAGCGCCTGCGGATCGTAGCCTGCCTTGTACATATATTCGATCCCCAGAAAATCAGCCTCAGCCTCGAAGTTGCGGCTGAACTGCAGGAAGCCCATGGGCACTGCGAGTCCCATCAGATTCCTCGCCGCAAACCCGATCCCTCCTCCCACGAAAATCAGGGGGATGGATGCCAGGTTCAGCAGTTGACCGCGAGTGTTCTCTCGCGCCACATGACAGGCCGCGACGTGAGCAATTTCGTGTGACATAACCCCCGCGAGCTCGGCTTCATTGTCGGCCGCCAGAATCAAACCCGAGTCCACATAAAAAAACCCGCCGGGCAGAGCAAAGGCATTGATGTCGTCTGTGTCGATGACCTTGATGGTGAATGGAACCTGCGCGTCGGAATGCCGGACCAGGTTTTGACCAATCCGGTTCACATACTCGGTGATGACCGGATCCGTGATCATCTTGGCAGCGGTCTCGGTCTGTTGGGCATACGACCTGCCCATCGCGATCTGCTTTTCCAGGCTGTACCAATTCCCCATGCCACGATCACAACCGATTTTGCGGTTGCCGATGGCGTCAATGTCCCGGATGCTGCCGTCGTGGTAAGCCTTGACTGGCGGACTATCAGCACCCGGCAAGGACAAGGCGGATGCATTTTGCGCGAAGCACGAGGCAGTGAGCAGCAGAGAGGAAACGAGGAGGATTGGGAGACTGCGCATACACTACCCAAAATCAGACTCATTATAGACAGAAGCGCCATCGGACGAAAGAGTTATCCGCTGCTATTCCCGCTTTTTTGAGCCTTCGAGGAGAACAAAGTCCCTAGCGTGCCGCTTCTCGAATCGCCTAACCACCCGATCGCAAGGTCCAGCAGTAAGCCAGAGTAAGGACGGTCATCACCACCGTGGTGGTCCAAGCGATAATGTTGTAAATCCGCGAATTAACGTACTCACCCATCAGGTCTTTCTTATTGACCAGCAGGAGCATGAAAATCAGCACCGGTGGGATAGCGACGCCATTGATCACCTGGGAAAGAATAGATATTTTCACTAACGGCAGGTTCGGATACAGGACGCTGCCTGCGCCAGCCACAATCAGAATGGTGTATAGCCAGTAAAAGACCGGCGCTTCACTGAAGTTCTTGCCCACCCCGGATTCGAATCCCAA
Source organism: Terriglobales bacterium (assembly GCA_035484735.1). Taxonomy (GTDB): domain Bacteria; phylum Acidobacteriota; class Terriglobia; order Terriglobales; family Acidobacteriaceae; genus JABCZH01. The sequence goes on along the minus strand of DATHOQ010000060.1, from coordinate 9,115 downwards.
CCCTTCACAAACCGTATAGGCAGTGGAAAGGGGCAGAATGGAAGCTGCAAACAGCGATGCGTTAAACAATCCCATGGCAAACAGGATGTAGGCATACTGGCCCGCCAGGGGGCGCAGCGCCTGGGCGGCGTCTTTGGCGTCTGAAATGTTGTGGTAACCGTGGACATACAGAGTGGCCGCGCAGGCCACGATGATGAACCAGGCCACAATGTCAGTGAAGACGCAACCGGCGATCACGTCAATCTGAGAAGCTTTGTACTGCCGCTTGGTGACGCCTTTCTCCACGATGGAAGATTGCAGGTAGAACTGCATCCAGGGAGCGATCGTTGTTCCTACAACGCCGATCGCCATATACAAATAGCCAGGTCGCATGAAGTCTGCGGTAGGCGGCGGCTTCACCGTCATCACTAGCGCGTCAATCCACGCCGGCTTGGCAAAAAACCCGGCAATGATGTAAGTCACGTAAAAGAACGATGCCACCAGAAACACTTTTTCCACACTTTTATATTGGCCCTTGACCACAATCAACCACACGATGACCGCGCAAATCGGGACCGTAATGTACTTGGACAAGCCAAAAAGTTCGAGGCTGCCCGCAATCCCTGCAAACTCGCCGACCACATTGCCGAAGTTGATGATCAGAATTCCGATCATCATGAAGAAAGTGATACGAAACCCGAATTCCTCGCGGATGAGATCGCTAAGCCCCTTGCCGGTGACCGCGCCCATGCGGGCGGAAATTTCCTGTACCACGATCAAAGCCAAAGTGATGGGAATCAGGGTCCACAACAACAAATGCCCAAACTGTGCGCCGGCAGCCGAGTAGGTGTAGATGCCGTTGGCATCATTGTCGACATTGGCGGTAATGAAGCCAGGTCCGACAACGGCGAAGAACAGCAGGAACCGGGCTTTCCAGCTTTTCAGAAATTTCATGTGCACAATTCAGAAACATGGATCCGTTACGGCTGAAACGATTTACCAGAATAAACGGAGCGCGGGGATCTGAACAGGAAAAGATGGAAAATTTGTGATGTCGTGGGAACTCGCGTCTACAGCCTCGCCCGCAACATGCTGATAATGTCGTCCGACGTGATGACACCCGTCAGCTTGTTGTGGTCATCCACCACCGGCAGCGTCATCAGGTTGTATTTGTCGAAGAGCTCAGCGACCACTTTCTCTCCCGCCCCGGCATGGCAGGAGATCAACGGTTCCTGGGTCAGCGAGAGAAGCGGCGTGTTAGGCGTAGCCAGTACCAGCTTCGCCAGTGGGACTGCTCCGGCCAGCGTCTCGTGAGAATCCACCAAATAGATCGTGCTGACGGTCTCAATACCACCATCGAAGTGGCGCAGGGCCTCGACCGCATCGTGCGCAGTTGCAGTCACGTTCAGCGCCAGATACTGCGTGTTCATCCGGCCTGCAGCCGAATTTTCCTTGAACTCGAGCAGCCCCGATACTTCGTCGCGCTCTTCCGGGGCCATCTCCAGCAGAATTTCTGAGGTACGCTCTTCTGAGAGATCTGCCAGCAAGTCGGCAGCGGCGTCGGGGTCCATCTCCTCCACAATCTCCGCCGCGCGCTCCGAATCGAGCGACTCAACGATGGACTTCTGTACCTTGGGATCGACTTCCTCCAAGGCTTCTGCTGCCACAGTATCGTCGAGAGTCTCAAACACAGCTTCGCGTTCGTCGGGAGCCAGGTCTTCTACAATGTCGGCAATATCGGCGGGATGCAGCCGGGCCAAGCGGTCGTGGGAGATCTTCAGTTTCACCCGCCGCGCAGGATCAGTTTCAATCACATCCACAAATTCCCACGGGATGATGCGTTCAGGAATCTGGCGCAGCAGCGCCCGCAGCGGTCCCCACGGCACCACGCCCTTGAGCAACCGTCGCACCGCACCGCGAGCCCCCACGTCAACAGCTGCCACTTTCAGCGTGGGATGGCTATTGCTGGTCTCCTGATGCAGGTCCACGTCGTTAACGCGAACCACCTTGCGGCCGTGAACATCTATGATCTGCTGATCAAGCAGGTCGCGGGAAAGTAGTAGCAGGCCTTCGGGTTCATCGGCCGCGGTCCATGTGGAAGCCGAGGTCGCAGTGCGGAGCCCTCCGTTGATGGAGGTCACCGCGCTGAAGGGCAGGACGCGGTCGCCGGCCTTGGTGCGAACCACCAGAATCGCGATACGCGCCGGGTCTTCCTGGGGGGAAACCGCAAGTTCGCGCACCCGTCCGCAGCGCCCGCCCGGGTCAAATACCGGAGAGCCAAGCAGTTCGCTGAGAGTGACCGTGGACATGGCTCCGAGCATACTCAAGTCGGCGTGCGGAATCCAGCAAGATGCGAGTCAAACCGAACCACACAGTCAGGACCTCCGGGTGGCCGTTGATTGCTGCGGTGGTGTCTAGTGGTTTTGGGTCTTCCGCATGACCGCGTTGACATTTGCACGGGGGAAAGGCGAAACTAGCGACTTCGTCCTACGGGGTGTTCCCGACTGCGGCAGCCGCGCGTCACTGTGGCGCCAGCCTGGCGGGTAGCCTGAGTCTTCATAAACTTTAGCCATGACCGACCAACGGGTCTCTTACACACTGGATTCGACGCTGGAAACCGTCGACAGTGCCGAAACCACCGCGACTCGGATTGCGGTCGAAGCCGGTTTCGGCGAGGATGAGGTCATGCAGATTTCCATGGCGGTACGCGAGGCCGCGGTCAATGCTGTACTCCATGGCAACGCTTATGATCCGGGAAAGAAAGTAAAGCTGGAATTTGAGACCACCGGCCGGGACCTGGTCATCACCATTCGGGATCAGGGAAAGGGCCTCGATCCAGCCAAGATTCCCGATCCTTTGGCTCCCGAGAACCTGATGAAGACCTCAGGCCGGGGAATTTTTCTTATACGTTCGTTCATGGATGAAGTGCAAATTCATCCTTCGCAAACGGGCACCGAAATCAAACTAGTTAAACACGTTCCCGGATCGTCCGGGGGCGCCAAGGAGGCTTCCCAATGAGCTTGAAAACCAGTACGCGTCAGGTGGATGGAGTAACGATTGTGGATTGCAGTGGCCGTATCACGCTCGGTGAAGGCAGCGTCATTCTGCGCGACGCAGTTCGCGACCTGCTTGCCAAGAATCAAAAGAAAATTCTGCTCAACTTGGGCGAGGTCACCTACATTGACAGCTCGGGCATTGGCGAATTGGTCAGCGCCTTCACCACCGTCCGCAATCAGGGCGGCGAACTTAAGCTGCTGAACCTAACCAAGAAGGTGCACGATCTTCTGCAGATCACCAAGCTGTACACCGTCTTCGATGTCAAAGAAGAAGAGACATCTGCAATCAAAGCTTTCAAATAGACTCCATCGGTCGGCGATAAGGGCCCTCGACGTCGCGAGCGGCCCTTGTGCGCCTTTTCCTTTTCGGGACTAAACCTCGCGGTTTTTTCGACTTCCCTTCCCTGAAATAGGTCATGCTCCTCCTACAATGATGGAATGCGCGCTGCGTTGCGACACTTGGCCTTCGCATCGATGTTTTCCGCACTGGCGGTGGCAGACTGCATTCCCTTTACCCAGGCCCGTGATCACGTCGGCGAGACTCAGTGCATCACCGGCAAGGTCTTAGGATTTAAACATGGTAGCCGTGGAGTGACGTTCTTTGACTTCTGCGAAGACTTCCGTGTCTGTCCCTTCACCGTCGTGGTTTTCCCCGGACATCTGAAAGACATCGGCGATGTGCGGGAACTAACGGGCAAGGTCGTTGAAATTCACGGCCCCGTCAAGACCTACGACGGACGCGCGGAAATAGTGTTGGACCAGCTTCGCCAATTGGGTGGAGACGCGGCAAAAATTCCTCGTCTGCCTAAGAATTACGACGTTGAGAAGGCAGGCCACTACAGCGCCGGATCTATGAGCCACCCCAAACCACCACGAACGACAACCAAGAAGAAGCAAACCCCGACCGTGCCGGCAGAACTTCCCGAAGACGATCAGTAAACCGGCAGCGTCTTACACCATTCCCTTCCGCAATTCCTCAAGCGGATAAAACGTCCCCCGCCACACCACGCCACCGCGGCCCAATGTCAGAAACATCGACCGAAGCGTGATGTAAACGAAGAGCGCTGAGCTTACCGGATGCAGCAGGAAGTAATAGGCCGGAATGTCCGACATGCGGGACATTCCCACATAGATTCCAAACATGGAGGCCAGCGCCACGGCGTACGGAACACGAACCCAACCGTGCGCCAGCGCGACTCCGGCGAACGGCAACAAATTCAGAAAGACCAGCCCAAACGCCGAACCGAGCGTCCGCCACCATTGAAAGGACAAGACGGCAAACATGTTTTTGGTGAGATTTTCCACTACGCCCATCGCACCCTTGGCCCAGCGAATCGAGAGCAGTCCACGGCCGAAAACGTTGCGTTGCGCATAGCCGCCGGTCTTGACCACTTTTCCCAGTTTCATGTCGTCGAGCACTTCGAATCGCAGTGCTTCGTAAGTGCCGACAGCTTCGTAAACCTCGCGGCGAATCAAGTTGAACGCACCCACCCCCATGAAATCTTTGGTCTTAGGATCGGCCACTCTCCAAGGCCGATGTCCGAACAAAAACAAGGTCTGAAAGAACGCAATCATCATCCTTTCGCCCGGCCCGTGCATGACGAAATCTGGGAACAGTACCACATGGTCGGCGCGTTCGGCTACAGCATAAGCCAGTGTTCGAGTCAGCGTGTCCGTACGGAAGAACACGTCGGCGTCAGTAAACAAGAGCCATTCGCCGGTCGCTCGCTTGGCGCCAGTCCACATGGCATGGGCTTTGCCCAGCCAATTCGGCGGCAGGTCGGAAATATGAATCACCCGCAACCGCTCGCCTACGTGAGAATTCGTCGCCACTCGATCCATAGCTTGGCCGGTGCCGTCTGTGGAGCGGTCGTTGATCCCAATCACTTCATAATTGTCATAATCCAGTTCCAGTAACTGGGTCAGCGTCTGCTCAATGTGTTCTTCTTCGTTTCGGGCGGGGACAATAATACTGACACGCGGGCTGCCCGTCGCAGGCTTGCGATTCCACGCGGGAAGCGTGACATCCGTAATCTTGGGGACACCCAACGCAGCTTCCAGTAAGCGCGAGAACCAGACCAGGGCCAGAATGCAGCCAGCAATCCAATGGAAATAACTCATCCCGCGTGGGCCTTCGGCATGTTTCCATTCTGCGCCACGGCGGGAGCAAATCGCATCCCGTAGAACAGTACGATGGAAGAAATCGCCATGGCGATGACCGGCAGAATGAACGCCGCTTGCAGCGATCGGCGGTCGGCGACGAATCCCATCAGGGTTGGAGAAGGCACATCGCCCAGCAGATGAAAGATGAAAATATTAACCGCAATCGCAGTTGCCCGTATATGCGATCCCACTGCATTGACCAGTGCGGTATTGAGCGGAGAAGTATTGATCAGCAGCAGAAATGCCGCCACCGCAATGGCCGGGATCATGATCGGCCCCTGAAAAAACAGCGCCACAATCATTACCGGTACACCCAACCCCATGCTCACCGCCGACACAAAATAATACGAACCCTTCATGCGCGGCAGCAGGCGGTCGCCCAACCAACCTCCAATCAAAGAGGCGAGGATTCCGTCCACCACGACGATTGCGCCAAATATCAGATTGGCAGACTCCAGTGTGTAACCGCGCGTGCGGGAAAGAAACGTTGGCATCCACACCTGGATCCCGCCCAGCGAAAACGTCCCCGCGGCCATCCCTAGCGTGACCGCCCAGAACGCACGGTTGCGGATCAACCCCATGAGCGTTCCCCGCTCCGGCGTCTCTTTCAGCGTGTCGAATTGTCCTCGCGGAGGCTCGGGGACGAACAACATTCCGAGCGCTAACAGGAACCCGGGAAAGGCCGCGATATAGAACGGGAACCGCCATCCCATACTCGGCCCCAATTTGCCACCCAGCAGATAGCCCGCGGCAGTCCCGACCGGAATCGCCAGATAAAAGATGCCGAAGATGCGGCCTCGCATTCGCTCAGGAAAAAGATCTGCAACGAACGTCGGTGCGATAGTAACGAAGGTCGCTTCGCCCACTCCTACAAGCGTATGCCGCACCAGCAATTCCCAGTAGGTATGCGTAACCGCGGTCAGCAAGGTCAGCGCACTCCAGAAGATCGCGCCCACCACGATGATCATCTTGCGCGAATAGCGGTCAGCCAATGGCCCGGTGAACGGCGCCGCAATCATGTAGAAGCCGAGAAAAGCACTGGTGAGATAACCGACTTGTGTGTTGCTGAGATGGAACTCGGTTTGCACCAGCGGCTGCACCGCAAACAGCACCGAGCGATCGATGTAGTTCAGCAGGTTCAGCGTGGTGAGCAAGCCCAGCGCTGTCCAGGGATAGAGTTTCGTCGAGGTCACTTGGCGGTGAATATAGCACGCCGCAGCCTTCTAGCCACGCAGTCGCAGCAGCATCGCCGTGGCTTTGCGGAACCAGGGCCGCTCACGGCGGCGCTGGTAGGCAGGCATGGCTGGCTTCTTATCCAGGATCCGCTGAGCCCACTCACGAGCTTCGCCATTGCGTTGCTGCCCAGCCAGGAAGCTGGCGTAGTTGTAGTAGGTCTCTGACGCCGTAGATATCTTTGTAACTTCGCGGAAGAGAGCATCGGCCTTCTCAGCCTGGCCGGTGTTGGCGTAGGCATGCGCTAGCATTGCGGCGGCGAGATGAAAGTCGTAAGTGGAATCCTGCGCCACCACACGCTCCAGATCGGGGATGGCAGCCGCGAAATCACCCATCCTTATTTCGGCGATGCCGCGGCGGTAGAACGGATCGGGTGAATCGGTGCGGGCGGAAATAGCCTTGTCATAGCACTGGCGGGCGCGGGCGTAGTTCTCTTCTCCAAGATATAAATCCCCCAACTCTTCGTAATTGCCGGCCGAAGGATTGTCGATTATCGCTGCCTCAAGTTCGCGAATGCGCTTGCGGCGGGGAAAAACCTTGAACGACTGGCTCAGCAGGCCAGCATCGGGAATGACTTCGGCTGCGATGTAAATCAGCGCCCCAAGTCCCCCGAAGAAAATGATGATCCATAGCCAATAGCCGTCCGGGCGGCGACGGATAAAGTGCACAATCGCAATGGCCTGGAGGATGATTCCCCAAGGAAAAAATAAGAAGATCAACGATCCCATGGTTTGATCGGACTATAGCATGGGAGACCGCGCTCCGCCCGATGGGGCGGGCAATGTTTCCTTTGCGACCTTCGCGAATTTCTTTGCGTCCTTTGCGGTTAAAGCTTGACCGCCAAGCACGCGAAGGTTTCACCATGACCGCAAAGAAGACTCGAGCAGTGGGTAGTGTCTTAAACACTGTTAAGACACCACCGAGCAGTGCTTACACCCGGCGCAGGAAATCTGCCGATGTTAGAATCGACTGTGGTGAACCCTTCCATCCGCTTGCTGGCCGCCGACATTGACGGCACCCTGCTCAATCCCCAGTTGCAAATTTCCGAGGCTGACATGGCCGCCCTACGCCGGGCGCAAGAAGAGGGGGTCGAGATCGTTCTAGTGACAGGGCGGCGGCACAAGTTTGCCCTGCCCATTGCCCAGCAGTTGGGTTTTGATCTCTGGATAATCAGCTCAAACGGGGCGGTTACACGGTCGCTCGCGGGCGAAACTTTCCATCGTGATCTGCTCCCCGCGGAGGCTTGCCGCAGGCTTTGCGAGGAAATGCGCGAATATCGCGGGAATACGGTGCTGACCTTCGACATCGAAGATAAAGGTGCAATCGTGTTGGAACACATGCGAGATTTGAACGCCAGCATTCAGCGCTGGTTGGAGAAGAATCTGGAATACATCGAGTTCGTGATTCCGATTGAGGATTCTTTGACCCAGGATCCCGTGCAGGCCATGTTCTGCGGCCCCATCGCGCGCATGCATCAGGTGTTAGAGGGACTGGCGGCGAGCCAAGTGGAAAAGCAGTTTACGGTTTTGCGTACGGAGTATCCAGTACGCGATCTCTCCATTGTCGACGTACTCAATCGGGGATGCACCAAGGGGCAAGCGCTGGAGCGTTGGGCCAATTTCCGCGGCATCCCCCGCGAACAGGTCATGGCCATTGGTGACAACTATAACGACATTGAAATGCTTGCCTTCGCTGGTCAGCCATTTATCATGGGAAATGCGTCGGGAGAGCTTCGGGGACGGGGTTGGCCGGTGACTTTGACCAACGATCAGAACGGAGTAGCCGCGGCCATTGAACAGGTAATGGGAACGCGGGTGGGGGTATAGGGCGCAAGATTTTCGGATGAGATCGTTCAGTTTTCGTATGAAGGTACTGATTCAACTCGCTCTTGCGCTGGCCCTTTGCGGGCCTTCGCAGTTTGCCGCAGGGGCTGAAGTGGCCGTTCTGACCAACGGCTTTTCCATTCGCCATGAGCGGCGGGAGGTGGTCGGATCGGTGACGCGTCTTTATTTAGGCGCCGATCGCGACGGATATGTGGATGTGCCGACCGATGAAATTGATCGCTTTGAGAAAGACTTGTCGGCTCCGGCGGGAGCAGCTGCACACAACTCACAACCGATGAATGAAGTGATCAATGCCGTCAGCAGTCGGCACCACCTTGATCCGGATCTGATCAACAGCGTCATCCACGCCGAAAGCGGGTTTAACCCGAGGGCGGTGTCGTCCAAGGGAGCGCAGGGTCTGATGCAACTGATGCCACAAACCGCATCGAGATTAGGCGTGGCCGACGCTTTCGACCCCGGCGCGAACGTCGAAGGTGGCACGCGATACTTGCGGGAATTGTTGGAACGCTACAACTTCGATTTGATCAAAGCCCTCGCGGCGTACAACGCCGGGCCGCAGCGGGTGGAGCAGTATCACGGCGTTCCTCCGTATCATGAAACTCAGGCCTACGTCGCCCGCATCGTTCGGGACTTCAACCGCAAGAAGCTGGCGGAACGAAAAGCGGCAGCGGCGAAGACGGTTTCACACCAGGGTTCCGCGCACCATACTCCAACCGTAAAGCAAGTGTCGCTCCCCGATACAACTGAACAAGCTTCCCGCTGACGTCCGGAATCGAGAATTCCCCTGCGTAGTCTTTGGCTGACGGACGGGGACGCCGATCGCTCCATCGAAGCTTGTTG
>DATHOQ010000059.1:0-192332 GCA_035484735.1 Terriglobales bacterium | reverse complement strand
TGTTTGTTCACGTCGATGGGAATCTTACCGATTGCCTGAGTAGCGTCAGTGTGGAAGATGATTCCACGTTCGCGACACAGCTTGCCGATTTCAGCGATAGGCTGGACGACGCCGATTTCGTTGTTCGCGGCCATGATGGTTACCAGGATGGTTTTGTCATCCATGGCGCGCTTCAGATCCTCTAGGTTAACCAGTCCATCTTTCTGCACCGGCATATAGGTGACGCGATAGCCGTATTTCTCCAGGCGCTTGCAGGTGTCGAGCACAGCTTTGTGCTCAGTGACCGCGGTGATAATGTGATTGCCCTTCTCGCGGTACATCTCGGCCACGCCCTTGATGGCGAGGTTATCGCTCTCGGTAGCGCCCGAGGTAAAGATGATTTCCTTGGCGGTGGCGCCAATCAGTTTGGCGATTCGCTCACGGGCAGTTTCCACGCCCTCTTCGCCGGCCCAGCCGAAGGAATGATTGCGGCTGGCCGAGTTGCCGAATTTCTCCATGAAATAGGGCAGCATTTCCTCCAACACGCGCGGATCCACGGGGGTGGTGGCGTGGTTGTCCATATAGATGGGCAGCTTGATGCCATTGGGTGCCGTCTGCTCGATCTGGGGGATAGTTTTTACATCCGTGCTCATAATTGCTCTCCTACCGGCGCCCGCGAAGGCGCGGCGTTCATTTATGTGATGCTTACCAAGTCAACCGGTTTCTTTGATTCTAGCTTTTCCTCCGCCGGAACTTCTTCCTTCATGTGCGAAATCGTGATGCGTCGCAGCACATCTTCCAGACTCTGGTTCACGCGACGCAATGGCTCGCGGATGGTGCAACGGTCGGTCTGATCGCACTCGCCGCGAACCGTGACGCAGGAAGTGATAAACAGCGGACCGTCGATCGCGCGGATGACTTCAAATGCGCTGATTCTGTCCGCATCTCGCGCCAAGGTGTAACCACCGTTCATTCCGTGCTGCGAGTGCAGAAGTCCGGCCTTGACCAGCTTCTGCAGAATCTTCGCCAGGGCCTCGGGCGGAATGCCGTATGCGTCGGCGACATCCTTGGCGCTGCACGAGCCCTCATCGGCGTGTTCCGCCAAGTGCTTCATCGCCATTAGGCCGTAATCCGCCTTTTTGGTTAGCTTCAGCATGTAAACTCTAAATACGACCTTTTCAGTCGGACATCTACATTCTAGGAGTTGTCAGTCTAGATTGCAAGCCGATGCAGGCAACGGTGGAATAATGCATTTAACGGTAACTATATTAGACTAAGCGGGTTAGAAGAATACGATCTTTTCGGTCGTCTTTTCCTGTCTGAGGGTGAGCGGAGGATGTCTCGCGTAAACAGCGAAGGCAACCACGGCCCCGCAGTTCACGAACAAGTAACATTTCAAATGGACTTGACAAGTTAGTCGGAAAGCCTAAAAATACGGCTAATTCAGGGCGTTTTGCCCCGTAGGGCATACGCCGACCCAGACATACCGGGTTTATGACTTCAATCCCGCCGTCGCTCCCGAACAGAAGAGAAGTAGCATGAGTCAATGCAAGCATCCGCGCGTGCGGATTGTCTCCCGCGATGAGGAATCAGAGTTCGTCGAATGCCTGGAATGCGCGGAGGTTTTTGAATCCAGTGAATTCAAGGACATGAGCGTGGAAGAAACCAAGCTGAGCGACGAACTCTAATTCTCCACTGCAATCCCTGGTGGTATCGCTCGCCGGTGACGAGGGTAACTTTCCCTAAGTCTCATGCTTCGTGCATATTTAGAGGCTGGCAGTGTTCGGTCTGGACAACGTCAAACTCCAGGAAAATTCATGTCATTGGTGGCTTTAGTTGTCGATGATTCCATGCTCATCCGGCACACCGTCTGCCGTTTTCTTGAAGAGCGTGGTTTTGCCGTGGAATCCGCGACCAATGGGCAAGAAGCGCTGGAACTGCTCCAACGAATTTCGCCTGACATTGTTGTTACGGACATGCAGATGCCGAAAATGGACGGCAGCGAACTGATTACAGCTCTCAAGAGCCAAGCTTCTACAAAGAACATCCCGATTGTCATTGTGGCTGGTCGCCAAAGTGGTTTTGAGAACACGGAAAAGCGCGCAGACTTCGCCATCTTCAAGGACATCGACATCGAAGCTCAACTGGCCAAGGCTTTGGAAGCTCTGCTGGGGGCCAAAGCGGCCAAAGGGAAGACGGCGGGGAAGTAGCGATTGGCACGTGGCATTTAGCACTTGGCCCCCATCAATAGGTCTTGACGACCAAATGCTAAGTGCCAATTGCCAGATGCAGTGGTAGCTGTGATCTCTGCCTCACCTCAGCGCCAAACCGGCCTCCGCAGAAAAATCCATGGGCGCGAAATCCTGCACGACAAACTTGGGATAAGCCGCAGCAGCGATCATCGCGGCGTTGTCGGTTGAAAGCGGGCGGGAAGGGAAGTACACGCACAACCCCTCCATGGCTGCGTCCTGTTCGAAGCGCTGGCGCAATTCATTGTTGGCTGCAACTCCTCCGGTTACAAATAGGCTGGCGGCATTGCAAGCGCGAGCCGCAGCCAGAGTTTTCCCGACCAAATCTTCGACAATCGCGCGCTGGAACGAAGCTACAAGATCAAGCGTCTGCTGGTCGCAGTGTGACAAATAATCCGCCGCCGTGGGTTGGGCGATGGCCCGAGTGGCCTCGCGGCGAGCCTCAATCGAATCCTTTAGATCGTGCGTTTCTACATAGCGCAGCACTGCGGTCTTGATGCCACTGTAGGAAAAATCAAACCGAGGTGGATCCGACGCGTGGCGACTGCGGTCGTTGCGGTCGCGATGTTTGAGTTGCGAAGGAGGAAAGTTAACAGCGTTCGGGTCACCATGGGCGGAAAGCTTGTCGATCATCGGGCCGCCGGGATATCCCAGAGCCAGTAGCTTGGCGACCTTGTCAAAGGCTTCGCCCGCAGCGTCGTCGCGGGTATGACCGATATTCTGGTAGAACCAGCTGTGCTCGTTTTGCCGTGCCAGATAAAGATGAGTGTGGCCACCCGAGACCACCAACGCCAGCACCGGGAAATTCAGCTTGTGATTCCCCTTCTGCCGTTCTTCCAGCAGGACCGCGTGGATGTGACCTTCCAGGTGATTTACCGCGATGAGCGGCTTATCCAATGCGAATGCCAAAGCTTTCGCGTAGCTGATGCCTACGAGCAAAGCTCCGGCGAGTCCGGGTCCCTGGGTGACGGCTAGAGCATCGATCGAGTGAAAAGTCTGGCCGGCATCAGCCAGGGCTTTGCGCACGACTGGCACGATCGCGCGCAGGTGCTCGCGCGACGCCAGTTCCGGAACCACGCCCCCGAAGGGCTGATGGGTGGCAATCTGCGAAAACACTACGTTCGAAACGATCTGCTCACCCGAGCGTACCACTGCGGCTGCGGTCTCATCACAGGAGCTCTCGATGCCGAGAATGTAGGCGTCGGGCATAGGCTTATATTAGTAGAATTTGTGGACTGCGTGCCGAATGCTGAAAGCTTTCGCAATCTCGATCATTCGTACTTTGCGCGATAGCGGCCACCAGGCCTATCTCGTGGGCGGATGCGTGCGGGACATTCTGCTTGGCCAGGAGCCTGCCGATTATGACGTAGCTACCGACGCTACCCCCGATGAAGTTATGCGCATCTTTCCAGACGCCTACGGTGTGGGTGCGCAGTTCGGCGTGGTGCTGGTACCGGCAGGAGACGTTGCAACCAACGTCTCTACCCCCAAAGGCAACGCTATTGAGGTGGCGACCTTCCGCAGCGACGTCGGCTACAGCGATGGCCGCCATCCCGACGAAGTCCGCTTCAGCAAAGATCCGCGCGAAGATGTGCAACGCCGCGACTTCACGATTAACGGCATGATGCTCGATCCGATCCGCAATGAGGTGCTCGACTTTGTCGGAGGCCAGAAAGATCTAGGAGCCAGGATCATCCGCTGTATTGGTGAGCCGGACCATCGCTTCGGCGAAGACAAATTGCGTATGTTGAGGGCGGTGCGGTTTGCGGCGCGCTTCGGCTTCGAGATCGAGCCAGTCACTCTTGCAGCGATTCGGAAGCTCGCGCCTCAGATCCAACAGGTGTCGCCAGAACGGGTTCGCGACGAACTTACAAAGATGTTAATCGAAGGACAGGCGCGATCAGCTTTCCTGCTGCTCGATGAAACCCGTTTGCTGCACGAGGTGTTGCCTGAAATCGAAGCGATGAAGGGGGTCAAGCAGCCGCCGCAGTTTCATCCTGAGGGCGATGTCTTCGTGCACACACTGCTTCTGCTCGAGAAATTGCCGCGTCCATGTTCAGCCGCGCTGGCTTGGGGTGCCTTGCTGCATGATGTTGGAAAGCCACCAACCTTTCGGGTGGCGCCGGACCGCATCCGCTTCGATGGGCATGTGGACGTGGGGGTCAAAATGGCAGAAGAAATCTGCCACCGTCTGCGTTTCTCGAATGATGACACCGAGCAGATTCTCACGCTGGTAGACAACCACATGCGCTTTGGCCATGCCATGCGCATGAGCGAGTCTACTTTTAAAAAATTCGTCCGCATGCCCCACTTCGACGAGCACCTGGAATTGCATCGTCTGGATTGCCAGGCCAGTTATGGCGATTTGACCACGTACGATTTCACTCGGAACAAAATCGCGACGCTGACGCCGGAAGCGATGCGTCCCGCACCGCTGGTCACAGGAGACGACCTGATCGCGGCGGGACATGATCCCGGACCACGTTTCAAAGAGATCCTTTCTGCGGTAGAGGATGGACAACTTGAAGGGCGTTTGCTCAACCGCGAGGACGCATTGCAATTCGTGGCGCAGGAGTTTCCCGTTCCAAAATAGGACGGATCGGTTCCGTATCGGGAGAAATGCCGCAGAATTCCCGAAATTTCCATGGCTTCGAAAATTCTTGTCAAGCCCCCCTTTTCGTCAAAATCCGTCCATCTTATTGACTCAACGTAAAATATAAAATTGTAAAGCGTGTCTCACTTGCCTGCTGAAACTGCTATTCTGAAATAACAACGTCAGCGAAACCAGCCGGGCAAAATCAGTTACTATCTCAAATTCAACTCCTTTCTATGGAACTAGCAGGTTTGGGAATTGAGAAGATCGTTGCGGCGAGCCTGCGGCGCGCGCCTTCTGGAACCGGCCCCATACTGGCATGGCCCATTGCCTGTGGCCAGGCGGTAGCGGCCCGCACGGCGGCACTCGAGTTCACTGATGGAATTCTGCGAGTAGAGGTGCCGGACGTGGGCTGGCGCCTGGAACTGAAATCTCTGGCGCCACAATATTTGGCGGTCATTAATCGCTACACCGCAAGCAGTGTCCGGCGAATTGAATTTGTGGTCTCCGAGATGCGCAAATGAAAATCAGCGACAAAGATGTTGCCTACGTCGCAGACCTCGCGCATCTCGAGCTGACTCAAGAGGAGCGCATCCGTTTTTTACGCGATCTCAATTCAATTCTTGAATACGTTGATCGCCTGAATGAGCTGGATACCTCGCATGTGCAACCCATGACGCAGATGGGCGGGCTGCTCGGCGCCACTCTCGATTCCAGCCGCGAGGACATTCTTGAAGGCTTGCGGAAGTCGTTGCCGCACGACATTGCGCTCGCCAACGCGCCCGATTCTGACGGAACGTTCTTTCGGGTGCCGAAAGTGATCGAAAGATAGTTCGTACCTTCGATGGATCCGCAATCGCTCACTATCGACGCTGCTCGTGCCGCGATTCAGGAACGGCGCACGACTGCGTTCGCATTGGCTGAAGATTTCTATCTCCGAATCGAAAAGCAGGATCCGGAGATCGGCGCGTACCTGACACTCTCGAAGGAGCGCGCCTTGACTAAGGCCGCGGAGATCGATGCATTAGCCGCCAAGGGCGAAAAGCTCCCGCCGCTCGGCGGCGTTCCGGTTGCGATCAAGGACGTGATGGCAACCCGCGATGTGCGTACCACCGCGGGCTCGAAGATACTTGGCAACTATGTCCCGCCCTACGACTGCACGGCGGTCGCGCGCATGGAGTCGGCGGGAGCTGTGGTATTGGGCAAACTGAATTGCGATGAGTTCGCGATGGGCTCGTCGAACGAGAATTCGGCATGGCGTTCGGTTCGGAACCCGCGCGACCTGAGCCGGGTTCCAGGCGGTTCTTCCGGAGGATCGGCAGCGGCGGTGGCTGCGAACATGGCTGTGGCAACGCTGGGATCCGACACTGGAGGTTCGATTCGACAGCCGGCGTCGTTCTGTGGAGTGGTGGGTCTGATGCCGACATATGGGCGTGTCTCGCGCTACGGATTGATCGCATTCGCCTCGTCGCTCGACCGCATCGGGCCGCTGGTGAAAACGGTGACGGATGCGGCCCTCGTGCTCCGTACTATCGCCGGGCGTGACCCGATGGATTCAACTTCCGCAGATGTGCCGGTTCCCGACTACGTCGCGGAACTGGAGAAACCGGTGGAGGGTTTGAAGCTGGGAATGCCGAAAGAATATTTCGGCGAAGGGCTGGACGGCGAGGTTCGAAAGTCGGTGGAAGCTGCGATTCAGAAGCTGGCGAAGTCGGGTTGCGAGATCGTCCCAATTTCGTTGCCACATACCAAATATGCGATTCCAACTTATTACATTGTTGCGACCGCCGAAGCCTCTTCGAACCTGGCGCGCTTTGACGGAGTTCGCTACGGCTACCGAGCCAACGACGCTCACAGTCTTTCTGAAATGTACCGGCGCAGCCGTGATCAGGGATTTGGGCCCGAGGTGAAACGACGAATTATGTTGGGGACATACGCGCTAAGTGCCGGATACTACGACGCCTACTACCTCAAGGCCCAGAAGGTGCGCACGCTGCTGGCACAGGATTTTACCCTGGCTTTTAACAAGGTCGATGCGATCGTGACGCCGACCAGCCCCACGGCCGCGTTCAAGCTGGGAGAAAAAGTTGATGATCCACTGGCCATGTATCTGGCGGATATTTTCACTGTGACCGCAAACCTGGCGGGTATTCCGGGTATTTCAGTTCCGTGTGGGGAGACGAAAGAGAAGCTACCCATCGGATTGCAGATTCTAGGGAAGCATTTCGACGAGGCGACGATTCTGCGAGTGGGGCGCGCAGTCGAGCAGAATTAGCAGGAACCGTATGGAGATCGGCACGCGAGCCTATCCCGACGGAAACTCGCTTGCGCTAAAGCGGCCGGTAATATTGCTCTCCGGCGCAACTCCGGCAGAGCACTTTGTCTTCACGGCGCACTTCGCGGCGGAAGTTGATACCTTCGCCGCAAACATCGCACACAACTCGATCACCTTTATAACCGGGGAATTCTTCTGGCGGTAGCTCGACCTTCACCCACTGGGTGGTGAACAGGTCGTCATCGGAGATTTCGCGATAAGCCAGCATCTGCTGGCTATTCTTGTCTTCAACTTCGGGATGCATCTGGCGTGCCAGAGCCTTGGACGATTCCTTAGCCGCGATGCGAACCGCCTTGCCAGTGCTGACGTCGACAAACGTAGCTGCGACTTTGCCCCAGTCGCGGAACTTCAACGCGCGCTTGCCAAGGCGGCAGCCAGTGACGACGGCGACGGCATCGGTGGCGCAACGGTCGATTTCCACAAAAGTAACGAGACGCTTGCGGTCCTTGCCACGGGGATCTTCGATGCCGAGCTTTGTCAGGCCGAGCATGGCCAGGCGCACGCCGAGAACTTGACCGGCGCACAAGTGTCCGTGTGCCTGTTCGGCGTCGCGGAGGTATTCGTCGAGAGATTTCATTCGTAAACCGTTGTCAATCAACCTCAACCCAACAACCAAACGAAGGAGAAAACGTATGAAGTGTAATTCTAGACCGAAAGCTATGCTCGTAGTGCTGCTCGCAGTTTCACTGTTGGCCACTGGCTGCACTGCGCAGTGGATCAGCGTGGCCCTGGCCGATTTGCCGGTGTTGTTGCAAATGGCGCTCAACATCGGATCGCTGGTCACAACGCTACAATCCGGACAGCAATTGAGCGCGTCTGAGGCCCAAGCCATCCAGAACATCTCGGCTGAAGCCAGCAAAGACCTGAATCTGCTGCAAACGCTGTACAACCAGTATCAGGCCAATCCGACCGCCAGTGCGCTACAGAAAATCCAGAGCACGGTTGCGGACATCAGTCAGAACCTGCCCGCGTTGTTGCAAGCAGCCCACATTGGAGATCCGGTGCTGGCTGCCCGAATGGCTTCGGCGGTGAACCTGATACTGGCTACGGTGACCAGCTTTGCGGCATTGATTCCGCAGGCATCGGGGATGCCGACTGGCCGCATAGCCGCAGTAGCGGCTACCGGAAAAAAGAAGACAACGATTCCCCAGGCTCAGGACCTCAAGAAACAGTGGAATCAGACGGTATGTGGAACCACCGGGAAGACCCGCCTGGATTTCGCGTTTTCAGTTTGTCCGCTGAAGTAACGCAGAGCAGTTCGCTTCCACAGTCTCTGTCTGCCTGGGCAACCGGGCGGACAGAGGCACTTTCACTTTCGTTTCCAACGCACCCCATATTTGGTGATTTCGACCACTATGCCGGCGGCTGTGAGCTCGGCGCGAATAGCATCGGAGGCCTTGAAATCACGGCTGCGACGAGCGGCCTCGATATCCGCTATCTTCTTTTGGACGTCAGCATCGGAGAGTTGCTGTGAGCTGACTGCATCGAGCAGATCTTTATCGATTTCGTTTTCTCGTCCTTCGGCCTGAGCCCACTCCACGATGCACTTAATCTTGGGCGCGTCGTCATCCTTGAGCACCGCGAACAATTCGTCGAATCGCTCGAGCACTGCGAGCAGCGCAACCGCATCATTCTTAGCAAGCTGGCCGGCATCTATCGCAACGTTAGCTTTGCGAACCATGTCGAAGATTGCCGCCTGTGCCAGTGCGGTATTGAGATCGTCGTCCATCCCCGCTTTCAAGCGTTGTGAAGCTTCCAGCGCCAGATCAATCCCAGCTTGGCTGCTGTCGGCAGGGAACTGGACGCCCATCAAGCGCTGCTGAAAGTTGCGCAACCGCTCCACCGACACCGCTGCCTGCTTCAATCCGTCCACCGTGAAGTTCAACTGATGGCGGTACGGAACCGATGACAGCAGGAATCGTATGGACGACGGCTTGTGCCCCTTGAGCACCAGATCACGCAAAGTGAAAAAGTTGCCTAGGCTCTTCGACATCTTCTCGCCTTCCACCAGCAAAAAGCGTGAATGAAACCAGAAGTGAGCAAACGGCTTTCCTGTAAGCGACTCGGACTGTGCGATTTCGTTTTCGTGATGGGGAAAGATCAGATCTTCGCCCCCCGCGTGCAGGTCAAAACTCTCGCCCAGTTCCGCCATCGACATGACCGAGCACTCAATGTGCCAGCCCGGACGGCCCGGGCCGATCGAAGTCTCCCAAAACGCTTCCCCCGGCTTGGGCGCTTTCCACAGGGCGAAGTCGCGGGCACTGTCCTTCTCATACTCGTCCACATCGACGCGCGCGCCGTCCTCCATGCCTGCGAAATCTTTCTTGGAAAGCTTGCCGTATCCGGGAAACTTGGCGATGCGGAAATAGTAGGAGCCATCTTCGGCACGGTAGGCGTATCCCGCGGTTTCCAGCTTGGCGATGAATTGCGCCATCTCTTCGATGTGATCGGTGGCCCGTACCAGAATCGGCTGTTCAATGTTGAGAGCCGCTGCATCCTCGAGAAAAGCCTTCTCGAACTTGGCTGTGTACTGTTTTACGCTGACTCCCGCGCGAGCCGAGTTGCGGATGATCTTGTCGTCCACGTCAGTGATGTTCATAACGTGACGGAGCTTGAATCCGCTTTGGCGGAGGTAACGTCGCAGGATGTCTACGGCAACGAAAGTCCGGAAATTGCCGATGTGGCCGTAGTCGTAAACCGTCGGCCCGCAGGCATACATGCGGACTTCGTTGCCGGCAAGCGTCCGGAACTCCTCGACCTTCCCGGACATGGTGTTGTAGAGGTGAAGTGGCATGCGGAAGAGAATCTTCATTCTAGGGAAAGGGGAGAAAAAGGGTCAAATGCCGCGAGTTGCCGCAGGCACTACGACGGCGGGAGAATTGTTGGCGCGCAAACGTTTCCCTACCAGATAAACGTAGTGGATCGCCGAAATGATGGTGAAGGTGAAGGTGGCGCGCAAGAATGTAAGACGCGCAATGGCGATCCACCGCTCAGGTCTTATTTGCAGCAACAGCACAAAGAACACGGCCGCGACCTGAGAGAAGGTGTTGGCTTTGCCGAAAACGCTGGGCCGGAAGTCGCGCAACCCGGCAATCGCGAACAGCACAGTGCTGGCGGCCAGAATAGAGAGGTCACGGCTGAAAACAACTACGGTGAACTTCCAGGGAATCTTGTGCAGAATGGAAAGCACCAGGAAAACCGTGCTCAAGAGCATTTTGTCGGCAATGGGATCGAGATACTGTCCCAGCACCGTTTGCTGCTTGAGAGCGCGGGCTAGCAAACCGTCCAGTCCGTCGCTCACTCCCGCCAGCACGAATAAAATCAGGGCGACCCCGTAATGGCCATCGACTAGCTTAATGACAATAAAGGGAAGAAATGACATGCGCAGCAGCGTGAGCTGGTTGGGGAAGGTCAGCAGTTGAGAGAGCTTCACCGCGCTGCCTCGCGCGCCGGAGGTTGGTCGCAGTTCAACACCTAGCGATTGTCTCCGGGAAGCGGACAGCATTGCAAATTGTATAAGGGGCGAATCCCGAAAGAAGTTTGCCCAGTCCGGGAGTGCTCGGTACAATAAGGTCTGCGTTTGTCCTTACTGTAGGCGCGTAGCTCAGTTGGTTAGAGCGCTACCTTGACACGGTAGAGGTCAGGAGTTCGAGTCTCCTCGTGCCTACCATTGTTTTCTCCTCGGATTCCTCCCATCTTGCCGTTCTTTTTCACCCTTGCAAAAAACCGACGGACGGAGCAACCTCGTGGGTAAGCGAATGGGGGACAATCATGAACTGGAAAAGCAAACTGATTCTCGGAATAATGACGGCCGTAGCCATGTACTTGCTTACGTTCCTGCTGCCCAGAGGAGGCATGTTGCGCGACACAGCGCTGGTGCAGTTCCCCTTAACCGTAGGAGTGTGGGCGATCTACGTTCTGCTTTTCGTGAAGCTTAAATAGGCACGTCCGCCGCATCGCGGGT
Source organism: Terriglobales bacterium (assembly GCA_035484735.1). Lineage (GTDB taxonomy): Bacteria > Acidobacteriota > Terriglobia > Terriglobales > Acidobacteriaceae > JABCZH01. The sequence goes on along the minus strand of DATHOQ010000059.1, from coordinate 181,212 downwards.
CTGGACGGAATCTAGAATCGCTTTTTGAAGACTGCCTCTTTAAGCCGTTCCACCTGAAGTCATCCCCCGATTCACACGAACATGCGCTCCTCCGTTTAGGTTATTCCGCTCTGCGCTGTTCTATTCTTGGCCCGGGACAATATCACACTTGTTCCCGTCCAAGCCATGGACCTGGCGCAAAAACAATAGATCGTCGCATCGGTAACGGACATCAGACTGATTTCACACGTATCTACCATGAAAATTCCGTCTAAAGCTTTGCTGGTCTCCCTGCTCGTCATGCCGTTGTTTGCGCAGGTGTTGAAACCCGCACTGGCGCTCCCACCGGACAACCGGCTTAAAGCCGACATTCTGTTGGTGGTGGCGCATCCCGATGATGAGACCGGGGTGTCGGCATACCTGGCCAAGTTGCTCGATCAACACAAGCGGGTCGAGGTCCTATACCTGACTCACGGGGAAGCCGGACACAATAACATGGGCCCTGAGCGCGGCCCTTCGCTGGGAGCGGTTCGCGAGACCGAGGTGAGGCATGCCCTGGCTACGCTCGGAATCGACAATGTGTGGTTTCTCGACGGTCGCGACACGCCCAGCCAGAACGTGCTGCAATCTCTCGCTCAATGGCATCACGGCCTCGCGCTGGAAGAAGTGGTCCGCATGGTGCGCCTCACCCGTCCGGAGGTCATTATTACTTGGCTGCCCGGCTTTTTCATCGGTGAGAACCATGGCGACCACCAGGCGTCCGGCGTTTTGGCGACTGAGGCATTCGACATCGCCGGCGACGCGGCGATTTTCCCCGCCCAACTTGCCGCTGCGGTGAAGGTGAACGAACTCTCGCTGGAAGGCTTGCAGTCCTGGCAGCCCAAAAAGATTTACTACTTTTCCGATGCCCAGGACGGTCCATTCAAAGACAGGGGCCCGACTTATGCCACGACCGAGATTTCTCCGACTCACAATTTGCCTTACTGGCGGCTGGCCATGGAGGCCTTCTCCTTTCATCTGACGCAGTATCGAAACTATATTGAAGGTCTGGCCAAGAAGAAGCCGGAGGAGCAAAAAAGCGAATGGGGTGATCCAGTCGAGCTGATCTTCGGCAAATCTCTGGTTGGAGGAAGCCAAACTGGGGACGTGTTCGGAGGCGTGACTCCTGCGGCCATTCCTTTTACCCGCATGATCCCGTCCGGTGAAGTATCCCTCGCATCACTCGAACTTGCTGGCCCTTGGGGGTTCTATGATGTGTTCCGGCGCGAACATGGCCTGACGCAACTGCCGAAAGCGGCGGTTCCGGAGATTGCGATCACGCACGGGCAGACTTTACAGATTCCTTTGCTGGTTCGTAATACCAGCAACTCTCCTCAAACCATCACGCTCGCCATAAGCGCGCCGCAAAGTTGGACCGTACAGGAATTTGCTTCCAGTTTCTCGTTGGCGGCCGGAGAAGCGTCCCCGGTGCTCGTGGAAGTGGCCACACCAGTTAGCGAAACGAGTACAGGCCAGGTCAAATGCCACGCCGAAAGCAACCATCAAACGTTAGGCGAAGTGGAACTGCACGTGAAGCTAAGGTCGGGAGGCTTGCCGCAGTAATCCTGACAGAGGCCTAACTGGATGCGGTCGCACCGAACGCCCTGTGCTCATTTTCAGCTACAACTTTGTTCTTACGGGCATACATGTGGCGATCGGCGCTATCCAGGACTTCGTCAAGCGTCTTGCCGTCAACCCATTCCGCCACGCCGATGCTCATGCTCAACTCAAAGCGCTCCAGGTGGCCAGCCTTGTTCCAGTCTGCCACGTAAGCCTCGGTTCTCTCGACCACATTATGGGCTCCGGTGGGTGAAGTGTCGGCAAGAATCAACAGGAACTCGTCCCCGCCGTAGCGAACTACCGCGTCGGAGCCCCGGACCGAACTCTTCAGCAGACCGGCGATCTCGGCCAGCACAAAATCACCGGTTAGATGTCCGAACCGGGTGTTGACTTCCTTGAAGCGATCGACATCAATCAGCATGAAGGTAAGCGGCTTCGCCGAACGCTTGGCCTGGCTGATGAACCGTCCCGCCATCTCTTCCAGAGACCGGCGGTTGTAGACTTCGGTCAGCGGATCCGTGAACGATTGCAACCTGACCAATTCGTTTTGAATGGTGCTGGAAATCAGGCTCTGACGCGCGCGGCGAAGGTCGAGCCGTCGAGTGACCAGGTAGGTATTGAGCAGGGCCAGAAGAACGAACAGGCCGATCACCAACTGCCGCGAGACCGTAATTTCAAAATGCACTTCATCTGTCTTCATGAATGCGGCCGGAATGATGACGGAGAGCAGTCCGACGGCGGCGAGCAGGCCGGTTACCGAGGCAATGATCCACAGTTCCCAATCTCTCTTTTCTATGTTCGAGAGCTGCTGCGTCAGCGCCGGAAGAGAGCGGTCTTGCTCGCTCTCGATATGCCTGTGCATCATTGCCAGAGTTTAGGACTGAATCAGAAAACGCGCAGCAGTACCGAGGTAACTTTGTGGGCTCGATTCATCGGTTGCGCGATGACCGGCCGTCATGAAACTCAGGCGGAATGTTTCTCTAGTCGCCTCCAACGGTGGAGAGCCGTGTTTACCTTGCACCCGATGCTATATCCGAGCGTCAAAAACAACCTATGCGGTAGCCTAACCTGTTTGTTTGCTTTAATATGCGAGAAGCGCTTGACGACCTAGCTTCTCTGGTGCGTGGCTGGGCAAAGGAGTAATCTGGAATCGGAGGCGGTCTCATGCAGGAACAACAGCAGGCTGGCAAAGCGCGCATGATCGGTTATGCGATTGGTATAGCTCTGGTGGTCGCGGTCGCGGGGTGTGGAGATTGGCCGTCCGATGAGAGCCCAATAGGCAGCGTGAGCGCTCCTAGGAGCTGAATTAGCAGGCCTTGGCGATTGCGCTGGCCCGGTGCATTCCTCACCCCACGGCGGTTAATTTTGAATCGCACGTTTTCATGAAATTCACAATCGATTGCACAACGGTGTCATCGCCGATCAAAGTATTGATCATGGTGTGATAAAGCGGCAGGTTGGGCCACTCGACCCCAAAGTATTTCGCAATGAAATCGACCCGCTCGCGATCAACCGTATCCACCAGTTGCTCGGCTTCGTTTTCACTCTTGCTGCGGGCCAGCAGCCGCCGCACCTTTTCCTCTCGCGGAGCGTATAGAAATACTCGCAACGTGTCTTCGCGGTCTCGAAGAAAATGCTGCGATCCTCTTCCCACGATGACGCAATTTCCCGTCTCCGCCGCGTGCAGAACGACCCGCTCGGTGAACTTAATAATGCATTCGCCATCCACCAGGTTCAGCTTGTGTGCGTTGATGCTTCCTTCGTAACTCCCGCGCAAAAACGATTTGAAGAGCCGGTAGTAGAGCGGATCGTTTCGCTCTTCCCGGCACTCCACCTCAGCCTTGGGACAATTTGCCAGGCGGGCGATCTCCTCCGTCAACAACTGGTCCCATAATTTCCATCCCAAACGTTGCGCAAGCTGCTGGGCGATTTCGCCTCCGCCGCATCCGTACTCCCGTTCAATGGTGATGATTTTGATCATTCTGAACCCCCGGCAACTGCTCCCATCATTCGATCCCCCTAATTATTCTACTTCGCTCAGCCCGCTGCCAGCTCGCCGCCGCCGCCGGGATCGTTCTTCTTCAAAATAAAAGACAGAAAGAACATGATGGCCGCTCCCACACAAAGCACCATGAAAGTATCAATGTATGCCAGGCTACCCGCTTGATTTTGAATGTTCTGATAAATCCTGGCATAGGCGCCCATCTGTGCGTCGGGAGGGCTCATCCCTGCGTGACCCAGGCGCTGGGCGAGGCCGTTCACCGAGTTTTGGAAATTTGGATTCCCATCCCGAGTGAACTCAATCAGCCGTGCCTGATGGAACTGTGAGCGCCGCGCGATCAGCGTGGTGACCATTGAAGTCCCGACACTGCTGCCCATGTTGCGCATGAAATTGATGATTCCGGCGACCGCATTGTTCTTCTCCGGCGCAATTCCGACGTAAGCCGCCAGCGTAATTGGGACGAACAGGAACCCCAACCCAATCACTTGCGTGATGCGCAACCAAGTGGCGGCGCTGAAGCTGATCTGCAAATCAATCCGCTGGGTCGAATAGTACATGGCGATCGACAAAGACAACCAGCCGAAGGCAATCAGTCGCCGCGCCTGGATCTTGGTCGTCAACTGCCCCATGATCGGCATCTCGATTAGCAAAACCAGCCCCCCCGCCGATAACGCAAGCCCAGCCAGTTCGGACGTATACCCCAATAGGGTCTGGAGGAATTGCGGCATCAGGACCAGGCTGCTGAACAACATGATTCCCAGCATGAACATCATCAGGCTCGCGCCCGCAAAGTTAAAGTTCTTGAACATGCGAACGTCGATGATCGGCGCCTTTTGAAACCATTCCCAGATGACCAGCGAGATCAGGGAGACAGCCGCGATGACGACCAGGGTCGTGATGAAGTGCGAACCGAACCAATCATCCTCCTGGCCCCTATCGAGCAGCACCTGCAACGCCCCGATGCCCAGCGTCAGCAGAGCGATGCCGATGTAATCCAGCTTGACGCCAGCCGCCTTGAGCTTGGCTAGATAGGGAGGGTCTTCGACGAAGCGCCGTACCAGCAACCACGTGAGGATGCCGACTGGCAGGTTAATGAAGAAAATCCATCGCCAGGAATAGTTAAACGTGATCCATCCTCCCAGCGTTGGCCCGATCGTGGGCGCCATGATGGCGGTAATGCCGTAGAGCGCAAACGCCAGTCCACGCTGTTGCGGAGGGAAAGTATCGGCCAGAATGGCCTGGGCCATCGGCTGCAATCCGCCACCGCCCGCGCCTTGCAGCACTCGGAAGAAAAGCAGGAGACCGAGACTCGGCGCAACCGCACAGAGCAAGGAACTCACTGTAAAAACGCCCAGGCAGGTCATGAAAAAGCGCTTGCGCCCAAACGCGCCTGCGAGCCAGCCACTTATCGGCAGGACAATCGCGTTCGAAACCAGATACGAGGTTAGAACCCAGGTACTCTGATCATTGCTCGCCCCCAAATTTCCCGCAATGTAGGGCAGCGCTACGTTAGCGATGCTGGTGTCGAGCACCTCCATGAACGCCGCCATGGCGACAACTACCGCAATCAACCACGGGTTGTACTTAGGACGCCAGACGTCCTGATCCAGCGAAATGGCGGCGGCAGAACTCATCGCAGATACACATCCGGGACCACGTTCATGCCGGGTCGGAGTTGGTGGTCGCGGTTCTCTCCCGGCTCGAGAACGATTTTTACTGGAATCCTCTGGACGATTTTGACGTAGTTGCCGGTGGCGTTTTCCGGCGGAAGCAAGCTGAACAGGGGGCCTGTGGCTCCAGCAATGCTGTCCACGTGGCCTTTGAAAGTTCGGCCGTTTGAATCCACACTAATATCTGCTTTCTGTCCTACCCGCATGTGCTTGAGCTGCGTCTCTTTGAAATTCGCGGTGATCCAAATTTCCTCGAGTGGCACTACCGTGAGCAACTGCTGTCCCGGTTGAACATTCAATCCGACCACGACAGTTTTGGTTACTTCGCCCGTCACCGGCGCGACGATCTTGGTGTAGCTAAGGTTGAGCTGCGCCTGTTCAAGTGCAGCCCGCTTTTGTTGCATGTCGGCGACTGCCGCGCGGGCGCGCGCCTGGCTTGATGACACCTGCTGCGGCGCCGTTTCCGCCGATCGCTGGTTCGCTTCAGATTGCGCCAGCCGGTCCCGGGATTGCTTCACTGCCTGTTGGGCAGCAGCCTCATTCGCGTGTCCGGCGGCCACTGATGCCGTACTGGCTTTGGCTGCGGCCAATGCCTGGTCATAGATTTGATCCGAAACTTCGCGCTTATCCACCAGCGCCTTGTAGCGTACGAGGTCGTCTTGCGCCTTCACATCGTTTGCCTCCGCCTGTTGCAACTGGGCATGAGCGGCGGTGAGCTGAGCTTCGGCGGCGATGATTCCGGAACTAGCATTTTGAACGTCCGACGTGCTGAAACTCAATTGGCTCGAAGTGCTCACCGACGTAATCGGGACCGTGATATTCAGGGACTCCGCCGTAGCTTCGGCGCTGGCGAGGTTCGCTTGCGCCTGTTCGACCGCAACCTCATAGTCTTTCGGATCGATCTCCACCAATACGTCACCCTTCTGTACCCACTGGTTGTCCCCCACATTAACCTTGATCACGTACCCGGAAATGCGTGCGCTGACCGGAGAAAGGTGGACATCTACCTGGGCATCGTCGGTAGATTCATAGCTGCTGAGATAACGCCACAAGAAGAACCCGCCCACCACCAGCACCAACACCGCAATGACAATCAATCTGTTTCTTCGGCTGTTGGAGCGTGCGGATCCACGCGTCGCTCGCGGCGTTGATTCTGCCTGCCGTGCGGCCGGCGGGCTGGTGGATTCCTGGCTTGTCCGGGGCGCCCCTGCCGGGTTCTCTTCTGCCATGGTCATTTTCCTTTGAAATATTCTTTGACGCCGGCTTCAGCCGTTCCCAGGGCACGGGCCAGGGAAATTTTGGCGTAATTATAGTTGTAGAGGCTCGAGATGTACTGTTCATGTGCGCTGGCGACGGTTTGCTGAGATTGCACCACTTCCACCGTGTCAGTGACCCCCGCGCTGAAACGATCGCGCGACTGGGTTAACGTCGCTTCCGCCAGTTCGATGTTGCTGCGTGCCACTTCGACCTGTTCGGCCGATGACTCTAGGTTCAACAGCGCGGTGCGAACGTCGGAGTCGATCTGCCCGCGGAGGTTGGCGAGGCGCTCCCGGCTTTGGGTCAGCTTCGCGTCTGCCTGCAAAACGTCGCCATGGACGCTGCCACCCTGAAAAATCGGGATCGACAAGGTTCCCTTGACATCGAATACCTGCGTGGAAGTTGAAGGGTGCGACCCTCCCGTTCCATAATCTCCGTTGAAGGAAAGCGACGGAAAATAACCTGCGAAGGCGGCCTTGCGTGAGAACTCGGCCGCGCGCATGTCCGCCATCGCCGCCTGGTAGTCGGAACGCGAAGCATACGCGTGTTGCAGCGCTTCATCCACGGTCATCGCCTCGAAAGGCTGGTACAACGACTTGTCCGTTAATTCGAATTCCTGCCCAGGAGCCAGTCCGATGACGCGGGCCACTGCCAGCTTCTGAATCGCAAGATCGTTTCTCGCTTGAATCAGCTGCTGTTGCTGTGTCTGCATCTCCACTTTCGCCCGTAGCCCATCGATCTCCGGCGAAGTGCCAGCCTTCACCTGGTCCGACGCCTGGTTATAAACCGCTTTCGCGCTCTCCACTTGCGCTTCCGCGGTCTCGACGCGGGCTTCGTCGGCAATCGCTTGCAGGTAGGTGAAGCCCACGGCCTGCACGACCAGGTCACGCGCGTCTTTGTACGTGTATTCAGTGGATTTCAAACTCTGCCCAGCGGCCCGCGTATTGCTGATGGCTTTCCAGTCAAAAAGCGTCTGGCTCATGTTGGCGCGCGCGTCGAAATACGAAAAAGGGCCTACCGACGTCGGGAAAGTGATTCCGGGAAGATGAAGCGTAATGCCGAGTTCGGCGAGATTGATCTTTGAGGCATTTATCGAAGGTGCGGCAGTCACGTGCGGCAGCAGTGAACTCAATTGCTCCCAACGCTGTCCCCTCGCCGCCCGAATGTCAGCGCTTGACAGTAGCACTCCGAGATTCTGTTTCAATCCGCGATCGATCGCGTCCTGCAACGAAATCCGCACCACTCCGGGAACCGGTTCCGACGCCACGCTGCCCGCGAACTGACCCTGCGCAGCCTGGCCTTGCCCGGGCGCGTTGGGGATGGACAGTGTCCCGGTTTGCGCGACCGTCGTCGGCGCTGCGGCAAACACAACCGCAGCCGCAAGGCACACGCGACTGAAGCGGAGAGCATGGCCGAGCCGCATGTAACTCCCGCGGCATTGCCCGGCGTTGCCATCCGACATGACGTTTCCTTGGCGGGTGAAAATCATTGCACGGGATTATAACCAAGTGCCTGCTATCCGCGCCCAGGCTTCCACGAAAACATAATGGCGGAGCCACATGCGAGACATTCCCCGGGGCTATTGTCGCTATTGTCCCCCGGTGCTGCGGAACATCTCGGGTGGGTCGAGATAACATCGGCGCCAAAACCCTTCGTCGGATAGCGTGCCGGCTTTCCACTCCTGCAATACTGGAAGGGTTGCAGCCACCATTCCACCGTCGGCGGAATCGAAAATCAGCACAATCCCCGCCGCGGTTGATGAGGACTTGGTGAGGTCAGCGTATTCCTTCTGGAACAGCCCTTTAACGAACGCCAGTCTGGCCTGTGGACCAGCGTCCGCTGCACTGTCAGCAGCCTTTTGGATGGAAACAATCACCACAACTTTTCCGCGAAGCGGCGCCCAATCTCCGGGGAAAGATGCGGTTTGTTCATTTTCAATCTGAAACGGCCCTTTATTGTTATCGGCTGCTGGCGCAGGCGGCGCGGGAGACGTTTCGTGCGACGCGTCCGCCGGCTCCGAAGCATCAGGCATCTCAAGTGCAGAACGTCGTACCCAGGCACGTGAAAGTCCGGAAATGCGCAAATGCACCCAGCTTTCATTACTGTCGAGAATCTCGAACTCATCTTCCGCATCGGCCAGGAACAAGACCTTCGCTCCCTCGCTTGGGCTTACCAGCACTGGGGTTCCAGACTTCCGCACTGCAGCCAGGTTAGTGGGATGCGACTGGTTGCGAAGAATTTCCTCCAGGTTCCTGGCTTCCTTGTCGAGATCTTCGAGGTGCCGGTTGGCCACGCTGCTCCTCGGAGGTGGCGTCGGGCTTTGGTCTGTCCGCGGAAAAACACTTCCTTTGAAGGACGGAGCGGGGGGAAGGTCGAGCGCCGATGACGACCTACTGGCAGCGTCAGCGTCTTTGCTCTTCGATGTGGCCGGCTGGCTCTTGATTGACGAGGCCGTGGTGCTGGACGTCACGTTTGCGTCGAGCGTCTCGGACAGCCGATCAAGCAGATCAGATTCCAGTCGGCCATTCGACAGCAGTACTTGGTAACCGGATTTCGCTGCCGCAGGAGCGTTGTACCAGGCTGTGATTTTGGCACTGACGCTCACCACCGACCCACCGGTTGGGGTCGAGGCTACTTGAATGGTGCATTGGTAATAGCCCTTTTGAAAACGGTCCAGGGGTTGCTCGCCCACCACCGCGAAACCATCCAGTACCGGCAAACGGCCGCCGGTCGAGGTTTGCAACTGTCGGATCGCGGCTTCAACCACCGACCGCGGCTGGGGGAAAGTGCGTTCAGCAGTAGGTCCCTGAGCTCGAACCAATGGCATCACGAATGCCCACAGCACAGCGACTGTGCCAAACCAAGCTTTCTTCATGGCACGGGCTCCAGCTGTGCTTGGTTAATCCAGCCATGTTGGCCATCCTCGGTTTCCACGCCGTACCAGTAGGGAGTCGCAATCAGAATCACAACCTCAGATCCCGCATTGAGCGTCTTCAGGTTGGTGGCCGAGTGGAAAGGCGCAGACTTCAATTGCGCACCCGAAGCTTTGACGACTCGTTCGACCTGTCGGCGCAAGTTCTCGACCTGCTGTTCGGGGGTGTTCGCTGAAGTCGCCATCGCCATCGCCGCCGCTTGCTCCTGGGCATTCTTTTGTTCGAGGGCTTTCCTGGCAAGCTCTTCCTGTCGATGTCTGTCGTTTTCCGCGCCCTGCTTCTTCTCCGCTTCTAGGGTATCCACACGGTCCTGAATATCTCGATACTCGGCGCTTTCGACGCTTCCATCTGAAGGGTGCACAATGTGGCGGAAGTCTTCCACGAATACTGCGTCAATTCGCAAAATAGTTAGCTGCGCAGTTTTGCTCTGCACGATGTAGCGCACGGCCAAGGTGCCTTGGTCGTTGCTTTCCTTGAAATTCACCGGGGCCAGCACTTCGCTACGCACTTTGTAGAACGCTTTGCCCAGCCCTTTCCATTCTTCGAACAAGGAAGAGGAGGTCGCGGGAGACGCCTTATCCACGAACTTGTCCTTGTTGTACTCCTTGCTGCCCTGGATGATTCCGTCATTGACTACGGCTTCCACGGCCTGCACCACCATGTATTCAGGAGAGCTTACCTCGGTGGAGAGGCCGATGCCGTAGTCAGCTTTTTTCTTCTTCTGTTCCCGGCCGTGCAAAAACGGGGCCTGGTTCAAAAGTGCAAGCAGTACAGCCGCAGCCAGAGCAAGCCGGGCGGGGCGGATTGCCCGCCGGGGCCTATTCACCGGGTGCGGCGAAGGGAGAGTCTTGGTGCGGAAGGAAATCTTCTCCATGTGCTCCGATGACTGATCTTCTACGCTTACGCTCTCATACTCTTTGCCGAGCGCGCATGTCAACTCCGGAGGCTGCGGTTCCCGGCAGGCTGCGGTAGTAATTGCCTGGCCTTGCTTACGCAGCTTGCGGAGAAATCCGAACGCAATCGCTGATCTGGATGCGTGTCCTCTGGATCAAAGCCAGGATTTGACAATCCTTTTACAAAATTGAGTAGCCGGACTCTTGACATGATCTAAAGAACGCGTCAAGTTGTTTGCGAGTAGAAAATATTAAGATGCTGGATGCCCTGAAATCGAACCGTCGCGCGCCTCAGCCCGGAGCCCGGATTCCGGCCCGAGTATCGCTTCTGAGCCTGCCGAATAGGAAGCGGGACCGCGCGGGCAAACAAAAGGCACTGCTGCAAGCTGCCTTGCGCTTGTTTGCCACCAGGGGATACGAGCGCACGACGACCCGCGAGATCGCCGCTGCGGCGGGTTGTGCCGAGGGTCTTATCCACCGGTACTTCAAAGGAAAAGCTGGCCTGCTCACTGCCCTGGTCGAATATCACAGTTCCGATGAACTGTTGGGAATGCGCCAACGTCCACTCTCAGCCGTGGGTCTTGAAGAAGAATTCCTTCAACTGGTCGACTGGGAAATCGAATACTTGTGGAAGAATCGTGATTTTCTTCGCGTATTTATCTCGCGAGGGTTGGTGGATCCGTCGCTCGGCGGTGTGATTGGCCGTGCCATCCTCTCCCCCCGCACCCATGCCGTGATGGAACGCCTCAAGCACCATCGGCAGTGCGTCGCTCTTCCTCAGGAGGAGCTTGAGGTCCTGGCCCGCTCCGTGGGAGTGTTCGGTTTTGTGTTTGGTTTCATGCGTCCCGTGGTGCTCGGGCAGGACCGAACCCAGGCACGCAATATGGCCGCTATTCTGGCGGCCATGCTGGTTCGCGGCCTTTCGCTGCACACGAGCCTATGAAAGTCTTTTTGAATTTGTCTCATTCGTAGAATTTATTTCTTCTTGACACACATCTCTTTGCGGTGATAGTAAGTGCGTACATGCGCACTTGCATTGGGAGGTTCGACGCCCGTTTATGACATCGGCTCCCTGTCTCTGGGTCACATTTGTGAGGTCTGCTTGGGTTGTTGTTGACGCTGTTTCGCTTCAGCGGTTCGCAATTCATGTTTGACGGGCAGGTTTTCTGCCCTCGATTCAGTGCCAGGAGGACTCAATGAGCTCTCGCCGGAGTCATTTTTCCGGGTGGTTGCTGTTCGCGCTTTTCTTACTGGGTGCCTTGCCGCAGGCGAACGCTCTACCTGCCTTTGCCCGCAAATATGGCTTGCGCTGCTCGGCCTGTCATGAAGCTTGGCCGATGCTCAACTATTTTGGCCAGAAGTTCAAAGACAATGGCTATCAGTTGATGAACGATCGGGACGCCCCGATTTGGCAAAACCCATCCTATTGGCCGGTGACCTTCCGCATGACGCCGATATGGCACCGGGTAAGCACGGGCCGAGTGGCGGTCGACGTAGGCGCCGGGATGAACAACGGCGAAGCCAGGATCGAAAGCTCGGGCTTCGACCTGAGTGGGCTCGACTTTCACACCGGTGGAACCTTGGAAAAGAACATATCGTTTTACCTGCTTCCCTCCTCCGATTCCACGGGAACCTTTCACTTTGAGACGGTCATGACCCGCCTGGATAACCTCTGGGGCAGCTCCTGGCTCAATGTGAAGTTGGGCAAGTTCGAACTCGACAACCTGCTCTCTGAGAAGCGCATTCTAACGCTGACCGGGAACGGGGGCATTTACCAGACGTATCACTTCATTCCGGTTGGGGATGGGAACATCTTCGGGCAGATCGGCGACAACCAGCTCGGCCTCGAGTGGCTTGGACACTCAGTGGATGACCGGACACGCCTTTCCGCCGCCCTTATCAGTTCGAGTGACGGGAACACCAATCTGATCACCGGAGCCAACTCCTACACCGGATTCTTTACCGGCAGCCAGGCTTTTGACACCGGGAAGCTGGGGGTGCAGCGTGTAGGGTTCTACGCCATGGTCGGCGATGCGGCAACCACCTATCGAACTTCTGGCGGGATCCCAATTGCCGGTTCTGGAATCGGCAACAAATCATTCAATCGTGAAGGTTTCGTCGGACAATTCTACTTCGGTTCCCACTTCGACCTCACGGTCGTGACTCAGCATGGATCGGATAGCGTATGGTTCGGACAGGGTTTTGGTAATGCGTCCGACCCCAACAACGGAACCCCATTCAACGACCTTCCTAACAATACGCCGGGAACGGTTCTTCCGGCCACTGCCCGGGCACCCAGTTGGAACGGAGCCACCTTCGAAGCCCACTACGTGTACAACCCGCAGCTGATTTTCATTGGGCGCTACGAACTGGAGCGCATGTCGCAACAGGCAAACACAACCAATGTGGGCAATCTGGGAAATATCAGCAGCTACACCATCGGCTACCGCTACTACCCGATTATGACCAGCCGGGCTGGTTTCGCCTGGCACAACGAATACAACTGGATGCACCAGGACGGGACGGGTCCGTTACCCGGCGAAAACGTGAACAGCAGCGAATTGCTACTCGGCTTTGACTTCGACTTCTAGGAGAGGGATCAGCGATGCCTACGAAACTACTTACGTGGTCGTGGTTGGTTGGAGTCCTTGCTGCGCTGCTACTGGCAGCCACGTCGCAGGCCCAGATCACCAGTTACGAAGAAAAGGGTCGGCTCAATACCGACAGTCATGTGGGTAAGCTGACCGGGCATGCTCAGAACGCAGCGGCGGACTATCGCCGGTACTGTGTGGGCTGCCATGGTGAGTTGGGAGACGGGAACGGGGAAAATGCTCCTTGGCTTGATCCCAAACCCCGCGACTTCACCCTGGGCATTTTTAAGTGTCGCTCCACGCCCACCGGGACCCTGCCGACCGATCAGGATTTGTACGACACCATTGGCCGCGGCTTGGATCGCTCCAACATGCCGATCTGGAATACGCTTACCAAGCAGGAACGGGTTGACTTGGTGGCATGGGTCAAGCATTTTTCTCCGCGCTTTCAGAAGGAAAAGCCGGGAGCACCCATCGAGATTCCCGCGGAACCCGAAGTTACGCCCGAGCGCGTCAAGGCTGGGCAGGACGTTTTCGCGCGCGTACAGTGCTGGAAATGCCACGGCGTCGAAGGCATGGCCAACGGTCCATCCGCTTCCACTCTCACCGACGACTTGAACCGTCCCATTCTGCCCTATAACTTCACCGACGGATCGCGACCCAAGTGTGGTTCCTCCGATCAGGATATTTACCGGATCTTCATGACCGGTTTGGACGGTACACCCATGCCGTCGTTTTCCGACAATATTAAGCCTGATGAGGCTTGGGACTTGGTTTTCTATCTGCGCACCTTACAGCCTCACAACACGTTCAACATGAAAGAAAGGCAGATTGCCAAGCAATTGGGATTGAAGCCCGTGAATCCCAATGCTCCGGCACAGTAATCCGGGAAACTTTACTAGATCAGGAGACTGTCCATGAAAAGTCAGTACGGACGTAAGCTTGCTGCAGTACTACCGGCGCTAGTACTGGTTGGTGTGGGAGCTGTGATTTTGAGCCAGAAGGTGAATGCCGCCGGTGGAGGCTCAATCACCGGGACGGTCAAGCTGAGCGGCACGGCTCCGCATATGAAGGGCATTGATATGTCGAAAGATCCGGTATGCAGCAAGGCGCACGACAGCAGCCCGGCTCAGATGGAAAATGTAGTGGTCGGGCAGGGCGACGGTTTGGAAAACGTTGTTCTATATATTTCGCAAGGTCTGACCGGCAATGAATCTGCTTCCACACAGGAACCGACTTTTGATCAAAAAGGTTGCATGTACACACCCCATGTGCTGGCGCTTGACGTAGATCAGAAGTTTAAAGTGACAACAGGCGACCAGACCACCCACAACATCCACCCTTTGCCGAGCCCGACTGCGGGCAATATCGGCTGGAACAAATCGCAACCGCCGGGAGCACCCCCGATCGAGACCAGTTGGAAGAACGAGGAAGTGGCCATTCCGGTGAAGTGCAACATCCATCCCTGGATGCACGGCTGGTTTGTGGTGGTAAAGGGTCCCTATGCGACCACCGACAACAAGGGTTCGTACACAATCCAGAACGTGCCTGCGGGGAGCTACACGGTCACCGCCTGGCAAGAAGACTTGGGAACTCAGACGGCAAAGGTGACGGTGGCTGCCGGAAGTGCGGCAAAAGCCGACTTCACCTTTAAGGGGAAATGAGGCAGGAAAGTTCGACGGGCCGTCGTTCCGTGCGACCATAAGCGGTTTCAACCGGTGTACCTAAACTACTCCACTGCGAGGGCAACATGGGAAGGTTCGTTGCCGTTACCATTATCGTGATCGCGCTTGTTTCGGCGATTCCCATCCTGCGGCATACCTGGTGGATGGCGCCGGATATCTCCACTCACGGCCAGCCGATCGACGACCAGATGTCGGAGACCATGGCCGAGGCAGGAATCTCGTTCCTGGCCTCACAGATCATCCTGGCATTGTTCATCTGGCGATTCTCCAACTCCAAGCCCGGCGACAAAGTGAAGAACTTCCCCGGCGGCGCGAAGGCCATGGTCTGGGGTGCATTTCTTCTGGTGGGAACCGAGGTTCTGGCGCTGGGTGTCTTCGGAGTCAAGGCTTGGGCCAATGTTTATTTCCAACCCCCTGCCGCGAATGCCCTCCCCGTCCAGGTCCAGGCTGGACAATTTGCCTTTTATTTCCGTTATCCCGGCCCAGACGGAACTTTCGGTCCTATTCACCCGGAGATGCTCAGCGAAGCCAACCAGAACTTTTTCGGCATTGATACCGACCACGACGCCGACGCCAAGGACGACATCGTGACCGCTGAAATGGCTATTCCCGTGAACCGGGAAATTCATCTACTGATGCACTCCAAGGACGTTGGCCATTCATTCTTCGTGCCCGAACTGCGGGTGCAACAGGATTTCGTTCCTGGTCTGGATCTTTCGTTGCACTTCACGGCCACCAAGATTGGTCGTTACGAGATTGTGTGCACACAGCTCTGCGGACTTGGGCATTACAACATGAAGGCATATCTGTCTGTCCTGTCGCAGGAAGATTTCGACGGTTGGCTGAAGAAGGAAGCAGCCTTGCAGTAGCGGTAAGAACGCTCCGTCCAGACGGACGAGACAACCATTCGAGGCAAGCTTATGCACGATGTCTCAGCGCAGGCCGCACATCACGGAGCACCGACAAGCTTCATCCGGAAGCATGTTTTCAGCCTCGACCACAAGGTGATCGGCAAACAGTATTATGCGCTCGCCCTGGCGGCGGTTCTGATTGGCATGGTTCTGTCTTGGATCATGCGCATTCATCTGGGGTGGGGCAGCTATGCCATCCCTGGGTTGCACTTGCTTTCTCAGAACGGTGCCCCCGGCAATGTGATGACGCCGGAGTTCTACCTCCAGTTGATGACTATGCACGCGACCATCATGGTCTTTTTCGTGCTCACCACGGCGCCCTTCGCGGCTTTCGGCAACTACTTCCTGCCGATTCAGGTTGGTGCCGAGGACATGCCCTTCCCCCATTTCAACATGATGTCATTCTGGGTTACGTTTGTGGGCTTCCTGGTTTTGGTCTCCTCATTTTTTGTGGGTGACGGACCCACCTTGGGCGGTTGGACTCAGTATGCACCGCTCAGTGCAGTAGGAGCTGTTGCCGGCCCGGGTCAGGGCATGGGCGTAGTTCTCTGGGCGACTTCGATTGGTATTTTTTGCGTCGGTCAGTTGTTGGGTTCGCTGAACTTTATCACCACTACGCTCGACATGCGGACCCGGGGAATGAGCATGTGGCGGCTGCCGCTCAGTGCCTGGGCCTGGTTCATCACCTCAGTGATGGGTCTGACCGCATTCGCGGTTCTGATGCCGGCTTGCATCTTGCTTATCCTGGATCACGTGGCCGGAACCAGTTTCTTTGTCCCCGGAAATCTCGTTATCAATGACCAGTTGCAACCTCACTCCGGCGGTTCGACGTTGCTTTGGCAGCATCTGTTCTGGTTCTTCGGACATCCCGAGGTCTACATCGCCATCGTGCCGGGGATGGGCATCGTTTCTCATGTGCTTATTGCCAATATGCGCAAGCCCATGCTCAGCCATCGCGCGTTGATCTATTCCATGGGTGCCCTGGCGGTGTTGAGTTACATGGTGTACGGACACCATATGTTCTTGAGCGGGATGAATCCGGTTTCTTCCCTGGCATTTTCCTTTCCCACACTGATCATTACCATTCCCTCAACAGTAATCGTGTTGATCTGGCTGGGCAGTCTTTACGGCTCGAAACTGCGTATTAACTCCGCGTCATTGTTCGGGCTGGGATTCATCTCCATGTTTATCAGCGGCGGAGTCAGCGGATTTTTCCTGGCTCAGCCCTCGGTTGACATCATGCTGCACGCCACCTACTTTGTAGTCGGGCATTTCCATATGGTGATGGGTGTGGCCGCCATGTTCGGGATCTTTGCCGGGACCTATTTCTGGTTTCCCAAGATGTTTGGCCGCATGATGAACGAAACTCTGGGCAAGATTCACTTCTGGGTCAGCTTTGTCGGCACCTATGCCATCTTCATGCCCTTTCATTACTTGGGCTTGGCTGGGAATGTGCGGCGCTACCAAGCGTTTGTTACCGACGCCATGAAGCCGCTGATCCCGGTGCATCAATTCATTACCGTGGCCGCGTTGATCACCGGGGCTGCGCAACTTATTTTCTTGTATAACCTGGTCCACAGCCGTTTCTGGGGCGAGCCGGCAAGTGACAATCCGTGGCAGGCGACCTCGCTGGAATGGAGTACGCCAACCACACCTCCGCCGCACAATAACTTTGGCGATACTTTGCCGACTGTCTACCACGATCCCTATCAATACGGAGTTGAGAGCTCGGTCGGCGATTATTTGATGCAGGCTTCGCCTGAGCAAGTTAAGAACGCTCACGACGAAGCATAGACCGATTTTGTGTAAAAGATTTGTGATGAACTGAAGGCGCATGGCTACCACCATCCAGCAACCGCCGAAGGTCGACGAACCCCGCGGTCCCGCCCGCCCGCTGGGCAATTCTAGCGGCGGCGGACTGCGCAACCTGGTTCCCGCGGAAGGCGATCTGCGCCGGGTCAAGGATCACGCTCCACCCCCCGCCTCCACTGGGATGTGGGTGGTGCTGGCCTCGATCACCATGAGCTTTGCGGCTTTCACCAGCGCTTTGATTGTGCGCCAGGGAGGATCCAGCGACTGGAAACACCTTACCCTCCCCCCGATTCTTTACCTCAACACCCTGGTGCTAATTGCCAGCAGCGTTACGCTGGAGGCGGCACGTCGGCAAATCGGCGCTTACATGATGGGACGGCGGGATCAAATGCCCCCGCCATCCCGCTGGCTGTACATTACATTGGGTCTGGGACTGCTCTTTGTAGCCGGTCAATATATTGCCTGGCTGCAGTTGCGCGCCCAAGGCCTCTTCCTGGCCACCAACCCCAATAGTTCCTTTTTCTATGTGCTTACCGGAATCCACGCATTGCACGTATCTGGTGGTCTGGGCGGCCTGGCCCGCGTCATCCGCCGGTTGAACAAGTCGGTGCTGCGGAAGAGCACGCTGGATGCCACGTCGCACTACTGGCATTTTATGGGCGGGTTGTGGGTGTATTTACTGTTGCTGCTGTGGATGAAGCTTTAGCCAACTGGGCAAGAGGAGATGCTGTGAGCCACGCCGATACGATGACAGGACACTCGGGCCTGATGGAGAAGCCGGCATTTTCGGTTCCGGCGAAAAAGATGGCGATGTGGCTGTTCATCATCGCCGATTCCGCGACGTTCGCGGCTTGCCTGGTGGCCTATGGGTTCATCCGCAATGCCACCCCCAACTGGCCGAGACCCTTTCATAGTATTACCAACGTCGCCATCATGACTTTCATTCTCGTAACCAGCAGCCTGACCATGCTGCTTGCGATTGATGCCGCCAGGAAGGCTGACAAAGCCGGGGCGTTTCGCTGGATCATGATCACCGCAGCCTTGGGCGCTGTCTTCGCGATATTACACATCCGGGAATGGATGGGCTTGATCGGT
This sequence comes from Terriglobales bacterium, assembly GCA_035484735.1. Classification (GTDB taxonomy): domain Bacteria; phylum Acidobacteriota; class Terriglobia; order Terriglobales; family Acidobacteriaceae; genus JABCZH01. The sequence goes on along the minus strand of DATHOQ010000059.1, from coordinate 162,785 downwards.
GAAGGAATGACGCTATTCAAAAACCCCTGGGGAACCGGCCTGTTCGGTTCCGCTTTCTTCAGCATCACGGGTTTACACCTGCTGCACGTGACCTGCGGCATAGTTGCGCTGGTGGCCGTTGGCTTGCGCTATCAAGGCGGTCGTTACAATGCCGACGATGTCGAAATCACCGGCCTTTACTGGCACTTCGTGGACCTGGTGTGGATGTTTGTGGTGCCGCTGGTCTACCTGCTGAACCTTGGACATTGAGCAACAGGAGCAAAACTAATGGCTATGACCGAAGAACACAAGAGTAATACTGGGAAGGATGTAGTGGTTTATTTGTGCATTTTAGCCATCGCGGGGATCCAGTTCGTGATCGCCTATTCCAACATCACCGCGGGGCAGATGCTCACGCGCATGCTGTTTCTGGCGATCATAGAGGCCGCCCTTGCTGTTCTGTTCTTCATGCACCTGGCTGACAATCGTGGCCTGAAGTGGTTTGTTGTTATTTTCACCGTATCGGTCATACTCGGCATGCAATATGGGTGGACGGACAGCTTCCGCTTGCTCGATGGCGCGCCTTGGGCAAGATGACGGCAAGTTGCTGCGAGGAGAAGAATGAGCATTAGATCCTGGATGCGATTGATGGGAATGTTGGCGGCGGTCGCACTGTTCCTGGCATTGCCGCTACCGGTTCTCGCCCAGAACTGTGCTCTTTGCTATACCCAAAGGGCGGCTGCCGGCGCGGGCGTGATTCAGGCATTGCGCAGCGGAATTTTGATTCTCATCATTCCTCCCACCCTCGGAACTGTCGGGCTATTTTTCGTCATTCATCGCCGGATCCACCAGTTCAGGTTGGCCGATAATGCCCGGGAACCGGGGCAAGACTGGTAAAATGGCGGCCAATCAGGGCATGGCAAATTCCACTTCTGGTATCGCCTGGAAGTCCAAGTTGCGGGACTACTACACCCTCACCAAGCCCGAAGTGAATCTGCTGATACTGATGACTACATCGTCCGGGTACGCGCTGGCCTCGCACTCACCTTTCCGCGTATTTGGTCTGATCAACACGCTTATTGGAACCCTGTTGGTGGCCAGTGGCACTGCCACTTTGAACCAGTGGATGGAGCGGGTGTGGGATGGCCGAATGCGGCGGACGGCTTCGCGACCACTGCCTTCAGGGCGGATGACTGCCGCGGAGGCTCTCAGCTTCGGGCTACTATTGAGCGTCCTGGGGGGCTTGTACCTAGCGGTCACCGTCAATCTGGTTGCGGCCGGACTCGCGATAGCGACTTTGCTCTCCTATTTGCTGATCTACACTCCGTTGAAGCGTAAGACGCCGCTCTGTACGCTGCTGGGAGCGTTCCCAGGGGCGATGCCTACGCTTATCGGCTGGGCGGGAGCCTCGGGCAAAATCGACCCACCGGCCTGGTTTCTGTTCGCAATACTATTTCTGTGGCAGTTCCCGCATTTTCTCGCAATTGCCCTGATGTACCGCGACGACTATGCCCGGGCAGGTTACAAGATGCTTCCGGCTTTCGACCGGGAGGCCCGATTCACGCGCGCGGAGATTCTGAGTCTGACGATGGTTCTAGTGGTGACGACCCTGCTGCCGTCCGCGCAACTTGGACTGTTGTATGGTGCGGCCATGGTGCTGGCCGGAGGCTTTCTGTTGTACTACGTGGCCAAGCTTACCCGCACAGCGTCCGTTGTGCTGGCCAGCAAGCTGGTCCATGCCTCGGTGATCTATCTTCCGGTGGTTCTGGTGGCAGTAGTGGTCGCTTTCAAATCCTGAATCTTGTTGTCGCGTTCTGTTCCTGCCCTGAACCAAGTCGCGATCCCACACCGCGAAGCTCGCATTTCCTGATGGGAGTTCTAGTTGTTGGGACTGGGGGTCTTCGCGGAAACCAGCGAATATAGGAACAGCAGGATGCCTGATGCGAAAAACAGACCGCCAACCACCACAAAAGACATAAAGGAAAGCGCGGTGTTCCAACAGAGGCTTAGCCCCTCAACCACCAAGCCCAGGATCACTAGAACTCCCGAAATTCGTAGCTGACGTAACATGCTTTCCTTTCTCCTTATTCCAAGGGCTTCCAAAACTTTGCCTGTTCGAGCTTGTCGACATTGTGGAAGGTGTCATGGCAGCCACTCGTAGTGCAAGAAATCTTGTTCGATTTCAAATCGTCCATCATTGCCATGTGTGTGGGATCTTCAAACGAGCGCGCCCCAGCATGACAGTGCAGGCATTCGCGATTGTTGTAGGGGTTGTATAGGCGAATGGGATTCATCGGGGTGCCAAACCAGTACACGTAGACGTGGTGCAGGCCCTCCAGTTTGGCGTGAATGGTACCGAACATGGCGTAATCAGTGTGGCAGGTGTAGCAGGCGGTCTCCGCCGGAATCCGGTGATTCTGAAAATGAGCGGCGGGAATATAGGAGGGATCGTCCACGTACAGACTCTTCCCGTAGGGCTCCATAATGTGGCACGAGAGGCAGAATTGTGTCTGTTCCGAGCGCTCCATGTGCTCCGATGCGCCAACCGCTGCCGCCACCAGTGGCACAATAAAGAGGGCAAGAAATGCAATGATCTTGCCCTCGCGCGATGCTGTGATCGAGGGCCGAACCACGACCACCAGGATCAGCGCAATACTGGCGCCAATCAAAATAAATACGAGAGTTTGAGGGCTGATCATGTGGTGGGCATTCCGCCGCCTGCCGGGCTGCGCGGGTTGTGCTTCGCAGGCATCCGTCTCTTCCGTTCCTCGACTACTGTTATTTGCTCAGTCCGCGAATGAATGCCACCAGTGCCTCGATGTCCGCGGCTTTCAGGCTCTTGCCGTAGGCGGGCATTTTGTTCTTACCCGAAGTGATGATTCCAGTAAGATCGGCGTCACTCATTTTTGTTACGTCCGCGGAAGTAAAATCATGGACCCCGAGCGCTTTACCAGGGCCCGTATTTCCCTTTCCATCTGCGCCATGACATCCGGCACACTTGGCTTTGTAGGTAGCGGCCGCATTCTGAGCGCGCGCCGGCGACGGAGCCATTAGCCCAACCGCCAAAGTCACCGCTATTGCAAGAAACTTGGTATTCATAGTCTTCATTTGAGTCTCCCCTTGAGAGCAAAACACAGTCTGTCAGTTGCCACAGCTTCAGAAAGCATAGCGGAATGCAAATTCGGTTGTGCTGCCGTTAAAATCCTGTATGGGAATCGCTGCCAGGCCCGGTATTGCGTTCGACCCCAGCCCCTTGCCGTTGTACCCATAGTAGTTCCACGTCATGCGATAACTGAGACCCTTGTACAAGTCGAATACCGCTCTTACGTACGGCTTCTGATAGTTAAAAGCCAGGGTTCCGGGCACCTGGAGCGGGTCGATTGCGGACGTATTGCCGCCAACGAAGGTCCCCACGTATCCGAGTGTCGTGGTCACTCGCTTCGTGGGTTTCCACATGATATCGCTGTAGAAGAAGTGCTGCCTGCTGGAATACGACCCCAAGCTGGGAATGGCTGGCGGCGTGTAACCCAGGCTGGCGGGACACTGCGTCGCGGGCGGTGGGCCGAAAGCGTTGTCGTAATAGCAAATCTGCGCCTGAGTATAGATGTCGGTATAGGTGTAACCAAGATCGAGGAACCACTTTGCGTTCGGCATGAGCGTGGTGACGAAACTGTAGCTGCGCCCGTGCTCGAGATCGTTTATGGTCGAGACGTTGTCGCGGTTCTCGTGGATGTCGATGGCGCCGTCGAAGGTAATCCAGGAACGCGGTTTGTAGTTCGCATTGACTTTGTAGCTTTGCACTTGCCGCGGACTGATCCGGGTGAAGGAATAATCGTTGTAGCCGAATTGGAAGTCGCCGGTGATGCGTAGGGTATCGATCGGACGGGCGGTAAATCCCGCCAGCAAGGTATTCTCGTGGATTTCTGTGATGTTGCGCGAGGTATCGTTGCCCGCCGCGGGACCGCTAAAAGTCAGCGAAACCAACTGGTGCGTGATCGGGGAGACGGTTTCGGTACAGGCAGAAGGTGTGGCACAGTCTCCGCGCGCGGCGAAGAAGTCATTTGTCGCGGTGCCACCGGCCCCACCCGCAAAATAGGTTTCTGCTGAATAGAAAGTCGCGCTGTAATCGGCGATGGTGCGATCGGTGTACACATAGCCGATGCGCCCGGTCAGGCGCTTGGTGATGTCGTATTGCAGCTGGAAGGTATTGGATCGCAGGTTCTGTCCCAGAAAAGTCGACGTTGGGCCGTCGACCACGTCGGCAGCGGAACTCGCGCTATGGCTCGGACAAGTGGCCGCAGTGTAAGGCGGAGGGCACAAAGAAATGAAATTCGCTGCCGTGAATACCGCCTGCGGCTGCGCCAAGCCAACGAGGCCAGGTTGCATTTGGCCGAATATGTTGGTTTCCGACGTGTCCCACAGGCCGGGAGTGCGCCAGTTGTCGTAGCGGAATGCATCAAGAATGCGAAACTTGTCTGTAATCTGGTAGGCGCCCGACCAGTCCGCATTCACCGAGACGCGCTTGGCGTCGGCTGGACCGCCTGTGGTGCTTCCCCGGGAGCCACTTCGGCTGACAAAATCGTTTACGATTTCACTGAAATCCGGGATCGAGTTGTTGGCGCTGCTGTAACCAAGAGATCCCGACATCTCAAAGTTCTTGAAGTAATTTGACTGGAACCGCAAACGCTCGCTGGGCATGAAGTTTCGCGGCCGGCTAGCCTGGCTGTAGGACAGGTAGCCATTGCAATTCGGATTGACGATGTTCGGCGGAGTTGCAATCGGCGCTGCACACGGCAGAATCTCCACCGGCCCGGCGGTGCTCCAGATAATGCCCAGGTCTACCGGCGTACCGTCGGCGAGTTGAAAGCCGGAGTTCTGTGGGTTGTCGGTGACGATGTTGTCCTGTTTGTAATAACTCAGAAATTGGTCATAGGAAATCGTGGTCTTGGGCAACACACGGAAATCCACGCCGACACGATAAGAGTTGGTGGTGTTGCTATAGGCCTCGTTGATTTGGGGGATCGTGCCGCCATCCGTGGTAAAGAATCCGGGCCCTTCGTCTCGATTGTGCGAAAAACCCAACCGGAATTGCACCCGCGATTGGGGAAATAACGTCAGATTGTAATCTTGCATGCGGCGGACCAAGTCCAGCGAATGCGGCGAGTTCGCAATGCCCAGGGTCGGGTTCGAAGGCGTAGGGTTTAGCGGATTGGCCAGCAGATTGTAATCCCAGAAGTTTTTGTCGCGGCGAAACAGCAATCGAAAGTCGTACCATTTGTTCTTGTTGATTCGCAGGCGGGTTATGTCATTCGGATCGCCGCCGTAGCCGAAGTTGCTGAAGTTGAGAGTGTCGAAGAGCAGGCCATTGTGGTCGAGCGAACGCATGTTCAGCGTGTAATCGAAGAGGCGAAGGCCGTCGCCTAGATTCACGAAAGTATCGTAGGTATTGGTGTTCCCATTGATCCAGGTACTTCGGTAGCCAGCCTCGACAGACTGCTGGATGTTGTAGTTTCCAGAGTCAACCCCTTGGCTCTCTTCTGAACCATTCTGCGCGCGAGACAACGGCGAAGAAGCCAATAGAACGACGGCGAGGGTAGCCACCACAAGCGCGCGGACCGCCGGACAATACTTGCGGAAGCCTGTCTCAACCGTCGGAAGATTACGCGCTCGGATAAGCCTCATGGCGATCTCTACTTGAAAAAGGTTTGGTCGAAATTGGAGCCGTGGATCTGGCTATGGCACAGCGTGCATGACTTGAAAAACGTCTCCTGGCTGTGAAACGAAGGCGCTCCTGGTGCGCTACCGGCTTTGGCGCTGGCGAAAACATTGGTATGGCATTGCAAGCACAGCAGATTGATGTTGCTCACCCTTAGCATGTGAGGATTGGCGCCTCCGTGGGGAATATGGCAGGACGAGCACCCTTCAACTTTCACCGGTTCGTGCTCGAACACGAACGGCCCTTGCTTGTCAGCGTGGCAAGAGAAGCAAACGGCATCCTGCGTCGCTGATGTCCGCACTTGTTTGGGCCCAACTGTACCGTGCGGATTGTGGCAATCGCTGCACTGGACCAGGCCTTCATTCACGCGATGATGAAAGGGCATTTCGAACTGGGACTTCTGCTGCAAATGGCAGGAATAGCAAAGCTGGGGCTGCGCTTTCGTCAACAAAAACTCTTTGGTTTGCGTGTGGTGTGGCGAATGACAGGAGATGCAACTGACGTCGTTTTGCGCATGGATTGAGTTGATGGCATTTATGTGCTGCGTCCCACCGGCGTGGCAGTTCATGCAGCGGAGGTTGATTTCCTTGGGGGAAGCGTTCTCGAACACAAAGATCTTGGTCTTGTCGCCGCCGCCGGCAACGTGGTCTGCTCCAGGTCCATGGCAGCCCTCGCAACCCTGGTGCGATGGACCGCCTTTTGTGTCGAGAGTAGTTTTCCAGTGGGGTGTCTTTTCCCAGCCGTTATAAACTTCCTCGTGACAAGTCTTGCAAGTCTCCGCTCCCACGTACTTGGAGACTTCAGTAGAAACCGGACTAGCTGCCGGTGCGGCGGCGGGCTGAGTACTCTTAACGGGGGCCTGCTGGTGAACCTCGCCCACGGCAAACGCAGCTTCGAGGAATAGAAATAAGAGCGCACACAGAAGAACTCGAAAGGTCCTGCAACTTCTTGGCACTACCACGCTCTCCTCGACTGTCGGCGGTTTGTCATCAATGGGCGACAAGAGACTTGTGGTCGGGTTGAATCTGATCTATTAGCGCGAGGCTCCGAGTTCCCCATCGGGTATTCGGTCGATCGAGGTTGCAATAGTCATCGGTATTTCTTCGAAACGGGACAATCGTAAAGCAAACTGCTCTGCGTGGACTGTGCAATTTTGCACACTTTTCCAGAATCAAAAAGGAATGGTGCGTGATCCGGGGCGTTGATTCCCTTAACTTAATTCTTAAGTCCCGTACGCGCACCGAAATGCAATTCTCGCGCAGCGATGCATGTGGCCGCAGTGACAAGGATCACCCCGCCCTGTGACCGTGGTCACAGGTTGCAATAAATAGGGAATGCTGGATGGTATATCTGCGTGTAGCGAAAAAGCCCCGCCATTTCGTGCTTCACCCAGAAGTAGTAGAGCGTTCGTTACTTTATGCAAAGCCCAGATCGCAATACGATTCATGCAAAGGGTGTATTAAGGATGTTGCACACTATTAAATCCTTGGCATTCGCAGCATGCGTGCTGGCAGTGGCTGAGATGGCCGCAGCGCAGAGCGGTTATCAGGTTGTATCTCTCCATGATCCGGGTACGATTAAAGGCACCGTCAAGTGGTCCGGCGCGGTGCCTCACGTCCCCAGTCTCGCCATCAACAAAGACCCGGAGATTTGCGATCCCGAGTCCCACAAGACTCGTGACCTAGAGCGCTTGATCCTGGGTTCGCAGGGCGGAGTTGCCAATACCGTGGTTTTCTTGAAAGACGTTTCAAGTGGTAAGCCGATGGATATACCGGAACCGCGACGCTTCCTGAACCAGAAGGAGTGTCGCTATGAACCCCATATCCTGCTGGTACCCGCGAATGGTCCGCTTCAACTTAAGAGTTCTGATGCTACCCTGCACACCGTTCACATGGATGGGGCCGCGAGCTACAATTTGCCATTCCCCTTCACCAATCAGGTTGTCACCCGCACCATGCAGACTCCGGGTCTGGTCAACGTGAGATGCAACGGCGGTCACACCTGGATGAATGCGGAAATCCTGGTGGTCTCACATCCTTATTACGCCGTGACCGACGAGAGCGGGAACTTTGAACTCACCGATGTGCCACCAGGAAAATACGAGATTGTGGCATGGCACGAGGGTTGGAAGCTCTTGCGACAAGAAGGCAGCTTCGATGTTCTGACCGAACACAAGGTTCAACGCCCGGTTTTTTCCGACCCTAGAACCTGGGAAAAGAGTGTTAGCGTGGGCGAGCGTGAAACATCGGTCGTCAACTTTGTCCTGGCGGACAAATAATCGCGACGCCCGATACCTTCCTTCTACTCTCTAGAAACCTCAGCCGCCGGAACGCTCTCCCGGCGGCTGAAAACTCACAAGCTAAGCTGTTACGGATGAATCTCCAACAAGGAGTTAATCTTTTCGCCAACCAGGCTGCCCCAGCCGGTCACCAGGTCGTAGCCTTTCACTGCGTTGTATCCACCGTTGGTGCCGCTAGTTATATCGTGGAAAGCGGCATTGTAGTGGAGTCCGATTCCAATATGGTAGAGAGTGGGATTCAGGAACCCGAGAGTGGATTTTCCCTGAGAAACTTCTTGCTGATTGGCCATTGCCAACAAACCAGCCCATTGGGGAGCAGCAAAGCTGGTGCCTCCATTCCCTCCGCCGCAAGTCCCGTCATAACAGCTGTATTGGTTGGTGTTTGCTTCTGCGGCGACATCCGGATAGTTTCGCAGGGTGGTTGAACCCTTATTCATGGAGTTAATCACTCCCGGAAGCGTTTGATAACTGGGGATTGGAATGCCGTTTTTGGAAGGGCTGCCGGCGCTACCACTCCATCCGGTTTCCGACTGCCAGGGGCCGCCGGGGCCATTGGTTGTTATGTCCGTCCCGCCCACCGCTGTGATATAAGGATCGTCGGCTGGCCAGACGACATTGCCTGGAGTGCCGGAACCGTTGTCGCCGGTGGCCACGAACACACTCTGACCCTGCGCGGCCATTTCCTTGAAAATCGGGTCTAAGCTTTTCTCATCGTCGCTCCATCCCCAGGAGCAACTGAGCTGCTTGGCAGTATTGTCGAGGGCCATCTGATTGAAGATGGAAACATCGCTGCTTCCCACGTAGACCAGCACCTGGTTTAGGCCAGGCGCCATGCCAACCGCCATCTCGATGTCGATGACCTGCTCACTGTCGTCGCACGTCTTAGGCGGACAATTCAGAGGGACGCCATTCAGCGATACACCGTTGACCGGGACATTGAACGGCTGATTCAGGTTCTTAAAGTAAGTCTGTACATCGCTGATCTCGTATCCAGCATACTCAAATAGCCCGACGGCTTGGCCGGCGCCATTGAGTGGGCCAGATCCGTAGTAGGCCGCTCGCATATCGCTCGCCACGTACTGCCCGCCAGGGCCGGATCCCGCAGCTTGAATTGATCCTGGGGCGGCCTTCCTGTTCTTGGGACGCGGCAAGGTGAAATTATCCAAGCCGGAGATATGCAACACGGGAACTCCCAGATCAAGCGAAGGCTCGCGGTCGGGCGAGTAGAAGGTGCGCTTCTCGGTGGGGTGTTGATAGAGACCCATTTTCACCTGGAAAGCCTTCTCGATGTTTGCGGCAGAGCCTTCAACATCCAATACCATGTGATTGGCGGCGACGTCCACTATAGAGAGGCCGTTGGTCCGGGCAAACTGGCGAACCGCTTCATAGTCTCCAGGTGCCGGGCCAAATCTCTCGGTGAATTCCTGGACGCTCAGATAATGCCGATAACTGGCGCTGTTGGGGTCGTAGATCTGCTGCAAGAGATCGTTGAGACCGTTCTCATTTCGCAACGGCAAAGATATAGCCAGACTGAGATGCTGGGTGGCGGGAAGCTGACCAACCAGCCGCGCTTTTCCGCTTGAAACCGCCTCCGGCACATGACGTGTCATGGTCAGATGGGACTCGGCTTGGGCGGTGAGGGTTACCATCATAGCCACGACCAACAACAGCGTTGCGAGCCCCCGCGAAACTCCGGTCCCTACCATCTTTTTCATTTAACTTTTTCCTCGTTCGAGATTGATTTCCAATTTCCGGCCAGCCGATAAAGTACAACGGAATGCCTCTGAATGCAACGCCCAAAGCGGGTTTCGCGGTCGAGCACGCGAGCCAGCAGGACGCTGGTTATACCAAAAGCAGATCAAGCCGGCCCTGTTAGGGCCGGCTTGAATGGTGGAACGGCCTGATCGCTATGTCTTACTGCACGGCAAAGATCAGGTCGTCGTGATCGTTGTAAGCGCCCGTGGTGCACGAGGACGCTCTTCCCTGATAACGGAATTGCGCACGAACCGCTTGTAGAGCGCCGGTTGGAAGCGTAAACGTTGCCGATAAGCTCTGCGCTCCAGCCTTGGTGGGCACAATCGTCTTGATGAAAACCCACGAGGGGCTGTTGGCGTTGGCGGCATAGTAAAGGTCCAGAGCGTCCGTGTTGTAAGCGCTGTACGCCCAGACCGTTGCTGTAACCGTTGCCGTCGTACCGTGCGTCAGAGCGTTGCCACTGGTGGATGCCACCACGATACGGTCGTTGGACTCATCGGAGTGGAAGGTTCCAGTGGTGCCGTCCGCGCAGGAGTTATTAATGGTGTTGGGTTGATTGGGTTCCGCGCCCCCCGAGATGTGGTCGCGTCCTAACAGCAGCGACGGACCCGAGTCGCACGAGATGCCCACGGCCGAGCACTCCGGAGCTTTGAGCGTGGAGCTGTAGACGGCGGTTTGGGCTCCGGAGGACGAACTTACCGTCAAGGAGATGTTAGTGCTGTGGCTCAGTGAGCCAGACGTTCCGGTCACGGTTACCGTGGCGGTCCCGACAGTCGCGTTGGCAGCAGCGGTCAGCGTAAGAGTTGAGGTTGCACTGCTATTCGCTGGTGGCGTCACCGGATTCGGCGAGAACGCCGCTGTCACGCCACTCGGCAAGCCGGTAGCGGTAAGCGAGGTTGCAGAATTGAATCCGTTCTGACTGGTGATGGTAATGGTGCTGGTGCCGTTGCTCCCTTGTTTTATTGTCAGGGAAGAGGGAGAAGCGCTGATAGTGAAGTTCGGCGTCCCCGCCGGATTGACCGTAAGCGAGAGCGTGGTAGTTGCCATCAGGCTGCCGGACGTGCCGGTGATGGTTACCGTAAAAGTTCCGGTAGTGGCCGAGCCACTGGCTGTCAGCGTCAGGATGCTGGTTGTGCTGGTGGGGTTGGGATTGAACACGGCAGTCACGCCGCTAGGCAGACCGGACGCGGTGAGAGTAACGCTGCCGGTGAATCCGCCCAGGTCGTTCACTGTGATGGTACTGGTGCCTCCAGCACCGCCCTGGGTGATGGTCAAGCTGCTGGGCGAATCCGAAAGCGTGAAGCTGGGTGATTCGGATCCCGCCAGTGCGTTGATCAGGTTCTGTCCGTTCGGGCTGCCCCATCCGGTTACCAAGTCATAGCCTGTAACGGCGTTGTACGATTTTCCTTTGCCGTTATTGTTATTTCCGCTAGTGATGTCGTGGAAGTCGCTGGTGTAGTTGGAGCCTTCAGCGATCGGGTAGATAATGGGGTTCAGAAAACCCAGGGTTGAGTTGCCGTTGGCTACCACCTGCTGATTGGTCAGCGCTAGAAAACCGGCCCAGCGCGGCGCTGCGAAGCTGGTGCCGCCCCAGTCTCCCGCACAGGAGCCCTGATCGCACAGGTAGTTGTCGAAATTGCCTTCAGCAGCCACGTCTGGAAGATTGCGGATAGTGGTAGAAGCCTGGTTGGAAGAATTGGCCACCCCCACCTGCCAGCTTGGAATGGCGAAGCCATTGTCAGCGGGGCCGCCGCTGCTGTCCGCCCATGCTGTTTCCGATGCCCATGAGCCACCCGCGCCGTTGGTGGTCAAGTCGGTTCCGCCGACTGCCACCACATAGACAGATTCCGCGGGATAACTTTCATCGGTCGCGTTGTTGCCGGTATATGCACCAGCATCTCCAGACGCGACGAACATGTTCTGACCCTGCGCTGCGAATTCCTGGAAGATGGGATCGTCGTCGGTGGTGTCATCCGGATTCCAGCCCCAGGAGCAACTTAGTTCTTTGGAAATGTTGTCCGTGGCCATCTTGTTGAACATGTCTTTGTCACCCACGCCGATGGAAGTCGTGCCGGGTGCAATATAAACGCGGACCTGACTCATGCCAGGAGCCATGGCAATCGCTTGTACGATATCCAGGACCTGTTCGCCATCGTCGCCGTCCGAACCACCGTTGGCGCCGTCGATCAGCACGTTATTGATGGGTACGTTGTATGACACTCCGTCAAAGGTCGAAGTCACGTCACTCATGTTGTAGCCATCAAACTCGCATAGTCCGACTGATTGGCCGGTGCCGGTTAGGGCGGTGCCGCCATAGTAGGCTGCCCGCATGTCGCCGCCGAGAAACGCGCCACCCGGGCCCGAGCCGCCGGCGTTACCGTGGAACGCTTGCCCACCCGGAGCTTTCTTCAGCTTGGAGTGCGGTAGGGAGAAATCGTTCAGACCTGCGATGTGCGTGACTGGCACGCTCAGATCGAGGGAAGGTTCGCGATCCGGTGAATAAAAGGTTCGGTTTTCCGTCGGATGCTGGTAAACCTTCATCGTCACATGGAAGGCCTTTTCGATTTGCGCCACCGTGCCATTGATATCCACAAGCAGGCGATTCGGAGGTATGTCGGTCACGGTAAAGCCGTTGGCCTTGGCGAAATTGACCACGGTTTGATAATCCTGCACGGTTGGGCTGAACTGTTCGGTGAACTGGGCAACGCTGAGAAAGTGTCGATAATCGGGGCTGGATGCGTCGTTGATCCGGCTTAATAGGCCGCTCAGATCGCTTTGGTTACGGAGCGGCAGAGTGATGGCGAGGTTCAGGCGTTGGGTGGGCGGGAGCAAACCCACCGGGGCTGCTTGCCCGCTGGCAACTGCGGGACGGACGTGATTATGCAAGACTTGCAGGGGCTGTTGGGCTAGTCCCGGGATTGCGAACAACAAGAACGCGGCTGCGCAGACTAGAGCAGCCAGTGTCAGCTGGGGGAGGGAATGCTTTCTCATGTTCTTATCCTGTCCTGTTCTAGAGATGTGAACACCTGGCCAGAACCGCATCTTAACGCAGCGGGCGTGTCTTTGTGCAGGATTTTGTGGATCGTTACGGAAACGGAAATCCCAAGGGGTGTTGGAACATGGTGAGCGGACTGAGATTAATTCATTGAAAACGACAGGATTACTCCCCCACCCTGACCTGGGCTGGCGCGATCGAATGCTTTCATTTTTTTGCTGATGTCCCTTTTATGACCTCCTCGTACCAGAGACGGTGATGGGTTCTTGCCCAAGTGGTAGTTACTTCCCCACGGATAATGGACGTAAACCCGCCGCGGACCATGGCCGTACCCATGTAAATGTGAATAATGAAGCCGCCAATGGTCGCGAGTGCCGCGACCACATGCACCGTAACCGCGGTGTAGCGTAGCCAGCGCAGACTCCACGGGATGGATTCGACGAACCACAGGCCGAGGCCCGAAATCACCAGCAGGATCACGCCATAAAACATCAGCCAGAAGAATAATTTCTGGCCGTAGTTAAAGCGGCCTTCGGGCGGCAGCTTCTCGTCTTCATTTTCGATGTAGTACTTCATGGCTTTCGACCAACGCCGGTCGGCGTCGGTGATGCGCATGTCGCCAATCCACATCTTGTACATCCAGAACACTGACAACGTGAAGCCCAGGCCGAACCAGGGGTGCCAGAAGCGGGCGGTGGGGCCGCCGCCGACCAGGGTGGCCAGCCAATACATATAAGGAGACCAGAAGGCGAGCCCGGTGATCAGGCAATAGATGTAGGTGAGAGCGGCGAGCCAGTGGTGAAGCCGCTCGCCAAGCGTATAGCGGCAAATGACGCCTTCAGGTTCGCGCCCGGTCGTCCGGGAGGAGACAACGTGCGAGGTGCTCACGGCTGCCCTCCGTTCCCATTTTTTTGGTGGTCCACTTGCTTGGGACCAAAGCGGAGGTAATGCAGCGTTACACCGACGATGCCGCCCAGCATGGCCAAATTCCCAATCCACTTCGCGGGTCCTTTCCAGAACCGTACCACCCACGGAATGTGCGGATCTTTGGGCAATCCGCCATAAGCTTCGGGATTGGTGGCGTCGTGCAGCACATAGATGACGCCGGTTCCGCCGACACCTGCGGGATCGTAGACGCCGGCTTTGTCAAAGCCGAAATTCTCACGAAGCTGGGTCGCTCGCTTCTCGGCGAGATCCGTCATGTCTTCCTTGGTTCCGAAGTGGAGACAGCCGGTGGGGCACGACTTGATGCACGCCGGTTCCAGGCCCTCACTCACACGGTCCACACAGAGTGTGCACTTGAACATCTTCTTGGTGGTGGGATTGAACTTGGGAATATCAAACGGGCAGCCGCTGACGCAGTATCCGCAACCGATGCAATTTTGTTGCTGAAAGTCGACGATGCCGTTGGTGTACTGCACGATGGCGCCGTCGGCGGGGCAAGCCGCGAGGCAGCCGGGATCGGCGCAGTGCATGCACTGATCTTTGCGCATGAGCAGACTGATGGTGCCGTCGGAGTTCTCATGCTCGTTGAACTTGATCAGGTTCCAGTATTTCCACGTCGTCTCCGGCATGGTCTGGTAGCTGTTATCGAACACGGTGTCGGTGAACTCATATCCGTTCCACTCGAGGCAGGCGACTTCACAGGCTTTGCAGCCAATGCAGGTGGTAGTGTCAACCAGTTTGCAAACCTGATAGTCGCGCTCCACGCCTTCCCCAGGTGCGGGTCCAGCGTGGCCGGAGATTCGTTTGATCGCTAATGTCGCCTGGCTCATAAGCTATGCCTTTTCGAGCTTGACCAGAAAGCCCTTGAACTCCGGCGTAAATGCATTGGGATCAATCACCGTCGGCGTCAAGCGGTTGAGCAGCGTCCTCGCATTCTTGCCTTCGTCTTCCTGAATGCCTCGATAACCTTGATGAATCGGAATGCCAATTTGATAGACCTTCTTGCCGTCGATCATCATTGGCTTGATGCGTTTGGTGACGAATGCCTTGGCCACGTAGTAGCTGCGTGCGCTGGTGACCTTAACTTTGTCATTGCCTTTGATGCCCAGTTCCGCCGCCAATTCCACGGGGATCTCGACGAACGCTTCAGGAATGAGCTGCACGTTCATCTGATTATTCTTGGTCCAGTAGTGGTACTGCTCGGTGAGCCGGTAGGTAGTGCAGATAATGTTGAAGCCGTCACCCGGGGTCGCGTACTTGTCCGCTGCCGTCTTAAGCTTCTTGACCACAGGATTGTTCGACTGTTTCGGGTGCAGCGCATTTTCCACCGGACTCTCAATCGGCTCGTAATGCTCAGGCATGGGACCATCGGCGAACAGGCCCAAAGGCGCGAATATCCGGCCCACCCCTTCGGCGTTCATAATGAAGGGACCCATGTGGTCTTTCGGGTTCGAGTCGGGCTTGAAGTCGGGGACATCGTTTCCCACCCAGCTTTGTGCCGACTCGTTCCACCAAATTTGCTTCCGGGTCGGGTCCCACGGTTTGCCTGACGGATCGCAAGAAGCGCGGTTATATAGAACGCGCCGATTGGCCGGCCACGACCACGCCCAATTCTGATAAATACCCTGGCCTGATGGATCTTCCGTGCCGCGACGCGCGAGCTGATTCCCCGCCTCGGTCCACGCCCCGGCATAGATCCAGATCCCGCAGGAAGTTGTGCCGTCGTCTTTCAGCCAGGCGAAACCGGGCAATTGCTGACCCTTCTTGATCGTTACCTGGGTTTTGGGGTCGGTGAGATCGGCGAGTGCCTTGCCATTCATCTCCTTTGCTAAATCCGCAAGCGCTGGGTGCTGCGCATTGACGTATGGCCAAGTCAGATTCAGGATCGGATCAGGGAACTTTCCGCCATCCTTCTGGTAAAGCTCACGCACCTTGAGAAAGATTTGCGCCACGATGTCCTGATCGAGACGACAATCGCCCGGAGGCGGGACGGCGGCGTTCTTCCACTGCAGCCAGCGCGCCGAGTTGGTCATGGAGCCGTCTTTCTCAGCGAAGCCCGCACAGGGCAGGCGATAGACAGTGGTGTTGATGGTCTTCATTTCCTCGGGTGTAATTCCCGGGGACTTCCAGAATTCGCTGGTCTCATCGGGATAAATCTCACCCACGACCAGAAAGTCGGCTTTCTTCAGCGCGTCGATGTTTTTCTGCGAGTCCGGCCCAATGGCGACTCCGTTCATGCCGAACGCGAACATTCCCTTCACCGATCCGCGATACATGTTGTCCCAGATCTGAGTCCAGGAATAATTACGGTCCACCTTGGGCATGTACTGGAAGGCGTAGTCGTTCTCTTTTGTCGCCGCATCCCCGAAGAAAGCCTTCAAGTACGAGATGGCGAACTTCGGCGTGTTCGAGTAGTAGTTAAATGAGTCCCACGGCGCCGGCTTGGATGCGGTTGGCGTGATCCGTTTCAACCAGGCAGCCAGATCAGTGTCGGTCGGGTTCGGCACCTTCAGGTAGCCGGGCAAAGTGTCGAACACTCCGCCCATGTCGGTAGCGCCCTGAATGTTGGAGTGACCACGAAGAGCGTTGACGCCACCCCCGGCGCGCCCGATGTTACCGAGCAGCAACTGCAAGATTGCCGCAGTGCGAATGATCTGCGTGCCGAAGGTGTGTTGCGTCCATCCCACCGCATACATGATCGTGGCCACCTTCTTCATGTCGCCATCCTTGCGGATGGAAGTGAACATATCGGCAGCTTTCAGGAAGTGTTCTTTGGGGATGCCCGTGATGCGCTCGACCATTTCCGGCGTGTAGCGAGAATATTGTTGCTTCAACAACTGAAAGACGCATCGCGGATGCTGCAAGGTAAGGTCATAAGCCACCTTCGCAGGCATTCCGGGCAAGGGCGGTGGCGTTCCGGGGGCGGGCGGAGCAGCCTTCGCGACACCGTGCGTGGGCGCCTCACCGCCTGCATCGTTACCTTCCTCGTAGTTCCACGAAGACCGGTCGTAAGTCTGCGAGGTTGCATCGAATCCGGAATAGAGTCCGTCTTCGGGCAGCTTGAAGCCTTCCTTCACGATGAAAGCAGCGTTGGTATAGTTCGCGAGATACTCTTTGGCAATGCGGTTGTTCTCGATCGCGTAGTGCAGCATTCCGCCGAGAAACGCAATATCAGATCCGGCGCGAATCTGGAGGAAGAGGTCGGAGGTGGAAGCGGTGCGCGTGTAACGCGGGTCGACCACGATCAGCTTGGCGTTACGAGTCTTCTTGGCCTCAATGGCCCACTTGAAACCGCAGGGATGGTTCTCGGCGGGGTTTCCGCCCATAACCAACATCATGTCGGCATTCTTGATGTCGATCCAGCCATTGGTCATGGCCCCTCGTCCAAAAGTTGGTCCCAAACTTGAGACCGTTGGGCCGTGTCAAACCCTGGCCTGGTTTTCTATATAGGTGAGCCCCAGGCTGCGCATAGTCTTGACGACCAGATAATTGAATTCGTTGGTGTCAGTGCAGCCGCCGATCCAGGCCATGCTCTCGCAGCGGTTTACAGTGCGTCCGAGCGCGTCTTTCTCGATGAAGGTATCGTCGCGAGTCTTCTTCACGCGGTGAGCGATCTCGTCGATGGCCTGTGCCCAGGCGATGTCTTCCCAGTGATCGGAACCTGGCCGCCGAACCTGCGGCTTCAACAGACGCCGCGGATTGAGGATGTCCTGCTCGAGCGATGCGCCCTTGGGGCACAATGTTCCGCGATTGATGGGATGGTCTGGGTCGCCCTCAACGTGAATGACCTGCGGAGTCACGTTCTTGGCTTTATCGCCAATCGTGTAAATAAGAACGCCACAGCTCACCGAACAATATGGACACGTGGATCGCGTCTCGGTGGCGCGGGCGATCTTGAGTTCTTTGAGCTGCGCAACCGCGGGAGTCAGATCAAATCCCAGGAGAGAGATACCCGCTCCACCCACGAGCGCGCTCTTGAGGAAGGTTCTGCGGGAGAGTTCCATGTGCATCCTCCGACCGCGTTAATCGCAAACCTACATCAGAACCACGAGAACGGACACAAAAACTTACCGGAAAATATAGTCCTCGGGCTGGGCCAGAGTCAAACCACGGCGTCCGGGCCACGCAGTTGCTTGCTCCGACTGGAAGCCCCATAATCGCCCGGTGGCCAAGACTCCGTGGCAGCAGCGTATCCTGCGGGCTGAACAACTCGCCGCACAATATCCCTTTGCAGCTGAAATCCTCGGCTTCTACATCCAGGTGGCCCGATTTCAGCAGAGCCTCCATCAAAGGCTCGAGAGCGCATCTCAGAAGAAAACCGATTCGTTATCCGGTCCGCTGGACTTTCCGGAACTGCTCGCCAGCTTCCCGGCATTTCTCTCTCTAGTGGAAGAAAAAGCGCCGTCCCAGTTTGCCAAAATCGCAAACGATCTTTACCACTCACCGTCTGGCGCATGGTCTGAGCTGCTCAACCACTGCTGGGTCAGCATTAGCGAGCCCGACGTTCCCGAAGAATACCTGGCGCTGGCTTTTCTTCAGCCCTACGCCGAGTTCGCCCGCTTGCGGGCGGGCTTGCAACTCAACGGTTATAGCCACGCGCTGTGCCCGTTCTGTAATCGGAGGCCCGCCCTTGCCGTATTGCGCCCACAGGGCGATGGCGCGCGCCGCAACCTGGTCTGCGGCTTCTGTCTCTGCGAATGGGAATTCCGCCGCATCGTCTGCGCTGGATGCGGACAGGAAGACCAAGCCAAACTTCCGGTCTACACCGCCGAACAATTTCCCCATATCCGCGTTGAGTGCTGCGATGCCTGCCATACTTATATCAAGGCTGTCGATCTGGCAAAGAACGGCTTGGCGGATCCACTGGTGGACGAACTCGCTTCAGTCCCACTTGATCTCTGGGCGCAGGAACGCGGCTATGCCAAAGTCCGTCCGAACCTGCTCGGAATGTGAACATGACGAAGGTCTCGTTCACAATTCCGAGGACGCTGGGTTAGATCCGCAAGCCTGCGCCATCAACGCGCCGGAACCAGAGCGCTGTCCGTTACCAGCGGCTCTGCGGGAGCAGCACCGTTCTTTACCAGGTCAGTCTTAACTTCGACTTTCTGATTCGCGATCGGATCGATGTCGGTCTCAAAAGTCTGGTAGCCAGGAAGGGCAATTCTTATCTGATGCGTTCCCGGCCCAACCAGCATTCCTCGGCCTGCACCCTCAAATTCGCCTACATGGCCAACGAAAAGTCCGTCCAAGAAAACTGCCGCCCTTGATGGATGTACCGTGATCTTAACGGTGGCCGTCACCGCAGGAAGAGGACCGGTAGGCGCCTTTTCCATGACTACATTGACCATTTGTTTCTCTCCAGGCTGGACTTGGACCCGTTCGGTGAAATCCTGGTAGCCGTCCTGACGCACGGTAACAGTGTGTTCGCCGGGCAACAGCAGAACTTTCTTCGATCCCTTAAGCTCTTTCAGGTACCCGACGTACTCGCCATCAACCCAGACTCCAGAAGTCTTTTCGACATGGCTTTTACCTTCGAACTGAATCTCTCCCATCACATGGTTCTCGGCATTCGCCACGTGACTAAGAAGTAATACAGGAACCACCAGCAAGATCCACAGAGATGCATGTATTCGTTGGAGAAAATTTCTCATGATATGCCTCCTTGCCACCCAGAGGGGTAGCAGTAGGCCTGCCAAACCCCGTAAGTGGTTGAATCAGGGAGATGCTGGAGAGGTTTCACTTTACTGAGACCCCGATCCCGCTAGGAAGAATGTTCGAGCGGTGGTAAAAATTGCAAGCACAGAGCCCCCTGAACACCACGCCAACGGATCACAGTCCGGTTGTCTGGTAACGCAGCATGGCCAGGGCAAGACGATACTCGTACCCCGCCTGCGCGCTGCCAATCTCCGCTTGCGTTTGCTGAAGTTGCGCCTGGCTTAGTTCGACGATGGAACTCAGACCGAGTTTGTACCTGGTCTGGGCCAGGTCCAGTGCCAGGTTCGCCTGGGCCAACAATTGCTCGTTCACACTAACGCGGTCGTAGGCTGTATTGGCATTCAGCCAACTGGTACGCACATCTCGCGAAATCCGGTTGCGAAGATCGGCCAATCTCTTAACTGTGGCCTGGGCTTGTAAATCGGATTCGTGTGATTTCGCGGTATAAAGGAATCCGTTGAAAATCGGGACCTGCATGTTTACACCGACCACACCATACGCGCTCTGAATGTGGTCATCACGAAACGGCGCGTCGCCAATCGCGCCCAGGGCGCTGATGGTTGGCAGCAACTGATCCCGATCCGCACGGTGAAGCTTTTCCGCCGATTGCGATTCGAACTCCAAACTGAGAATTTCCGGCCGTGCGCTGAAGGCATCCGCGATCAACTGATCGACATCCGCAGCTGGCGGCATGAGTGGTTCGGGGTCTTCCGCGAGGGCAAAGTTTTCTAACGTGGAGTATCCCAGGATTGCTGAAAGGCTGGCCATAGCAGACTTATCATTATTCAAAGCATCAAGGTATAGCAGCTTTGCTTGGGCGAGATTTACATTGGCAAAACTGAGGTCAAGATCTGACTTCAGTTTGTTCTTAGTCAAAGCCCCGACCTGATCGGCCAGCAATTGGCGGGAAGCTACAGTTTGTTCCGCCACCCGCAATACGGCGTGAGTCTGAAGAGTTCCGTAAAAGGCTTGATCTACCGCTAGCAGTACTTGTTCTTTGGTCGCGATAGCATTCTGGTTCTCAGCTTGAGCATGGAGACGCGCACTTGCGACTAAATTGGTGGTATGACCAAAGTCCGTGATGAGTTGGCTAACACTCGCGCCCGCGGCGGCACGAGGAAATATCTGGGAATTGGTCAGCGCACCGGCGGTGATCCGGCTGTCTTCCCGCGAATCGACCCCTGTAAAGTTGGCATAAGCCTGCGGCCAAAGACTCGACCGAACTTCCCGCGTGACCTGCTGTGACGCCAGCGCTTCGAGGCGAGCTACGGAAATCGCTGGATTATTCTTGAGAGCGATCGTTTCCGCATCTTTCACGGAAAGATGGGTCGCGTTCGTGGAGCTTTGAGCACGCTGCGACGCCATGCTTTGTACGTCCGTAGGCGCAGCGAACGAACCCAGTGAACTGTCAGATGGGTTCTGGAGAATGATTGCCGATTGAGCAAAGCACAGCGTCGACACCACCAGACCACTCAGCAGATACATCGATCTCCATGTCATACAGACTGCTCCTCCCGCTGATCTTTTTCTTTTCCGTGAACCATGAGATAGACCGCCGGCACCAGGAAGACCGTGACCACTACCGAAACCGCAAGCCCGCCAATGACGGCGCGGGCCAGGGGAGCGTATTGCTCGCTGCCGGTCTCGATGCCCAGGGCCATCGGAAGCATGCCCAACAAGGTAGCCAGCGAAGTCATGAGAATGGGCCGCAACCGAATCTTGCAAGCCCGAACCAACGCGTCTTGCAGCGAAAAATCTTCCTTACGCAGCTGACGGGCAAATTCAACAATCAAAATACTGTTGGAAACCACGATCCCGGTCATCATGATGACTCCCATCAACGACATAATGTTGAAGGTGCTATGAGTGAGCCAGAGAATCAGGACCACTCCCGCCAGACCTGGAGGAATCGCCATAAGAATGATCAGTGGATCGATGAAGGAAGCGAATTGGGCCATCAAGACGAGATAGACGAGCACGATGGCAAGCGCGAGGCCGATAGAAAAGCGTTTGAATGACTCCTGCATTCCGACCACCGAGCCGAGCACGCTGACCCTCAGGTTCTCCGGCAACTTTAGATGGCCGACTATTTTGTTTACCTCACTGTTTACGTCCCCTAATGCCTCGGTTGACGGCATCACGTAGATGTCAATCACGCGCTGGAGTTGGTAATGATCGACTTCTGTCGGAGTGTTGATGGGCTTGATGTCAGCCACTGATTGCAAAGGCGTGTAACTAGAGATATTGGCGGCGCGCAGAGGAATCTGTTTGAAATCCTCCATGCTCATGTTCTGAATCTGCTTATCGAAGTACTGCACCGTAAGCATGTAGTTGTTGCCGGTCTTAGGATCGATCCAGTAGCTGGGTTCGATCATGCCGTTCGAGGTCAGCGCGGTAATGACATTGTCCATTACTTGTTTGGGTGAAAGCCCGATCAGGCTGGCTCGTTCACGGTCGATATTTAGCTCCAGTCCTGGGTAAAGCAAATCCTGGGGAATGAGTACACTGCTCACGCCTTTCTGTGCCCGGATCCGCGTGGCGATATCTGACGCCATCGCAAAAGCGCTATTCAGATCGTTACCCCTGACTTGGACATCAATTGGCGCCGGCAAACCCAGGTTGATCACCGAATCGACCAACCCGCCCGCTTGAAAGTAGGTATTCAGTTCCGGCAAGTCCTCCGAGAGTTTGCGGCGAACCCGCCGCATGTATTCATAGCTCCCGACGGAGTGGTCTTCTTGCAGGCTCACCTGGACGAACGCCGTGTCCATTGAGGAGTTGCTGGTGTACATGGCGGACAAATCCGGTGTGATTCCGATGTTGGAGACGATCATGCCGAGATCATGCGGCGCAATCACCTGGCGAATGTCCTGTTCGACACGTGCGATGTATTGATTACTGACTTCGAGGCGGGAACCGCTCGGAGCCTTGACGTTGATGACGAACTGGCCGGGATCGGTGCGGGGAAAATAGGCGGTTCCGACGAACGGAAAAATTCCAATCAGGACTACAGCAATGCCGCCGAGAATCAAAGCCACGGTTCTCCCCGGCCGCGCCAGGGCGCGAGTCACCCAGATCTCGTAACGCTCCAAAAGCTCGTGAAAAAGATCGTTAAATCGGCCAATGAACCTATGGAATAACGATCGCGAAGCGGCCTTATTCTCTGACCCCTGTTCAATCTCTTCCTCCATATCCCCGAGACGGATGAAGTTTGCGCAATAGAGCGGCACCACCGTCATGGCGAAGATGTATGAGGCAAAGATGGACAAAACTACGCCCAAAGCGAGATCAATAAAAAGATATCGGCTGACGCCGTAAAAAAAGGTTACTGGGAAAAATACGATGGAAGTCGTGGAAGTCGCGGCCAGGACAGCCAGCGAGACTTCCATCCCTCCTTTTTCGGCCGCCACGCGAGGGGTTTCACCGATTTCCATGTACCGGAAGATGTTTTCCAGTACCACCACGGAATCGTCGATAAGACGTGAAAAGGCCAGCGCCAAACCGCTAAGCAGCATGACATTGATCGATCCGCCCACGGCATTCATGATCAGAAGACACACCAGCGCAGAAAGAGGAATCGATAGAAGTACGGCAAATGTGGCCCGCGGACTCCCCAGGAAAACCAGAATCATGATGGCCGTCAGCAGCAGTCCGATGCCTCCTTCCTTGAGTACATTCTTGATGGCACTTTTGACGAACAGAGATTGATCAAAGACCACCGCTGTCTTGAGCGATTTCGGAATGTCCACCAGATCTGTGATCGCCGCCTTGATTCCGTTCACGATGGTGATGGTGTTGCTGTCGCCGCCTTGCTTGAGTACAGGGATGTAGACGGACTGCTGTCCGTCGATACGGACGATGTTGGTTTGAATCGTGCCCGAGTCTTTGGCCTCACCGACATCGGCGACCATCACCGAGGCGTTGCCCACCGTCTTCAGCGGTATGCGATTGATCTCTTCGGTATTTGGCAATTGCGCGTTGGCATAGATGTTGAAATCCTTGGGTCCTATGCGAACGTCGCCAGCGGGAAGAATGAGGTTTGACTCATTCACCGCATGAACCACGTCCATCAAACTAAGTTGGTGCGCCTCAAGCTTTACTGGATCGACGTACACCATGATCTGGCGATAACGGCCGCCGAACGGCTGCGGCACAGACGCGCCAGGAACGTTTGCGATCTGATTACGGACCTGGAATTGTGCGAGGTCTTTAAGACGAGTCTCATCCAGTCCGTGCCCCTTCAGCGTTACCAGACAAACAGGAAGGCTAGAAGCATCGAACTTCAGTACCACCGGGGGCAATGTGCCTTGCGGGAGACGCCGAAGATCCGCCATTGCTAGATTCGCGATATTGCTCAGCGCAGCATTGCCGTCGGTCCCCGGCTTGAAATAAATCTTGATCAGGCTGACGCCGGTCAAAGAGCGCGATTCTATGTGATCGATATTGCTTCCCAGGGTGAAGAATCGCTCGAAGGTGTCGGTGATGTCGGCTTCGATTTGCTCGGGTGGCATTCCTGCATAGAAGGTCGCCACCACTACCACCGGGATCTTGATCTCGGGGAACAGATCGACCGGCATCCGCGCCACGGTGGTGACGCCAACCACCGCTACCACCAGGCAAAGCATAATGATGAAGAATGGATATTTGAGAGCGAACCTGGGCATTACTTTTGCGCTCCCGTCTGATCTTCGTCCGCATCAGCTGGCTCCCGCTCCAGAATGGGTTTTACCAGTTCGCCGGTCTGGTAGTTCGACTGGCCCCCGACGATCACTTGTTCCTTTTCCGAAAGGCCGTTCAGGATCTCGGCGCGATTTGAAGTTTGCTCTCCCAACTCCACCGCCTGTTTTTGCACGTGGTCCTGGGTATCCACGACCAGGACATAGTGCTCGTTCACACCCTGAATCACAGCCTGCACGGGAACAAATAGTGCGTTCTCCTTGTGTTCTAGCTCAATTGAGGTATCGGCATACATGCCAGGGGTGAGCGACAAGTCAGCATTTTCAACGTCGATTTCGGTTTCCATGGTGCGGGTGTCCAGGCTGATCGACCGCGTGAACCGCACCACTTTTCCGGAAAAAATGCGTCCAATCGCCTTGACTTGAACCTGCACAACGGCGCCAGCGTGGATGTAAGGAACTGCGGACTCAGGCACGGGCAAACGCAGACGCAAAATATCGCTTTGGGCCAGCTTTACCAGCGGCATCGACTGAGTATTTGAGGCAGTTCCTGCCTGGATGAGGGCGCCCGTGTCAGCGTATCGCCAGGTAATAACACCGGTCAGCGGGGCTGTAACCGTGGCGTATGCGGCCAGCGCGCCTACCCGCATGCGGTCCGCGTCCGACACGTCCGTTTGTTGTCGGGCTGCCGCGAGTCCGGCTTTCGCAGCATCCACTTGCGCCTGGGCTGCCAAATCCTTGGAGCGGGAATCGTCGAGTTCTTGCTCGGCAATCAATCCGGGCCGAGCCGCAGCGGCTTGTTGCAGGCGAGTGTAGGCAGCATGCAACGCGGAATAATCGGACGCGGCGCGAATGACTTCGTTTTCAGCGCGAACGACTTCGTCTTTACTATGGAGAAGCTCCGCCTGGGTTCCCTTTAGCTGGGCATCCAATTCCGGGATTTCAAGTACTGCCAGCGTCTCACCGGCGCGCACGCGGTCGCCGATGTCCACATAGATATGTCGCACGTAGCCGGAAACCTTGGCGTGCACCTCAATTTCCTGATACGGCTGGAATTGCCCAGCCAGTGTGAGCGTATTCGAAAGCGCACCGCGCTTCGCCATTGCGACCGTGGCGGTGGGTATTTCTGCTGCCTTGGGATCGGCGTCACGATCTCTGACCCGATACTCGATGGCAGCAATGAGCACGACCAGAGCCAGACCCCCAACCGCAATCAGGACATACCGTTTGTTCATGGGTACCTTCATTAATCGTCGATATCAGTCTCGGCAGCCACGCGGGTCGGAATTACAGCCAATCCCAAGCCGCACGGCGCCCGAGTAGCCGAGTCATCAGTTAGAGAGCGTCATTCCTGGTCGGCGGCCTTGCAGTGCTTCGAGATCATACGGATGTCTGTCTGCACATCTGCGACTTGTAACGGGACCCCATCCACACCGTGCACGGTATCGCTGGGATTACTGCCAGTTTTCTCCGGTCGCACGCCGGTCTTGATCGTGCCCATTAGCATTCTTCCCTTTACTTCCACATCGTGATGGAGATAGTTGTCGAGGTTGTTACCGACGCCTTTCAGTACATACACCATGCTGCTGTTATCTTCCACGAGCACATAATTCCCGCGGTCACCGTCGAGACAACCGCGGACCGTGGAAACGTGGTGTGGCGGTGTGCTGTCGTTACCAGACGCTGGCATAGTAGCGGATTGTTGCGCGACCGCTCCCACTGTGATGAGCAGAAACGCCGTAAACACAATCAGATTCTTGGGTCCGTTCATACAAGTCCTCCTTTGAACTTGCTTCGAGTTAACTGATGGTCTGATATTTGGCCTGCCGCTGGTGCAATTTCTGCGCACACCTCGTCTTTCACCCGTCTGCGACCTACGATTCCCATCGTCACTTCTTCATCGCTGAAAGGCAGGCTGACGTACATAATGTGTTTTCGCAAGCGCACATCTACCTCGTGATTGGGAGCAAATGCTGACGGCAGGTATTTAAACGCGGATTCGTAGCGACCGACGTATACGTTACAGTTCAGACGGATACCGATGTCGTACGCGTAGTCACGCGCCTGTAGGGGCGCATCGCTCGGGTTATCGCCAATGTAGTTCGAAGCGGGAACGTGCTTCGTCACACTTACGACGGTGGCGGTCTGGTATCCGGCCTCCGTTGTTTGTTTTGCCAGGGCGTGCAGTGAGATCAACAAAACCAAATACGCGATCCCTGACAGCAATCCTTTTCTCATGGCATCCTCCGGAGCGGCCCGGATTCCCTTGGAATAGGCAACCTTAGATGCGTTGCCGGTCCTCCGGGAAAACCCGGCCGGGTTCGAACTCAGTTGCGCGCTTCGGGTACGTGCTCGCAAGCCGCATCGCCTCAGTCAAAGACCAAGGCGAAATTAAATGAACAACAACCTAACTAGAGATTCGCAGGAAGGATTAGCAGGAAGGAGGAGGTCGATTGTAGAGGTTATCTTCGATCAGAAGGAGAGCGGGAATCGGTGGGCCGGCGGGCGCAACATGCGGGTAAAACACGGGAGCCAACTGGGCTGTATAAACGAGAATCGGCGGTACCCACCGCGCGGCATCCCGAACCATATGTTGCCGCATGGCTTGGGTGGGGTTGGAGTGAACGGTAACGCCTTGAGGAATCGTATGGTGGAAGGTGCGTGTCGCAAGACTAATAATCAGAGAAAACATCACCAGACCAATAAGCGCCCCGCGCCACGAAAGCGCCGAGCCCGCCATGAGGTCTGCTTTTCCCGTTTTCTTCATTGCCCGACCACCAACTCCGCGATTATACCCCCCAAGCAATCCAAAGCAAGGTTACAAAAGCCACCCATGCCTATAAGTAAGAGGTATTGTGCCTACGAAAAGGTTGTTTCTAGAGCACTTCCGCGCTTGTCGCCAATGGATCCACCTTGCGAAAAGGCCGACTGCGAGAAACCCAGGCCCGCCCATAAGCCTGCTGGTGGAGAACGCTACCTAAGAACAGTTCTCAGTCGGGCCAGATCGTCAACGCCGTCTTGCTCAGAATCTGTTGCTTCATCTCCTCGGAGATGGGTAGCGCGCGGAAGTCATCGAGATTCTTCTTGATATCCGGGACCCCTGGGCCAGGCCAGTCGGTGCCGAACAGTGTCTTGTGCGCAATCTCATCCAGCCGCGGAAAATACTTCAACAGTGCTTTGGGCGGGATGCCACTGATGTCCAGGTAGACGTTGGGATGCCGGCGCAGCAGAAAAAACGAGGTGTGCATCCAGAGCGGCCGCCCGCCGTGCGCCAGCAAAATCTTCATCTTGGGAAAATCTACCGCGACGTCGTCAATGTGGATGGGATCGCCATAGCGGTTGCGGGCGCCGGTGAAGATGGACGTTCCAGTGTGGAACATGACCGGAATGCCGTTTGCCTCGGCTGCGCGATAGATAATCTCAAGTTCCTTAACACCGTTCAGATAATCGTTAGGAAACAGCAATTGGTGGGGAGGGTGAATTTTGATCATGCGGATCTTGAGCCGCAGAATTTCCTCCACGTCGGCGAGGATGTTGCTGGTGTGACGCGGATGTAGACCGCCGCACGAGATCAGCCGCTTGGGGTTTTCTTTGGTGTAATCCGCGATGAACTGATTGACTCCGCTGGTGAAGCCGATCACTTCAGGCGCCACATAGTTAATCAGCACGGCGCGGTCCACTCCCGCCTGATCGAGATGCTTGAGGAATGATTTGGGTGCGCGGCAGAACTCGGCGATCTGATCGAAGTTTGGCCGCTTTTTCTTGATCAGTTCCAGAGCGCCGGCATTGAACATCTCCAGCGGCTGGATGTGAATGTGACAGTCGGTAATCAAGCTGTTGGTCGATCCTCCGTTGTGATGTGTACAGCTTGACGGACCAGTTCTGAACGAGGGTAAAATCCCTGCAGAAACGTTGCTAATCTGTACGGCCAAAGCACCTGGAGTTACATCGACCGGTGCCAAATCTATCGAACGTTCGTTCTCAATATTATCTTAACTGCTTAGGTGTTACGTTTTTGCCTGAGCACCTGCCCGCAGGAGCATGATAAAGGTTCTTCGCGGTCGAGGGACGCAACCAAGGATAATAAATTACTTTTGTTTGGCTCTTTCCATCTCCTCGGTGGCAAGATGAAATCCGGTATTCGCCGCCGGGACACCGGCATAGATAGAGGTTTGCAGCAGTAGTTCCTTCAAATCGCATGGCTCTAGTTCATGCGCCAAACCGGCACGCAGGTGCAGGCTGAATTCTTCCCAGCGTCCCAACGCGGCCATGGTTGCCAACACCAGCAAGCGTCGCGTGCGCAGATCGAGTCCAGGTCGTGTCCAGATCGTGCCCCAGGCGTAACGCGTAATCAGATCCTGGAATTCGCGATTGAAGTCAGTTGCGCCGGCGATGGCACGGTCGACGTGAGCATCTCCCAACATTTCCCGCCGGACCGTAAAACCGGCTTCGAGAACAGTAGCCGCGTGATCTGACGAAAGGCGAAGAAATTCGAGCACTGCGGAAGTGAATGAGTGTGGGCGCTCGATGTTGGAAAGATGCGCGGAAGGCAGACGAACTACTCGCGCACCCGGAATGTCGCGGGCCAGGAGTTCACCATGACCTTCCCATGGGGTTGATACGTCGCGATCACCGACAATCAACAGCGTGGGTACGCGAATCTTGCGCAACGAGTCGCGGTAGTCCATGTCGCGTAGTGCCGCACAGCAGCCGACGTATCCAGTCGCATCCGTGCTCAGAAAAATCGACTTGACCGAAGTGGCATAGGCATTTCTGGCGAGAACTTCCGGTGAGAAAAAACGTCCCATCGCCACATCGACGATCACTGCCATGCCTCCCTCCCTCACTGCCTTAATCCGGGCCTCCCAATTGCTTCGTGGCCCAAATTGCGGGGAGGTGTTGGCAAGAACTAGTCCTGTGAGGCGTTCCGGTGCATGAATGGCCAGCCACTCGCCAACCGCGCCTCCCATGGAGAGGCCGCAAAAAGCGAACTGTTTAACGCCGAGCGTATCCGCGAGGCTAAGCACATCACTGCCAAGCAGCTCGACCGCGTAGTCGCCCTTGGATGCATCTGACGCACCGTGTCCGCGGGTGTCGTAGCGCAGCACCTGGAAGTGGGAAAGAAAATCCGCCATCTGTGGCGCCCACATGGCATGATCCGCGCCGAGACAATGGGACAGGACGAGCATCGGTTTCCCCGGTTGGCCCTCGACGCGATAAAACTGGCGAGTGTTATTTGTGGTGATAAAGGGCAAGGCTATTGCTCCTTATGGTTTGAGTTTTCGCTTTCTGCGAGGACGACAACAGTCACTGCCGAAACATTTCTGCCGCACCGAGATATTGCTCCGGGATTTCAAGCTGACGCAAGCGGTTTGATGGGAGCGCGGCGAGCCGTCGAACGGTAGGCCTCGTGCAGCAAAGGGGGCTGGCTCCCGACTGGCATCCGGTGATACTGTGCTCGTACGTTCGTAGTTTTGCCCACGAATACCTCTGATCTCGTGCCCCGTTGCTGGGGGAAAAAACTTCCTGCGAACCGCCGCATCATACCGCAGCCCGCGGCGTTTGTCACGGACAAGAGGTCTTAGGTAGGGCGTGGTTTCTAGGAGGAGACCATGTTAGGCGCGAGTTCCTACTTGCGGGTAGAGCGGTTTCGCTTGAGAATCGACAGCAGGCGAGTGGCATTGGGGGAAGTATGGCGACTACAGTGGCACCGGCACAACTGCGCAAGGACACCACCGAATTTCTTGGCAAGCCCCGCAAGATGCTGATCGGCGGCAAGTGGGTGGAAGCAGCGTCAGGAAAGACTTTCGAGACGCGCAACCCCGCCACCGGAGAAGTGCTTGCCCGCGTGGCCGAGGGTGACCGCGAGGACATTGACCGCGCCGTCAAAGCTGCGCGCCGCGCTTTTGAGGAAGGTCCATGGTCAGAGACGCTGCCCGCCGAGCGGAGCCGTCTGCTGTGGAAGATTTCCGAACTGATCGACCAACACCGTGACGAACTAGCCGAACTGGAAACTCTGGACAACGGCAAGCCGGTGTTCTTCTCCCGCGCGGTTGATGTGCCCTCCGCCATCGGGACGTTCCGCTACTTCGCGGGCTGGGCCACCAAGATTGAAGGGAACACCATTCCGCTGTCAAAGCCCGGGGCAAAGTTCTTTGCTTATACTTTGCGCGAACCGGTTGGCGTGGTGGGACAGATTATTCCGTGGAATTTCCCGCTGATCATGGCTGCCTGGAAACTGGCGCCAGCGCTGGCCGCGGGTTGCACGGTAGTGCTGAAGCCGGCGGAGCAGACTCCCCTTACGGCGTTACGCCTCGGCGAACTCATCATGGAGGCGGGGGTTCCCGAAGGCGTCGTCAATATCGTCCCGGGATTCGGTGAAACCGCGGGGGCTGCACTGGCTGGGCATCCCAACGTGGACAAGATCGCATTCACCGGCTCGACGGAAGTTGGTCGTCTGATTGTGGACGCTGCCCGGGGAAACCTGAAGAAAGTTTCACTAGAGCTTGGAGGAAAATCTCCGAACATTGTTTTTGCCGATGCCGATCTCGAATCGGCAATTCCGGGTAGCGCCGCCGCTATTTTCTTCAATCAAGGGCAATCCTGCACTGCGGGCTCACGCCTGTTCGTGCATAAGAGTATTTTCGACAGAGTTATAGATGGCGTGGCCCAGGAAACCAAGAAATTCCGGATTGGCCCGGGGATCGATCCGTCCACCAACTTGGGGCCGTTGGTATCAAAAGAACAGCAGGATCGAGTCTGCGGATATCTCGAGTCCGGTGCGAAAGAAGGCGCGCGAGCGGTTGTCGGCGGACACAAGATTAGTGGCAGCGGATATTTCGTTGAGCCCACGGTACTGGTGGATGTAAACCCAAAAATGAAAGTCGTGCGGGAGGAGATTTTCGGCCCGGTGGTGACTGCGATCCCGTTCAGCTCTCCGGATGAAGTGGCCGCGTTCGCCAACGATTCCATGTATGGCTTGGCCGCGGCCGTCTGGACACGCGACCTCAGTAAGGCCCACCGCATGGCGGCCAAGCTGCGCGCCGGTACGGTCTGGATCAATTGCTACAACGTGTTCGACAACGCGTTGCCCTTCGGCGGCTACAAGGAATCGGGATGGGGCCGCGAATCCGGCCACGCCGTGCTGGAGATGTACACTGAAATCAAGTCGGTGTGCGCGCAGATCTAGGAGTCGCGGGCGTCTCGGCTAGTCGCTATTGACTGCTGCTGGGACCCGCGACCCGATCCAAAAATGCGAGATAAGCCGAGATCAGATCGTAGGTCTGGTAGTAATCGTCCAACCGCATGACCGAAATCTTGTCTTTCGAAGTGTGAAGAATGCGCGCGTTCCAGGTCTGCTGAGTCAGCGAATGGATAGTGATACTGGGGATCTGGCGCGCGGAAAATTGCACCGAATCGGTACTGCCGATCTGGTCCACATCAACCCCTTTGACCGGCAATCCCAACTGTTTTGCGATGTAAATCAGCGCGCTGCTCAATCTCTTATCTGAGTGGCTGACCCAAATCTCCGTCGCCGCCAAGCCCAGCGTGTCCATGTTCACCATAGCGTCGGTTGCGGCCACTTGTTCCTTGGTCATTTGCCCGGCATAGAAATGCGAGCCGACTTCGCCTTTTTCCTCATCGGTGAACCCGATAAAGATATAGGTATGGGTGCGCGGTTCAACCTTCACCGCTTCGTACAGCGACGGCAACAATGACGCTCCACTCCAGTTGTCGACAACTCCATCCCCCGCCGACACATGATCGAAGTGGGCGCCCACAATAATGACCTTGTCGGAACTGCCTGGCAGCACGCAGATGACATTCGGCTGTCGCGCTTCCCTGACCGCCTGCTCGGAAAGATGTTGACCGTCGCATCCGGCGTCCGCGAACATTTGCTTGAGAGTTGCCTCACGCTGCTGATCATTGCCGCCATACTTCTTTAAACGGGATTCCACGACCTCCCGCGGAACCGGCTTATAGCGGATGGTTTCTTGGGCGCCGTTTGCGAAGCAGTGCAGGCCCAGCGCGATTGCGAGAACTACAAAGAGCCCGCCACCAAAGGTCTTGGCAAGAATCATGTTCCTATTCTCTCGTATTTTGGCCTGGTTAGAATCTGCGTTGAACTTAGCGGGCAGTGGCCTGTGGTGCAGTATTATTGCCAGTCTTCCTGGATGAGCGCGCAGGATCAATTACTGCCAGACTAGCCCGCTCTATCAGCATCTTCTGGACGGCGGCGTAGATTCGTTGATACGCGGGCAGACGGTAGCTCCAACGCACATCTGGGTCCGGTGGATTCACCACCATTGTGGCATTAGCTTCGAACAGTAGAACCTCGCCCTTTGCGTTCAGGCCAAAATCGATCCCAGCATAGTCCAGACCGAGCGTGGACTGAATCCGTTGCAGCGCGTTGATCGCAAGCGGACCGATTACTGACGGCATGCGTTCCAGGAACGCCGCGTCTTCTGCGCGGTGTTCGGGATTGTCCGCCATCTCCGCCGTGAAATAGTGAATTTTCCAATGGCTCGAAATCGCAACGTGTAGCGGATAGATCTGCCCATCAATCATCATCGCCCGGTACTTGCGAGTCTTTCCGTCGGGTCCACGGGCATCGAGATACTGCATGACGATTAATTCTTCGCCTGGAAGCTCAACTAACGCGGTCGGCAGTGCATCTGAGGTTTCCACTCGTACAAAATGTTGACCGGTGTGAAAGCCTGGCGCTCGCAGAAGAAGCGGAAAAACAAAACCATGGCTGGCCAGTATGGTTTTGGCCTCGGAACCTGAAAGCTCAGCTCGTGGCAGCGTGGCGGTAATCGGCGTCACCACTCCCGGCAAACCGGAGAAGCGTTTAGCGTTGTTGCTCCTGCTGGTAGCCAGCACTGCCATCGGCGGATTTATTACAGGAGCCGCCGTCAGGGTGAGCATCCTTTGTGCGGCAGCCAGAGCCACCGACGATACCTCAGTATCGCCGATGGCGTTAATGACCAGCCGGTGAGCGGGCAGAGGAATTTGAGAGTCGTAGAACTCCGGGAGCACAACAAACGTCTGGAAAATGCGATCATCCAGAAATCTTTGCAGCCGTACGTTGCCTCCCGTCGTCGAGGTAAGCTGGAGCACCGGCAGTGGCGTGGATCCTCCGCGATAGGGCAAAGCGACCATGGGGCGCTGCTGAAACGCCTGGCGCCGGTGCCATTGCCCCTTCTGCGGCTCCCCCAAGTCGTCCAGTATGTACGACAGCCCTTCGTGCGCCTTCTCATAATCCGGCTTGATTCGCAAAGCTTGTTCGAAGTGCTCGCGTGCTTCGCGCTTGAGTTGCAGAGACTCCTCATCTCTTCCGTGGGCCGTCAGGTACTCGCACTCTTCCAGTAGAGCGTAGCTATAATTCACGCGGCTCACAGTATCGTCGGGATGGCGGACGGTCGCTTCCTTGAATGCGATGCGGGCCGCACTGCGAAACCCCGTCGCCATCAATACGCTTCCCAAATTGTTCAAGGCAGCCAGATGGTAGGGCTCTCGCTCCAACACCTTGATGTATTCGTTTCTGGCATCGAGCAGCCGGCCGAGTTCGGAAAATAGAACCGCGCGCCGAACCCGCAAATCGATCGAATCCGGATTCGATGCCAGCGCACGTTCGACCTGTTCTAATTCCGCTTCCCACTTTGCCCATGGGGAAGATGCAGAGACAACTTTCGGAGTCATGGCACCGGTGTCGTCATGATCTTTCGCCAAGCTGCGGCCCAGAGCCAGCGTGCGATCTAACAGCCTATCGATATCGGCCTGATCTGTTCGGTGATTTACGATGGCCGCCCGTATTGCCAGTCGCCCGTCGATGGTAGTGGTGGAGGGCGCGACCGTTCCCGACTCCTGCAGTTCAGCCACAAGAGTGGCGTTCAGTCCATCGGAATCATTCGCCCGGTAGCGAAAACAAACGATGTTCAGCTCCACCGGCGCCAGGAGTTCGAGTTCCGGCGTATTCTTGATTCGTTGTTCCAAGTAACGAGCCAGCGAGCAGGTCCGCGAAATCACCGATCCCATCGCCCGGGTGCCATAAACCTTGAGTGTGAACCATGCCTTCAAAGCGCGGAAACCGCGTGAAAGATCGGGACCGTAATCGCAAGGCCACTGCGATCCGGCAGCCAGCCCGCGAGTATTGCGTTTCAAGTACGCGGATGAAGCTGCGAACGCCTCTTTTTGCAGAGCGCCATCGCGGACCAGAATAAATCCAGCATCGTAGGGAACCTGACCCCATTTGTGAAAATCGAAGGCCAGCGAATCGGCGCGTTCTATGCCGGCGAGCCTGGGAGCGAGGTCCGGGGCAAGCATCGCCAGCGCGCCGTAGGCTCCGTCAATATGAAACCAGAGCTTTTCGCGGTGCGCGAGATCGGCAAGGGCTGCCAAGTCATCAATCGCCCCAGTGTCCACGGTTCCCGCGGTTCCCACAACTAGAAACGGGGTGAAGCCCGCTTCGCGGTCTTTCTTGATCGCAGCCTCCAGCGCTTTCATATCCATTCGATACCGGTTATCGGTGGGAACCACTCGAAGTGCTGTGCTGCCCATACCGCAAAGATCCATGGCTTTTCCGATGCAACCATGAACCGCAGTTGAGCCGTAAGCTGTCAGTTGATGCGACTTTCCCGCTACTCCCTTGGCGCGCACGTCAAATCCCAGTGCGGCATCGCGAGCAATGACCACGGCGATAAAATTTGCCATCGACGTGCCCGTAACAAACAGCCCATTGGCAGCCTCCGGAAAGCCGAATATTTGCCGCATCCAGTCCGCAATTTGGCGCTCAACCTCGACTGGAATTTGATCGCGGCCACCCACGTTGGCGTTCAGCCCCGCCGCGAGCATTTCCGCCAGCATCCCGACAGCAGTACCGCCGCCATGGACCCACCCCATGAAACCGGGGTGGACGTTTCCCACGGCGAACGGCAGGATGTAGTTCATGAACTCCTGATGGACATCAGCGAGAGGTAAGGATGTAACCGGGACTCGACCGCCGCGAAAGTGTGCTCTGACTTCGTCGGGGATGGGCTGCCAAACCGGGCGCTGCCGGATGTTCTGCGTGTAATCCAGCATGTCATCGAGCATCCCGTGGGCCTGGGCTCGGAAACCCTCCCAATCTGACGGATCGAGTGTCTGGGCCTCATGTCCGGCCAAGCCCACCGTCTCGGTATCGCTCGGTAGAACTTGCTGAGTCTTATCTTTCTTTCTGGCGGTTTTTGTAGCGGGCGCACCCATACGCTTGAGAAAGAGCAATTTGGATGCCCTTCAGTTCCCGCAGCGGATGCTAGGACATTTCTTTCGGTACTGGCCATCTTGGCGACAAGGCCGCCGGGGAACCAGAATTGCTTTGGCAATTGTGGGTCAATACGGTTGGTTCAGGGAAAAACCTGTCAGCAACTGAAACGGCTATCGATAGAGGCCCTGCCGCCCCGCACTCATTAGAAAACTCTTAGGCGGATGATCTCAGTGTCTGTTGCAGTTGATTAGAAACCCTAATGAAGGAACAGCCACTCCCGCGAATCGCTGCTGAACTTTCCGGAGCGGAAGAGCGAACGAGTCTGCCGGAACTGAGACAAATGCACTACCGACTGACTTGCCCGGTGTGTGATTCACTCTTTGAGGACGACGGTTTCTTACTCACCTGTCCTCGCCCCCATTCTCCTGCGTTGCTTAGCACGTGCTATTCTTCCCGGAAACTCGAATGTGACCCGGCGGCTCCGGGCATCTACCGTTATCAGTGTTGGCTGCCCGGTTCGAATCGGATCGCACATGCATCCCGGTCGGTGACTTACCAAAGCCAGAAGTTGAATTCGATTCTCCGCCTCCCCAACCTTTGGATCACGTTCAGCGGCTATTGGCCGGAACGTGGAGCCGCGCTCGAGACTGCCACCTTCAAGGAACTCGAGGTTTACGGAGTCTTGTCCCGAATTCCTAACCGCAGTTTTCGGGCTCTGGTGGTTGCGTCGGCTGGAAATACCGCAGCCGCGTTCGCCAGAGCGTGTTCCGAAAATGACATTCCGTGCCTGGTCATCGTTCCCGAGTCTGGCATGAGAAAAATGCTGTTCGATAGTGCCCTCAACCCGTGCGTAAAGATTGTCTGTCTCACTGGACACGCTGCCTACTCCGACGCCATCTCGTTCGCCGAACGAATCTCGCGAGAGGATGGCTTCGTCAGCGAAGGGGGAGTAAGAAACGTGGGACGCCGCGACGGTATGGCTACTGCCATGCTCAACGGGGTGGAATCCATCGGCCGGCTGCCCGAGTACTATTTTCAAGCCATCGGCAGTGGGGCCGGGGCCATCGCGGCGCACGAAGCGGCAAAAAGGCTGGTATTGGACTCCAGATTTGGCCTTTCGCTACCCCGCTTGATGCTCAGTCAGAACGCGCCATTCACTCCGATCTACGATTCCTGGAAACGAGGCCGTCGCGACTTCGTCGAAATTGACCCCGGCGCCGCGAGAGCCTTAACCGAAAGAATCCTGGCCACAGTTCTTTCCAACCAACGGCCGCCGTATGCGGTCGTCGGTGGACTGTTTGACGTCCTTCACGAAAGCCGGGGCGAGGTGTTTGCCGTTCGCAACGCGGAAGTACTGCAAGCGATGACGCTTTTTGAGAAATGCGAAAATATCGACATCGAACCCGCTGCCGGAGTTGCGCTCGCGTCGCTGACCAAAGCGGCCAACTCCGGTCAGGTCAGTTCCGAAGCGGTTGTTCTTCTCCACGTTACCGGTGGCGGAGCTCGCAAAAGAGCCCTGGAGAAAACATTATTTCTTGCACGACCAGACCTGCAAATCTCGCTCGATCAACTTGATACGGCTGCGACTCTCGAAGGCGCCTGTAGCCTTTTTGGCGCCTGCAAGGTTTTGCAGACTACGTTAGCGTAACCAAGGCGTCGGGTTACTTCCGGTTACTACTGAAAATCTAGCGATGTGCGGTTGCCGCCGAGGAGCAGTGAGGGTCCCAACCCGCTGGTAACACACGGGCGTTGACAATGTAAAGTTTCGTCACCATAGTGCCGATTGATTGCGAGCCGCATGCATGGTCAGAACCCCGGTACTTGAGACTCCCAGTTGTGTGCTCCGACCAACTGCGTCTTTCTATCCCCAATAGTTAAAGCACTTGCTGACACGGAAGACGGTGAATCTTGATTTCTTTGAAACGATATCTGGAAATGGACGGGTCCAAACCCTCCTCGACTGAGCCGGCTTCAAGTGAGTTGCTTTCGGCCCTCGTGGAATGCTATCAGTCGGCCCTGCTGGCCATGGGAAAGAGTGGGATCCAGGCTTGTCCGGGAGTGAGTTCGGAACTGCAGCAGAAGCTCGCGGATCTGGCGAGCCAGCTATCCAGCAACCCTACACCCGCGGGCGTGAAGAAAACGGAAAAGCAGGTTGAAGAACAGTTGGAGAAATGGGGCGGGCAATCCGCGGAGTACTTCAAAGCCAAGGCCCACGAGGTGAAGGAACTGCTGATTTTGCTAGCTCGCACCGCGCAGTCGTTGGGCGAGCGTGATCAGCGTTATACGAGTCAGTTCACTCAGTTCACATCCCGGTTGCAAAAGATCGCGAATCTGGAGGACTTGAGCCAGGTTCGTGCATCGCTCGTCAAAGGCGCTGCTGAGCTAAAAACTTATGTAGATCGCATGGCCCAGGACAGTCGCGAATCCGTCGCGCAGTTGCAGGCGGAAGTGTCAACCTACGAAACCAAACTCAAGGCGGTCGAGGAACTGGCGCTGCGAGACTCATTGACAGGTTTGGCCAATCGGCGCAACACCGAGGGGCGTATCGAGTGGCGCATCGAGCATCAACAGACATTTTGCGTAATGATGATCGATCTCAACCACTTCAAGCAGATCAACGACAACTACGGACATCCCGCGGGAGACAGCCTCCTAAAACAGTTTTCCAAGGAGCTGCGGTCGAACCTGCGCTCTTCGGATGTCGCCGGCCGTTGGGGCGGAGATGAGTTCATGGTGATTCTGGACTGCGACCTCGCCGGAGCAACCTGCCAGGTCGACCGCATGCGGAAATGGGTCATGGGTGAATACGCCGTGCAGCGGGCTGGTGGCGCGGGCGAAGTAAAGGTGCTCATGGATGCATCCATAGGCTTGGCGCAATGGCAAAACGGCGAAAGCATGGATAGGCTGGTCGAACGCGCAGACACTGCCATGTACGAGGAAAAGCGCAAGTCGCAGAAGAAGAAGGCAGCGAAGGCCTAGCAAGATGGCTGCTGCACCCCTCACGCAGGTTACCTAAGGTTACCTTTTTCGGCGGCGGCTACCAGCGCTAGTTGAAGATTTGCTGGATGGCTGCCGATGTTATTTGCGGGTGGTAATGACCACAATCATGCTTCTGACTGAGGCTGTCGCGGGAAACGAACGTAGGGACGTATGGATGATTTCTCCATCACGAGACCGGAAGCGATCACGCCTGCCAACAATGCCGGTGGGCACGGTTCTCCAGGAAACGATGCCAGGCAGCAACGCCGCCCGCGCCCAGCGCCAGAAGCCGTGACCCCAGACCCAGCCGAAGAATCCCACGAAGAAGACAACACTCATCAAATTGATGAATTAGCGTAAGCGGCACTCAGGATCAAAGTGCGCCCTTAACTACTGGAAACGCCGCCAGTAACCTCGCGGGCCCATTGCATCGCTTTCCAGTAACAGTCGGCAACAAAACTCTCCGGCAGATGCAACTGACTGTTGACGTTGGCAACCCCCTGCCAATCGCCGGCTTCTTGTGCCAGCATGAGCTGGTATGCGGGAGATAAAAGGCCACCCTGCCCCAGGAGGACGGTCTTGGTTTCGCTATCAACGGAGATTCCTTCCAACACCACCCCCATGGGCAATTCGAGGATTGCATCCATCAGGGAAAGCAAGCCGACCAGAAATAGATCCGATTCGCCGTGCTTGACTTGGGGAGCGAGCAACTCG
The DNA here is from genome assembly GCA_035484735.1 of Terriglobales bacterium. GTDB lineage: Bacteria > Acidobacteriota > Terriglobia > Terriglobales > Acidobacteriaceae > JABCZH01. The sequence goes on along the minus strand of DATHOQ010000059.1, from coordinate 123,767 downwards.
CAAAAGCGGGCGCGTACTAAAGCCGAGAGCACCAAGTCGGAGGGCTTATTCTCGGCTGCGGTGAGAGTAGCGACCAGGCGCAACCAGCGGCGCACTTCGCGCTCGCCGAGAATTGCAAGCGCATGGCGAATGGACTTGATCTCCGTCCGGAAGCCGAAAGCTGCCGAATTCAGGTAGCGCAGCAGGCGGTAGCACAGTGAGGCCTCGCCTTTGATGGCGTCTTCAAGTTCACGAGGCTCTAGTTCCGGCCGCGAGAGCGCTTGCAATAGACGTAAATAGTTCACCCGGTTGGCGGGGATTTCGCGCGCCTGCATGAGCTCCGGCCGGCGGAAGAAATATCCCTGGAAGTAAATGAATCCAGCCTTCTTGGCAGCGAGAAATTCCTCCTGAGTTTCCACTTTTTCGGCCAGCATCCGGCAGCGCTTGGGCGCATAGCGCTTGACCATGGCAGCGCAATCTTCGGCCGACGTGGCCCTCACATCTACCTTAATGATGTCAGCCACACTGGTCAGCGCCTCGCGCGGATCGTTGACCGCAAAATCGTCCAGTGCGATTACATATCCCGCTTCCTTCAGGCGCTTACAGGCAGCCACTACCAAATCGTCGACCGGGACAGTTTCCAGGATCTCGACCGTGGCTTGCTCGGGGGAAAGCAGGGTGATGTAGTCTTTCAGTAAGATGTCGCGCGTGCAGTTGATGAATGCGTGCCGTCCATCGCACAGAACATCGATTCCCATCAGGAGCGAGGTGTCAAGCGTGCTGCGCGATGCCGCTTCAGCGTCCGGATTACGAAAATAGTCTGCAACGCCATCGCGAAACAGCAACTCGTAGCCGTAGACTTTCTCATCCACGCTTAATATGGGCTGGCGCGCAACATAACGAAGCAGTTGGCTGGGCTTGGCGGCGGCGCCGGATTGTCCACTTGCGGGTTGCACAGCTTATCCTTTATCGGCAATGCGGAGGGAAAACTTTAGGGTTACTTTAGGATGCGAGTTTTGTGACACCCAGGGGATGCCGCTTCGCGTGTGACAACAACGAAAGACAGTAGTTTTATTGCCGAATCATGGCTTCTGCGATCTGCGCCGGATCAAGTTTGTATTCCCCGTTCTGAACGGCTTGGCGAAGGGCTTCGACTTTATCCTGACGAATGTCAGGTGCGTCGAGGGCTTTGGCAACCAGCGAGTTAACACTTGCACTCCCGACGGAAAGTGTCGCAGCATCTTCCCCAACCGTCGGCTCAGCGCCGGACGCAGAAGTCGCAGTTGCATCCGACGGGGCGCGTTGCGGCGATTTAACGCCATCCAGCGCAGATCCAGTTAATCCGTTTAAATCAACTTTCATGGCGTGCCTCTTCCATACCTTTCGGTTGAGCAATTATGCATCACTCACCTGCGGTTGTTGTCCTCAGGATCATTGGGCTGCGGACAAGGCTCCCTTTGCGGCGTGATGTTGAGCATCGCACACTTCGGTGATGCGAAGGCCGTAGTTGCTATCGACGATCACTACTTCGCCCCGTGCAATTAGCTTGTCGCCCAGCAAAAGGTCCGCCGGTTCCTGCACCCGCCGGTCCAGTTCAATGACTGAGCCCGAACTGAGATCGAGTATCTCGCGCAGGGTCAAAGTGCGCTGCCCGAAGCGCAGGGTAAGGCTGAGATCTACGCCCAGCAGCAAGTCCAGATTACTGTCGACGACCAGGGGGACCTCGACCGGGAGCGGATTAGGCGTCTCGGCCGGAACCGGTAAAGCCGCTACCAATTCGTTACTGAACCTTATCTGCACCGAAAGCGTACCGGAAGGACCAGCAGAGGCCATGAGCATGACAGTGACTCCAGGCCAAGAAGGTGCATCAATACTGCTAAGTTGCAGCCCCACCTCGCCGTAACCGGCTTTGAGAGCCGCCGCTGTTTGCTCGGTGACTTTACTCAGTAAACCTTCGATGGCCTGTTTGTGTTCGGAGTTCAGTTCCGACGAAGCGTCGGCCGGCTCTTTTAGCAGCTTCTGCCCCAGCGAACGGGCATCCGCAAGAAGCAGTTTAAAGGCTGCGTTTCCCTGCAAGCTGCCGGACGAGGCTATCCCAAAGTACAGCGGAGCGCTTTCGTCAGGAGCAACATCCTCTTCCGCCTTGAGTTCAACGCTCCACGGCGAGGCGAGAGTTTGCGACAAAACTTCACCGAGGCTGTTACGAAAGACCTCCGCCAGCGAGTGCAGCGGGGTTCCGGGTGTGATCGGCGGCATCCTTATTGTTTCCTTTCTGCATCCGAGGTTGCGATCTGCTGCCGGACTTGGGCAGCACGATGACGACCCTGGCGCACCGGTTCGGCTTCAAAAACTTCGCGGCCCGCTATCACCAAGGCGGCGGGCAGGCGAACCGGAATCCCAAGGTTGCAAACTTCCCCGGGAGTGAGTTCGAGTATGGTCTGAACGCGGAGCTTAATATCGGGAATTCCTAGGATGAGCTCAAACGGGCACTCCATCATTCTTTCGGCCAGCTTGCGTCCAGACCGGCTAATGGTTCGAGGTTTTGCGTAGGACCAATCGGTGGAAAGCTTGCGCAGCAGTGTGTTGGAGATGGAGAGCGGAAGGACCAGATTCATCGCGCCCTGAGCCTCCGCCAACTTGACTTGAAAGCTTAGGCAGAGAGTCTTCTCGCCTGCGGCCAGAAAGCGCTGCATCTGCGCTGTGGGCTGGCGATGCTCCAAATCGATTTCAGTCCCCATGGGTGCCCAAGATGCAGCTAACTCCCGGCAGACGATTCTGGCAACCCCGTCCATTATTTGTTCTTCGATTTCGCTGACCTCGCGAGTCATGGCGTCGCATTGGCCAGTCCCGCCCAACAAAAGATCCACCAAAGGGAACACCAGAGAATGATCGAGCTGCATCGCCGCCGCTGCGCCGATCGGCCGGACCTGGAACGAAGTCATGTACGTAACTTCAGGTACCCGCTCGAGAAATTCGGAATATGCAACTTGCTCGACGGACACGAGCGTGGCTTCGAATACTACGCGCAAGTAGGCTCCCAGAGATTGGGAAACGCTGCGTGCAAAGCCCTCGTGCAGGATGGTCAACGCCCGCACCTGTTCACCTGTCAGCTGCCCGGATTGCCGGAAGCCGCAGGGCTTGACCGAGCGCTTCTCGGTGGCGGGCACCCCATCGCTTTGGCGGCCGCGGGCGGCCCGCACCATCGCGTCAATTTCTTCCTGACTGAGGACCTTTTCCATGTTTTCGGGTGCCGGCGCGTGAGTCGATTAGAGACAGATGAGCGCTAGGCAACATCTGCCTAGTGGTTAAGCACGGGAGATGCCAAAACGGAGACTCTACGATTTCGCCTGTGCAGGTGAAGCGATTCGTTACTTGGGGCCCCGGCGTAAGGCGAAGTTGCCGCTGCGAAGGGTGAGTACATATTTCTGCACTTGTTCGCGCTCATTCTGAGAGGAGAATTTGAATGCGAATCCGTGATCTCCGCGATCCTGGTGGCTGACGGTTGCGGCAATAGGCAACGACACTGATTTGCCGGGCAGAGTCAACAATAAGGTCACGCGGGCGCCCACACTCAGAGGTTCTGCGATTCGCGCCGCGAGTCCATCCTCGCTGATATCACGGCAGCGTGCGTCAAGCAGCCTGGGCTCAGGATCGGAGATTTGCAATACCAAACTGAAGTCCGCAGGAAATCGCGGTAGACGATAGCCATATTCTTGAACTGCAGTCTTGCGTTGGTTGCTCACTTGGGTTCCATTTCGTATTGCACACGCTTTTCTGATGCACGCGAGCTACCAGTTAAACCGGATCTGGACCGCGGCGTTTCCATCCATCCGTTTCTCACGCACCTCTAATGTGTTCAGCCGGTTGCCCGTACCCTGGCCGCTCGTAGAAATACGTCCGCACGCCAACCTTGACACTGGAAACCAAACATCGGCAGTTGTAGTACGGCTCAACAGCGGAAAAGCCAAGAACGGACACCCATCCCGCGATTACCTTTGACACTGACCGAGTGGAGTCGCGTCGCTTTGGCAGAGCCCGTGCATTCTGACTGGGCAGATGTTGCCTAGCTCTCATTTGAGTCCAATGGAAACGATTGCCACACCGCCGCCGATGGCGAACGCGCAACTGGCTGACGCATTCTCTTCTTTCATTGCGGCGGCCGGTCGATTGGAACATTCGCATTGGCAACTGCACGATGAAGTGACACACCTGCGCACTCAGTTGGAGGAGCGCAATCGCGCTCTGGCCTCAAGCGTGGCTGAGAACGAGCGCATGCGGATCGCGTTACGCCAGATTCTGGACGCGCTGCCCTGCGGTGTGGCGGTTCTCGAGCCCCACAGTAAACAAATCGTCCTTTTGAACCCTGAGGCCCAACGGCTGTTTGAGATCTCAACCGATCGGGCGCCGGCTTGGGCAAATCTTCCGGAGCACATCCGGGCCGTGCTGGATGCAGAGGGTTGCCCGGCCTGGAAGCAGGGCGATGAACATGATTTCTGTTTCGATAGTCACGACAAGAAGCGCTGGGTGACGGTCCGCTACAGCGCCATGGTGGACACCGAAGCTGGGAACCATCAAGCGCGAACCAACGCAAGAGCCATTCTTATTTGTCGTGATACGACCGCTTCCAAAGAGGCCGAGCAGGATCGGGAAGCTTCGCGCCACATGGTCGCGCTGGCCGAGATGGCGACCGTGCTGGCACACGAAATCCGCAACCCTCTGGGTAGCATGGAACTGCTAACCGGACTGTTGGCCGGCGACGGTGGACTGAACGAAGACTCCAAGCAATGCGTTCAGCACTTGCAGGCCGGGGTGCGCTCTCTGTCCGCGGTCGTAAACAATGTGCTGCGCTTTCACAGCTTGGGGACTTCCAATCTGCAGCCTACAAAACTAGGCGAAGCTTTACGCAGTGCGGCCAATTTTGTTCAACCGCTGGCCAGACAAAGCGGAGTCTCGCTCAACCTTCAGTTAACTCTGGGACTGACAGAAATCGCGGCCGACGCCGGTGGGCTTCAACAAGTGATCTTGAATTTGGTGTGCAATGCGCTGCGACACACTGCAGCGGGTGGCAGCATCACGGTCGCGGGACACGTTGGTTCTGGCGATGACAAGACAATCGCGGTGGTTGAGGTTGCCGATACCGGCAGTGGTATCCGCTCCGAGGATATCCCGCACATCTTTGAGCCCGGATTCAGCACTGGCAAACAGAGCCCTGGCTTAGGACTCACGGTGTGCCAGCGGATCGTAGAGCAGCACCGCGGGACGATTTCGGTGCGCAGCCAGTTAGAGAAGGGAACAACCTTCCATATGGAGTTTCCAGTTCTATGAACGATCAGGCAACACGGTCTGTGTTAGTGGTGGACGACGAACCTGGGATGCGCATGGCGTTACAGGCCAACTTCCAACGTGAAGGCTGGCGGGTCGAGACTGCGTCGGGCGCGTCGGACGCGCTCCGGAGAATCCAGAACGATCATTTTCCGCTGGTGGTTACTGACGTCCGCATGCCAGATGGAAACGGCTTACAGCTCATGCGTACCGTACGCAGTTCGCATCCCTCAACAGCCGTAATTGTGCTGACCGCATTCGGAAACGTTCCGGAAGCAGTGAAGGCGATCCAGGACGGAGCCTGCGACTACCTGACCAAGCCAATTTCTTTCGATCAGCTTCAGGCCTCGGTTACCCGAGTCATGCAACATGTGAAGAATGCTGTTGTTCCCAGCGAAACCGAGAAGAATGCCATTGTGGGGACGGCACCCGCTTTGTTGCAGGCCTTGGATCGTGCTCGCCATGCGGCCCGGACGAACGCGGATGTTCTGATTGAAGCCGAAAGTGGTACCGGTAAAGAACTGTTGGCACGATTCATACACGACAACAGTTCCCGCCGCGAAAAGCCTTTCATAGCGGTCAATTGTGCAGCAGTCCCCGAGCATTTGCTCGAGAGCGAATTGTTCGGTCATGTACGCGGAGCCTATACCGGCGCCACGGCATCGAAGGCGGGAAAGTTCGAGTTGGCGCAAAGTGGAACCCTATTGCTGGATGAAATTGGCGAGATGCCAGTCAACCTGCAGCCCAAGCTGTTGCGCGCTCTGCAAGAACGGCAAATCGAAAGATTGGGGGACACTCGCACCATAGCCGTAAACATAAGGGTAGTGGCCACCACCAACGTATCCCTGCATAGGATGGTGGAAGAAGGAAAGTTCCGCGCCGATCTTTACTATCGTTTAAATGTAATTCCTCTCACCCTGCCGCCGCTCCGCGAGCGACGCGAAGACATACCCGCATTAGCAGAGTTCTTTGCTCAGCAGTTCGCGGCTAAATCCAGTCGGCCAGCGCCAGTCTTGTATCCAGAATTTGTTGCAGGCCTACAGCGACAAACATGGCCTGGAAATGTCCGTGAGTTCGCAAACTTCATGCAGCGAGTATTGACCCTGTCCGATACCAGCGAAATCGGACCCGAGCACCTGAGTGCTGAAATCTCCCGATCCAACTCTGCTAAGGCGCCACGTTTGATCGCTTCGGCTTCGCTACAGGCGGGGACTTCAATCCGCGAATTGCAGCGCCACTTACTTGAAACCACCCTGAATGTTACCGGCGGAAACCGGACTCGCGCCGCCGAGATGTTAGGCGTGAGTCTGAGAACTATTCGCAACAAAATTCGGGAATACGGATTACCACCTCGGAGGTATGCATGAACGACATTTCCACTCCCACGATGAATCTGCTCGAGAAAGCACTGGACGTCACTGCACAACGCCAACAACTGGTCGTTGCCAACATGGCGAACGTTGACACGCCGGGTTATCAGACCAAAGACATCGATTTCCGCAGTGAACTTCAGCACGCTGCAACTAACGAGTCGGCGAACTTTCTGCCAGTGGTGCGTTCAGTACACGGCTTGCTCGAGCGTCCCGACGGCAACAATGTCAGCATGGACCGCGAAGGCTTACTGCTGGCGGAAACCCAAATGCAATTCGGATTGGGCGTGCAGCTGTTACGTCATGAATTTCAAAATCTTCTAAGCGCGATCAATGAAGGGAGCAAGGCATGAGTATGTTTTCTGTGCTCGAAATCAGCGGATCCGCACTGTCGGCCGAAAGGCAACGGGCGGAAATTGTCGCGGCCAACATGGCCAATGCGGAGACTACCCACACCCCCGGCGGAGGCCCTTATCGGCGCAAAGAAGTTGTGTTTGCGAGTTCCGGCAATCTGCCTTTCCGGATGATGCTCGCGGGTTTTCATCCCGGTGGCAACAACATGATCCCTGCGGTGCGGGTGCAACGGGTAGTGGACGACAGCACACCCCCGTTGAAACGCTACGAACCCGGACATCCGGATGCGGACAAGGAAGGCTATGTGGCATATCCCGCTATTAATCCAGTGCAGGAGATGGTGGATCTGATGGGGGCGGTTCGTTCCTATCAGCTCAATGCGTCCGCTATCACTGCCAGCAAGCAGATGATTCAGCAGTCGATCGAGCTGATCAAGTAGGAGGCAGGGAACTAAAGATGACGATTGACGACGTTCGGATATTCGCGGATGTGACGACGCGGCAGGCGGAAGAAGCGTTCCGCAAGCAAATGGACGAGAGTGACCGGAGGATCGACGCCCATGTAAGGGCTGCGCGACTCCGATATACAGAAAAACCCGGCGTGGCATTTTCCGGTTGTATCGGCGGCCAGTCGTCATTTTACATAGTCACCGTGCGCATGAGATCAGCTAAGGAGATAAACGCTTGAGCAACATGATTTTTCCAGGACTACCGAATTTTCCCACCGTGCCGACGAGTCCCACGGCGCCGACCGGAGTCGATGACGCGGGAAGCGGATTCGGTTCTGTCTTGCACCAGGCAATCGACAAGGTTAGCGAACTGGGCGACAACTCGGATAAGCAGGTAAGCGAGTTGGTACAGGGCAATCGGCAGGATATCCACAATGTAATGATCGCGGTGGAAAAAGCAGACGTCGCATTCCAGCTCATGATGCAAGTGCGGAACAAGATTGTTAACGCATATCAGGAAGTCTCGAAACTACAGTTTTAGCCAAAGGGATAGTTCGTCATCGCAAACAGCATGCCATCTTTTAACCAGGTACAAAAGCAGGCAACGGATTTCGTTACCGGGCTTTCGGTCAAACAGCGCGGGATGCTGATTGGCGCCACGGTGGTGACGATAGCCGTGTTGGCGCTCTTCGCGCACATGATCTCCACCCCGGACTACAAACCGCTGGTCACCGGAATGGAAACTTCCGACGCCCAGGCGTTAGGTGCGCAGTTAGCCGCGAAAAATATCCAGTATCAGATCAGCACGGACGGTAAGACGGTCAGCGTACCCAGCGACAAAGTCGATTCCACTCGCATGGAATTGGCGACCGACGGCATGCCTCGCAGCGGGCGTCTGGGCTTTGAACTGTTCGACAAGTTGAATTGGGGTCAGACCGAATTTGACGAGAAAGTGAACTATCAGCGCGCTCTCGAAGGCGAACTGGAGCGATCGATTCAGACCCTGCGAGATGTGGACAGTGTCCGCGTACATCTGGTCTTGCCTACAGATTCCGTGTTTCTTGACCGTGAGCGCAAGGCGAAAGCATCGGTCATTCTTAAACCGCGGGGCAACCAGCTCTCCGACGAAACCCAGATGGCGATTGCCCGACTGGTAGCGGGAGCCGTAGACAAGCTTAGTCCAGAAGATGTGACAGTGGTCGATGCTGACACCAATCGCCCGCTCGGCCGCACCAGGCGCGACGGTTTCTCCCCGGACGGCGGTTTAGAACAGGAACTCTCCGCGCAGCTCATGCAGACGCTCGAGCCGGTGGTGGGACCTCAACACGTTCGTGCCCGGGTCAACGTGGAATACGATCCCAGCACGACCGAAGAGAATGATGAGACTTATGACCCCAAGAGTGCGGTCGCGGTTGCCGAACAAAAATCGGAGGAACAAGTCGGAGGCACGTTAGAGGGCGGCGTCCCGGGAACCTCCAGCAATGTTCCCGGCGGTGGAACCGATGACTCCAAACCCGCAGCTAACGGGGCTAAACCAGCCGCTGGCAACGCTGACGCCAAAGCTGCAGCCGACAACCGCACTAGAACGGTGGTGGATGGCGGGGACGGAACTCAGCTTTCGAAAAGCGAAAGCAATACTTACGCTGTAAGCAAGGTGGTACGCCATACCCTGCAGCCGGCAGGCCGCATTCGCAGAATTACCGCGGCGTTGCTGGTGGATGACGCGATCGAGGTAAAACAGGAAAACGGAAAGCGTTCGGAAACCCGCCGCAAGCGTACCCCCGACGAACTTAAGCAGATTGAAGACCTGGCTAAAGCTGCGATTGGGGTGGACACGACCCGCGGGGACATCATGACTGTCCAGAATCTTTCGTTCGACCAGACCCCAGTCGAGACGCCGGCCAAGCCTACGGTAATGCAGAAAGTACGGGTCACCTTGGATGATTGGTCCAGCTTGGTACGTTACGCGGCAATTATTCTGTTATTCCTGCTGGCCTATGCTCTCTTATTGCGGCCATTGAAAAATCAACTGGTGACGACTTTCCGCGAACTGCCGGCCGCCTTGACAGCGAAGAATCAACCGGTCGCCGTCGGCGATCTGGCGCCGGGACAAGATGTGAACAGTCTTCCTGCCCCACAACAGCGTGCCATAACCCTCAAGAAGCAATTGCTGGAGAAGGTTACCGATGAGCCGCAAGCAGCCAGTAAATTGATTCAAGCCTGGATCCACGAAGAAGCCAAATGACGACGCAGACAGCAGCCGGACAACTTTCGGGCACCCGCAAAGCAGCTATCCTCATGGCCATCATGGGGGAAGAAGCCGCCAGCGCGATCTACCGACACCTTCCCGACAAAGATGTACAGGTCGTGACCAAAGAGCTTGCGGAAATGAAAGGCGTGCCCCCGGAATTGGCTCACCAGATTCTGGAAGAGTACAGCCAGCTCGCCCTGACCCAGGATTATCTGACACAGGGCGGCATAGATTTTGCTACGCGATCGCTGATAAAGGCCTTCGGAGATGAAGACGCTCGCTACCTTCTGAAGAAAGTCGGACGGCTTCAAGAGCTGAGCGTCGGTCAGTTGGAGTCTCTCCAGAAGGCTGATCCGCAACAATTGGCAAAGTTTCTGGAAAGTGAACATCCGCAAACCGTCGCGCTCATTCTGGCGCACCTGGACGGCAAGCAGGCGGCGACATTATTGATGAGGCTTCCCGAGCAGGCCCGGGCGGCGTGTGTAAAACGTCTGGCTCAGTTAAGGCAGTTCTCTCCGGAGATGGCGGAGAAAGTTTCGGTCGTGCTCAACCGGCGATTGCAGTCACTCGGCGAACAAAGCCGAAAAACTTACGCAGGATTCAAGAGCGTTGCCGACGTCATGAACCGGCTGGAAGGCGGCGTCGCCAAGACGATTCTGGAATCCATCGAACACGATGATGCCAAGCTGGCGATCAACATTCGCAACCTCATGTTCACCTTCGAGGACCTGGTGGGCGTCACTGACGCGCACATCCGCGAGTGGCTGGGAGCCATGGACAAGAAAACGTTAGCCCTGGCGCTCAAGGGAGCGACCCAGGACTTGAAGGACCATATTTTCAGGGCGATGTCATCTCGCGCCGTGGACATGCTGAAAGAAGACATGGAAGCGCTGGGCCCAGTCCGCGCCAAAGACGTAGCGACGGCCCAGCAGGAAGCGGTAACGCTGATTCGCAAACTGGAGACCGAAGGTAAGGTCGTACTGAAGGCCGAGGGAGACGATGAGTACATTGTCTAGCGGCGCCGCGAGTGCGCAACCCGCCACCGAAGTCGAGGCGTTTGTCTATCAGGATACGGACAATGTATTTGGCGTCGAGACGCCGAAACCGCCAGACCAACGTCCGCAAGAAATGAGCCTGAACCGGGATCACCCTCCACGAACCAGCGAAGATGAGATTGCACGGTTGATCGCGGAGGCCCGTACCGAAGGCATTCGCGAAGGCGAACGCCTCGCCAAGGCAGGGTTGCAGGAAGAACTCGCGCGTGAGCGTTCGCGAGTCACCGAGGTGATGTCCGCATTGCAAAAAGAGCGGGATGAATATTACTCCAAAGTCGAAGTGCAGCTGGTTCACTTCGCATTGGCCATTGCCGGAAAGATCCTTCACCGCGAGGCGCAGGTCGATCGCATGGTGGTTGCCGGGTTGGTGAAGGTCATGCTGGAGAAATTGCAACAGGGAACTAGGGTAACTGTACGCGTGCGCCCCGAAGCCGCTGAAAGCTGGCGCCACTATTTCCACGACAATTCCACCGTACAGATCGTAGAGGATTTCTCGATGCAGGCGACGGATTGCGTGTTTGAGACCGAACTGGGCATTGCAGAAGTGGGGTTCGACGCGCAGCTTAAAGAAATCGAGAAGGGCTTCTTCGACCTGCTGGCTCAAAAACCCACCCCGAAGCTTGAAGCAAAATGACACCCGGACACCTGGACTCGTGCCGTAACTGGCTCACCAACGGATCCTCGATACGCTGGAGTGGCCGGGTAACCCAGGTAGTGGGCAATCTGGTGGAATCCGCCGGGCCGTTCTGTTCGGTGGGTGAATCCTGCGAAATCGTGGACTCCAGCGGGGAAGCCTTCCCGGGAGAAATCGTTGGGTTTCGTGGATCCAGCGTACTTTCGATGAGCCTGGACAAGCCTCACGGCATCCGCTTTGGGGATCGGATTGTTACCCGCGGCGCCAGACCGTCTCTGCGAGTGGGACCGGAATTACTGGGCCGGGTGATCGATGCTACGGGACGACCGATTGATTCGTTGCCAGACTACAAGGCGGCGCAAAGCATGTTGGTCGATGGCGTCGCACCATTGCCGCTTGAACGCGTCCTGATTGATGAGCCACTGGGTTGCGGCATTCGCGCGATTGATGGCTTCCTGACTTGCGGACGTGGCCAGCGTATTGGAATCTTCGGCGGCAGCGGAGTGGGCAAGAGCACTCTCCTGGGCATGATGGCACGCGGCACATCGGCTGATCTGACGGTTCTTGCTCTGGTCGGTGAACGTGGCCGGGAAGTTGGCGAGTTTCTCAAAACACTGGGGGAAGAAGGACGACGCCGGTCGGTGGTCGTGGTTTCGACTTCGGATCAATCTCCCTTGCTACGCATCCGCGCGGCTCTGGCTGCGACCTCGGTCGCGGAATATTTCTGTACTCGGGGTAAGAATGTTTTACTGGTGGTCGATTCGCTGACTCGTTTCGCCATGGCCCAGCGGGAAATTGGCCTGGCCGCCGGGGAGCCTCCGACAGCGAAGGGTTATACACCGTCTGTGTTATCGATGTTGGCGCGATTGGTCGAACGGGTTGGCCGTTTCTCGCAAGGCAGCATCACCGCTTTCTATACCGTCTTGATGGAAGGCGACGACCAGCAAGATCCCATTGTGGATACGGTGCGTTCCCTGCTGGACGGACACATTGTGCTGGATCGCAATCTCGCCTTGCGCAACCACTACCCACCCATTTCTGTTCTCGATAGCCTGAGCCGGTTGATGCCGAGCGTGTGCTCACCTGAACACATCGAGAAGACCGGAGCCCTGCGCGTGCTGCTGGCCGCCTATGCCCATGCGGAAGATCTGGTGCGAATCGGCGCTTATCAGAAGGGAACTGACCCGGTTCTGGATAAGGCCATCGCAGCTCTGCCGGAGATTAACCGCTTTCTGCGGCAGACCCCCACTGAGCAGACCGACTTTCCAGAAATGTTGCGGCATCTGTTCGCCCTTCACAGCTAACCATGGCCTTCCGATTTTCTCTTGCCGCGGTGTTGAAGTATCGCGAGAATCTGGAACAACGCGAATACCTGGCGTTGGGCAGGGTCCACCAGGAAATTGCCCAGGTTGAGGCGCAACTTAGCCGATGTGAGGAATGGCTTGCTGAAATCACGAATCTGCGCACAACCGAAACCGCCCGCGGCATTGCTTCGGTTCACCTGCAGGATGCCTACGCACGGGAGCGCGGCCTCGAGATTCAACGGGACGAACTGCAAGTCAAACGGCGGGAACTCGACATGAAGCGGTTGCAGTGCCTCAAAGCTTACGAGCTAGCCCGGCAGAAACGCGAGATCCTGAAAGAACTTCGCAACCAACAGCTGAACGCCTACGTTCTCGACCAATCCCGGCGTGAACAACGCCGGGTCGACGACATGTTTTTGTCGCGGCTGAAAAGGCGTAGCTAGGCAGAGGTTGCCTAGCGGCGTTTGGGCAAATCTTGCCCAGTCCGTAAATGTCCCCACAATCGTCGTTCCTTTCTAATCGGCACAATCGTGAAAACTCTTTAATTTCTTGATTGCTCTTCCGCCAATGGGACTGTCTCTAATCGGGAGATTTTGGCCAGCCACGTGCAAACTCTGTTCGCGGGTGAGGAGAAACCGTGAACGTGAGCTTGCCGACAATTGCTGCGCATGCCATACCCGCGAAGAACTTGCCAGCTGCTGCTACGAACTCGGGAAAGTTTTCAACCGTTCTTGCCGAAGCACAGGACCCGCCGGACTCGACGTCAGACGTTCTGAATCAAAGTGGAAGCCACGCTCCGAAGAAGACATCCGTTAAGAGCGATAAGAATAACTTGAAATCGTTCGCAGCTACCGACGGTTCGACCCTTTCGAAAACCACCCCTGCGGTTAATTCCGCCGTTCATGAAATCAAAGCTGCATCGACGAGTGCGATGCGGCCGTCCTGGCAAAACGCCTTCTCACAAGAGATGTCACAGTCAGATGATGCTGATGAAACAACCGACGGACTAGCTAATGCGAAGTCCGATTCAGACTTGGTGGTGTCAGCTCCGGCCCTTCTGGCTATGACCGACCCCAACGCCGTCTCCGGTTCCCTCACGCGGACGAAGTCTACGAGCGATGCCTCGACACCTCCGCTTGTTTCTGGCACGGTCAACTCCGGCCAGCCTGAAACCAAGAGTACGGACTCGCCCGAACCGGTGGCGGACCGTCAGCAGGTTCCCGTTTCGTCTACCAACTTGTTAAGCACTTGGGCAGCGGGGGAAGAGGCCACAAGTTTCAAATCCCTTGTCGCACCTGGCGTTGCCAACGTGGAGGCTTCAGCCGCGCCGAATGGCAAGCTAACGACCTCTGGAACCAAGACCGCATCCGCCGATACCGCGCATGGCACCACTTCCACGCTCGACACCAAGGCTCAAGCCGGGTTCACTTTCCTGCAATCTCACGCCGCAGCTTCGATCACGCCGCCGATAGCACCTGCGCCAAAGACGGTCGTTCGGCCTGGTTCCAATTCCGACACAAGTCACGAGGTGCTCCAGGGCCGCACGCTCAGCGGAAGTTCAACCGGCAAACAGGAGAAGGCCGTGACGCAAGCTTTTGCCGGCACGCCAAACGATGACCTCGATGGAGCCAGCAACCAAGCGACTCAACTCGGCAAGGCAGGTTCGCTTTCATCCGCAGCCGCGCCGGGAGACACCGGCAACGCAGCCATAGTGGGAGCGCCAAGCTTGATCGTTTCCACGCAGATTTCCTCACCGGCTTTGACTACGGATGGCCAAACGGCCAGTGCCGGTGCTTCTCCGAAGACATCGGATGCACTAACACACAGCCAATTAACTACCGCCGCGGAAGATGCGGAAGCAGCCGTCGAAGCAACAGCCATTTCAGCCAGTTCTCCACTTCACACGGCAAAACTGGTAGCAGGCGTGGAGCAGTCCGAACTTCGCATGGGATTACGTACAGGGGAGTTTGGCAACGTTGACATCCGAACCTCGCTGGTCCGCAACCAATTCACCGCTGAAATTTCGGTGGAGCGCGGCGAACTCGGTCGAGCCCTGGCAGCGGAACTGCCGAGTTTGCAGCACCGGCTGTCGGAGCAGCATATGCCAGCGGCAAGTATTACGGTTCAAGACCAATCCGGCAGTAGTTCGTCCGGTTTTCATCAAGGATCGCGATCGGGGCAGAACTTACCACCGGTCAGCGTCTCCGGCAGTCGCGCGCATGAGGATTCGTCTCTGTCAGTGCTACCCCTGGACACCATCGAGGCGACGGCAAGACTTGACATTCATATGTAGCTTTCTCGGAAAGCGAAACATGGAAAAGAGAAGTTAGGAGAAAACAAATGAACCTTCACGGAATATCGACAATGACACCAGTTGCACATATGTTTACCGATCTTTCCGCGGGCGTGAACGCCGCGAGTTCGACGGGAGCAACAAGTTCGTCCAGTTCGTCCGGGTCTGCCGGTTCCACCAACTCCACCAGTTCCTCCAATTCGCCAACTGATGCCGCCAGCTCGGCGGAAAGCACCTTCATCAGCTTGCTGGTGACCGAACTCCAGTCACAGGATCCCACGCAACCCATGGATCCCACTGCCATGGTCAGTCAGATGTTTTCCATGAACCAGCTGGAACAACTGATCAACATCAATCAGACCCTTACCACCGCCTTCGCGCCGCTTACTGGCGGCACAAGCACTGATGCTCCAGCGACCGGCAGCGCGAGCCTGTCGCCCAACCAAGTACTCACAGGAGGAAACTAATGTCGTCATTCTCGATTCCACTTTCCGGTCTTGATGCCACGCAACAGGCATTGAACGTAATTTCGAACAACCTGGCCAATCTGAACACCACGGGATTCAAGGATCAGACGGCGAATTTCCAGGACCTGTTCTATCAAAACTTTGGGACCACGGGCGCGGGCAACCCTATTCAAGTGGGCGCCGGCTCCGAAGTGAGTTCGATCTCCTCTAACTTCACCAACGGAAGCCTGAATAGCACGGGCGTTCCCAGTGACGTAGCCATTACTGGCAACGGATTCTTCATTGTCCAGAATCCCAACGGGACCGTTGAGTACACCCGCGCCGGAGATTTTGGCGTGAATGCGGCGGGACAACTGGTCACGGTGGGTGGACAAACCGTGATGGGCTATCCCGCGGTCGCTGGCGCGGTGAACCAGAGTGCGACTCTCGCGCCCTTACAGGTGGGACAGTCGGCCATTAGCCCGCCGGCGACGACTACGACCATGGAACAGCAGACCAACCTGGACGCGAGTGCGCCGGTCGGATCCACCTATTCATCTCCTTTGACGGTTTACGATTCGCTGGGCGCGCCGCACGTGCTGAGTTTTAACTACACCGAGACTGGGCCTGGGGCATGGAACTATCAAATCACACTGCCGGCGTCTGACACCGGCGGCACTGGAAATCCTACCGTGATTGCCAGTGGCGCACTGACCTTTGACAGCAATGGCAACCTGACTTCGCCCAGCGGTTCGGTCACTGGCATCAATATCACCGGTTTGGCCGACGGGGCTGCGAATATGAGCCTCACCTGGAACCTTACTGGTACCGGTGGAAGCTCACTGCTTACGCAGGTAGATGCACCAAGCGCAACCACCTCCACTAACCAAAACGGTTATGGAAGCGGCACTTTGCAGAGCTACACGGTCGAGTCGGATGGCACTATCGAGGGACAGTTTAGCAACGGGCAAGTGCAAGCGCTGGGACAAGTCGCGTTGGCCAATTTCGCCAACCCTCAGGGTATGCAACTGACCGGCGGTAGTAGCTATGCTCCCACCCTGGCATCTGGCGGGGCCGTGATCGGGGTTCCCAACAGCGGAACCTTGGGAACGCTTACCGGCGGAGCGTTGGAATCATCGAACGTGAATATTTCCGCAGAGTTCACGAACTTGATCGTGGTGGAACGTGCCTTTCAAGCTGATGCCCGCATGATCACAACCCTGGATACAGTGACCAGCGATACCATCGACCTCCAGGCACAGCCGGGTAACTAGCGCAGTCGATTCGCCATATTGATCTTGGAACTGTGGAGGTACATGTACCGAAGAGTAAAGCTGGGACCAAAGGGTAGAAAACCGAAGTTTCGACACGAATGAGGTTCGGTTGATGCCGTACGGCTCCAGGTACCGATTAGTGAAGTGGCCGTAACAAAACCAACCTTTAAAGGAGAAACACAATGTCTGTAAGCGGAATCGCAAGCAGTTCATTATCACAACAACTCTCGGGGCCGTTGATGCAGCCTACCAAACGACAATCTGAAGACCAGATTGGACGGACTCTAGAGCAGGACCTTCAAAACGGCGATTTACAGGGTGCCCAGCAGGCGTACAATCAGCTGGCCGCCTTCGGCCCGAATAATTCCGGGCCGTTCAACAATCCCACGATGAAGGCTGAGTTCCAGACCTTGGGACAGGATCTGCAGGCCGGGAACTTGACCGCAGCCCAGAGCGATAACAGCGCCCTCACCACCAATCTGTTAAAACAAGACGTCCAAAACGTAGTTCAGGGCGGCGGAGCGCAGAGTGCGGCAACCGCGATGGCCAACCTGAAGGGTGACTTTTGGGCGATATACGGTCAGGCAGCCACGGGCAGCGACCTGACGTCTCTTCTGGGCGGCGTCGGCAGTTCAGCGCTTAGTGTCCAGGCATAAGGTCGCTTCGGACAGATCCTCGACTGCAGGCCGGTGACCGTCTGAACTGGATTGTCGCGGGCCAGAGGTTCTTGGAATTGCCTGGATCTGCACATCGCATTGCTGTGCAGGCTTATCGATTTTTGCGGCTGGCATCATGGCGAACCTGCCATGAATTGTTAGCTTGCCATTAGAGGACTTGCGAACCATGGGCTACCCCCATGTTCGCAGGTCCCATTTTTCTACTTCCGGTCTAATCATCCTCGTTGTTATCGCAGGAGGAGCGAAGGCGATGCATCCTCCAAATTGTTGTCATTTCTGCTGTTAGCCCTACCATAGGTCGAAAACATCGGTCACCGCGACCGGCCATTGCGCGGACTCCCAATTGCACCTCCGAACTCGAAGTTCGATGCCGCACACAACCCTGAACAACTGAGATCACAGAGATGGATGCAGCCGTACAACGCGCGAAAGAGCCCCAACCGGCCGCCAATGAAGCCCCAGTCAAGGACCCGGTTGAAGCCTATGGATGGTTCCCTTGTTTGCTGTCGCTGGAAGTCCCGGTCAGCCGGTTTACGGTGGGCGACTTGTTGCGCCTGCGGGTCGGTTCGATTGTTGAGACCTCGTCTCACCATACCGGCGACATTCCTCTGCGCGCCAATGGACTTCTGATTGGCTGGACGGAGTTCGAAGTGATTGGGAACCGGGTGGCCGTTCGTCTCACGGAGCTGGCATGAAGACACAACAAGCGTCTGCGTTGAGCGTGCCCGATCTGGCCAGTGCTGCCACGGTCTTGGCGCCTCGGATTCTTTCCGCCATAACCACCGCAAAGGCGGATTCAAGCACCGGCACAGCCGCCGGACGAAAGCCATCGACAAAAACCAAGGCGCTGAAGAAAAAACCAGTTCAGCGAAACAGATCTATACCCAAGCAGAAGGCTGCCGAAAAGCGCATGGCCAGGGCGACGAATGCGGCTCGGACAGGGGGCACGAAGAAGATGCCGCCATCTACCGCTAAGAACTCTCTACCACAGCTTGTGTTGTCCGATAAAGCATCTGTGGTCAAAAACGAAAACGAAATAACGCTGACCGTGAATGCCGCGTTCACCAAGCCTGTTTCGCCGATTTTGGTCATGCATGAAGACGAACCGGTTGGACCCGGCACCCTGGTCAGCAACGAGACCATCGCTGATAGACACAATGCGGACGAACCGGCTAACGCGACTGAGTACGAGGCCCTTGCCAGTGCAACGATGGTGCACGAACCAGGCTCATCCCCTGCTGTGAAGAAACAAACTTTTCTGCAGGCACTTGCTCTTCAATGGACTGCCCTCTTTCTCATCCTCACGCGAGCGTGGAACTGGACACAACACAAGTTGAAATCACACCAAGTCAAAAAGCGGCTGCGGGTCTGTGAGAGCGTATCGCTAGGAGAGAAGCGATTTATCGCAGTCATCCAGGTTGACGGCGAACAGTTCTTAGTGGGCGGATCCTCAAGTTCAGTCTCCACACTGGCACATCTGGAACCGCGGCGGGAATTCTCTGAGGTGTTCAGAAACCGCTGCGAACAGGACTTGAGCCAGGCATGAGAAACGCTGTGATTTGGACAACCGGAATATTGCTGCTGCTAGTGACCAGCAATGTCGTGGTGTTTGCGGCTGATGCCGTGCTACCGGCGGGGAATGAGATCGCGGCGTCAGCCACAACTCCGGCTTCCGCTGCCCCCGTCTCCAACCCGGTTGCGATGCCAGCCATGCCGGCAGCAGTGGATCCAAACGAAATCCGTATTACCGGAATCGGAAATGGATCGGCGCCCTGGACTATTATTGTCCTGCTGACCTTCCTTACCTTGATTCCCTCCCTATTGCTGTGCGTGACTCCATTCGCGCGTTTGCTGGTGGTGTTCCACTTCCTGCGTCAGGCTCTAGGATTGCAGACCACTCCCAGCAATCAAACGCTGATCGGATTGGCGCTGGTGCTTACCTTTTTTCTCATGCAGCCGGTGGGTGCCACCATCTTTCAAACTTCTGTCGTGCCCATGCAGGCAGGGCGAATTACCGCCATGCAAGCCGTGGAACGTGGTGCGGGCCCACTACGGCAGTTCATGGTGCATTACGTTCGCGAAAAGGATGTGGCGCTTTTCGTCGAACTGGCGAAGGAACCCCGGCCCCGGGACCCGCGTGATTTGTCGATGCGGGTTCTGGTGCCAGCTTACATTTTGTCGGAGTTAAGCACGGGCTTTCAGATCGGAACCGTGCTGTTCTTGCCGTTTCTGGTGATCGATATGGTGGTGGCCGCGATTTCGACATCGGTCGGCATGATCCAGCTCCCGCCGGTCGTGATCTCCACCCCTCTCAAGCTCCTGCTGTTCGTCATGGTGGACGGCTGGAACCTGTTGATTGGTTCGTTAATGAAAAGTTTTAGTTGAGGCGACAAAATGCCGGTGGAACAAATCGTGGACCTCGGGCGCTTGACGATGCGGGAAGTTTTCCTTCTGGCAAGCCCGATATTGGCAACTGCGGTAGTCGTTAGCCTGCTGATCAACATTGTGCAGGTGCTGACCTCGTTGCAGGAGACCACTCTATCGGCTGTGCCACGGCTGCTGGCTACAGGCGGCGCAACGTTTTTTCTGATGCCCTGGATGTGGAAACAAGCATGCGGCTTTACCTTGCAGATTCTGTCTGACTTTCACCCGTACATACGGTAGATATGGAAATTTCCGTCGCCAATCTGATCGGTTCCGTCCTCATGGTGGGGTTGCGCGTGTCCGGCGTGGTGCTGTTCGCGCCATTTTTCAGCAGCGCCGTAATTCCCCCTCGAATGAAAGTCGCCCTGGTGATTACGATTACCGCGGTCCTCTACCCAGTCTATTCCGCGCATTTGCCTTCATTTTCCGTATCACAGTGGCCGGTCATAGTCGGCAGCGAAATGCTGGTTGGCATCGCCATCGGAATGGCGACCAATGCGGTCATTGAGGGAGCGCAACTAGCCGGGCAGATTCTAAGCATTCAGATGGGATATTCGCTGGTGAACATTCTCGATCCCAATACTCAGGTTGAAAACACGGTGGTTTCACTCTTTCACCAGGGCGTGGCGTTGCTCATCTTTCTGATGTTGGGTGTACATCATTGGATCCTGCGAGCCATTGCGCACAGCTTTGAGTATTTGCCTCCCGGTACCGCGACCTTGAATCCGCTGCTTTCGCAAGCATTACTGCACGAAGGAGCGGTTGTACTCGAGCTCGGGTTACAGATCGCGGCGCCAGTGCTGGCCGCCACCCTGTTGGCGGACGTTGTGCTCGGCCTGCTAGGGAAGGCATCGCCGCAAATGCCACTCATGCTGCTGGGGCCCGCGATCAAGAGCATGCTCGGCGTACTTTTGCTCGGGGCTACCATCGGCTTCTGGCCCAAACTATTTGAGAGAAGTTTTTCGCAGTCGATCGCTTATACGGAACACCTGCTGCACCTGGCAATGGCAAGGTAATGGCTGACCAGAACAAGTCCGAAAAAGCAACACCACAAAGGCGAAAGAAAGCCCGCGAGCAAGGCCAGGTTGCGCGCACCAGAGAACTTTCCAGCGCACTTGCCTGGAGCGGTGCGATTGGACTATTGGCTTTGCAGATCCCCGATGCTCCTCGCCAATGGCGAGGCCTTTTGCAAAGCTCTTTGGATTTGTCGGTGAGAGAGCCATTAATGCCAGGTGGGCCGATTTTGTTTTGGACCGCAATCGGCGTATTGCGATGGATCGTACCCATCCTAGCTTGCGCCTGGGTGCTCTCGTTCGCCGGGGGAGTTGCGCAGGGCGGTCTGGTATTTGCCGCCGAGGCTTTGGCATTCAAACCGGATCGGTTGAATCCGGCGTCAAAGCTGAAGCAAATGTTCTCGCTGACCGGCCTCAGCGCAATCCTAAAGTCACTGCTGCCCTTCGGAGTGATCATCTGGATCGGTGTTTCGACGGTCACGAATCATTGGTCCACCATCGTGCATGCATCCGATTTTAGTGCTCGTTCGTACGTCGGTTTTCTGTTGGGCGCGATGTGGGAGCTCTGCTGGAAGTCCGGACTCGTCCTGCTCTGCTGGTCGGCCGTGGATTACCTGTTGGTCCGCCAGAAGCTGGAGTCTGACTTAAAGATGAGTCGGCAGGAAATGCGGGATGAGATGAAGCAGACCGAAGGAAATCCCGCGGTGAAAGGGCGGATCCGTCGTCTGCAAAGGCAGTGGCGCCGGCGTCAAATGTTGCACGATACGGAGAAAGCCAGCGTGGTCATCACCAACCCGACCCACTTTGCGGTTGCTCTACGTTACGAAATGGATATGGAGGCACCCATCGTGGTAGCCAAAGGCAAGGATTTTCTGGCCCAGGAAATCAAGGAAGTGGCGCGATGGCACGGCATTGCGGTGCTGGAGAATCCCCCCCTTGCGCAGGCCCTTTATCACACTGTCGACGTAGGAAGTGCCATACCTTCGGCGCTTTACACCGCAGTTGCAGAGATCTTGGCATTCGTATTCCGAGCGCAAGTTCAAGCGCGTCAGCAGCAGGCGGCCAGAGCACCGGCTCGCTAATTCGGTCAAGAGAGTTGTACATAAAGAATGGCGACTAAACCCAAACCGATAGCACCGCCCAACCCCGGAAACAAGACCGACTGGATTGTTCCTTCGCTGGCCGTAAGCATGGTGTTTGTCATGCTCATCCCGCTGCCTGCGCTGATGGTGGATCTGTTGCTGGCGGTGAGTATCACCTCAGCTGTCTTGGTATTGCTGGTCGCACTGCAGATTCTCAAACCAGTGCAATTTTCAGTTTTCCCCAGCTTGTTGCTTTTGCTCACGCTATTCCGGTTGTCGCTAGGCCTTGCCAGTAGCCGGCGAATCCTGCTGCATGGCAGCGAGGGGCCGGCGGCGGCTGGATCGGTGATCGAAAGTTTTGGCCAGTTCGTTGTTGGCGGCAACTATGTCGTGGGTTTTGTCCTCTTCCTCGCCTTGATCGCCATTCAGTACATGGTGGTCAGCCACGGCGCAGTCCGTACCGCTGAAGTTACGGCGCGTTTCACCTTGGACGCGATGCCCGGCAAACAGATGGCAATCGACGCCGATTTGAACGCTGGCCTGATTGATGAAAAACAAGCTCGTGGCCGCCGTGAGCAGATCGCCCGCGAAGCCGAGTTCTATGGCGCGATGGATGGTGCCGCCCGCTTCAGCCAGCGTGACTCATTGGCAACCATCCTCATTACCGCCATCAATATTGTTGCCGGATTTTTGATCGGCGTGTTCCAGCACGGCGTTCCTTTTCTCGAGGCGCTGAAAACCTACACCATCCTGACTGTGGGAGACGGTCTGGTCACCATGATTCCCTCGCTCCTCGTTTCCGTGGCAGGAGCCATCGTGCTGACCCGTGCGTCATCTGACAGCTCGTTAGGAATCGATGTCGGCCGCCAACTGTTCGGTAAGCGTAAAGCATTATGGATTGCTGCCTGCGTCATGCTGGCCCTGGCGCTAATACCGGGTCTGCCCAAACTGTCCTTCGTCCTCATGTCGGCAATCATGGTTGTGCTTGCGCGCCGCGCGAAAGCCGATGCCGCCATCGAAGGCCAGGTTGTGCCCGGTGCTGCGCCCGCGAAGGGACAAGCCGTTACACCCGCTTCCGATCCCATGGATTCTTTGCTCAAGCTGGACGAACTCATGCTCGAGGTTGGCCTCGGATTGGTTCCGCTAGTGGATGCAAAACAGGGTGGCCAGTTGTTGGGGAAAGTACGCTCCCTGCGCAAGAGCCTGGCATCGCAGCTTGGGTTCCTGATTCCTCCCATCCACATCACCGACAATTTGGCGCGGAAGGAGCGAGAGTACGTCATCTACTTGCGAGGCGTGGAAATCGCGCGCTGGGAAATGCGCCGGGATTGCTTGCTAGCCATCAGCTCGCAATCTTCCCCGCCAGCTTTACCCGGCGTGGAAACTCGTGAGCCGGCGTTCAATGCTCCGGCCAAGTGGATCACGCCTGACTTGCAGGCACAGGCGTTGGCTGCAGGCTACGTGGTGGTGGATCATACGTCCGCACTCGCTACTCACCTGGGTGAAGTCGTGAGGCAAAATGCTCATCTTCTCTTGACTCGCCAGGAGACCAAGCGTGCCATCGACCGACTCGGAGAATCTCACCCCAAGCTTGTCGAGGAACTCATTCCTAAAGTCATGACCCTCGGCGAAGTCCAGAAAGTGCTGCAACAGTTGCTTCGTGAACAAGTCTCAATTCGTGATCTGGGAACGATTCTGGAAACTCTGGTTGACATGGCTCCGTCAAACAAGAATCCCGTCCTGTTGGTCGAGGCAGTGCGTCACGCCCTGGGACGGGCGCTGGTCCGGCCGCTGTTGGATGAACGCGGAGAGCTGAAAGTGGTGACCTTGGATCGCTCCATCGAAGAAGAGTGTACACGTGCCTTGACTCCGCAGCCGCCGACCACCTCCTCGACCGCCCTTCAGCCCAATACTGCCCGCCGGGTGTTGGATGGTCTGCGTGCGCTGTTCGGAGATCAGGTGGTCACCGCGCCTCCCGTGTTGTTGTGTTCATCACCCGGACGGTTTCATCTTCGCCGCATCCTGGAACCGTTTTTCCCAAAGATTGTTGTGCTCGCTCCCACGGAGATCCCCCCTCTGATCCCCGTGCAATCGATTGGAGCAGTGCGGTGAAACAGACATACATGCTGTACAGAGTGAGTTGAGGATCCGACGATGCAAGCAGAAATCGCATACCGAGAGAACGTAGAAGAGGTCTCCGAACGTGACCAGCTCATTTTGAAAGAGCTGCCTTCGGTGTATTACATCGCCCGGCGCATCTTCGAGCGATTGCCACAACACGTGGTCTTCGAAGATTTGGTGCACGCCGGCGTGGTGGGCCTGATCGAAGCGGTCCGTAGTTACGATGTCAGCAAGTCGGTGCCATTCAATGCGTTTGCAAAGTTTCGCATTCGCGGTGCGATCCTCGATAGTTTGCGGGAACTTGATTGGGGCTCGCGGCCGCTGCGGCGCAAAGGCCGTCGGATGGAAGAGGCCATTGCCACACTCTCGGCGAAACTTGGCCGTCAGCCGGAAGAGGACGAAATCGCCGCGGAGATGGGAGTCTCGATCGAGAAACTGCACGAGATCGCGCTGCGCCTGGATGGATTGAACCTCGTCGGCCAGCAAGTCAATTCACTCTTCGATAGTTCCGGAACGCAAGACCTGATTGAGTCGGCCCCCAGCCATGATGAAAATCCCTACGATCTTTGTTTGCGGACCGAGATCAAGGAACGGCTTGCCGAAGCGATTGGCACTCTTTCAGAAAAAGAGCAGTTGGTCGTTTCTCTGTATTACAGGGAAGAGCTCACCATGAAGGAAATTGCGAAAGTTGTGCAATTGGGAGAGTCGAGAGTTTCTCAAATTCACGCCATCGCGCTTCCTAAGCTTCGGGCAGCGTTGCAGAAACAGGATTTCGCAGAGACGGACGTTTAACCATTTTTATTAGCCGGGCCCCCACTGCGGGCGGAACAGGACAAAGATTGATCATGAGCAGGTTTGGCCTTCAGGAGTTGACGAAGACGGTTTTCAAGTGGAAGACCTCACCGGGCTGTGCCAATGCCGGATGCCAGGGGAATGTCTTGAAGCACGCGGTCTCCAAGCGGCATTTCGGCGTATGGCTGGCGGAGGAATGGTTTTGCGGTCCGGAGTGTTTTGAGAACGGCGCACGCAAAAAGATCGTGGAACTGCTGTCTTCGCGGCATAGCCAGGAAAAGGCGCCGGCATTGCGCATGCCGCTCGGACTCCTGCTGTTGTCTCGCGACATACTGACCCACGACCAGCTCAAAGTTGCGCTCGAGCAGCAAAAGGCAAGCGGAGCGAACCTCGGCGAGACGGTGCAGGAACTCGGTTTCGCCACGGAACAACAGGTTACCTCGGCGGTGGCAGCGCAATGGGCGTCCCCGGTATTCACATTGGGCGACCGGCCATTGCCGGCGGAGGTCCGCATTCCGCGGCGATTGCTGGAGCAATACGGAATGTTGCCGGTTCATTACTCGGAAATCGGAAAGAGATTGATGGTGGGTTTTGTCAGCCGTGTCCAGCACCATATTCTTTACACCATCGAGCACATCACTTCTTGCTCCGCCAGCCCGTGCTTCATTACCGCGAGCGAGTACCGCCGCGGGATCCAACTATGCAATCTCACGGCAACTGAAAACGAGATTCTCTTTGATCGTCCCAGCGGAACCGTCGAGATCGCCGGACTGGTCCGGAATTATGTGAACCAGATCGGCGCCGAACGGGCGCGCTTTGGAATGTGCCGCGACTATCTTTGGGTGCGGGTTGTGGGCCGTCAGGAAATCGATCTGTTGTTCCGATTGCAGGACCGTTAGAGCCGGGTGAGCGGCGCTAAAGGTTCGAGCTTCCTGTGCCGATTAATGTCAGCGAGGCATCCTGATGCTGACAGACGGCAAACCGAACGAATTACTTCTCGCGGTGGGTGATCCGGGCCGCAGCCCTGAAGCGGCACTCCCGATATCTCTACAAACCTGGCAAGGCAACGAGTTCCCGCTGCCTCCGGCCATGCCCGATGCGGTTCTTCTGCTGCGTTTGCTGTTGTCCTCCCACATTGCGGATCTGCATGCGATCACCGACGTCATACGCAATGACGTTGGCTTGACCGCGCAGCTGTTTCGGCTGGCGGCCGTGGAGCGTAATGGACGACCTACAAGCATCCTGAACGTCGGGGATCTTATCGTCCAAATTGGCCTGGATAGGCTGAAGAGCCTGGCAGCAGCAACCAAATTGAACCCGCTTCAGCCGCAGAATGATGTTCCACAGGCGCGCGAACAATTCTGGATGCATGCACGCTTGACCGCGCGCATTTCCGAAGAACTGGTGGGCGAAACCACTCCTATGAATAGAGAAGCTGCCTACGTAGCGGGTCTCCTACGCCATCTGGGTGAGCTTCCTGCGTTGCTTGGCTGGGAAATGCCAGAATGGATGCAAAGTTGTACAGGGGATCTCGGGTATCAAATGGCGAAAGCGTGGCAGCTTCCAATCGTCCTGGCGGATGTGATCCGGGGCGACGACAGAGCCTGTACTTCGCAGCAGGCCCATTTTCTGCTGAGGGTGGTCAATATGGCCGACGAGCGCGCGGCGCGATGGGAGTCTACAGGGACACCGATGCGTTCAGCCTGGGCATGGTCTTAGGGCGACCGGGAAACGCCAAACAAATCGGCAGATGACGGTTAGAAATTCTGATCGTCCTGCTCGGTTCATCTCACGACTGCTGTTCGTCGTCTAATCTATACCTCATCCTGCAACGACGCACCACCGATGTTCAATCACTTACAGCCAACCGGATGCGCTCTTCTATGGCTGTCCCCGTGCTTTGCTCTTTGGCATGGACAGCGGTTTCTACGCAGCATGCACCGCCTTGATGGGACGGAGCCAGGCGCTCGACCTGGTCGCCAACAACATTGCCAACGTCAGCACTCCTGGTTTTCGCGCACAGCATGAGATATTTCGCTCCCTGCTGGCGAGTTCTTCCGTTCTCCCGATGTCAGGATTGAACCAGGCCATCAACAACTATTCGGTTCTTGGCGGCAGCGAGCTTGATTTCACCCAAGGCAGTGTGGAGAAGACCGGTAATGACCTTGACCTCGCAGTTCAAGGTTCAGGCTTCTTTGTGGCACAAACTGCAGCCGGCCAGGTCTTCACACGAAACGGGAATTTTCATGTGTCTCCTAAAGGCAGACTGGTAACCGCCGAGGGAGACCCGGTGCTCGGCGATGCTGGGCCGATCGACATCGTCGGCGGCCCCGTCTCGGTCAGCAGCGACGGGACGATCTCCGTAAATGGAGCGGTAGCCGGACAGCTTAAGATTGTCGATTTTCCCGCTGGCACCAGCCTCACCAATGTGGGTACGACCTACTACTCAGCGCCGCCGAAGAGCGAGGTGGCCGCCTCTGGAGCAAGTATCCAGCAGGGAAGCTTGGAATCCTCGAACGTGAATCCGGTCGCCAGCGCGGTGGAACTGGTCACTCTACAAAGATATGCGGAATTGATGCAGCGAGCTCTATCCATGTTTCATACCGATATGAACCAAGTCGCGGCCCAGGATTTGCCGCGAGTAACACCGGCACAATAAAAGGGGAATATCATGCTTCGTGCTCTTTACACTGCCGCCAGCGGGATGGTGGCCCAACAACTGAACCTCGACAACATCGCCAACAATTTGGCCAACTCCAGCACTGCGGGTTTCTATGGACGCAGGCTGCAGTTCTCCGATCTGGTTTACCAGAACGTAGTCATGCCAGGCGCTGCCGCCACCCAGCAAACCACCCTCTCCGCTGGCCTCCAGATCGGCCTCGGAACCATGCCTCGCGCCTCGGAAGTGCTCCAGACTCAGGGAAACTTCAGCTCCACGGGAAATCCTTTGGATCTGGCGATTCAGGGCCTGGGGTTCTTCCAGGTGACCATGCCGGATGGAACCATCTCCTACACCCGTGCAGGTTCCTTCCACCTGGACGCCCAGGGAAACATTGTGACTTCAGATGGAAATCCACTGCAGCCCAGCATCACGATCCCGGCCAACGCCACCAGCATCACGGTTGGGTCTGACGGAACCGTGTCAGTTACGGAATCCGGACAGACCGCGGCCCAGCAAGTGGGCAGCATCCAGCTCGCAATGTTTCCGAACCCAGGCGGGTTGAACAGCATCGGCAACAACCTGTTCCTGGCAACCACGGCATCGGGCGACCCTATTGTCGGTGCGCCGGGAGCGTCGGAGGGATTGGGAACACTTCAGCAGGGCATGCTGGAACAGTCGAACGTGGATATCGTGTCCGAGTTCGTGCAGCTAATTGTCGCGCAACGCGCCTATGAATCCAATTCACGAGTTGTAACCTCAGCTGACCAGATGTTGCAGGATCTGGCGCAAATGGGCCGCTGATTGATCAATTGAGATTGATTGATCGAAACGGACTGAACCATGACCATGCCAAGAAATTCCGGAAGCTTCATTCTGGCGATCTTGCTCGGGACTCTCATCCCGGCGGCTGGACAATCTCAGCCGAACCGGATTGCCATCACGCCGCAACGTGTCGTGAGCGCCATGGCAGGAGCAGGCTGGAAGGTCAGCGCCGCGCAAGTACAGCTTCTTTCTCAAGTTACTTCCACGGTTCGAGACGCATGGTTGGAGGTCGTTCAGGTCACGCATTGGCAGGAAGACAAGTTGAAAGTCGAGTTGCGTTGCCATGATCCACGGGTTTGTCTGCCGTTCTACGTTGTGATTAACCAAGCTGGGACGGCAGTCAAGTCCGGTCAAACAATGGCGGCAGACACGGAGGCAGATGCGAAGCACTCTGTGCCTGAAATGCCTGCGGAGAAGCCACTCATGCGATCCGGAGATCCGGCGACTCTGACCTTTGCAGACAAAGGGCTCCGGATAACCATGCCTGTAGTCTGCCTGGAAAACGGTCAGCGCGGACAAAGGATTCGTGTCGCAAGCGCTGATCACAAACGATTTTATAAAGCAGAGATCGTGGGGCCGGGATTGTTAAGGGCTACCGCACTTTGAGATGGGACAGGAAATGAAACTCGGGGGCTTACTGCGGCGCGGAATTGCGCTGTTGCTTGAAATCATGTTTCTCGCGGGGTCGCCATTGCTGATGGCGAAGACGACCGACAAGGATGCGCAGCAAACACGTGCCGCCTACATCGCCCGGGTGCAACAACAGGAAGAACATGCCCTGATCCCAACTACGATGGGCAGCCTGTGGGTGGCGGGTGGCGCTTACAACGAGTTGAGCGCCGACTACAAAGCCCGCAACGTGGGCGACACGCTCACCTTGGTGGTACTCGAACAAACCTCGGCGCAGTCCACCGGAGACGTAAACTCGCAGCGATCATTCTCGACCAATTCCGCGATTACTGCCCTGCCCGGTAAGCTTTCGACGAACGGAGTGAATCCGCTATTCGGGGCAACATCTGCCACTCAACTGCAAGGTAAAGGTGAGACTTCGGCTGGATCCAACTTGACCACCACGGTCACGGGGCACGTCATTGCTTTGTTGCCGAACGGCAACCTCATCGTTGAAGCCGAGCGCCACGTCCTCATTAATAGCCAGCACGAAACCATGCTGGTGCGCGGAGTGTTGCGGCCGGGAGACATTGGACCGAACAACACGGTCGCTTCCACTTCGCTGTCGAACCTTGAAATTGAACTTAAAGGCAAGGGCGTGGTTACGGATTCGATCGCTCGTCCGAATCCCATCATGCGGACATTGCTTTGGCTGATCGGGTGGTAACAGTGCAAGAGATCCTACGAATGACAAAAAAGTTCACCAATTTAGGTTTACAAGTTCTCGCCGCAGGCTTGTGTTGGTTCGCGCTTACTGCGCTGTCCGCTGCCGAAACCGCACCTAACCGTCAAGTAATGGTGCGGGACCTTACCACCATCAGTGGAGTGCGGGAGAATCCCCTGATCGGGTATGGCGTAGTGGTGGGCTTGAAGCGTACCGGAGATAGCCAACAGACTCTGTTTACCACTCAGACTCTGGCCAATGTGTTGCAACGTTTGGGAGTGCAGATTGCCCCCGCATCGGTACAAGTTCGCAATGTGGCTGCGGTGATGGTCACTGCGTCCCTGCCTTCGTTCGCGCGGCCGGGGACAACCTTCGATGTCACGGTGTCTTCAGTGGGCGACGCCAAGAGCCTGGAAGGTGGAGTGCTCCTGCTTACCGCCATGCACGCTTCTGATGGCGCCATCTATGCGGAAGCGCAAGGACCACTGACCTTGGGGGGGTATACCGTCGGTGGAGGCGGCAACTCTAAAGCGGT
This sequence comes from Terriglobales bacterium, assembly GCA_035484735.1. Lineage (GTDB taxonomy): Bacteria > Acidobacteriota > Terriglobia > Terriglobales > Acidobacteriaceae > JABCZH01. Next base: position 93,576 of record DATHOQ010000059.1, on the reverse strand, counting down.
GAATCACGTGACCGTCGGCCGAATTCCCGCCGGTGCGATCGTGGAACGTGATACTTCGTTCGACCTGAGTCATCTGACGACCGTGTCTCTGGTTCTCCGCGAACCTGATTTCACTGCCGCACGTGACGTAACCGCTGCTATTAATCAGGATTTCGGAAAGAGTGTGGCGTCATTTGTCGATAGCCGCCGCGTCGACGTCAACGTTGCTCAGTCAGGCATCGCGTCTGTTCCTTTGCTGATTTCGCGAGTGCAGAACCTGGCCATCATGGTTCACCCGCCTGCCAAGGTGGTGATGAACGAACGCACCGGGACGATCGTGATGGGCGGCGACGTAAAACTATCGCCGGTCTCGGTCTTGCACGGGGACCTCACCGTTCAAATTACGACGGCGTTTGTGGTTTCCCAACCCGCGCCGTTCGCGAAGGTCGGTAAGACCGAGGTCGTACCGCAAGTCGATCTGGAGGCCAAGGATGGCCCAGCTCGTTCCATCGCCTTGAACGAAGGCGCGAGTGTGGAGGAACTGATTAATGGTTTGCATGCTATGGGCGCGAGCGCGCATGACATTGTCGCCATCCTGCAGGCGATTAAGGCCGCTGGCGGACTGCAAGCTGAATTGGAGGTCTTGTGAGCTCCCAATTCGCGTTGGGCACATCCGCAGTCACAAACCAGGACTTGAATCAGTCCAAAAGCGCGCAAGCCCTTCGCGTGTTGAAGGGGCAAACGCAGAATACAGACGATGGGAAGATCGACAAGGCGGCACGAGATTTTGAAAGCATTTTGCTGGGGGAATGGCTCGAAAAGGCAGAAAAGTCATTTGCCACCCTGCCCGGAGGCGATCCGTCGGAGAATACCGACCCTGGCCACGATCAATTTCAGAGTATCGGCTGCCAGTTCTTGAGCGGGGCTTTGAGCAAAGCCGGCGGGATCGGAATTGCAGCCATGATCAGCAAGCGTTTGAAAGCCACCGAAGCAGATCGGGCAGCTACGGATATGGCAAGCCATGAGGGTAACCATGGTAACCAGCTTAAGACCAGTGGAGCGAGTTTAGGTGGCGTGCAAGCTAAAGACTAATAAGCAGTTAGAGGGAGTGGAGTTTGCCGGGACAACTGCCGATTATGAACTGACGTTCAGCGACTCAAGGGGCTATTTATGAGAATAGGACCAAATTCGCCCGATCTGCAGAGTGTTTCAAACGAAACGGCAGCAAGTTCCACCGCCGCGGCTGGCAAGACTCGTCCGGCGCCCAGCGACGATGGGGATAGCTTCCCGGAGGACACCGTGACCATCAGCAGCCTTGCTTTGCGCGCATTGCAGACGCCTGACATCAGACACGATCAGGTCGGCAGTCTGCAGCAAAGTGTTTCCAACGGAGAGTATGAGCTGGATCCAAGCGCAATCGCGGAGGCGATGCTGCACTTTTAGGTCAACATGCCGAAATCAGACCTAACTCGTGAAAAGGTGGACGCCCAGCATCTGACGCGGGTACGCCTGTTGACCGGGGAGGTTGCGGCTGCCATTTCCGCCATCGAGCACAACAATCTGCGCCAGCTTCAGATTGCCGTAGCAAACCAGGAGCGGATTTGCAACGAACTGGCGACCACGAAGTGGACACCGTACCCGTTCGCAAAAAAGAATCTGCGCAGGAATACAGCGCCGATTTCGGAAGTCGGCGATCAGATTCAGGCAGCCTACATCGCCCTGGCCCAAATCAATCGGGTATACGCGGGAGTGGTGAAGCGCTCAAAGAGATCGGTGGATCTGTTGTCGGCGCTCTACGGCAACCAGGGAGACGGCTATGGTCAGGAGCCGCTCCCATCCGAAACATTGCAAACATTGTCTTGCGAGGTGTAGTGCCATGGGTTCGTTGAACACGGCGATGTGGATTGCGGCTCAGGCTCTGGATGTCGACCAGGGTGCGCTGAACGTTACCAGCAACAACATCGCCAACGCTTCGACTCCGGGATACAGCCGCGAGGTAGTCGATCTGACTGAACAGACGCCCTTCGAGTCCGGCAACCTCACCGTCGGAACAGGCGTCAGCCTGCAACAGATCCAAAGCGTCCGCAGTCAAGTTCTGTCTCTTTTGATTGCGGAACAGACTACGCAACAAAGCGGTTCGCAGACTCAACTAAGCGGTCTGCAACAGGTAGAAGGTCTTTTCTCAGATCCCACGCAGGGAATTGGCGCGAACTTGACAGCTTTTTTCAATAGCATCAGTCAACTCTCCACAAATCCTTCCGACCCAGCCCAACGCCAATCCGTCATTACTGCCGCGCAGAATCTGGTGAGTTCCTTCAATCAGGACGCGCAGAGCCTGGGCACAATTCAGCAAAGCCTGAATCAGTCCGTTTCCCAGTCTGTCAGCCAAATTAACAGCTTGACGCAGCAGATAGCCCAAATCAACGCTCAGGTCGGCCAGCTGCAACAACTGGGCAAAGATCCCGGCACTCTCTTAGATCAGGAAAACCAGCTGATTAATCAGCTCTCACAGTTGACCAATCTCAACGAGATCCAAACCGAGAATGGTCTGAGCCTCACAACGGGAAATGGCACTCCCCTGGTTGTCGGCAATCAGAGCTACTCCCTCCAATTAGGCAATGGCCCTACGGGGATGCAAGACGTGTTCTCGCAGGGGCAGGACATCACCACCACTATCCAGGGCGGAAGTCTGGGAGGAGCCATTCAGGTACGGGATCAGGACATTCCCGGCATTCTCAATCAGCTCAATACCCTTGCCGGTGATTTCGCCACCAGTTTCAATGCTGCCCAAGCCCAAGGTTTCGACTTGAAGGGGAATCCGGGGCAGGCATTGTTCGCATTCAACGCTAGCGGAGCCGCATCGAGCCTTAGCCTGACGACCACGGATCCGGATGCCATCGCCGCCAGCTCCGATGGAACCCCAGGCAGTGATGGCAACATTGCGAACCTGATGGCAGTTGAGTCTCAGCCGCTGGCTTCCGGCCAGACGCCCACCGAAAGCTACGCCAACATCGTCGCCCAGAGCGGTAACCTGGCGTCCCAGGCACAGGCCAATCTGACGGCGAGCACCACCAGTGTGAATCAATTGAACGATCAGTTAGGCGCGATCTCAGGCGTTTCCATCAACGAGGAAACAACAAATCTGTTGACTTACCAAAATGCGTTCTCGGCCGCAGCGCGGGTAGTATCGACCGTGGACCAGTTAACACAAACTGTGCTAGCGATGGGAACCCCGTCAGCAGCATCGTAGAGCCATTATGCGAGTAAACCCAAATTTCAGTGCCGACATTCTCCAGGATCTGTATCAATCACAGAACCAGGAACAAACCACCATCGAGCAGATGTCCAGCGGCGAGCTGATCAATATGCCGTCCGACAATCCCGCCGGCGCTTCCGCCCTGGTCGAGAATCAGGCCGTTCAAAGTCAAACCGACCAATTCCTGCAAAACACCAGCAACGCCGAAGGCTTATTGCAGACGGCGGATTCGACTCTCAGCTCGGTCGTGAGCGCGGTGAATCGGGCGATCTCTCTGGGCGTTCAGGGCGGCACCGACACCATCTCGGATGCGGACCGCCAGTCGATCGCGCAAGAGGTGCAGGGAATCCAGAGCCAGATTGTCCAATTGGCGAATGTTTCTTACCAGGGCAACTATGTTTTTGCTGGGACGGCGACCAATGCCCCTCCTTTTACACTTAATTCCGGGGCACCTGACGGAGTTACTTACAACGGGAATGACAACACCAACACCGTGGAAATTGCCGATGGCCGTAGCATCCAGCTCAACTTGCCCGGAGATCAAGTCTTCCAGGGAGCCGGGGGCGATGTCTTTGGCGCCCTGCAGCAGTTGGTGACCGCACTGCAGAACAATGACACCAACGGCGTTAGCGCCGCGACCACCCAGCTTGGCGGAGCGCTCGGCTATCTTTCACAGCAGAGAGTGTTCTACGGAAACGCGGTCAACCAACTGACCTCCAACCAGGGCTTTCTCCAACAGGAGCAAGTGAACCTTCAGTCGCAGGAAAACTCCATCGACGCCGTCAACATTCCGGCCGCTGCGACCAATTTGTCCCAGGACCAGATGACACAGAGCGCAGCCCTGGCTGCACTGGCCAAAGTCCTACCGCTCAGTCTGATGGATTACCTGCATTAGAAAGCAAATACTGATAGGTAGGTGTGGGACCGTCTACAAGCCCGTGATCAAGCTGTCCAACTGACGGCGTCTCGCTCATCCTGACTTGTATTCGCCGCTGCGGTAGCTGAGCCCGTCGAACCAGCAAGTGGAGCCACTGGCGTAGGAGTGGAAACCTGTTGCCAGGCCTGACGCACATCCATTAGCAACTCAATTTGGTTTTTGAGGATCTCGGGGCTTTTCTTGATCTGAGCTTCCAGCATTTTGCATCGAATCGCAGAATAGAAGGCGGAGAAGTGTTTGGCCGCATCCCCGCCATTTTCCATGTCAACCGACCCCTGCAATTGCTGTAGAACAAGGAACCCGTGCTTCAGTTCAGCGGTGCGCTTTTCAATGTCCTCGGCCTCCATCGCGGTGATGGCATTCTTAAGATCATTGACCAGCAGATCGAAAAGAATCATCACCAGGCCGGCCGCAGAGGCATTTTCTACTGCGGCGGTCATGTAAGCCCGCTCGGTTGGAGTCCGCTTCATTTAGCCGCCGCTGTTGTTGTTGCTGGAACCGTTTAGGCCGCTAAGCTCGGCGTTGATTTGCTGTTCCTCGATCGGCAACTGCTGTAGCAGTGCGTCTGCCTGGTTATACTCATTTGTGAGTAGAGTCGTCTGGGTCGCCAAATAAGCCTGAAAATCGTTGATCTGGTTTTGCAGGTCCGTATTCTCGCTGCTGATACTCTGCAAGTCCACCGTGAAGGCGCCATTCGTGGGGTCCGTCATGGTGTTCAGTTGAGTGGTCAAAGAGTTTGCGAACCCGTTGGAGCTAGTGCCCTGGAAAAAGTTCTGCACAGCGCTGAAATTGCTCTGCATCGCGTTGTCGAGCGTTCCGGTGTCCAAGGTCAGCGTACCGTCGTTATTCATTGTGATGCCAAGGTCTGCCAGAGTGGCGATACCAGAGGTAGAGCCGTCAGAATAACTGCCCGATCCCAGCATGATGTCTTGCAGTAGGCTGAGAGTAGAATCGCCGGCCAGCGGTCCTTGCGCACCATTGGCTCCAACCGTATACTCCTGGTTCACGTTTTGGACGACGGCGTTGTAAGCATTCACGAACGCAGTTACCGCCTGTGAAGCCGTGCTCACATCCTCGGTGGCTGAAACATTGACCGGAACACCCGGATCTGCACTTACCAGATTGAATGTCACCCCGGAGACGACTCCCGTAACCGTGTTCGTGGGGCTGTCGACAGGAATACCATCGACCGTCAGAGAGGCATCCGCTCCGGTGGACGCCCGCGTGAAATTCAGGCCTGTCTCACCGCTGATGGTAACGTCGTTGGCGGCTCCGGAATTGTTACTCACGATGGAAAGACGTGCGCCGGTTCCGTCGCTTACAACGTTGGCGCTGACACCTGCGCCCAGGCCGTTAATGTAGGTTGCCAAATCGTTCAGAGTGGCGGCGCTTCCGTCCGGGCCATAAGTTATCTGCACGGGTGCGTTGGAGCCAACCTGCAACGTGAATCCCCCATCCGTCAAGTCTGTATCGCCAGAAGCGACCTCATCGGAATACCACGAACCGGTGGTGGCGACGCTATTTACCACCACGACGTGATTTCCCGGTGTCGCGCCAGGGGCCACGGAGGCGGTGACGACGTTTGAGTTCGAAGACGACGAGTCCATCGACAGCAGTGAGCCAGCGGGATCGCCCAGCGCGTTCAGCGCATTTTGCAGGGTCGTAAGGTTGCCTTCGATTACGTTGATATCGCCAGTCTGACTTTGCAAGGCAGCTTGCTCGTTCTCCCATTGGTTGAGAGGACCGGATTCAGCGGCGATTGCCGAAGCCACTGCAGCCTGAACGTTAATGCCCTGAGAAGAAGAGAAAGCGCCTAGGATATCGCTTAGATTGAATGAGTTGTTTACCGTTCCCATGGACTCTCAGAAACTCCTTTTATCTCCAATCGCCCTGTGAGAAAAACCGAGGGTGGGACCGTTTAGTCCCACCCCCTGGAGGGTTATTGGAACAGTTTCAACACGTTCTGCTGCATTGAATTCGCCTGCTGCAGAGCGTCGATGCCAGTTTGCTGCAGGATGCTGTACTTCGACAAATTCGAAGTCTCCTGCCCAATGTCAGCGGACATGATCCCGCTCTCGGCATTGGTTAGGTTCTGGATCTGAACGTTCATGACGTCGGTGGCCGACTGTAACTGGTTCGAAGTGGCTCCCAGATCGCCACGCAGACCGGCAATGTCCGCGATCGCGGCATTGATGTCGGTCAGCGCTTGAGTGGCGTTGGCTGCACTGGTCAAGTTATCAGCCGTCAGAGACGCACCGTTGAGGTTGCCAGAGTCCACGGTCACCATACCCACGGTCACGCTGGTCGTGCCAGCGGCTGTGGAATCGCTCATGAAGATGGTCAGTGTGCTGTTGGTGAAAATTGCCTGACCGTTGTAGGTGGTGTTTCCGCCGATGGTGTCGATTTCACTCTTGATCGAGGTGAATTCGGCGTCCAGAGCGCCACGTTGGGTGTCGCTCACGGTGCCGGTGGCAGCTTCGGTGGCCAGCGTAACCGCGCGGTTCAGAAGCGTGGTGATCTGAGACAGGGCGCCATCGGCGACCTGCAAGAAGCCCACGCCGTCGGATGCGTTCTGCACCGACTGCGTCAGAGCGGTGATGTTGGCCTGCAAGCCGTTTGCAATGGCCAGGCCGGCGGCATCGTCCGCACCAGAGTTGATTCGTTGGCCAGTAGACAACTGCTCCAACGTATTATTCAGATTATTCTGGGTCATGCTAAGCGCGTTCTGCGCTTCGAGCGACGGAATGTTGTTCAAAATGCTGATTGACATGGAAAACTCTCCTTTTCGAATTCCGCCTGCACGGCCACTTTTACTGCCCAGTCTCGCTGGTTCGAGCAGGAGGTTTGGTTGACGGTTGAATTAATCGGCACTCTCCGCCTCGCCGGCTCAGTTACTCCGGTATCAGGTCGAGAGTCACTTTTGAACCGCCTTCCGAAAAGGAATCAAAATCATTGAATTTCTCGCTAACCGAGGCCGCATTTTGCCACGCCTCTCATTCTGTTCTAATGTTCGACTCACCCTAGCCATGGTTTATCCCCTTACCGAACCAGCGGTCCCCGCCGCGGCCGCCATTTTTTGCTCAGCACTTCCGCGGAGGCTTGCTGCAACTCCGGCGATTCGGGGAAGAGTTGCAAGCCTCGGGACAGCAGGCTTTGGCTCTGGTCCCACTGACTGAGCTTTGCTCGCAGACTTGCAGCCCGCAGAAACAGCCTAGGATTGGCTTCGACAGCCGTGTATTTTTCCAGTGTCTCCGCCGCCTCCTCCAACTTGTCGGCCATAACGCAACCCTTCATCAGGCGGTCGTGAACCGGATAGATGTCCGGAACTTCCCGCGCCGCGCGGCGAAGTTTAGCCAGACCGCTGTTCTTTTGGCCCATCTTTACTTCCGTATAACCCAACTTGCTTTCGAGGATGGGGTTATGCCCCATGAGCTTGGCCGCTCTGCGGTAGGCCAGCCGCGCTTCTTTGAAACGTCCTAGACTGTGCAGAGCGTCGCCTCGGATGTCTTCGCGCAGCGCAGCCGTGCCGCCGGTTCGCTGGTCGCGGTTCGCCGCATCCAGGGCTTCCTCGAACCGCCCCAGATTGAGATAGACCATCCCCCGGAAGAGCCACGCCTCCGGAGCCTCTGGTTGCAGCGCAAGAGCTCGATCAAAGCAGCGCAGCGCTTCTTCGGGCTGGTTGAAGCACTCGAATTCATGCAGGCCAAGCTGGGTCCAGGCTGAAAAATCTTCCGGGTTTTCCTCCGTCTTTCGGCGCAACAGGTCGCGATAGAATACCCTTTTCCGGGTTCGCGCCTCATGGTCAACCAACTGACCGAAATGGTGAATGAAGAAGTTCGCGGGCTGAAGTTTCATCCGCAGTGCCCGTATCTGATGCTCCACCAATTCATGGATTCGCCCGGAGAAGTAAATTTTGGGGTGCCGGCGGAACAAGCGGCAGTTTTCGTGCGCGATATATGACGGCGCTTCCTTGGCACGCTCGTGCCGGTAGTCATTCGGTACTCCGACTCGATCCCACCCGCGATTGAACCGGCTCGCCATGTAGTTGCGAATGGGGGTGACGTATCCACCCACATCCGGAGCTTGCAGCAAGGCGGGAAGCTTGTGCCGCGCGTCACGGTCCAGTTCCTCATCGGCATCGAGCACCAGAACCCAATCTGTGGTCATTGGCGTCAAGGCAGCATTGCGAGCTTTGGCGAAGTGGTCTTCCCATGGCACCGAGATCACCGTAGCTCCGAACTCGTGGGCGATCTTGACCGTGTCATCGATGCAGCCCGTATCCGCGATTACGATCTGGCTTACGACTCCACGCACACTTTCAAGGCAGGGACGCAAGCTATCCGCCCCATTCTTCACAATCATCGAGAGACCGACTGTCGGCATAGTCATCGTCCGGACACAAATTAGCGCAGCATTGGAATTTTGGCCTGGCTTCAGCCTTCCGTTGCCATGAACTGCATTTGCCATACCATGCGCCCTTGCCGCTGCAGTTTTGCTTCTAGATTTTTCTCCGCACTCTTGGGCGGTGGGCGAGGGTTTCGGACGACTGAAAAGAGCGCCGCTATTAGAGCCGGATGAGGCAGCGAGATTGCAGGAGGTTTCCAGGTAAAGGATCAACTGGGCCGGCGTGTCGAACATCGGTTCGCTCGGTAAGCAGGACGCGTTCAGGAACTCAATGAACAAGTTTCAGATCACGGTCATCCGGCCGCAGGGATATCTCCATACCGAAGCCTTTCGGGAACTGGCCGAGACCCTGCAAGCCGCACTGCAAAGCCTTGGCCATACTTCACGCATACAAGAAAACCTCTTCGATCCTGGTTGGACAAACTTGATCCTCGGATCCCACCTGCTGGCTCCGGAACAGATGCAGACCATCCCTCAGGGCTCCATCATCTACAACCTGGAACAACTGGGCGGCCCACTGCTCAAGCGGGCATATTACGAAATCGCGACCCGCCGCCAGGTCTGGGATTATGATCTGCGCAACATCGCGTACTGGAAACAATTCAATGGCGCGTATGCGCCCGTCCACGTACCGATCGGCTACGTGCCCGAGTTGAGCAGAATAGCGCCTTTGCCCTGTCAGGACATTGACGTCCTGTTCTATGGCTCGCTCAATGACCGCCGGAATCGCATTCTCAATGCGCTTAAGAATGCAGGAGTCAAAGTCCACTCCGCGTTTGGAGTGTATGGCAAGGACCGCGACGACCTGATCGCACGCGCTAGGATTGTCCTCAATATTCACTTTTACGAATCGAAAGTCTTCGAGATCGTTCGGGTCTCATATCTCCTCGCCAACTCCAAGGCAGTCGTCACCGAGTGTTCTGAAGACGCGGAAATAGAAAAAGGCCTATCCGATGCCGTCCTGAGCCTTCCTTATGACCGCTTGGTAGATGGTTGCTGCTCCCTTCTACAAAACGAAGCTGAGCGGCAAGCCTTGGAGGCGAGAGGCTTTCAATGGTTTTCGAAACGAAAGGAGTCAGACATCTTGAGCAACGCACTGCAACAATCTACCGGCCTCACGACAAAGTCCGACGCTGTCGAAATTCCCCGCAAACTAAACATGGGCAGCGGTAAGGACTGGCGAGAGGACTATTTCAACACTGACTTCGACCCTTATTGGGAGCCTGACGCGGTCCTGGATTTTAGCCGCGATCTGCCCATTGGGCAGCCGCTCGAAACCCAGCGCTTCGGTACCGTCGCTCTCCAGAACAACTTCTTCGACGAGATCATCGCCAATGACGTTCTGGAGCACATTCCCAACCTCACACTGGCCATGACCTCATGTTTGAATCTGCTCCGGGTCGGCGGCCTGTTCCGCATCGCCGTACCCTACGATCTCTCCTGGGGAGCATGGCAAGATCCCACCCACGTGCGTGCATTCAACGAACGTAGCTGGCTCTATTACACCGATTGGTTCTGGTACATGGGTTGGACTGAGGCGCGCTTTGACGTGGCGCAATTCGATCTCGGCTTGAGCCCCGTGGGCAAGGCCTTGGCTCAACAGCAGATCAAAGGCGAAGACCTGGTACGGCATCCCCGGGCGGTCGACCAGCTAAAGGTTGTGCTGCGAAAGCGTCTGCTGACCGAAGCGGAGAAGCAGCAGGTCACGATGTATTTGAAGCGGCCGAACCGCAGTGCGTATCGCGGGCCAGTGGTTTCGGTAAAAACGCAAGCAGTCATGGCCCAAGCTGTAGTGGCCCCTTAGTTGTCTGTCGTCGTCACGCGCTCAGAATTGATGGACGGAGTGTCACATGGATCAAGTCACCAAATTACGAACCCTGTATCTCGACATGATGCAACGCTGCATCATCAACACTATCTACGAAGACCCCAATCAGAGCTATTGGTCGGCACCAGTCTTTGACAGCAAACTAAGGGAACTTGGCCGTGACTGGCCTTCTAAAGCCCACAGCATGATTGGCGGGCTCCGCATGTCGAACCTGCGGCAGATCACCGAATTTGTGGTCGCTAACAACATTCCCGGCGACTTTATTGAAACGGGTGTGTGGCGCGGCGGAGCCTGCATCATGGCGCGGGCGGTTTTCAAAGCCTATGGGGCGGAGGATCGCCGCGTGTGGGTAGCCGATTCATTCTGCGGCCTTCCTCAACCCGATCCCAAATACGCAGCCGATGCTAACGACAAGCACCACACCTATGCGGAATTGGCGATATCGCTGGAGGAAGTAAAAGCGAATTTTGCCAAGTACGGTCTGCTGGACAACCAGGTGGTTTTCTTGAAGGGATGGTTTTCAGAAACACTGCCCACAGCCCCGATTCAAAGTTTGGCAGTTCTCCGCCTCGACGGAGACATGTACGAATCAACCATGGACGGACTGGTCAATCTCTACGACAAGGTCTCGCCCGGTGGCTTCGTCATCGTGGACGATTACGGAGCTTTGAAGGGATGCCAGCAGGCGATTCTTGAATTCCGGGCAAGCCGCCAGATCGAAGATCCCATGCAGAACATTGATGGCATCGGCGTGTTTTGGTGCAAGTCCGCGGTGGCGAAAAGTAGTTCGGAAACGGCAGCGGTCGAAGTCTGCAGTGCAGCCGGAAGTTAGCTTCAATGCTTCACATGAAAGCGCAGTCGCTGGGTTACGAAGGTGCTGAGACCGGCCCCAGGCGTTGCGGAGAATCAACGTCCATAGTGCCGATTAATAGTGCCGATTGATGTTTTCGGCATTGGAAGCACTGGGCGACGCACGATGGAAGTTTACCCATGATACGTCTCACCCGATTGAACAGCCACGCATTGACCATCAACTCGGACCTGATCAAGTTCATTGAGAACGCGCCCGACACCGTCATCACTCTGACCACCGGCGAGAAGATCGTCGTGCTGGAGGGCACGGACGATGTGTTGCGAAGAGTCATCGCCTTCCGCCGTGCTGTGCTGGCTGGGTTACTCCCGGTTGGAACCGAGCCAAATTCCGCTCTGGCAGTGACGCAATCAGAAGCGACCAAGAACAACGACCCGGCAACAGGGAGCTCGTCTCGTGGATAAGAGTACGTTTGTCGGAATTTTTCTCGCCGTGGGCGGTATTGTGGCCGGTCTTTTGATCGAAGGCGGCAAGATCGCGCAGGTGCTGCAGCCCACTGCGGCCATTATCGTGTTTGGCGGTACTATTGGCGCGGTTATGGTCCAGTTCCCACTGTCCGTGGTACTGCAGGCTTTCAAAAATCTGATCCATGTTTTCCTGGATCGCGGTGACGATCCCAAGAAACTGGTGCAGGAATTGGTGGGCTACGCCCAGCGCGCCCGCAAGGATGGGATCGTTTCTCTCGACTCCGAACTGCAGAACATTACCGATCCATTCCTGAAGAAAACTCTTATGCTGGCCGTGGACGGCACCGAACCGCAGGAACTGCGCAAGATGATGGAACTGGAACTCGACAACCAGGCCGAACACTCTGAGAAAATTGCTCAGGTGTTCGAATCCGCTGGCGGCTTTGCCCCAACCATCGGCATTATCGGTGCGGTCCTTGGCTTGATCCAGGTAATGCAGCATCTACAGAACATCGACGAAGTAGGCCGGGGCATTGCCGTCGCCTTCGTGGCGACCATCTATGGCGTCGGATCCGCCAACCTCCTGTTCCTGCCTTCATCGGGCAAGTTGAAAATCAAAAGCCGTGACGAGCAGGTCCTCAGGGAAATGACCCTGGAAGGAGTGATCTCCATCCTCGAAGGCATGAATCCGCGGATGTTGGAAACCAAACTCTTCGGATATCTGCAACTGGAGAAGCAACCCGAGCCTGAGAAAGCAGCAGCAAAAGCTGCCGGAGCCTGAGAGAGTATGAGTCGCAGAAAAAAACAGCACGGCCCCGTCAATCACGAACGTTGGCTGGTCTCCTATGCGGACTTCATCACCCTGCTCTTTGCCTTCTTTGTTGTGCTCTACGCTTCCGCCGAGGTAGACAACAAGAAGATCGCGCGGGTCTCCGCGGCTATTGAGGGAGGTTTCCAGCAACTGGGAGCATTCTCGGGAACGAAGGGCGAAGCGCCTATGGGTCGCGCTCAGACGGCCCCCCCGAACCAGGAGCCCGTGATTCCGCCGGCAGTGGCCCCGCCCATCATCGAGCATGACGCCGGCGGCTTCGGGCCACCCGACGTGGATAAACTTAAGCGTGAATTGGAAGAAGCGCTGGGCGAGGAAATCCAGAAACATGAAATCGAGATGCGGGTCACGCCCGAAGGCTTGGTGGTCAGTCTGCGCGAAGTCGGCTTCTTCAACACTGGAGAAGCGGTTCTTCTGACCGGCGGGCAGGATACTCTGACCCGCATTGCAAAGGTTCTGAATGCCCGGGGATTTCACATCCGGGTAGAAGGCCATACCGACAATGTGCCGATTCACAACGGCCACTTCAAGTCCAACTGGGAGCTGTCCACGGCTCGAGCTACTGAAGTAGTCTCTCTGCTGATCGAAAAGCACGGCTTTGATCCCAGCCAGATATCAGCTGCCGGCTATTCGCAGTATCACCCGATTACCAGCAACGATACTAACGAAGGACGAAAGACCAACCGGCGGGTCGATGTGGTGGTCGTTGCACGAACCCCCAGCCCAGACGCCAAACCCTCACCAGCTGTCGCGCCAACTCTACCCAACGGGCAGTGATCCCGATTCCGAGGTCACTCAGTAATCCACAATCGTTCTTAAAGTTCTATGTCCCGTCTGCCGATTAGGATACGCCCGGAAACCGTCAGGAACGGCCGGCTGTATTAGAGATTCTCATCATGCCAGCGCTTCTGAATCCCGAGATCTTCCGGACTGTCCTGGAAAGACTGCAAACCGGGGTGTATCTGGTGGATACGGACCGCAGGATCGTGTTCTGGAGCGACGGCGCCGAGAGAATTACCGGCTACTTGCGTCACCAGGTCCTCGGGCATTTCTGCCGCGAAAACATACTGATGTATTGCGACGGCAAGAGCTGTGGTTTGTGTGGCTCAGTTTGCCCACTCTCTGAAGCTATGCAAGAAGGCCGGCCTAAGGAAGCCCGTATTTATTTCCGCCACAAACTGGGGCACCAGATTCCGGTTTATTTGCGGGTAGTCCCCATTCGCGACGAACGCGGTTCCGTCATCGGCGCTGCCGAAAGCTTCGACGAGCAAATTGCGGACTCGCACGACGATGATCTTGCGCCCTATGGGTGCCTGGATGCGGCCACAGGGATTCCCAACCACGATTTCACCCAATCTCACTTGCGTGAGAGTCTTGCCACTTACCGCGAATATCGCGTTCCCTTCAGCATTTTGAATATTCACGTCGATCGTCTGAAGCAGGTTCAGGCAACCCACGGGCGGGAGGCGACGGCTTTTATTCTCCGCGCCACTGCTGGAACCATTAAGAACGTGCTCGGACCAGGAGCGTTTGTAGGGCGTTGGAAAGAGAACGAGTTCCTCGCGGTTATGACCGCATGGAACCTTACGCAGGTGGAGAAAGCGGTTGAGAACATCCAGAAGATTGTGAGCTGTTCGTCCATCAAGTGGTGGGACGATCAGCTATTCGTCCACGTGACCGTGGGGCACACGGCGGTGCGCCCTGACGACAGCATTGAATTTCTGGTGGAGCGGGTCAGCGTTTTGCGACGCCACCATTCAGCCCAAGGCGACGGTGTCGCCAAGGCTGCAGGGCTTTAAGGGAGTTAGCGGCTATGTTTGCCATTATCGGAATTGTCGTGGTTTTCGGCGCGGTGCTTGCCGGCTATCTGATGGAGCACGGTAACCTTAAGGTGCTCATGCAGCCGGCCGAGCTGATTATTATCGCTGGCGCCGCCATCGGCACCGTGCTGGTCGCTAATCCCATCCACATTCTCAAGCAGATTTTTGCTGGCGTATTAGGTGTTTTCAAAGGCTCAAAGATCACCAAGCCGTTCTACCTTGAGACTTTGAAGATGATGTACGACCTGCTTGGCAAGGCACGCAAGGAAGGTCTGATGTCGCTGGAGAGTGACGTCGAGGATCCTGGCAAGAGCCCGATCTTCTCGAAGTACCCGAAGTTTCTAAAAGACCACCACATTCGGGACTTTCTCTGCGACACCCTGCGCATGGCGGTGACCGGCTCGGATCCATTCGACCTCGACCAGCTCATGGAACTGGACATGGAGGTCCATCATCACGAGTCTAGTCAACCAATCACGGCCCTGAGCAGCATGGCCGACTCCCTACCCGGTCTGGGTATCGTGGCCGCCGTGCTCGGAGTTGTGATCACCATGGGCGCTTTGGGAGGGCCGCCAGAAGAAATCGGCCGCAAGGTCGCGGCCGCCTTGGTGGGTACATTTCTTGGCATCCTCTTATGTTACGGACTGGTCGGGCCATTGGCCGCGAACATGTCGAAGACCGCCGACGAAGAGCGCGCCTATCTCGGCGTCCTGCGAGTGTTGGTGATCTCTTTCTTAAAGGGCACGGCTCCGATCATGGCGGTAGAAGTTGGCCGACGGGCGATTCCAGGGCATTTGCGACCGTCGTTCCAGGAAGTGGAGAAGACTTGTCGAGCCGGCGGCAGCGCCGCTCCCGCAGCGGCGGCCGCAGCGGCAGGGAAGTAGGGGATTGAATGGCCGCAACTCGCCCCATCATCATCGTTAAGAAGAAAGTCAACCACGGCGGCCACCACGGCGGCGCCTGGAAAGTGGCTTACGCCGACTTCGTCACTGCGATGATGGCTCTTTTCATTGTGCTCTGGCTGATGAACAGCAGCAAACAGGTTCAGGAAGCGGTGGGAGGATATTTCAAGGACCCCTCGGGAAACTCCAAAATGGTGGGTACCGACCAGCGCGGCTCAAGCGACAACTTCACCTTAACCAAGGAGGACATGACCAAGCTCAAGGAGCAATTGCAGAAGACCGTCCGGCACGTCACCGACTTCGATAAACTGAAAAATCAGATCGAAATGACAGTCACCGCGGAAGGCCTGCGCATCGAGTTGCTCGAATCCGCCTCGGGGACGTTCTTTGAGTCTGGCAGCCCCCGTCCGAACGACGATTGCAAACAGTTGCTGTCGCTCCTCGCTCAGGAGCTAGGGAAGCTCCCCAACAAGATTTCGGTCGAAGGTCATACTGATTCGAAGCCCTATTCGGGCAGCACAAGTTATGGAAATTGGGAGCTTTCCGCCGACCGCGCCAACGCCGCTCGCCGCCTGATGCAACAAAACGGCGTACGAGACGATCAGATTGCCCAAGTCAGGGGCTATGCAGATCAGCGGCTTAGGACTCCAAAAGACCCCTTGGCTCCCTCGAACCGGCGAATCTCCTTAATCGTCCAATATGTGGAGGTTGGCGCCGGTGGGGATTCGAACACCCCCGCAAGCCCTGCTGCGAATGCCCAAGATCTGGCCACGAAGGAAACCGGAGCAAAAGAGGCCGCACCGAAGGATACATCCTCGAAAGAGCCTGCCAAGAAAGACTGACGTACCCTACGACTTCATCTAGTTTCGGCTCCAGACCCTCGCGGACCGCGTGAGGTCTGCGTACGAATTCATGACACGTGTCCTAATCGAGAACACTCTCTTTCCGCATCATTTTCCACACGAGGTGTCAAGACTCGGCAATTGATAGAGATAGATGAGCACAGCATTAAGGTCTTCTAATTGCACTAGAGATCGTGCCGCTGATTCTGAAGTGTTCAACAACGTTGGGAAAGTCGTCCGGCCAACCCCTCATTCCGGTTCGCCACCCCAGGAATGAACCATTTCAATCGGAGAACCATGGAACAGATGCACGATGCCAGTGCCGCCGCTGTACCAACTATCAAGTCTCACCAACCGCCAATTGCCAAGCTGCTCGTAGCCGAAGATGACGTTCCATTAGCGCATTTTCTGCAACGGGGACTCCAGACCCAAAAGTACGAAGTGCAGCTCGCCCACGATGGGGATGCTGCCTTTCAGGCGCTATCCACCACCCAGTACAACCTCTTGATTCTGGATTTGAACCTGCCCAAGCTCGATGGGCTGTCTCTGCTGAGCCGGATTCGGCCGATCATCCCCAATTTGCCGGTCCTGGTGCTGACTGCGCGCGGCCAGATGGAGGACCGCATCCAGGCACTCGACGGCGGCGCCGACGACTGTATGGTCAAACCCTTCTCTTTTCAGGAATTGACCGCCAGATCGCGGGCACTGCTCAGACGCAACCGGAACAGCGCCGGAGGGGTCCTGCAAGTCGGCGATCTGATTCTGAATCGCGCCGACTTCCGGGTGGAGCGATCGGGCAAGAAGATCGAGCTGACCGCCAAGGAGTTCACGCTACTCGAATATTTCATGATGAACGCCAGACGTACGGTTACGCGGGCGATGATCATGGAGGAAGTCTGGAAAACCGCCTACGACGGCAGCACCAACCTGGTCGACGTTTACGTCAAGTATGTACGCGACAAGGTAGATGCAGGGTTTGAGACCAAACTGATGCGCACCGTCCGTGGCATCGGATACGTGATCACTGACTAAGAAAGGCTTAGCGATGTCGTTTCCCACACCCAGCACAACCATGACCGGAGCTTCGGACCCAATCACTAGTGGCGTCATCGCGCACGAACTGCACCAGACGGCGCAACCACTAACTGTGCTCCAGGGCTTACTCGAACTTGCTCTGCTCTCATCTGCGACCGCGGAAGAATACCGTGCTGTGATCCAGCGTGCCGTTGAAGAATCACGGCGAGTTTCCAGCGGTTTTGATCAAATGCGCAAACTCGTCGCGAATTCGTCACCAAAAACACAATGCGTTTCTCAGACGCCGGAAACCCAAAGAATCGAGTGTGTCCATGTCTAGTCTGCTGATTTCTCCACCATCGCCTGCGGTCGCTGATCCGACGGTTCTGGGTACCGGTGAAGGCTTGGGTCTTCTGATAGTCAGCTCAAATGAAGAACTGCGTCGAGAACTGATCCTACGGCTGCAGTCCGATCAGTGGACCCTGGACCAAGTGGCCAGTGGCGCCGAAGCACTTGAGAAGATCGATGCTGGGACAATATCTATGGTGTTGATGGATCCTAATCTCCCCGATCTTAAGGTGGATGAGTTCAAGGCTATCGTGCAAGCGCAGTATCCCTACGTCACCGTGATCCCGATTAATCCGCACACCGGGCAGCCCATCATGGCCACACCCTCGCCAGACTCGATTAGTTTTGAAATCGTGAGGAAGATTGAACGTGGGGCGCCCTTTCGTATGGGGAATGCAGTTTCGACCTGTGTAACCGGAGACGTGGACTCAATCCCTGGCAGTTTACCGGGGTTCATCGGCATGGCTCCAGCGGTACAGCGGCTATGCTCGGTGGTTCGCTTGGTGGCTCCGCGAGACACCACTGTTCTGATCACGGGTGAAAGCGGCACCGGTAAAGACGTAGTGGCCCGGGCAGTTCACCAGCTTAGTGCCCGCCGCCTGAAGCCATTTGTCGTCATTAACTGCGCCGCTATCCCGGAGGCGTTGCTCGAAGCCGAACTGTTCGGATTCGTCAAGGGAGCTTTTACCGGGGCGGTTCAATCGAAGATAGGACGCATTCACGCCGCTCAAGGCGGGACGTTGTTCCTCGATGAAATTGGCGACCTGCCCTTGGGTTTGCAGTCGAAGCTGTTGCGGTTCCTCGAACAGGGAGAAGTTCAGAGGCTGGGCAGCACCGACACATTTCGCGTAGACGTGCGCGTGATTGGGGCTACCAACGCGAATCTCCGCCGGCGGGTGCAGGAGCATAATTTTCGAGAAGACCTGTTTTACCGGCTTTCCATCTTTCCTATCGAACTGAGCCCGCTTCGGGAGCGTATGGAGGATCTCCCTCTATTGACGCAGAGTTTCCTAACAAAGTTTTGTCCGCACAATGTCACGCTGAATCCAGGTGCCGTGTCTCTCTTGCTGCAACACACCTGGCCGGGCAATGTCCGGGAATTGAGAAATGTTATCGAAAGGGCCAGCATTCTGGTCGCACAAGGCCGGGAGATCAGACCCGAGCACATTATTATTTGAGGGAAAAGTAACCAGTCGGTGACCCCTGATTACCAAAGCGCGGAAATTTAGCTGCCAACTCTGGACAAAAGGGAGCCTGCGCCTCCAATATAAAAAGAGAAGGGATATTTCTTCCGACCTTCTTGTCTGGCCGAGTCTTACCGTTGACGGCAAGCAAAGAGGAAGAAAGCAAAGGGTTGATGGGTACGCCACGCTCGTCGTGCCAGGGGCTCGACTATTCTTATCTTGAGGGCTGCAAAGCTCTTTCCTCGGACCGCGTCGTGGGCAAATTCAATCCGCTGAGGCAGGTTCGTTACTGCCCAACGGGGGGCGAAGTTCTGTTCAGTTTCGCCGAGTGATCAATGCTCCCGGGAGGTTTCGTGGTCAATCAGAATGATACTCGGATGAGGTTGCTGGTAGTAGACGGTTCGCCCGCAGATGTTGAGTCGGTCCGCGCCGCCCTCGCCACCGAGGATGTCCAGATATTGTCAGAGCCGAGCGCAGAATCGGCCTTGGAACGGTTTCCCCAGCTTCGGCCGCGAATTATTCTTTCCGGGTTAAGGCTTTCTGGCATCGACGGACTGGAATTTCTGGAACGGGCCCTGGCTAAGGATCCCGGGATCGACTTCATCCTCATGACCGGCCACTATTCTACGGAATCCGCGGTCGATGCGATCCGCAAGGGAGCCACTGACTATCTTCCGAAACCTGTCGACGGCGATAGGTTGCGCCTCTGTGTCGGCAATCTGGTAAAGGAAGCCGAAGTCCGCCGCAAGACGTTCCAGTTGGATCATGATCTGGCGGGCGTCTATCAGTTCGAGGGAATGATCGGACGCAGTCCGCTGATGCTGGAAGCGTTTGCCAAGATCCGCCACATCGCTCCACATTTTCGCTCGGTGCTGGTGACTGGAGAAACCGGAACCGGCAAGGAACTGGTGGCCCAGACTTTGCACAAACTGAGCCCGGTTGCGGCTGCGCCTTTCGTGGTGTGCAATTGCTCGGCCCTGGTGGAGACTTTGCTGGAAAGCCAGTTGTTTGGCTACGTGCGGGGAGCGTTTACCGGAGCCACGCAAGACAAGCAAGGAATCTTTGAGTACGCGAACGGCGGCACAGTTTTCCTCGACGAAGTTGGCGAACTGCCGCTATCGGCTCAATCCAAGCTCCTGCGGGTCTTGCAGAACCAGGAGGTACAGCGTGTCGGCTCGCCCGTACCACTGCGAGTGAATGTGCGCGTCATCGCGGCCACTCATCGCGACCTTCGCAAGATGGTGGCGCAGGGGCAGTTCCGTGAGGACCTTTTTTACCGCTTATCGGTGGTTGAGATTCCGGTTCCGCGGTTGGCGCACCGGAAAGAGGACTTGCCCTTACTGCAGCGGCATTTTCTGGACAAATACTCGTCCCTGTATGGCAAGCAAATCTCGGGAATCACCCGCCGCGCGCAGTCCTGCCTCGCCTCGCATACCTGGCCCGGGAATATACGGGAGCTGGAGAATGTCATCAGCAGCAGTTGCATCATGAGTGTGGGAACGGTTATTGATCTGTCCGACCTGCCGGAAATCTTGCGCTCCCCCTCGCCGGCGATCGAACGCGACGACGAAGAACTGGTCACCATGGAGACCGCCCAGCAGCGTCACTTGCTGCGGGTCTTGAATCGCGTCGAGGGGAATAAGGCCAAGGCAGCCGAGATCCTCGGCGTGGGCCGAAACACGATTTATCAGATATTGAGCCGAATACGTGCCGGGTCTGGGGCGGACACCCGAGTCCGGGAACAAGACCTGAGCGCCTGACTAGCTCATTTCTCTCAGCCCAGCATTTCTGCAACCTTCGGCCGCGGTGCCGAAGCCGCCATTCTGCCCTTTGTCGAGAGGACCATCACTTAAGTACCGAATTCCAGCAGCCGAGACTAAGTTTTACCTGCCAATGAGCCGATGTTTTATCCACGGCGTTGTCAATCTTCGTGCGTTCGGCAAGGAGCAGTGCCCTGTTTTCGCCCGCTATTATCGAACAGTGGAGCCCATTTCTTTCCGTTGCTCTCATCATTCTGTTGGCCTATCAGCAATGGCGGCTCTACCAACTTCGTAAGCGTACTGTCCAGCGCGAAGAACTGTTCCGCATTGTGGCGGAAAATGCTGCGGACATGATCGCTCTGGTAGATGTGAAGGGACGGCGCCTTTATAACAGTCCTGCCTACGAAAAGGTCCTGGGCTACTCACCCCAGGAGTTGGAAAAAACCTCACCTTTCGAGCAGATCCACCCGGAAGACCGTTATAAGGTTCTGGAGGCGTCCAGGGAAGCGCGCAATACCGGCGTCGGGAAAAAGCTGGAATACCGTATCCGTCACAAGAACGGCGAGTGGCGAGTCCTGGAATCTGCTGCCAGCACCATCCGCGACCAACATGGCGAAGTCGAGAAGCTGGTTATCGTTAATCGCGATGTCACAGATCGCAAGCACACCGAGCAACTGCTGGAACACAACTCCTTCCACGATGGTCTCACGGGACTGCCCAATCGCCGCCTGCTGCTGGACCGTCTACAGCGTTCCTCGGTTCGCGCGCACAGAAATCCTGACTACCAATACGCCATCCTTTTAGTGGACCTCGACAATTTCAAGGTCCTCAACGACACGCTGGGTCCGGTGGCAGGCGATCAAGTCATCATGGAACTTGCCGGACGCCTGGCCTCATGCCTGCGCCATCACGATACCGTTTCCCGCCCAGGAAATCAGATTCCCAGCACCGATGCCGTGTTGTCCCGGCTGGGCGGAGACGAATTCACGATTCTGCTGGAAGGCATCACCGATCCGAGCGACGCGCTTCGCGTAGCGCAGCGCCTTCAGGCCGCCATCGCAGCACCTTTTACCGTCGCCGGGCGTGACCAGCCAGCTACAGCCAGCATCGGCATTGCCCTAAGCACCGACGAGCACGAGCGGCCCGAAGATTTGCTGCAGTGCGCCGATGTCGCCGTTCACCGGGCCAAGGCGCTCGGGGGCTCACGTTGCGAGTTGTTCAATGAGGGCATGCACACTCGCGCCGTCAACCGCCTGAAATTGGAAGCCGAACTACGGGTCGCCATCGACCGCCGTCAATTCCAACTCTGCTACCAGCCCATCCTGAATCTAGAAACCCGGCAAGCGGCGGGCTTCGAGGCCCTGGTGCGCTGGCACCATCCCGAGCAGGGCGTGGTTTCGCCCTCCAAATTCATCGAGGTCGCGGAGCGGGCGGGACTCATGGTTCCCATCGGGAAGTGGGTGATTCGCGAAGCCTGCCAGCAGTTACGAGCGTGGAAATCGGCCTACCCTGCACTGGGCTCGTTGACCATGACCGTCAACATCTCCGCCAAACAGTTTGCGCATGCCGACCTTCGCGACGACCTCAAAGCCGCTATTCATGAGAATCACATCACCCCATCCAGCCTGCAAATCGAATTGACCGAAGCCGACGCGCAGGCGGACCCCAAGTTGACATCGGACCTCTTCACGCAACTCAAGCATCTTGGAGTCCGCATCAGCATTGGCGACTTTGGCACCGGGCAGTCCTCGCTGAGCTGGCTACGGCGTTCGCCATTGGACGAGTTGAAGATTGATCGCTCGCTGGTTGCCAACATGCCTACTGATCGCAGCAGTTTTGACGTTGTGAACCTGACCATCATCCTGGCCCGCGAGTTAAACCTGGAAGTGGTGGCCGAGGGAATTGAAACCGCCGTGCATCTGGAACGCATCCGGCGACTGGGTTGCGAGTTCGGTCAGGGATACTTCTTCTCGAAACCGCTCGAGGCAGCGCAGGCGGATCAGTTGCTCAAGCAACAAAGCCTGCGCGGGAATGCGGCCGCTGCCGCACGCAAATAGCCGGAGTTACTTCGATATAAGGTGATTAGATCACCGCGGCGGGGCTGCTGCCGGTGGCCGCGAAGACGTCCTGGATTTCCTGGCTGGCGATCTCCACGAAGGCTTGGACCACAAGAGGATCGAACTGGCTGCCACTGCCTGCGATCAGCCTTCGGAGCGCTTCTTCGTGCGCAAGCCCTTTGCGATAGCAGCGATTTGAGATCATCGCGTCATAGGAGTCAATGACCGACACAATGCGCGAGCCAATAGGAATCTCCTCACTTTTCAAGCCGCCGGGGTAGCCTGTTCCATCGTAGCTTTCGTGGTGATGAAGAGCGTAGAGGCTGGCCTTGTCCAAGCCGGGGAACAAACGCAGAATCGACCAACTGTATTCCGGATGCTTATTCATCAAGGCGCGTTCTTCGTCGGTCAGCTTACCTTCCTTCTTAAGGATGGCATCGGGCACACCAATCTTCCCGATGTCGTGCAAAAGCGCAGCGACCTCGAGCTGATAAAAATCCGTTTCCTCCAGCTGGAGTTTTCTGGCCACACGAACCGCCCATTCCGCCAATCGGGTGCTGTGGACACCGGTGTTGAGGTCGCGCAGATCGAGCAACTGATTAAAGGCGCAGATGGTGGACTTGAGGAGCGCCCGCTGCTGCTCCTCAAGTTCCTTCACCCGCAGCAGAGATTCCATGTCCGACGATTCTGTCAACCAATCATGTCCTTGCGTCGCCATAGAGTCTCCGGTCATGCTAGTTCAACCAGCTAGTTCAAGCCCAGGCTGGTGCGCCAAGCTTGCACAGCCAGGTAAGTGTCCAGGCGCCCATGCCCCATCTGAGGATCGGAAATAGCGTCGGTGTGGGCCAGGGCGTTTGCGGCCTGAGGTTCAAAACTGGCACTCGACGCTGTACCAAGCAGTGAACCCAGTAACCCGCCCACGGCTGAAGTTGATTTGCCGTTGTACGAGGCAACCAGCAGCGCCGTCGTGCCAGACACTAGCGGCGTAGAGAACGAGGTGCCCCAGCCGGCGGCGTAGGTGCCAAACGGATAGGTGGTCATCACGCCTTCTCCGGGAGCGGCCAGCCAGACCGGTGGCGCTCCGTAGTTTGAGAAGGTAGAAGGACCATCGCTGTTACTGGTGGAAGCCACGTCAATCACACCCTTGAGTGCGGCTGGGTAAACCGTGGCTTGCTCGCCGCTGTTTCCCGCTGCGGCTACGCAGATCACACCATTTGCCGTTGCGTAGTTCACCGCATTCGCCAACTCCTGTGAGTAGGTGGTGTAGTTGAAGCTCATGTTGATCACTTTTGCCCCGTGACCAACCGCGTAGTAGATCGCGCGCAAGATGTCCGAGTTATAGCCACTACCGTTTGCCTGGAAAGATTTGAGCGGAAGAATCTTGGCCTGTGGCGCAACCAGGTGAATAATGCCGGCCGTCATGGTGCCGTGGCCGAAGGCTGAATATGCAGGATTTCCATCCAGAACCGCGACTGTCGATTGGTCGAGCACGGCGACGGTCGACTGGCTGACCTGTGCTGTCTGAGTTCCATTGCCGTCCAGCACTGCAACGGTGGATTGGCTCACGTCGCTCGTTTCGGAACCGCCACTCTGATTCCGGGTGAAGTCGTAGCCGGTGAGCAGGGAACTCTTGAGCACGGGATGGTTCGGGTCCACGCCGGTGTCGATGTCGGCGACGATCACGCCAGAGCCCGCCGTATTGAATGCGGATTGGGTCGTGCCGGTCCGAATGATCGTATTAGCAGGTTGGTAGACATAACCGTGCCAAACTGTCGTTCCGTAATAACTGAACGACGCGCGGTCGTTAAGATAGGACGGGGTAGAAGTGGCAGAAGCGCCCTGGGTTTGCACGACTTGATCGGTCTCTATCGTGACGAGTCCCAGCACCGAAAGGTTCAGCAGCGAGGTCAGGGGCGCGAGTTGCGACGGAATCTCGATCATGAAGAGCTGTCCCTGGGGATCACCCAGCCCTTCAACCGTAGAGCATCCGAGCAAACCGCAAAGGTTCAACAGGCCGTTCAACCCGAGACTATCCCGAACCACCAGCCGTGTCTGTGGAGCGGGCTGGGGGGTCGCCGCATAAGCAGGCAGGCTCTGGGTGGCAAAACAACCCAGCAGCACGAGCACACAAAGTTTCCGAAGAAGGCTGCTATTCAGATTGCCGGTTTTCTTGCTAGTCATCGATCCCCCTCTGACCCTTACGAGTCTACGAAAAGTTTGAAATTGCTAAAACTTACGCCCGTAATTTCTCCGGGTTACTCTTTGTGATTACCTTCAGGCCATCTGGCCAGAAGACGCTTCTAGTTCAAGCCTTTTTGTTTCATTGACTTAACCTGGATTCCGTACAGGGGGAGGACGATTTCTGGGGCTTCACCACGGCTAATCAAAACACACAGGTTATCGCCAGCCTTAAACTCCACTTGGAACTCGCCAAACTCGTTGGTGGAGGTATGCGCGATCAACCGCGTACCTTCCTGCAAACGAACGGCTAATCCTGGTGCGTTGCGATCGGCTGTGGCACGGTTCAATATCTGGCCAATCAGGGAGGCGTTATCGGTTGGCGCCCGCGGTTCGAGCCGAAGATCAATATAGTATTCATCGGTTTCGTACAGGAACTGCCGGGCGGCTACCGAACCGCGGGTACCTGCCGTCAGCGGCTGCAGCATGGAATCGAAAACCAGCCGAACGCCGCTGCTGGAGGCTGGCTGGATGGCGGCAAACTGGCTCTTGACCACTCGAACCGTATCTTCCGGTGGGGCGAAGGCTTTTTCTCCATCTGTAACGGACGAGACACTCTGCCAGATCCGCAGCGTATCGGAGCATTTCTGGCATCCACCATCAATGTGTTGCTGCATTGCCATTCTTTCCTTCGCAGGCATCAGGTTCCGCACAAAATCTGCCCATTGCGCTTCGCCGAAATGTTTCATCAGTTACTCCGGGGGAGCGGACCAGAATCTGACACCGGTCACTCCAGCTTTTTACTCTTCGTGAAATAAGGGCAGGAAACGAGCGAAAAAATATAGGGTGACAAGAATTTTTCCGGCGCGACTAGACTTTACCCACCAAAATGAATGGAGCCCATTGATAACAATGGGGATATCGGGATCGTAGCTCCAGGATAGCGGTCCGCAGCGCGACCGCTTTCGTTTTCCCCTGTTGCAGTAGGCGATAGAAAACGGCCATAAACTCCGCCGTACTCTTATCGTGCACATCCCAAAGGCTGAGGATCAGGGATTGCGCCCCGGCATGAAGCAGCCCGCGCGCCAGACCCACTAGCTCGTCTCCGGCGGCTACTACATTGAGGCCAGTGGAGCATCCGCTTAACGTGATTAATTCAACCGGCAGTCGGAGTTGGTAAAGATCGAACAAACTGAGGAAAGAATCGCCCAGCCGGATGGCGGAGAACATCGGGTTGTCCTGGCGAAAGCGGCCGTGAGTGGCGATGTGAATGAGACGGCTTCCGGGCCCCTTGCTACGCAAGACTTCTTCAGTGGCGTTTTGGCTGACGAATAACTCCGGCTGGTCGAGAACGCTTTTGAGTGCCTGAACTTCGTCCAGTATTGCAGGAGCCTGGGGATCGGGGATGCCGAAGATCAGCGAGCTTCCCGTGGAATTTGCGGTTCGTGCTTGGCACAGCGCAAAGATACTGGCACTTGGCGAATAGGAAATCGTATAGCGGTCGATCAAGTGCTGCGCCCCATCGAACAACGCGTGGAAAGGCACATAGTGGAGGAGCCCGTGAGGCACGAAGATCAGATGGCTGGCCTTGAGTCGGGTCCTAATGGGCGAGATCAGTTCGTCGTAGAGTTCCTTCAGGTGTGCCTGCGTAGCCTGAACCAACGAATCATGGAAGGTTTCCAGGTATTGGGGGTTCAGATGAAATTTGGAAAGTTGAAATTGCAGCAGCCGCAGCAGGCCGGCGACTCTGGTTTCAAGCGTGACCGGAAGAATTTCGACGCTTTCTGGCCCCAGCACGCAGACGAGTATGCGGTCGCGCACCCGGAAGTACTCTACCAGCAGAGTGTCTGGGGGGATGGCAGCGCGAATATTGACAAGGGGCACGTGGCTGGGCGTCTGTAATCCGGCCTGGGTCGCGTCAGTTTCCGTCGCTTCTTGTAGCACACGCATTAACTCTTTTTCTCGATGACGCGCTTGTTCTTGAAGCGTCGCAATTCGTTCTGGGGAGCGCTCTTCGGGCTGAAGTTGCTCCCGTTCGATCAGGTTGTAGTACCAGTTCAATTCTTCCCGCAGGTCCTTGATGGACCGAACCAGTTCGCTCTGGCCGGGCGCATTGTCGCCGAGCGCCGGCGCAGGGTTGACGAACAAGTCCATTAAGCTGCGAGATTTGGCCTGCTCCACATAGGTGAATGCTTCTTCGGATCCCGCTGCATCATTCCGAGCTAGACAGAGTTCGACCAGGTTTTCGTACACTTCCAGGCGATTCTTTATGAAGGCAATCTTCAACTCTTCTCCGCGCAAGTTGCCGCGAAGCTTCTCCAATGCCTGGCGTGCTTCCTGGTATGAACCGTAGGCTTTCTCCCGATCTCCTCTCGCCGAGTGCACATTCCCCAGGAGAAGATGTGCCTGATAGGTGAGGACAGGCGAGTCCAATTCAGGAACCGCTTCAAGCGCGGAGCTGGCGTGTTTGAATGCCTGGCCGGGGTCGTCGGTTCGTAAAGCAATTCTTGCCAACAAGAGCTGGGCCAGTACAGACTTGTTTGCCAGCTTCAATGTGCGAAACGACTCCAACGCTTCGTTGCAGTGGCGCCGTGCTTCGAACAACCGGCCTTCATTGAAGAATAC
Source organism: Terriglobales bacterium (assembly GCA_035484735.1). Lineage (GTDB taxonomy): Bacteria > Acidobacteriota > Terriglobia > Terriglobales > Acidobacteriaceae > JABCZH01. The sequence goes on along the minus strand of DATHOQ010000059.1, from coordinate 66,335 downwards.
GAGGGCGCGATACAAATCGATCAACGAAGGCCAGGCGCGGTTCTTCTCCTGGATAAACATTTCCCGCGCCTGTGTAAAAAGCTTGAGGCCTTCGAATCCGTGCCCTTGTTGGCCAGCCGCCATAGCCGAAAATGCCAGGCACTTGGCGCTCTCATAGCCCATACCCAATTTGCGAAAGCCTTCGTAGCCTTGCTGGGCAAGCTCTGCCGCCTCTGAACTGAGGTTTAATTCCAGGTAAAGCTCGGCTAAGTCCAAATTGCACAACGAGTGATGGTAGGCATCGCCGACCTTTTTGGCATTGATGCGAGTCGCTCGAAGCATTTCAATCGCCCGGCTATACTCGCCCCGCTGGTAATGAAGGTAAGCAATGTTGTAGTCCGCCTGAGTTACCAGCACGGGCATGTCGTGCTCGGCACAGAACTGGCGGGCCTTTTGGTACGAATCCAAAGCTTTGGAAAATTCACTCAGACTGATGTAGCAAGTAGCCATGTTGCTGAGGACCGCGGCAATCCCCTCGGGATCCTGTTGCGGCGGCAATCCCTGATACGCACGCTCATAGCAAGCCAGAGCCTCTGCAAATCGGTCCTGCCGGTAGTAGATGTTGCCGATGTTGATCTCGAGACGCGCGAGTCTCCAGGTGTTGCCTTCGGCAGTAAAGATCTGACGCGCGCGTTCCCCGGCGGCGAATGCGCGGTTGTACTCTCCCATTAAGAGGAGCGGCTGAATCGATCCGCTGAGAGTACGTGCTACTTCATGGCTCTCACCAACTACGTCAAAAAGAGCAGCCGCTTGCTCATGAAGATCAACCGCCGCAGCGTGTTCCCCCTTAGCGTAGAGTGCATTTGCCTTGGCGCGTAGGGCCCGGGCCAAAGCTCCTTTGTCGTCAAGTTTGTGGGCGATGCCGAGGGCAGCGTCCGCCAAGCGAAGCGCCTGCTGGACGTCTACCCGGACTTGTTCCCGCACCTGATCAGTGAGTTTAGTGACGAGTTCCGAGCGAAGCAACGAACGGTGTCGCGACAGAAATGCTGCCCGCCGGGTTTCGTCGTCGAGACCCAGCAATTTATCCACTAACGCCTGTTCGCTTGACGGACGACGCGGGGTCAACGGAAACCCTTCTCTTCCAGCAGTTGGCGCAGCTTCTTCAGGCACCTGCCCCGAATAAAGCCGATGGAACCAGTGGCCAGCTGAAGTTCCTTCGCGACCTCCTCATAGGGGCGCGGCGGATCCTCGAAGAACAGCATGGCGACCATCTGATTACATCGCTTAGGCAGCGCGGCAATCGCCTCTCGTACACTCTGCTCACGCTCTACCTGGTTAAAGATCTCTTCAGGCAATTCTTCGTTGGCTTCTAGTCGTTCCTCAATTCCTTGGGTGTCATCGAGAAGATTCAACCGGTCTTTCTTCCACCGCAGGCATTGGTGATAGCTGGTCTGCATCAGCCATTTGGGGAGTGCCTTCGGTTCACGCAACTTAGGCAGCCCCGCAAGCAATTCGACGCATACCACCTGAAACACATCGGCGGCATCCTCGCGGGATAAACCAAACTTGATGGGAATCGAGAAGATGAGGTTCTTGTATTTATCGATCAGGGCGGACCAGGCATCCTGGTTGCCCTTGCAGCACTCTCGAACCAAGCGCTCGTCCGGCCAGGTTGACTCGCGGACAGAGCTTGCCGGAATCACGGCTTTGCACCAGCAGAAGCTCCATTTCCGGGGAGGAGGTAGAGCTGTTCAACATTCCACAGCGTATTTGGATCCAGGATGGCTGGTTGGAAGTTCCCCACGCTCTTCTTGGCGCCTACCAGAATGTCGGGCGTAGCCAGAAATACGAATGGAACATTGGCCGCGACTGTTTCCTGAACCTGATCGTAAAGATGTTTGCGTTCTTTGTACTTGAGCTGCACCATCTGCTTTTGCATGAACTGGTCGATCTGCGCCTCCCATTCGGTCGCAGGCTTCGATTCGCCCAAGTGCCAAAGATGCGTACCTCCACTCGACAACCAGACGTTCATCTCGGGATTCGGATCTGCATCGCCGCCGCCCAGTGCCATAATGGCGGCTTCGTAATCGTAGGTCTGAAAGACACGGTCGAGGACCGCGCGAAATTCAAGCGGAACCACATGGACATTCATGCCCAGCTTGCTCAAGTCGTCCTGAATCAGAGTTGCCATCTTCGTGCGCTGAGCATTCGAGGTGCTGGTGATAATTGAAAACTCCACAGCCTTACCTTGATGATCGAGCAGCGCCCCGTCAACCCGCCAGGAGAACCCGGCGGACTTCAACAATTCTCGCGCCCGATCCAGAGATCGAGCGGGATGGGGAAGCGTTTGGTCCACCCACAGCTTGTTCGAAGGACTGACGTTTCCCCAGAGCGCGGCCCCGTGTCCGGCATAGACCAGCCTCACGATGGAGTCGCGATCAATGGCCGAGGAAACTGCCTGCCGAAACTTCAAGTCCTGAAACCACGCCTGCTTGGCGGCGATGTTGTCCGTGTCTTTCTTAAGATCGTTGAGATTGAATACCAGAAAGTCGTATTCAAGGCTCGGCCCCAGATCGAAGAATTCATTTCCGCGACTCGCGGCGTCTTTCGAGAGGAGAGCGTAGTTTTCCGCACTGAGGCGGCTGATGATGTCGGTCTCACCCGCCTGGAAACGGATGACCTGGGCATCTTCGTTGCCGACAAAAAGGAAAACCAGTTCGTCGAGATAAGGAAGGCGGTGCTTGCTCTGATCAGCCTTCCAGTAATAAGGATTGCGTTCGAGTACGATTTTCTGACCGGGGACGTACTCTTTCATGCGAAACGGCCCCATGCCGGCTATCTGGGCCGGGGGTGTGGTCAGAGTCCAGGCTTGGGCAAATTGGCCGTCTTTATATGGCTTTTCCAATAGATGCCGCGGCATCATCGCCAGGCCATCGAAGATTCTCTCGGCGGCGGCATATGGTTGGGCCAGCGTGAAACGAACGGTGTATTGATCAATCTTCTGCACTTCGATTGGCTCCCCGCCTACGACCAGCAGATCACGCTGCGGAGAATGAACTTTCTCGTCAAGGTAAACCTGGAAGGAAAACACCACATCGTCAGCGTCAAAAGGCTGACCATCGGAGAAATGGAGACCGTGGCGCAACTTCACGGTGAAAACCTGGCCATCTTTGGACACGTTCCAGGATTTGGCCAAAGCCGGCTCGGTCTGCTGCGAGGCCCGATTGATGTGAATCAGATCTGCCGTCATCCGGCCAATCACTTCTCGCGAAGGGGCATCTGCTGCCGTGACGGGATTGAGCGTCTTGGGCTCGCTCCGTTGCGCCACTACCAGAGTGCCACCGTAGCGGCCGACTTGATTGTCAGTAATCTGGATGTCTTCGCCGCGCTGGAGCGGCTGGGGGGCTGGGGATGCGAAACCGGCAGAGCCGCAGGCAAGCACAAGGGTGGCAACAGAACCCCATCGATGCATAAAGGTCTCCACGCGGCTCAACTCTCAGGATTAGCCAGATTGTAACTCGTGAACCGCATTGGCCAGCTGAAGGTAACCAAGAGAGACAATCACCAAAGCCAATGCCGGAGCAAACATCCACCAGTAAGAAACCAGCACGTTGTACTGCTGCAAATTCGACAGCAAATTCCCCCAGCTCGGTGCAGGCTCGCTCAAACCCAGTCCGAGAAATGACAACGTGACTTCAGCGACCACGTATTGAGGCACCAACAGCGCGGCTTGTGTCAGCAGAATGCCATAGGTCTGGGGCAAAACATGGCGCCGCAGAATGTAGCAATCGGATGCCCCGAAACCACGGCTGGCGGTTACATATTTCCGGGTTTTGGCACTGAGCACGACGCCGCGAATCAGCCGCGCCGGGCGTGCCCAGCCGATGGTTCCAATCACTGCAACCAGCAAAAAGAAGGTTTGGGTCGGGCTGATGTGCAAAGGCAGGAACGATCGTACCGCCAACAAGAAGTACAGCCAGGGCAGTACAAGGAACAACTCAACCAATCGCATTGCGGATTCGTCAATCCATCTGCCATAGAACCCTGAAACGCAGCCGACGATCAGTCCGAGGAACAACGAGATTCCCATAGCAAGAAGGCCAGCCGCCAGGGAAACTTGCCCGCCATAAAGAATTCGAGAGAACTGATCGCGTCCGTAAGCGTCAGTACCAGCCAGGAAGATCTGCGCGGAACCCTCTACTTCAAACAAATGGGTATGCGATCGCAGCAAGCCAGCGAACTTGTATTCCGGGCCCTGCCCGAAGAATCGTACCGGGTATTCTCTGTCGCGGTCCTCCTCGTACTCATTAAAGCTGTCTGGACGAACTCTCCATTGATAAATGAAAGGCCGAAGAAGATGCACATGCCCGTGGGAATTGACAAAATGAATTCGCGTCGGAGGAGCAAACGGAAAATCTCGATTCTGCGATGCTGGATCGTAAGGTGCAACAAATCCTGCAAGCAGGATTGCAAGGTGAAGCGCCCCCAAGACGCTGAGCGCGCCCACGATTCTCCGCCTGTGCCTCATATCGATCCCAGCCTGATCCGAGGATCCACAACCACCAGCAAGATATCCGCGAGTATGCTCCCCGCAATCATGAAAAAAGTCGACGCCATCACCGCTCCGACTACAACATAAATGTCCCGTGCCATGGCAGCCTCGAGCAAAAGCGGTCCCAAGCCGGGCCAACCGGTAATCACCTCCACCAGCAGCGAGCCGCTCAGAAGCGCCCCGACCGATAACCCGAATAGCGAGCTCAACGGGTTTGCTGCGGCAGGCAGCGCATAGAGAAATAAGACTCTTGCTCCTCCTATGCCATGTCCCCGGGCAGCGTGAATAAATGGCGCCTGCAATACCTCAATCACGCTGGCGCGGATGTGCCGCACCAGAAGCGGCAGGCTGGCAAGCACCAGCGTCGCTGCCGGAACGACCAGATGCGAGACCATGTCAATCAACTTTGCTTCTTTCCCAAGACCATCAAAACCTACGGAGACCATGCCTCCGACCGGCAAGCCATGCGTACGCACCACCCAATATAGAAGCACCAGGGCGATGACGAGTTCGGGCACCGAAAGAAGCAAAGAGGTTCCAGCCAGCCCCAGCCGGTCATCCCATCGCCCGCGACGGTTGGCAGTCCAAACTCCGAGCGGGACGGCGATCAGCCAGGCCAGCAGAGTGGCCAGCGTGGTAAGGAGCAGAGTGTTTCGTGCCCGCACCAACAATAAGTTTTTTACCGGGCAGTTGTAGGCGAAGGAATAGCCCCATTCTCCACGGAAAACGGACTTCACCCAGCGGCCATATCGCAGAGGGAGTGGCTGGTCGATCCCGTACTGAGACCGCAACGCGGCTACCGTAGCTGGTGAGATCTGGGGGTTGAGTTTCATTTCATCGAAAAAGTTGCCGGGGGCCAGCGACCCAAACACAAAGCAGAGGACGGACACGCCCACAAGCAACAGCATTCCGTGGATGACGCGTCGCTCCAGATAATTCACTGCCGGCCTCCGGCCTGTGCAGTGCGAAAGGCCGATTCCACCAGACGAACTGCCCCCAGCAACTCGTGAGTATGAGCGTGGCGAGGATTGGCGAAAATGTCTTTTCGAGTGCCAACCTCAACCACTCTGCCCCGATGCATCACCGCGACAAAATCGGCGATTTGCCCAACCAGGCTGAGATCGTGCGAAATCAATAGGTACGTCAACGAATAGGCGCTCTGCAGATCCAGTAGGAGGTTCAATATCTGGGCCTGAGTCGAGAGATCCAACCCAGAAAGCGATTCGTCCAGAATCAGGAAATCTGGTTTCAGTGCGATCGCACGAGCAATTGCCAATCGCTGCCTCTGTCCGCCGCTGAACTCCAGCGGACGCCGGTCTGCCCAGCTCGCGGAGAGTCCGACTTCCTCCATCAATTCGCAAGCCCGCGAGCGCATCCTCGGACCGCTTTCTCGCCGCTGAATCTCCAAAGGCTCTGCGATAATCTGCGCCGCCGTGAACCGTGGATTCAACGCACCAGCGGAATCCTGATGGACCATCTGAATCCTGGGCCACAACAATGCCAACTCTTTGTCACTCGATTGCGATATTTGCTTTCCCTCGAACCAGATCTCACCGCAGTCTGGCTTCTCCAACATCGCCAAAGAGCGCGCCAGGGTCGATTTCCCGGAACCAGACTCCCCGGCCAAAGCAGTGATGCTTGCGGTCGCTACCTCGAGTCCAACATCTACCAGCGCGTCAATCACAAACCTTTTTTGCGAAAACGGCGCGCGTTGGACGTATCTCTTGTTAAGCCCGGCCGCTCGGACGAGCGCCGGTATGAGTGCGGGCGGGGCTGTTGCTTTAGTTTCCATAGTTGAAACAGCTCACGCGGTGGCCTTCTTCGGGTACAATTTCAACCGGAAATTCGTTTTGGCAGATGTCCGTTCTCGCGGGGCAGCGCGATGCGAATATGCAACCCGGACTTCGGTGGTCGGAGTCAGACAAGTTACCGGAAAGCGCCGGTAGATGTTGGCCTCGAGTGCGGCCTGAATTTTGCAGAGACGCAGGCACCAATTGCAGCAACCCTTTGGTATACGGATGTAACGGCCGCCGGAAAACTCGCGGGACTGGGCCTTCCTCCACGATGCGACCCGCATACATCACGATCACGCGATCGGCAAAACCTGCAAGCAGCGCCGGATCGTGAGTGATAAAGGCCAGCGCACACCCGAACTTCCGGTTGGTTTCCCGCAGCAAGTCCAGAATCTCCGCTTGCCGCGTCCCGTCCAGAGATCGGGTGGGTTCGTCGGCAATCACTACGTCCGGGTGGCAGGCCAGGGCCTGCGCGATTGCAACTCGATGAAGCTCTCCTCCGCTTAGCTGGTGCGGGTACGCCTTGTAGATTCGGTCAACTTGCAGGAGCCCAACATCTTCGAGAATTGCCGTGACTTGCTGCCTGCGTTGCTTTGCTCCCTCCGTAGAGTGCGCTCGGAACACCTCAGCGATCTGATCACCCACGCGCATCACGGGGCTCAACGACAGACCAGGCTCTTGAAAGACCATTGCAATCCGTGCGCCCCGAATAGCTCTCCATTCTGATTCGGCAAGACGCAATAAGTCGTTGTCTTCGAAGAGGATCGAGCCAGCCATGGCCGCTGATTCCGGCAGCAACCCAAGGATTGAGAGTGCCAGCGTGCTCTTTCCTGACCCCGATTCACCCAGTATCCCAACGATCTCTCTCGGCTTGATATCGAACTCAACGCCCAGCAATGCTGGATAGGATACTTCGTCCGTGGCGGCGTACTTTACCGTCAGCCCGCGGACGCTCAACAGTGGAGAAGGACGCGACGATCGCGCATGCGTCATCACTGACTGTGAGTCGCCTGACACGGTGCGCATATAACAAATTGTGACGGATATTCCTAGGACTACTAAATTACCGAGGTAATGAGACGCCAGGCTGTGAAAAAGAGCTTTGCTGCATTTTCAGGGTTCCGGCGCTCAGGGAGTGCTGAAGCGCAAGACTTGGGCCAGCAAGAGGTGAGCCGAATAGAGTGGTTGCCGGGCTTCGAGCATTTCGTGATAATTAGCTTTTCCCGCGAGCAACCGCTACAAAGAGACTTTGACAGACTCCGGGTAGAATTGTATATCTCAAGCATCGCGGGCGAAGTTCAGGGGCCTCTGGGAAGACTCTCGCACTCAAGGCCGGTTTAAATAGCGATAGGGAATCAAGAAGGATCACAAAATGGCCACAATCCCGAACTCAATTACCAAAAGCCAAGGCATCCAACCCCTCACGCAACGTAACGCGTGGAAAGCTCTCCAGGCTCACTACACAAAAGTGAGAGAGTTACATCTCCGCCAACTCTTTGCGGAAGACCCGAAGCGCGGTGAGCGCATGACAGTGGAAGCCGCCGGGCTGTTCCTGGATTACTCGAAGAATCGGGTGACCGACGAAACCCTCAAACTGCTTATTCAACTGGCCGAGGAATCGGGCCTTCGAGACCGGATCGATGCCATGTTCCGGGGCGACAAGATCAACATCACAGAGAATCGGGCGGTGCTGCATATAGCTTTGCGTGCCCCCAGGGGAGCATCCATCACGGTTGACGGCGAGAATGTGGTGCCCGGAGTCCACGCGGTATTGGACAAAATGGCGGAGTTCTCCAATCGTGTCAGGAGCGGGGCGTGGACAGGCCATACCGGTAAGCGCATTCGCAACGTGGTCAACATTGGCATCGGAGGCTCCGACCTCGGGCCAGTGATGGCATACGAAGCACTGAAGCATTACAGCGATCGCGCTTTGACGTTTCGTTTCGTTTCCAATATTGATGACACCGACTTCGCGGAAGCCGTTCGTGATCTGAGCGCGGAAGAGACACTTTTCATAATTTCCTCGAAGACCTTCACCACCCTCGAGACCATGACCAACGCTCATACGGCGCGCGATTGGGCGCTGGCTGGTCTTGGAAAAGACGAAAAGTCAATCGCGAAACACTTCGTCGCGGTATCAACCAACGCAGCGGAAGTGGCAAAGTTTGGGATCGATACCGCGAACATGTTTGGTTTCTGGGATTGGGTTGGCGGCCGCTACTCCATGGATTCGGCGATCGGCCTCTCAACCATGCTAGCCATCGGTCCGGCAAACTTTGAAGCCATGCTGGGCGGCTTCCACCAAATGGACGAGCACTTCCGCACCACGCCATTCCAACAAAACCTGCCGGTGCTGATGGGTCTGCTCGGCCTCTGGTACACCGACTTCTTTGGTGCACAGACGGTGGCAGTTTTTCCTTACGAACAATACCTGAAGCGCTTTCCGGCCTATCTGCAACAGCTGACTATGGAGAGCAACGGGAAACATGTCACCCTTGATGGGACAACCGTGGATTACCAGACCGGTCCGATTTATTGGGGCGAGCCGGGAACGAACGGCCAGCACTCCTTCTATCAGTTGATCCATCAGGGAACCAGGCTCATTCCTTCCGATTTCATTGCCTTCGGCCAATCGCTCAATCCTATTGGCAGGCACCATGACATGCTTCTGGCGAATGTGTGCGCGCAGACAGAGGCGCTGGCGTTCGGCAAGACGCCAGAGCAGGTAAAGGCGGAAGGCACCCCCGATTGGCTCGTGCCTCACCGGGTCTTCGAGGGCAACCGTCCTTCGAACACGATCCTCGCCGAAAAGCTTACACCAGAAATGTTAGGCAAGCTGGTTGCGTTGTATGAGCATTCGGTCTTCACGCAGGGAACGATCTGGCGCATCGACTCATTCGATCAATGGGGAGTCGAACTCGGCAAGGTCCTGGCCCAACGTATTATCCCGGAAGTTGAGAACAAAGCAGAACCCATGCTCGCGCATGACAGTTCCACCAACAATGTCATCCGGCGTTACCGGAAACTAAAGGCGTCCGCTCATTGACAGGGGCATTTAACGAATTTAGCAATCGCAACTGCGAAAGGGAGTTCTGATATGCAGCTTGGAATGGTGGGGCTTGGAAGAATGGGAGCAAACATGGTTCGGCGGCTTATCCGCGCGAACCACGAATGCGTGGTCTTTGATCAGTCGCCCAAGGCGGTGAGTGACCTTGCCTCGGAAAAGGCTGTGGGATCGTCCTCGTTGGCCGATTTTGTCCAGAAACTTCGGAAGCCGCGCGCAATTTGGTTGATGGTGCCGGCGGCGGTTGTGGATCAAACCATTCAAAGCATTCTCCCCCATTTGGAAGCCGGAGACATCCTCATCGACGGCGGAAATTCCTATTATGTAGATGACATTCGCCGCGCGAAAGAGCTTGCAAAACTGAAGATTCACTACGCGGATGTCGGCACCAGCGGCGGGGTTTGGGGTTTGGAACGCGGTTACTGCATGATGATTGGTGGTGAAAACGATGTCATTAAGCACCTCGATCCCATTTTCGCCACGCTCGCTCCCGGCATTGGCGACATCCCACGCACTCCGGGCCGCGAAAAAGCTGTAGGCACGTCGGAACAGGGATATCTGCATTGTGGGCCAAATGGAGCCGGCCATTTTGTGAAGATGGTGCACAACGGAATTGAGTACGGAATAATGGCTGCCTACGCCGAGGGTTTGGGGATCCTCCGTTCGGCCAATGTTGGCAAGCAGGAACATGCCGTTGACGCTGAAACGACGCCCCTGCGTAATCCCGAACTTTACCAATACGACCTGCATCTGCCCGACATTGCCGAGGTGTGGCGGCGCGGCAGTGTAATCGCCTCATGGCTGCTGGATTTGACAGCCTCTGCCTTGAGCAAGGATCCCACCCTCGCGAAGTTCGCAGGCAAGGTCTCTGATTCGGGCGAAGGGCGCTGGACAATCAATGCCGCCATCGATGAGGCCGTGCCGGCGCATGTTCTGACTGCTGCTCTATACGAGCGATTCAGCTCGCGTGGCGAAGCAGACTTTGCCAACAAGCTCCTCTCGGCGATGCGTTTTGAGTTTGGTGGTCACCTGGAGAAAACCGCTCCGAAAGGCGAGGCTGTGTGATCGACAGCACGGACAATCACAAACTCTGACGCACTCGTGAACGTGAGTGAAAGCTTGCTCCAATTCTAAGTGAGAGACTGGCATGAAGGTGGAAGTCCTGGCCGATGCTGAGTCGGTCGCAAGAAAAGCGGCGGCAATTATCGCGGCCGAAGCGCGCGCGGCCAAAGCGGCGCGCGGCCAATTCAATATGGCTGTTAGCGGCGGACACACGCCATGGCTCATGTTGCGGGACCTCGCCAACGAAGATGTTCCCTGGCCGGTGGTTCGCGTATTTCAGGTGGACGAGCGTGTCGCCCCAGCCGGCGATCCCGACAGGAACCTCACGCACCTGCGCGCAAGCTTGCTGGAGAATGCGCCGCTGAGGGCTGAGCAAATCTACGCCATGCCGGTCGAAGCACCGGACCTGGAAGCCGCTGCGAAGCAGTATGCACAGACTCTTTGCGATGTTGCAGGCTCGCCTCCCGTGCTTGATCTCGTTCATTTGGGCCTTGGTCCCGACGGGCACACGGCTTCGCTGGTTCCCGGAGACCGGGTTCTCAACGTCATCGACGCAGACGTTGGTTTGACCGGCATCTATCAAGGACGACGTCGAATGACATTGACCTATCCCATCATCAATCGTGCGCGTCGTATCTTGTGGCTGGTGACCGGAGCTGAAAAGGTCGAAATGCTCAAGCGTCTCCGCAATGCCGATGCCTCAATTCCGGCAGGACGAGTTTCTTCGCAAGAGGCTTTGGTTCTGGCTGACCGGGCGGCGGCGAATGATGGCGCCTGAAATTCTGCGCAATAAAAACCTGTTGAGCCGCCTTTCATCGGGTTCACCGGAGGCTGCTGGAGGTCTTGCGGAAGACTTCGATTGCGGCTCCAAGCCGCTCCAGCCCGCCGCGTAAGGCTTCAGTCGCCCCACAAAACCCGATACGGAAGTGTTGTGGCTCTTCGAAGAACTCTCCCGGCACTACACTGGTTTCAAACCGCTCGCGCAGCATGCTCACGAATTCAGCGGCAGAGCCAGTTTTAAGCCGGGGAAAGACGGTAGTGCCGAAGCGGCTGGGCTCACAATCAAGCTCCGGATGTCCCGCCAGAAACTCATTGATCAGCAACCGATTCGTCTCCAACAGAGAGTGCGCGCGATCACGAATGCGTGCGAGATTATCGAGTGCAATCACTGCCAGAAGCTCTGCTGGATGGACCGGGCTGCCGTAGGTGAAGTCCACAATCTGCCACATGCGCTGCGCCAGTTCCGGCTGCGCCAGAATCCATCCGCAGCGAATGCCGCTCAGCCCGTACGCTTTCGTCAAGCTGCTGGTGACCACGAAGTTCGGTCCCAGATGAAACGCGGAACGCCAGGGTTGGTCGTACAGGGTTTCGAGATAAACCTCGTCTACTAGCACACGCGCGCCTACTTTCGCTGCCATCTCGCCTGCCTGCGTTAAAGTGCTCTCGTCGCTGAAAGCACTACTGGGGTTGTGAAGGTTGCAGAGAATCACGAGACGGGTTTGCGGAGTGAGTTTGCGCTCCAGTTCGCCCAGCCCTAGCCGGAATCCTTTGTCAGCGCGGCGGTCGAAGCGGGACACCTTTGCCCCAACATGATTGAGAATGGTCAGCAGTGGGTCGTAGGCGGGTCGCTCAACCAGGACCTCATCTCCCCGGTGAACCAGCGCAGTGAGCGCGATATAGTTCGCCATCGACGTTCCCAGCGTGTAAACAACACACTCCTGTGGCACGACGGCTCTCGCCGCCAAGCGCTCCATGAGCGGCCCATAGCCGTATGGCCCAGTGCCGCCGAGCTCCAGGTCCGCGATTTGAAGCGGTAACTCAGCCAACGGATAGTCCAAAATTCCACTGGAGGCCAGATTGAAGCGTGCATTCGAGTGCAGCTTCGCCCATGCCAGATAGCGCGAGAATGCATCCGTACTAACGCCAGTCATGCTTATTCTCCTGCGGCAAAAGTCAGTTAGAGATTGACCGAACGCGACGAAGTGCGGCGGCTCCAGAACCAGTACACAGGAATGCCTGCCAGCAGCAGGGCGAAACCGATAAGACTGTTCTCAGGATAACGGTAGATTGTGTTCCCCACTACCCACCAGCATATCGCGACGAACAGCGCCGTGCTCACCGGGTGACCCGGCATGCGATAGCTGTTGCTGATACTCGTCTCGCCGCGCGCGGCGCGCCGGCGAAACACAAAGATGGTGGTCGCAGTCAGCCCGAAAAATAGGAAGTCCATCGAAATGACATAATTCAGAATCTGCTCATAACGGCCGGAGAGCGCAATGACCATCGTCCACACGCTTTGCAGCACGATGGCCACGACCGGTACGCGAGTGCGGGGATGGAGCCACGCCACCGCGCGAAAGAACAGACCGTCATCAGCCATCGCGAAGTAGACGCGAGGTCCCGTCAAGATCGACTGGCTTAGAAATCCCAGCGTAGAAATGGCGATTGCCGCCGCGATGAAGGTCGCGCCCCGCTGGCCCAATGCTAGCCGCATTACGGCAGTAGCGGGTGTCCTGGTTGCCGCCAGTGCCAGCGGCCCGAGGGAGCGCAGGCATACCCAGTTCACTGCGGTGTAGAGCATCACGACGCCCAGCACTCCGAGCAGTAGTCCGCGAGGCAGGTTTTTCCTCGGTTGTTTCACTTCCGCCGCCAGGAAGTTCGCCGTCTGCCATCCGCCGTAGGCGAACAGTACTGGCACCATGGCGGCCCCGAACGATGGCACTGACCAGTCACTCTCGACTGCCGTCGTGGTGGGCACCTGCTTGCCCGCTAAGAGTAGCCCGGCCATCACCAGCATCGCGATAGCGACGATCTTCATTACCATAAGCGAACTCTGAGTCCGTCCGCCGGTTTTCACACCCAGGCAGTTGATGAGCGTCAGAGTGGCGAGCGCCATCGTTGCGACCACCCAGTCCTGAGCGTGAAGGCCGGTCAGCTCAAGAAAGTAGCGGGCGAATGTGATCGAAACTGCCGCCATTCCTCCAGTTTGGATGACCAGAAGCAATACCCATCCGTATAGAAACGCAACCGACGGATGGTAGGCCTCGCGTAGGTAAGCATACTGGCCGCCCACGGCTGGAAGCGTGGCCGCCAGTTCAGCCCAGATGAAGGCCCCACCCACGCCAATGACACCACCGAAAATCCAGGCCCCCAGAATCAGCGCCGGGGTATGCACCTGTTGCGCCACTACATAGGGATTAATGAAGATTCCGGCGCCTACGATACCGCCCATGACAAGCATGGTGACATCGAACAGGCCAAGTTGCCTTGACAGGCCTGGTTTATCGCCGGAGTTGGGACCTGCACTCGAACGCTCTGTCACGTTAGCGGCTTGATTCGGCCGAGTTGCGCTCGCCTTTCTGCACCCGCATCACAAATGATGTGCTTTGCTTCACTCGCACCTCTTGTAGGTATGCGAACCAGCAGTAGGATATCCGAACCGTGGCTTTGCTGGTTTACAAAACTCTTTGACCGAGCCATCACCTGACGTGGTGAAGACCCCGCCTTTGAAGCCTGCTTTCCTTGTCCCGCAAGGCTTTTGCAGGATTCAGGAACAGCGCTGACCCCTCGCTGTGCGAGCCATGCTGGTGTATAATCGCGCGACGTTGGTGAAGCCCGGTTTATTTCGTTTACGGCAGGAGTAGAGATCGACCGGTGTCCACGATGTCGACAACCCAACCGAGTGCCCAAGCTTAGGAGACGATGTGAAACATTCAGTGAAAAGTTATTTCGCAAACCCTTCCCTGCGGACATTGGTCCGTGCTATTACTCTTTGCCTCCTTCTGGCGGCGGCATTCTCTGCTGAAACGGCGTTGGCTCAGACCGGATACACGGGAATTTTTGGTGGCGGCCCGTTTTACAAGAACGCGACTAACAACATCACGGAAATAGAAAATTCCGGGTTCAGCGAAGCCATCGTATGGAGCGTCGAAGTCAATAGCACTGGAGATTTGAATTTCAATGGAGAGTTTCCTTTAACCTCCAATGGGGTCTATGTCGGCAATCAGACCTACCCCGATTTTCCGGCGGAGATGGCCCAGTTGAAGCAAGGCACGGTCAAGAGGGTAACGTTCAGCGTCGGCTCATCCAACTATGGAGATTGGGAGGACATCACCGCCCTCATTCAAGCCCAGGGCACCGGCCCGACCAGCATCCTTTATAAGGATTTTCAGGCTCTGAAGGCTGCTATCCCAGCTCTGGATGCCATCGACTTCGACGACGAGAATAGCTACAACTCTCCCACCACCATCGCCTTTGGAGTCATGCTCGGAAATTTGGGTTATCACGTGATGCCCGACCCCTACACCAACAACAGTTATTGGATCAATGTGGTGTCCCAAATCAACACTCAACTCCCCGGCACAGTGGACGGTGTACATCTCCAGGCCTACGCCGGTGGCCAGGGAAACAGCCCCTGCGTGGATTGGAACTTCGGAAGCGTTCCTGTGTTCCCCGGTTTGTGGGACAAGAACGATACTCCGTCCCAGGTCGAGAGCATCATGAGCGGTTGGCACAGCCAGTGCGGCATCATCGGCGGATTCATGTGGATTTACGACGATTTCGTGGGCACCGGCTTGGCCGCACAGTATGCCGCCGCGATCAATACCGCAGTCGGCGCCAGCGGTTTCACGCTTACCGGACCTAGCGGGTTATTCTTAAATCAGAGTGGAAAGACCGGCGCATTAATCACCATCACGCCCCAGAACGGATTTAATGGCCAAGTGACGCTGAGTCTTTCGCAACTGCCAAAGGGAGTTAAGGGAGGATTCAAAGGGCAAGGCGACACCCGAAAAATGGGGTTCGAAGCCGATCCTACCGCTACCACCGGGTTGTTTCCTGTAACCGTGACTGGCACTTCGGGAAGCATCATACAAACTCTTACCTTTACTCTCGCGGTTAGCGCGGCTGTCGCTGAAACCGGAGCGGGCATGCAGGTAGATCTTTCTTCCGACTTTGACGTCTACGGAATCTACCAGGATGGAAGCAAGTATACGACCGGAGGTATCGACGGGCTTGGGAACTCATACTCGGCCAACCTGCTCACTGGATCGCGCGTCCTCGATGGCGTACTGTTCGATTTCGGTCCCGCGAATGAGCCCGATGTCGTTGCTTCTAGTGGCCAAACCATCACGCTGCCACAAGGCCAGTTTTCTGATCTTGTGCTGCTCGCGACGGGCGTGAATGGGAACCAATTAAGCCAGACTCTCGTCGTCCACTACACCGACGGTACCAGCTCGCAAGTTGTTCAAAGCTTCAGCGATTGGTACACCCCCCAAAACTTTACCCGTGAGTATGAGGGAGTCGCCATGCAATACCGAAACCTTGATGATGGCACCAAGGACAAGCGGACATTCAGCCTGTATGCCTACCTGTTTCCATTGAACCGGAATAAGATTGTGCAGAGCTTTACCTTGCCAGACAATCTGGACGTCGTGATCCTGGCAGCGACGTTATTGCCCGCGAAAGGGGCGAATTAAAATCTCCCGGGCGGAGGAAACCCGGAGGAAAAAACTGGGTTTCCCTCCCCGCCCCGCGTTTCCTGAAATCTAGAAGGCACTTCAACATGCTTACTCCTCCCGCAAGACCCCGGCCAGTCAAGGCTGCATTGCTGGCCGTCATCGGAATTATGGTAACGGTATTCGCCCTGGTTAACGTTGCGTCCAGCCAGGCGCGAGAAAAAGTGCTCTATGCATTCTGTTCAGCTCCCAACTGCGCTGACGGCGCTACGCCCCAAGGCGACCTGGTCTTCGACAAGCAGGGCAACATCTATGGAACCACGTACGGAGGCGGCGCCTGCGGACCGGGCTCTGGCACAGTACACCGGGTGCCGCTCGTTTCGCGTTTTCGAAACGTGGGATTCCACGAAATCGTGCGCGTTGAAATGAAAAATTCGTCTACATCCTCAATTATGACTTGAATTCGCGTTGGGATCGGACGTTAGTGAGCATCCGCCGGCGTTCCGTCCGACCACTTGCTTACCGGAACGTCAATTGTGGTATAGCGGCCTATTTTTTCTTCGTGCGCATCCAACGGGACGTCATCCCCCAAGTCGGATCCCAAGGCTTTAGGGTCGATTTCGGGGACAAAAAACATCACGTGGGGAAGCCAGGGTCCTTTGACGCCGGCATTCAAATACCCTTGCTTTGACAACATGTAGGACACCGAACCGGGTTCCGGTGTGGGCAACTCACCTTTCGCGATGCCGTCTATTATGGCGGCCTCTATCTGAGTGTTCGAACGTCCGGCAATCGCCAGTTCGGTCTTCTTGAAGTAGATCGGAAGAAAAGACCGCGCACCCGGAGCGCTCAGGCAGATCGGACCGTGTATCTTTGGATCCCAAAAAGCTGGATTGTTTTTCGGTAAATCCCATGATCGTCCCACCAGACACACGAAACCGTTCTTCCCCTCCACGGCCGTTTCATAGCCATGCCGTCCAAGAACCAGCACCTTGGCCCCGCTCGAAACGGAGTTCGGGCCGGCGCTGCGGGCCATCGCAATCTCCGCATCGCGGTCCATCAGGTATTGATCGAGTGGGAGCATGCTAGGATACGAAGCTTTCGCGTCCTGTGCTTGCGCTTGCCGCGTCGCGCCCAATGTGACAAGCAACGCAAAGACTCCCAATGCAACTACCTTAACTTTCCGTCCGTTCATTGATTCCTCCTAAACCGCGGATGTTCAAAAATGACTTCCAACAGCTCATGCTGGTCAGCGGCTGTCGCCATTATACAAACCAGTTGGTATGTTCTCAAAAGTCCGTCGCAATCGTTTAGCAACTATCGAACTCCAGGAGTACAGCGCTCTCTCAGGCCGCCAAGTTTAGCTTCAGATTGTGGAGTAGAGTGCGACATTGGCCACTGCCCGGAAAAGTCAGTGGCCAATGTTCTGCACGAAACAGCTAGAAGTTCAGTCTGAGACCAAACTCCACCTGACGTGGCGCCCCAAGCGAGAACACTCCCGAACCAGTGCCAGTCCGCAGCGATTCGCGAGTCGGCCCCGTAGCAGTTCCATTGACGCTGCCAGCGTTACCAGTGGTGCCCGCCGGGAACGGTGTTTGGGAGTACGGGATAAATCCGAGCTCGGTTCCGAAGTTAGCCAGATTGAACACATTGAAGGCACTGACCGAGGGCTCGATATTGAAGCGCTCCGTCAGCTTGATGGGCCAGGCCAGCGTAGTGCTGACCTCGCGGAAGATGCCGTTGCCCACTGCGCCGCTCGGCGGAGAAGCAACGAACGGCTTGGTCGCCTGCAATTGCTGTAACTGTGACGTGGTGAACAAGCCCGCAGCAACCAGAGACTGTCCGGCTGGGGTGAGGGCAGTTCCGGCTACTGTGCTGTTCCAGCTGTTGATCAGGTTAGCTAACTGCGTTGGCGAAACTGACCGGCCGAATGCTCCGGGCTTGCCCGCTGCTTGACCGGAAGCCGTTGGGAAGAGGTCAGCCACTGTCCCGTCCCCCGTGAGGTCCGATTGGAAGATAGCCGCTGGCGTCGTGATTCCATCCCCTCCACCCCCGGACGGTAACAGTTGGATGTTGCTCGCGAAGGGCGTGGCGAAGTTGCCGATCACGCTGAAGCGTGGTCCGTGATGGGCAATGTCGGCGGTGAGTCCGAACTTGAACTGGTCCGTACGATCCAGTGCAGTCGGCCCAGTAAAGTAATTGGGGTTGTTGAAGTCTTGCGCTACGGGACTGAAGAATTGATCGCCGCCGCCGTCGCCGACAAAGCGTGACAGGGTGTAGGCGATCGTCATATTCATCGACGCGATGCCCGGCATTGGGTTCGCCACTTGCTGTTTGTAGGACATCTGCAAGGCATTGTAGGTCGAGCGGCCTTCCGGTACTTGGAAGAGGCCGGCGCCAACATTGCGGTTGATGCCACCGAAAGCCGCACCACTGAGATTGGCGGGACCGGACCCGAGGGCATTGCCTGAATCCAATCCATTAGCGGCAAAGTTGCCGATGTTCGCCCCCGCCCCCCCAGGGTTAGCGGCGCAGGAAGCAATGGCCGCGTCGATTGTCGTAACGCCGCAAGCCGCCAAAGTATTGGCAATGGCAGCCTGAGCCGCAGGGACGCTCAGGAAGCGCGCGTCGCCGACGTGATTTTGATCAATCGCTATATTGAAGCGCGTGCTGACGTTGCGAATGTAATCAGCGGTAAGCACTCCCCCCTTCCAGATCTCGTGTTGCAATCCCACGTTGAACTGGTAGGAACGAGCGTTGCGAAAGTCCGGCGAGTATGCCGACAAGCCTTGCGGTTGGCTGATCTCGAGAGTTTGAGCCACGTAGCTCGGATTGGCCGTAGGTCCTTGCGCCTTCACCGCAGCTTGCCACTCTTGTTCCAAAGCATAGACCAGAGGACCCGAGACCGAGAGAGGCTGACCGCAAACCTGGGTTGCCAGGTCTTTGCCGTCGATGGAGGTGACTGCGCCTCCAGGGGCCCCAGGAATCGCGAAGGAAAGCGATCCAACTCCGCCGGAGCCGCAGCCCAAACTGTTGCTCTGGAAGAACAGGCCCTGGGCCAACTTGGCCGGCCGGTCAAACAGCGTGTTGTTGAAGATCGAGTTTTCGTAGTAGATTCCGGCGCCCGCCCGAATGACCGTTTTGCCTTTCTTGGTCGGATCCCAGGCAAAGCCGATCTGTGGTCCAAACTGCGTGTTGGGCTGTCTGACGGGATCGCCCAACGGAGTTCCCTGAGAGTCCACGCCCCACTGGTTCAGCAGTGGAGTGCTGCCGGTGCAAGGGGCTGCCGCTCCAAGCAAAGCCACCGAAGCCGAGCATGGAATCGACGCCAGATCACTGTCAGAGCGGCCAGTGTCACGGTTGTAACGCAGGCCGTAGGTGAAGGTAAAGTTGGGTTTAATCTTCCAGGAATCACCCACATACCACTGCAAACGGTTATCGTGCTGGCCACCGGCAGGGAGGCCGAAGGCTGATTTCTCGGTGAAGAAGCCCTGGCCGTTGCCCAGATCGGCGCCCACCAGCGGGTAGTTGACCGGGTTGTTGCCTGCGCCGCTCACTGGACCCGTGGCTGCTTCAATGAAATCGAGAGGTGCGATCCCGAAAAACTTCGCGAACCCGCCACCGTTGATATCGTTGTAGCCGATGCCATAGCGGAAGATGTGCGCGCCATACACTTTGCTACCGTCGTACTTGATCTGCTTGTTGCTCTGGAAGGTCTGCTGCGGGGCCAGCAAGTTGGGTCCTGACAGTTGGAGACCTTGGTCAACCACCAGGATCTCGGACGTCGGCAGCGGATTGTAGAAACTGGCGCCCTGCGTGGCGTCGCCGATGAGGTTATGGAACTTCAGATAGCCAAAGCGGAAGCTGTGCGACCAGGAGCCTTGACTCCAGTCAACACCCGCCGCATCGGAAGGAGTGTTGTCCCGGTTCGAGTAGACTTGGTAGCCATACCCGAAGTTCGCTTCCGACTTGTTCCAGTTGTAGGTATAGCGGTAGAAAACGTGAACGTCCTTGGTGGCCTGCCAGTCCAACTTGCCGGTGACTTCGCTGTCACGGAAGGGTGACAGGAAACCGCCCGTGAGTTGGCTAAATGGAGCGGGCACGACGACCGGTAGGAATCCGTCCTGTTTCATGCGCTCGCCGTCGATGAAGAAGAACAACTTGTCTTTAATGATCGGGCCACCGACGCGGCCGCCGAAGTTGTTCCGCTGATAGTAGTCGGTCTGACCGCCAGGAAAGGCTGCTACACCGGAATCACGCCCACGGAAGCCATAAAACGCCTGGCCGTGAATGTCGTTGGTGCCTGAGCGGGTAGTCACGTTGACCGCGCCCGCCGAGGTCAACTCGGTGGAGAGATCCAGGCTCGAACGGCTGATGTTGAACTCTTGAATCGAACTCAAGGCGATATTCTGGGTTGTGGTGCCGACGGTTTCGTCGCTGATGTCCAGACCATCCAGTTCGATACGGGGATTTCGACCGGGAACGCCGTTGATCGAAATGGACGAGTAACCGGCCTTGGTCGGGTCGAATGTCTGGCCGTCCTCAATCTGCACCCCGGGTTCGAGCTGAGCGAGATCGAGGAAGTTGCGACCGTCGATGGGCAGCTTGTCAATCTGGTCGCCAGTAATGACTCCCTGCACCGTCGCTTGTTCCGTGTTGACCTGGATCGAAGAAGCCTGCACTTCGACCACCTGGCTCGACTCGCCGACCTCCAGCTTCACGTTGCCTGACGAGGTCACGGCAACCTGAACTGTGATTGGGATCTCAGTCGTGTGGAAGCCCTTGGCTTCGACTCGCAGCATGTAAACGGCGGGGAGCAAGGCTCCCGAACTGTAACTGCCCGAGTTGGTGCTGGTGACTTTGACCACCTGCCCGGTCGCTTTATTAGTGACAGTGATGCTGGCTCCCGGTACCACGGCACCAGACGGATCAGTTACGGTTCCCTGAATACTTCCTTGTGAAACCGTGGTTTGTGCGACTAGCGAGGATCGAGTCAGCAGAACTGCGGACAAGACCAGCAGACAAAGAAACCAGCGCCTGAAACACATTTGCCTTCCTCCTGAGTTGAGTAAGAATCATCTGTAGATCGGAAACGGTCAGCTACGATCACTCGAGTCCGACAAGTGATCATCGCGACCGACAGAAGAGGAAGCAGGCAAGGTGCCACGCGGGAAGCAGATGACGATTATGTTTTATGGATGTCCGAAAGAGTGATGAAATGGCTCCCGTCCGGTATTTAATGACAAGGTAACGCAACATCTGCCAGTATGCATCCATCGTGAAGTGTGGCAGGATATTCAAAGAACCATACTTGCGGAGTCGTGTAGCGTTCACGCGGATGGCAAGAACGACGAGGCTTAGGCTTCATTCAGTGCTCTACAGACTGCAATCGTGTCGTCTTACAACATTGAGTAGCAATTGACTCGAACACTACACGAAGCCATAGATCAGGGCATTTTCAATGCCTGTCACAGCCAACGCCGTCTACGCAAGTCGGTTTAGCTGGGCCCAGCACCGCGTGTACAAGCTATTCGGCTCGACACCTTCCCGCGCGATCTTGCATACTGATTGGTATGTGTGCTGTCAGAAACAGATCTCGAAGCAAGCGGGCGACGTCGCGGAATCCAGAACGCACTCGAAGGCTTCTGTTGCAGGCTGCCTACGAAGAGATATACCACTCTGGCTTCCGCAGCGCTGACCTGGATGCCATTCTGGCCAAAGCGGGTGTGACCAAGGGCGCGTTGTATTACCACTTCGATAACAAGGAAGCACTCGGCTATGCGGTCGTGGACGAGGTCATCGCAAGTAAGGTTCACCGGAAATGGGTGCTGCCTTTTCGGAACGCCAAGAACCCCATCGACGTTCTGATCCGCCTTATTCAGTCCGAATCGTTGAAAAGAGAAGATGTTCAGCGTGGCTGCGACTTGCTTAACCTGTCTCAAGAGATGTCAGGTCTTGATGAGGGATTCCGCAGAAGGACGGCAAGAATTTATAAGGACTGGCACGACGCCATGGCGAAGGCACTGCGCGAAGGACAGAAACGCGGGTTGGTGCGGAGTGACATAAACGCGAATGAAACGGCTACGTTCGTGCTCGCGGCGTGGGAGGGGTACGCGGTTTTAGCGAAGAATGCGCAGGATCCACGGATGCTGCGGGAAGGCCAAAAAAACGTGGTTCACCACTTGGAGTCGCTACGGCCAGCACGAGTCCGGACGCGAGTGGCAGACCGCGGATAGCCGCTCTTTTGTTGAGCCTATAAAGCCTTCCTGTCACGCTAGTTACCACGATCGCGCGAAACCTGGCCGACTTGGGGGCCATTTTTGTGGCCGGGAATCAGGTTACCGTCGCGGTAAACTGACAGTCTTCGCCAATAATGAATCCCGGCAGTACTCCTTCCCATCGCGACAGGAATTGTAACATACATACTAGTTGGTATTATCAATACAACAATCACATGTAATGACCGCATCGTAAAGAGTTGGGTCGTGCAACACTCGGCGCCGAAGGGGAACAGGAGTGAGCGAGGCACACTCGAGGAATAGTCGACTTTAAGGAGGTCAGGAATCATGCGGGTGCTGATTGTCGGTGATGAGGCGTCGGCACGTACTGCGTTGGCGGATGTGCTGACGATGAGGAGCGATGTCGAGGGGTTCGAGTCGGCGAGTGATGCGGCCGAGGCGCTCGGCAAAATGAGCAGAGACTCATACGACGCCGTACTCCTTGACGTCAACATGCCTGAGGTTTCAGGCCTTGAGCTTTTAGGGCGCATAAGAGCTACACATCATCAGATTCCCGCGATCGTGTTTGTCACGGCGCACCCACCACACGTGCTTAAGGCGTTCGAACTGCAGGCTGACGACGTTGTGCTCAAACCCTTTAGCACAGAACGAATTGACAAGGCTCTGGATGTAGTTTCCCGACGTGCCGCGAATGAGAGATCCGCAAGATTGCTTGAAATCTTGTCACAGGCGGGAGGGCTATCTCTGCAACAATCCACAAGAATTGCGATCAAAAGCAAGGGTCGAATTCGTCTGATCAACCTCAAGGACGTGATCATGGGTCAAGCGCAGGGCAATTACGTATTACTTCGGCTTGACTCAGAGTCGCTCCTGTTACGGGAATCAATCTCAGTCCTGGCAGAGAAACTGCGGACGTACGGTTTCATACGGATTCACAAATCAGTACTGGTAAATCGCTCGTGTGTAGAGGAAATTTATCATCTCCAAACGGGAATGTACGGATTGCGTTTGAAAGGTGGAAGAGAGTTGACGGTCACGCGAACCTACAGGCAGAACCTTAAGTCGCTTGCAGACTTTTGGCTCGATTCGTTCCCCGGCTTGTGCGACCGGAAGAATGGCTCCACTCCCGTAGTGGTCCGCAAAAATTCCGTACGACTTTGGGAATCGGTAACTCCGTAAGAAGATACGATGAATCAGGAGGCGACGGGTCGACCAAACCGATACGTGAAAGTTACGCTTGCGTAGGACGGTATGCGTACTCCTACAACTTCCTGAGTATCGGACGGGAAGAAGTTTTCCGTTGTCTGCCCGGTATAACCGTGTGCGAGGAGGAAATTTACGCCGGCATCCAGGCGCCCATTCATGAAAGGCCGGACCAGGGCGCCGCGAAACTCCTTTACTCGAGTTCCGGTGCATTCCGCACTTAAGTTGGGCAGGCATCCTGTGCCCAACGGCTTCGTGCCTACGTATTCGAACTCCCCGCGCGCTTGCAGCCGAAGGGAAGCTTCTGAATCGTTCCCAGCAGATCGAAGAGGGTTCTTGGCGCTTCCGGTGTGGGTTCTCCCGAATCGTCAGCGTGTGTCCCAATCCCCTCTTCATCAAGCGGATGGCCTCTGCCAAGTCTCCCCGCAAGTAGGACAGATACGCCATTCGACTGTTGCTCATATATGCGAGCCCCAGGGGTGATGAGGTCACCCGCCCCAGACACTCCATGGCGTTGTAGGCCGTTTCTGCCTCGTCGTAATCGCCCATGTCGGTGTAGGCGTCCCCTTCGATGGCGAATGCCGCCAGATTTCCAGAGCCTGTGCCGATCGCTTTTTGTGCATAGGCGAGAGCGTCCGCAAAGCGATGTTCGCCCATATATACCAATGCCATGTGAACCAGAGGATCAGCGGCTCGGAAGTCTTGCGGCGCCAGAGCGAGCGCTTTCTTCAGTGTTTGCTCGGCCAGGCCGTAATAAGCGATGTCGCCGGTCTCTCTGGCCTTCTGAAAGAAGGCGGACCCTAACTCGTCATATCCTGAGTAGTCCCCCGGCGCTGCCTTGGCGTGGTCTTGCAGTGTCTGGATCTGTTTGTCTGTCTCCGATAAAGGACTAGGGCGCTTCGACTCGACAGAATCGATAACGGCAATCTGAGACCATGCGCATGCGGCGCAAAGGATAGGAAGAACGACTAGCCTCTTGGCCATTCCAGCCTCACTGGGTTGCAAACAAAAGGATTGATCTTGGTTGAGGCCGTGCTTCGCGAGGTTGCCGCTGGGGCACTGCGTCTTCCGCTTTACCGCCGGCACGCCGACACTATGAATACGGGCAGGAGCGCAAATCGGATTTCCGGCAGGCTGCAAGCGCCAACCGGAGTCAAGTCATGCAGGCGTGTCCCTCGGCGTGACCTAGCCGATGACGCTATTCAAACGGATGTTGTTGTAATGCTCGACGTAGCCCCGCACCAGGCGCCCAGTACAACTAGCAAAAATTCCGGGCAGATACTGGACCACCTTTGAGACGGAAAACCAGAAGTGCCGTTCATGTCTTTGAAAAGATTGGTCGGGGAGAGAGGATTTGAACCTCCGACCCCCTGGTCCCGAACCAGATCGCGAACTTTTCTGTCGTTACTGTGATTTCAGCATTCTACAACTGCTTGATAACGCAGGCGTTGGTAGCTACCGATTGAACACTGTTGATGTTTAGTGTTTCTGGATGTTTTGACCGTCTCAAAATCGACTACAGCGCGATTGCTGTATTTCGTTGCCTCGAACTCGCCTCGCAAATATGCCGGCAGGACGTTGCGCGGAGTCCGCAGCCTAGGCACGTTACAAGGAGGTCTCAATTGCTAATGGGGATAGGAGTTATTGCGATCTGAAAGTGCACCTCCGACGACTGTCATCAAGCTGCGCTCTCAGAACCCGATATTTCCTTTGCGGAGTCGCCCAATTGCTCAAGCTTTATTCGTTTGCCTTTGGCCCACCACGGGTCTCTCTCATCCACCAAGGAGTGCTTATTGCCCTTGTCGATTTTGCGAAACAGGTAGAAACTATGCACCTCTGTATTTCCTTTGTTCAACCTGCACAGCAGAGTGATGTACTCGCGTTCACTGGGAACCGGAAGTATGTTCCAGCCGAGTCCGCCTCCTCGCGTTCGGTCGCTGCGACACATCAGGAGCGAAATCGTCAGAGATTTATCCAATTGAACTACCACCCGTTGTCTCGCTAGGAGACAGAAGAACTGGGCCCTTTGAGGAAACAGTTCGGCAATCTGCGACAAAACCTGAGCACGAAGTTTCCACGAAATGGCTCTACTTTCTGCCTTCGCGAAATTAGCCGGAGGCGGTTCATACCCGATTCGCTTGAATATCTCGCGAAAGGGGCCGAAGCGGTTGTAATAGAGCCTGATGTTCGGAACATTTCGGGCATTTCGTATGATGTTCTCGGTCAATTCTCCTTTGCGATGAAGTAAGCGCCGTAGTATATCCAAGAGTTCTTCATCCGTCGGTCTAGTTAAGCGTTTCTTCAACGCGACCTGAACTCGTTCAAAAGTATCTGGGTCAATGACGGGTGGGTAGGCATATGGGGTGACTATCCATTGCTCCCGGGGGAGATTCTTTGGGCGGCTGTGGAGTTTGCAGGTCATTCGATTCCAAGCATTCACTCCTGCATATTTTGGATTTCTAAGCGTTCTTCCAACCGCCGCACTCGTCCAGTCTTTGCCCCCGAGAAACGGGATGCCGTGGCGATTGAGTCTACGTGCAATCTCGCTCATTGTGAGGTTAGTTATGGCCATCGCGTAGATAGCCCGAACGCATTCGACTTCTTTTCGTGGGCCGGGAACCAGAATTATATGATCGGCAGGATCCTTGTGTTGACCCGTTTCCAACTGTCGATTGAGCTTGGGATTGTCAGAAACGAGCAACCGTCTAAGGCCGTAGCCAGGCTGGCCGCCCATTCTGAAACCAAGCTGCGCCAATTTTTTCTGGGCTCCAAATACCTTGACGCCTAATTCGCGACTGTACTCTGCCGCCATCATCCGTTTCAGAGACTTGAAGAGCGAATTAGGCAGTGTTCCGTCGTTTTGGAAGAGTTCGGCGCAGTAGTGAACCGGAATGCCTGCGTCTTTGCATAGAAACTCGTAGTGGGCGGCTTCGTCGGAATCTTGAAATCGCCCCCACCGACTTACGTCGTAAACCAGAATCGCTTTGAAAATAGTGTTTCCACTCAAGACATCGGCAAGAAGCTCCTTGAGTCCCGCTCGTGATTTGAGTACAACACCACTCCTGCCAGCGTCGGTATAAGTCTTCATTACGGCAAATCCATGTTGTAGCGCATATTGCTGGATTGCGACCTTCTGATTCTCGATTGAATACTTTTGAAGGTCGGTAGACATCCTGACATATTGGGCTGCAAGGATTGACATTGCTGAACCCTCCCGCCGTG
The DNA here is from genome assembly GCA_035484735.1 of Terriglobales bacterium. Taxonomy (GTDB): domain Bacteria; phylum Acidobacteriota; class Terriglobia; order Terriglobales; family Acidobacteriaceae; genus JABCZH01. Next base: position 39,765 of record DATHOQ010000059.1, on the reverse strand, counting down.
CCGCCGAAGACCTTTTTCTCTCGGGGACACCGATCATACTCCTAAAGGGAGTGCCGATGGGCCGGCAGGTTTGCCGACATCTGGGCAGACTAATATCGTCCCCCGACTCTCGATTGCTCTGATCCCTGGGGACCCAAGGTGCAAAGCGGCTACGGCACAGCGAATGCTCTCTTCGCGGCGGGAGGAGCTGACGATTCAGCGTAACGAAGGGATGACCGACACTGTTTGGTTTTCTTTTGTCCACACTGTTCTGCCGGCCTGGATTTTTGGGAGATGACCGGATGCAAGGACGGTCGGTTCGTTTGCCGGAACTGTGCGCATACCCTGCGGCCCGGTAACCCGGCCTATCGCTGCACATGCCCCGAGTGCCTCAAATGGTGTCGGAACCTGTTTGTCCTGTTTTCGTAAACAAATCCGTACTTTCCGTCCAAACCGAACGAATCAGCCCTAATCTAGGCCAAAACAGCAGGGATTTTCTCTGACCGGGGATGCTTTGTGCAAATTTCCGTGGTTGACCTGAAAGCCCTTATCGTATCGCCCGACACAAGAACAACCTCAACCTTCGTTCAAGTATTCCGAGACCTTAAGGTCATTGCGCAAGTGTGTCCGGATCAATCCTCACCTTCGGAGCGTTTTGCTCAGACGAAGTTTGAAGCCGTTGTCCTGGACTTGGATAACATCCTTGAGCGCATACCCTTCGTTCAGAACCTTCGCCTGGGCCGAACTAATCGGAATTCGGTCGTGCTGGCAGTTGCCACAAACGACTCAGCCAAAAAACGAGCATCTGAACACGACGCTTCCTTCGTCGTCGAGCGCCCGCTGATTGAGGAGCATCTTCTGGCTGTGCTACGGGCTGCTTATGGATTCATGCTTCAGGATCGCAGGCGGTATTTCCGGCTGGTGATCGAATTGACAGTCTCAATACGGACACGTTCTGGGGACGAATTTCAGTGCAAAACGATCAACATTAGCTCCGAAGGGCTGGCCCTCCGCACTCCTCGCTCCATACAGGAGGGTGAGATTGTAGGCGCGTTGTTTGCCATCTCGAATCCCGGTCCATTGATAATCGCTGAAGGAACGGTGATTTGGGACGACAGACACGGAAAGGCCGGGTTGCATCTCCGCTTCGCCAGTCCGCACGACAGAGATCGAATTTCAGAATGGCTGGACAGCGAATTTTACATGCGGTGTAATATTGATCCTCGATAAGCAGAGCCTCAATCACACAAAGCGAGCACCTTTCACGCCAGACCATCGTGCTTGTCTTAGGCTAGTGTCCCGAAGTCCCCGAGACTCCTTCGCGCCTTGCACCTCCCGCACAATTTCAACTAGGTGCGAGAGATCGGCTAACGGTCTACCCCGCTTGAGCCAAGCATCAACGTCGCGTATATGGAAGTTTTTCTTGCGGTCAATGTCAGGCAGCACATGGAAATCGTGGAAGGCATAGTTGCCTTCGGTCAAGCGGGCGACCAGTGTCACGTTTTTTTGTTCCTGCTCATTCGGCGCAATGCGCCAGCGTTGCGTATATCGAGTCTTCGGTTGTAGTGTTGAGACCTGCAAAGAAAGGATTGGACCGTTCCTCACGTTAAACCGAGCCCGCCATTTGTTGTTGGTTCTAAGCAGCGCTAGATCCTCGGGAAACATGGTCAACAATTTGGACACCAGTCCCTCCCGCATTATCAGAGTTCTGGCCCGGTGCTTCATCCCGGTTAGGTCTTGCGCCGCTGCTTGATACCCGATCAAGTCGTATGCCTTGAGCAGCCCACCAAATCGGTGGCTGTATACACTGACGCAAGGAATCTGAGGGGACCGAGAAATAATGGTTGCGCTCAGTTGTCCCTTCTCCGCTAGAATCCGCCGCAGCCCATCGAGCAGTTCTGCGTCCGACTTCTCCGTAGTTCGACGCTCTAGAATCGCTTGCGCCTTTTCAAAGGTTACGCGGTCAACGACGGGTTCATAGGCATCGGCTATGACAATCCATTCTGATCGTGGAGTGGGCAGACTTTTGGGGCTGCCGAGCCGCTGCGAGTTAAGGTTGAAGACGGAACACCCCGCGTACTTCGGGTGGGTAAGAATTCGATTCACGGCATTATGATTCCAGGGACTGCCTTCAAGGTACGGAACACCTCTTCTGTTCAGTTGATGGAAAATGGCATGGATCTTTCGTCCATCCTCAACCAGCATTCGATAAATCTCTCGAACGGTTTCAATTTCGTGGGCAGGACCCGGCACGAGGACAACCCTGTCGGTCGGAACATTCTTTAGCTCCCCTGAACGCAGTAGATACTTCCGGTCTCCATCGGGAGAAACTTGCATTCGTCGTAGCCCATAACCGGCAATTCCGCCTTGTTTGAAGCCGAGACTCGCCAAACGCTTTTGGGCTGCGAGAACCTTCTCCCCCAACTCCCGGCTGTATTCGCCGGCCATTGTTCTCTTGAGAGCCTTCATGACGGCGTTCGGCATAGTCCCATCATTTTGGAATTGTTCTGCGCAGTAGTGAATCGGAATTCCGGCTGACTTGCACACAAACTCGTAGTGTGCTGCCTCATCCGCATCTTGAAAGCGACCCCAACGGCTGACGTCGTAAACCAGAATCGCTCGAAAGGGGATATTGCCAGCCGTGACATCCCGCAGCAGTTCACGCAGTCTGGTGCGCTTCCTCAGAGTTACGCCACTCTTCCCGGCATCTGAGTAGGTCTTGATGATCGTGAACCCGTGAATGCTAGCGTAGCGCTCTATCGCCGCTGACTGGTTCTGTAGAGAATACCGTTGATGCTCAGTAGACATTCGCAAGTACATTGCGGTTGGGAACGGGTCTGAAGACGACATAAAATGTAGCCTCCTAAGGAGGCACATCGACAGACTGAGAAAGAACTTTAGCGGTCACACAACTCGTTTCGTATCTTCCGTTTGCGTTCATCGGCTCGACGGAGAAATGGGCGATACTTCGTCCATATGTCGTGGTGACATCGCTCCTGTCACGGTTCATAATTCTCCGCACCTACCAAGGAGCGCGATATGCGACAAAAAGAGATTCCAGCCGCCGAATATCTCCGAATGTCCACCGAAGATCAGAAGTACTCCATACCAAGCCAGCAGGCTGCGATTCGACACTATGCCGCAGAGCACGGATTCACTGTCTGCCGTACCTATGCCGATCCGGGCAAGAGCGGTGTGCTGATAAAGCGCCGGAAGGGACTCGCTGGGCTGCTGAAAGACGTGGTTGCGGGAACGATGAACTATAGAGCAATCCTAGTGTACGACGTAAGTCGCTGGGGGCGCTTTCAGAACCCCGATGAGTCGGCGCATTACGATTTCATCTGTGCCAATGCCGGGGTCCCGGTGCATTACTGCGCCGAACAGTTTTCAAATGACGGGAGTATGCAAAGCTCGTTGATGAAAGCGATCAAGAGAACGATGGCCGGGGAGTTCAGTAGAGAATTGGGAGTCAAAGTCTTCAATGGTTTGAAGCGGTTGGTTCTAGACGGCTATCACGCGGGTGCGATTGCCCCCTATGGATTGGAGAGAATGCTGATTTCTCCGTCCGGCAAGAAGAAGGGGATTCTAAAGCGCGGCGAACGGAAGAATCTCAAAACCGATAAAGTCATTCTCGTCTCCGGCAAGAAGAGCGAAGTGGAGCGTGTTCGCAGGATATTTGCCATGTGCGCAAATGAGGGGAAAAACTGTCCTCAGATTGCCACCGAACTTAACTCACAGCGCCTAACGTATCGCGGTAAATCGTGGGATCGCGACACGGTCCTCCGAATACTTCGATCTCAGCAGTACCTCGGTTTGAATGTGTGGGCGCGGAGAGAACAAAAGATGTATGGACAGAGCACGCTGCGCCCTCGAGCCTTGTGGGTGACCAGCAAAGCGCCTTTCAAGCCAATCATCGACCAAGCAACCTTCGACCGGGCGCAGCAAATACTTGCTGGGCACAAAGTCTCGCATACGTCAAAGGCTTTGCTTACGGGTCTCAAGCGGGCCCTTGTACGAAAAGGGAGGCTAAGCAGCAACATCATCGACTGCCGTAAGACGGGAGGCTGCACCAGCACTTATATAAAACGGTTTGGTTCCCTGTTCAAGGTCTACGAGCAAGTCGGCTTCAAACCGCCCGCCAGCATTTGCGCGATGAGTGAACACGGGCGTAGCAATCGAGCCCTGCGAGCAGGTCTGCTACGTGAGATTCAACGATTGTTTCCTACCGAGGTCCGGATTGTCCGCTCCGGCAGGGAGCAAAAGGAAGTCATTGACGTTGATGGACAGTTCAAGGTTTCCGTGCTCCTGTGCGGAAGACGAAACCGCAGAGGCAAGCGAGGCCAATTCCCCTGGCCGTTACGAGTCTCGCCCCAAGATAGGCAGAACATTGCTCTGATCTGCATATTGGACTCACGGTGGGAGAAAGTCGCGAGCTATCACTTGGTACGACCTATCGGGGCTGCGCTTAAGCGATCTCATTGCTTTTACAAAGATGACTTGTGGTTGATCGCAGGGGAACAACTGAAGGACTTGTGCGATTTTTGTTGCACGGTAAGAACGCTTGCTTCAACGCGGTAATTGGACAAGCTGACCAGACCGCGTGCCGTAGCACTTCCTAGTTCAGCTTCCCCTTCAGAAAACTGTGGGGGCGATTCTGCGCCATGACTCCCGCTGACAGTCACGTGTTTTTTCGATCGGGGGTCCGAATATTCCGCGTAGACGTTTTGCGGGCATTGAAGGGGGATTCAACCTCTTCTAGATTGTGGGATTCCTTGCCGATGTATTTAATGTGATCGACTTGAATTGTGCCGCCGCTCTAGCAAGCCGACGGTCTGCTTGTCCGAAGGCCTGCCAGTGGCGTCGGCGCACTTCGATACGACCTTTCACGCCGATCTACGAATGGCCGATTTGCGGTATGACGTTTCATTGCCGAGCACCTGGCACAAATTCAGGTGAGTGGCCTCACTGTCGTCCGCGGACCCTGCTCGGTGTGAGTGTGTTGCGGGAGCAAGGCAAGGGATCGATGCAGAGTGTAGTCTGCAATGTATCGGTGAGTTCCTAAAGGTTCTACAACACTGCTCACCAGCCCTCCGATGAGGCTTACAATTAAGAAGCCGTAACCCGACGTGGATAGCTGGGTAAGGATGCGAATTCGGATACCAATCCAGAGCCATGAGCCGGTTGAAGGGCGGGGTTACCTTAGATACGCTTGTCGCTTCTTGACGCTATCCGCCATGCCAAGCTTCAGGTTATTAGTCGTACAGTGCCTGAAATGCTCATGAGCGCCAAGTACTTAAGTACCATTGACTAGATATTATGTCGTGCCTACATTCTTAGTTGACAACCATTCACTCGGTTAGCACATATATGGAATCTGTAAGCTGTTAATAGTATACAAATAACATCGGTGAGTATATGCATACCTCATGCTTATGGAAAGCTATATCACGTAGCGTACAGATATGGGGTGTATTGCTTCTACTTATCTATGCGCCAGTCTCAGGTGCGGCACAAACGAATTCCAACTCGACTGGTGTGGTGCTCACTGCCACGTTACTCGAATCGATTACGGTTGCAGCTATTCCGAGTGCTGTACTTTTCAACCTAAATCCAGGCAGTACGTCGGATGGGTCGACTCCTGTATCGATAACAACGGTGTGGATTCTAGGCGTCACACGTACAAGCTTAAAACTCTATGGCAGTTTCGACTCAGCCTCAGCCGCGTTGACTGATGGAAACGGAGATAACATACCTTCCGCAAATGTGCTGGGGCAAGTAACCACCGGTTCGCCCATAAACTTTACTGCTTTCACGCAGACTACTCCCTTCGGCGCGGCAGGAGCCGGGTTGTTGCTCTTTTCTCAGCCGATTAGCATAACCAATACGACGGGCACCCGAACGGACAGCTTGAGTCTTGAGATCGATTTAACCACCCTTCCTATCCCAGCCGGTGTGTACGTGGGAACCTTGCATATTCAAGCACAGGCTTTGTGAGGATCATGAGCTTTGTCCACACTGTCAGGCGTGTAGCATTCGAAATCGCGGTTACCACCTGCGCCTTTTTAGCTTGCTGCATGGCTCAAACCGTCAGACCGGTCGTCGTGGAGTATCGCGCCACTGCTAAGGGCAAGTTTGAGCTAGTGAACGACGGATTAGAACCGCTCACCGTAATACTTCAGCCTGTCAGCTTTGTAATCAACGAGGACGGCGATCCGACGTTCGGCAAACTGAACCCTGCGATTCATCTCAAATTGTCAGCCATGAGTTTGCGGATTCCGCCGCTTCAAAGGCGTTTTGTTTTCTACGAAGCTTCTGCAGACGCGTTGCCTGCTTGGTTCACAATCTATAGCACGATCTCAGGCCACCAGCAATCTAGAGGTTTCAACATAGAAATCGATCTGCCACACACGGTATATCTGTCGCAGAAAGAGCGACTGGAAAAGTCCGATGTGGAAGTGGAATCCGCTCGTTACATTGAGTCAACACATCGCGTTGCAATTAGCGTTATCAACACAAGTGCGAAACTGGGTCGCGTACTTGGGTGGGAAATTAGCGCGAAAGGGAAAAAGGTAGACAGCTCCGGGTTCCCTTTGCTCCCAGGTAGTCGCAGACGTCTCGAGATTGCATGGGAGTCCCCAAGTGTGCCAGACAAGCTGTCGCTGCAGTTTGATCATTTCGTGATCAAGCATGAGATAAACCTGCAACGGAAAAATTGACCGGCCATGGAAGGAGATTTGTGCCACGCGCGCGATTGATCCTTCCAGTGCTCGTAGTACTTGTGCCCCTGGCTCATACTCAAGTTTTCCAGGTTGCTGGCGGTTCGTCGTCGCTGTTCGAAGCCAATGGGGGTTCCATGCAAATCCATGGTGAGGGGTGGGAAAGTGGGATTGGCCTCGGGAGCTTCGACAAAAAGACTATTTACGGCGGATTTATTCGCCGCAGATGGAAGAGAGTGATTCTGACCGTCGGCGATGCACCTATACCGATTCATTTGCCGACCGACCTTTTCGATAACAGTCACTATTTTCTTGCAAGAGGTGCCAGTATCAGCTTGGCTGTAGGGCGGCTGAAAATCTTTGGTTTTGGTGGCACCACATCCACAGGCCTGAGCGTTCCTTTCTTCGCGGGCGGTAGCTACGAACAAGGGGCAGGCGCATTGTTTCTCGACTATGAGGCCTTTCACACTCTCACCTTGTTTACACGTACGATCTTGTCATCTTCCCAGACAGCCATTTCAGGTGTCGATTGGCATCCGTTTTCTCACATTCGTGCTAGTAGCGGTGGAGGAATAGGTGCGAATCACAAGTTCCTTAGCGCAAGTGTTAGCGCAGACGCGGGATTGGCTTCTCTCAAGTTCGCCTACACCGCTGCAGCAACCAACTTTCAGCGAATAGTCGTCTCCACTCCGACGAGCACAGAGAATGTCGGGCCGAATGTCCTCCTTGCTTTACACCCTGTTCATTCTTTGGAATTTACCGCCGCTCACATGGACTTTCAACAGTCCCCGATTGGAGGATACTCATCGCCTAGAGCCACCCTCAATGAAGTCTCGACAACTTACGGAACGCACGGCTTTAGTCTTTCAGGGGCCCTTTTCAGATCAAAAACCAGCAACCTATCCACCACTGGCACTTCTGCCTCCATCACGCGTAGGGTCACCGACCGTTTGCAAGCGGGTCTTTATCTCTATCGCAGTCGGCCCGATCACATGGCAAGCCTTACATCAGAACTGGGGATGCTCAGAGAAGTCATAAGTTCACGCCTAAGCCTCGTGGAACTCGTTAATCACGTTAATGGAGGAACGACACTTTCTTGGGGTGGCGAGTTCATCTCTAATCCGGTTTCGTTTAGCGTTAACTATGAGACCGTGTATTCGCCCTTTACGCCACTAAACCCATTTCGACAGGTCGTGCTACTCAATGTAAGCCTGCAACCTTTCTCACTGTTTCAAATCAACGCTGGTACCTACGTGGGACCGGATGGCACGGTCAAATACACCACATACGGACAGGCCCAGGCATATCGTGGGTCATCTGCCCCGGACTCTGCGCGCTCGTTTAAGTTCCCAAGGTATGTGGTCAGTGGCCATGTCTTAGATAAAGATGGTTTGCCATTGCGCGGCGTGGCCCTATCAATTCGCAACCAACTTGTATTCACAGACCGGGACGGCTATTTCTTTGCACTCGTAAAAAAGTCCAAGCCCGTTCCTTTGACAATGCACTTGGAAGACTCGATCCTTCCAGGACGGTTTATGATCTCATCATGCCCGGCATCGGTAATGCCCGCGACCGCAGATACGCCCTTGGATGTATTGGTCGTACTAGAAAAGGTAGCACCGTCTCGTTAGATGTAGCGTCGAATGGAGTCGGCGGCGGTGTTACTATTACCGTAGTAAGTTGTTATATGTGGTATGTCATGCGCATACTGTGAGTGTCAAAGTGGAAGTGCAGTACTGGAGATGTATATGGCTGAATCAACAGGTCAGGCGGCTGCCCGTCAAGCTAATGGAGTACTGGAGAGCGAGGTCCAGCAACTGGCGCAGAAAACCGTCCTTCTCGGTGAACTCGCGGCCGCGACGGCACACCAATTTAACAACATTATGATGGCGGTGACAAGCTATGTTGAAGTAGAGCTCAGGAAGGGGCCAGCCTCTAATAAACGCAGCCTGGAATTGATTCTGAACAATGCGTCGCGAGCCGCGACTCTTGTTCAAAAACTTTTCGTACTGAGTCGACCTGATGCCCCATTCATGCAACTTGTACAGTTAAACTCAGTGATTGATGGGGCGTCGGAATTACTTCAGCTATTAGCAGGTGGGAATGACAAGGTTGCCTTCGATCTCCAATCTGAGTTGCCAAAGATTAATGCGGACCGTGCACAACTTGAAGAACTGTTGATGACCCTGCTAATTCATGTGACTGCCGGAGCTCCGCGTGAGGAAGGTGTGGTGCTCAAAACGGAGTTGGTACAGTTGGGTCAAGCGGACGTACAGGGTGGGCAACCGCTGAAGCCCGGCGAATATGTGGTCCTTTCACTATGCAATTCTCACCCCGCGAAGATGGCAGGCAGAGAGCACCAGAGTCATGGCGGGAAGGAACGATCCCCTGAATGGCGATCAGGGTTCCTCGTAGCGGCTATTGAGCGCACGGCGAAACATGCCGACGGAATTCTGGAGATGAAACACGATGCACTAGGTAATGTATCGTGTACCGTTCATTTTTCTGTTACGCACCAAACCCGAGCATTATCTGAGCAGACCGCGACGAAGATCACAACTGCGGCGAAGACCATTCTGGTCGTTGAGGACGATGATGCTATTCGCGTACCCGCCGCGGAATTTCTCAAAATGGAAGGGTTTAAAGTACTCCAGGCCAACAGTGGTCGCGAAGCTATCAAGATTGCCGAAAAGCAGCCGGGACTTGACCTGTTAATCACCGACATTGTAATGCCGGAAATGAATGGCACAGAGGTTTCAAGGGAGATTCTTCGCTCGAACCCTGGGCTCAAGGTTCTTTTCATGTCGGGGGACTCTGGCCAGTCCTCGGCATCTGATTCGGGTGCACAGGTCCTGCAGAAACCTTTTCGTTTGGAAAAGTTGAATGAGAAAATCCGAGCCTTATTGAGCAGCGGCGATGATGTATAAGCGACGCCCTTGCTCGGGGAAGGTGATGCCGTTCCGTTCTCCATGGCAAGCTCAGAAGATTCAACCAAAGAGTTGGACCTAAAAGATGTGGATGGCGGGCCCCAAGATGTTCTTAATCTTGGATCCTCGCTATATGGCACCATTTGTATAGACTACAGTGGCAAAATCAAACACTTCGACCATGCGTCGGAAACCATTTTCAAAACTCCCAAATCAAGAGTTGTTGGAAAGTCTCTGACCAAGACGGTTCTTGGGAAATCGGTCGAACTTACCGAATTTATCGATCAGCATATCAAACGAACCCTAGATGGCAAACGATGCTTGGAAACTACCGCCTTTCGATCTGACGGAAGTACGTTCTCTTGCAGGGTCGGGATCGATGATGCCAAAGTTAAGAGAGAATTTCTTGTCCTGAAGATTCGGGACGTCTCGATAATGAATACGCGAGATCAAGCAGTTTGGCTTGCGTCTATTGTCATGTTCTCTCAAGAGGCAATCATGGGGTTCGATCTCCAGGGAAAGATCATTAGTTGGAACCGCGCTGCTGAAAGAATCTACGGATATACAGAAGACGAGATTATAGGGAAATACGGCTCGACTCTCATTCCGCTTGGCCAAGACCCCGATTTTTCGCGACTCTTCGATCGCGCAAGATCTGGGAAGCACATCATCGGCCTTGAGACGTTCATGGCTGCGAAGGATAGTTCACGAATCATCGTTGCACTGACACTCTCGCCGATCGAAGATGGACATGAGCGGACAATCGGCGTATCAGCTATTGCGCGGGACATTACCGCCACTAAGGTCGCACAAGCCGCCCTCACAAAGGCGAATGACACAACCATTCATTCTTCTCCCATACCTATTATTGCGGCGGACACCCAAAATCGGGTGACCATATGGAACCGAGCTGCGGCTGCAACCTTTGGATGGAGCGAGCACGAAGTGATTGGTAACCGGTTACCCATCATCCCACAAGAGGAAAGTGTCCGCGCCCACGAGTTGCACCGGAAACTTTTGGCCGGTGAGACGGTTACTGGAATTGAAGTCCGGCGTCGGAAACGGGATGGAACTCTCTTAACAGTAAATCTCTCAGCAGCGCCTGTCTGGGATGCGCACCACAATGTAAAAGGTATAGTTGGGTTCCTAACTGACATCACGGACTTGAAGCGGTCCGAAGAAGCGCTCCGCCGGGCTGAAGAAAAATATCGCGGTATCTTTGAGAACGCCGTGGAAGGAATTTATCAAGCTACTCCCGATGGCAAGTATCTATCTGCCAACCCCGCCCTGGCTCGGATGTTGGGTTTTGACTGGCCAGAGGAGCTCATCGCAGCTCGCGATGACATCGGCGCTCAAGAATATGTAAATCCAGAGGCGCGGCTTAAGTTCATTCAACAAATTGAACAACAAGGTATCGTCAAGGACTTCATGTACGAAGCCAAGAAACGCGACGGGAAGCCGGTTTGGTTATCCGCGAATGCTCGAGCGGTTCGCGCTCGGGATGGGCAGGTGCTTTATCTCGAAGGTACCGTTCAAGACATTACGGAACGGCGCGAACTCGAACTTCAGGTAAGGCAAATGCAGAAGATCGAAGCCATTGGCCGGCTGGCTGGAGGGGTAGCCCACGACTTCAACAACATCCTTATGGCGATCAGCAGCTATGCAGAGTTGCTCGCCAAAAAAATTACCGACCCGAACATTCGCAACTACATTGATGAGATCGACAAAGCGGCAACGCGTGGAGCGACCTTGACGAAAGGATTGCTCACATTCAGTCGTAAACAACCCGCCAATGCAACCGTTCTTAACCTCAACGCGGTGGTAAGCGCTCAATTGAGCATGCTTCGACGCTTGATACCGGAAAGTGTAGAACTAGTGTTTTGTCCTGGCAACAAGATGCACAGTATCAAGGCGGATGCTTCCCAAATGGAACAAGTAATCATGAATCTAGTTATCAATGCTCGGGATGCAATGCCGAGCGGCGGTTTGGTCACGATTGAGACCGGCATGGTGTCGAGCGGAGAGAATCCTGCGAGAGAATGTGTCTTGCTGTCAATACGAGATAATGGGTGTGGAATGTCGGAAGAAATAAAGTCTCATATTTTTGAGCCATTTTTTACTACTAAAGAACAGGGAAAGGGAACGGGGTTGGGTCTTGCCACGGTTTTTGGCGTAGTAAAGCAAAATGCGGGTCACATCGTAGTCGAAAGCCAATTAGATCGTGGCACAACCTTCAAAATATACCTACCGTCCACCAGAGAAGATCCGGCCGAAGTGAGTAGCGATGATTCTATCGAAACAGCCGCCGCGGGGGAGACAATTCTGCTGGTTGAGGACGAAGCAGCTGTTCGAGGTGCTGCGACCGAATATCTTTCGGCTTGTGGGTATAGAATACTGCAAGCCGGCTGCGGGGAGGATGCATTACGAATCGCTGAACGAGCGGATGATCCGATTGACTTGTTGCTTACGGATTTGGTAATGCCGCGTATGAGCGGGAAAGAATTGGCAGAAAGGGTCTCGGTTCTTCATCCCGAAACGCGAACTATATTCATGTCGGGCTACTCAAGCGACGTTCTCAAAGAGGTACCCTGCGCGCAACACCCACTACTTCAAAAACCATTAAAGCTCAAAGAGGTTGCCCAATGCATTCGACAAAACCTAGTCCAAAGGAGGTACACGTCCTGAAGCTAGACGACCGCATCCCAAGTTGCCGCGTCAGTTTTCAAGCGACGGCTGAAGTGCACATCGTGAATGTTCCGCGGTCCCGTCTTGACTATCCTGTTTTCTTGCGGTTCGCGTGAAATTTTGCCCAGCGTGCGCGTTGGGCGGCCGCAATTCTTTTACGCGCGGCGAGGGACATTCGGTGGACGCCGCTATTTCCGCCCCTCGTATTTCCTCCAGCGACTTTGCTCAGCGTGTGAATGGCATGATCCAACTGCTCCAATTCGGCTTGCACGCGAGTGCGCTCTCGACGGAGCTGACTAAGTACTGACCTCAATCTGCTCATATGTTCTCCCAAGGAAGTTAGTTATTATTTATGATACTGGCGAAAAGTGAAATCGACAATGATGCGCTCTTTCACTCGCCCAATGAGCGCTCTTGCCAATCCTCAGGTGCCAATAGTGATCAACCGACCCGATTTGTTCCGAGTGTGACCACCTTAGCGTTACGGTGAGAGCTTGGGTGCGGCCCTTGTTGACCTTTAAGAAGACTGGATCTCTGTTTTGTGACAAAGAATCGTCTTTTGGCGATTTTCAAACGTGCGGATCGTAGTTGCTCCAGGGTTCGAATTGCCTTGTCGATGCTGGAACGTTCTTCCTTCAGCGTGGCCAGAATTCGGTCAAGGATCAAGATGGCCCCTCCTGTGGTGGCGTCTACGTCATACAATATTGCCCTTCATTTCTACGGTTCAGCCACAATTTGTTACGTTTTCAGAACAAAAATGCTGGAACCGCAGGAGCGTTAGTCCATACTCTCGCTCAAAATGGGACAGCTGCTATCTTTTTATCTACGATCCACGCCGTCTTTGACCCTCCGATCTTTTCTGTGGCGGCCTGAACCGCCGCCAGCTCGCAATTGTAGGCTAACCGGCGAATCGCGGCAGTAGCCGCTATCGTTTGTCCGGTTTTTGTAACAAGAAATCTCGTCGAGTATTTACAAGGGCTACTATCAGAGTTTGCGCTGAACATAAATCCGTCGCAGGCTAAGTTCGTTAGGAACCCATCGCACTACCCAGAAGCTTCCTTATCTCTCCTAGTGAACGACTGGCTGCCAATGGTCCGAATCGTATCGTAGGTGACGTGTCTAACGTGGCCGCTAGGAATGCTCGCCTTCTTCGCCTCATTGGCACTGGAACGACGCTCTCACGTTCGAGATCGTATCGCTAGCCTGACCGGCCGCGACGCGCACCGACCATGTATCCCCAGCACTGAAGGAGACCGTATCCGAAGTGTCGTGACAGGAAGTACTTAAGCCGAGCAAGCATTTCAAGCTTTGCGCTCCAGTGTTCTTGTAGAGCGTGACAGTTCCGCCCGTGCCGATCGCACTCCCCGTTGCGGCCATCACGTACAGATTCTTGGCGGTGCAAGCGTAGGCCATGGGGACCTCCGTGGCCGAGGTCGTGTTGCAGTTACCCGTACCGGTCGCCGAGGGCGCCAACACGTATATTGAGAGTGACGTGCCGACTGTGGTGATACAGAAGGCATTCAACATTGCTGATGCGACCGACTTAGGAACTCCAGAGTCGACCACGTTGCCATTCGAATCATAAGACGCTAAGTCGTTCAGCACTGGAGTGCTATCGGAAGAATACACACGGTTGTTGAACAGCGCGATCGCGCCAGTGGTGTTGGTACCGTAGGTAATATTCAGGGGAGCTGTGACCGTAGTTGGGTCAATGACATTGTCGCTCCAAGAGACATTTCTCAGAGTGACGCTCGTCGTCGAACTGTTTATGTAGTACAGGCCGCTAGTGAATGTTCCACCTGTGCCCGAGACCGTATTGCCGGTAACGTTGAGGTCCTCCATCAGTAAGGTGCCGCTGGCTGTGCCGGCGACATGTATCCAGACCCCATAGGTGCTCACTCCAGTTGAATTATTCGAACAATTTGTGGTTTCACAACCGGTTGCATCGTTCCAGATGACATTGTTAGAGATGACAGCCGGTCCCACAGTGGCGTTAGTCTGGTTGGTCTGGATGCTTTCGAGAATGCCACCACACCCGACACAGTTCATGCCTGCGTTCCCGACGTGATTGGCGATTACCGAGCAGCTCAGATTGCCACAGGTGATACCCTCTGACCCCGTTTTATAAACAGTGTTCTCCGTAATTATCGTTTGGCCGACTTTCGAAGTCACCTGAATTCCTTCCGAACAGCCGGTATCGCTTGTTGCGGGAGTGTTTCCACTACAAATCGCCGTTGCAGCGAGCCCGTTTCGGACGTCGTTTCCTTTAACGAGTGTGCCCAAGAGAAGGTTTTGGCCTCCGGGAGAAATAATATTGATATCTCCGTTCCCAGCGCCGTTAGGGCCTTCACTGATTTCAGCATCGTAGACTTGGTTTTCCACGACCTTGTTGTCCAGTGAGGAAACGTTGCTGGCATCGACCTGTATGCCAACGCCATATGCCTGGTCAACCCTGTTTCTGAAGGCTACGCAGCCAGTGCAATCGTTGATCTGTATGGCCGTGTCACTCGCGTTGACAACATGTAGGTACTCGACAATATCGTTGCTAATTGCGCCCGTGTTGCTTATGACCACTTCTGATCCAGTGCCGCCATTGAGCCGTCCGCCGGTGACGGCAAAATACGCGAGGCGGTTGCCACTCCCAGAAACGGAAATTGTGTTGGCTGAACCATTGCTGGATCCATCGAGAGTACAGGCCCAAAGAGCCGGACACACGACACTATTGTTGCTTCCCGAGATAGCAATGCTCTGATTGGTTGCTTCGGTAATGGTCACCATCGGTAGTATCAAAGTGATATTCGATTGCGACCATGTGATTGATGCTCCGAGATTGGCTGCTGCCTCAGCTCTTGCATCGCACACCCCTCCAGTCGACGCTAGCGTCGCGAGACAAGTGCTAATGCGACCGGCGATGGTTGTACCCGTGAGTTTCGTTGTGTCGAGAAAAACTGCGCTCGACGATGCAGTTTGGCCCGTACCTCCCGTGCCGTCGGCGGTCACGGGCTGTCCCTGCGTCAGGGTGCCTAGTGTGTTTTGAGCATTGGCGGGCGGGACATATGTAACAATCGGCGCGAGGCATATCAGGAGAACCAATACGAACATCCTGCGCGCCTCAGGGTGGGCAGCGTTTTGTAGTTTGATCACCGGCAACCTAGGGGGCTTACTCTCTTGATGATTCATTGTTTGTCCTCGCGGTTAGAAGTTGGCACTAATCTATGAACACCTTTTTACAGAGGGTCTCCATCACTCACACTGCAAAGCTGTTGTGAGACGATGCCGGTAGGTTAAGTCATGTTGGACGGTAATCCCGCGTGTTGCGGTGATTTGTTACGAAAACGGAACAAGTAGAGAATGACGACCCGAAAAATTGCGGGATCCGTGACCGTTGGCCAGGCAGTGTTCTCCCTCCGGCGTTAATGGACTCAGCGGCTAGTATCGCGATCAGGTGCTGTGCGATGCGTGTTCGCAAGCAACTCTGAGTTCATTGACAAATGGGACCAATCTGCCGCGCGGTTCAACCGCTTCCATTCTCGCCCTCGGTGTGCCGCCTTCGTTCGCGTGAACGGAGTTGAGTGACAGAGTTAAACACAGATCGCAGTAGTAGACTTCGGCAGATCATAGCCGATCCCGCCAGCACCGCTGCGGAAGGAGCCGAGGCGCAATGCGAGTTAACCGGCTGCGAGTTACCACAAGCGGAAGAGGACCAGCTATTTATGGCCGTTCTTCCCGTTTCCACTTGATGCAATTCCGACAGATACAACGATAGCCCGACTCTCCGGGCCGCACAGTGTGAGCGCATTCATCGCAGACGAAGCGTCCGTCCTTGTAGGCTCTTAGAAGTACGAAATCGGCACCCGCGGTGCAGTAGGGACACCGCAGTATCAGGATGGAATCTGACATGGCTAAACACCGCCATTTCTCCCCCCTCGTCAATAAAGTCTACAACACCAAATATGTCAGGCTCTGTTCGGTTTTCGTAACAAGGTGCGTGCCGTGGTTCGTGCAATGGAGAGGGCAAGCTAAAATGTTGGGCAGGGGGAAATTCTCGACGTGTCCTCTCCGCGTATCCAGTTCCTCACCTTCAAGCGCAAACAGATTCTTCTGGTTGACTTCTCAAGACTTTCAGCTGATGAGGTGGAAAAGATCGCCCGCACTGTTCCCGAGGTTGTGACCACACGAGCGCGAAGTTCAGTCCTGCTACTGCGGACTTCACCGACGCTGCGTTTGAACATGAGGCCCTGCGTGCGATGAAGGAAGCTGCCGTCTTCAATAAGCCGTACATCAAAAAGACAGCATGGGTGGGGCACAGAGAGCTTCCTTGAAGAGTTCCGCGAAAACCTGAAAAACTTCTCCGGACGCGAATTTCCTATATTCGAGACCCAGCAGGAAGCTTTGGAGTGGTTAGCAGCGGAGTGAATAAAACGGTGATTACCACGCGGTTCGGTTACCGCTACCGACTGGCATGCTCCGGCGTGGGGAGCGGAAGTCTACCACGATTCGCTGCCTTATGAACTCGACATCGGGTCCTCCCGGATCGGCAGTCAATGACTGTTCGGATTTCGTAACACCTGCATTTGGAAAGCAGGATCTCCTTCGGAGCGTCTTACGATGTCGCAGGTCGAGGGAGCTCGTGCCGGATGATTTGATCGGCGTCATCGGTCACAACCGGAAAGGTCTCTACCGTATGGTGGTGATTACTGGCGGAGAGCCATGTTTTCGAGGAGGAGATCCTCCGGGGAACTCGCAACACTGACAACTCATCCAGAAGGTACGGGAACGACATGATTGGGCCCAAATCATGACCGGAATCTCATCGAGACGTACCGCACTGAGGCCTCTCGACTGTCGTTCAGGGAGCGCGCGAGGTTTTGACGACGGATAAGGGTCGTTGTCCCCCTCCCGATAATTCTGAGCCTCATAGCGTTGGAATGGAAACATGGATCGTCGTGCGTGACCAAAGTACAGCTAACGGCCAAGAGCTCTGGACGCGATTTTCGTCTCAGTTTTCGGCGGAAACCAGGGCGCTTGTCGCGATTAAGGATCGCAGAGTTGCGGCAGCCGTGTCGGTACTAATGGCGGAAAGCCATTCCACGGCTCTAGATATCTCCAACCTATCCAGGCGTTTCAACTTATCGCCATCGCGATTCCGCCACCTTTTTGTTGAACAGACTGGAATTGCTCCTGGACAGTTCCTGAAACAAGTCCGGTTAGCCAACGCAAAGGTGTTATTGGAGACTTCATTCCTCAGCGTCAAGGAAATCATGCATCGCGTCGGATACATCAATGTGTGTCACTTTACGAGGGATTATTGCAGAGCGTATCACTCTCCTCCCTCCAGGTACCGTACCCTGTTCGATCCTCAGACAGCCGGAATGGTCAAGAAATAGCCGTTTCAGTCAAATCAAACACCTCCGGGTTCTGAAGAACGCCGGATAAAATCCTACGAAGTCGCCCCAACGAGGATCTTGAAAATGAAAAACACCTTGTTTTTGTTGTTATTACTACGTTGTGCATGTATGGCGCAGATCACAACCGTGGCCGCCGGGACAGGCATATCTGTCACGAACCCTACGGGCCCAACGGTAACCGTGAGCCTGGCGTCGACCATCAGCCCTCAGTTCATTTCAATCATCTCCAGCTATGTCAGCCAGTACGCCGGTGCAGATGGATGCGCTCAAATCAACGCTGCTACTACCGATGCAGCCTCCAAGCACCAGAACAATGTCATCGTTGATCTGTCCGGCGACATTGGTTGCGCGGCCAATCCCATTGCCTCTGCCTTTAGCGGCAATCTTTACTTCGGTTCCGCCGTGTTTCACCTGAAGTCTTCTTCAGCGCAGTGGGTGATTCCTGCCGGTGTACAACTTTTTGGTATGGGTCGCGGCGTCGTGCCCGCGGCCGCGGACAACGGGACGGTGATCCAAGCCTGCAACGGCGAAGCGCTCCCGAACCCGTGTGCCGGCGCGACCTTTACGTCCAACAGCCAGTTGGTTTGCATTCAGTCTTGCACGCCTGCCGCGAGTGGAACAATTGTGTTCTTTACGAATATGGAGGAGTTTTACATAGACTGCAACAATGTGCCCCGCTGCATCGGATTTGCGAACTATTGGGGCCAAGAGGGAAGCGGCATTTGGTTCTCCGAGATCGTGCGGTGGGGCAATGATGGGATCGGCCTAGACCATGGAGCGGGGCAAAACAATGCGCAAAACGCGAGCTACAACCACTTAAGCTTTGACAATGCGACTGGCGCCGCTAATTGCGACAAGTTTGCGGTCGGCATGCGGATTTGGGGAGCCGGTCCGAAGTCAGTCCGTGACATCACGATCAGTGGAAATAGCGGTTGCGCTCATACAAGCGATCCTAACGATGACATGGAGGTACTTAGCGGCGGGCCAACCACCTTCGACTCGGACCACTTCGAGGAGTGGCAGCAAGCCGCAATTAACGTCGGTGCCGTAATGTGCTACAACACGTCGATGCCGGGGTGCGGGTCGGCCACCAGCCCCCCGAGTCTCGTTGGCGGGGTTAGCAGATACCTCGTACTCTCCAACGTCGAAGGCTCGGGGGACACTGAAGCGACGGGAGACTTTATTAGGCTTAGTAACGGGGTACAGACGGGCGGTGGTACCGCTTCGTCAAGCTCAATCACGATAATCGGAGCTTCCATTCTCAACACAGCGCCTCCGGTCAACTTGATTAACGATCAGGCTAACCTGGCGATTCCTACGACCCTGACCACGAGTGTGCCGAAATACACGACGAATTCTGATGGCAGCGTGTACGAGGACTCCACTGGTGTCAACATTGAAGTCCACAAAGGTTACGTGCGAACGGCAGCGATCGCCAGTTTGACGGCGAATGTCTCGATGACGAACACCGCGTTCGCTCCGATCACGAGCGGGTCCTGTTCGTCTGTGCCCATCACAGCTAACTCCCTCTGCTTTGTCCTGCCAGCTAGTAGTCATCGTTACTCCGGGTTCTGCGAAATTTACTACGATCAAGGGACGGCCCCGGCGGCGGACCAAATAGGAGTCCAGATGGTTCTTGCCGCGCCAACGCTGCAAAATGTGTGGGGTTGGGCTCAAACGGTTCTCAGCACGGCACCCACTGTTTGGGGGCAATTCCTGACCGCAGGAAACGACACATTGACTCATAGCGTGTTGACATTTACCCCCGGAGCGAGTGCCACGGTTTATCAAGCCCATCTCGCGTTCACCATCGAAAACAGCGCGAACACGAACATCTGGTCTATTGTCGCGCTTACGGGAAACACAAATGATGCCTTGGTTTTTGGGCGGGGTTCCTTCTGCAAAGCGGAGCCAGATCTGACATGAGTAACAAGCTGAAAAACCCTGAACATGCGGCAGAAGCCGTGCGGACAAGGGCACGGTGATCCAAGCGTGCGACGTGGGATTAGTCCTGCCAAGCGCGCCTCTCCGAGGATTAAAGATGTCACTGTATGCTTTGTCCGAAACACCGCATATCACGCTCAACGACTTAACTTCGGTCACTTTCCTGGGATTCAATCTTTACAGACAAGAGTCGTCTTGGAGGAAGATCACGACATGAGAAGCGAAATAGAGTTAACCCATCGCTGCATCGGGCAGCCAATTACGGCTATCCGAGGAGAAATTGATTTTATACGAAGCTTCGTACGGGCGACAACCCTGAAAGTCTTTACCGCTATTACTTTCCTGTTGGCATTTTCCTCTTTCGGGGTCAGTCAGGCCATGCCTAAGTGGAGCACAACAGATTTTGCTGGGGCTGATGCGGGAATCCGCGCTCAGAATTGCCTCAATTTCCTGGCAAACATGCAGTCCGGCAGCTTCGACTTGGGGGGTGTATGCACGCTTGAATATGAATCAAGCATCGATATGAGCGTGAATCCATTCGCTGGGACATCCGTCGGCTCAGCATTTACCCCTCTTCGTAGCGAGCTCATTTTGAGTCAGGCGGTACAAAATAAAACTGAAGTTCCGATTGTGGTTGCGAATGGAACAACCTATGCCACGAACACAGAGGGTATGGCAGAGCTGGCCGGCCCGGGTGTTGGTGTAGGAGGAAATCAGAATGTAACAGGTGGGGCAATGCTCAAAGCTGGGAGTAACTACCCGAAGGCTGGATCAACTACAAACAATTGCTCAGGATGTACGTCCCTATCGGGAACCGTCAAAGCCGAGGTTGATGACACTCATAGCAGCAATAGTGATTGCGGGTTCACGATGAGTGCTGCGACAGACACGGGTCGTGTCTGCGTCGTGGGAGTCGGGACCGCCTTTACCACGCAAGTGGTGGGGGACGGCTATATGGCGATTCCCTACAACAACGCCGCGAACCAAGTGTTCGGGCACATCGAACAGATAATTGACAACACTCACTTAGTACTGACCCAACAATTATCAACTGCTCCAGCAGGGGGGTTGGGGTCTGGACAAACCTATTCTACGACCTACCCGATGGTTCAAATGGGAGTACGAGGACTTCCGTTCAGCGGACCCGTGAACCAGGGTATTACTGTTCACGATTTAAGCATCAGCACAAATGGAGTCGCCGGTAGTATTGCTCTTGCCAACTATGACGCGCCAGAAATGAACATTGCGTACAACCTTCACCTTGAAGGCTACAATCTGATTGGATTTGATCTGGAGGGGGACTCCAATCAGACCAGCCGCTTCCATGACATCATGTTTGCACCGGATTCCAATACCTGCCAATCTTATACTACCGACCTGATGGTTAATGCCAGTGCACCAATGGGAGGTGACGGCTTAGTTCTGGCCAACGGTGGACAGTGCCCAAATAATGTCGGTGGAAGCAGCCAGAGCACAGGGATTGTCCTAAACGGAGTTAACATTAAGCTTGACAATATCCACACGGAGCAAAAAACGCCTGCCCTAGCTATTGGGTACTTACCAAGTTGCGGAAGCTCAGCGCCGTGCCCCGGAATATTGTATGCCTCAAGTTCGACCGCAGCACATAACATCGTCGTGGACCGTATGGATTCGAATTGTGCCATCGGGGGAGGCTGCACAGACACTGTTTACATCGGCAATACATTCAGCGCGCCATTCGACGTAGATCTTCGTTCAATCAGCACGAGCGGCTCCAGCGGCATTACCAATACTCTTCACGATGTGAATCTGTCGAACACTTTGACTCAAGGTGGCTCCCCGGGCAATCCTAGCGTGAGCTATCACCTTGACGCCTCGGGATATCCTTTGGTGGTCGCTCAGTGCTACCAGGTATCTAAAGGTGAGTGTCATAACAATGGGTTAATTTACATTAATGGTAGTATTTTGCCCACTGGCCCCTCAATGCTTTTGTACTCGCAGAGCACGTCAACTACTCCTTCGGGTACTCAGTACATCCCGGTTAATGGAATAGGGAATTTGATCACAGGTACCGAATCTTCGGTATATATGCTCATGCCTCGGGTGGGAACCATCAGCGCACTATACGTTGCACAGACCGCTAACGAAGGGGCGACGTCGCTGATTCAGTTTACCTTGAGGAAGAATGGCACTAGCCAGTCTGTGACCTGCACAGTTGGCAGCAGCACCCACACATGCAACGACACCGCACATTCATTTACTTTCGCGGCTACAGACACGCTGGACATTATGCTGACCCAAACGAATGCGGGAACCAGCGCATCTATCGCAGTGGGTATTTCCTATTACTAGGAGATCGTTGAGAAAACCCTTTAGCGTGTGGGTCTCCCGTGATGGCACAGTTGATCGGCATTCAGTTGCTTTGCCTCGGGCCGTTGCTCCTTTTACTGGTCGCTGCGGCAACATTCCCGACACGACGCAACTTGCTGGTTCAACGAATCGACAGTCCGTCTTGTACGGAGGCTGTAGCCGTATCCATATTCGTTAGCGCGAGTGGCTTCTGCCCGCCGCCGGACCGATCGCCTCCAGTAACGGCTTCGGAGCTGGACATTGGTGGGTCCAAAATTGGCCCGCTGGTGAAGAAGTCGCGACAATGAAGCAGTGTGCTGGGCTAGAGCACGCGGCCCAAGTTTGGCCTTCGTGTAGTTTAAATTGTGCGACAAGAATATCAGGGGAGAAAAGACTATGGCTAACGTTTACGTAGAAGCTCGTCCCAAGGGCCGCACTGAAGGGTCGGCCATTCAGGACTATGTAGTCGAAGATCATGCGAACCACGAGCTCGGCACTTTCAAGACTCAGAAAGAAGCAATCGATTGGGCGAAAGCGAAGGGTCACGCTCCCCTTGTTGCTCGCGTCCGGCACTTGAATGACAAGAAGAACCCCGACCATTGGCGGTCGGCCTAAGGCAGAGTGCAGATGGTGAAGTTGCGTACTCGGCCGTCGGCCTTCCCTTAGAGCACCGTTGCAGAACCGATCAGAGCTCTCTTCTTTTGTGCCGGGTAAGGAGGCTTTCCCACTTGCACCGACCGTGCCCTTACAAGGAGTAATCCGGAGGACAAGCTGGAACGGCAATTCATCGGGCTAGGAGAGCACCTGGTGCAAACCCAGGTGACCGACGGCACTGGTGTCTGCGGAAGATACTCATTTTTTAGTAAGTTACAGGAATGAACGTTGGGATTGCGGACCGAGTGTAGTCGAAATTGTATCGGTGGGTTCCTCACCGTTCTACAAGAGGGCAAGCCAGTGAAATCTCAACCCCATGATCCTAGAAGAGTTACAAGAAGACAATCCAGGGGAGCACCTGGTCCCGAACCAGATCGCAAACTTTTCTGTCGTTACCGTGATTTCAGCATTTTACAACTGCTTGATAACGCAGGCGTTGGTAGCTACCGATTGAACACTGTTGAAGTTTGATGTTTCTGGATGTTTTGACCGTCTCAAAATCGACTACAGCACGATTAGTGTATTCGATCTACGCGTTGCGACTAGGGCAACCGAAAGGTGCTTCGAGATGAGCGATGAACGTATTACAAAGGTTGTCCACGTGTGGTCCCTCTTGTGGAATCAACTGCATTTGTTGCTCGCCGATGCCTAACCAGAGCTCTGTTCCTTGTCAAAACCTCAAGCAGTCGCAGAATTGATGATTTGCAGAGTTGATGCGGCGTGTTTCCATAAGATCCTGGTCATGATGGTTTGCCGTCGTCACGTCGCCCCGATATCTCCTGGTCAACTCAAAGACGCTCTCGCATCCGCTCGTGGATCGATGTCATTGCGGTGCGGGCCTTTGCTCTCCATTCACCACGATTCAGCCGTAAACTTGCCAGGGAAATCGCCTCCTTGACATCCACAGCCGGTCTCCTTTACCCTCCCCGCACAGTTTGCCGAGGGGAAACTGAAGGAGGAGCTTATGGCTCGCTTCACAGTCCAGTTGTCCCTTGCTGACATTCGTCCTTTCGCTTGGATCCGTGCGACAAGGCATCCGAAGAGAATTCGAACTGCGCCTGTTTGTTCTCCTGCTTACGACAGCATCCCGCCGATGAAAATCAAGGCGCGCGCCTTCATTTCCACTCTGTTTCTCTCTTTGTGCTTTATGGTCTCGGCTTTCGGCGTGAATCCCGTTGTTACGGTCGTCACCTCAGGCGGGGGTTCTGGCACTGTAAGGTCCGTAAGCCCCGTCGGGATCACCTGCGGCCTTAACTCGCCCTCGCACGGTACTGCTTGTTCGAAGTCTTTTCCGTCTGGCGCTAATATCACGTTGATAGCAGTATCGAATCCCGGTTCCTACTTTGTGAACTGGACGTCAGGTTGCAACTCTATCGTAGGCAACACATGCTCGATCATCAATCTGACCCAGAATCCGACTACTGTGATGGCCACCTTCAGCCTCAGCCCTGTTTTGGGTCTAACAGTCATTGGCTCTGGGTCGGTCGCGGACAGTAGCCAAGTCGGTAATCCGGCGAAAGGCGGCGTCGGCCATATTTCTCCCAATCCGATTAATTGCGGGATCAACTGCGCTGGTAGCTACAACTATGGATCAACCGTGACGCTGCTAGCCGCGGCAGACTCCGGCACTTCTTTTACTGGATGGTCGGGAACATGCAGCGGCACGACTAATCCATGTGTGATTTCTTCGTTGACTTCGAACCAGTCCGTAACAGCTGCCTTCAGCAATAACCCCACTCTTACAGTCGGCGCAAACGGCAATGGCAGCGGCTCGGTAACCGACGCTACTGGAGCGTTGACTTGTTCCTTCACACGGGGGGTTCCCACCGAACCGTGTTCTGACAACGCCAACAATTCTGGGTTTTCGTATACCTTAAAGGCGAAGGCGAGTAGTAGCTCTGTATTCCTCGGATGGAGCGGAGCCTGCAAAGGCGCAACAGACACATGCACCTTTCCGATAGCGGGTTCCGTGACCGCCACGGCTACTTTTGCCCCGTTAAGTTGTCCGTACCCAAGTCAGCACATTGTGGCTCAGCCACTGGGTCAACACTTCACTGCTAACCTAAGCGTAACCATCTGCGATTCAGAATCAACGCCGGCTGGTTGGGCGGGTTATACTTATCAATGGTATCAGGGCGCAACAGGTGACACATCCAATCCGGCCGCGGCTAGTTCCACATCAACCAGCCTCACAAATTCCTTCTCGCCTTCCACTTCGACCACAGCGCAATACTGGGTGAGCGTTAACAACAACCTCGGCACGATTGTGAACAGCGATACGTCAGTTGTTTACGTCAGCGGAACACCTAATGATCTGAGTGGGCTTGATCCCCTTGCCGTGATCTCTCAGATCACGCCCGTTTTGCAAGACAGCCTCGCTTCCTATGGGTACGGTACATCCTATGGGGCCCCCATAAGCGCCGTGGGATCGGATAATTTTGCGCGGTTCTTATTGTCTGACCCGGACTATCTTAAACTCGTTCGCTGCTTAGACGCGAATTGCCTGACTTTTAACGTCGACAATCTCTTGGCTCAACCTTGTTACAATGTTCAGGGATGCGCGGGGACGTATGTTGCATTGGCCTTAACGTTGACCTCTCAGGGCTACCCTGTAATTGAATATCAAGGGACCGCGGCGGGAAAACTTCCGGAAACTGATGGCCTCCCGGGTACTTGTCAGCAGAGTTCGTACAACGCGAGTGATTTGTTTACGGTTGGGTGCACAGGTATCTTGTGGTGTAGTGATAAGGATTGCCAATCTCCTACTCCTACCAATTCTGTCATACCGGCTGGGGCAGGTCCTTCACCATACAATCCATATCAAAACGACGAACTATTTGCTTCTAGTTGGGGGCAGGGTATAGCGCTTTCGGGTAGCACCGCTAGCGTTATATATCCTACGAATTTCCTCACTTGTGGAGACGACGGGTGTGGCATAGATCAAAGTTGGACAACCACTCTTGGGGTAGCTTCATGCACATTAACAGCTGGTTGTTCTGCGGGAGCCACATTACGAACGACGAGTTCGAATTTTCATTATCTGGGCTGCGGCGACGACTACATTAACATGGATGTAGTCGGAGGAGCCGGAATAGCCATCACGTCGAGCGGTAACGTTTTCGTGAGCTATTCTGAAAGCACAAATAACAGTACGGGCTGCGGAAATTCAGCGTGGACAAGGACGCTCCACCTCGTCGAAGGTGGGGCAGACACAACTTTCGATTCGTTTTCCGGAATATATGCGGGTCACGGTGTGGTGGTAAATACCGTTCTCAATCTTGCCATTGGAACCGATGGTTTTCCCACGATAACCACCGAGAACCTGAGCGGCACTTATCTGGATTTCAATTCCAGCCTTTTCTACGACTGCACAACTGCTTCGTGCGGTTCCTTTAATAAGAACGTTTTCTTTTCTCTACCGGAAGGTGCTGGAGGGTACGTTGAGAACGTGTACATTGGCCCAGATGGTTATGCCAGATTCTTGGCCAATGTCGATGACAGTAATTTTAACACACATGTTGTAGCAGTGCGGTGCTCGAACGCTAGCTGCACTAAATATGCTATCAGCGACATACCGGGATCGTGGTCCGGGAATGTCCAGTCAATGTCAGAGGACACAAATGGGAATCCCAGAATAATTGCGACGGACCCTAATAATGTCTTCTACCACGTGCGGTTCGATTCGAAGGACTTGATCCCACAGGGGGCACAAGGTGCACTCCCGGTCGGTTTGTCCACTCTAACTCAACAGATAACGATTCCCATTCTTAAGAAGAAAGGGAAGGATCCGTTTTCTTTCAATCTCATCATGAATCCGACCGTACGGAAGCTTCCTACATCCGGTGCACCGCAGTGGTTTATCGCCGATAGTCTGATGGGTATGTCTACTCCTGCGTTGGTGTACTACGCTCCCAGTTATGTTGCCAGTCCACCGCCTGCCTACATCAGCCCCGTCAGCTACCAGGCCGAGCTACTTACTTGCAACGGTTCGGTTTCGACGTTGTACGCCAATTGGGTGTTCACTGATTCAAAGAACCAGCAACATTTGTTTCCCAGTGCGCAAGTTGATACCTTGGGTTGCATTGCTAGCAGTTACAACGCCCAACCATCGGACAATTCCGGACTCACATTGTCCATCACTACTCAGACGTCACAGATGTGTATAACTCCGCCTTGCGCGGCAGTTACGGATGCGGGCGGTAATGTGCTGGCGTATGCAAACAACACCAGTTCAACATTCAAAGGCACGGTTGCTACAATGACCGATCCCGATCAGGTAATGCTGTCTGCTTCCTTCGGGGGAGACACACCCCAAACGGTGACATTCAATGACACGTTGGGCACAAGCCCGATTGTCGCAACTGAGACCAATGCTAATATTCCTCCTGCTACTCCGCCACCGAGCAATCTATACACCTATATCGGAGGAGATGGACTCGATCATGCTTACGCAGTTACCTATGGAGTGTTCACTCAACAAACCAACTTCGGTTGCTCGGGTATAACGGAGATGCCTGCCACTCCTGTGTATTTGCCCACTTCGGTGATTTTGCCAGGCGGTTCATCCTACTCCATAGGCTACGAGATGACACCCGACGTAAGCGGCTCCGTGACTGGACGCCTGGCTTCTTTCCAACTTCCCACGGGAGGAACAACTTCGTGGGTTTATACAGGTGGCTCGCACGGGATCAACTGCGCGGACGGTACGACCTCAGGGATACAGATGACTACCCCAGACGGCGTATCAACATTTACACACATCGTTAACACAAACACAACGTCAACGACCAATGTGACCGATGCGGCGGGAAACCTGACAACGTCAACGTTTTATTACGGGACAATCACAGAGATGACCAATCCTCTAAAAACGGAGATTCTCTGCTATAACGGTGCGTCCACGAACTGCGCTAACGGTAACGAATTCAATGGGTTAACGCCAGGGTATCTCAGTGAAGTTAAAACGTTTACGTCCCTTTTGGGGTTGACTGCTTCGGGATTAACTGCGCAGAGTCTTAGCGACGTACAGTTTGATCCATATTTATACGGATTGCTTGTTCAGGATACGGAGTACGACTTCGGCCCTAAGCTAGTTTCAACGTCAGCGATCACATACGGTACCACGTGTGGCGGCAGTTCAATTACGCACGACCGGACGTGTTCATTGCTGACGACAGACCAATCTGGAGCGCAGGCGTCAAACGAACTGGATTCCTACAACGCCTTGGGAGACTTAACACAGCAACGGCTATGGGTAAGTGGATCGAATTTCTTAACAACTCAGTACAATGTCTCAAATGGGATCGTCAACAGTGTCGTCGACCCGAATGGAAAGATAACCAGCTACACAAATGACGGATGTAACGGTATGTTCCCGACAGCGATCCTGTATCCTACAGGGAACACGTCAAGCATCGTATGGGACTGCAACGGTGCACTTGTGACCTCCACCATCGATCCGAATGGCCACCAGGGAACTATGACCTACGATCTGCTCTGGCGTCCATTGCAGAGTCAAGATCCACTATCGAATGTTACGAATTATTCGTACACTCCAACCGCTTCGGAGCCGAGTACCGTATTTAATTCTGGCCACTCCGCTCTTGATATACGTTTTACTACGGACAGCATGGGACGAATGCAGGTCGCCCAAACGGCCCAGGGTCCGGGTCTCTCTACCTATGACACGATCTCACAGACATTCGGTCCAAACGGCAAAACAGCATCGATTTCCGCTCCATGCTCAACGTCGCTCCCTGGGGCTCTCTGCTCCAGTTCGGCCTATCAACTCTTGTACGATGCTCTGGGTCGAGTTACCAGCGTAACAAACGCAAATGGCGGGACATTGACGACGACATGGCAGTCGGGAGACGCACTCGAAGTTCTGGGCCCCGTCGCTGTTGGAGAGACCGCTACGAAACGGAAGCAACTGGAGTACGACGGATTGAATAGACTGACATCTGTTTGCGAAATCACTAGTGCCACCGGATCAGGTCCGTGTAACCAACGAGTTGCTGCCTCTGGTTTTCTCACAAGCTACACGCTTGATGCTCTTGGAAGGGTTAAACAGGTAACGCAGGGTGTGCAAACGCGAACGTTTACCTACGATGGCCTCGGACGACTGACAACGGCAGTCGCGCCCGAGAATGGCACGACCACTTACATGTACGACACGGCCGATGGTTCTTGCGGCGCCTATAGCTCACCGGGCGATTTGGTTGAGAAGAAGGACGCGATGGGAAATATTTCTTGCTACCAATACGACAGTGGCCACCGACTGATCAGTCGATCCTACTAACGAAGAAGGTCGGAGAACAAAGAGGGGTTATGAAATCGTTTTGTCGAACGCTTGTGCTCGCAGTCGCATCATTTCTCGGTTCTGTCCACGGTAGCACGATCACTGCCTTTTATGTATATGACTCGGCCACGGTGAACGGTGTGAGTATGACCAACACCGCATCACGGTTAGCAGAGGCTTATACCGCGACTTGCAGTACATGCACAAAGGTGACGGACCTTGGCTTCAGCTATGACGTTTTAGGAAACATAACTGCAGTCTATCAGCTGTCTCCACACTCTCCGACGACCTACTTCGTGACTACAGCGACGTACTACATAAATAATGTGATACAAAGTGTCACGGCTGATGGTGTAATTATCAGTTACAGTCTGGACGGTGAAGGCCGCGTGTCGTCTGTAGCATCGTCTGCGGGTCAGAGTCCGGTGATAAGTGCCGTAGCATATAACACCGGAGGCGACGTGACCGGAATAACCTACGGCTCTGGTGATTCTGACGTCCTTATGACAGATCCGAACCTTGGCTTTGTTACGGGATACACGTACAACATCGGTTCGTCGCAGATTAAGGGTGTGTTGAACTGGAACACCAATAACACTCTCCAGAAGCTGACGGTTACGGATCCGTTGAACAGTCAGAACCAACAGACCTGCACGTACACGCATGATGATTTGACCAGACTTGCCACCAACAATTGTGGCTCGGGGTTCTCTCAGACATTTTCTTACGACCAGTATGGCAATATCAGCATAGCCGGTTCCAATTCGTTCCAGCCCACATACAACCCTTCTAATAATCGTTGGAGTGCCATTGGGTCAATAACACCCACATACAACGCAAATGGTGACCTCGAGACTGATGGCACGAACACCTACACGTGGGACACTGATGGACACATGCTGAGCGCCAACACCAGTAATACGGCCACATACGATGCTCTAGGGCGGTTGCTGGAATTCCCCAACAGTTCTGGCTATCAAGAAGTGGTCTATGCTCCGACAGGAGCACCGATCGGGATTCAGAATGGCAGCACTAATGTGTTGTCACGTTTCCCTTTGGTCGGCGGGGCAAAGGCTGTATACACAGGAAGCGTGCTTTCGTACTATTCGCATCCTGACTTTTTAGGAAGCGTCAGGTTAACAACATCTCCAACGAAGACGGCGCTGGCTGATCTGGCGTACAGCCCTTTCGGTCAACCTTACAACAACTCTGGCGTACCCAACTCTGTGCTGACGTTCACGGGAAACAATCAGGATGTAGCTCCGGGAACGCTTTACGATTTTCCTGCTCGCGAATACAATCCGAATCAGTCGCGCTGGATTTCTCCTGATCCGCACCGCTCTACCAACTTTTCAAAACCGCAGGATCTAAATCGCTATGCTTACTCCAGAAATAGCCCCCTAGAAAATACCGATCCAACTGGACTTTGCCCTCCAGATGACGACAATCAATCAGACTGTCCACAAGTCCCGAATGCCTTTTCCTACTATACGCCGTTCGGTCAAGCGATGACCTCTCCAGACTTCGGTCAAATACAAGTAAACAACCCATTTGACCTGACGATCACGGCTTCTCTTCAGTTTTCGGCGAGTGACGCCAATACCCTCGGATCTAATACGCTTGGAGGCAACCCTTCTCTGATGGGAGAAGTGGGGGCTGGCTACGGACTTGTAGAAGACATCATGGTATCGTCGATTGCTAATGGTGTCGGTGGTGCGGCGCTAAATATGGCCACAGACGCCGCCGCAGGTGCCATATCGGACTATCTCGCCGCCCGTGCGTTGCCCACTGTGTCTGGCGGTTCGGGAGCCTTTTCAGGCGTGCCTGTTTCTGCAGGCGAGGAATTTGTTACCGTTTATCACGGCAGCGTGGACAATTACAAGAACATTGCTTTAAACGGACTAGACGTGGAAAGGGAGGGTACAACCTACGCGTCGACAAGTGAGGCAGCAGCTATCGACGCAACAAAGTATGCGCTCCCCAATTGGAGACTCGCTGCGAATAATCGAGGGGTGGTACAGTCTGCCATCCCGAAACAGCTTTTTGACACTTACTTCGCTCCGTTCCAGAGACCATACGCCGGCTTCTATGGTCCGGGTGGCTACGAATTGCCACCAGGAACCACTGAGATTCTTATGCAACATACAATTCAAAAGGAGATTTTCAATTGGTACATGATTCGGCCTCCGCTGACCCTCCCGTAGAGCTGTGACCGTCCAAGTGTGTCGTTTTAGTCGTCGACACCTAACGTTAATGACGATTCAAGAAAGTCGCTCGAAAAGAAGTCCGTTTCACGCAGCGTACTCTTGGGTATCCGTTTGTACCAAACAACTGCATTTATGTACGTGAAGCACTAACCGATGGTAAGATTTATCCAGTGAGGGGTCGTTCATGAGTGCTTTATCAGATCATCTCGACAGACTTCTTCAGTGGATGGAAAGCTCGGGACTTCGGCCCCCAGTACACGACGTGCGAATTATCGAAATGAACACATCAGCCTCCAACTCCAGCGATGGTAAGGAGCATGCTCTGAAGGACGAACTTCGCTCGCCCTTGGAGTACGAAAACAGGTTTGATGAACTGCTTCGAAAGGGCTACCGCTGGATCAACCTGTCTTGCTACGGTGTCCACGAGGGCTTTCTGATCATTGGGGTTGTAGTTCCGGGTGTGGCGAGCGCAACACATCCGGGCTATCACACATCAGTGAATCTCTCCGGTCCGCTTCCAAGCGTGCTTGACCAGCAGTGGCGTGTTGGTTCGATTCTCACGATTACATAGAACTGACCTGCCCCTGCTTAATAAGATGATAGACAATCAGGAACCACTAATTGGCACCCGTTCGAGCGCACTGAGCACCTGTGCAAACCCAGGTGACCTACCCTTACTGGTGTCTGCAGAAACTACTCATTTTGAGTTAGTTGCAGAGATGAGAGTTCGCGGTTGCGACCGACTGTAGGCGAAATTGTGTCGGAGAGTTCCTCTCGCTTCAACAAGCGGACGATCAAGTTAAAACGTAAGTAGATGGTGTTACAGGAGTTATAGCAAGGAGTTCCGGGCAGAGCACCTGGTCCCGAACCAGATTGCAGGCTTTTCTCTCGATACTGTGATTTCAGCGTTTTGCAACTACATGATGATGAAGGTGTTGGCGCTTCGTTGTTGAAGGCTGTTGAAGATTGATGTTTCCAGATGCTTTGACCGTCTCAAAAACGACTACAGCCAAGCGGCGTCTTTATGGTCAAGTCGGGGCCATTGTGTCCCACAAAATTGACCATCACCGCTGCAAAAGCTTTCGTCGCGGTTGCACAGAACCTCGAATGGGCGGCAGGGATGCTTCGGGGGAACTTCGAGGAAGCGCCAGGCCGGGTAAATGTCGAACTGGCGGGGCTGGCCGATGCAATCATGGAACGCCAAACACAACCGTTGACCCAGGTGGAACTTTACGACACGCTCAAGGCGGCGGGGGCAGAAGTTCCAGAAGACCCCGAGGCGTTTCGACTCTGGCTGCACCGAGCAAGAAAGCAAGGGTTAGTTAAGAACTTTCACTACAGAAGAACAAAGGCTTAAACATCCTGCCGCGCCGGGATGACGGTCAAGCGATAGATAGTACTCAGGTGTTCTTTTTAATGTCGGGCCAGACTCGACGTACCAGACTGCGATTAGCGATTTCCTCGCCGGTCTCCCTCCGGTACGAGCGTCCATAAAAATATGTTTAACAATGGCAAGCACTACTAGGCTGCCAGTTACTCCATTTACGTGCCCACGCGAATGTAATTTATCACTGTAGTGACTGTGTTTGGCCCAGTAATCGTAAACGACGAACTCGAAACATTTGCCACACTGAACAGTGCCCCCGTGGGCGCAGATCGAGCGGAGACTGTACAAACGTAGCTGCTGGAACTTGCGAATGACGGGGAAATTCCAGAAATCGTCACAGTGCTCGGGGTTCCGCTAACCAGAGGCGCACTGCCATATACCACCATTGGAGAGCTTTCCGTCGTGGCCGAGCAACTGGAAGTTGTGCCGCACGCCTGCGCCTTCATCAGTGATACAGTGCCAGTGGTGGCGGGGAAAGTGGCGGTAAAAGCGCTTGATGCGGTGGCGGATTCCAGGTTGACTCCACCGGTAGCCGTTCCACTGGCAAGCGCCAGAATGCCTGTCGTTATGCCAGACACGCCAATCGTTAAGGTTGGAGAAGAAAATTTGAGGTTGGCGCTTACGGATGGGCAATTCCCAGAAGGGCCACCGAATACGACTTCGGCTACGGGAACGGCGGCGGATGCTCCCATCGCGCTTGTGGATGTAGCGCAGAGTAACCCGCCTTGAATGAAACCTGCCGAAGCTGGGTAGGTATTGCCATTTAACTCCGTTGCGTTAATGCCACCAGATCCAATGGCCTGCAGTAGTCCCCCCAAAGTCATGTCCACGCCATTAGCTGTTCCTTGCGCTGTGATCTGGATAGGAAGAGCCATTGAAGTACCTACCGTGTTGACATTCAACAGGGCACCGGTGCGCGTGTTGCCCGTGGTATCAACGAAGGAGAATGCATTTGAAGCTGGGCTCCCGGTGTCCGCACCCTCCGTCCAGAGCCAGTCCGTAACATTCGTACTCTGCGCGGCCCATGTCATTGAGGTCGTGTCACCGACGGGATGAGTGAAAGAAAGACTCGCCGTGGGGGCTGTTAACCCGGACCGCGGTACTCCAGTCGCCGTAATCCCGCCTGAGCCGATGGGTTGCAGTAAGCCAGTATTGGTCATCTGGACGCCGTTAGCAGTGCCCTTGGCCGTGACTTGCAACGGAAGAGCTGTCGAGGTGCCGACGGTGTTGACATTCAACAGGGCACCGGTGCGCGTGTTGCCCGTGGTATCAACGAAGGAGAATGCATTTGAAGCTGGGCTCCCGGCGTCCGCGCCCTCCGTCCAGAGCCAGTCCGTAACATTCGTACTCTGCGCGGCCCATGTCATTGAGGTCGTGTCACCGACGGGATGAGTGAAAGAAAGACTCGCCGTGGGGGCTATTAACCCGGACCACGATACTCCGGCCACGTTTGCAGCAGGCAGCGTGCCGGTCACGATGCTGGAGCCACCGGCCAGGTTCAATGCACCGAACGTCATGGGCAAAATTCCGCTGATACCGTAGAGTAGCGGCTGTCCAGTTGTCCCCGGGCTCGTAGGAAGGTTGAAGTTGTACGACGTCGTTGACGCTTGGGGCTGCACGGTAATCGTCCCTCCGCCATTGCCCACGAGATTGAGCTGTCCCGTGATGCCCCCGACCCCGGATGAGCCGAGCTGCGCCGTCGCAGCACTTAACGTACCCGATACATTCCCCGGCATTCCGTTGCCTACGTCAACAACGTCCGCTGAGCCGCGTGAAAGCCCCGTGTCCGGGGTGAGGGGCGAACCCGGCCAAGTCAACACGCC
The DNA here is from genome assembly GCA_035484735.1 of Terriglobales bacterium. Lineage (GTDB taxonomy): Bacteria > Acidobacteriota > Terriglobia > Terriglobales > Acidobacteriaceae > JABCZH01. The sequence goes on along the minus strand of DATHOQ010000059.1, from coordinate 5,409 downwards.
GGAAGAACTCACCCCGGCCTGCTTTGCCGTTCCATATGTGGCACCATCGTAGAACTGGCTCGGAAAAAGCGGACCGGTCGAGAACAGGGATTCGTCGGGACTGGCCTGCCCGCCTACATCTCCTACCGCGATCAAGCCTTCAGATACATCTGATAGAAGACCTGACATCGTGGTGCAGCCGGTGGCCGATAGAGTTTCATAAAACAGAAGGCACGCAGTCGAAGTGCTCGTGGTCGCTCCTGTGATGCTAAAGTCCCGGCTATAATAATCGGCGTGAATCAGATTGTTGACTGATCGGCTTGCCGCTCCACCAATGTCATAATTAATCGTGACTCCTAGTGCGTCGCGGAGCTGCACCGAATCAAAGGAGACTTCAGATTCCGCGTCTTCGATATGCGCGGAAATTCCGCCGCCGCCCGCTCCCGCCTGTGGAGAATCGATCACTCCGACCCCGAACATGGAAACATACGGTGTGTTCTGTGCGAAGGCTGAATCCGAATGGTTGGTGAATCCACGGAAGCCTGGCACATCTTGAATTACGGTACCAAATGTATAGTCCATCGCTTGGCCCAACACATGTCCAATCGTTGCGTATGAGTTCTGAGCACCGGGTCCAAGAAAGTACGCATATCCCTGCATACAATCGCGGGCTTTGTCTTGATGTGGGCCTGATTCTTCTTGTCCATTTGATGAGAAGTAGAAAATCGCATAAGGCTCACCTGCATTCGACACGCGCCCACACTCTTCGTTCCAGCTTTCAAGCCTTGATCCGTAACCCTGCAGAGCCGTGCCTGTGAGGGGATTTCCGTTCTGGCTGCCAAGCGGACTGATTCCTCCTCCGTTGAAAATCGTTTCTGATGCGTTGAACATCGGGAAATACGGTTGCGATAGCTGAGGGTTTACTATTATTTCAGGCTGCCCAAGAGCACAAAGCGCACCATGAGGGAGATTACCAACGTAGTTTGACGGAGCGCCGTTTGTTCCACAGAAGGCGTTAACTCCATCAGGAATCTGTGGTAGCTCTAGGCCGCTATGTGTTGTAGAAAGGCCAGCGTACCATCCGACTGCGTTAGGAGCTGGGCAGCCCCCACTAGTACAAGCAGAGCCAACTGCTGGTGGCGGGTTTATCTGGATCGCGTGGTCCGTGGCAGTTATGTTAATAGAATTTTCGCCAATTGCGAGTGGAATAATCCCCATTGGCGTGCCAAGGGTATAGCTAGCCCAATATTGTCCAACCGAGACGCTCGGGCAACCCGAGAAGCCCGTTGGGCAAGGATTTAAGTCGGTAATCGACACAATCGGCAACGCTCCGGTTTGGAACAAACCCGTGAAGGAGCTGATGGTCGCGGCGTTTGTTGAGCCACCGGTTGGTGGCGCTACAGGACAAGTTGCACTGCTCGAATCTAAAATAGTGCCGCTCTTCGCCGAACAACCGGACCAGTCGGTTTGCAGACTGGAATAGAGCGGCTGGTATGTACTATTCGGAGCGGCGCAAGCCTGTGTTAGACCGGGGCACGTAACTCCGTAAACCTGGAACTGGGGCGCGACCATCAAGTTTGGCCCCTGAGTAGAAGTACTGATGGCCATATATTGATAGCCGTCAAGTAGGGGCACGCTGCAACCGGTCGTACCTTCATCGCAACCACCGAAGTTGGGATTCCAAGTCGGCGTGGTACAAGCGGAACCGTGAGGAGTGCAGCTATTGGAACTGGGTGCCGTAATAACCTCGTAATCCATTCCATTTTCTGTTAGCACGGTACCTACTGTGTACGGCGTGCCGATCGTCCAAATTTTCCCGCTGCGGATGCAGGTCCACGCAAGTGTCGAACCATACTCATTTACAAAAGATGCGCTCCCTCCGACGCTGCAGGAGCCGGAGGGGAAGACGTTTAAGTTGCCCAATAAGTTGCTGGTCCCAGCGGTAGTCGCAACCCAAACATTCTCCGCCGGGTTCGAATCGCTGACTCTTTCCCCCACATAGTAGTAGGTGCTCGGCTGTCGTGCTTGGAAGATATAGGGTGGCGCTGGATTGAGTATATCCCAATCGTAAGGGCCACCCGCACTGGGAAATGGTGGGCTAGTCACGAGCGAAGAACAGTCAACGAGTTGGGCAGACTGAGCAACTCCGGCCTGCCCTGCATCAAAGAGGCAGACGAGTTCGCTCATCTGGTACCCGGCGGTGTTGTGCGAGAAGAGAAGGTCGGGGACAATCGCGCCATAGATATTTGGCAGGACTGGAATTCCATTTGGCGCGGAGAAGGACATCTGCGCGTATCCCCCCTCGACAGGTGTGGACATAACCAGCTTGGATCCCCAGGGCACCGTGGTGGGAAAGTGCACCAACGTTCCCCCATTCGTGTTGACGTGGATGGTCGTATTACCAATTTCCAACCCTTGATCGGAAGCGGGCAGGACGATTCCCGTCGGACATGTATAAGTGGGGGACATGAATTTGCTGGTCCCGTTCAGCAATGCGCAATAGGGATTAATACTCGGGGCCGTAGATATCGCAGTCGTGTATCCGTAGTAGGTTGTGGTCGGAGTCGTTGGCACTGTGCTACTGAACATGGCCGGGGAGCCCGGCGTTGTGCCGGAACTGAATTGCAGCGTCCCAGCAATTGGCGGCGTCGTGGAACTGAGCGGACAGGCCGCAGCGCACACCAGTGCGAACACGGCATACTGAGAACTGCTGGCGGTAAAGGCCGAATTGAAGCCAGAAAACATCTGAGTGGACCACGTAACCGTATAGCATCCAAAAGTCGAACTCGGGATGTTCTGTTGAACAACAGGAGACGACTGCCAGTTTCCCCAGGCATCGTATTCGACAACAAACACGGATAAATTGCCTAATGTCGGTAGACCGCTCAAGCCACTACAATTCAAAGAAGTATTTGGAAAACCGACGATTGGTGAGGGCACTGTTGCAGTGTTCAGAAACATATCCTGAAAATACGAAGTGGTTGTGCCGGGGGGAAGGTTCCAATCGATCTCACCTCCACGGAAGGTGGGTGAGCTGTAAACTGATTGCAGAGAGTTTGGTGCAACACCATTGACTTGGTAGACGGTCCCGACTTGACTCCACGCGAATGTCGCATAGAGAATAATTAACGCAACGGCAACCCCTCTATTCGCGATGCTCTTTAGGGTGCCCCGCAAGGAGGCTGCACAGTAAGATGTCGACAGTAGTCTCATGGACGACCCTCGATTCAGATAACGTGGCTGCATCGCTGATTCACGATTTGTACTTCCGCTCTTAGGTAAAGTCTAGAGATATCGTTTGGCTACTACGACAAGGTAATAACCGCTTAGAGTCAGCGTCGTTCATCATCTGACTTCTGGCTTTGGGTCATCGGTTCGGGAATCTTGAACGCGGCGCACGCGACTTAAGTCGGTGTGGCCACAAAAGCTGCTCCAGGTAGCAGGGAAGGGTAACCGCGATTGCTTTTACTCAAGCCTGTTTTAAGACTCTTTCAAGTAATGGCCCAGAGATTTTGATCGATTCCTCTTTGTATCAGGTGTGGAGATTTGTTCGCAGAAAATCTAAGGTCGCATCCGTGCTATCGGGTCTTTGAGTTCCAAAGCGTCCCACTAAGTTGGAGCCTCGGCAGTATCCATACTGTCAAGGAGTGTTATTGTCCAAAGCACAGGATCGTCGAGGGAAGCTGTGAATCACTGCTCCGTGAATAGGAATGCTTCACCAGGCCCAGGTTCGCATTTGCCGGCTTGACACGGTGGAGATGTTGGAGCGTAAGATGCTCCAATGACACCGACTTTCCCGCTGATTGCTACGGAAGCTCCGAAATGGTCCCATTGATACTTGAATGGAATCGATAATTTGAGCGCAAACGTTGAGCTGTTCTCCCATCCATTGGCGGGTTTCACAAAAACATAAGCCGCCCCTGTAGAGTCATGCACGCAGTCAGCCCCGGCTAAGATCACACCTCCACTGATCGAAACAGAACTGCCGAGGCACTGGGATGTGGTGGCGTTAACGGTCAATTCAGCGGTCTGCGTCATATTGACCCACCCGCCAGCAGATTCCACAAAGACGTAGACTGCGCCCGCTTCGTCAAACTCGTGGTACGGAGCCCCTACCACGGTTGTGCTTCCATTTGTTGAAACCGAGCTAGCAAAGAAGTCTTCTCCCCCACCGTCGGATGGCGTCAGTTGGGCAGTCTCAGTCATATTCGCCCAGCCGCTAGCGGGCTCAACATAGACATACGCAGTTCCCGGACATTCGCCACCGCACAGCCCTCCTCCCACAATCACTGTGTTGGAGTCGACAGCAACCGCGTAGCCGAAGTAGTCATAGGGTGCCCCATTGGATGCGGTTAGCTCTGCCGTTTGTGTCCCATTGGTCCACCCACCCTTAATAGGTTCGACGAACACGTAAGCCTTGCCGGGGCCGGGATCTTGATCTGAGCTGTACTGGGCTCCGGCTACGATAGTATTGCCACTGAAAGCGGTAGCTGTACCCAAGTAAGCAAAGGAAACACCGTCCGAGGCAACCAGCTTAGCGGTCTGATGCATGTCGTTCCAACCTTTCGCAGGCTTCACAAAAACATAAACTGCACCCTGGTCTTGGTTGCCGTTGACCGTGGCCTGCGGCGAACCAACCACTACGGTGTTACCGCTTATCGCGACGCTGCGGCCAAAATTGTCGCCACCTTGCCCATCCGACGCCGTGAGTTCAGCGGTCTGCGTCATGTTTGCCCATCCACTTGTTGGTTTAACGAAGACGTAAGCTGTACCCTGATACTGATTCCCATTGACAGTGGTTGCGGCTGCCCCGACCACCACTGTGTTGCCGACGATCGCTACGGAATAGCCGAAAATGTCCCCACTTACCCCGTCTGAAGCCGTAAGAGTAAAGTTGCTTATCGTTGGGTCCACGGATATCGGGTACCGCGCAGAGGAGTCGTCGATCTCCAACCGTAACTCCCTGTCGTCAACTCTCAGTGATGCCGCCAACTCCTTTCCGCTTGCGTCCAGCGCTGTCAGTCCCGCGTACCGCATCACCGCGTCACCCATGCTCCGACTCAGCTTCAAACTCGTGCCGGAACTGTCTGCCACTGCCTTCAAATTTCCAGAAAGGCCTAAAGTGATCGTCAGCATTCGACCATTGGCTTTGCCCGGTCGGCGACTCAACGTGAATCCCTGTTCCAGGCCCATCGGCCCATTGACATACCATTCAGTAAACGATCCCCGCCGATATTCAACGTGGTTGGAAGCAGCGATTGGTCTGGCCTGGCGCACGTGGGTAAGAGCTGTCCCATACCCATAACCTCGTACAGACATGCCGAAACGCGTGCTTTCCGCTTGCACCTCTAGTCCCCGTGAGCCGAATCGAGCATTCAGTTTCTGTCGTGGGTTTGCGACTTCATAACCGTCGTGTGTAGCTCGGGCGCG
>DATHOQ010000058.1:0-96669 GCA_035484735.1 Terriglobales bacterium | reverse complement strand
ATGTAGGCCACTGTGCCCAGGGCCGAGCCGGGACTGGTTAATTGTTGATCTTTTGTCTGATGGATGCGGGTCTGCGTGTTCTCGGAGCTGCTGGCCGAACCGACCGCCTGCACCTTCGCCAAACCAAAATCCAGAATCTTGGCGTGTCCGCGTTCGGTGACGAAGATGTTTGCCGGCTTGATGTCGCGATGCACAATGCCCTTCGCGTGCGCCGCGTCCAGCGCATCAGCAGTTTCGATGCTGAGAGAAAGAAGTGTGTCAATATCGAGCGGGCGCCCTGCGATGCGGTGCTTCAGGGTTTGGCCCTCGAGAAACTCCATCGCGATGTAAGACTGCTCGTCACTCTTGCCGATTTCGTAAATCGTGCAAATGTTGGGATGGTTCAACGCCGAAGCGGCTCTAGCCTCGCGCCGAAAGCGCTCTAGAGCCTGCGGATCGCGCGCCAAATCCTCGGGCAGAAACTTGAGCGCGACAAACCTGCCTAACTCAGTGTCCTCGGCCTTGTAAACAACGCCCATCCCGCCGCCACCGAGCTTCTCCACGATGCGGTAGTGCGAGATGGTTTGGCCGATCACTGGCGCGAATCTTACGTCTGCAAAGGGGGCAAGTCAATGAAAGCCGTGGAGTTGTGAACACCTCAAAAGACTGTTTGCGCAGAATCACAATTTCACCGACAGCACTCATCGGTCTGGCGTCAGAAACGCGGCAGACCAAAGTGCGATCTATGGGATCACGTGAAACGGCACATTGCTGGTCAATGTACCGCTGGGCGTGGTCACCTTGATCATGCCTGACTTCGCGCCCGTTGGCACATGAGTCAAAATGAGCGTAGGTAAGGGAACGCTGAACTTGGCCGAACTACCGTTAAACATAACGCTGGTCGCCCCAGTCAAATTGGTCCCGAGGATTCCGACTTCCGATCCCACCTTGCCGCCGGCCGGTAGGAACCTTATAAAGGGGCCAAGGCCCGTGGCCAACTTGTAAATCGTTCCACTGCCGACATTCCCTCCACTCGTGGTGCCATAGAAATTTCCATCAGTGCCCTGAGTCGGAGGCCCGAAAGGGTCGGTACCGTCGGCGCAGTTCGGTTGCTGCGCGCAAAAGCTGTAAAGCGTGGTGATGGTACCCTGGGGCGTGATTTTGAAGATGGTGCCGCCCAGCGTCCCACTGCCGTATTGCCCACCCTCGGAGGTGGTCCCATAGAAGTTTCCGTCAGTGCCTTCCACCAAACCCCCGCCGGGGTCGGCGCCGTCAAGACAACTCGGGAGCGAACAAAAGCTGTAAAGGGTGGTCAGCGTGCCACCTGGCGTCATCTTAAAGACAGTGCCTAACCCGTTCGGACCGCTAGCCCCACCGCGACTGGTGATTCCATAGAAATTGCCATCCGTGCCGAGGAGCAGTGCGTTTGCGGCGTCTCCGTTGGTGCAGCCCTGCTGCTCACAAAAGGTGTAGAGGGTCGTTAGCTTCCCGCTGGTCGTAATCTTGAAGATCGTAGCGGGGAAGGTATCGAACTGACTGGTCGCGCCGTAAAGGTTCCCATCCGTTCCTTGAACCAGCGGCGTCGTTGGCAGCAGACCGTCAGTGCAGTTGGGCAAGCTGCAAAAATTGTAGATCGTGGTCACTGCACCGGATGGAGTCATCTTGAACACGTTGCCGCAGTAGCCGTTTGAAATACACAAGGGCCCATTGCCCCCATCCCGAGTCGTTCCGTAGAAATTCCCGTCCACTCCTTCCACCACACCGCCCTGGGGGCTGGCACCATCCGTGCAATTGTCCTCAGCGCAGAAGCTATAGAGGGTAGTTAGTTTCCCCAAGGAAGTGATCTTGTACACCGTACCGCCAACAATATTTCCTCCGGCCTCGGACGCGGTTCCGTAGAAGTTCCCGTCCGTAGCCAGTAGCAGAGCGGACTCGGGCGACGCTCCGTCGGCGCAGTTGGATTGGCTGCAGAAGTTGTACAACGAAGTCAGGTGACCCGCCGGAGTCACTTTGAAGACTGTCCCAACCGGATTGGAGCCAGAACCGCCTTCGGCAGTTACGCCATAGAAATTCCCGTCTATACCTTGGGTCAAAGGCGCGACCGGTTCCCAACCATTGGTCCGGTCGAAAGTGAACAGATTAGTGAATGTCTGCGCAGGCGAGTCAACCGCCGTTGCTACGCAGAGCAGGAAAAAAGCAGCTGCCATTTTACACGCGCTGATCTTTGTCATCGGGAAACCTCCATGCTGCGAAATTGACGAATCGCGGCCTACGCACGCGAGAGAAGCGTGCCCGGCTGACGGGTCGCGGGGGAGTACGCTGCGAAAACACCGAGCCGTGAAGGATTATCTTCCCCGGCCTGACTGGCGTCAAGCGGCCTTCCTAATGCTTCTTGCCCGCCCTAACCTTTGCCCATCGGGCCCTCTGCGCTGTCGCTATCTTTTTCCGCGCTGCAGCCGACATCGTTCGCTTCTTACGGGTCGCTGTAGGTCCACTAACGTAGACCTTCCCGAACGCCTTGAGTGCCGCTGTCACGGCGTGCAATTCGTTCGCAAGTCGCACACGTTCCTTCTGGAGTTGATCAGCCACGGACTGCATCAGTGTTTTGGGCATGTGGGGATGGTATCAGTTACCACGGCGCCCGTTCCCGTTCGCGCCCCCGCAAGCGCCGTTATGGACAATCTTTCGGCGCCACTTCGACGCGCACATGCGAGCCTGGTGACGCCAACCACCTCGCACAGGGTCCCCACATGGCGACCGAAGGAGCAGGACTCCTGTGCTTTGCGATCCGAAGGGCACGGGCGGCAACGTCGAAGGATGCTCATCAAAGCACGGTCCACGTAAGGCCACATCGCAAAAATCGGGAACTGCTGGTCGCAATTGTTAGAAAAAATACTTGACTTCAGCGGAAGTCATGGCGGAGAATCGCGCCCACAGTTTTTCGAGGGGGAAACTGAGCCGTCCCAAGGAGGAGCCTATGGCTCGCTTTGCGGTTGGGTTGTTCCCCGATCTGTCGGTCGCCTCGCAAAAAGTAAACCATCTTCACGCGCAATCCTCGGCAGTTTTTCAACGCTCCAATCATCAACCTGAGCCACGGGAAATAACTAAAGGAAAACACTCCATGAAATCTCTTGGAACGTTCGGTGTTTCCATTTTGATCTTGTCAGCCTTCGCATTTGGACAGCAACCGCCCAGCAATTCCACGGCAATTTCCTATGCCGCGCAATCTGTTGCTGCCATGGCGGGGAACAACACTGTTTCCGATGTGACACTGACCGGAACGGTCAACACCTGGATGGCCGGGTCAACAACCGACACCGGCACGGTGACGCTAAAGGTCAAGGGTTATGGCGAGAGCCGCATGGATATGCAACTCGCTCTGAGTGGCGCAATATCCCAGATTCGAGATGCATCGACGGGTGTATCGCAAGGGGAGTCGATCACGACCGGAACCGGGACACAATACTCGTACCAGAATTGCGTGACCGATGCGGCATGGTTCTACCCGCTGAACTCCGCGATGGCCGTAGCTCCCAATCAAGGCATCGTGCTGAACTATCTGGGACCGGCGAACCTCGGCGGTGAGTCCGTCCAACATGTTCAAAGTTATTACTATCAATCGGGCCTCGATCAGAACTCGGAAGCCCAGCTTCAAACAAACAGCACCATTGACTATTATCTGGACGCCACGACGTTCCTTCCCGCAGCGGAGAACTTCAACACCTTTGCGGGCAATGGCACGGCCATTCCGGTGCAAGTGATGTTCTTGAGCTATCAATCCACGCAGGGTGTGGCGAGTCCCCAACACATTCAGGAGTACATCAACGGCACCCTGCAACTTGACGTGACAATTACGTCAGTGGCGATCAATACAGGCATTCCGCTTTCGACGTTCACGGTTCCCCAATAACTGCCGAAGGAGCGCAAGCTATGGCCGCAAGATTGAATTGGCTGTGCGTAGTCGGATTGATGATTCTGGGCGGTGTGTGTTCTCAAGCCCAACAGAATGCAACTGGAACTCAGGCGTTCGGCAGCTTTAGCGGTGGTCCTGACACCATCAATTTAGGGAACCTGGATGTCAATCTCGTCATTCCCATCCTCCAAAGGCAAGGCCGGGGGATTCCATTCGTCTACGATCTGACGTATGACAGCTCGTTGGTTTGGTTGCCCGTGACGACCGGCAGTAGTACCACGTGGACACCGCAACCGGGTTGGGGCTGGCCCATTCCAGTGAGTGCTGTAGGCTATGTTCCGTCGCCGGTTGTGTACACGGCCAGTACGCTTTGCGCCCCCAGCCAAATGGAAACTACAACGTGGCGGATTTACCCCGGCTACATCGATGTCCACGGCACGATGCACCACGTCCCAAGTCTTATGACCACCGTGGTCTCGGCACCCGCCGCCTGCGGGGGCAACTCCTCGACTGACGCCAGTTCGGCCACCGATGACGGATCAGGCTACTCCATCTCGATATTGCATGGATCAGTCGGCACGGCCTCGCTCGTCTCAAAAGGGGGAAAAGCAATCACTGTACCTATCGGCCAGGGTACTGCCACTTTGGCAACCGATTCCAACGGCAACGAGATTACGGTTAACACTTCGACCGGGCAGTTCTTCGACACTTTGAGTTCCACGACACCGGTCCTGACGGTGACAGGCACGTCCCCAGTCAATTACACGTATACAGCTCCAGGTTCGGCAGGAACGGGTACGCCGGTGAGCGTGGTGGTGTCATACAAAAGTTACCCTGTGCAAACGCACTTCCAATGCTCAGGCGTCACCGACTATGGCGTGTCATCGCCGATCCACAACAACTTGGTAGATAAGATCACCTATCCTGACGGCTCCTTCTATCAGTTCACCTACGAGCCGACAACAACGGGAAGCTCCAACGTCACCGGCAGAATCGCTTCCGTCACCTTTCCAACAGGCGGCACAATTTCCTACACCTACACCGGAAGCAACGGCGGAATCAATTGCTCGGATGGCACCACAATGGGTTTCGAGCGCACGACACCGGACAGTTCGACTCCCTGGCAATATTCTCGCTCGGGCACAAGCCCGAATTGGACAACCACGGTTACCGATCCAGTCGGCACCGTTACGACCTACAACATGTATCAAGTTACGTCCACTACCACAGGTGGTTCGGCTTCCCAGTCCACCTACACCTACTACGAGCGCAACCACACCGGCGCGGGCAAGACGGTCCTCACCTGCTACAACGCCGTCTATTCCGGTTGTACATCCGCTACGCTGACTCTTCCGTTTTCGCAGATCGACCAGTACGTAAACCTGGGAACCAAGAACGCTGCAACAGAAACCAAGTTTGACACGACCAACGGCGGGCGAGTTACAGAGGTAAAGAATTACGACTTCGGGGTTTCGACTGGAGGCGCACCTTCCAGCACGTACCTTCTGAAAGATACCACTATCACCTACCAGGCGTTGACCGACATTCTCGATCATCCGTATCAAGTCACCGTCAAGGACAAGAGCGGCACCATCAAAGCACAAACCACCTATACCTATTCCGACACGGTTACGGGCACCTCGGGAACGCCCCAACACACGTCTCCCCCTGGGTCTCGCGGTAACGCGGTCACTATTGCGAGCTTGACCTCGGGAAGTTCGACGCTGAGCAAGACCTTCACCTACTACGACACCGGCAACGTGAAGGTCGCAACTGACGTTAACGGGGCCTCGACGACGTATACCTACGGGGCTTGCGGAAATTCCTTCGTGACGGAGATTCAGCTACCAGTCATCACCACCGCCCTCAACGAATACTTCGGATGGGACAACAGCAACACTTGCGTCGGTGCAGTGATGACATCGTCCGAGGACGTGAATGGGAACACCACCACCTACCAGTTTACCGACCCAAACTACTGGCGATTGTCGAAGATGGTCAAGCCGGGTACTACCGGCAGTACGACCTACACATATAACACCGCATCTCTGCCTTGGAGCATCGCAACTAGCTCCCAGCAGACCGCCACAATCAATGTCACGACCGACACCGTGCTCGACGGTTTGGGCCGCACAATCCAAACCCAGTTGACCTCCGATCCCGAGGGCACGGACTACGTTGACACAACCTATGACGCGCTGGGCCGGGTCTACTCGGTGTCGAATCAGCATCGTTCCGGCTCATCTCCGACAGACGGCACCACCTTCTACACGTACGATGGGCTGAGCAGACCTTATCAGACCACTTTTCCAGACGGCGACATAGTAACTAGCAATTACACGAACAACACGATTGACTGGTTCGGCGAAGGCAACGCAACTGCCAAATTCTTCCAGGTGGATGGTTTGGGAAGGTTGACTTCAGTCTGTGAACGAATTTTGACCGGTACGGGAGGGCAACAAAATGGCGATATTCCGATGCAGAGCGGGTGCAATTCCGATTATCCCAGCTATAAGGCCTTTCAAACCACCTATGCCTACGATGTGCTGAACAACATCACCTCGGTCACGCAGGATTCTAACAACCCTGGTTATACCTCTCAAACCCGCACCTTCGTCTACGACGGCCTTTCCCGGCTCACGTCCGAGACCAATCCAGAAATCGCAAACGGGACACAGGCAAAAACTTACGCTTACGACACGGTGACCGGCGGCGACCTCTACACGCGCACATCAGCAGAACCCAACCATACAGGGTGGGTCCCGTCTACAACTACGTACACCTACGACCTGCTCCATCGCCTCACTCAGATGACCTACAGCGACCCCTACACGCCAACTGCATATTTCAGTTGGGATACGGCGTCTTGGGGGTCGGGTGCCCCCACAAACTACCCGAAGGGTCGCTTGGCGAGTCAATACATCGGCACCTCAACCTGTCCCAGTTGCGCGGGCGAAGCCTATCTCTACGACATGGATGGAAACGTTATTGCCAAGGGTTCATGGACGCCCTCGAATATCGGATCGAACGCTAATTCGTACTATGGCTACAACTACCTCGACCGGCAGACCTCGATGACCGACATCTGGGGCCATGTCTACAGCACTACTTACGACGGTGCTGCCCGGCCAACCAGCCTGACTTCAAGTCTGTCCAACTCGACTCATCCCCCGACGCTGTATTCGGTGAATGCCTACAATCCCTTGGGCGAGATTACTTCAGGAACGTACGGTGCCAATGGATCGGGCACGACCGCTACGGCGCACACTGCGACCTTCGATAATCGCGGGCGATTGTTGACAATCAATGATGCTGTAACAGGTGGTTCCGCGTACTCGCTGACGCTTACCTACCTCAACGGGCAGGTAGCTTCCGCCAATGACTCGGTCAATGGAAATTGGAGTTCGTTCACCTATGACGACTTCGGTCGGCTGAAGGGAAGTTGGTGCAGTGCGAACTGTCCCGATGGAACCAATGCCGAGGGCTATACCTACGCCTACGATGAGTACGGCAACCGTTGGACGCAGACATTGGCATCGGGCAGCGGTCCAGGGCCGCAACCGTCCTACAGCTTCGACAGCAACAACCACCTTACGCCCACCAACTGTACTAGCGGACCGGGCAACTTCTGCTACGACGCTGCGGGCAACCTGGAATATGATGGCTTGGGCGGAAACTGGGCGCATGATGGGGAAGGCCGGGTTTTCGAATATGAGGGTTCTTCGGAAACCGCCACCTACACTCACGATGCCGCAGGCCAACGGGTGGAACGGACGGTCAGCGGCGCAACCTACGATTATGTATTCGACAATCAGGGCAAGGAGAACACCCAGGGTTCAGCGGGTTTCGCGGGATGGAATTGGAGTGAGCTTTATCTGGGTGGGATGCACGTGAACACTTACGCCGACGGATCGACCTACTTCAGCCATGCCGACCATCTAGGATCGGAGCGCATGGAGACTGATCCGACCGGGAACACCAACTCAAGCGCTCAGACCAATCTGCCGTTTGGGGAGTGGACGAGCACTGGGTTTCAGAGTAACCTCGGCTTCACCGGCGATCTGCATGATGACGGCGGCGTGTTTCACACTCCGAACCGGCAATTGAGCCAGACGCAAGGCCGCTGGATGATTCCCGACCCGGCTGGGATGGCGGCGGTGAATCCCCGGAACCCGCAGACTTGGAATAGATATGCCTACACGATGAACAACCCAACCACCTACAACGACCCGTCTGGTTTGGATGTACCGATCAACTTACCATGCTTGCCGTTTGACTGTTACAGCAGTCCAGGCGGAGGCGTAGATGGTGGCGGCGGATATTGCGACCCCTTTGATCCAAGCTGCATTGACGGTTGTGATATTTTTTGTGACGGCGGTGGTGGAGGCGGCGGTACAGGTGGAGGCGGCGGTACAGGTGGAGGCGGCGGTGGAGGAGTAGGCGCACCTCCGAGCGGTGGCGGTATACCAAGTTCTCCCCTAACCTCGGGAGAACCCGGCGCTCTTCCGCCGGGGGTCGCGCAGGTGTCACCGAACTTGATTGGCATCTGTGATTTTGGAGTATGCGACGACGGCGCGGGATTTGTCAGTTGCGGATGCGGCGACACGTGCGCGTGCCCAAGGGGCTCAACGGTGCAAACGATATGGTTGACACTTCAAACAGCATTGCTTACGACTTGGTATATTTTGACGCACCCCCCTACAGTGTCCAACCTACCGTGCGATCCACCAGCCGGGACGCAATGTTATGAAGGTCAATCAGGACATCCACACAACGGATGGGATCCCCACTACCACATCTGGACTCAAAATCAGGTTCCGGCTACGGGCCAGTGTTTCTGGAACAGGGGTGGAGGAACACAAGGTACGACTCAATTCCCCCCACCAGGAATGCGAAGCTGCAGCACTTATTCAAGTTGGCCAACTAATTGAGGTGAAATGAAACGCGTTAGCCTTGGATTTGACCTGCGCATAAAACCCGAACTTCAAACCGAAGATTTGCCTCCGAAGGATCAACGCCTTGTACCGAGGCTTCACAGCCCGATCAGTGCAGACCCAGCGATTTGGCTATGGCCGGAAGGGGTTGATTTGTTCCACGACGGAATCCTGCCGGACTTCGCGAACCCACTCCACCTCGCGAAGGACATTAACTTGCTCCTTGCGGCTTATGAGAAGCGAGGAATTTCAGAAGCAAGTTGGTCGCGAGTCTGCCTCACTACTTCTGAGACGAACATTGTCGCGCTTGTTGGACGATTTGGACTTGGACATTTTGAGGATCGGCCCACTGAAGAAACTCTCCTTTCGGATGAATGGCAACTTCGAGGTTTCGATGTAGTAGATCTAGATGGATTGATTAGTGGTCTAAAGGGTTGCGGATACTCTGAGCCGACATGGTCGAAATTGCGGTATCTTTTCGGCAGCGCCCTGAACGAATTCGGGTTGTTCGGCGACTGTTCATCCGCTGCCGAATTTGCTGAAGTTCGTGGATTACAGATAAAGGTGCATGCTCCGTTTGTAGTCGTAGGTGTCCTCACTTACGGTGATCCGAGAAACGACGGAGTTGAGCGGGCGTCAACTTGCGGACAGGCAGTGAGAAATCCGGACAGACGGGACTGACACCAAAGCGCGGTGCAGCCATAGCCGAAATGCTTCCGGGTCGCGGGGAAGTTCCGCTCTGGCTGCCTGAAGCGCGGCGTAAAGCTCGACCTGAGTGAGCGGTTTTTTCTGGTAGGCGAGGATGGCGTTGGCCAGACTCGCGAGTTCGACATTCAACCGGCCTGAGTCTGAGAATTCTCTCCGCTAGTGTGTGAACCCCGTTCTATGCGAGGAATGAGGCACAACATCTCCCCCACTTCTAAACTCCCCTCGTCAACTCCGAGACGCTGATCCCTCGGAGCCCTAGAGCCTAGAAAACAGTGGAGAGCGAGATCTTAAATCCCTGGGCGATCAGTTCAAGGTTCAGGATCGAGACATTCCGCTTTCCCCGCTCGACATCCGCCAGGAAACTCCGGCCTACGGCCTCTGCTATACTTCGCGCCGTCGCTAACGAGGTGATTCATGAAGCCATTGTTCACCGTGGCGCTCTTCTTGCTCTCGCAATTCTGCGCTGCTCAAACAAGAGATAGTCCTCCCTTCCCAAACGAGGACGAAATTAAGCTTCTACTTACCCAATCAGATCGTGCGTTCACACAATACGAGTTAGCCTTAAAGCAAGAGGAACAAGCGGGTCCCGACGAGGCTGCGTCCGTAAAGAACGATCACGAACTTTTGAATCGTGCACGCGAAGTTCTCAATGGATTGCAAAAACATCCCCACGGTTTTAATAGCCCGGTCGGATTTCTTCTCGTTGGAAATCTGGATGATGCGGGTCGAAATATGGCACTCTGCACCGTACAGATCGTTACGAAGGCGACCACTGACGCCGAGGCTGGAGATTTCGTAACCGCACATCGCCTTCTCCACACTGCCCAAACGTGCACGGACACCAATACGTTGCTTTATACAGTCTCCGAAACTGCTTTCGATATGTATGCGCGTTTCTTAGTGGCGCAAGACGCCATGACCAAAGACGCAGCATCTACGGTCCAGCAGTGTATGGATATTATTAAAAACGGCTGCAAGAAGAAGCCCTGAGTTCCAAAATGCTGATCAAGGTTATACACCCCTCATCAACTCTGAAACACTAATTCCGAATCCCTTGGAGAGAACCTCCAACATCGGCAGGCAAACATTTTTCTTTCCAGTTTCGACCTCTGAGATGTGCCCACGATCTATGCCAAAGAGATGCGCCATTTCCACTTGAGACAGACCCCGCTTGATCCGTAACCTCCGAATTCTCTGGCCAAACCTTGCCGCGATAGCGCTGGACACCCTGCGATTGTCCGTTGTAGGCTGTTGCCTACCTATCGGCTGGTGCCGACACCCCTCGGACATGACGGCAAGCAAAGACTGGCGGGCGCTGCTAAGAGACTGCGACTTCGACATGGCCGCTGGCGAAATCCGGGACATGTTGGAGATACATCGCGACGACGACGCCTCAAGAAGTGAAGAGATCGTCTACCGGGATGATCTTGGCTCGGCTTTGACACGGTTCGTTAAATTTCCTTCCCTTGAAACAGCAATGGCCTTGCTCGATGTATCTCCCTCGCTTTATTCCTATTTCGAGGCTTGCAAGACTACCGGGTCCTTCTACCAGGCAAGGCGGTTGCTCTATGAAAACGCAGTGGAGCAACCTGGGCAGCCCGAGCCGACCTACGATGAATTGCTAGACAGGATCGTAGGCCTTTCAGCAGACGAACCTAATCCTCCTGTCGAAGTGGCCAAGTTTCTTTCTCACTATGGCTGGAAAGGAGAACCGTCCCAGCATGTGATGGGAACGCAACGCTGGTGCGACCCGTCTGCCACGGAAGAGTGGTTCCCTTGGCAATCTGCGTTAGCCCTCCAAATAATGCAAAACCGTCTGACGAACCAAAAAATGGAGCGGTTGCTCCAATCCGGTCAAATACCCCCAAGGTTCGCGAAAGAGCTTAAGAAAATATCTGAGCCTTCAAACCTCACTGAGGTTTTTCGAGAATCAGCTCGTCCTAATGCGCCAGCTCCTAGCGGATGGTGGGTCCTTCCAGTGCTAGGGATCGTCGTCGGTCTCTTCCTGCTTTCTGTGAGCAGCGCCGCTGGAGCAATCTGTCTGGGCGTCGCGAGCGCCCTACTTGGTGCTGGCATGATTCGAGCCAGAAGGAACCACAGCCAAGATAGCAAGCGGGTCTAACCCGCGACAGAGTGCACATTCCTGGTTACGCCTGCCCCGCAAGTCGCTTATCTACGCGAATGTTCAAGAATCCCGCAAGTGCCCGCACCAGCCAAACGCGCGGGGTTGGACGCGCCGTGAACGTCGCATTCGATGAGATTTGCTCCTCCTTGCAGCTGTCACGAGAGTCGGGGGAATCGGGGACTGGGGGACTGGGAGATTGGCGATTTCGCGCCAAAAACCCTCACCAAGTGCCGTAACCTCGACAAATTCGCGGATCTAGCGAAGGGGGAGTTGAAGTCATTTCTAGGAGCGTTCGCGCCATATATGCCAGTGAACCGGTGTGTGTTGTTTTTGTATTAACTTCTTCTTGTTACTTCTTTCCTTCCTATCCTGTCCCTGTGGCCCCTCAGGGAAAATAGCCGACCCTCTAATTACGCACGGGTGTCCCAGAAGGAAAGAAGGCATTTTGCAGATTTACCGCGTTTCCCAAGGCTTCTCGGTGTCAGCCGGGTGTTCCTTCTTGTAGGCCTCAAGATAATCTTTGTGGACTAAGATTTGGGCCGTCCTTCCTAGCGTGGTTCTGGAGAAGCGATAAAGGTCCTTACCCTCCAATAGCGTTCCCAGGCGTTTGAAACGCAGGCCAGCATCCACGTTCTTGAATTCGTTCGTGAACCTACTCAAGGGGACTCCCGCCGCCCCTGGCTCTCTGGCAAACTTAATCATCCTGTCCAGTTCATACCCCTCGCGTTCCAACCCCGTGGGGAAGACTTTGAACAAGCTCGCCTCTATTCGGGATGCATAGGCGATGGCACGTTCCGGGCAGCGGTCCAGGGCCGCAACCGTCCTACAGCTTCGACAGCAACAACCACCTTACGCCCACCAACTGTACCAGCGGACCGGGCAACTTCTGCTACGACGCTGCGGGCAACCTGGAATATGATGGCTTGGGCGGAAACTGGGCGCATGATGGGGAAGGCCGGGTTTTCGAATACGAGGGTTCTTCGGAAACCGCCACCTACACCCACGATGCCGCAGGCCAACGGGTGGAACGGACGGTCAGCGGCGCAACCTACGATTACGTGTTCGATAATCAGGGCAAGGAAAACACCCAGGGTACAGCGGGCTTCGCGGGGTGGAATTGGAGTGAGCTTTATCTGGGCGGGATGCACATGAGCACTTACGCCGACGGATCGACCTACTTCAGCCATGCCGACCATTTGGGTTCGGAGCGCATGGAGACTGACCCGACCGGGAACACCAACTCAAGCGCTCAGACCAATCTGCCGTTTGGGGAGTGGACGAGCACTGGGTTTCAGAGTAACCTCGGCTTCACCGGCGATCTGCATGATGACGGCGGCGTGTTTCACACTCCCTTTCGGCAATTAAGCCAGACGCAGGGCCGCTGGATGGCACCCGACCCGGCGGGGCTGGCGGCGGTGAATCCTAGGAATCCGCAGACCTGGAACCGTTATGCCTACGTCGGGAACAACCCCACCACCTACAACGATCCCTCGGGGTTGGTAGACATCAATCCCGGCATGTTGTACGCCATGACGGGGGGAGCTGCTTATGAATCTTGGGCGAGCACTTTCATCGCGGAGTTGTTGTCGGCTGGAGCAGTAGGTATCTGCCCAAACAACAACTGCACGAATGTGACGATCACGACGAATGGCTACGTTGGACAGTTAGGGTATGCCTCCAATCCGGACCCCCAAAATCCAGATATCTTTCAATGCGACGGAAGCCTTTCCAATGCCAACTGCTATCCGACACACTGGGTTTCGACGGAACTAGGCAACGCCGGTGACGGCCTTCCAGCGAGCATGATCTGCGTGTATATCGGGTCCGCTTGCGATGTGCCCTTGAACGGAGCAGTGTTTCAAGGCCATCAACAACTTTGGAAGAGTGCGTCGTCAACGGTGAATGACCTTGGTGCTGCCACTGCAATAGTCTCCTCACCTGTGGTAGCGGCCGGAACGGGAATAACGGTCACCCAGGCCATTGTCACGACGTTAATCGGAAGCCTATTGGGTGAACTCCTAGACTATAGCTTTGGAGGTCAACCACCGGAGGAACACAACCCCAATTGGCCCCCAGAGCCGGGCTGCAATCCTTGTGACCCAGAGCCTCCCGGAATTGTCGCACCCTAATGGAGGGGCAGCCCTCGGGAAAGACAGGTATCAAAACATGAATGATCTTAGTATTCACGAGTTAAGGAGGATTCTGGGCTGGTGTTTCGCTTTCACATCTCTGCTGCACTTCTTGGTCCCTCTTTGGCGCATAGCGTACCGGATGTATCGGCACTACACAATTCTGATTCCGTCTACTTTACTCAGCGTCACGTTCTTCTGGGTTGCGGCCATCATCTTCGGAGTAGCTTGGTGGACCGTGTGGAAGGGAAGGCCTTCCGCGAAGGGCTGGGGAATTGCGGCAAGCCTTACGTATTTTCTGATTTTTTTTCTGCATTCGGTTATTTTTCCAGAGCGATCAATTTTTGGCCACCATGTTGGTGCGTTGATCGTTGGAACAATTGGAATGGTGTCCTTCTTGCGGCATGACGAGCAACACGATCCCAAGGCAAGTCCTCCTCGATGAAAACGAAGGGGCGGCTAAAGGAGAAACGCTTTCTGGGTTCGGGCCCTGCGCGAACTATTGGGCTCAAAGTTAACTTGGTAAGCCGTTATCGTTGACTTATGCAGACATTGAATGTTGGGGCCGGTCGAACGGACGAAGAGCACAAGGCGACTGATGAGCAGCGGCGTGCCGATTTACGTGACGAAAGCCGAAGCGATGCGAATTCCTTCTTTTGGGCCGCAGGTCTGTCTGCGCTCGGCACGGGCCTCCTTCCGCTGCGACTGAATCTTCTTGTCAACGTTGGCACAGTTGACCTTCTGACGCTCTATGGCAGGCCGCTAGGCCCTCTTTACCCTTTAGCGGTGTACTGCGCGGCAGTTTTGTGGCTGCTTGTTATGCTAGGGCTGGGATTTGCGGGGCGCAGCGGTCATCGTTGGGCATTCCTGGCCGGGATCGCTATTTATGCCGTTGACATGATCGCTCTAATGGCCACATTTTCGTTGTGGGCATTCGGCGTCCATGCATTTTTCGTGTTCAAATGGTTCCAAGCACAAAAGGCACTGGACGATCTTCGGCAACCGAATTGAACCTTGGTCCGCAATGGATGCTGATAGACGCGAGTGGCCCATTCAAGCCCGGTTTTGGCTTGAGTGGGGCAGTTCTCCGCCGCTGCGCATCCATACCGCACTCTAAGCCTTGCTCTGACCGCCACGGGACCGTGTGACCAAGCCCTGTTTTCTAGCGCGGTGCAACCATAGCCGAAATGCCTCGGGGTCGCGGGGAACCTCCGCTCCCGCTGCCTGGACCGCAGCGTAAAGTTCGACCTGAGCGAGCAGTTTTTTCTGGTAGGCGAGGATGGCGTTGGCCAGACTTGCGAGTTCGACATTCAATCTGCCTGCACGTTTCGCTTCGCAAAGGGGGTGCCCTTTCAGATCGCAATAACTCCTATCCCCTATCGCATTGACACCCTCTCTTCCGTCCCAAGAGTGCTCCGCCGACTGGGGCACGCGCCATTCTCCGCGCGAGTTTGTCCCAGCTTGCAGTAAACTTGCAATGACTTTCAGTGGGGACCGCCCGCAAGCTGCACAAAAGAATGGTAGGCGCGGCAGGAATTGAACCTGCAACCCTCGGATTAGAAATCCGATGCTCTATCCGTTTGAGCTACGCGCCCGCGGTTGATGACATCCTCCTGATTTTACATCCCGACCGCGTCCCGATGGTTATCCGGGTAAATGCCGCGCAGTCCGCACGTTGTTGGCTGTGAACCACTCAAATTCGCCTACCCGGCTTGCCATTTTCGTCGTAGCCAAGCGCCCCAAGCGCTTGTACAATGAGTTTCTCCCCTCGTTAGAGCCAGCCCACAGGTATATACTTTCAGCTTTAGAAGCATGAGCTTGGCTGGTGAAGTACCTTGATTTGCGCAGTATGCACGCCTGATGGGTTAACTACATGGATGGGCCGAAAACCCCGCGCGATGACGCTCCCGACGCAAATTCGCGAGGCCTGCGCGCACCGGTCAAGGGCGAAAGTTCCTCCAGCGGTACCCCGCTAAACCCCGATCCTCGAAGCCCCCTTCCATTCGATCCCAACGCCACCATGGTAGATCTCGACGCCACCTTGATCGACGTGGTTCGGACGCCACCTCCGGCCCCACGAAGTCTGTCGAACCTTTTCGTCAGCGCAGCCATACTCCAACTGGGCGATGTGCTGGGTGGACGTTATGAAGTCTTGCAGCTTCTAGGTGAAGGCGGGATGGGCGCGGTGTATAAGGCGAAAGACCGCGAACTGGACCGCTTTGTCGCGTTGAAAGTAATTCGCCGCGACCTGGCCTCAAATGCCGCGATTGTCGCCCGCTTCAAGCAGGAGCTTCTGCTGTCCCATCAGGTGACTCACAAGAACGTGATCCGCATCTACGATCTGGCTGATGCCGATGGCGTCAAGTTCATCACCATGGAGTTCATCGAGGGAGCCGACCTGCGGCGTCTGCTCATGGAGCGCGGCAAGTACACTCCGGAAGAAGCAGTAGAAACAATTCGTGAAACTTGTTTTGCACTCTATGCAGCCCACAGTGTAGGCGTGATTCACCGCGATCTGAAGCCGCAGAACATCATGCGGGATATGCAAGGACGTACCCTGGTGATGGACTTCGGCCTGGCACGTTCGGTGGACTCGGACGGCATGACGAATACCGGCGCCCTCGTCGGAACCATGGAGTACATGTCCCCCGAGCAGGCCGTCGGCAAGGAACTGGATCAGCGGTCCGATATTTTCGCGCTCGGGCTCGTGTTCTTCGAATTACTCACCGGCAATACTCCATATAAGGCGGATACCGCGATCGCCAGCCTGCTCAAACGCAACCAGGAACGCGCCATCCCCGCAGTGGATATGGATCCCTCGATTCCCAAGGGATTGAGCGACATCGTGGCCAAGTGTCTGGAGCGTGAAGTGGATCAGCGCTACCAGACCGTGCAGGAGATCCTTAACGATCTCGATGCCTTTCAGGGCAAGCGCCCGGTTTCGGCGTCACTGATCTCTGCGCCCTTTCCAACTTCGAAAAAAGCTTTGCCGGTGTGGCAGTGGGCAACGGCGGTGCTTGCAATCGTGATCGCGGTTGCAGGATGGATGTTGCGCGGCCGGCTTATCCCCGCTGCCGGCAAAAGCGCTCACGGGCCCGTGGCATCGCTCGCCATTCTGCCTTTTCGCAACGCTTCCGGAGACGCCAGTCTCGACTGGCTAGGCTCCAGTCTCGCCGAAATGTTGAGCACGGATGTGGGGCAATCAGCCAGCCTGCGCATGGTCTCTTCCGACCGCCTGCACCAGGTGCTGAGAGACCTGCATCTCAATCCGAGTTCACAGCTTGACCCGCAAATGCTAAAGCAGTTGGGTGAATTCAGTAACGCGCAGACGCTGGTGTGGGGGCAATACGTAAAAGTCGGCGATCAGATTCGTATCGATGCCACGTTGCAGGACTTAAAACGCCAACGCACTTCGAGTCTGAAGGTGGAAGCGCAGTCAGAAAAAGATTTGCTGGCCGCCGTGGACCGCCTCTCCCAGTCCATCCGTGAAAATCTCGCGCTCTCCCCGGAAATCGTCAAAGAACTGCAGGCGCAGGCCTTCCGCCCGTCATCGAAGTCCACCGAGGCGTTGCGGGACTACAACCAGGGAATTGAGCTGGTCCGCCAAGGGAATAATCTGGAGGCACAAAAAAAGTTTGACTCCGCAACTCAAGAAGATTCCGACTTTGCTCTGGCGTTTTCCCGGCTGGCGCAAACCTACTCGAACCTGGGCTATGACAACGAAGCGGAGCGCTATTCGCGCCGTGCGGTGGAACTGAGCGCATCCTTGCCCACATCGGAGAGATATCTCATCGAAGCCAGCAACGCCCGCATTCAGAACGACACGCAGAAAGCCATCGCGGCATATCAGAACATTGTGAAGGTCGCGCCCGAGGACCCTGACATTCAATTTACCCTGGCTTCGCTCTATGAGGATGCCAACGACTTCGACAATGCCCGCCTGCATTTGGCGACCGTACTGGAGCAAGACCCGAAGTATGTGGATGCGCTACTGGCCAGTGGCCGGGTCGAGATCAAGAGCGGCAATCCGCAAAATGGTTTGGACTTTCTCAACCGCGCCCTGACTCTGGCCATTCAACTCGACAACCAGGAAGAAAAAGCGGCCATCCTGCAAGCCATTGGCGTCGCCTACCGGCTAACCGACAAACCTCAGGAAGCGTTGCGAAATTATCAAGAGTCGATGGCGATCAAGAAACAGATTGGCGACAAACGGGGCATCGCCGTCAGCCTGAATGAGAGTGCGCAGGCGCAGGTGATGCTGGGTCAGCGCGATGCGGCCCTCGCCAGTTACAAAGAGGCGCTCCAGATCCGGCGCGAGATCGGCGACAAACGTGGCGTGGCAGACACGCTGAACGACCTGGCCAACTTCTATCAGGATGCAGCGCAGCCCGACGAGGCACTCAAGCTATATAAAGAAGCGCTACAGTCCAATCGCGATCTGGCTGATGAATCGGGCCAGGCCATGATCCTCAACAACATCGGCACGTCGTATCTTTCCAAGGGACAATATCAGGATGCGCTGACTTACTATCAGCAAGCCTTACAACTTCGCGAGAAATTGAAGGTGCCGGACGATATTGCGGAAACCATTCGCAACCTGGCCGCCACCGACACCAAGCTCGGCCAGTACGACGAAGCCTTATCGCAATATCTGAAGGCGTTGGATTTGCGCCGGAGCACTGGCGACAAACGTGGCGCCGCCGTAACCTCTTACGACATGGGAAGTGTATTCGCCTATCAGGGCCGCTACGGTGCTGCCTTAAACGCGCGTCAGGAAGCGCTAAAGACGTTTCGCGATTTACAGGATCGCAGTTACTGGATGGGCGAAATTCTGAGCGGCTACGGAGAGTCGTTGGTGCAAGCCGGCCGGGGGGATGAAGCGAAAGCAAGTCTCGACGAAGGCCTGGCACTGGCGCGCGAACTGAAGAACGAGAGTTTGGCTTCTCAGCTCTTGCGCTTCCAGGGAGACAACGCAGCTTATGGCGGCGATTATAAAGCGGCGCGTGAGCTCTATGAACAGTCACTACAGTCGGCAACTCGCGCCAAAGATGCTGAGAACACTCTGCTGAGCAAGCTTGCACTGGCACGCAACGATCTCCAGCAGGGACGATCGGCGGCAGCCATATCAACGTTGAAGGATTTGTCTCAGCAAGCCGAAAGCCAGGGACTCAAGTACGAAGCAGTGCAGTGTTCTTTGGATCTGGGCGAAGCTCTCATCAACACCAAAGCCGTGCCCCAGGCGCGAGTAGAGCTGGAGCGGGCGCTAACCCGGAGCGAAAAGCTGGGACTGCGCTCGTTGCAGGCGCGGGCGGAATATCTGCTGGCAACGGTGTCACGTCTTAGTGGGAGCAATTCGCTGGCACTGGACCACTATCATCAGTCGCTCCGCCTGCTGGACGATATCCGCAAAGAAGCCGGCAACGACAAGATCATGAACCGCGCCGACTTCGCCGCTATATCAAACGATATCAAGCGCTGGGCCCCATCCTCGAAGACATAAAAGCCGGGCCCGCTCATTCATTTTCTATGAGCAAGAAATCATTTGCGATTGTAGGCGCTGGAGGCGTTGGCGGGTACTTCGCCGCCGTCCTGGCGCGGGCCGGCTATCCGGTTTCTGTGGTAGCTCGCGGGGCACAGCTTGAGGCCATCCGCCGGGACGGCCTGCGGATCCTGAGCTCCAAGGGCGATTTCACGACTAAGGTCGAGCAAGCCAGCGACAAGCCAGAAGATCTCGGCCCGGTGGACGCCGTCATTCTTGCGGTCAAGGCCTGGCAAGTCACCGAAGCCGCGAGTACGATGCGACCTCTCTTGACGCCGACGACCAGGGTGCTCCCGCTGGAAAACGGAGTAGAAGCGACCGCGCAGGTGCAGCAGGTTCTTGGCCCCAAGCATTCGCTGATGGGCCTTTGCCGGATCGTTGCTTTCGTGGTCTCCCCAGGCTGCATTCGCCACGGCGGGCTGGATCCTACGGTTGCGCTCGGGGAGCCGGATGGTTCGGCCTTGTCCGGAAATGCGCTGGCGTTGGCGGATGCCCTCAAAGCCGCAGGCGTCACCGTTCAGACGCCTCCGGACATTCACGCAGCTCTGTGGGAAAAGCTGATATTCATCGCCGCCCTAAGCGGCACTGGCGCGGTAACACGATCGACCATCGGCGAAGTTCGCACCTGCCCGCCCACTCGCGAACTTCTGCGGCAGTTGATGGAAGAAGTAGCCGCCGTCGCCCGCAGCCGCGGCATTCGTCTCGCGGAAGATGTCGTCAAGCAAACGCTAGCCTTTGTAGACAGCAGCCCCGCCGACGGCACCGCATCGATGCAGCGAGACTTAGCGGCCGGAAAGCCGTCGGAATTAGAAGCCATCATCGGCGCCGTAGTTCGCTTCGGTGAAGAGACTGGAGTGCCGACACCGGCGATGGATTATGTCTATGCCAGCCTGTTGCCGCAGGAGAATCGGGCTCGCAAACAGCGTTGAATTGTCGATCACGAATTCTTGACAGGGAAAGCATCCCATGTAACCCGAAGCAATTTCAGTTGTGGACTACACCCACTGTATGTAAATGCAACCCATTTGCGAGTGACGGGACACCTTAACGGACACCCTAGTCGGCAGACGCCGCAGGGGACGCATTCTGTATAGGTCTGTTCCCTCTGAGGAAAACTCGTGGATCGATCGCGTGGAAATACGATCGGCTTTGAAGTACGAATTGAACCGACATCACGGCCAAACTAACTAATAGAACGCACACAGACAGAATCCATTTGTGAGAGACAATAGCCACAGCGAGAGATGTAACTGGCGGAGTCCACAGGGCGAGAAATAGCACCAGCAGTGTCCAGCGCGATTTACTAAAAGCGCCAAATAGCGTTCCAGGCGCTGGAAAGGAGCGAGAGGCCGCTGCTTCACGAGCGAAGGCCCCAAAGTACACAATTACGAAAAATAGAAGAATCTGCACTGCAATAGTTGCAGCGTACGAATCAACGGTTCCTCGCGGGAGGGAACCCGGTGCGATCTCGATGAATGGTCCAATACGCCCCCCGAGTTCCATGGCATTCGAAACCGTCGGTTGCTCAAGTTGCGCCAATTCTCGTACATCATGCACCGTTAGGCATGCTAATAATGCTTCCTTGTCCAGGGCTGGAACGAACTCAGGAGGTCCTTGCTTCTCATAAGGTATTTCCAGTTGCTTGGCATTGCAGACCCGGGCCAGGGCGTTCTTGTATATCAAAGCACCCCGCTTGTTACTCCACCTAGCTACGGAAAAGTTGAAGAAATTAGATACTTGTCGAGTTTTAGTGAGAACGTCGGAATCGTTCAACCTGTTAAGTGTCTCCGCAATCCGAGACGCAGCGATTATCTGCCCGAAAAAGCTGGCATGAAGCCCCGAAGGAGGCACAGGAGACGCAGGTTTGGCAACGCTAGCTTTCGGGTGATTTCCGGCCGGCGTCGTATTTTTTGGCCGCGCTTGCTCGCGAGTCTCACCCGGAACAGTTATGTCAACTTTGAGATCTTGGAGTTGGGCGATTGATATCGATTCTGCCGCGATGTTAGAAGTTTTGTAAATTTGCCAGTTTACATCGTCGTCTAGGCCCTCTATCGCGGAAGTTAAGTTGAATCTATACGCGACATAAGCACGGAGCGCAGCGTACCGTGGCTGATCTTTCCAATAGGGAATTAGCAACAGCAGCGCGAGAGATAATAGTAATGCAAAAGCCCCTGACCGCACGCATGCAGCAGACGCAGCTGTATCTACCTTGTTAGGCTCGCTGGACGTACTATTCTGGGACTCCTGCTGATCATTCACCGCCCAAGTGTAGGCTCGTCACCCCAGCCCGTCCAGTCCGGCCCTCGATACGACTAGCACAAACTCGCAGGCACCGCTACAATTTTCTGGACGCCATGCCCGACAACGAAAAGCGATCCTGCTTCGTCATCGCCCCGATCGGTGGAAAGGACACCGAGATCAGGAAGCGGTCCGACAAGGTACTGAAGCACATCTTCAGAAAGGCACTAGACGACAAGTTCAAAGTCACCCGGGGCGACGAGATCGACGAACCGGGAATGATCACGACCCAGGTCCTCCGGGCAGTGCAAGAATCGGACCTCGTCGTTGCCGACCTTACCACGCACAACCCCAACGTCCTGTATGAGCTGGCAGTGCGTCACGCCGTCGAGAAACCCGTTATCCATGTCATCGAACCACGGCTCTCGAAAATCCCCTTCGACATAGCTGGCTTTCGCACCGTCGAGTTCGACCTGACAGACCCAGACAGCATCGAGGGTGCAGTAGAGCAAGTGAAGAGACAGGCCGACCAGGCGATGTCCGGGAAGTGGGGAGAAACCCCCATTAAACTCGCGAACATCATGCGCCGGACGACCGACGACACACCGCAACTGCTGCTCCTTAAACAAGCCGTGGAGGGCATCTCAAACATCTCGGCAAGGCTGTCGAGCCTGGAAATGCCCGTGATGTGGGCCGGCGGCGGCACTCGGCCGATCAATGTCCTCCAGACCACACATCCCAACCTCATAACCAACTGGGTGGTCGAACCCGACTTTGTTGTCCAGAGCCCCCAGGGGTCCTACATCATAGAAGCGAAAACGCCTACAGAAAAGAAACCGGAGAGCGACCCAAAGAAGAAGTAACCACACCTCCACACCCAACGCCCTTAGCCAAGAATTCGAATGCTGCTAAGTCACACAAGGCGCAGCTCAAGCCGAACGCCAGCCGAACGCTCTTAGATTGCGGAATCCGCTGGAACAGCGATTCTCTGAATCACTGCTCGCGGCAACACTTTAAAACGATAGGCGTAACAGAGGCAGTGTCCTGTCGGTGCCCCTTCTGCAGGTTCCCATTTTTCCCCTTGCTCCACAGGCCCAACCTCAGCGAAGATGCTCTCATCTCCCTAACGCTGCTGTGGCTAGCAAACTCAAACTCGCTTGCGAGAAGAATCTTTCACCCGCTGCGGCCAAGCTGCGCTTGCTAAAACGTCTGCGGTGTACATTGAAATTCGAAAAGCGGGCGTGGGATTCGGGCGCGCAGCTAGTGGCCGGCGTGGACGAAGTCGGCCGCGGATCGCTGTTCGGGCCAGTGGTGGCCGCCGCCGTTATTCTTGATCCGGCCTATCGCATTCGCGGTCTGCGCGATTCAAAGCTATTGCCCGCCGAACGCCGCGAAGTTCTGGCGGAACGCATTCGCGAACATGCCGTCGCCTGGGCCATCGCCGCCGTGGACGCTGCCCGCATCGATCAAATCAATATTTACCAGGCTTCGCGGGTAGCCATGCGCGAAGCCGTCATGAAGTTGCAGCCGGGCGCGAATCACTTACTGATCGACGCCATGCGTTTGGATTGTGATTTGCCGCAGCAAGCCATCATCCACGGCGACGCGCTGTCAGCCTCCATCGCCGCCGCGTCGATATTGGCCAAAGTCGAGCGCGACCGCATGATCCGCGAGTGGGACCCGGTATTTCCCGCGTACCGCCTAGCGTCGAATAAAGGCTACAGCACTCCTCATCATCTGGCGGCACTGCGTGAGCACGGGCCGTCTCCCTTACACCGCCAGTCATTTGCTCCGGTGTGGAGCAATCCTGTGCCGCAAGAAGTATTGGCCTTCATGCTCAACGAAAAGCCGGAAGAGATACTGAGCGAGATGCTGGAAGTCAGCGAAGTTGCCGTCTAGCGTCGCCCCGGCGCGGTCGAACGGGCGCCAAACCCGTTGAGGCGAGTTCCCGCCCGAGTGCCAAGCCATTTGAGTACGGCTCATGATCGCGCGAGCGACAGAAGCGCCTTCGCGCGGAATTCTTCTTTCGCCGCTCCGCGACTCATTCGTCGCGCACTCTTCCCACGGCTTACGCCGTGGGCTTTATTCTTGCGCCGCTCCGCGGCTCAAAAATGACACCACTCCCTAAACCGCCCTTCCCAGCTTGGCGCTCACCTCCTTGGCTAAAGCCTCCACCGTCTGCATCTTGGTTTCCGCCTGTGCGGGGAGCTCTGGAACTTGCATTGCCATCTGGCAAGAAAGCAGCAGCGCGGTCAGAGTATCGTTCAATTCGTGGCGTAACCCAGCTCAGCTTCGTTCCTCGCCGCCAGCACTTCGCGCTTGCGCCGTAGCAACGCCCAGCGCACTTCCCGCGCTGCGCGGGCAATTCCAGTGATTGCGAAATTAAGATAAACTGGCGCCGCAGATCCCAGGTACTTGAGCACGGTTTCGTGTTCATCAGGTTGCGCATCCAGCAAAAGCAGATCCAGGACCACCGCCGAGAACTCTTTTTCCTTCAATTGGAGGACTGCCTCCTGGAGGCCGGCACACACAATGACCGGCTCGGTGGTCGCGGTTTGCAGCGCCTGAGCGCATTCCTGAGCTTTTGCTACACAGGTAATCAGCAAGATCATGGCAGAACAGATAGCACGTCATCTGCCACAAAAATGCCATTGAAAATGCAAGGCTTCGCTCGGAGACTAGACTCCGCTCGTCCCGCTGCGGGAATACGCGGCCCGAGCTAACACTCCAGGGAACCATATTCTTTTAGCTTGCGGTAGAGAGTAGTCTTGCCGATCCCCAGCAGGCGCGCCGCCAGCAGTTTATCGCCGTTGAGTTGCAGGATGGTGCCCAGGATGGTCTGCTTTTCCAGTTCCGACATCGGAATAATCTTAGCCGAGCCGTTCTGGTCGATGGTCACATGCCCGTTACCTCCGCTCATTCCACTGGGCAGATCGGTCAACTGGATTTCCGGGCCGCTATTCAGGGCACAGGCTCGTTCCAGGCAGTTCTCCAACTCGCGCACATTCCCCGGCCAGTCGTGGGCCATCAGGGCTTTCATAGCGCCGTCGCTCAGAGTACATTGCCGTCCCGCATCGTGGGCCACACGGTCGAGGAAGCGTCCCGCCAGCAGTGGGATGTCCTGCCGCCGCTCCCGCAAGGCAGGAATCTTCAGGCTCAGCACATTCAGCCGGAAATACAAATCCCGGCGGAATGTGCCCTGGGCAACGGCTTGCTCCAGGTCACGGTTGGTGGCCGCCAGAATTCTTACATTGATGGCGAGGCGCTTGGTGCTGCCCACCGGCCGGATTTCTTTTTCCTGAATCGCGCGCAACAACTTGGCCTGAAGGTCGACTGGCATCTCGCCGATTTCATCGAAGAACACGGTGCCGCCCTCGGCCATGCTCAACAGTCCGTCCTTGGCTTGCACCGCCCCGGTAAAAGCTCCTTTCACATAACCGAACAATTCGCTTTCGATCAGCGTGGGCACCAACGAGCCACAGTCCACCGGAAGAAAAGGCTTGTCGCGAAAAGGGCCGGAGTAATGAATGGACCGAGCCACGAGTTCTTTGCCAGTACCGCTTTCGCCCAGGATCAACACCGGGTGATGGCTCTGCGCCGCCTTGGCGATCATGCGGTACAGCCGTTCCATATCTGGCGCCGTGCCCACGATGCCGCAAAATCCCTGCTTCGATTTGATTCTCTCGCGCAGGATCCGATTTTCACTTTTAAGTTTCAGGTGGCTCGACACTCGTTCCAGCAGACTGCGCAATTCGTCCATGGTGAACGGTTTGGTTACGTAGTCATAGGCGCCGTTCTTCATGGCCTGCACCGCTGACTGCACGGTGCCGAAACCAGTCACTACAATGACCTCGGTGTCCGGCCGCTGCTGCTTGATTTTGTGCAGAGCCTCCATCCCTCCCGTTCCCGTAAGCTTCAGGTCGAGCAACACCACGTCGATGGCGTGCGACTCCAGCAGGCGATAGATATGCTCAGCCGAATCGGCCGCCAGAGCATTGTAGCCCAGGTTGCGAGCAACTTCGCGGCAAGCTTCGCGTACCGTGCGATCGTCGTCAACGATCACCAGGTTCAGAAAATTCGTAGTTTCGGACTTTAGCGGATAGATGGCAGGCGCGGTGGCAGTACTCATACTTGTTTTCCTTGTCTTTGAGTCTGAGGATCTGGTGCTGGAGCCGGACCGAACTTGCCGCCTACTTCCTTGAGGGTGGGTGGTATGAATTGCGACGGCAGGCGCACTATTACCCGCGTCCCCTTCCCAGGTGCGCTCTGCACTACGACAGTTCCCCCGCATTCTTTGACGATGCTGGAGACCGTGGCCAGCCCGAGCCCGCTGCCGGCCCCGGGTTTCTTGGTGGTAAAGAAAGGCTGGAAAGCACGGGCGCGGGTTTCCTCATCCATACCGCAACCGCTATCACTAACTTCGAATTCCACGTACGTAAGTGAAGTCGACTCCGGCCCTAAGTCCGTGACTGCCGGGCGATAGTTGCGAGTAATAAGAGTGATGCGACCACCATCGGGCATGGCGTCGCGGGCATTCAATAACAGGTTCATAATGATTTGCTGAGAGTGCGCCGGATCTATCTTCACCATGGCCAAGTCGTCGGCCAGATTCGTAACCAGCTCGATATCCTCCCCAATCAGACGCTCCAGCAGGTAACGCAGACCAGCGATGGCTTCATTGAGCGATAGTAAACTCGCCGCTACTGTGTCTTCCCGGGCCACGGCCAACAGCTGCTGGATCAACTTGGTGCCGTGCCCCGCAGCCATGCGGATCTCCTGGGCGTAACGCCGCAACCGGCTCCGTTTCTCCAGACCTGCGAGCAGCAAGTCGGAACACAACACAACTCCCGTGAGCAGGTTGTTGAAGTCATGCGCCACCCCGCTCACCAGACGGCCGATGGCCTCCATCTTTTGCGCATTTCCCAACTGTTCAGCGGTGGCTTCCGCTGATTCCAGTTTGGGCTGAATTTGGGCCAGTGCGTTCATCGGGCGCTAGAAACTTTCGAGTGGAGCGTGCAAGAACAGAACGGTTCCCGAACCGGTCGCACACCATTGCTAGCTGTTTCAGCAAGCTCCCTATTCGGGAAGTCTAGCCCGCAGCGGTCGCGAGAGATTAGGACTGTTGTCACAGGTCAGAAGTGACGACCAAACTGGGACTTTCCGCGCCGGTGGGTGTCGTCGATGGCAACCTATCTCTAGCTTTTTCAATGGAAAAGCGAAGCCGCGCAGCCGCTCATCCCTGGAGGGACAATGCTTGGATCAGACGAAAGCTGAGTCGCCGACCAGTGGAAAACTGGACATCGTTCACGCGGCGCGATCCTGACTTGGAATATTCCCGTAGCCCACCCTTATAAAAGAGGCTGGAAGTATGCACGTCAAGACTCTTGCCGTTTAAGAGCATTGAAGAGAGTGTCAAACGCAGAAAACCTGGTGAGTGCTTCTCGGAGGCTTTAGCCGCCAGGACTCTACCCGTGATCGCGGTCCCTCTCGGAGCCAGCGTTTGTCCCTGAACTACGATCGGCTCATCCAAAATGGCCTGAAACTGGTCTCCTGAATGAGACTCGGCACTGGACAAGGAAGCCTGCAACTGGATCACAATGGCAGTTCCGGCGGGAGTAAAAGCAGAAGCAAAGGCCTGTGTGGGCGAGATTCCGTCGCTTTGGGGAGAATTGCCGAACGGCACGCTCTGGGTGTTCTCCTTCGGCGGCACCGAAACCGGTTGACGGGAGCACGCCGGGAGGAGGAGCGACGCCAACCCCACAAACATCCATACTGATCGCCCCGCCCGCTTCATGACTTGATCCTGCCTGATGACTTGATCCTGCCTGCCAACCAGCTCGGGAACAAGTCGCACGGCAGATGCCATCGTGCCGGTCTGAGAGATCAATCAGATACGAGCATCAGAATTCGGGCAAATGGAAATTTATTCACGGTGATCTGTCATTGACGCTCTTAGCCCCTAACATGGTCCCGCACGCCGCCGTCAACTGTCGTAGTAACGGCCATTGACCTCTTCGCCCACGATGGCAAAGCCGGCCTTCGACGTATTCAGCGGGTCGGATTTCCACGAGAATCCGATCAATGGAACCTCAATTTCCGCTTCAAGCTGGCACGTTGCCCGGGCGCCGGTAAAGCGGAAATGCCTGGAGGCGTCGTCATACTTCACCGGCTCGCCAGTTGATTTCCAGACCATCTTGAAATTCATCCGCGCGGGCGTGGCGATCGAGTCCAGCGCCGGCCACCGCGGCTGGTCGACTACGGCGACGTTCTGCATCTCCAATGCGAATGTGTTCCCGTCAGGACTGATATTCAGACCGCCCTTTGGAACTGGAACCACCCAGTAAAGTCCGGAGGGCGCAATCGGCGGGTGAAAGTCGTGGATCTGATTGGCAGGGACAACCTGTCCCTGGAACAGCGTAAGTCAAATGTGGGTGAAAGTACCTTGCTGTGTGGTGCGGGCGCTCCAGTACTCGCCTTGCATGACTCCGTAATCGGTGTCGGACTGCCAAAAGCGATTCGGTTCCCTTTATTGTCCGTGCCCATGCCGGTGAAAGTGCTGCAACGAGCCACTTGACCTTTGAAATGGTAAATGTGGGAAGGCTCCAAATTCGTTCCTGCTGGCTGATTGTGACTGCCATTCTTATCCAGCCACGGAATTGGATAAGGATCGCTGCCGCCGTTCGCTGTGGTGAGTTCTTGTTGGTCGGCGAAGAGTGCCGTCGGAGCTGCGAACGGCAACGCGGCCAAAACGCCAGCCTTTAGTATGCTCCTGCGAGTGCAGTCTGGGCATGACTGGTTGATTTGGGTCATCGGGCATCCTCCAAGACAAATTGTCTCCCGATACGATAGCCCACCCCCGGCGGCGGTTAAATGAAGACTGCATGAAATGTATTGACCATGGTCTGTGACCATGGTAGACTCCGCAGAGTGGAACAGATCGCCATCTCGAAGTTCAAAGCTACCTGCCTGGCAGTGCTAGAACGAGTCCGGAAGACGGGCAAACCGGTGCTGGTCACGCGTTTTGGCGAGCCTGTGGCCGAGGTTGGTCCGCCGCCCGTTACCAGCCGCCCTCATCGCGAACTGGGCTCAATGCGCGGCACCGCCCGCATCGTGGGCGATATTGTTTCCCCAGTCGGCGATGAAGATGATTGGGAAGTGCTGCGCTCATGAAGCTGCTGCTCGATACCCACATCTGGCTGTGGAGTGAGCTCGAGCCCGAACGTCTTTCGCCGCGAGTCTCGAGCGCAATCCGGGATCCGGACAACGAACTCTGGCTGTCGCCGATCAGCGTCTGGGAATTGATCGTGCTGTGGCAGAAAAAGCGAGTTCTCCCCGGCGAAGACATCGAAACCTGGATTCCTCAGGCGCTGAGAGCTTTGCCTCTGCAAGAGGCCACCATTACCTACGAGGTGGCGCGCGAAGTAGCGCGCCTGCGGCTGGCTCACCGCGACCCTGCCGATCGCTTCCTGGTGGCTACCGCCAAAGTTTTTGAGTTGACCCTGGTGACTGCTGACGAGCGGCTCATGAAAGTTCGCGAGACCTCGGTGTTGGCCAATCGTGACAGCTAGGAAAACCTGCAGTAAGCTCGTGCGTTGACATACCTGACCGCACCTCATAGCATTCCTGCCAGTGATCGGGGAGACCATTTCGCGCTATCGCATCGTTGAGAAGCTCGGTGGTGGCGGCATGGGTGTGGTTTACAAGGCTGAGGACACCGAGCTGGGTCGTTTCGTTGCGCTCAAGTTCCTGCCCGATGACGTGTCTCAGGACCCACAGGCATTGGAACGTTTTCGACGGGAAGCGCGTGCCGCCTCCGCTCTCAACCATCCCAACATCTGCACCATTTATGACATCGGAAAGAGTGGCGAGCAGTCCTACATAGCCATGGAGTTTTTGGACGGGCTGACTCTGAAGCATCGCATTGCCGGCCGACCGCTGGAAACCGAGCTGATTCTGTCTCTCGCCATCGAGATTGCGGACGCACTCGATGCAGCTCATGCTGAAGGCATCGTTCACCGCGACATCAAGCCCGCGAACATTTTTGTCACCAAGCGCGGACACGCCAAGATTCTTGATTTTGGTCTGGCGAAGGTCAATCTTGCGAGCGGTTCTTCCAGCAAGATCGCGTCCCTCAACACGCAGACGGGTTCAATGGACCCCGATCATCTGACCAGTCCCGGTTCTACGCTCGGCACTATCGCCTATATGTCTCCGGAGCAGGCGCGAGCGAAAGAACTGGATGCCCGGACGGACCTGTTCTCGTTTGGGGTCGTCCTCTATGAGATGGCCACCGGGCAGTTGCCCTTTCGTGGCGATAGTACAGCTACCATCTTCGAGGCGATCCTGAACCGCGCCCCTGTTCCTGCCCTGCGGATAAATCCCGACCTGCCGGCCAAATTGGAAGACATCATTGGCAAGGCACTGGAGAAAGACCGCAATCTACGTTATCAGGGCGCCGCGGAGATGCGCGCCGACCTGCAACGGTTAAGGCGCGACACCGATTCCAGCCGGCAAGTTCAGTCGGTCAGTGCAGAGTCTGGAGCCGCAGTTGCCCAAGCTGCGCGTACCACTAGCAGTTCCGCCGTGGCGGCTGCTGTGCGGCAGAACAAATTGGGTATCGGCGTGATCAGCGCAATCATCGTTTTACTGATGGCCGCAGCCGCATATGGCGTTTATGCCTTCTTTTTCCGCACTCGGCCTGTTGCGTTTCAAAATGCTTCCGTCAACAAGATTACGGAGACTGGCAGGGCCACGCTGGTCGCCATCTCTCCCGACGGTAAATACATCTTGAATGTAGTGGACGACAAAGGACTGCAGAGCCTTTGGCTGCGCAACGTTCCGAGCAGCAGCAATGCTCAAGTCATGCCCCCTGAGCCGTTGCGATACACCGGCGTGCGGTTCTCTCCGGATGGAAATTATCTGTACTTTGTCCGCGAGGAGCGAGAGGCATCACTGAAGTATCTTTATCGGGCGCCAGTCCTTGGAGGTACTCCGCAAAAACTCATCACCGACATAGATACCAACATTTCTTTCTCTCCCGACGGTCGCAGCCTGGCGTACGCCGTGGATAACAACCCAGAGCCCGGCAAGTTCCGGCTGGTAGTTTATTCCCTACAGACCGGCGAGGGAAAAACCCTGGTCACCGGTACTTCGAATAAAATCTTGCGAGATCCAACCTGGTCGCCGGATGGCAAGGCCATCGTCTGCGTCGCCACCCAAGCAGGAGATTCTCCCAGTGGACTAGTGACCATAGATCCACGTACCGGCAAACAAAGTCTTTTCTATGACGCAAAAATGGCAAATCTGCGTGAGCCGGTGTGGTTGCCCAGCGGCAAGGGTTTGCTTGTCTTGTCCTCGGACGAAGAGACCCACTTCATCCGCACTCGCATCGTAGAGATTTCATATCCGGACGGAATTGCCACAGCCGTAACCCACGACGTTAGCGACTATTCTGACCTCAGCCTTTCCGGGGATGGACGCACCTTGGCAACCATCCTCGGGGAAAGCCACTATGCGCTTTTCGTGGCTCCCTCATCGGCCTTGGCAAATGGCCAGACCGAGGAACTCACCTCCATTGCCGGCCAGTGGGGTTTTTCCTGGACGCCTGACGGGCAAATGATTCTGATTCAGGATTTCAGGTTAAGCCTTTTCAACGTTGCAACCCACAGCCAGACACCGCTTACGTCGCCCCAACAAGACGGCTATGCGTTCCAGCCCTCCGCGTGCGCCAATGGCCGTTACATTGTGTTTGCTGTTTACACCCATGGCGGCGCGGTCAGCAGCACAATCTGGCTCTTGGATACTGGCGGCGGGAAGCTCAAACAGCTTAGCGAGGGCAAATTGGATATAAGGCCACTCTGCTCCCCCGATGGGAAATGGGTTTATTACTCCGATGCATCCGACGGCGCGAAGCTAACCAGGGTGCCACTGGAAGGGGGAAAGGCGGAAAGACTCTCCGAGTCCCCGGGATACGGGTTCGACATATCTACCGACGGCAAGCTGGCAGTTCTTGTAACGTTTGTGTCTCCCGGCGACCCCCAAACCCGCCTGGCATTGATCCCAGTTGATTCTCCAAAGAATGTGAAATTTCTCGACCCGCAACGGCCACCCACGCAAGAAACTGTCCACTTCACCCATGATGGCAAAGCTGTTGCTTATCCGTTCGATGACCAGGGTGCTAATAACCTCTGGCTCCAGCCCCTTGACGGTTCGCCTGGGCAACAGATCACCAACTTCAAGTCGGAATACATCGCTGCCTTCCACTGGTCTTTCGACGGCAGCAAACTGGCGGTGGTCCGCTTCCACGAAGATTCCGATGTTGTGCTGCTGGAAGAGTCAAGGCCATAACATGTGTCCAGGTTACCTAACCCTCTGGAAAGACGCCCCTCAATATCCCCCGTCCTGAAAGAAGCCAAGCCGGGTGCGCGAAGCTGAAGTGAGACCAACAAAAAGGGGCGGCTAACGCCGCCCCTTATCGTTGTTCAAAGAATCGCCGAACTAGTTAGTCGAACTTCCCACGTCCACCGACGCGCTACGGTCGCCATCCGGCTGAACCACCACGCCATCAAACGGAGTTGCGGCTACGAAATGTCCGTGCACCACGCTGATGCGGCGCAGCGGATATCCCGTGTCCGGCCCACGCTGCCAGCTTTGGCCATTGTCCTGACTTTCGAAGACAACGCCGGTTTCGCTGCTGGTAGCCAGGAGCTGATTGCTGCTCTGGTCATAAGTAATCGAGCTGATGTTCTTGTCGGGCAAGCCATTCTGCATGTGTTCCCAGCCGCCGCCCGCATTCGGACTGCGGAAAGCGCCTTCGCGGGAAGCAATCATGATCTGCTTGTCGGGAGTAATGGTCAGGCTACGAATGCTGCTGACGAATGGAGCCAACGTATCTGACTCCTGCCAACTGGCGCCGCCGTTAGTGGAAGTCAACACGCTGCTGCGCGTCGCCACGGCAATCAGTTCGCCATCGGCCCGCACCGAGACAAAGTCCTTTTGCCCTTTGACTGGCCCGCCATTCCAGCTCTGACCATCATTCGAGCTGACGTACAGTCCGGCTGCAGTCGCCGCCAGCCAGTGTTTGGGGGTGATCTCGATGTCGCTAACCTTGGCAGTCAGCACCGAGCGCACCGCAGTCTTTGTCTTTCTGGATCCCTTCTCTTCAACAATGTTGTTGATCGGGGTCCAGGTGGAAGCATTGCGGCGCAGTTCGAACATGCCGCGATTGGTGCCCGCGATGATATCTCCGTCGCTGGCCTGCTTCAGAACAAATACGTCTCTGCCATCCAGGCCCGCGCTCTTCTGCGTCCAGTGCTGTCCGCCATCGCGAGAAGTAAAGACGCCGCCTTGTTCGCGGTCATTGACCACGCCCACATAGATGGT
This sequence comes from Terriglobales bacterium, assembly GCA_035484735.1. GTDB lineage: Bacteria > Acidobacteriota > Terriglobia > Terriglobales > Acidobacteriaceae > JABCZH01. The sequence goes on along the minus strand of DATHOQ010000058.1, from coordinate 63,722 downwards.
GTCAGGACTCTTCGCATCCGCGAGAATGGTGGTGACGTAGCGATGGGTATAACCGTGATTGGAAGCCGCAAAGCTCTGGGCGCCGTTGTCGCTGGCCAATACCCCAGCGCGATCGGTCGCCAACAGCACGCGTTGCGAGTTGCGAGGATCAACCATGACGTCGTTAACGACGATTGCAGGATTGGTCACTTGCTTCCAGGTCTTGCCTGAATCGGCAGTCTTCCACAGACCTTCAGTCGTTCCTGCATAAACCACAGCGGGATTGCTGGGGTCCTGTTTCAGCACGCGGGTGCGGCGCGCCGAAAACGGAATGCCTTGGATCTTCTGGAACTGATCACCTGCGGTCTGGCTCTTGTAAATGCCCGAGCAGGCGCTGGCGAACACAACCGAAGTATTCGACGCGTCCACGATGATGGAGAACACGTCGGAGTCATCGATCATGCCTTTATTGATGTGCTGCCAATTGGCCCCGCCATCTGAGGTTTTCCAGGCCAGGTGCCAGGTACCGGCATACACCACGCTCGGATCCTTCGGATCAACTGCGATGGATTCAATGTTCTTGATTTCGGAATTGCTGGAGGAAATCTTTTCCCAGTTCTTGCCGGCGTTGCTGCTGCGAAACACACCTTCCAGCGTGCCCACGGTCAGAACGTTGGAGTCCGAGGCAGCTACCGACATGGCACGGATCGATTTGCCGTGCATGGCCGGGACGGTTTCCCAAGTCTTGCCGCTATTGTGCGAATAAAACAGATCGCCGGCTTGCTGGTTTTCCACACTCCATACGGCCGCATACATTGTGTCGGAGTTCTGCGGATCGAGCGCAATGTGGTCGATCACATAGTCATCGCCGCTACCCAGATGGACAACGCGCGACCAGTCCTGGCCGCCGTTGGTCGACTGGAAAATCGTCCCAGTGCTGGTTCCGAGAAAGATGTGATCAGGATTGTGCGGATCATAAGCCAAACTACGGACATCGCCGCCGTCCGGGCCCAGGGCCGTCCATTGACCCGCCCAGGCGCTGGCGCAGAGCAGGATAAGTGTCATAGCAATCAATAGCTTACGATTGACGAAGCTGCTTGTTTCCAAAGTCATAGACTCATCGCCCCTAATGGATGGAATTCCCACAGAGGCACAGCGTGACAGGGTAACACGGCCCGGGCAAGTTACCGAAGGGAAACGACACCTTGGCAGGTTGATCTGGCCTACTGTGCACCTTCAAAAACGGTGCCCAGGCTAAGCCATATCTCAGCCCGTGGCTATCCGAATCTTCAGGGGCGTCTCCACGAATAAAAAACCGGTCGAGCCCCATGGCCCGACCGGATAGCGTAACTAGCTCAGCAGCAAGCTTCTATTACTGCGGCTGCGCTTGCATCTTCGCTTTTGCCTTCTTCTTCGCGGGATGATCCGGTACGGCCTTTACTTGGGATTCATCCACCGCCTGTGTGCCTTCACCGGAGTAGGTTCCACCAGCCGGAACGATCCAGTATTCGGCAGTCATGGTGCCGGCACTACCGGTACGCGTCTCGACGCGGCTGGGATCAATTCCCAACTGCGCTTCGCCGCTGGTGAGATAGGCCTTCGAATTGACGGCACGTTCGGCCGCCAGATTCGGGCGTTTCTCTCCCGCATCGGCGTTACCGACGATGACGACCCGGGCGTCTGCGTTCTGCTGCAAGTTCTTGGCAACATCATCCAGGATAGCCTTACAGGTGTTGTCCACGCGCCACGGCTTCACCTTGTTGGGGAAGTCGCACTGGCTCAACTTCTGAGCTTGCGGCGGTGCCGGCGCTGGAGCGTTCTCCACATTCGCCTGTGTCGAAGCCTGCGTATTGAGACCGCGCGAATCCGTGCAAGTAGCAGTCACGGTAATCGAGCCGGCCGATGCGCCTGCGGTGTTGAGCGATGCGGTTGATCCGCTGCCGGAAATGCTGCCTCCGCTCGCAGTCCAGTTGCTCACGCTGACCGGAACATTGTCAGGGCTGGTGCAACTGCAAGTGATCGTTGAACTGCCGCCGGCCTGCAAGGTTGATGGACTCGCCGAGCACGACATCGTGGGCGGGTTCTTTGGCGGTTCTTTAACCGTGTAGTTTGCGGAGCAACTTACGCTCCCACCCTTTTTCATCTTGGGATCGGAAATGTGGGCAGTGACAACGTAGCTGCCCCCCGCAACCCCGTTGGTGTCGATGCTGGCGGTGTTACCCTTCCCCGCGGCTTTTCCGCCGTTGCTATCCCAGGTGTAGGTCAGGGTGTGCTTGGGATTGAAATTGCCACCCGTTGCGGTCGCTGTAACCGGCTCTCCCACCATCACTTCACTCGGCTGCACGGAGCAATTAGCAGTCGGGGCCACAGGGGCGGCGCCTCCCCAGCCTATGACGATCCCGCTCTCCAGTCGAAGGTTGTTCTGGTAGTTGTTGTTATTGGTGCAAGTGGCAACCGGGCAGTCGCCATTAAAGCGGGTGTACAGATAATCCGCCTGGACTGCGCGCCATGAAAATCTCTTGGTCAGCTTGATGTCAAAACCGCCGCCTGCGGTCAAAGCAAAAGCGGTCTTCGTAAATGAGGTGGCAGTGGTGTTATTGTCGAGCGAGAGCCGCGCCCCGCCGAAGTTGACGTCTAAGAAGGGAGTGAAACGGGTGTGGTTTCGGAAGGTAAATCGCGGCCCGAACAAAAAGGTAAATACATTCCCATCAACCTTGTCGCCGGCAACCGTGTCATTGAGATAATGGCAGCCACCCAGATCGGCCGCAATACCGATCCTGGAAGTAAAGTTATAGGCAAGCGCACCCGAGCCGCCAACGCAGTTGAAGTCCTGACCTGCGATAGGAGTGTGGACGTACATGAACGTTGGCGCCAATTCAACCTTTGGAAACGTCCCATCCTGAGCCAGGGCGGCGCCGGCCATAAGTAAGAACAATCCTGCTAGAACCAGGGGTTTACGCATTCTCGTGATCCTTTTCAATTGAGATTTAAGCACGAATTTCCGTTGACCAGTGTCCGCCGAGCCCACAAACTTCCTCCGGCCGACAAGTTCGTCTTCCACGTGCGTGTATTTAGGAAGTGATAATTTGGGGCTCCGCACGCGGAACTCTTAAGATGCCAGATCGCCGGGAACGATCCCGGAGATTACAGAAAATTCAAATAAATATGGAGACGACATCATAACTCGGCACCACAATTTCGTCTACTTGAAATCGCGTTATAGTCTCATATTGATACCTTAGCAAGTTTCGCATTCAGCTCACCGATGAAGGACGCTTGCAGGACATGACACCCAGCCCCAATAATGAATGTGGATATGAACTCTGAAAAAGTACTCATTGTCGAAGACGAGGAAAACGAGCGCACCGGCTTGGCCGAGGTGGTCTCGGATTGGGGATACAGCGCCGAGACCGCACGCGACGGAGTGGAGGGTCTGGAGAAAGTCACCCGTTGGTCGCCTGCCATCGTGGTTACCGACCTCAAGATGCCTCGCATGGGCGGGTTGGAACTGGTGGAGCGCATCGCAGAGCTCTCCCAGAACATCGCCGTGGTTGTAGTCACAGCGCAGAAGACGATCGATAGCGCCTTTCACGCCGGGCGCTTGGGCGTTTACGACTATATCGAGAAGCCTATCGATACCGCCCGCCTGCGCTCCATCCTGGAGAACGCGGCCAGGCTGCTCGGCGCCCGTAACGAACTGGAGATAACCCGGCGGGCGTTACGCGACAAAGGAGCTCTCGGCCAACTCGTCGGCTCATCCAAGAAAATGCAGGAAATCTTCCGCTTGACGGAGCTGGTCGCCCCCAGCACCGCATCGGTACTGATCACTGGAGCCAGCGGCACCGGCAAGGAACTGGTGGCGCGCACCATCCACGATCTGAGCCCTCGCCGCACCAAAGCCTTCGTCGCCATCAACTGTGCCGCCATTCCCGAGACTCTGATTGAGAGCGAGATCTTCGGGCATGAAAAGGGTGCGTTCACCGGCGCTCTGGAGCGCCGCACCGGCTGCTTCGAACTGGCAGAGGGCGGCACCTTGCTCCTCGACGAAATTGGCGAAATGCCAGTCGCGACTCAGGCCAAACTCCTGCGGGTGCTGGAGGACCATAAGCTGCGGCGTTTGGGCAGCAAGGTGGAGACTACGGTTGATGTTCGCGTTCTTGCTGCCACTAACAAGGTGCCGGAAGAAGCGGTTGCTCGCGGGGAACTACGCAACGACCTTTACTATCGGCTGAATGTGTTCAACATCCACATGCCGGCGTTGCGTGACCACAAGGATGACCTTCCCGCGCTAGTGGAAAGTCTGTTGAAAGATATGAACGCCAAGCACGGACGCACGGTGAAAGCGGTCAGTGACGCGGTTTTGACCTCGTTCCAGCATTACTCCTGGCCTGGAAATGTGCGTGAGTTGCGGAACGCCCTGGAGCGCGCGGTGATCGTCTGCGACGGTGCTGTGATTGAGACCAAACACCTGCCACCTGGCTTCGGTCAGACCACACTTCGTAACTCCTCGGATAATTCAGATGCGGTACGTCTGGTCGTGGGCACGACCGTGGAAGAAGCTGAGAAGTTGCTGATCCTGAAGACCCTGGAGTCCACCAGCAACAATAAGACCCGGGCCGCGGAGATTCTCGGCATTAGCCTGAAAACCTTGCATAATAAGCTGAAGGAGTATGGCAGCGCGGTGGCCGATAAGGACGACTTGCCGGTCTAGAGGGCCAGACCACCACCCGTGTGTGAAGTATGCGTCGAAAAACCCAGCTCGTGGTGGCCGTCACTTTTATGGTGACCGTGGTGGTGGCTTGCTCCTCCTACATCTACATCTCACAGATCCTGCGTCAGGAGATTCTTAATACTCGCGACACTGCCGACCACCTGGCCTCGCAAATTGCATTCCTGGCCAACTACGCGATCCCGGACCTGACAAGCACGAAAGTCGATACCAACGACCCGAAAGCGGTAAGCGGCGCCATCGCTGAGTATCTTTCCGAGGACCGCGACCTCAATACATTGCTGGAATCCATAGAGGGCAATTGGCCAACAATCAACGACGCTGCCATAGTGGACGCTAACGACAATGCCATCTTGCACTCCGATCCCAAATTGATCGATAAACCAGTGAACCAGCGGCCCTATTTTCAACTCTTGCAGGAGTCCCGCTTCCAGGATCAATTCCGTAGGCTGTACCATCCCTTTCGTATCCGCTACCATCTCCCCACGGTTTACGAAGTGCAATTGCCTTTGCTGCTAAACGGCGCTCCCTTCGGCAGTGTGCGCGTGGGCATCTCCACTGTGTACCTGGAAGGCGAACTAACATCGCGGGTGGGCCATGCGCTCCTTCTTTCTGGAATCGCCATCTTCTCGTCGCTAATACTGGCGGCCGGCCTCTCCAACCTTGCCCTTGGCCCCTTGGAGAAAATCAGCCGCAGTCTCGACAGTGTTACGGAGGGCAACGAAGAGCCCATACCCGACGAGGAACCGGGCAGTGACGAATATGGTCTGGTCACGCTGAAGATCGCCCACCTTGGGCGACAAATGCGCGACGCCAAGGAAATCTTCTCCGCTCTGAAAGACAACGTTGACCAGATTATGGCTAATCTGCAGGATGGCCTGATGCTGTTCACCCGGGATTCACGGGTGGTGCTGGTCAGCGCCTCGGTGGAGCGGTTTCTGGGAAGGCCACGGCGAGAGCTGTTGGGCCGCACGGCTTCGGAGATTTTTACACCCGGCTCAGGACTAAGCGGACTAATATTGGACGGGTTTCGACTACAGCGCCCGATCGCCCAGGAAGAACTGGAATCACCCAACGGAAAGCGGGTGCAGATCTCGCTCGACTTCATCCAGGAACGCGGCACTCCGATCGGTGCGCTGCTGACTCTGCGTGACGCCGAGTCGGTCCGGCAAATCGGAGATGAAATCGAAATGTCGCGCCGCATGTCAGCCAGTGGCCGGCTTACTCGTGGTGTGGCCCATGAAGTAAAGAATCCCATCAATGCCATCGTGCTGCACCTGCAACTTTTGCAGAACAAACTTCAACAGGTTGATCCCGACACCCGCCGCCACATGGACGTCATCGGAAACGAAATTCACCGCCTTGACCGGGTAGTGCAGATCTTGGTGGACTTCACCCGGCCACGCGACCTGCGTATCGAAGAGATTGATCTGAAGCGAGTGTTGGAGGACGTACTGATGCTGGCTACTCCCGACGCCGAACAGCACGGCGTCACCATCGTCCGCGATCTGGCACCCGCGCCGTTGGGCGTCAACGTGGACTTGGATTTCATGAAGCAGGCAATCCTGAACGTTGTACTCAACGGGGTGCAGGCTATGCCCCAGGGCGGTACGCTAACCATCTCTGCCCGCCGCGAGGAAGATCAGGTGGTCACTGAGATTCGAGACGAGGGCAGCGGCATTCCTCCGGAAATTCAGGAGAAGATTTTCGAGCTGTATTTCACCACCAAACAAGGTGGCAGCGGTATCGGCCTGGCGCAGACTTACCAGGTCATGCAGTGGCACTATGGCTCGGTGGACTTCGTATCCGTTGAGGGACACGGAACAACGTTCCGCCTGATCCTGCCGCTGAACGAAACACACACCGACATCAACGGCGAGGCGCAAGTGGTGGCCGGAGATAAACTCCGTCCACGAGCCGTTTCGTGATGACATTGGATAGCGAAATGACTTCGGCCACAATCGTCTTAATGGTCGCGGGGTTGCTCACATCTGGAGCCCCGGGCCTGGTGTCGAATGTCGCATTCGCCCAAACTGCTCCAGCCCAGCAAGCATCGCAGCCGAACACGACGCCCGCGCCTGCCGCGGCGCCAATATCCCCGGCGCCCGTCGCTCCGAAACCCTGCCCTGCCGTTTTACCTGGGCAATCGTCTCCCCCACCAGACTGCAAACCAGCCAGCAAGAGCAAGAAGGGTAAAGGAAGCCCAACCGCGGATGCAGTTCCGGCATCTGGGCCAACCAGGAAGGTTGTACGCGATGGCGGTGCTAGTGATACCTCGTCGGCCATTTCTCCCGACATGAGCCCACAGCAAGCCCAGCAGCAACGCGGCAGAACGACCTGGCTACTCGGAAAGACGGACGAAAATCTAAAGATCCTCGCCAGCCGCCCGCTCAATCCCGCCCAACAGGACACGGTGCATCAGGTCAAGAGGTATGTGGAGGACTCTGAGGATGCAACCAAGAACGGAGACCTGCAACGGGCGTACACGCTCGCGAACAAAGCCAGAATGCTCTCAGCAGATTTGGTGAAACACTGAAACGCCTCCCTCGCCTACTTGCCCTTGGCCCGCGCAGCATTTACCTTCAGAAGGAGATCTTTCGCTGGTTGTTGTACGGGGCCGGCAATCTTGACGACTTCCGTTAACACCTCTCGTGCCTCGCTAACCTTGCTGAGTTTTGCATACGCATAACCCAGACGGTAGCCCGCCACCGCATACGACTGTTCGTCCTGGCCCTTCAGCAGAGAAACCGCAGACTTCAGAGCTGGAATGGACGCGGCCGTCTTGTCCTGCTTCATGAGCGCATAGCCCAGCGTGGAGTACGCCACGCCGGCCGACACCTTGCGAGAACGGTCCGCATCCGGGGCGTCGGCTTTGGCCACGTCGATTGCCTTCTGCGCATAAGTCGCGGCCTTGGCGACACTGCCCGGCCTGGGGTCCTCGGAATAGGTGTTCGCCAGGAGCAATAGAGTCGACAAACTGTTGGGATTCGTCGTCAGGATTTTCTCACCGTAAGCAATCGCCCGCGCCGTGTCTTTCAATTCAGACAACGACATCATCGCGTAGGTGTCAATCGACTCGTGAAAGCGGGAATCCGGAAATGCCGGCGTGAAGCGCTCAATATCAGCCATGCGAGTCTTGGCATTGTTTTCTTCCGCAATCGAGTTGAACGCTGCGGCTTCCAGAAATTCGTAGGAACTTTGGGACGCTTTTTTCTCTTCGTCGATTTGGGTGGCGAACTCCTGATCGGTCACGCCCTCGGGCTTGGGCTGCTTGGTAATCGAGTTGAAGACCTCGCCTCCCAGAACGGCGTATTGCATTACCTTGGCGTTATTTTTCATTTGCTGCGCGAAGTTGGCCTGCGAGACGATGATGTCCAGGTTATGCGGCGAGCCCGCCAGCGCTTTTTCTCCAAACTCCATCGCTTTCGGCAAGTCCCCTGTCGCTTGATAGGCCTGCGAAATCTGCCAGTCGCCATAAGCCACAGCTGCGGGGTTCGCCGCGAACTTCTGCACGAAATCCTGGTACATCGCCAGCCGCTTCTGGGCGTCCGGCTCATTGGTGATCGCCGTTAACGCCTGATCCTCCGGCGTTCCTGCCGGGATCACGATCTTGTCGACCTGCGCGGATCCGAAAAGACAGAATGCTTGTAAGAAAACTACTTCCAATGCGCACCATTTAGCGCGTTTCATAGCCACCTCCAAGCTTCGCGCCGGAATCGTAGCTCCGATTGCGAACGCTTGCAAGCAGGGATTTGCCTCCGCTTCGGCTGGCCCACTTTCCGGCAATCATTTAAATTGGACTGTGCGGTCTATTTTCCAGAAGAAGGCGCTGCGCTTCGTCTTCGGCGCCAACGTTATTTCCATGCTGGGCAGCGGCATGAACGCCGCTGCGGTGGCTTGGTACATCCTCCAGGCCACTCATTCCGAAGTCGCGCTGGGAACCTTCGCTGTCCTACAGACGATCCCGGCCATGCTCATGCTGCCTTTCACCGGCGTCCTCATCGACCGGGAAGACCGCCGTCGGCTGGTCATGTGGCTCGATGCCCTTCGTGGCTTGATCATTCTCACGGTCGCGATTCTCGCGTTCCAGCATCGCGTGCACCTGTGGCAGCTCTATCTGATGAACACACTTGTGGCCGCTGGTTTCTGGATGTTCTGGCCCACGATCACCGCGCTGATTCAAGAACTGACCCCCGGTGAAGAGTTCGTCCACGCCAATACTTTCCTGCTCGCGGGAATTCAAGGAGGCTGGCTGATCGCCGGCGCAATCGTCGGATTCGTCTATAACCACATCGGGCTGGGCGGAGTCTTGCTGATCGATTGCTCCACGTACATCGTCTCATTCCTCTGTTATTTCGGCGTACGCAAGGGACGCCACGTGGTCCCGCGCCCAGCTGAGTTGCACGCCGATCTGGTGGCAGCGGAATCCGCGCTCGATCGCTTTGTACGCGAGCTTCGCGAGGGCTTGCAGTTTCTTCGCGTCAGACCCAACCTGATGCTGCTGGGACTCACCTGGGCGCTCTTCCTGGGCGCGATGATGACCGCCGTAGTAGTGACGGCGCCACTCAGTGATCAGGTCTTTCACGCCGGAGCCGTGGGCTACGGCTGGTTCAATGGCGGCTGGGGTACAGGAGCTTTTCTGAGCGCATTGATCGCTCCCCAGATCATCGCCGCACTAGGAGCACGGCGGTCGGTTGCGGTTTCCATGGGACTACTCGCGCTCTGCATGACCTGCGTCCCGTTCGCGCCAGTGCTCGCCCTGGCGGTCTCGGTCTACGCAATCATGGGATGGGCCCGCGGCATCAATAGCATTGCCATGAACACCAGCCTCATGGAGCAAGTGCCGCCCCACTTCATGGGACGAGTACAGAACACTTTTTACTTCGTCGGCACGTCATTGCAGATCGTGCTGGCTCTGCTGGTCGGCGCCGTAGCGCAAGCTAACCTGGTTGCAGGGTTTTCAATCATAGGGATGGTCTACGCCGTCGGGATGGTCAGCGCGATCTGGCCGGTCAAGGCTGCGGTACCGGCTGGCGATGTCACCACGGTGGAAGGCCAAAACCCACCACAGAGCCACCGAGACACAGAGAACATCAATACCTTGAAGTAAGAACCTAAGGTCTTCCTCTGTGACTCTGTGTCTCTGTGGTAAAGCCTTACTGCGGACTGCTATCCTTACAGTTTCTATTTTCAGGAGATCCTCATGTCATTTGATCTTGCAGGCCGCAATGCCGTCGTCTTCGGAGTCGCTAACAAGCGCAGCATTGCCTGGTCCATCGCCCAGGGACTGCACAACGCTGGCGCCAAGCTGGCCATCACCTACCAGAACGAACGGTTGGAGCTGGAAGCGAAAGACCTGATCCTATCCCTCCCCGGCGCCGAAGCCTTCATGTGCGATGTCTCCGACGACGCCGCGATCGATCGCCTGTTCGCGAAGCTCAAAGACCGCTACGGCAAACTGCACACGCTGGTCCACAGTGTCGCGTTCGCCCCGGCAGACGAACTCAAGGGAGACTTTGTGAACACCACTCGCGAGGGTTTCCGCGTAGCGCTCGACGTGAGCGTCTATTCGCTTATCGCTGTCTCCCGCGCCGCCGCGCCGCTCATGGAGGATGGCGGATCGATCATGACGATGACCTACTACGCCTCGGAAAAAGTCGTGCCCCGTTACAACGTGATGGCCGTAGCCAAAGCTGGCCTGGAATGCACGGTGCGCTATTTAGCCTTTGAACTCGGCAAGAAGAACATTCGCGTGAATGCCATCTCCGCCGGCCCAATCAAGACCTTGGCGGCGCGTGGCATCGCCGGCTTCAGCGATATGCACAAGACCCACGCCGAGCGCGCACCTTTAGGGCGTAATGTCGATGTGAATGAAGTTGGCGCTACAGGTGTATTTCTGGCATCCGACGCTAGTTCGGGTATTACGGGCGAAGTGATTTACGTGGACTGCGGCTATAACATCATGGGGTTCTGAGGTGGTGTTCTTTGCGTCCTTTGCGCTTACTTTGCGCGCTTGGCGATTAAAAGCTCTTGAACGCAAAGCACGCAAAGGCTTTGCAAAGTTCGCAAAGAAACGCCTGCTAGGAACTCATCCTGACTTTTCTTGCGTTCTCCCCGACCTGCTCCAACGCAATCTCCACATCCCGCTCACGAACGAATCGCGGGAACTTCTCTCCCCACTCAATCAACAGCACGCTTCTTTCCGAGATCAAATCATCCAACCCCAGGGTCTCGAGCTGGCGTGGCGTATCCACCCGGTACAAATCAATATGATAAAGATTCGCCCCCGGCCCGCGGTATTCATGAACCAGAGTAAACGTCGGACTGGTGACGTCATCTTCCGCCGCCGCCCCGAACCCGGCTGCGATTCCCTTCACCAGCGTGGTCTTGCCGGCGCCCAGATCGCCGCGCAACAGCACAATCTTCGGAGGAGTAAGCAGGCTCACGAGCGTCTTCCCCAGCGCGATCGTCTCCTCCGGCGAATGCGTGATGAACTCTCGCTGATCCATCGCGAGATCAGTATAGCGAGAGTTCACCGGCACTTGCGGGTCGACGACTACATTTTTCGAGTTGAAACTTTGTTGGGACCGAGCAGGAAGTTCCGTTCCGCGGTCGAAGTTACAGCAAAGCTCAACGTCTTGTGGTCATCGTCGTCGAGCGCGACAAAGCGGAATGGTTGCAGGATTCCGTCGGCTGAGATCCGCCGGGGATGCAGCATTTCCGCCATCCCGTGAACCGGGCCCGATTGCGTCTGGAAAGCGACTTCGACAAAACCGCCCTCCTCCAAGGCTCGCGCCAGCCGAAGAAGTCCCCCGGTCACCGAAACGGTCTGAATTCTGGCCTTGGCGCGCTGACCGTCTTCCAGCTTCACCAGGGCGGAGGCTGTGGCCTCCATTTTGACTCGAGTTGCACGCTGCTGCGGATGCGGTTGGGGAAAATGGGTCATAGCGATTCCAAATATGACACGCAGCCGTAAGCTCAGGGAGATTACATAAGGCCTGTCGGTCTGAACGCCCAAGAACAAGGACGCAGCACCATCCGCCGACCAGGAAATGTCCGAAGGTACAGGGGGTTAACTAACCAATAAACTCCACGGACGTCTTCTGCGCAGCCTGTTGCACGCGCCGAAAAGCCTCAGGGAGCGCCTGCAATAGGTCGGTGGCAACCAGCGAATGCTCTCCCATTTGTTCCCGCGCCACATCGCCCGCCAGCCCATGGAGATAGACGGCGGCGATCACGGCCTCCAGTACGCGCTTGGGATTTTGTGCCACCATTCCCGCTGTCATCCCAGTCAGGATGTCCCCCGTTCCGCCGGTCGCCATGCCCGGATTTCCCGTGGTATTCACCCAGACTTCTCCGCTAGGGTCGGCGATCAGAGTCCGATGACCCTTCAACACCACAATAATCTGATGGTCTTTCGCGAATTTGCGGGCGACGTCGATGCGATCGCGTTGTACTGCAGCGACCGTCGAACCCAGCAGCCGTGCCATCTCGCCGGGGTGGGGCGTGATCACCAGCGATCTAGCTTTGCCATTTAACTCGGTGGGATGGCCTGCGAAAGCGTTCAGGCCGTCGGCATCGAGAATGATAGGAAGGTCCTGCTTCTTGACCAGGGCACGCACCAACTTTGACGTCTCCGGAACACGAGAAATCCCCGGACCGATAGCCAACACCGTCATGCTCTTCGCCAGTTTCCCCAAACCATTAAGAGCGCGCAAGGAAATGCTGCCAGCCTTGGTCTCCGCCAACGGCTCGGTCATGAGCTCGGGATGAAACCCCGCAACCGTGGACAGAATCGACTTCGGGACCGCCACCGTCGAAAGCCCCGCGCCGCTGCGCAATATAGCCATACCCGCCATCGCCGCAGCCCCAGCTTTTCCCAATGAGCCACCGACCACCATCACGTGCCCGAAATTGCCTTTGTTTGAAGCCGCCGGTCGCGGGCCAATCAGGGGCGCAATCTCGCCAGGCGTGATTAGATTCAATCGCAAAGAAGAAACAACAGCCTCGTGGGGCGAACCGATCGGCGAAATCGAAGTCGTTCCCTGCGTTAGACCGCCGAAAACATGAGCCGGACGCGGTGCAGTAAAGGTCACAATGGCATCGGCACGGGCCACGCTGCCCACCTGCTCGCCCATCATATCGGCATCAGCGCCGGAAGGAATATCGACCGCGACCACCATGGCAGAACTGGCGTTCAACGCGGCGATCGCGCCTGCGTAGAGTCCACTAATGGGAGGACGAAACCCAGTTCCCAGGATGGCATCAATCAGAAGATCAGAATCGAAGACCGTTCGTGCCGGCTCCTGTTTTAGCTCAGCCAACGACTGCGCCAGAATCGCGGTAACCGGAAGCTTGGCGAACATCGCCGCGGCATCGCCGCGCAACTCCTTGGCCTCTGCAAGCAACACAACTCGCACTGCCTTGCCAGCCTCATGCAGTTTGCGCGCGGCTACAAACCCATCACCACCGTTGTTGCCCTTGCCGCAAATTACACCAATGCGATTGGCCGAAGGATACCGAGACCGCACGAAATCGGCGACCGCGCCTCCGGCATTCTCCATCAAATCGTGGGAGGACACACCGAAGCGCTCGCTGGTCACGCGATCGGTCTCGCGCATCTGGGCAGCAGTAAGAATCTTCATGTGGCAGTCTACGAACCGACTATAAAACAAAACGGCCCTCCGCGTATGCGGAAGGCCGCACCATAAACTCCGGATGGACTTATTACGCCATTCTTACTTCTTGCCGGCCTCCAGAGCCTGCACTCTACTGTGCTTGACGCTGTATGCGAAATACACGACGAGTCCAATCAACAACCAGCCAACCAGTCGAATCCAGTTCCACATTCCTAACTTGATCATCATGTAGCCGTTCGCAATCACTCCAAGGAATGGAATCAAGGGGACCCAGGGAGTGCGGAACGGCCGCGGCTGGTCGGGATTGGTATGCCGCAACACCACCACGGCAATCGACACAATCACAAAAGCCAGCAAAGTCCCAATGTTCACCATTTTCCCCAGTTGGTCGATGGGCGTCACGCTGCCTACAATCGCCGCTAATAGACCCACCAGAATCGTATTTTTCCAGGGAGTGCGGAACTTGGGATGCACATCGGCAAAGAATTTCTTCGGCAGCAACCCATCGTTGGCCATGGCATAGAGTACGCGCGTCTGCCCAAGGAGCATCACCAGCATCACGCTCGTCAGCCCCGCCAAAGCGCCCAGGGTGATGATGTGGGACGCCGTAGTCAAACCACGATCCAGGAATGCGCGCGCCACTGGGGCTTCAATGTTGATTTGCTGCCAATGCACCATCCCAGTCAGCACTCCCGCCACGGCAATATACAAGACCGTGCAGATTGCCAGAGAAGCGATCATGCCAATGGGCAAATCCCGTTGCGGATTCTTGGCTTCCTGGGCTGTGGTCGAGACTGCATCGAATCCGATGTACGCGAAGAATATGTAAGCTGCCCCCGCCCCAATCCCAGCGAAACCATGGGGGGCAAACGAACTCCAATCCATGCCCCAGTTGGCACGATTGATGTATTGAGAGCCGAGGGCAATCACGAACAGCACCACTGACACCTTGACCACAACGATTGCAGTATTGAACTCAGCGCTCTCTTTGATTCCGACCACCAAAACAGCGGTGATTACCAGAGCGATGATAAAAGCAGGCAGGTTGAACCCTACTTCCCAGCCGAACAAATGCGGTGCGCCCATGAAATCATGCGCCCGCTGCAACAACTCGGGAGACTGCGCGCTTATGATGGCTGAAACTTTGTCGAGATATGACTGCGTGCCTGGCACCAGGGTGGAGTCAGAGGCCGATGCCATCTGCCGCGCGATAACTGTCTCTGCGGTCTTTAGAGCCGTCCAGTGATCATAGGCCAGCCATAAGGGCATCTTGACGTGGAAGATATTCAGCAGCTCGATGAAGTGGTTTGACCATCCCGAAGACACGGTGCTGGCACCCATCGCATATTCGAGGGTAAGATCCCAGCCAATGATCCATGCCAGCAATTCACCCAGCGTGGCGTAAGCATAGGTGTAAGCGCTGCCCGCCAGAGGAATCATCGCCGCAAACTCCGCATAGCACAAGCCCGCGAAGGCACATCCCAGCCCGGACAAAACGAACGACAGCGTGAGTCCCGGACCGGCATAGTGCGCTCCTAGTCCGACCATCACAAAAATTCCCGCGCCGATGATGGCGCCCACTCCCAGCGCGGTCAGTTGAAACACCCCTAGAGTGCGCTTCAGGCTGTGATCGCCCGTTTCCCGAGTCTCCTCCATCAGCAAGTGCAGCGGCTTTGTAGCCAGCAGATTTGCCATCCCTTTGGTTTCTCCTCAGCTTAAGTTGACACGCTTGCGTTTGACTGACGCGAAGCCCGCGACCACGCAAAGTACACCGGAATGCCCAGCAGCACAATAATCAGCCCCGGCCACGTGAACTGCGGTTTGTAGCGTAATAGTACGACATCAATGAACAATGCCATCACAATATAAATCGCCGGGAGCACCGGATACCCAATCGCGCGATACGGCCGCTCGGCATTGGGATGCGTACGCCGCAATACGAATAGGCCGATGATGGTAAGTATGTAAAACACCAGCACGGCAAAGATGATGTAGTCGAGCAATTGTCCATAGCTTCCTGAAACGCACAGTACACAGGTCCAGACCATTTGCACCATCAGCGAAACCACGGGCGTCTTGTAGGTCGGATTCAGCTTGGCCACGCTGCGAAAGAAAAGTCCGTCCTTGGCCATGGCGTAATACACACGCGCCCCCGCCAGAATCAGGCCGTTATTGCACCCGAAGCCCGAAAGCATAATGGCAACTGCCATCAACAGACCGCCCACGTTTCCGAACATCTGGGTCATGACCGCGGTGGCCACGCGATCCTCGGTGGCGTATTTGATGCCGCGCTCCAAAATTGTCGCACCGTTGCGGATCCCGTCCAGCGGCAGCACGTTGAGATAGATAAAATTGCAACCGATGTAGAGCGCGATCACGACGCCCGTTCCCATGGCCAGCGAAAGCGGCAGATTGCGGCTTGGATTCTTCACCTCCGCCGCAGTGAAAGTGACGTTGTTCCAGGCATCCGCCGAAAATAGAGATCCCACCTGGGCGACCGCCAACACGGTCAGGGTGCTGACCAACACTCCGCCGCCAATATCATGCATCGTACCGAGGCCAGCGTTGTGCCAGAAGTTTCCATGAAAATTCGCTGCCAGTGCCTGTGCATTCCGTCCCAGAAAAATCCCCAGCAGCACCAAGCCAAACAGCGCTGAAATTTTGGCAGCAGTAAAGACGTTCTGAATGATAGCGCCAGTCTTGATGCCGAAAATATTAATGACCGAGAGCGCCACAACCAGAAGAATAGCAGTCAGATTTTGCGTGCTCAGGCCGACGTCCATGTTGCCCAGAACCATGGGGCCAATGTGAATGGACGGAACCCTCCATAAGTGCACAATCCAGTTCGAGGAAGAAATCGAGGGAAAGAAGACACCGAGAAACTTGCCGAACGCTACGCCCACGGCAGCGATGGTTCCGGTCTGAATCACCAGAAATAAGGTCCAGCCGTAGAGAAATCCCCACAGCGGACCCAGAGCTTCACGTAGATAAACATATTGGCCACCCGCTCTCGGCATCATGGCAGCCAGTTCGCCATAGCTCAGAGCGCCCACGATGGTCATGAAGCCCGTCACCAACCAGGCGCCGATCAGCAAGGCCGGAGAATTTACTTCACGCGCAATCTCTGCCGACACAATGAAGATGCCCGAGCCGATCATCGACCCCATGACCAGCATCGTCGAACTGGTCAGGCCGAGACCCTTGACCAGTTCTTTATCCTGACGAGTGTGGAGATCCCAGTCGCTGGTGATGCCACCTGCGGCCGGAATTTTGCTTTCGGTGCTTTGCATGCTCACGTGGGGACAGCCGCTCTTGGCTGTCCGGCCGGGCGACCCCCAGCAATCAAGACTCTACCCTAAGAGACGCAAGAATGCCTCTGCTGATTTGCCCGGCTCCCGTGACAAGTCAGATATCACCGCAACCGAGTCCGCTCCGGCCTCGATTACGGAACGGCAGTTGGCACGGGTAATTCCTCCAATCGCTACCAGGGGTTTCCGGGTCAACTCGCGCGCCCTGTGCACTCCTTCCAGTCCGATAACCGGGTCAGGATTGGCCTTGCTCCCAGTGGCAAACACCGGCCCTACGGCGATGTAGTCGGCGGAAGTCTGGTCAGCCTCTCTTACCTGCTCAGGATTATGCGTCGAGACTCCCAACCAGAGCTTGTCGCCGATCACCTTCCTCGCGCCTTCGGGAGACAAATCGTCCTGTCCCAAATGCACTCCCTCAAAACCCGCTACCAGAGCCAGGTCTGCGCGGTCATTCATGATGAGTTTGACGGAATTCCCCAGCCGAAGTTTCAGTTCGCGGGCGTGATCCAGCATCTGGCGCGCATTCCCTGTCTTGTTGCGGTATTGGATCAAGCTCACGCCGGCAGCCGCCAAGTCCTCGGCCGCCCGAAACATAGTTTGGTTTTCTCGAAACGTGGATGGATCAAGGATAGCGTAGAGCCTTGGAATGAGAATCATGGGCAAAACGAAGCTAGCCGCCCGAAAGAGGGGCCCACCGCCTTCAATGCTTTTCTTTCCCGCCCTTCGCCAGGAACCGCTCAATGAACGTGGTATCAAACTTCCCTGCCTTGAAATCCGGGTCCGCCAGAATCCGGCGATGCAGCGGAATCGTGGTAAAGATTCCCTCCACGATGAACATCTCTAGCGCCCGTGCCATTCGTGAGCAGGCTTCATCGCGGTCTTTGCCGCGCACCACCAGCTTGGCAATCAGCGAATCGTAATAAGGGGGAATCACGCCTTCCGCATATGCCGCTGTATCGATCCGCACTCCTGTCCCGCCCGGCGGGTTAAACGCCGTAATCTTACCTGCCGAGGGCGTGAATTTCTCCGGATGTTCAGCGTTAATGCGGCACTCGATGGCGTGTCCGCGATGCAGGATCGGCCCGTGCAACACATCTTCCAGGCGCTCGCCCGCGGCCAGTCGAATCTGGCTCTTCACCAAATCCACGTCGGTCACCATCTCCGTCACCGGATGCTCCACCTGGATGCGGGTGTTCATCTCGATGAAGTGCAGACTTTTGTCTTCATCCATCAAAAATTCGATGGTGCCGGCATTCACATAGCCGATGGCGGAAAGCGTTTTCTCGAGTATGTCCCCGATCTTCTTGCGCAGCTCCGGTGTCACCTGGGTCGAGGGCGACTCTTCCAACAGCTTTTGGTGGCGTCGCTGGATCGAGCATTCCCGTTCGCCCAGGCTGACGACGTTGCCATACTGGTCCGCGAGAATCTGGAACTCAATGTGCCGCGGCCGCTCGATGAACTTCTCCATGTAGAGATCGCCGTTGCCGAAGGCGGCGGCCGCCTCCGATTGTGCGGCCTTGAACAGCGCCGGCAACTCTTCTTCGCTGCGCACGATACGCATGCCGCGCCCGCCGCCGCCAGCGGAGGCTTTGATGATGACGGGAAACCCGACCTGCCGCGCCCATTCCAAAGCCTCACCATCGCTGGCCAGGATGCCTTCCGAACCCGGCAGAATCGGCACGCCATGCCTCTTCATCTCCGCCCGGGCCTTTTCCTTTTCGCCCATCAGGCGCGTGACTTCCGGCGGCGGTCCGATGAACTTGATGTTGCTGGTCTCAGCAACCTCGGCGAAATTCGCATTCTCGGCCAGTAGCCCGTAGCCGGGATGAATGGCGTCAACATTGCTGATTTCCGCCGCGCTGATCACCGAAGGAATGTTCAGGTAACTCTGCGCCAGTTGCGGAGGCCCGATGCAAATGGCTTCATCGGCAAAGCGCACATGCAGAGAATGGCGATCGGCTTCGCTGTAGATGGCAACCGTGCGGATGCCCAACTCCTTGCAGGCACAAATCACCCGCAGGGCGATTTCTCCGCGATTGGCAATCAGGATCTTATTGAACATTCAGAAATCTTGTGGAGGACCTCGAACTGCTTACTTTCGCCGAACCACGAACAGTTCCTGCCCATACTCGATGGGCTGACCATTGGCGACCAGTTTCTTCACAATTTCCCCGGCCACGTCCGATTCAATCTCGTTCATCAACTTCATGGCTTCCACGATGCACAGCACCTGGCCCGCCTCGACCGTATCGCCAGCCTTCACAAATGGCGGTGAGCCAGGCGACGGCGACTCATAGAATGTCCCCACAATCGGTGACCGCACCGAGTGCAATCCCTCTTCTACGGGCGGCGCGATCTCTTTTGTAGCGGCTTGCGTGGCGGGGACCGGGGCAATGCCAATGGCAGGTGCGGCAGCCGGCGCCGGATGCACCGCGAAATGAGGCGCCGCGACCGAGACCATGTGCTCGCCGGCGCGCTTGATGCGCACTTTAACATCTCCGCGTTCCAACTCGAACTCGGCAATGTCCTTTTCGATTAAGAACTCAATGAGTTCCTTCAGCTCTTTTTGATTCATTGTTGACGGTGGGACTGCGCCTGCTTCCCCCGGGCAGCCAGTGGCACAGGAGATTGTTATAACTTCAAATCGTTATCAGTTCTTTTCCAGTGGGCGTCAGAATCTGGCACCCGTTGTCCGTAACTAATACCATGTCTTCGATGCGAACACCCCCGACTCCGGGAATGTAGGCTCCGGGCTCAATCGTAATAACCATCCCCGCTTGCAGGGCGTCTTTCTGTCCAGCCGCCAAGCGCGGAGCTTCGTGGATTTCCAAACCCACTCCGTGTCCCGTCGAGTGCGTAAAATGCTTCGCTAAACCTTTATTTCGCAGCACCTTACGGGCTGACTGATCAACCTCGCCCGTGCTTACGCCTGCGCTGACCATTTCAAGCGCCGCCTGCTGCGCATCGCGTACAGCCGCGTAAATGCGCCGCATTTCCGCATTCGGCTGCCCAACGTGGACGGTTCGCGTCATGTCAGAACAGTAGCCCGCGAGTATAACACCAAAGTCGCAGACCACGAACCCATTAGCGGGAATCACGGACCCTGATGCGCGACCATGAGGAAGCGCCGACCGAGTTCCGGATGCGATGATGGTGTCAAACGACATGGCATCCGCACCGGCCTGCCGTGCCGCGTATTCAAGTTCGGCGGCGACTTCGGTCTCCTTTACTCCAGGACGAATTGCCTTTAGCACCACGTCAAACAAACGGGATCCCAAGAGAACAGCCGTGCGCAGCCGCTCGATTTCTTCCGCATCCTTGATCATGCGAGCTTGCTCGACCAGGACCGGCGCCTCGCGCAATCGCAGACTAGATGGCATGGCCTTGACCAACCGCGAACGCTCAGCCACAGTCAAGTGTTCCGCCTCGATGCCCAGGGCCTTCAAGCCCAGCTTCTTGGCGTTCCTCATGAGCCATTCGGCAGCGGCCGCCAGCGGCGACTTGCGGGTTACAACGATCCGAGAGCCTTGAACTTCGAGACTGGCTTGCTCCTTGTAACGACCATCTGTAAAAAAGACGCTTTTGCTTTCGCTGATGACAACCGCACCCGCACTGCCAGTAAACCCGCAAAGATATCGCACATTAGCGGGATGTGTGAGGAGAAGAGCATCGAGGCCGTGTGTCGCCAGCAAGTTCTGTAGCCTGCGTTGTCGTCCTTTGTGATCCATTGCGGAAGTTTAGCAGGAGGAATCCAAAGTAGCTGCTCGCAGGATTCACCTCCAAGACAAAACCGCCGGTGCCTTGTGCGGGCGCCGGCGGCTGTCTTTACTTCTAACTAGTTGGCTAGGTCTGGATGATCCGCGGAGTGATGAAGAAAATCAGCTCCTGGTTCGAAGTGCTGACCTGCGTATGTTTGAACAAGTTGCCCAGGTATGGGATGTTGCCCAGCAGCGGTACCTGGCTCACCTGCACTGAGTTGTTGGTCTGGATGACGCCGCCGATCACGACCGTGCCGCCATCGGTGACCAGCACCTGCGTAGTGGCCTGTTGCGTAATCAACGTGGGGTTGCCCTGAATGGACTGGCCGAAGTCGGGCGTGGTATTTTCCACGTCCACGTTCAGGAAGATGGTACCTTCCGAAGTGATCTGCGGAACTACGGTCAACCGCAGGAACGCATCCACGTAGGTCACGGTGGGCGGACCGCCTAACTGCGCCTGGGTCACGATGGGCACGCGCACACCCTGCCGGACCAGTGCCTGAATGTTGTTCTGGGTGACCACACGCGGACGAGACAGAATCTTTACCAGACCGCGTGACTCAGCCATAGTGAGAACCGCATCGAGACGCACGTTGGCGGTGGCACTCGTGATATTGATGCCGCTGGTCGGGCTGGTTGAACCCAAGTTAGAGAACAGCGGGATCTGGACGCCGGTGGTTGAAGTCGGCGTTGAGGATCCAATAATGGGATACAGCGGCGTAATTCCGAAGGTCGCTGTAGGCGTCGTGCCGACCGCACTGGCGCCGCCTATTCCGGTAGTGCTGTTGCCCCATCCGAAACCGAGTTGTGTGCCCAGGTCGCGGGCGAAACTTCGGGTTGCGGCTACTACGCGGGCTTCGATTTCCACTTGCTGGGTCTTGCGATCCAGCTGAGTGAGCAGTTTGTCGATCGCAGGAACTACGGAAGGAACGTCGGTCACGATGACGGCATTGGTCCGTTCATCGGCAATCACATCGCCACGCGATGAAATAAACTTTTTGCAGGTAATCACCAGATCCTTGGCGTGAGCATAGCTGAGGAAGCGCGTAAAGGTGATTTTGTCGACTGCCAGCGCCTCTGCATCATGTTGGGCGCGACGGGATTCGGCCTCATGACGCAACGTGTCCACGGTGGCGATCCTCAACACGTTGCCATCCAGTTGGCGCGCCAGATCGTTGTTCTTGAGAACGATGTCGAGAGCCTGGTCCCACGGCACATCGTCCAACACGATGGTCAAGGATCCCTTCACATTGGGATCCAACACCACGTTCAGACCGCTGATCTCGTGGATCAGGCGGAAGAAATCTTTCAGGTCTACATCCTTGAGGTTGACCGAAATCGGTTCACCGGTATACTTCGGCTCCGGAGCCGACACGATTTGCGTCGACTGGATCTTCTGCTCCGCCGCCAGATTCACCGCAGGTTGCATAGTGGTGGCATTCGCCGCCTGCGAAGTCTGCTGCATGGCTGCGCTGGGCGTAGGCAGTAAGCTGCCTTCCGGCTTGTCTACAAACTTTGCCGCCGCTTCTACCACCTTGACTGGCGGCGCTGCCACTGCAGACTCGCTGCCTTGGACGGCCGGCTTGGCCTGATAAGAAGGCTCCACAAACACAAAGTCCTGGGCAGAAGCAGCCTGCGGGGCCGGCTTCTGGTCGAGGGCGGGTGCCGGTGTGCTGGCCGCAACTGGCGTGGTGGCCGCGGACTGGGTCAAGGCCGTGCGATGCATCGACACTGGCGCGATCACAGCATGCGGCGCCGCGACTGGCTTGTCCGTCTTTGCTGAACTCGCCGCTGGGTGCAACTTGACGATGACCTTGCCGTCGCTGCCCGGCAACAATTCGTAGCTGCAGGCGTTGAGCAAGTCGATCACGACGCTGGTGGTCGGAGGCGTACGGCCATCCGTTCCAATGCGCACGCCCTTAACGCCATTGCTGTCCACGCTCAGATGGTTCTGCGCCGTGGCCGCCACGGTGTTAGGCAGACTCACCACAACCCGAGTCGGCGATTCCAGCGTGCTGACCGTGGGCGTGATTTGCCCGCGGGAAGTTATCTCCACACTGATCCCGTCGTTCCCGCGGATCACGTCCACCCTTTGCAGGGTGGCGCGCTTCGTGGTGTCGGTGGCCGCGCTTGGGGTTTCCCCGATCGCGCTCAAGACCAGCAGTGGTAACAGAACAACCAGCAGTTGCTTTCGCATTTCGCTATCTCCCCACAGGCTCGCCGTCTGGCTCGCCTCGTGATCTCTTCCTGAAATTCTCTTGCGTGCCCGTTTCCGCGGGCGTCCCCCGCCGTAACTACACGGCCGGGGTCGAAATCCTCTTGGTAACTTCCCGCTCGAACGGCTTGCCCATCTTGTCCTGGATGGTCTCTTTGAAGATGATCGAGTCGCCCGTGATCTTCACCACGTACCCGTTGAACACCGGATCATTTTCGCGCAGGAAATATGCCTTGTTCAGCGCATTGACCACCACCGCGATCATGCCCGCGTCCGACTTCACGATTCCCTGCAGGTTGATCTGGTCGACCTCCAGGCAGCGTTTGCCGGTGCTGCACCCCGAGCCCGTCATGGTTCGGCTGATCACCGGGCTGACAAAGGGATCGCGCCGTCCGTTTGCGCTGTAGTTCTTGGGCTCTTCTTCCTTCTTGGGCTCGACCGGATTCTTCTTGTCCTCCACCGCAACCGTTTGCTTGGTCTCCACCGGCGCCGTCACCGCGATGGCAGTTGATTTCTTCTTGCCTTTGGAAGCCGCAGTTTTTGGGCTGTTGGCTGGAACTACGACTACGACGGCGGCCTTGTTCTGGGCCGACTTCGCCGGTGCCGTCACCGCAGCAGTCGACGTAGCGGGAGCGCTGCTTTGTCCCTGGCCGGACGCCACCAAGGCGGCATTCTGGTCAATCGCCTGCTTCTTCTGCACGTTTTGCAGGGTGTTGCGGGTGTTGTCGATAACATCCGGGTTCTGGGCCCAGGCAGCGCCCAGACTCAGCCCCAACATCAGAATTGCAGTGGTCAGTTTCATAAAGCTCCCTTGGCCCTGGCCGGCATACTCGCGGGCGGCGTTATGTCATGACTGAAAAATGTTGACGCTTGGCAGGTGGCCACGATGCTCTCATTCGGAGCGTACTGATATGTGTGCTTCGTCTTGGCCTCGTTGGGCTTCTTCACACTCGCGATCAGCACATTGGAGATGTTGACGATGCGCTCCAGCTTGCCCACCCTGTCAAAAAAGTTGAGTACCGAGTAATACGGCCCGTCGATTTCCAGATCAAAGGGCACCTCGGTGTAGAACTCGCGGCTGGCGACCGGACGGGCCGTATAGCGTCGGATTTCGATTCCCGTCTTCAGCGCCTCGGCATCCAACGCCTTGATGAAGTTGTCGACTTCTTTGTCATCCGGCACGATGCGACGCTCAATCTCCAGCTGTTGTTTGAGATTGGCGACTTGACGGTCCATGTCCTTGAGCTTGGGCCGGTAGGATTCCAGTTCCGCGTTCTCGCGCAGCTTGGTCTGCAGGCTCTGTTGCGCCTGGTCGTTGGCTTCGCGCTTGGACTTGAACAGCGTGTAATGCAGTCCGACGCTCAGCAGAGCCGCCACCAGCATCAGGGCTGCCCACTGCTTGATCCCCGATAATTCGCCGAAGTTCCCCATAGTCTCCCGCCCTCTTAGGACTTTGCCTTTTCGCAGGTCAGCGTGAACTGAAACGCCTGCATTTCTTTGTAGGTGTCGTCCTGATAGGTCTCTTTAATCTCGATGTTCTTGAAGTGACCGGTCTTCTGCAGGTTCTCAATCAGCGAGGCCACAGCATCCGTGCTAAGCGCCATGCCTTCGATGTCTACGCTGTTACCCTGGTCCTTCATGGTGCTGAGCCAAACCGCTTCCGTGTTGTTGATGGTGTCACCGATCGTGTTCAACAATTCGACCGGCCCGGACTGATTGGCGCGCAGCTGGTCGATTACATCGACCCGGCGTTTGTAGTTGTCCGCCTGGCGCTGCCGCTCCAGATACTTGGCCTTGACCTCGGCCAACTCACGGTTCTTCTGCTCCGCCACCTGCATGTTCTTGGCGATGGTGGTCGCCTCTTTGTCCAGATGGTGCCAGGTCCAACCGTTGAAGCCCACGGCCAGCACCAGTGCAATGGCGACCTTGAGCATCGGTGAACCGCTATCGCCGGATTCCAGCACCGCCACAGCCGATGCTGCCGCCCGCTTACCCTTCGCTTTCGGTGTTCCTAGCAGGTTGATTCGGATCATAAGTTTTCAAAACTCCTTAACGCCAAACCCACCGCAACCGCCAACTGGCCGGCGTTCTTCTCAATCAGGTCGACTCCCGGCCCCTCCGCCGGGGGCGCAATCTTCTGGAAAGGATTGAAGATCTCCACCGGCAAAGAGAACTCCTGGCGCAGGGCCTCGATCAGACCCGGAACCCGCGAAGAACCACCCGCCAGATAAATCTTCTCGATATGCTCACCCGCCGCGCTGGCGCGGAAGAAGTCGAATGTCTTCTGAATTTCCAGCACGATGATCTCGGTCACCTGTTGCAGAATCGGCGTCTTCGCGTCTTCGCTGACCGTCCCCACCTTGTTACCCAGCTTGAGGCTTTCGGCATCGTCGAAACTCAGATCGAGTTCCTTTTGCAAAGAGTCCGTGTACTGGTGCCCGCCCACGCTGACGTCGCGCGGGAACAGCGGAGTCGTGCCCTTTACGATGTTGATGTTCATGACGCTCGCGCCCAGGTTCAAAAGTGCCACCACCTGGCCCGGCGCGGGCTCATAGTTATACTCGTAACAGTTCTGTAGGGCGAGGGCATCGATGTCCACGATAGCCGGAGTTTTGCCCGCCATCGAGAGTACGTTGGTGTAGTTGAGAATCTTGTCCTTCTTGACCGCCACCAGTAAAACATCCATCTGCGGACTGCCGGCGTCTTCGGAAAGAATCTGGTAATCGAGGTTCACGTCCGCAAGATCGAAGGGAATGTGCTGTGCCGCTTCTTTCTGGATGGTCTCAGCCAGTTCCTGGTCGCTCATCGAGGGCAGCGAGATCTTCTTCACGATCACCGAGTGCCCGCTGACCGCGGTGGCCACGGCTTTGGTCTTGATCTGATTTTCGGTAAACAACTTCGAGATCGCGCTTGAAACCGTGCCCGAGTCCACGATCATGGAATCCACCACGATATCTGGCCCCAGCGGTTCCACTCCCAAGTGCACAACTTCCAGACCGTTGCGCCCCTTGCGAAGCTCCACCGCCTTGATGCTCGAGGAGCCCACATCCAGACCAACTATCGCTTTCGATCCGAATCCAAACATGTTCCCGCCTTTATGTTTGTCCGGCGGCTTTGGCAGCCACCTTCGTTTTCTTCTTGCCTCTGATCTCCATTTGGGTGGACTTCTCTTCCATCCACTGGTCCAGCCTCGACTTCTTGAAGCGCCAGCGGTTTCCCAATTTGAAGGCGGGGATCTTTTCTTCCCCGACGTACTTGTACAGCGTGTCCGGACTCACTCCCAGGTATTGCGACGCCTGGCGAACATTCATGACTTCGCGCGAGTCGGCCATAGTTTCGTTCCCTTGTCCACAGACCTGAAGCCCGTTTACGGCTTGTCCTACGTGCCTACGAGCAGAATTGGGAGAGAGAATTCCTCGAATAAAATGCCTACGAGTGAATTCAGGTGTGTTGAGCATATCCCAACCGCGAATCTGCTTAGGTCTCCGAGCTTTGTTGAGTTTTATGCCCGTTTTCTGGAAAGTAACCAAAACGCAGTTGCAGAACGTGTCTATAGGCTGTATTCGCTCGTCATTTAAACACTACAGCTAGTGCCATTTGACCGCCGGATCGGGGTCGCAAGCCGGAATCGTAACTAAAGTACTACAGACGGTACGAAGGTCGCGGGACGTGCGGCGAAGGCCTTTGATTTCAGGGTGATTGCGCCTGAAATATCGGATATCTCCCTGCCTACTTCTGCAATCGCCCTCGAGTGCGGTAATCTGTTGATCTTCTAGGGAGGAAATCTGTGCGCTTTCTCGATCGTTTGCAACCGCTCGCCCTTTTGGCGCTCCGACTAATTCTAGGTGCCATCATGATCGACCACGGCTACGGCAAAGTCTTCCATGGCGGCCTCGGGCCATTTGTGCAGCACATCGGCAGCATGGGACTACCGTCGTGGCTGGGCTATTGTTCCGCGTTTACCGAGTTCTTCGGAGGAATACTGCTCGTCGCGGGTTTGCTGACTCGCTTTGTCTCCATCGCCGTCATGATCGATATGGCGGTCGCCATCTGGAAGATTCACTGGAAGAACGGCATGTTCGGTAAGGGCGGGTTCGAATTACCCCTGACCCTCGCGACCGTTGCGTTTGCCCTGATTCTTTTTGGCGCCGGACCGATCGCGATCGATGCCATACGCGGCGGTGGAACCGGAACCAGAAAGACCAAGGCTACCTGAAAACGCCTTGTCACGAACGAATTCTTGCCCCCGAAACAACTGCCCCAGCGTTAACCTGCGTTTGATCGTCGCACGCGCTTGAGCGACCCTACGGCACGAGTTCAAACAGCGTTCCGACTCCGCCCGGGCCACCAAAGTCGAGAGTGCCAAACAAAGCGGCATGTTTGCCATCTATTGCCAGTCCAGCCAGCGGCCCACCTCCAGCGCTGCCATTGCCGGCCCGAGCCAGGATGGTCTCGGTATAGTTGCCCCCAGCGCCAGGCGTCAGCTTGTAGACCGTTCCGCAACCGTTGGAGCATACCGTGTTGGTGCCCCCTCCGCCGAAGTCGGTGGTTCCGTAGAGATTGCCCGCGCTGTCCAGCATGAGATTGCCGTAGGCATACCTGCCGTCGTTTCCCCCGCCAAAGGTATGGATCACACTCTGGTTGTAACTTCCGTTCGAGCCGGGCGTTAGTTTGAAAACCACTCCGAACCCATCCGCCGCGCCGCCACCGACGGTGGCACCATATAGATTGCCGGCAGGGTCGAGGGCCAGGCTGGAATATGGACTGCACCCATCGGCTTGGCAGGCAAAGCTGTAGAGCACACTTTCCTGCCAACCGTCAGATGTCGAGGTCAGCTTGAAGACCGTGCCTCCGCCCATCGGTTCGGACCCGCCATAGTAGGTCGTGCTATAGAGATTGCCCGCGCCGTCAGAAATTAGACCGGCCTCGGGATTCCATCCGTCACTATGGTTGTTGGTAAAGTCGTGGAGGACAGTTTCTTCCCAACCGCCATTGGAGGAAGTCAACTCAAACACGAGGCCACAGCCGAGGATTCCGCCGGCGCACCCGATGCCGGTGCCCCCACCAGCCGCCGTGCCGTATAGATTGCCCTTATTGTCGAGGATCAGACCGCCCTGGGGATTGCCGCCATCCTGGCTGCCGGTGAAGCTGTAGAGGACGGTTTCCGTCCAGGTGCCATTCGCGCCGGGCGACAGTTTGAAAACAGTGCCGGATCCAGCGAAACCAATTCCGCCACTGACCGTCGTGCCATACAGATTGCCGCCAGAGTCGAAAATCAGGGGTGCCTGCGGGTTTTGCCCGTCGACGGGTGAACCTTGAAAGCTATAAATCACGCGTTCTGTGTAGCCACCACCTGCATCGGGCCTAAGCTCAAAAACCGTTCCACACCCCCCCAAGCAGCCTCCGCCCGTTCCTCCCGAATAAGTTGTACCGAATATGTTCCCGTGGGCGTCTAAGATCAGGTCGGATTGAGGATAGCCGCCGTCCGGGGCCCCGGCAAAGTCGTGCAACAATTTGCCGGTGTTAGCGGACGACGCACTGCCAGCCAGCATGAGCAGAACCGTCGACAGCAACAAAATTCTTACGTCCATACGAGAATCTTTTCTTAACATAGATTGTGCCCCATAGTTTTCGGATTAGAGACTCTCTTTCCACAAATCGCGGTCAGCAGTATACCTGCCTCTCCAGCCTTCCAGGTCAAGAATTTGTAAATATCTTGTCATTGTTCGTTTCTCCGGCCTGTCCGGCAATCGGCTACAGGAGCGGAGTCCGTAGTGGGGTGAAACTGGCACCCACGCCAGATTGGGCCTCCCTGGTTAACGTTCTTCTGGCCGCCTTCGACTAAACTGAGTTTATAAATGGGTAACCCAACCAACGCATTCTCCCCGGCCGAACTCCGCAAACTTCGCAGCCTGAAAGACCCCCACGGCATCCAGCGCTTGCTGGATGACATGCCTTATCACCTGGCCGATACTGCCTGGTCGCCTCGCCGGGTGCTGCGGGAAAATACTTCCCACTGCTTTGAGGGCGCGTTATTCGCGGCGGCCGCGTTGCGCGCCAATGGCTATCCCCCGTTCATCCTCGATCTCGAAGCCGACCACGATACCGACCATGTGATCGCCATCTATCGCATCAACGGTCATTGGGGAGCGCTGGCCAAGTCCAACTACACCGGATGCCGCTATCGCGAACCCGTCTACCGATCCTTGCGCGAACTGGCGCTGAGCTATTTTGACGTGTACTTCAACCTGCGCGGCGAGCGAACGCTGCGCACCTTTTCGCGGCCAGTAAATATGACCCGTTTCGATCCCCTCGGCTGGCTGACTTCTGAAGAAGATCTGTGGTATGTGGCTGAGTATCTGTTTACTATCCATCATTACCGCCTGCTCACGCCGGCTATGATCAAGAAGCTGCATCGCCTCGACGACCGTTCGTTTCGGGCGGGGTGCCTGGGACGAGCCGAGAAGCCAAAACCCTAGCGCAGAGATTCCAGGCAACTCCGTGGAACCTGGCGTGTTCTATGAACGTAACCATGCCCATGCGTTTGCTCTGTTTCGCGCTCGGCCTCGCGCTGTCTGTCGCCGCGGTAGGTCAAGAGCCGGCTCCGCCGCGCCCGATTCCGGTGCAGCCCAAGGAGCCTGCGCCGGTTACCCTTTCCGAGGACCAGATCCGCGATCTGATTCGCCAGTCCGCCGACAACGATCTCGAGAATGACAAGATGCAACGCAACTACACCTATGTGGAGCGCGTCGAGGAGCGGCGGCTTGACGGCAAGGGACAAGTGAAATCTATCGAAGTAAAGACCTATGACGTGATGGAAATCTACGGCGAGCAGGTGCAGAAGCTGACCGCCAAAGATGACAAACCATTGTCCGAAAAAGACGCCAGGAAAGAAGATGAGAAGATCCAGAAGCTGATCGACAAGCGCAGGAATGAATCGGACGACGATCGCAAAAAGCGTCTGGAGAAAGAAGAGAAAGAACGGGAGCAGGGCCGCCAATTCGTTAAGGAGATTGCCGACGCCTATAACTTCAAGCTTGCGGGCATCGAAACGCTCGACGGGCGCGACAACTATGTGATCGACTGCGATCCCAGGCCAGGATACGAACCCCACATGAAGGAAGCCAAGTTTCTGTCCAAGGCCCGCGGCCGGGTATGGATTGACAAAGACGACCGGCAAATGAAGAAGCTGGATGTGCTGTTCATTGATACGGTTTCATACGGCCTGTTCCTGGCTCGCATTCACAAAGGGTCACGCGTGGTAGTCGAGAACATCCGGGTAAACGACGAGGTATGGCTACAGCAGCACGTTGCCGTCAAAATCGATGTGCGAGTGGCTTTGTTGAAAAACTTCAACGTCGAGGTCGATGTGGCCGACAGCGATTACAAGAAGTTTCGCACGACTACCAAAATCACCCCGCTCGGCGAAGTACAGCAGTAGCCATCTTCCCTCGCTATGCGATCAAAAGAAAAGCTCCTCCCGATCGTGCAGGAGGAGCTTGGAAGACATCTGCTAGTTAGAACGTGAACTTCGCCGCCAACTGAATACCGCGTGGCGCGCCGCCGCCCAGGAAGGGATTGCCGACGCCTACGTCACCCGTAGCAGCAATCTGGTAGCCTCCGTTGCCGACTTCGCGGTTGCCGTTGACATGAAAACCGCAGAATGAGGTCCCGCACGTCTGTATGTTGGTGGCCGGATCAGCAATAAATGCTGGAAGCACCGGATTGGCAAAGTTCGGGTGGTTCAGGATATTAAAGAAATCCGCGCGCAACTGTAAGGACAAGCGCTCGGTGATGGGAGTGTTCTTATAAATCGCCAAATCCCACTGTTTGTAGGTTGGACCCACCAGCGAATTCCGGCCCAGATCACCGTAGTGCCGCGTGCCGGGCACGCAATCTCCGGCGAAGCCCGACAAAGTTGCCTGGGTCACATTTACCGTGCAGGGCATGGCGAACGAACTGAGCTGGATGTAGTTAGCGGGATTGCTTTTGTTGTAAACAATCGGTCCCACTACGTCTGGCCGGTCGAAGCCGTCGCCGCCGCCGCTGTAATCGTCTTCAAAGTTATAGTTCAGGGTGAATGGTTGGCCGCTCTGGAGCGTAGTGGTGCTGTCGACGCCCCAACCGTTGCGCAGCCGTGACCACCCGCCACTCATATTGGGCAGTGCGTAGCCGGCCACCCAAACAAACCGGTTGGGAACGTTGAAGTTCGAAGGGCCGTATTCTTTTTGCGGATTGTTGCTGTCCTGCGGCTGAGCAGCATTGACCACGAAGTCTTCGCCGTCGCTGGAATTATCCAGAGAGCGCGACCACACATAATTCACAATCGACATGAAACCGTGGTAGTTGTTAACCCGCAAGCTGGCTTGCAGCGAGTTGTAATTCGACTTGCCGGTGGAGTTCTCCTGAAAAACATAGGTTGAGCCCGCGGCGGTGTTAAGGCCGCCAGCCGGGGAAGCATAGGGTCGCGGCACGCCAAAGTCGTCGATGCAGGCACAGCCGAGATCAGTCGCGGTGATGGTCGCCTGGCTCGGCTGGTTGATATCAAAGAAGCGGAACAGCCGGTGCCCTTGCGATCCCACATACCCCACCTGCAAAGCAACGTTGCGCCCGAATTGTTGCTGGATATTCAGATTGTAGTTTTCGATGTAAGGCGTCTTAATATGCTGGTCGAATGAAAAAGTGTCGCATTCAACCGCGCAACCCGGAGTCCCGTAAATGGGCGTATTTGGAATGTACACTGGCTCCCTACCTGCATCGCCATTGGGGCCGAATGCGGCAGGATTGGCGTTCGCCATCATAACGGAACCCGGGCCGATGTTGTTATAGGCTGGCCCAGGCGCGTAAAACGTCGGATACGGCAGGTGGCCGAGGAGCATATCCTGCGAGAAGGCGTCAAAGAAAAGTCCGTAACCGGTGCGAACGACGGTCTTACCCGTTCCGAAAACGTCCCAGGCCAAGGCGACTCTGGGGGAGAAATTCCTGTAGTCGGGTTGGTAAACGTTCGACAGCCCTCCGGGGCCAACTCGTTCGAGGCTGCCCGTCGTGGCTGAAGTGGGAATGAAATCGGAGAACAGGTTGTTTTTTTCCTTAACCGGCGCATAGTAGTCCCAACGCAAACCGTAGTTCAACGTAAGCCGGGGAGTAATGCGGAACGCGTCCTGCGCGTAAAACCCGATGCCGTTCTGGCTGGTGTGGCGACGGGTATAACCGGAGTAGTTGAACAGTCCGAAGTCCGAGTCCGACTGAGGGGCCATCTCCAGCAAGCTCTCCAAATCGTCAAACCGGATCCTGCCGCGAGAGTATTTGTCGAAACTCTGCTCAATACTGGTGCGGTGATACTCGGCCCCGAACTTGAAGTCGTGCTTATTCATTTTCCAGGAAAAGTTCTCGATCAACTGGTTGTTGGTATCGACTCGTTGCCGGGGATCGCCCGAGGTGGCGCCTATCTGGGAAAAGAATGCTGCGCCTCCGGTTGCGTTTGGTACGAGAAGAATGATGGGAAGCCCTTCAGAGTTGCAGGTGCCAAAGGTGGTCGGGACATTGCAGAACCCGATCGAACCGGGATTGAAACTCTTGTCTTGCGGGAAAAACCCTTCCGCGAAACGATTCCACCCATAGCGAATTTCATTCACTTTGGTAGGCGAGATCACAGTGACGTACGAGATTGACACCAACTGAACCCGGGTCGGGGTCACGGTGTCGAAGCCGGGAAGTTGGCCACCACTGGCGTTCAGCGCCAGCGGAAACTGCTGCGTGCTGTCGCCGAAGAAGTAACGGCCACTGATGTTGTTCTTTTGGTTGAAGCTGTGATCGATCTTGGCAATGAAGCTGCTCAAGTTGTTGAACGACGGAGCAATCGCGGTGTAGTCGGGTGCAAAATTTCCGCTGGCATTGATGCAGCCGTGATCGGTCGAAGTGGTTCCGGGAATGTAGTTCGCAGGGTTATGTGGGAAGAAGCCCAGGATCGCCGTACCCACCGGGCTCACCGCGCCGCCGGCGTTCAATACGCTGGTGGTTGCCTGTTGAATCTGACCGAGCGTCGGCACACAAGCCAGCGACACGACGCCAACGTTCTCGCGCTGGCCTTCATAATCCACATAGAAGAAGGTGCGGTCCTTGATGATGGGCCCGCCCAGCGAACCGCCGAACTGGTTGTTGTGAAAAGGCGCTTTGGGGGATGTAGTCGGATCGAAATAATTGCGCGCGTCTAACGCATCGTTGCGGAAATATTCAAAGAAACCACCGTGTAACGCGTTAGTTCCGCTCTTGGTCACGATGTTGACGATGGCGCCCCCGTTGCGTCCATACTCGGGCATGAAGTTGGAGAGCACATTCATATCGGAGATGGCGTCGATCGGCAGAATCGCTGACGGAGTTCCGAATACGCCGGCCTGGTTGATCGCCGGGTCGTTGCGGTAGCCGTCGTTCATATCGGTTCCGTCGAGCAGGTAGTTATTCGACCGGCCGCGGGCGCCGTTCATACTGAACTCACCAAACGAACCTGGAGAGTCGGTAATCTGATCGGGAGAACCGGTAACACCTGGAGTCAGGAAGATCAGCTTGGTATAGTCACGTCCGTTGATGGCGAGGTCCTTCATGGTTTCCTGAGTGATTACCCCGCCCAACGTATTGGCGGTGGTTTCCACCATTGGCAACGTCTCAGCCGAAACTTCCACTTGTTGCGACACCTGGCCGGGCTTGAGTGCAACATCCACGCGGCGATCCTGGGCTACGTCAACCGCGATGGCAGTGATGGAGGACGTCTGAAATCCAGTCTGCGAAACGGTCACGCTATAGCTGCCAATGGGCAATTCAGGGACCGCGTAACTGCCATCCGCACTGGTCTGTGTGGTGCGCTCCAAGCCGGTGTTGGTATTCTTCACCGACACCTTAGCGCCGGCGATCACGGCGCCACTTTGGTCGGTCACCGTACCTAGAACTGTTCCGCGGAACGTCTGGGCGAAGACAACAGTTGCCGTTATCAGCACCGCTACCAGAACCAGCGTTGATCTCATGATCTTTCTCCTCAATCCCAGAGTCATTAAAGATAAACTCTTCACACTTTCGCTTTCATCTGCCGTCAGAAACGCGAAGCTCCCAACGCCTTGGCCGAACTAACCGGAAATTGTAGCGCACGGTGGTCACAAAGCAAGTGCGAAGACGGTTCCCCCTTTACTCTTGTGGTCTCGCCGCCAGGCGTCCGGTCAGTTCTCCATCCCCATTTGCGTCAAGATGTAGGCGTAGTTGAAAGCGGAGTCGTGAAGTCGATCATAGCGTCCGGAAAGGCCTCCGTGCCCGGCCGGACTTAAATTGGTCTTGAGCATCAGAATATTGTGGTCGGTCCGCAACGCTCGCATTTTGGCCACATATTTGGTCGGCTCCCAGTACATTACATGGCTGTCGTTAAACGAAGTGCGAACCAGCATGTTGGGATACGCCTGGGCCGCGATATTGTCGTAGGGCGAATACGTGATCATGTAATCGAACTCCGCTTGCTTCTTGGGATTGCCCCACTCTTCGAACTCGGGAACGGTCAGCGGAATGGACTCGTCGAGCATGGTGTTGATCACATCAACGAAGGGGACGCCGACGATAGCGGCGTGAAACAAATCGGGACGCATATTGAGGACCGCACCCATTAGCAAGCCTCCCGCGCTGGCTCCTTCGATCACCAACTTATCCTTCGACCCGTAGCCTTGCGCCGTCAAATACTCGGCACAGGCGATGAAATCGGTGAAGGTGTTCTTCTTGTGAAGCATGCGGCCATCGTCGTGCCACGCCTTCCCCATTTCTCCTCCGCCACGAATATGTGCAATGGCATACACCACCCCGCGATCCACCAGACTGAAGATCTCCGAGTCGAAGTCGATATCCATCGACGCTCCATAGGATCCGTAGGCGTAAAGATACAGAGGCCCTTTGCCATCCAGCTTTGCTCCTTTCAAATGCACCACCGAAACCGGGACTTTCACGCCGTCCGAAGCAGTGGCCTGAATCTGCTCCACCTGGTAGCGAGTGCGGTCATAGCCCCCCGGGATTTCCTTCTGCTTCAGCAATGTCGAAGTCCCACTATCCATGTCATATTCGAAAACCGAGTGCGGTGTGACGAAGGACTCATACCCGTAGCGGAACTTGCTGGTGTCGTATTCCCGGTTGATGTCGTTCCCTGTATCGTAGGCCGGTTCAGGAAACTCGATTCCTCGTGATTGTCCGTTGCGCAGATCCGTGACGCGAATCTGCGGCAGGCCATTTTCGCGTTCATACAGCACGTAGTAGTTCTTAAAGAAATCGGTGTCTTCCAGCATCACGCTGGCGCGTTCGGCAATTACTTCCTGCCAGTTCTGGCCACCAGGATCGGTCACCGGCGCTTTCACCAAGCGGAAATTCCGGCCGGTATCGTTTACCCGGATGTAGAAGAAGTCCCCATTATGGTCAGGGTAGTACTCGACGCCCTGTTTGCGCGGCTCCATGATCTTCCACGCTGCCGCCGGCTGGTCAGCTGAAATATACTGCACCTCGCTCGTGGTATGGCTGGCGGAGATCAGGAAGATGTAGGCTTTGCTGCGAGTCTTCATGGCATACACATTGAATCGCTCGTCCTTCTCTTCATAAACCAGCTCATCGTGTCCTGCGGTGCCAACCTTGTGCCGATAAAGACGGTATTGGCGTTTTGCAGGGTCTTCGACCGTGTAAAACAGGGTCTTGTTGTCATTCGCCCAAACCACCGAACCCACCTTCTCCGCGTGATCCACGAGCAGTTTCCCGGTACGTAGGTCTTTCACCGCCAGAACGTATTGCCGGAAGCCGGTGTTGTCCGTTGAGTAGGCCAGCAAATTTCCGTCTTCGCTCACGTCGTAAGCTGCCACCCGTACAAACGCCTGGCCTTTGGCCAGTTCGTTAATGTCGAGCACGATCTCCTCCGGCGCGTCCAGGCTGCCCCGCTTCCGGCAATGGATCGAATACTGCTTGCCCGCCTCGGTGCGCGAGTAGTAGAAGTAGGCTCCTTCTTTGTAAGGAACCTCGACATCCGTCTCTTTAACGCGGCTTAACATTTCGGTGTAAAGTTTCTTTTGCAGCGGCTCGGTGGGTTTCATCACCGCCTCGGTGTAGGCGTTTTCAGCCTCCAGGTACGCCCTCACCTCGGGGTTCTTCTTGTCGCGCAGCCAGAAATAGTTATCCACCAGCTTATGGCCGTGGAGTTCAGTGATTTTCGGTACTTTCTTGGCTACCGGCGGCGCAGGCTGCGGAGAAGAAGTATCCGCCGCAGCTAGAATGACAACGGCGGCAAATAACGCCAAGCTGAGTTGGAGACGCGGGAGCTTGAGCTGGGTCATGGAAACACCCCGAAGATTGAAGTAGTCCTGGCCGGGTCAGTATAAACATGAGTAAGGAGCCCGGGGAACATACTTTTGGTGGATTCCTGCCTCATTCGGCAGTCTTGTTTGCGGCTCGAAACGCCTCGCGCTACAGTGACAATGAGACTCTCCATGCGGAAAGCACGCGTCTTCCTTCTCAGCGCTACCTTCTTGTGGGTTCTTGCCGGCCGCTGCCTCGCCACATCCTCGCCGGTGGACGTAGAGCATTCCACGCTTACCGTCCAGGTGTTTAAGAAAGGATTGTTCTCTGGCTTCGCTCACGATCACCAGATTGCCGCGCCGTTGTCCTCCGGAATCGTCGATCCTGCCGCGCCTTCGGTCGAAGTCCATTTCGATACCCGAAAACTCAAGGTGCTGGATCCGGACGCTTCCGTCAGCGACCGCGCCAAGATCCAGGAGACCATGCTGAGCGACAAGGTCCTGGACGCCGGCCATTTCACGGAAATCGTCTTCGTCTCGCGCAACGTCAAGGTGGCGGGAGAAAATACGTACGCAGTGGAGGGGGATTTGACCCTGCACGGCGTGACTCATCCGCTGGTGCTTGCGGTTTCGTTGCGGAACGGCCATTACACGGGATCGGTGAACGTGAAGCAGACCGACTTCGGAATCACTCCCATCAGTTTGGTCGGCGGAAGCGTGAAGGTGAAAGACGTGGTCGAAATTACCTTCGACATTGTGCTGGCGAAGTAGGCGGCCTTACTCGTAGCGCAGGGCCTCAATTGGATCCAGCCGCGACGCCCGGATCGCTGGCAACATCCCGCTCACCAAGCCCACCAGAGCGAGAATCACGGTGGAAACCAGCAGGGTCACCGGATCGAGCACCAGCCGGATATCGCCAGCTTCGGCATGTTGGGCCATGGCGCTATACAGAGTTAGCCGTCCCACAGTCAGTGAGACGACATAGGCCAGGATGATTCCCAGCAGACCTCCCGCAAAGCTGATGGTCAGTGCCTCCGCCAGGAATTGTAGAAAGATGTCGCGGCTGCGAGCGCCTAGAGATTTTTCCATTCCGATTTCCCGGGTGCGCTGCGTCACCGAAACCAGCATGATGTTCATCAGGCCTACGCCCCCGATCCCCAAGGTAAGCGTGCCGATGAAACCCAGCAGAATCTTCAAACCTAGCGTAATCAATTCAAACTGCTTCACCTGCTCCATCAGGTTGAACACGACCAGTGCCCGCCGGTCGGCGGGATCGAACTGGTGCTGCGTCGCCAGCACGGAACGCACCGCCTGCTCCAGCCTCAGATACTCCGTAGTCTCGTAGTTGAACCACACCGAATCGAGATAGTGCGTGTCTTTCAGGTCACTCATAGTGGTGAACGGCACGAAGTTCACCTTATTGATGTCGCTGTTCCCAGCCTGCATCTTGGGAGCCAGCACGCCGATCACTTCGAAACTCAGTCCGTCGATCCGCACCCGCTCATGAAGCGCGTTCCTGCCCGAAAACAGTTTGTCTTTGGCTTCGGAACCCAAGACCACTACGTGCGCCCGCTGTGTCTCGTCCTGCAAATTGTAGAAGCGCCCCTGACCCACGGTGAGGGCTCGCACCGAAATCACATTGGGATAGTTGCCCGTCACATTGAAGGTATAGGTGCGATTTTCGTATTGGAAGTTGGCGTCTTTGCCGACTTCCGGCGTAATGTGCATGATCTGCGGAATGTCCGCGACCAGCAGGTCCACATCTTCGAGAGTAAGACGCAACTCCGCGCCGGCCTTCTGTCCTCCGACTTGCATCGAGGAGCGCCCGGGGACGAGGATCATCAGCTTGGTACCGAAGTTGGCGAAGATGTTGGCGCAAGCCTCCCCGAAGCCGTTGCCGTAGGAAAGCAACATCACTACGGTCGCGATGCCCCATGCCATGCCCAGCATGGTCAAGCCGGTGCGGCGGCGATTATGCTGCATGGCACCATAAGCTTCATGGAGCAAATCTCGTAACATAGCTTATTCCTGCCGCAACGCTTCTACCGGCTGCAGGCGGGCGGCTTTGCGCGCAGGATAGAGTCCGGCGACCACGCCGGCCAAGGTGAGACAACAAATTGCCAGCGTTGCGGTGGAAGGTACCAATCGCGGTGGATCAAATCCCGCCGGCCCTTGCACCGCGCCCAATGCTGCCATGAATCCTCCTGCGCCCACCAAACCGATCAACCCGCTCAGCAAAGTAAGCAGGACTCCTTCCAGAAAGAACTGGAACAGAATGCTGCGGTTGGTGGCGCCCAATGCTTTCCGCAATCCAATCTCCCGCGTGCGCTCTGAGACCGAGACCAGCATGATATTAATGACACCGATCGCGCCCAACGCCAGCGTTACCATTCCGACGGTTCCTAGAAACATGTTCATGGCGTCGAAAATCGTACCCATCATTTCGGCCTGCTTTACCGTGTCCCAGCCTTCAAAGGCGTCTTCGTCACGGTAGTCAAAACCGTGATTGCGGGCAACAACCTTATGCGTCTCTTCAACCGCCAATAAGTGATCTGCCGCGCTAAGCGGTTGAAAGTTGATAAACGAAATGGCGTTTTGCTCGGATTCTCCCTTGAGACGGAAATACGTGCTCATGGTCTGGTAAGGAATGTAGCCGCGCATGTT
This sequence comes from Terriglobales bacterium, assembly GCA_035484735.1. Classification (GTDB taxonomy): domain Bacteria; phylum Acidobacteriota; class Terriglobia; order Terriglobales; family Acidobacteriaceae; genus JABCZH01. The sequence continues at coordinate 25,132 of DATHOQ010000058.1, read as the reverse complement.
AGTTGAGTTATCGTCGCCCCGCCCCACTCTTTCGATAGTGCCTACCACTTCGAAGCTGATTCCGTTGAGCAACACCGTCGCCCCGACCGCAGGCCGCCCGGGGAAGAGGTTCTTGGTCATCTCATCACCGAGCACGATTACGTTCCGCCGCTGGGTCTCATCCAGCCAGTTGAGCCAGCGTCCCTGCTTCATCGGTAGATAGCGGATCCCCTTGTATTGGGGCTCTATGCCGGTGATTTCGCCGTTGGCGCTGGCGAACTCACTCACCGCGCGCACATCGCTGCTGGTAAGCACCGGGGTCACCGCCAGCACGTGGGGAGATTCGCGGCGAATATCAACATAGTCCTGATAGGTAAGCCGGTAGAAGCGCGCCGAATTCATACTCCCAGCTACGGCCGGCGCCCTTCCCGGAAAGAGAAAGATAATGTTCTCTCCATATTCGTTCATGCCGCGTTTGTTGCCGGATCGGAAGCCTTCGCCCAAGCCAACCAGCAGCAGCAGCGATCCCACTCCCCAGGCGATGCCAAACATGGTGAGAAACGAGCGCAATTTGTGTGACCATAAGGTGCGGAAAATCTGCCCCAGAATGTCGAGCACCATGCGCATAGGACGCCAAGTATTGAGCACCCCGATTTTACATGGAACCAGCACCGCAGTCAGCGACATCGATCCACTCCTCAGACAATACAAATGAGCGCAACCCACGCCTGTTCAATAGCCTAGGTTGCTTCCTCGTTATTGCCATAGACGAGCGGAGTAAACGCAAGTTAGCGAATTGTAAAAACGAGATCCCCACGGCACGTCGGAAGAAAAGCTTTCCCTAAATAATTGAAAATTATGGCTCATACCTTTCGTAACTATCTCATTCGAAACGATGCAACTATTCTCTAGGACGGGGGTTTAAGTCAGCATGCGAAACCAATTCACCAAGTCTCTGTTAGTTCTGGCAGCCGGAGCGTTGTTTGTAGGAGCAGCGGCTGCTCAAACCGCAAACAGCACAACTTCAGGCGCCGGCCCGGGAGTGGATGATCCTGGCCATCCGCGTGTGAATCAGGTAAACGGCCGCGAAGAGAATCAGCAGCAAAGAATTGCGAACGGCGTCAAGAACGGCTCGCTTAGTCCGAAGGAAACCGAGAACCTGGAAAAGCGAGAAAACCATATCCAGAACGAAGAAAAGAGGGATATGGCGAAAAACAATGGCCACCTGACCAAGGCGGAACAGAACAAGATCAACCGCCAGCAGAACCACGTCAGCAAGAGCATCTACAAAGACAAGCACAACTAGGTGGCATCAAGCTTTCCGGTTGGAGCCAAAGCCGCAGCCCGCTGCGGCTTTGGCTTTTTGTGTTGAAACGCGAGCCAAGAACAAATAAAATGGTCACATAAGTGACCACATGAAGATAACTACCGTTCGAGAATTTCGCGATAAGGCCACAGGCTTGCTGCGTTCGAAGGACCCGATTTTAGTGACACGCCGCGGACGTCTGGCAGGCGTGTTTTTTCCTTGGCAAAAGGGTGCCTTACCCATCGAACTGAAGCACGACCTGTTTGCCATGCTCACCACCGAGATCGCCCGGCAGATGAAGCGCAAAGGGGTTTCGGAATCGGATGTGATAGCGGACTTTGAACGTTGGCGAAAGGCACGCCATGCGAGTCGCAGCCGACGCTAACGTCCTGCTGTCGGCAATCCTCGGAGGGCGAGCCCGTCTAATCCTGGAAAGCTCGCGAATCGATGAAATCCTCACCACGGAAAGCATCCTTGCTGAAGTGCGGGAATACGCAGTCGTGCTCGCCAAGAAGAGAAATCTTTCCGCGGATATTCTGCTACTGGCGGTGGCAACTCTCCCCGTAACCATCGTGGAACCGGCATCCTATGGAAGCAGCCTGGCCGAGGCCAAGAAACGAATCGCGCGGCGCGACCCTGACGATGTTGAGATTTTGGCACTGGCGCTTCAGAGGAGGATTCCTCTCTGGTCCAACGACAACGATTTTGAAGACGCCGGAATCCAGTGGTACACGACGAAAGGGTTGTTGCGCGAGTTGGGACTGCTTCGAGAGGGGTAACTGCGCTAATACGCCGACAGGTGCAACTGGCGCAACAGGTAATACTCATTGACCGGTAGATCGTCACGCAGAGCGGGGACACCCGGAGCTTTTGCGATGATCTCGTCCAGCAAAACTTCCTGCTTCAGAACTTCGGCAAATTGTTGTTCAGCGTTCGCGTAAGGACCCCACTCCACCAGATCGGCAGCCGCAGCCGCGGGCAGACGCCGGGCCAACTCGGCGGCACTGCGATTGGGAATCGGGTGGTCGCTGGCAATGAGGTGGTAGCCGTATTTCGGAACCGAACCGAAGGCGCGAACGTAGAGAAAAGACTCTTTCAGAGATCGTGCCATCGCAGCCTGAGCGGCAATGTCGCCATCGTTGGCAACCCATTGTTGGAAAATTCCATGGGGCCGCAGCCGCTGCTTAACAACCGAGTAGAATTCCCGCGAATACAGCAGGCTGGAAGCTGCCGCCTGGGTCGGCGGTGGAGGGTCGATGGCAATCACGTCATACTGCACGGCGGTTCGCTCCAGAAAACGACGGCCATCATCAATCACAACGTGCGATCGCGGGGAGCGCAACAACTCATTACCATCGTCATGGAAAAACCAGAAGAGCGAAGGCACGCTGGGATCCAGCTCAACCGCTGTGGAATCGATGCCCCATGAAAGCATGGAGCGATGGGTGGTCCCCATACCGAAGCACACCACCAAAGCGTTCTGGGGAGAATGATCGAGCAACGCCAACGGGAGCGCCGACATCATCTTTGTGGCCGGCGTCAGGAAAGTGATGCTGACACCATTCACAAAGAGTCGTTTGTCCATTCCTTCTCCATCGGCCAATACGGTTGCGGTACTGTCTCGCAACACATGTCCCCGCGGATATTGCTGTTCGAAGCTGTGAGTGTCGAAGATCACGACGACGGCCGCGAGACAGAGGAGGTAGCATGCGATTCGCCACTTCAGAGACTCACGGACTCGCGATGATCCGGCGCGTGACATCGAAATAAGTCCCACCACCAGCCAGGGAGCCGCCAGCACTTGCAAACCTCGGTGCTCTCCCATCAGCGGTAGCAGCACGAAACCCGCCACTAGAGGGCCCACAATGCACCCGGCGATGTTGACCGCATAACCGCTGCCAGCCTGGTCCGGATCGCCCTCCGACCATCGGTCAACCAGCATGGGAGTCACAAAACCCATCAGACCGCTGAAAGGCACGATAGCGAGCACGCGAACAAAGTTGGAGAGGCCAGTTTCGGGGTCCGCGGTAAATAAGGGAAACAGCGCAACCAGCCAGAGCGCGAACCACACTAGGCCGTCTTCCCGGCTATGTCGCCGGCTCCAAGCGCGATAAATGCTCGACCCTAGAAAAGTGGCACCTAGATAGAGAGCAAGAATGAGAGCAAAGGAATAGACAAAGGTTCCGAGGTACGGCGTGAATTGCCGCGTCCATACCACTTCCATTCCCATACTGCTCATGCCGGTGGCAAACAGCAACGCAAGACACTCAACCCGCGGGTTGCGCGTCTGACCGGCAAGGCTGGTCCTTGGAATGTTGAGAACATTGCCGCCAAGCACTCCCGCCGGCTGGATACTCAGTGCAAGAGCACAGACGAATAGCGTCAGATTTACCAGCATTCCAGATTGCAATGTTGCTTTGAATCCCCAAATCTCGATCAGCAATAAAGGTAGCGTTGCTCCAGCGATGGCGCCGAGCACGTTCGCCAGATAGAGAAAACTAAACGAGCGCTGCGATTTCAGGCCATGATCATTACGGATTGCGGACATCGCAACCGGTATGGTGGCGCCCATACATGCGCACCAAGGTATGAGCGTGAATGCCAATCCGATCCCCGCGGCAAGATAATAGCCGGAGGACGACAGCGGCAGCCGGTTTCCCAGCTGTTCCAGCAGGCTCCGGCCCCAGCGTAACTCGAGCGGAACCGCTACAGCAGAGCCGGCAATGGACAGTTCAAGCAGGGCGTAGAGGCGCAAGGGAGCAAGCCGCGAGTGACCGCCAAGCCCGCGGATGAGGCGGCCGGAAACCCAGGAACCAAGCCCCAGGCCGGCCATGAACATCGACAAAACCATTGAAACCAGCGCAGTGGTGACACCAAACTGTGCCATGGCGAGCCGCAGCCAAACCAGTTCGTAGAGAATACTGCAGAAACCGGAGCCCACAAAAAGAACGAAGTACCACCCCATGCCGCGAGACACGCGCGTTGGCGCCATCTCAAATGCGGTCGATGATGACACTGCCGCGACTGCGGGACTAGTCCCAACACTCACGAATGAGGATTCCTTTCTCAGACTCTGGCCCGGCCGAAGTGGGCAAAAGACAGAACCACAGTCACAACTTGAATCAGCAGGCTTCAGTTTCTCAGGACATCGCAGAATTCAAGGTAGCGTACTTCGCCCTCTCAGTGACGAAGGTCACACGACCCCGAAGTGTAGGCGGGGTGGAACGGAAGGGAATGCGAAAAGTCAACAGAACCGGACACCAAGCTGAAATCTCTAGAAGGTGAAATTTAGTCCGCCGCGTACCGCCCGTGCCGACTGCACCAGATACACGGTGTGTCCGTCGGGTCCGACCACAGGTACGTAACCTTCTGCGAGAAGATTGCGCAGATCGATCACGGCTTCTAAATGGCCGGGAAGTGAACTGGTTCCGGGTATAGGCTGGCGGAAGAAGAGATTCAGATAAGGATCGGCGCGTCCGGCCGAGGCATTGAACATATCCACCGGCGTGAGCGCCTGTTGGTCGATCCAACGGTAGGACGCGATCCAGCGGGTCTTGGTCTTGGGAATTACACCACTGATCTTCCCGGCAACACTTTGGCGGTCGCGAGTCCCGATCCATTGCTGGGCATCGTCGAGACGAACTCCCGGCTTCTCAAGGTCCAGGACGCCGCCGTATTCAAAGTCCACGGTTGCAGTGATGTCATCCGTCAATTTGCGCTGCACCACGAAGCGCACGCCTTCGGTCTTGAGATCACTACCCTGATAAGTGAAAGTTCCGGAATAGACATCAGGCAGTATCGAGCCATCGTCGGTGGCGAACTCGCCCACGCCGGTCAAAGCCGGATCCACTACGCGATCATAGAAAACTGCCGCCTGGAGGTTGGTCCGCCCCATACGATGGGAAAGCGAAATCTCATGGTGGTGCGGATGCTCCAGCGCAGAAGCGTAGCCGACCATGCTCACGCGCGGGCCCGACTCGCTCAGGTCTGCGGGCGCGGTGTCGAAGCCTTTGTCCAAACGATCATTCGGTTCGGAAGTGGCGTAGCGGTATTCCACCACCGTGTCCGGCGAAAGATGGACATCCACCGACCCGAAGGGCCGAAACGCGGTCACATGACCCAAAAACTGTATGGTCTGTAGTTCGCTGCCAAAGTGGAGTTCGACCACGTCGCCCAAGGCAAAACTGTCAGCAGTAGTCAGTGAAAATGCCTGAAACGAACTGCTGTGCAAACCGAGGTCGGGTGCGGGCAGGTTCCGCATGGTCAAGGCAAACGAGGGCTCGGTGCCGTTGTCCATCTTGTGGCTGAACGAGGCGCGCAGAACCGAGGCAGGAGAATCGCCGCTGTATCCAATATTGCCCTGCAATCCAATCGTATCGGAAGAGAAAATCGAACGCTCCAGCGAAAAGCCGGTGCCGGAATCAGTAGCGCTGCCGAAACCTTCCGCCAAAGAACCTGCAACCAATGACAAGCTGCCTCTCATGTCGTGGTCACTCTTTTGTTCTCCCCCTCCCAACTTGGCGGACTGGTCGTCAATCAGGCGCAGGATAGGCCGGTTAGACACCGAACGCAGCACCCATTTCCAATCGTCCGCTTCTGCCGGACCTCTTACGGGTGCCATCTTGATGGCTTCAAACAGGGTGTTGAGCGTCACGTTCACCAGAACTCGAGCTCCAGGCCGGAGACCTACACCTTCTTTAAGCGTGGGAAGAAAAGAGGCTGCCGATACTTTGATGTTGTAGACCCCGGGTACAAGACCAGCCGCGGAGAAGTATCCGTTTTCATCTGAGAACACATCGACCGCCTGGGAGGCCACGCCCAGCACTTCGACGACGGCACCCATCTGGGGCACACCACTGGCGCTGCGCACATAGCCGGAAATGGAACCTGGACGGTCCGCGGACCACAGCGGAAGCGCCAAGCCACACGCGATCAACAGTAACCCGAGCCTACGAAACATCACCTACCACCTCGCGGGTCGTCCAAGCGCTCCGCGGTCACTCTACGGCAAACGTGGCCGTGGGGTCGACCGTCTGCTTGGAAATGTTGTCGTTCACCTTAATCTGGATTCTATAAACGCCTGGGTTAAGGTTGGCAGCCGACAAGCTCTTCTGTAGGGTCACTTGCTCGCCAACATTGCCCATCTGCTCCGTGGATTCGACGGTATGAACCACACTTGCGTTGGTCGCGGCGTTGGTCACGTTGTACTCCACCGTCGCCGAAGGCTTGTGCGTCTTCTCATCCACGGTCAGGTTATATACCTGCATCCAGAAATTCAACTTTTGTCCGCGTTTGAAAGTCATCGGTTTGCCGTCGGAAGGCGGTACTCGGGGACGAACTTTGGTGGCGCCAATCACGAAACTTCCCGTCCCCACATTCTTCGCCGCCACTGGCTCCATTAGATCAGCCACGATGAGCGACGAAGTTACCAGACGATCATCCGCGAAATCCGGCACCTGAATGCCTTTGCTCCAGCTACCCACACGATCCCCATTGACGTCTTTTACCACGATGTCGAAGCGGTAACGTCCGGGGCGTAATGGAAGCGCCTTCCAATAGACTTGCGAATTCTCTGCTGCCTTGGCCAGTAGTTCCGCAGGAATGTCCGCCTGCACGGTGTCCTCAAAAGTCTGCGCGACCCGTCCGGTCAGCGTAGAAACACGGCCAAAAATATTCACTGTCCCACGCTGCACTCCGTCCTTGTTGACGAAAGTGATATCGCGGTTTTTAATCTGGATGGTCACTGGAACCAATACCGTATCGCTGGTGACCCTCACAAAGTCTGCCAGCACATCGAAGGGCATAAGGTTGACGCTGATCTTGTGGCTGACCACTTCTTCCAGGTCCTTGAACTTGACCGGCGGAGGAGCCTGAAGTTTGGCGTATTGCGTCAGACGGTCAAACTCCTTCGCGTTCTGAGAGGCAGTCGAAGGTCCGACCCCAAGCGTTTCCAGACCTCCCTGATCCAGACGGCTGGTCTTGGAGGTCAAACCCATGCCCTCGTAAAGCGTGAGACCGGCGTTCGGAGTGTAGAGCAACGCGTCCTTCTCACCGCGGTCAAGAGTTATGTGATATTCGCCACACATGCACTTGTCGACAAACTCGATGATGACTTCCTGGCCTATTCCTTCCAAATAGCGGTACCGCCAGTCTTCAAAGGGATAGGTGGAAGTTGAGCCGCCACCCTCTTCGATGGGACGGTCGTAGGCTCCGCCGGAGGGATGAGCGTCAATCTCGTCGGGCGCTCCATACATAATGTAGATGCGGCCGCGATCCGTCCGCCATCCCGCAATCCCAGCCGCGAAGTGTTCATTGGCGTACTCGATGCGGCGGTAGTGTTCTTCCTTGAATTCGTTTTCTTCGGTGTCTGGCGTGGGATCACGACGTTGCCAGAAAGCCTCGATGAACTGGTCACGCTCCTCGTCGTTAGAGAGCTGCTTGAAGGCCCGGCGCTCTTCGTCGGTGATGATCCAGGCCACATCCTCGTCCAACCACTTTTTGTAGGTCTTGCCCAGTTCCACCTTGAGCGACTTGGCGTTCTCCTTCTTTTGCTTATCGCTGATGGGCCGCTTTAAGGGATCAACTGATGGAGCGGGCTGTGCGGAAGGAGTCCCAGCCGGAGCCTGATCCGGACTTCCCGGATTTGGGGTTTGGGCAGGGGCGGGCACACCGCTCAAAACAAGCAGCGACAGGAATATGCAGAAAAGGTGCCAACGTAACCCTACCCGGAACATAGACGGGACACTCCTCGCCGTGGACACTCTAGTGCAACTCATTTTAGGTCCTTGTCAACCGGAAAGCAAGGTTAACCATCAGGTTCTAAACAAATTGTAGGATGCAAGCAATTCCCGCAGAGGTGCCCAGACTGAACCTGCCGATTGTCGGGAGCTGATATGGCCGCTTTTGGATTTCGCTGAGCGATGGTGATGGCGTCCGGCCAAGCTCAACCGGAAAATTCGGCAGGCCGTAACGGCCTGCATATCAACTATCTAGACCAGTAGAAGGGTAGCGAGAATGCTTTGCCTGGAGCACGGTTTTTTGCTAAGATTGCGGCCCTGCCGGTTCTCCCCCGGGCAGAACTTGTTCTTCCGTAGCTCTCAGGAAAGGTGACCTATTTTGCGAAAACTCTCTCTTCTTGCGATTCCCTTATTTGTGCTCGCACTCACCTGCGTTTCGCAGGCGCAGTCGCTTCAGACGCTCACTCACCAGGCCCCGGACGGCGCCCAGCTAACTTATCAGTTGACCGACGGAACGGTAATGGCTCAAGGCTACAACGATTCCGATTGGTGGAGGCTCACTCCCGACAAGACAGGAAGTTATGTGAACGGAACCTGGACGCAACTTGCCAGCCTCGCGTCCAATTACTCGCCGGATGCCGAAGCCTCTGCCGTACTCGCCGATGGCCGGCTCCTCATCGAAGGCGGGGAATATAATTTTGGCAACTTTACGCTAACCAACCTGGGCGCAGTCTACAATCCGAAAACCAACGTTTGGACTCCGCTCACGCCGCCACCGAATTGGTCCTACATCGGGGATTCACCTTCGTTGGTCTTGCCCAACGGCACGTTTTTCATCGGAAACAAGCTGGTCAAGAATGTCGCCGCGCTCAATCCCAAGACCATGAAGTGGATACAGGGCGTTGCGCCCGGCAAGAGTGATTTCAACGCCGAAGAGGGATGGACACTCATGCCGGATGGCACGGTCCTTACGGCCGATGTGAAGAACGCTCCCAATTCTGAGAGATTCTTCCCCACCCTCAGAAAATGGGAGACTGCGGGCAGTACCATCGTCGACTTGCACTCGCCATCCCCGTTTGGCTGCTTGCAGTTCGGGCCGAACGGCAAATACTGCTATTACCCGCCTGGAGAAATCGGTCCGGCGATTCTGCGTCCCGATGGCACGGTTTTTGCAACCGGCTCCTACACCATCACCGGCGGCCCGGGACACACCGCGATCTATACACCCGGTTCTCAGTTGATGGATCCCGGTACTTGGACCGTAGGTCCGGATTTTCCGAACGGTGATAACGCCGGCGATTCATTCGCTGCATTACTAACCAATGGAAATGTGCTGGTAGAGGGCGATTCCGGGACCTTGTACACCTGGGACGGAACTAACTTTACCGCCGGATTGTCCGCTGGCGGCAACAGCCTGATGGTGCTGCCGACCGGCCAAATCCTTATTGGTGGTACAGCGGTCTACAATGCTTCCGGAACCTACAATCCGGCATGGGCTCCGACTATCACCAATTCTCCATCCAGCGTGACCCGGGGAAGCACTTACCAGATCTCCGGAACCCAGTTCAATGGTTTGTCGCAGGCCAGTGCGTTCGGAGACGAGTATCAAACCGCAACCAACTACCCACTGGTACGCATCACGAACAACGCCACTGGGCATGTTTTCTACGCCACCACTCACGATCACAGCAGCATGGGTGTGGCCACTGGAAGCACTCCGGTGTCCACGAACTTCGACGTGCCTACGGGAATGGAAACGGGAGCAAGTTCGCTAGTGGTAGTGGCGAACGGCATTCCGTCGGTTGCCGTAAGCGTTACTGTCAACTAACTATCCACCACGCCCGTCCGGAAAATCCGGACGGGCGCGGTGCCTTCGTGCCGGATTGAAAGATCTGCGGATCTGACCGCCAAACTCTCGGGGAAGAAGTGCCAGTCTCATTTTTAAGACGGATGTTCTGTGGCGCGATGCTGATCCGTCTTTGTTTACTCTGTGCAGCAGCGATGGCAGCCAATCCTCCTCACTATCTGATAACCAATGACGACGCTAGCGCCAATTTTTTCCCTAATAGCCTTACGTTTTACACCATCGAAGCCAACGGTCAGCTGACTCTTAAGCAGCAGGTAATGATCGGAATCACGGGAGCGCAAGGCGGATATTTCCCGGCGAATCGTGTGGCGGTGCTCAACGCCACCGGCAATCAATGCGTGTTCGCGTCCGATGGAGCGACCGGCGAAATCGATGGCGTGGATGTGAATACATTGACCTTGCTCGGGCATGCAAATGGATCGTCGGGCGATACTGGGCTGTCGAATGGAGTAGGTATCGCGCTGAACGCGCAATACCTGTATGCAAGCTTTAGCGATTCCAGCACCATCGGCACATTTCAGATTGAGCCGAGTTGCGGACTGAGCTTCGTGGGCGACGTCAAGGTTGGCGGACTGCAAGGCGGTATCATCGACGGAATGGCGGTGCACGGCGACACGCTCGTGGCCACCTATGGTGATGGTTCGATTGAATCATTCAGTCTGGCATCCGTGATGCCGATCTCGAATGGTGACCAGCAGAATTCGACCGGCTCCCGCGGCGGGAATAGCTATCCCAGCGCAGTGGACTTCACCCAGGACGGACGCTTCGCACTCTTCGGAGATACTTCGACTTCGACGATCGTAGAAGTGTCGGACATTTCCTCCGGCAAGCTGACCCAGACCGTGGTTTACCAATCGCTCGCCAGCATAAATTCCAGCAACATCATGCTGAGCCCGGACGAGACGCTTCTCTACATCACTAACACCCAGGGAGACCGCATCACGGCGGCTTTCTTTAACGCCCAGAACGGAACCCTGACCAAGGGCTGCGTGTCGAACCTGCTGAAGGGATATTCATCGGCATGGTCGTATCTTGGGGGCCTGGCATTGGCTAGCCCCACGGGAAATGGCCAGGGAGTCTATGTCGCGGAGTTTAGCTCGCCTTCTTCAATCGCGGAGATCAGAGTCAATGTATCGAATGGAAAATGTTCCATGTCCGAAGCTCCAGGGTCGCCGGTGGCGGATCCGAACAGCCCAGGGCTGCTGTCGATTGCTACCTTCCCGCCCCGCTCTTTCTGAAGAAACTCTAGCCAGAACTGATAACGCATCGAATCCCGGCACCATTCTGCCTATTGCCGAACACGTTATAATTCAAGGCTTGGCGGGTAATTCCGCAATTTCTGGCAGTTCCAGTCGTTCCAACCATGGGAACTTTTGCGCGAGGGTAGCCGTATCTGAGAGTGTGCACCCCGCTGTCCCCAGCGGAGGCGGGACCAGCCAGGTTTACGAGTCGACGACGGGGCGCGGCTCAGGGACGCATGTGGGGAAGCAATGAGCACTTGGAAGAAAATTGCGATCGGCGTGGCCGCCATCATACTGTTGTCCGCCATCGTCGGCTTTACCGTTTACCAGAGCCATAAGAACGTGGTCACGGTGCAGACCGGTAAAGTGCAGCGGCAAGATTTGGCGGCCGTAGTGAGCGCTTCGGGAGAGGTCAAGCCGAAGACTTACGTGAACATCGGCGCCAACGCCTTTGGCAAGATCATCAAGCTATATGTAAAGGAAGGCGAGCGGGTAAAGCGGGGACAGATGCTGGCGCAACTGGAAAACGTTCAGGCCGGAGCCGACATGGATGCCATGCAGGCTTCGCTCGAAGCCGCCCGCACCGATGCTCTGGCCGCCGATGCGGCGAGCAATACTGCACAAGCCGACCTCAACCGCGCCCATTCGGATGCGGAACGTTCCGAGCTCGATTGGACCCGCGCTCAGGGTTTATACAAAGACGCCCTAATTTCGAAGTCTGATTTCGACAGTCAAAAGGCGGCTCACCAGACTGCTGTGTCAGGGCTGGCACAAGCCGAAGCCCGGCTGGCGCAAGCTAAGGCGCAGAAGGACTCGGCTGATCGACGGGTCACGCAAGCTGTCGCCAATCTCACCCATGCAAGCGACGTCTTAAAGAAGACCACCTACGAGGCTCCGTACGACGGAGTGATCACCAATTTGCCGGTGCGCGAAGGCGAGACCGTGGTCATGGGAATTCAGAACGCTCCCGGCAGCACATTGATGACGCTCGCCGATATGTCGATCATAACCGCCGAGGTCCAGGTGGATGAAACTGACATCGTGAACGTGCAACTGGGACAACCTGCCCAGGTGACGATTGACGCCATTCCCAAGAAGATTTTTAAAGCCGTGGTAACGCAGATTGGCGACAATGCCATCGTACGTTCCACTGGCGTTTCCACTTCCCAGCAAGCCGGCAGCAGCCAGGAAGCGAAAGACTTCAAAGTGGTGGTAACGCTCCAGGATCCGCCGGAAGACTTGCGGCCGGGACTTTCCGCAACCGCCAAAATCACCACGGCAACCCGGACCAACGCGATGACCATCCCCATCCAGGCCTTGACCGTACGGCGGCGGGAAGACCTGGTTACGAAAAGTGAAAAAGGTTCAGTCGAGGCCGCCGCGCCGCCCAAAACTGTGTCTAATGACAAAGACAAAAAAGAAGAGATTCAGGGCGTCTTCGTCCTTCGAAACCATAAGGCGGAGTTCGTGGCGGTCGAATCGGGCATCGCAGGAACCACGGATATTGAAGTATTAAAAGGGCTTAACGATGGCGACGAGATCATTACCGGTAGCTACAAGGTCTTGCGGACGCTCCGCCCGGGCAGCAGCGTGAAAGTCGATAACTCGGCGCCTAAGAAGGAAGAGGAAGAAACATAACTTTCGCGGCTGTGGTTCGTCCAATGGAGAGCCAGGCCGCGTATGACACCAGATCGGAGAGCCGTTAGTGTCCCCAGAGGACCAGGAGAAAAGAATGGCAACCGCTGAAGTACTGAATTTTTCCCAACCCGTAGTGTCAGCGCCCCCCGAGACCTACATGATCAATACCGTCGATCTATGGAAGACCTATGACATGGGATCGGAGCAGGTGCACGCCCTGCGCGGGGTCAATCTGACCATCCAGCGCAACGAATACGTTGCCATCATGGGGCCGTCGGGGTCGGGGAAATCGACACTGATGAACCTGATCGGCTGTCTCGACACGCCCAGCAAAGGCCAGTACTGGCTGAATAGCCAACTGGTGAGCGAACTCGATGACGACGAACTGGCGCGCATCCGCAACAAAGAAATTGGATTCGTTTTCCAGACCTTCAACCTGCTGGCCCGGGCCACGGCGTTGCACAACGTCGAACTGCCGCTGATCTACGCCGGCGTTCCGGCCGAGGAACGCTCAGAGCGTGCGAAAGCCGCATTGACCTCGGTAGGCATGGCGGAACGCATGATGCACAAACCCAACGAACTCTCCGGCGGACAGCGCCAAAGAGTAGCGATCGCCCGTGCGCTGGTAAACCGGCCTTCGATCATCCTTGCCGACGAACCTACCGGAAACCTTGATTCACAAACCGGAAACGACATCATGGCATTGCTCGATCGTCTACAAGCGCAGGGGAACACAATTGTGCTGGTAACCCACGAACACGACATCGCCGAATACGCCCACCGTGTGATTCATATCAAGGACGGTGTGGTGGAAAAGGATGTGGTCAAGGGCAAGCGCTGACCGGCCAAGAAATAGTACTACTCGGTGATCACGTGGTCGGCCCATTCAATCAGCGACACGAATATTGGCGGGTTGCCAAACTTCGCTCCATAGTTGTTAAGATCCGCTTCGGTCACACCCCTGGCGCGGGAGCACGCGCCACAGGCGTAGATTTGAACATGCCTGGAGACGAGCTTATCCAGCGTTTCGCCTACGGGCGGCCATCCCACCGGCGAGACCGAGTTGGCGAGTGTCTTTCGCATCAGTACAACCGCTTCCCCCAGCAAGTAAATCTGCACTTCGTGTCCGGCTTCCGCGAGTGCGAGCCCATGCGAGAAGGGAAACGCCGCCTTGGTTGGATCGTCGGAACCCCATGCGCTCTTCATCAAGATCTTGAGCGACTTGTGCGTGGCCTGCCCCTGGAGAGAACCACTAGCCATAACGAAAGGTAGAGCCGCCAATTGCGCCAATCGTGACAGGAATTGTCGACGTGCCATGAGCTTCTCCTTATCCGGAAGAATATTAGCTTAACCCTTGTCGACAGGAGCTACAAATGACTTCGCCAGGCCGGTCGTAGTAGCGACTGAGAGAATTTATTTCCGTTTCCGCCAAGCCGAAATTCCGGCTGCGCCTTGTGCCAGATGACCCAGAGTGGCCGGTTTAAGGGTCGGCCCATTGGTCATGATCGGCTTGCCGGGTATGGTCTCATAAGCGTAGCCCGTTAGCGTAGCCACAATTCCATTCCTTCCACTTATATCTACAGTAAGTCGTGCCCACCCGTAGTGGACCTGCCCGCCGATCGCGAACTGCAAGCCCACATAGCGATCTTTGGCGCTTCGCCATGAGCCGGAATTGGAGCTGCCGGTGAAGCTGCCGTCGTATTCATAGTACAGATTAACCTTACCCATGAGTGCCACCGGGTTAAGGACATACCCCTGTCCTTCCGGGAACTGCTGAAAGTGACGTTTGTTAGCACCCACACTAAAGCCCGTTGGCAGAGGGAAGGCAAGCCTTCGTGCGCCACCTACGGCCGTGCCCCAAATTTCATTCCCTCGATATCGACAACTGACACCGCTAGGAGCACATCCGGCGTACAAGTTGAGCCGAACGGTGTGGGTTGAACGGTCGCCGCCGGAAGACTTGTAGGTGCTGCGCAAGTTCCAGAAAGCGAAATCGACGACGCCGTCGTGGTTCAGGTCTAAGGGAACGAATCCATTGTTGTTCACGGGGATGTTCGTGTGCGCCGGCGTGTAAACCACTTCGGCTTCAGACGGCGCGGTCATGGCCAGCAGACCCACACCGGCAGCGATCGCAGTGCTAACATATGCCGACAATGAATTTTCCAAACCTGAGCCGAGCGTCACCGACTGTCGACGGCGACTTGGGCTCCCGGGTTTTAATTCTCGCACTATCATCTCAGTCTCCTCAGCGTTCGTGACAATCGGTTTCAGCGGATCACCTGGAACGGCACGTTGCTCGTCAAAGTACCGGAGGGCGTGGCCGCGGTCAGATAGCCAGTTGTAGCGCCGGCAGGCACCGTCGCTGTTAGGTATGAATCGGACACAACTGTAAAACTTGCCGCCGTGCCGTTGAATTCGACGCTGGTTGTGCCGACGAAACCTTGCCCCAAGATACCCACGGTATGGCCGACTCTGCCGTAGCTATGCACAAATGCGACGAACGGGCGAAGGCCGGTGGAAAGACTGAACGCTACACCGCACCCGCGGTTGTACGGATAGCATGCGTCATCCCCGCCTCCATTCGTCATTCCGTAGAAAGTGCCGTTCGTTGCTTGAAACAGTCCGCTTAGAGGATCCGCGCCGTCCGGGCCACTGAAGCTGTACAACTCCGTTGCCGTGCCGGTAGGTGTAACCATAAAGATATTGCCCAACTGGGCGGTGCCGCCATATTGAGTAACCCCGTACAAGTTCCCATCGCTGCCTTCAACCAAGTTCCCTTCAGGGCCTGAGCCGTCGGCGCTGCTGAGGTTACACAGCGTAGTCAGGATACCCTGCGGAGTTATCTTGAAGACGGTTCCATCACCGCCATATGTTGTGCCGTACAGGTTTCCGTCAGAACCTAGAATTAGCCCAGAGGGAAACGGGTCAGAAACGCCAAATTGAAGCAGCGTGGTCAGCTCGCCAGCCAGAGTAATTTTGAAGACCGTGCCACAGCCATCTCCTCCAAAGCAACCTATCCCCCCTGAACCCGTCGTGCCATAGAGGTTGCCATCGGCACCCTGTACGAGCCCTAACGGGTCCTCTCCGTCAATGCCCGTGAAATCGTGAAGAGTTTCGAATACCCCACGGGTGCTGACTCGGAAGATCGTGCCGCCGTGATAGTCGCTTCCCCCTCCTACCGTCGTCCCGTACAAGTTCCCATCGGACGCTTGAATCAAAGCAGCAGTGGGAAAGACACCATCGCTGCGATCGAAGAGGTGCAGGAACGTGAGTTCGCCAAAGGAAGTGACTTTAAATATTGCGCCGGCGCCGTACTTCGGTCCGCCGTAGGCGGTCGTCCCGTAGAAGCTCCCGTCGGTTCCCAGAACTAGGCCCGCGTAGGGAAGAGCACCGCCACGGCAGTGCTTCGCCCCGCAAAAGCTATAAACCGCTCGGAACGCACCCGCCGGCGTGACGTCGAAGATCACACCATCGCTCGGATTCCCGGAGTTGTCTGGACCGCCGTTGGAGGTTGTTCCGTAGAGGTTTCCGTCGCGTCCTTGCGTAAAGGAGCCATAAGGGTATAAACCATTTGGTCCTTCGAACACGACTAAAGTCGTCAGCGTCTGCCCACGCGCGGCAACCGCAATCGAAGCGCAAGTCGTCAACGTCATGAACAGTGCTTTCCAGCAGTTGAGTTTTACCATGATGCGCTTCCTCTCGGTCGTAGCAGCGACTTAGAATCTATTTGCTTTCCCGCCAAGCCGAAATTCCGGCTGCGCCTTGTGCCAGATGACCGAGGCTGGCTGGTTCAAGAGTGACGGCGTCCGGCCCCTTGGTCTGGCCTGTGATGATTGGCTTGCCAGGTATGGTCTCGTAAGCATAGCCGGTGAGTGTGGCAACAATCTTATTGTTCCGCTGGGTTCGATCTACGGTCACAGCAACTCGCGCCCAGCCGTAGTGGACGTCGCCACCAATTACGAACTGCAAACCCAAATAACGATGCTGGGTATATATCCATTGGCCGTAGGTGTAGCTGCCGGCGAGATAACCCTGGTAGCTATAGAAGATTCCTAGGTTGGCCAGCTTCGCGACAGGGCTAGACACCAAGCCGTTCTTTGATTTTGGTCCTTGCTGGAAGTATGACTTGTCAGGACCCACATGGACACCTGCAGGCAGGGCGGAGGCAAACCTGCCGTATCGGCTGCCGACTCCCCTGCCCCAAATTTCATTCCCCGGATATCGGCAAGTGCTACCAACGGGAGCGCAGCCTGCGTAGAGATTTAGAGCACTCCTGCCACTAGAACGGAAGGTTGAGTCGCTGGCGAACCGTAGATTCCAAAAGGCGAAATCGGCAATGCCGTCGTGGTTCAGGTCGACCAGAACCGCGCTTCCGTTGACAGGGATACTGATATTTGCCGGGGTGTACACTACCTCGGCTTCGACGGACTTTGTCATCGCCAGCAGGCTTACTCCTGCCGCAACCGCTGCGCTCGCGTACGCCGACAATGACCTTTCCAATCCCGGGGCAAGCCGAATCGTTTTTCGCACGTTGCTTAAGGCTCTGCGTTTTGATCCTCGTACGATCATGCTCTTCTCCTCTATTCGACGACCGTCAAGGCGTAATCTCGTACACCGTGCCGCATCCGTTTTCACCGTTGCCACATCCTGTTCCGCTCCCGCCGTTCAGGGTTGTGCCATAAAGATGCCCGTGCGAGTCGGAAACTAGCCCTGCCGCGGGACCACTTCCATCGCTGCCACCTGCAAAACTGTGAAGGACTCTCTCCTTCCAGCCGTTCAATGCGGAGTGCTCCAACCCGAATACCGTTCCCACCCCGTCCGTTCCACCGTAGAGGGTTACCCCGAAGCCGACACCGGCATTGATCTCCACTTTGCCCGGCATATGCCCGTCCGGGCTCCCGTAGAAGCGATACAGCACGCGTTGCTCCCAGCCTCTTTGTGACTTTGTAAGCTCAACTACCGTCCCCAGGCCGTCGCCGCCCGCTACGGTCGTGATAAACAGATGGCCTGGATGGTCTAAAATCAATCCGCTCGACGGGTTCACCGCAAACCCGCCTCCGCGGGCAAAGTTATAGATCACGGTCTCCGTCCAGCTTCCATCCAAACCCGGCGAGAGTTCGTAAACAGTGCCGCAGCCGTAGTCGCAGTTTCCCGTGCCGCCATACTGGGTTGTGCCATAGACATTGCCGAACGAATCCAGAGCCAGCGCAGAAGGATTCGTACCGTCGGGTGGGCCGTTGAACTCGTGGAGCGTTACTTCCTTCCAGGGCCGTCGGGTTGGGGCACCAATTCGAACGCTATGCTGCCTGCTGTGCTAAACAAATCTCCTTTGTCGTCAAAGACTAGATCTGCGTGGGGGTTGTAGCCACCGCTCCCACAGGTGAAGCTGTACAGGACAGTTTCAGCCCAGCCACCGTGGGAATCTGGCACTAGCTTGAAGACATTGCCCTGTCCGCAATCATTCGGTAATCCTTCAGTCGTGCCATAAAGGTTGCCCGAGCTGTCGAAGATCACGCCTGCTTCAGGCAGGGCTCCGCCGTTTTCATTGTTATTGTTATTGAACCTGTACAATATTTGTTCCTGCCAGCCGTCCGCAGTACGCTTCAGTTCAAAAACTGTGCCGCAGCCTGGCCAGGTTTCGCCCTGGAACTTGCAGTAGGACTCACCGCCAGTCCCAGTCGTCCCGTAGATGTTACCTTCCGAATCGAGAGTCAAGTCCGAAGATGGACCCTCTCCATCGCTGCCGCCGGTGAATGAGTGAATCACTTTTTCCGTGCTGGCGGGAGTTGCGCCCGAAGAGCGGGCAGGAAGCAGCCTCGGCAGCAGGGCCGCCACAACCAGAATGCAACTGGTGGCGATCCAGAAATCTTTTCGTCGCATGGAATAACTCCGATTTTGAAATCAGACAACCGGATCCGGGAACGTCACGGGGCACCCACTACTGCAGCGCGGAAATTGTCGTCCGGCACAGAGGAAATGTCAATATGCAAAAGCCTGCACTTGGAGAAACGCGGGAACAACGGGGACACTCTCAGGTTCTTGCCCGCAGGCTAGGCCGCCCTCGTTTAGGTTGATCACCAAAAGGCGAAGGGCAGCTTTCCCATTCCTGCACTCCTAACCCAAAACTTCTTCGTATTTCCTTGACATCGCTTCCGGCTATGCAAGACGATTGTAGATATATCTCTGAGGCAACAAATGCTTTCTCGACGTTCTAACTCGTTTGTTTCTGATATTTTGCCGCTAACCCGTTTCTCGGCAAAGATTTGGCGGGAATTTTCCGCTACAGCGATGATTCCAAGAGACCGAGGGGGAGGGGGGTGGAGGTAAGAAGAAAGGAAAGGAGCGCCAATCAGAAAATCAGGTCCTGGGCACCTGCCTGGCTATGACGACCCCGTCATCATGGCGCGGCAGTGGCGCGCTATCTGTTTTTCTTCCTGGGCGGGTACAATTTTGATCTTCTCAGCAGTCAGACCAAGAGATTCCAGTCCGTCCGCAGCTGCGGAACGAATCTGTTCGCTGTGCTCCCCGATGCCTCCGGTAAAGACCAGAAGGTCGATGCCACCGAGGAGTGCAATGTACGCCCCAATCGCCTTTCGGACAGAAACGGCAAATACATTCAACGCGAGCGCCGCGCGCGGATCGTTGGCGCGAGCGCTCTCTTCGAGCGCCTTTACATCGCTTTCGCCCGAAGAGAGCGCGAAGAGGCCACTCTGATGGTTGAGCAAGGACTCAAGCTCATCGGCACTTAGCTTTTCATTGCGCAAGAGATATAGGAATACGCCGGGATCGAGGTCGCC
This sequence comes from Terriglobales bacterium, assembly GCA_035484735.1. Lineage (GTDB taxonomy): Bacteria > Acidobacteriota > Terriglobia > Terriglobales > Acidobacteriaceae > JABCZH01. Next base: position 5,567 of record DATHOQ010000058.1, on the reverse strand, counting down.
GGAGCGCGTACCCATCGGAATGCCACCCGTGGGGGTGAAGCCCATGGTGGTGTCGATCGATACGCCGTCCCGGAGGGCACACAGGCTGGTACCGTTCCCGAGATGCGCGAATATGGCTCGCCTGGGAAGCTGCGCCCCGAAGTGATGTACCAGCGACTCGTATGAGAGACCGTGGAAACCATAACGTCGGATCCCAGCGTCAAAGTAGCACTGCGGCAGCGGCAAATGCGAGGCCACTTCCGGCATGGTGCGATGAAAAGCATCGTCAAAGCAGGCGTAGTGCTTGGCCGAAGGAAAGATCGACTGCGCGGAAGCAATAAGCGCCAGCGCCTGCGGGATATGCAGCGGCGCGAAATGTGTAGCCGCGCGAAGTTGGTCCAGAAGGTGTGGAGTAATCAGCTGGTGGTCGCGGAGATTGGGCCCTCCGTGCACCACGCGATGACCCACAGCCACGGGCGCAGTGTGAATGTGTTCCCGAATCGCTTTGGCGAGCGCGGCGAGTGCACCACTCTGCGACTCGAGAATACTCTCGCGAGCGATCAACGGCTTCCCGTCCGCAGAACGAATGTGCAACTCGCCGCTGCCTCGTCCAACCCCTTCCGCGCTTCCGGTCAGCAAGGGCGCTTCGTCGCTATCGCTCGCATCGCGGTAATACATGCCAAACTTGAGCGAAGAGGAACCGCTGTTGAGAACAAGAATCAGATCATCTCTTCCAGTCAGCGTCTCCGCCATGCCTACCCCGGCCATTTCCAATTGCGAATCTCTTCTTTATCGATGCCTTCGGCATGAGCGTAATTGATGCTGTCGATAATTTGGTCCTTCAGCCATTCCTTGACGTGCGCCCCGATTGAGCGCAGTCGCGGAACTCGATCGATGACATCGATGGCCAGGTCAAAGCGGTCAACCTGGTTGAGAATGGCGAGTTCCAGCGGCGTGTTGATGTTGCCCTTTTCCTTGTATCCGCGCACATGAATGTTGTCATGATTATTGCGGCGGTAGCTGAGCTTATGGATCAGAGCGGCATAGGAATGGAAGTTGAAAATCACCGGCTTGTCCAGCGTAAAAAGCGAATCGAAGTCGCGGTCGGATAGCCCGTGCGAATGTTCGGTCCCCGGCATGAGGCGGAATAAATCGACAACATTGACGAAACGGATTTTCAAATCGGCAAAATGCTTTTTCAGAATCGCAACCGCAGCCAGCGACTCCATGGTTGCGATGTCACCCGCACATGCGAGGACGACGTCGGGCTCGGCGCCGTCGTCGGTGGAAGCCCAATCCCAGATCCCAATGCCTTTGGTGCAGTGAGTTACGGCCTCATCCATGGTCAGGTATTGCAGGTGGTCCTGCTTATCCGCGACGATGACATTGACGTAGTCGCGTGAGCGCAGGCAATGGTCGGCCACGCTGAGCAGACAATTTGCGTCGGGCGGTAAATAGATGCGGACCACGTCGGCGCTCTTGTTGGTCACTACGTCGAGGAATCCGGGATCCTGATGAGTGAAGCCGTTATGGTCCTGCCGCCAGACCAAAGATGTAATGAGGATGTTGATGGACGGGATCGGAGCGCGCCAGTCGAGTTCCTTCTTCGACTTCTCCAGCCACTTGGCATGCTGGTTGAACATGGAATCGATGATGTGGACGAAGGCTTCGTAGGTTGAGAAAAGACCGTGGCGGCCAGTGAGAACATAGCCTTCGAACCAGCCCTCTAGCGTGTGCTCGCTGAGCATCTCCATAACCCGACCGGAGACGTCGAGTTCGCCGCCGTCAGCGTCCTCCGGCTTGTACTCGGCGAGCCATGTCTTTTTCGACGCGGCATAGATAGCCGTTAGCCGGTTGGAGGCGGTTTCATCCGGGCCGAAGACGCGAAAGGAACTCATGTTGCGGCGCATCACTTCCGCAAGAAAGTGTCCCAGCACATCGGTTGGCGGGGCATAGATCGAACCTGGCGCCTTCATCTTGACGGCATAGTTGCGGAAGTCCGGCAGTTCGAGTTCCTTGCGCAACAGACCGCCATTGGCGTGCGGATTGGCGGAGATGCGGCGCGTGCCCGATGGCGCAAGCTCCTGCAATTCGGGAATAAGGGTTCCGTTGGCGTCAAATAGTTCTTCCGGTTTGTAGCTGCGCATCCAGTCTTCAACGACTTTCAGATTGCGCTTGTTGGTAACTGGGTCGAGCACTGGGACCTGGTGCGCCCGCCAAAAGTCTTCTACCTTGTGGCCATCTACTTCCTTTGGCCCGGTCCAACCTTTGGGTGAACGAAGCACAACCATAGGCCAGCGCGGACGTGCCGTGTCACCTGTTGAGCGGGCATGTTGCTGGATCGAACGAATCTCGAGGATGCAGTGCTCCAACGTTGACGCCATTTTCTGATGCATCGCCAACGGGTCGTTGCCTTCAACGAAGTATGGTTTGTGGCCGTATCCGGTGAGCAGCGCTTCCAATTCCTCATGCGGGATGCGCGCCAGGATGGTGGGGTTTGCGATCTTGTAGCCGTTGAGATGCAGGATCGGCAGGACAGCCCCATCGCGGATGGGATTCAGAAACTTGTTCGAATGCCATGAGGTCGCGAGCGGCCCGGTCTCCGCCTCGCCGTCTCCCACCACGACGGTGACGATCAGATCAGGGTTATCGAACGCCGCGCCGTAACCGTGCGAAATCGAATAGCCGAGTTCACCGCCTTCATGAATCGAGCCGGGAGTTTCCGGCGTACAGTGCGAACCGATTCCTCCTGGGAACGAAAACTGCCGGAAGAATTTGAGCAGGCCAGCTTCGTCGCGGCTCTTATCCGGATAGATCTCCGAGTAGTGGCCTTCGAGATAGCAGTTGGCCAGCGTGGCCGGCGCGCCATGACCGGGACCGGAAATGTAGATCATATTCAAATCGTATTTCTTGATGAGGCGATTCAGGTGCACCCAGACCAGCGATTGCCCGGGATCCGAGCCCCAGTGGCCCAGCAATCGATTCTTGATGTGCTCCGGTTTGAGCGGTTCGCGAAGCAGAGGATTCGCGCGGAGATAGATCATTCCCGCCGACAAGAAGTTGCAGGCTCGCCAATAGGAATCCATTTTTCGCAGCTCTTCGGAGGATAGAGGGGTCGCGGTGTCGTTTGTGCCAGGCATGGAGGGTTCCTACGATCATCAAGGATATGCTCTTAAATTATGACATCGAACCGGCGCTAGCGTGTAGCTGGCGACAATCGGTGAACGTCCCGTCTGCCCCGAGTTTTCCGGCCCACGTCATCAAAATTTACAATCTTTCCCATTGACCCGCTCCCGGGATACTATGTCACCGCTGTTTACTCCGGGGATTCTCGCAGTAAATTTCACTTCGTTTTGAGGCTCCCGATGAACGTCGCCCGCTTCGTTCCCTCCTTCGTAGTTTGCGTGGCAAGCGTGTTGTTGCTTGCTTCGGCAGTACAAGCCCAAAGTAATCCGCCGTGCCCGAGCAACTCAAGCGATCCCAGTGTCACTACCTGGCACTACGATAACTGCCGCACCGGCTGGCAGCAGAATGAGACGATCCTCAATACGGCAACATTCAATCCGCCTGGCCATTTCGGGAAGATCATGCAGTACAACGTGCAAGGAGTAGCGGTCTATGCCCAGCCGCTTGCGGCCTACCAGGTTTCGTCTTCCTACTGTCCCAGCGGACTAACTCAGCCCTGCAACATGGTGTTCGTCGCGACCGAGCAGGATATGCTGTACGCCTTTAACGCCGACTACACCACGACGCCGACTCCAACCCCGCTCTGGAGCCTTAACCTCGCCCCGACAGGGACGACCTACATTACCTGCTCTGGGAATAACCCGCCACCCTGCGGCGCCATTAAACCCTACATGGGGGTTACGGGAACGCCCGTAATAGACACCTCGACAGGCATCCTCTACGTCGTATCCATAGTCATTACCTCAAACGGCGCCGTACAATACTGGATCCATGCCGTCAACTATAAGACCGGTGGGGAAATGAGCTACAGCCCCCAACAAATCCTCGCGACGGCTACGATCCAGGCCCCGACCACAAAATGCGGCACAGCGACAGGCAGCGGAACAGGAGTCTCTTTTGATCCGACGGATCACTACCAGCGCGCAGGACTACTGCTTCTCAACGGGGAAGTCTACGTCGCGTTTGCTCCCGCGGACGCGGAAAAGGAGAACGGCTGGCTTATGGCATTTAGCTACAGCTCTAGCGTGGGCCCCCATCTTGATGATGCGTTCGTCACCACTCCCTATGGCACCGGCGGTGGCATCTGGATGAGCGGCGCCGGACCAGCGGCAGCGTCGGAGTCCGGCGGCACGTACATCTATCTCTCCGTGGCCAACGGGACCTTCGATGCAACTTCTGCAGTGACGACCCCAAGTATTGATTACGGCGACAGCGTGATCAAGCTGACCCCATATGTTTCGGGAACATCGTCGTTGGCCGAGGTTGATGACTTTACCCCAGCCAACGTCTTCAGCTTCATGGGGGGCAACGGCAACGGAGTGGGGCTTTGCCCCAACGACGAAGACCTCGGTTCGGGCGGGGTCATGCCGTTTCCGGACTCGTTGCTGACAGGACATCCGAACCTCATGATAGCAGCAGATAAGCAGTCGAAATTCTACGTCATAGACCGCGACAACCTAACGGGTTATAACCCCTCAGGAGACACGATTGTGCAGGAACTCCTGACCCCGCAGGGGACGGGCGGAGCGCCGGAAGAGGTGGGACAAGGATACTGGGGAAGCCCGGCATACTGGAAGTGGACTACTCAAAGTTCTACGACCCGAGCCATTTACTACTCCGTGGATGCTACGACTGAATATCCCAACCTAAACAACCCTCCCCTGCCGATGAACATGTACATCCTCGATCCGGGAACGACGCCCGGGCCCCTTATCCCAACTGTGCCGAATTACTCAACCACTACCGCGTTCTGCGTTCATGGCGGCTCGCCTTCAGTCTCCTCCAGCACCAGCGCTGCCTATAGCGGAGTCGTGGGGACTGGGATCGTTTGGGCCTACGAGGATAAGCCACCGAACTGCCAAGGCTCTACCGGCCAAACGGTTCTGCATGCCTACGATGCGTCGAACATAAGCACCGAGTTGTACAACAGCAGTGCGCTTACGACGACAGTCGGCTCTTTTACGAAGTTTTCAACGCCGGCAGTCTTTAACGGCAAAGTGTACATTGGCACTCAGAGCGAGGTCGACGTGTTCGGAATTTGTGGCGGCACGTACCCAGCCTGCTTCACAAACTAGGGCCAGGCTTGTCGGGCAGACTGATAGGAGGAAGGATGAAACTTGTCAAACACGGCCTGATCTTGGCCTCGCTCATGCTTACGAGCACTTCTTTGCCCAGCCAGGCCCTGCAAAAAGTTGCCGCACGGCCACGAACAGGCTCGCCCCGGTCAGAGCAGTACACCGCCACGGATCGCGATCCCCACTCGACCTCGTGTTCTCCCGCTCCCTGCGTGTTGCCACCCACCCAGGCGTCAGAAGGTGGCGCCGAGGTCAGCGACGCACCCATCGTGGCCGACCCGCTCAATCCCTTGAACCTGCTGCTGGGCAGCTTTGACGCGAATTGCC
>DATHOQ010000057.1:0-77596 GCA_035484735.1 Terriglobales bacterium | reverse complement strand
TGCTCACGTTCGACACCGACGGCAAAGGCGCCATTGTGCTGGAGCACATGCGGGAGCTGAACGAAAGCATTCAGCGCTGGCTGGAAAAGAATCTGGAGTTCATCGATTTTGTGATACCGATCGAGGATTCATTGACTCAGGACCCGGTGCAGGCCATGTTTTGCGGACGCATTGAGCGCATGCATCAGGCGTTGGCGGGATTGGCGGCGAGCGCAGTCGATGAGCAAATTACGGTGTTGCGCACGGAGTATCCGGTACGCGATCTGTCGATTGTGGACGTGCTCAATCGGGGATGCACCAAGGGTCAGGCGGTGGAGCGATGGGCCAATTACCGCGGCGTCCCCCGCGAACAGGTCATGGCCATTGGTGACAACTATAACGATATTGAGATGCTTGCTTACGCTGGATCGCCCTTTATCATGGGGAATGCATCCAAAGAACTGCGGGCCAAGGGCTGGGCGGTAACCATGTCGAACGCGGAGAACGGAGTCGCAGTGGCGATTGAAAAGGTTCTGGGAGCAGCGCGGGTACAAGTTTAGTATGCGTATCATCACAAAACTCGTATGTGGACTCGGCTTCCTGGCTGTGTCGGTCTGCGGATTCGCCACCGATGTTGCCATCCTGCGCAACGGCTTCTCCATCCGGCATGAGAAGCGAGAAGTCATCGGCGAGGTTACGCGACTTTACCTGAACAATGATGGAAGCGGGTACGTAGACGTTCGCAACGAAGAAGTCGACCATTTCGAACAAGAACTGACAACCACACCCGCAACCACCGCCTTGCAGTTGCCGGATGTCGTCGGCTCGGCCAGCCATCGCTATCATCTTGATCCCGATCTCGTGAACAGTGTCATCCGCGCGGAAAGCGGATTCAACCCGAAAGCGGTGTCGCGCAAAGGCGCGGTCGGCCTGATGCAACTGGAACCGCAAACCGCAGCGCAGCTAGGCGTGGCCGATCCATTCGATCCGGAAACAAACGTCGACGGCGGCACGCGCTATTTGCGCGAGTTGCTGGTACGTTACAACTTTGATTTGATCAAGGCGCTGGCAGCATATAACGCCGGCCCGCAGCGGGTGGAGCAGTACCACGGAGTGCCCCCTTATTACGAGACCCAGGCCTACGTGGCCAGAGTAGTTCGCGACTTCAATCGCAAGAAGCTGGCGGAACGCAAAGCGGCCGCGCTCAAGAATGCAAGTGCGCGCAAGGCGCAGCTTGCTAAGCCCACTCCGCTGTCTCAGTAGTTGCTGGCCTTCCTGATTGCCTGCGGGAACTGCGTTGACCCATCTTCCCGGTTCAGTTACCTTCAACAAAGCCGGGCGTAGCGCAGTAGTAGTTTTCTCCATCTCATCCATGAACAAATCGCGTGCCCTGATTTACGGAGTCGTCCTGGCCGTACTCGCCGGACTGGTCTATCTACAGTTCCAGCACTGGCGTACATTCGATTGGGGCAAGTTCATCGAGCACACGCGCGATGTCAGCTGGCGCCACGTCATCCACGGAGTGCTGTTTACTTATTTCGCCTATGTGCTCCGCGCTTACCGCTGGAAGGTTTTCCTCCAGCCAGTGCGCAAAGACACCTCGACACTGGGGCTGGTTTCGCCGACAGTTGTAGGGTTCACGGGCCTGGCTTTGCTAGGCCGTCCGGGAGAACTGATTCGACCCTACTTAATTGCACGGCGGCTGAATCTGAGTTTTTCATCGCAATTGGCAGTCTGGATGGTGGAACGCATTTTCGACGTGGGCGCTTTCACCGTACTGATACTAGGCGGAATATTTCTTCCTACCAAGCTGCGTGCCTTTGCCGAGGCGCGTCCGGTTTATGACCACTGGCTTCATGTTTCGGGATACATGCTGTCCGCGCTGGTGGCCGGGCTGGTTTGTGTCACCCTGCTGATCAGCTATCGTGGCCCGAGCGTGGCTGATTGGGTGGAGATTCGCTTTGCGCATCTGGCAAAGGGCTTAGGCAAGCGAATCGCACTGCGCATTCGCGAATTTGCCTGCGGCCTGAATACGATTCACGGCGCTTTCGCCCTGCTGCAAATCTCGGTAGTTTCGGTGCTGATGTGGTGGATGATCGCCATCAGCTACAAAGAAGTCACTCACGCCTACGGCGCGCCCATGCAGTTCATGAGTGTCACCAAAGTATTGTTGCTGATGGGTTCCAGCATGGTGGGATCGATGCTGCAACTGCCGGGAGTAGGCGGCGGAGCGCAGCTTGCGACGATTGAAGTCTTGGATAAGGTGTTCGACGTGCCGCGCGAGTTGGCGGTAAGTTGCGGGATTCTGCTGTGGCTGGTGAGTTTTGTGGCTATTGTGCCGATTGGGCTATTGTTCGCTCATCACGAGCGGTTGTCGTTAAGGAAGGTGGCCGAGGAGAGCGAGAAGGCGGAAGCGGCAGAAGTTTCGACCAATAAAACGTCCTAAACCGCAGAGGGCGCAGCGACGGATCGTGGCTAGTTTTGCTTTGCTGATTCTCCTCGAGGGTTACTTCCCCGATGCAGGCCCGGATTACTGACCACTTTTGGAGTATTGCAGAGTTGATGATCCCTGCCTAGAATGAGCAGTTCCAATGTCGTCTCTCATTTTTTGCACCGACGAAAATCAAGCGCTGGTGGCGACTGATACCTTGGCCACATCACCAGACGGACGGCCCTTCAGTTTCACCACTAAGGCATTTATCGTGCCGCATCTCAAGCTTGTGATTGCCGGAACGGGCGCGGGGGGATTCCTTGGCAGATGGTTCATCCGCATCAATGACGGAATGCTTATCAAAGGCATCGATAGCCTGGATTACCACGCGCCCCGGAGTCTTGGTTTGATGTGGATGGGGTATAAAGAGCAGTTCTCCGTCGAAGAAATAACGGCGACTGTTTATCATTTTGGCATCTCCGAAACGACGGGATTGATCCACACATTCGCATACAGATCTACTAACGATTTCAGGTCAGAACCGATTGCATACGGCATTGGCAGGAAGCCAGAATGTAGGGTGCCTGGGGATCCCCAACTTCCACGGGACATCAGGAAAATGATGGATGACCAAAGGGCGATCCAAGCATCTCAACCGAAAGAGAAGAGAGTTTATGTCGGTGGCGAAATCTTGGTCCACCATCTCTCTAAGGATAGCTGCGTCGTCTACACGTTGGATAGATTTGAAGATTATGAAAGCGACGAAACAGCGATTTACGAGAACTTCCACGCCTCAAAAGAGCAAAATACCTAGCAACACAGAATTAGCCAGCACCCAGAGGCGACAAGATCCTGTCTAGCGTCAAACCTCCCTGCTACAATCACTAGTTCAGCGATCAGCCCCATGAAGTGTCCTTTCTGCGGATTTGCGAATGACAAAGTGGTGGATTCGCGCGAGAGCAAAGAGGCGGATTCCATCCGCCGCCGCCGCGAGTGCCTGAAGTGCGAGAAGCGCTTCACCACCTACGAACGCATCGACGAAATTCCTTACATGGTGGTCAAAAAGGACGGGCGGCGGGAGAAATTCGATCGCCAGAAAGTCTTGAACGGTTTGTTGCACGCGTGCGAGAAGCGGCCCGTACCCATCAGCAAGCTGGAACAGATCGTCAACGAAGCTGAGAGTTTTGTCATCGAGTCAGCGGAACGCGAGCGCAAGACCAGCGAACTGGGCGAACTGATCATGAGCCGCCTGCGCCGCTATGACAAAGTTGCATACGTGCGCTTTGCATCTGTGTATCTGGACTTTAAAGATGTGCAGGAATTCATGACTGAGTTGAAAGACTTGCTCAAAACCAAAGATGCGGCAGAGGTTCGCAGCAAACCCGTGGTCAAGAATTGATAGGGGATTTTCGTCGCATTGATGCTCGGCCGCAATTCTGCCGATAGATAGTTTTACAAAGCCCCATGGCCCACAAAATTACGCTCATTCCCGGTGATGGTATTGGCCCCGAAGTGACCCGGGCAACCGTCCGCATTCTCGAAGCCACCGGCGTGAAGTTTGAATGGGAGGCTTTCGCCGCCGGAGCTGAAGCTTTCGAGAAATATCACGAATATATTCCCAAGGAACTGAGCGAGTCGCTTGAGCGCACCCGCGTTGGGCTGAAGGGGCCGGTGACCACACCCATTGGCGGCGGATTTGCCAGCATTAACGTCACCCTGCGCAAGCAGTTTGAGCTATACGCCAACTTTCGTCCCATCCACAATCTGCCGCACATTCCTACCCGCTACCCGAACGTAGACCTCATTATTGTGCGCGAGAACACCGAGAGCCTGTATTCCGGCATTGAGCACGAAGTGGTGCCAGGGGTGGTGGAGAGCATTAAGATCATCACTGAAAAAGCCTCCACACGGATTGCGAAGTTCGCCTTTGAATATGCTCGCAAGAATCAGCGCAAGAAGATTCACGCCATCCACAAAGCCAACATCATGAAGCTTTCGGACGGCCTATTCCTGCGCTGCTGCCGCGATATCGCCAAGGGTTTTCCTGAGATCACCTATGCCGAGCACATTGTGGACAACACCTGCATGCAGTTGGTGATGAATCCCTATCAGTACGACGTACTGGTCATGGAAAACCTTTACGGTGACATTATTTCCGATCTGTGTGCGGCGTTTATCGGCGGCCTGGGCCTGGTACCAAGCGCAAACATCGGCGATCATTGCTCGGTCTTCGAAGCTGTGCACGGCTCGGCACCGGATATTGCCGGCAAGAACATCGCCAATCCCACCGCGCTCATTCGCTGTTCCCTGCTCATGCTCCGTCATCTTGGCGAATTCGAGGCGGCGATGAAGATCCGCAACGCGTTGGAAAAGGTCTATCGCGATCGCGACAAGCTCACCAAAGACGTCGGCGGCAAAGCCGGCACCTCGGAGTTCGCCGATTCCATCATTGCAGCCATGGAAACCGGAGTGGCACAGCCCGCAAGTTAACTTCCGCGTTGACGAAGTCTTCCATGATTGAGTAACATCCTCTGTTCTTTTGTTCTTACATATTCTTATATAGTTGTTGAGGATTTGAGGGGGATGGCGCACTCATCAAGGCGGACAGGTGTGGTTCTCTTCCAGCTTGGCGGGCCTGACTCGCTGGAGGCCATCGAGCCATTTCTTTTTAATCTGTTTTGCGACCCCGATATTATTGACTTCCCTTTCGCCCGCATCGGCCGCAAACCCCTGGCCAAACTGATTTCGAGTACCCGTTCGCGCAAAGTCCAGCACCACTACGCCGCCATTGGAGGCGCTTCGCCCATTCGGCGCTTTACCGAACAGCAGGCACGAGCTTTGCAGTTGCAGTTGCAACAGTCGGGAATGAACGCGCGTTGCTTTGTGGCCATGCGCTACTGGCATCCCTTTACCGCCGAGGCAATTGCCCAGGTCCGAGCAGCGCAATGCGACGAAGTCGTGCTCCTGCCCATGTATCCGCAATATTCCAGTACCACGACCGGCAGCAGCTTGAACGAGTGGCGGCGGCAGTTCCAGGATTCGCTTCCTGTGTACTGTGTTGATCCGTTCTATCGCCATCCTCTTTATCTGGACGCGCTGGCTGAGAAGATTGAAGAGACATTGACGCGTTTTCCCGATCCGCGCCACGTGGAACTCGTATTCAGCGCCCACAGCGTACCCATGTCGGTGATCGAGAAGGGCGACCCTTACCAGCGGCAGATTGAAGAAACCGTGGATCTCGTGATGCAGCGGGGCGGATGGATCAACCGGCATCGGCTTTGCTACCAGAGTAAAGTGGGCGCCAGCAAGTGGTTGCAGCCTTCCCTGCATAAGACAATACGCACGCTGGCTACGGAAAAAGTCAGTGAAGTTTGCATTGTTCCAATTGCGTTTGTCTCTGACCATGTAGAAACCCTGGGCGAAATTGACCACGAAGCCCGCAAGGAAGCGTCTGCGCTCGGGATCACACAATTTGAAATGACACCCGGATTGAATAATTCTCCGACGTTCATTTCGGCGCTGGCGGATTTAGTGGAAACGGCGATTGGTGTAAATTTAAATCAGCGGGAACCGGGCGAGTTGGTTGCTGCGGATTGAGATTTATTAGGCTTCTGAACTTTAAATAAAGTTTTCGGCAATCTTATTGCCACTGTGAAAGGTAAGACGGATGGCAGACGAATCCGCCAAAGGCATTCTCGGGCACCTTCCGCCGTTGCCGCGGCCGGCGCTCAACAATTCGGTGATTGGCATGGAGCAGGCTTACCGTCAACGCAAAGGCCTGCAACTGCTTTCGGACGCGGATATTGAGGCCCTGAAAGCGGGTCAGCCGATGGCGTGGGAAGCCGGTGGGGCTGCGCCTGCTGCGCCTGCGGCTCCCGCCGCACCAGTTGCCGCTGCGCCTCCCGCTCCACCAGCGGTGCCAGTGGCTGCCGCCTCCGGGAATATAAGCCCAGAGGTTGCGGCCTGGGTCGCGAAAGGAAACAAATGGAGCAAGTCCACCATCGCCGCTGAACAAGCGCGACGCGAGCGCAAGGGGTTACCGGCACTCAATGATTTCGAAATCGCCGCGTTGTTGGGCGAGGCACCCGCCACAGCTCCAGTTGCTGCCGCTCCAGTAGTTGCAGCCGCGGCTGCCGCTCCGCCAGTCGCAGCTTCCGCCAACATCAGCGCGGAAGTCGCAGGCTGGGTTGCCCAAGGAAAGAAATGGAGCAAGTCGACGATCGCCGCGGAACAGGCTCGTCGCGGACGTAAAGGGTTAGCTGCGCTCAATGATTCCGAAGTTGCTGCGTTGTTAGGCGAGCCTGCTGTAGCGGCTCCAGCGGCAGCCGCACCTGTAGCGGCGGCAGTGGCCCCGAGAGCTGCAGCGCCTGCGATGGCCTCATCCGCGGCGGCTTCGGTGGCACGCAGCGGCGCATCCACAAGTTATGTAGGAACGCCGGCGGTCGGAACCTCGAAAGCTGCGGCTGCCGGAGGTGTGGCGGCGATTGGACCCGAGGATAACGAAATCAATCGCGCACGTCGGCGCCTGGTGTGGGCAACCGTCGCGGCATTTCTAACGGCTTGGTTGCTGGCCTTCTTCCGATTTTTCCTGCCGCGCACTTTGTTTGAACCCGCAACCAGCTTCAAGATCGGATATCCCGAAGAATACGGGCTAGGCGTTGACACCAAGTTTCAGCAGAAGTACCGCATCTGGGTAGATCGCACGCCCGACCGCATTTTTGTGATCTATGCACGCTGCACTCACCTGGGCTGCACGCCGGACTGGAAGCCTAGCGAGAACAAATTCAAGTGTCCTTGCCATGGCAGCGGGTATGACAGCGAAGGCGTGAATTTCGAAGGCCCGGCACCGCGTCCCATGGACCGGGCGCACATTGAGACCGCTCCCGACGGGCAGATTTTGGTGGATGTCTCGCGGCTGTACCAGTGGCCGAAGGGACAGCCCAGCCAATTTAATGATGATGGATCGTTTCTACGGGCGTAGATAAAACTAATAACCACAGAGTACAAGGTTCACCAAGGAAACCGAAGATGGCGGAAGAGAACAGCAACGGAAAGAACGGCAACCGGGTCGGACTGCTACAACGGGTCAAGGCCGGCGTCCAAGAGGACGTTCAGTCGCTTAAGACCGACATGCCGGCTAAGGCGAAAGAACAAGTTGAAGGCCTGAAAGATCCCACCAAGACTCAGGTCTTTACTTCGATCTTCCGGCATAAACACGATGACACGCCACGCAACCGGGCGCTGGGCGTGCTATCCAACGTTTTCCTTCATCTGCATCCGGCGAAGATCAACCGTGACGCGGTGCGTTACAGCTATACCTGGGGAATGGGCGGGATCACGTTTTACCTCTTCATCGTGCTGACTTTCACCGGCGTGCTGTTGATGTTCTATTACCATCCCACAAAAGTTCAGGCCTTCCGCGACGTGTTGTATCTGGAGCACGATGTTCCCTTCGGCAAGCTGCTGCGCAACATGCATCGCTGGGCCGCGCACTTGATGGTGATTGCAGTGTGGCTGCACATGTTTCGGGTGTTCCTCACCGGCTCATACAAAAAGCCGCGCGAGTTCAACTGGAACATCGGAGTGCTTCTGCTGGTGTTCACGCTTCTGCTGTCGTTCACCGGATATTTGTTGCCCGACGATCAACTAGGATTCTGGGCCGTCACCGTGGGCACGAATATGGCGCGCGCCACGCCGCTGCTCGGCCACGAAGGCCCCTTCGGCAAGATAATGGGCATGACTCCGTATAACGACGTGCGCTTCGGACTGCTCGGCGGCTCCATCGTCGATGCGAACGCGTTGTTGCGGTCTTATATATGGCATTGCATCGGGATTCCGATTGTAGCGTCGGTTCTCATGATCGTTCACTTTTGGCGGGTGCGGAAAGATGGCGGCATTTCGGGACCGGCAGCGGTGATGCTGACGGCCGAGGGAGACAAGCCGCGGCGGCAAGTGTAGTCAAGACTGCGGTGGAGAGACATTATGGATTGGAAACAACTTTGGGAGATCTGCTCCGCGCCTGACAATGTGCCCATTGTCGGCATGATTCCATTGCTGATCTTCTACTGCTACCTGGCATGGACGCAGGCCAAGGCCAATGATGATCTCATCGGAGAACTGGAAACCAATCCAGCGCTAGCCAAGACCCATCATCGCAAGAGCTGGCCGTTTCGCCCGGGATGGCAGAAAGAAGTCCACGTCTGGCCCTTTCTGCTGCGTATTGAGTTTCTGGCCACCATGATCGTCACCATCATTCTGATGGTCTGGTCCATCACGCTTTATGCGCCACTCGAAGAGCCGGCAAATCCGAACCTCACCATGAATCCGGCGAAAGCGCCATGGTACTTTCTGGGCTTACAGGAAATGTTGGTGTATTTCGATCCCTGGATTGCCGGCGTGGTGATGCCGACGTTGATCATCATCGGCCTCATGATCATTCCTTACATCGACACCAATCCATTGGGCAGTGGTTACTACACCTGGAAGCAGCGCAAGTTTGCCATTGGTACGTTCCTGTTCGGTTTCATCATTCTGTGGGTTTCGATGATCATCATCGGAACGTTTATCCGTGGCCCCGGCTGGCAGTGGTTTTGGCCGGGACAAACCTGGGACCACAACCGTTTGATTTATGAGGTGAACCGCGACTTGCCCGACTTATTCGGGATCGCGTCCAACGCGGGCAAGGCGATCTTTGGTGCTGTAATTGTCGGTGCCTATTACTTGCTCGGCGGGTTTGCGGTGCACGCTTTCTTTCGGCGCTACAATCCGAAAGATTACAAGCGCATGAGCCTGCTGCAATATTCGCTGATGCAGTTCTTTCTGCTCACCATGGTGGCGCTGCCACTGAAGATGTTGCTGCGCTTGGGATTCAACATTAAGTACGTGTGGATTACGCCGTGGTTCAACGTGTAGAACCGTCGTTAGTCATTGGTCGTCGGTCGTTGGCAAAGTCCAACGCTCACGACCAGCGACGAACGCCTAACGACTGTCGGGGAGAATGCATTGCCTGAACAACCGATCCCGGAGCAAGATCCGGTAGTCACCAAGTCGTACGCGCTGCATTATGTGCTGGCCATGGTGATCCTGATGGCGACGCTGTTCTGGGCGCTATGGGATGAAGGTTATGGGCAGCGGCCGTGGAAGGCCTTCCAGAACGAATGGAAGGAACGCTACACTGCGTTCCTCGACAAGACGCGCCCGAAGTCCGAGAGCGAAGTGAAGAATGTTCAGAACTCTCCCGAATATCAGCAGTTGAATCAGGTCTATCAGCAGGCGGATACAGCTGCCAAGCCCCGTAAGGAAGAACTCCAGAAACAAATTACCAATCTCAGCGCCCAGATTCTGGCGGTGCAGAATGTGTTCACCGACCGGCGCGCCTACGTCAACGCTCTCACCTACAAGATGGAAACGGATACCAGCGCTTCCAGTAAGGCGAGCAAGCGGAAAGAGATCCAGGAATACAAAGAGACGGTCGCGGCGGTCGAATTCCCCGACGGCCATAAAGAGAAATTCAACTACACCCAGCTCGAAGAGAAATACAACGAACTGAAAGACGAACGTACCAAGCTGAACGCGGAGCTCGGCGATGTGCTGAAGCCGGTGACCGCAGCCAGTACTGCGATGTCGGCCTACATCAACGAACACATGGTCGACCTTACGCCCGGTCAACTCGAAGGGCTGATCAAGAAGACCAAAGAGTGGGACCCGAAGATCGTGCAGATCAACGTGGCCGATGCCAATATCGTGGACCGCTGCGAGTCCTGCCACATGGGCATTCGCGAACCGCTGAAGCTCACCGCAGCGTCCATGTCGGCGAAGGGTGCGAAGAAGCCTGATGAGTACGCAAACGCTTTCGTGAGCCATCCCGAGCCCGAACTGCTGAAGATCCACGATCCCGATAAGTTTGGCTGTTCGCCCTGCCACCAGGGCAACGGACGCGCCACCACCAGCGAGGAGAAGGCGCACGGAAACTACGAACATTGGCTGTGGCCGATGTATCCGAAGGAAAACGCCGAGGCCGGCTGCCAGACCTGCCACGCAGCGGACATGGTACTGGTCAGCGGCGACGTAGGTTGGACCATCAGCGAAGGCAAGGATCTGTTCCGGCAAAAAGGCTGCATGGGCTGCCATCGCTACGAAGGCTACGACAAAGAGCCCGAGGACCTGAACAACGTCAGCCAGCAAATCAAGCAACTGGAACAGCAAAAGAAGGACAATTTCAAGCAGGCCGCCGATCTGATGAAGCAGGCCGACACTGCTGCGAGCAATGAGGAAGCCAATCAACTGAACGACAAAGCGGTCGCCCTCAAAGTTTCGAACAGCAAGATGGATGGCCGCATCCAGCAGTTAGATTTTCAAGCGCACAGCCTGTTGCAGGATACCAAGAAGGTCGGGCCAAACCTGAAAGATGTGCGGCTCAAGTTGAACAAGAACTGGATTCCGGTGTGGCTGAAGAAGCCGACCGATTTCCGTCCCACTACCAAGATGCCGAACTTCCGCTTGACCGACCATCAGATTCAGGCAATTTCGGCGTTCATCTGGCAATCGGGTTTTACCGACGCTTTGCCCCAGCAGAAGCCCGGCAACGCAGAGCACGGAAAAGAATTGTTTGAGACTCGCGGGTGCATGGCTTGCCACTCCATTGGCGAAGGCGACCAGATGCAGGGTGGAACCTTCGCCGCCAACCTGAGCCGCGAAGGCGAGAAAGCCAATTACGATTACCTGGTCCGTTGGATTCACAACGCCCGCCAACGCACGCGTCCGTATTGCCCGCTGGAGAAAAAAGACATTGGACCGGAGGATTACGCCAAGAAGGGCCTTCCCTATCAGTGGGACTTGGAACATAGCCAATGCCCCAACGACGGTCACGAACTTCAAGTCCAAAACATGACCGTGATGCCCAGCCTGCGGCTACCGCTCGCCGACACCCAAGACATCGCTAGCTTCCTGATGACGCAAAAACATCAGGAGCCTTCAGCCTATGCCGACGCCTCATTCATGGACGACCCCAAGCTGAAAGAAGAAGGTAAGCGATGGGTTCGTAACTTCGGTTGCGCCGGCTGTCACGAGATTTCGGGATTCGAAGACGAAGGCCGCATCGGAACCGAGCTCACCTTCGAAGGCAGCAAGCCCATTGAACGGCTCGATTTCGCGCTGTTCACCGAGGCAGCTCAACGCGGCACCATGGAGCCGATAACCGATCCAGAAGATTTGCAGCGCCTGCCGGACGGACCGGCAAAGGGCCCGTGGTATGACCACAAAGGGTTCTTCGAGCACAAACTCGCGGAGCCAAACGTCTACGACAAAGGCAAGACAAAAGCGGAGATGGAATTGCTCCGTATGCCGAACCTGCACTTGAATCGCGAGCAGGTTCGCGCCCTGACCACGTTCCTGCTGGGGAGCGAAGAGAATTCTCTGCCGCCAAACTACCAGTACAAGCCGGGCGATGTGCGCCGCGACATCCAGGACGGTTGGTGGGTGGTCAAGAAATACAATTGCATGGGCTGTCATCAATTCATTCCCGGACAGAAAACCGTGCTTATGGGACTGCCGCAGTACCGGGAAAATCCCGAGCAGCTACCACCGAAGCTTTTGACCGAGGGCGCGCGTGTCGATCCCGAATGGCTGCGCCGTTTCCTGGCGAACCCATCATTGAGCGAGACCGACACCGACCGTAACGGAGTGCGTCCATATCTGAAAGTGCGGATGCCGACGTTCTCCTTCTCAGCCAACGAACAGCGCAAGCTGGTGCGTTTCTTCCAGGCGCTTTCGCAGCAAGCGATGCCCTATGTTCCTGAACCGTTGCCGACGCTCACCGCCAAGGAAACGGACATGGCGCGCAGCCTGTTCTCTAGCACCGCTGCGCCTTGCTTGAAGTGCCACGCCACCGGCGATCCGCAGCATGACAAGATCGCCACGGCGCCAAACTTCCTGCTGGCCAAGGAACGCCTGAAGCCGGACTGGGCGGAGCGCTGGGTGCTGGATCCCCAGGCCATCAGTCCGGGAACGTCGATGCCCTCAGGGCTATTCCGGCGCGAACATGGCCAATGGGTATTTGCCGGGCCGGTGCCGCCGTCCTTCCAGGGCTACGACAAAGACCATTCCAAGCTGCTGGTGGATTACATTTTCCAACTCACGCCGGAAGAGCAACGGCGGGTAGCTGCGTCCATGGGACGGCCGCATGCCCTCAACCAGCCACCGGCCATCCGGAGGCAGACCACGACGGCAGCAAGCGGTGGTTCGCGATAGAATGGTGGGTTCGTAACGCCGCCCCTTCGGCAAGCTCAGGGCAGGCTTGGCGGCTGAAGTGTTGGCGTCCCGCCTGCACTTCTTGAGACGAGAAATTTGAATTTAGATTCACAAACGCTTTCAATACTCCACGAAAGGTCGACATCATGAATAAGAAGACATGGATTTCACTAATCAGCCTGCTCTGCCTGGGTTTCGGGCTCCTGGCAGGCTGTAGCAAGAAAGAAGAAGCACAACCCGCGGCTGCGCCGGAAATGGCTGCACCTGCGGCAGCGGCAGCTACGCCGATTGATCCTGCTACGGTAGCCAGCGTAAGCGGCACTGTGAAGCTGGATGGCGCGGCTCCCAAGGCGGCCAAAATCGACATGAGCCAGGACGCTGCCTGCAAGGGCGCAAACTCGGCCGAAACCATCGTCGCCGATGGCGGCAATCTGGCCAATGTGTTCGTGTACGTCAAAGACGGTCTTGGAACTCGGACGTTCGATGTTCCCACCACCGCCGTGACCATCGATCAGCAAGGCTGCAAATATCATCCTCATGTGTTGGGTGTGATGACCGGTCAGAACATTGACATCAAGAACGACGACCAAACCACGCACAACATTCACCCCACACCGCAATCCAACCGCGAGTGGAACGAATCGCAGCCGCCGAATGCCGCACCGATCGAGAAGAACTTCGCGCGCGAAGAAATCATGCTGCCCGTGAAGTGCAATCAGCACCCGTGGATGCGGATGTACATCAATGTAGTGAAAAACCCGTTCTACGCTGTGACCGGTCCGGACGGGAAATATACGATCACGGGCCTGCCGCCGGGAACCTACACGATTGCCTTCGTGCAGGAAAAACTGGGCGAACAGACCCAGCAAGTCACCCTGGCCGCGAAAGACAGCAAGACGGCGGACCAGACGTTCAAGCAGCAGTAGGCGTCCAGAAGGTTGGCTGTTCTCACGAACCACGTGGGGGCAGCCGCCCTCGGCTGTCCACGCCAAGGAGTCACTCTGCAATCCCTGCCCACACCGTACAACCGCGCCCACCACCGCTTTGCGGTCTTCACTGCGGGCGTAACTTTCTGCCTTCTCATTGCCGGCGCGCTGGTTACCAGCAACGATGCCGGCCTCTCCGTGCCGGACTGGCCGACTTCCTTCGGTTCGATTTACAAGATTCCACACATGGTAGGCGGCGTGCGTTTTGAGCACACCCATCGCATGATCGCTGAATTCGTCGGGTTGCTTACCATCATTCTCGCGATCTGGACGTGGCGCGTGGACAAGCGTCGCTGGATCAAAGCTCTGGCAGTTGGCGCGCTGGGAACCGTGGTTGCCCAAGGTGTATTGGGCGGCTTGACCGTGTTATTTTATCTTCCTCCGGCAATTTCTTCGGCGCACGCGGCGTTGGCACAAACATTCTTTTGCATTGCCGTTGCCATCGCAGTGTTCACCGGACGCCGCTGGGTAGAAGAGGTTCCAGAAGTCGAACTCGATTCGCGGCGGCCCAGTCTGATTACTCTATCCCTGCTCTCGATTTTCGTGCTCTACGTTCAGCTCATTCTCGGTGCAATGTTTCGCCATCACGGCATGAGTTGGTGGCCGCACGTGGTGAATGCACTAGTGGTCGCGTTAGTGCTCACCTGGACGGCGGTGCGAGCGCTTGCCCTGTACGCGAAGATTGAAGCAGTGCGGCAGCCGGCAATCGCGCTACTCGCATTGCTGATCACCCAGCTTTGCCTGGGCTTCGTGGCCTTCCTGACGCGAGTAGCATGGGGCCGTGATGCGGTTCAGCCCGAATTACCCATGGTGATCTCAACCGTAGCGCACGTTGCAGTCGGCGCTCTGCTGCTCGCAACCGCTGTGGTGTTGGCCATTCAAGTATGGCGGCACGTGCCGGTATCGTTCGCCCAGCGAGTGCCGGAAGGCGGGCGGAGAATAGTAGCAGCGTAGGCGTTGCCGAGAAAAGCTGTACGGTAGAATGTTCTGTGGCGTCCACAACTTCCACCATCTCCCGCGAGCCGGTCCGTCCAGTCACAGGCCCCGCGGCCATTTCCGTTGACAACCTTGTCCATCGCTATGGAGAACGTACCGCCCTGGATGGCGTCTCCTTCGATGTGCCATCAGCTGAGTTATTCGGACTCCTCGGCCCCAACGGCAGCGGCAAGACTACGCTCTTCCGAATTCTTTCTACTTTGATGATTCCGACCGGCGGCCGGACAACCATCCTCGGATTCGACGTTGCCCGCGATGCCAACGCGGTTCGCCGCCATATCGGCGTAGTCTTCCAGTCACAGAGTATCGATGTGAAGCTGACAGCGGCGGAAAACCTGTGGCATCAGGGACATCTTTACGGCCTGCGCGGTGCCGCGCTCAAGGCACGCATCCATGAGATGCTGGAGCGTGTGGGATTAGCCGACCGTGCCCACGAAAAAGCTGAGACATTCTCCGGTGGCATGCAGCGCCGCCTGGAACTGGCCAAAGGCCTCCTCCATCACCCGAGCGTTTTGCTGCTCGATGAACCAACCACCGGCCTTGATCCCGGTGCCCGGCGCGATCTCTGGCAGTATTTGGCTATCCTGCGAGATCAGGAAAAAGTCACAGTCCTCGTGACGACCCATCTGATGGAAGAAGCCGAGCGCTGCGGCCGGATTGCGATCTTGAACGAAGGAAAAGTAGTAGCGTTGGGCACGCCCAACGAATTGAAGCAGGAGATTGGCGGCGATGTAATTGTGCTCGAAGCCCGCGATCCCGAGTCCCTGGCGCAACGTGTGCAACAACGGTTTCATCTCGAAGCACAAGTGCTTCAAGGTAAAGTTCGGCTGGAGCGCGAACAGGGCCATCGTTTCCTGACCGACGTTGTGGAAGCATTTCCGGGTGAGATTGACGCCGTCTCGGTCAGCAAGCCGACGCTCGAAGACGTGTTTATTCGCCGCACCGGGCACAGGTTCTGGACTGAGGGTAGTGAGGATACTAAGCACTAGGTTTTTCTTCGCGTCCTTCGCGTAATCTTTGCGACCTTTGCGGTAAAAGCTTTAACGCAAAGAGCGCAAAGGAGCCGCAAGGAACGCAAAGCAAACCGAGGAGATGCGAATCCGATGATGCTGCTGCTTTCAATCGTGTTGGGAATCGTTCCGCTGTTGGGGATTGCCTGGACCGTGATGAATGGCACCGTGACCACAGTGGACGGCCTATTCCTCAGCCTGATCCTGCTGAGTTTGTCTGGCATTCTGTTCTTGAACACTTACATCGAGCTTCGTAAGCGATTCGTTAAAGCCGCCGCGCCCCCGACGCAGGAGCGCAAGTAGCATGGCCACACCCGCCGCAGCCATGCCAGCTCCAATCTCGACAGGCATAATCCTGCCCGCTTTCACGCTGTGGTGGCGGGAAATCGTTCGCTTCTACCGCCAGCGCAGCCGCGTGGTGGGAGTCATCGCCTCACCGCTGATCTTCTGGATAGTAATCGGCTCCGGCTTCGGAACGTCATTTCGCTCTGGCAACGCCGCCGGACAGCAGCATTATCTGGATTATTTCTATCCCGGCGCGCTGATCATGATCGTCCTGTTCACTTCGATTTTTACCATGATGTCGGTCATCGAAGATCGCAAGGAAGGATTTTTGCTTTCGGTGATGGTGGCACCGGTTCCACGCTCGGCGATTGTGCTCGGCAAAGTGTTGGGAGGGACAACGCTGTCGGCCATCCAGGGATTGATCTTTCTAGCCTTCGCGCCGCTTGTCGGCGTGCGCATGGGAATCACTGACTTCTTGCTCGTAACGTTGGTAGTATTTACGGTTTCCTTTGCACTTACTGCATTAGGATTCGCTATCGCCTGGCGAATGGATTCGTCACAGGCCTTTCATGCCATCATCAACCTGTTTCTTATTCCGTTGTGGTTGCTTTCGGGAGCAATGTTTCCGCTGTCGGGTGCGTCAGGATGGCTGGCATTAGTGATGCGGGCGAATCCGCTGACCTATGGCGTCGAAGCGCTGCGCGGGCTGCTTTTTCCCGCGAGCCCCACGCTGACTTCCCTGCCCGTCTCCATGACGGCGCTCGGCCTGTTCGCGGCCGCCATGTTTGGATTGTCTTTCTTTATGGTTAACCGCCGCACCACGAGGCCGGCCGCATGATACCTGAGCAATACGCCTACTTCCCTGGGCTGATCGCGAGTCTGAACGGGGCGAGTGCAGTTCTGTTGCTGATTGGCCGCAGCTTGATTATGCGCGGCAAAGTCGCCGCCCATCGCGCTTGCATGATCGTCGCAGTGGTTTCCTCCGGATTGTTTCTGGCATGCTACTTGTATTTCCATTATCACGTTGGTGATATCCGTTTTCTCGGCAACCATTTTTGGCATGTGGTTTACCTGATTGTCCTCATCCCCCATGTCACCCTCGCAATCGTGATTGTGCCCATGGTGGTTATCACTCTATCCCGCGGACTGCGAGGAAAATACGATAAGCACCGCGCCATCGCGCGCTGGACGTGGCCACTATGGATGTATGTCAGCGTGACCGGCGTGCTCGTCTACTTCATGCTTTACCAATGGTTCCCGCACAGCTAGGTTGCGGGCCTTCCCCGTCAGCAGCGGGCATTTGATTGTGTCGATCGTAAGATTAAAAATCGATGTTTCCGGCACGGTAGGTGACGAAGCCTGGCGTGGAATCCAGCAGTTCGACCAGATCCAGAGCGCCCAGTTCGGACCGAAGTTTGGATCAAGTGGCCCATTCAAGAATCCCGCGAACGCTCCCCATGCCAAGGGAGAATGGATCGGCGCCGAAATCCGGCTGCAAACGCCGCTCCTGGCCCAGTATGCGATCTCGCATTATCTCGAACAAGACCGTGTGCTGGACGCCGACGTGGTGGAGTAAAACCTCCGCTCTGCTATATTTTCAGTGGCCCTCATGTCAGCTTCTCCCAACTCCGAAATCCATCTTGCCCTGAACGACCAGACTCCTGCACCCAAGCCTCGCCCCCGCATGTCCACGCGTAACCGGTTGCTTTTTTTTGCCACTGGATGGCTGATCGTCCTCATGCCATTCTTGTTCTGGTGGAATACCTGGTTTGGACGGCAGCTCTCGAGCAAGCAAATCGCCGAATATCTCCAGGACGAAAAGCATCCTCGCCACATTCAGCATGCGCTGGTGCAACTGGGCGAACGCATGAGCCACGGCGATGTCACTGTCAAGCAGTGGTATCCCGAAGCTGTCCGCCTAGCCAACCATCCCGTCGAAGAAGTCCGCAACACCGATGCCTGGGTGATGGGCCAGGATACTTCCGGCGCAGGATTTCACGAAGCTTTGCTCAAGATGCTCGGCGACTCGTCGCTGACCGTGCGCGGAAATGCAGCTCTGTCGTTGGTGCGCTTCGGCGATGCCAGCGGACGTCCGCAGATCATCGAACTACTCCAGCCGGCGGAAGTCGACGCTCCCCAGGCTGGAACGGTGATCGACACCAGCACCGTGGGCACACCGATTCATCAGGGTGGGATGATTGCCAAATTGAAGGCCAGCGGGCAGACGGTCGAGGTTCGCTCACCGATCAGCGGAAGGCTGCGCGAACTATCCACTCCAACCGGACAGACAGTGAAAGTTGGCGACAAGGTCGCCACCATCGATCCCAGCACCGAGCAAGTCTGGGAGGCTTTGCGCGCGCTCTACCTGATTGGCCTACCGGAGGACATTGCGGCAATCCGGCCCTATGATCGGGATCTGCCTGACATCCCGGACCGGGTGCGGCAGCAGGCGCAAGCGACCGAAGAAGCGATACGCCAGCGAGCAGCGAAATAGTTAACTCGCAACTCTGCGGGTAATCTCATTCGACCGTACGTTTCCCATGAAGTGCGATTGCAGCCGTTGAGCGCACAACTCACCGCACACGTGCAGCGTCCCTTCGCGCTTGGCAATGTCTTCATCCCATGGCGCCAGGTACAGGACTGGACGGTTAAACTCACCGAAAGATGTCCACATCAGCCACCAGCGGTCATTCATCTGCCGTATCTGTCCGCAGTTGGGTCCGGCACAGCGTTCAAGGGATTCCATGTCTACTCCGCGTTCCGGCCCAGGGTTCGCCGGTTCGGTCAACCATTCTAGCCGAAATCTTCACTTGTAGATCAGATACTTCTGTCTCATCTGTTGAAATTTTTCCAGGCGTTCCTGCCAGTCGGCCGCAATGCGTCGCGGATCCTCCCCCGCCACAATAGCGTCGTACACCGGCTGGTTGACCACCAGCTCCATCATCCGATCCATATGGTATTGCTCGGGATAGAGTTTATGCAGTGCCGAAGCCAGTTCGATCCCCAATTCCGGGGCATCAAAGCCATTGCGGTCACTGAGTAGGATGTTCACACCTTCACATTTCTGCCCCGAATAATTGCTGGCGTTGGGAGTAAAGCTGACCGGCACGAACCTTACTCCAGAAAGGTTACGCGCATTCAGATATTGCGCCAATTCCCGGGCCTTGATCCACGGCGCGCCCAGTAGCTCGAAAGGCGTTTCCGTACCACGCCCGACAGAAACATTCGTTCCCTCGACCAGCGCCACGCCCGGATACAGCGCTGCTTCGGTCAAGCTGCGCAGGTTTGGCGAAGGATTAACCCAGGCCAGCCCGGTGGAATCGTACCAGTCACCGCGCATCCACCCTTCCATGGGAATAACCGTCAGGCGCGCATTGATGCCGCGTTCGCTGTTGAACAGCTTCGCCAGTTCGCCCATGGTCATCCCATGACGAACGGGAAGCATAAAGTAGTTGGTGAAACTCTCGTGTCCGGAATCAGACACCGGCCCCTGCACAAACGACCCGGTAATCGGATTCGGCCGGTCGAGAACTATGACCTCGATGCCCGCTTTGGCCGCAGCTTCGAGGAAATATCCAACCGTGGTTTCGTAAGTATAGAAACGGACGCCTGCATCCTGAATATCGACGACGACAACGTCGAGGTTCTTCAGAATCTCGGCCGCAGGCCGCCGAGCGGCATCCGTCGCGCCGTACACGGCATAGACCGGAACGCCCGTGGCCACATCTTTCGAATTTGCGATGTCGGTGGTATCGAGCGTTCCCGTCACTCCATGCTCAGGACTGAAAATCGCATCCAGCGAAACCCCCGGTGCCTGCGCCAGAACGTCAATGGTGCGGCGTCCCTGGGAATCCACTCCCGTCTGGTTGGTCAGCAACCCGATTCTTTTCTTTCCTTGTGCTCCCCGTAGCTGCTCGAAACCATGCGCCTCGAGCACGTCGATGCCTGCCCGGACCGATCCGTTCCGCACCGCCATGCGCCTGGCCGCGGTTTGCGGCTCGTTGTATCCGGTCAAGCTTTTCCATCGCAACTCGTCTTTCTCTGTAACGCTCAGTGCCAACTCCGCCGCCACTGCTGTCGCAATCTTCGACCGCAACGCCACCGCGCTTCCCTTCCCGCGCGGATGCACCGCATTCGTCAGCAGGATGATGAAAGTCTGGGTGGTGGGATCGATCCACATTGACGTCCCCGTAAACCCGGTATGCCCGAAGCTTCCTACCGGCAGCAGGTCGCCGCGATTGCTGGAGAAGGGAGAATCGATGTCCCAGCCAAATCCGCGCAACACTGTCGCCGTTGGCGGCTGTTGCGGGGTCGTCATTTTCTCGATCATCGGCGGCGAAAGCACCGGGCCGCCAGTGAGCAGAAACTGGGCAAACTTCGAAAGATCGTCCGCGCTCGAGAACACCCCCGCGTGGCCAGCCGCGCCGCCCATCCGGCGCGCAGTCGGATCGTGAACGATTCCCCGCAGCATATGGTTCTGTTCGTCAAACTGGGTGGGAGCGATCTTCATCAGCCAAGACGGTGGCGGTAGAAATCGTGTCTGTGCCATCCCGAGCGGTGTGAAGATATGTTGCCGGCAATACTGGTCCAGCGGCATTCCAGAAACCCGCTCGACCAGCGCCCCCAGCACAATGAAATTGACATCGCTGTACAGAAATCGCGAGCCCGGCGGATCCATAGGCTTTTCCGCGTAGGCCATTTGCAGCGCCGTGTCCCGCCCCTGCCATGGCTGCGCCAAATCAAGATCTTCGGCCAATCCGGAGAAGTGCGTAAGCAGTTGCCGAATGGTGACATCTTCTTTGCTATTCTGAGCAAACTCGGGAAGATATTTTGCCACCGGTTCATTGACGCGGATGTCGCCCTTCTCCACCAGTTGCATCACCGCGACTGTGGTCGCCACCACTTTGGTAAGTGACGCGATGTCAAACACCGTGTCCACGGTCATGGCTTCGCGGCGAGGCTCAAGCGAGCGATTGCCAAAAGCTTTGCGATATATCACCTGTCCATCGTGCCAAACCAAAAGCACTGCGCCCGGGACCTGGGCGTCCTGGATGGCATCTTCAACAATGGCATCGAGTGAACTCAGCCGCGGAGCGGGACTGGCAACTTTTCTTGGCCGCACCCCCGCCGCGGAATGCGGAATCAGCGCGAGCGCCAGCGCTCCGAGAACTGGCCAGCGGAGCAGCGAATTGGTTCTGATCAGATGGATACTTCGACTCTACACAACCCCACTGCGCTTGCTCAACAAACTCAAGTAAGGGGTACCGTTTGTGCCAAAGGGCGGGTCCGCCGGCTTGGAGTGCAAACTATTTCATCTTCGTCATCAGTCTTGACTTTGCGACAGGTTCGAGCGAGAATTCTCGCGCTCGACGGCGGCTCCACTTGCCGTGCTGGTTCGGCCATTTATCGAGCGACCCCGGGGACAATTTCGGACGTTGGAACTGAGGAGGATCTCCGTGAAAAATCTTCAACTGTCTCTTAGGCGGCTCGCCTTTGTCACTGCCGTACTTGCTATCGCCATCGTCGCCTCACTATCAGCCCATGCCCAGACCCTGACCGTGCTCTATTCCTTCACTGGGGCCGCCGATGGCGGTTATCCCGAGAGCGGGTTGACTCTCGACAGTGCCGGCAATGTATACGGCACTACGGAGTATGGGGGCTCGGGCAATTTCAACTGTTCCGGTTGCGGAGTCGTATTCAAGGTAAGCGGAGATGGCACCGAAACCGTTCTGCATAGCTTCACCGGCAAGTTGGACGGTGCTATCCCCCTCTTCGGCACCCTGTTCCGCGACCCGGCGGGCAATCTCTACGGCACTACGTCCACTGGCGGCGCCAACGGGGGTGGGACCGTTTTCCGCCTAGGCCTGAACGGAAAGCAAGTCTCAATTGCCTTTCCCAACGGAACTGGCGCTGGATTCTCAGCCGCGGGATTGACACCGGATGGCGCTGGTAACGCCTACGGCACCACCCAATATCGTGGAACCGGATGCGCGCCCTTCGGCTGCGGCACCGTATACAAGGTAAGTCACTCTGGGAAGATAACCATCGTTTACAGTTTCCAGGGCGGAACTGACGGAGCCAACCCCATCGCCGACTTGGTCCGGGACAGCGCAGGGAATCTGTACGGCACCACTCTCGATGGTGGCGCCGGCAGCGCGGGAACCGTATTCAAGATCGATTCCACCGGCAAAGAGAGCGTCCTCTACGCCTTTATGGGTGGCACCGACGGCGGCCTGCCTCACTCCGGTTTGCTTCGGGACAGTGCCGGAAATCTTTACGGCACAACCTCAAGCGGCGGCGTCAACTTTGGAGGCACGATATTCAAGATCGATTCCGCTGGCAACCATACCATCCTTTATAACTTCTGCTCCCAAAGTTGCTTGGACGGGCAAACTCCCATGGGCAACTTAGCCCGGGACAGCGCCGGCAACATTTATGGTGCGACGCAGAGCGGCGGTAATGCCTACGCCGGAGTCGTATTTGAGCTCGGCACCAATGGCGTGGAAACGGTTCTTTACAATTTTTGTAATGTGGGCAATTGCTCCGATGGGGATGAGCCATTATCCGGTGTCACCCGCGACAGCCAGGGCAATTTGTACGGTACGACTTTCTATGGTGGGTCGATCGGCTACGGAGTTGTTTTCAAACTCACGCCTTAATTGATCCCGTGCCGACGACTCGCAAGATTGAAACCGGAGAAAATCGCGAAGGAGTTTCTATGCAAAGCCTAGGATCGCACGCAAACAGGTTGATGTCCGCCGCTCTTGCCATCGCCCTGGTTCTCACCTTCGCCTTGTCGTCGCTTTCCGCGCAGGCTCAGACTTTCACCGTGCTTTACTCCTTCACCGGAGGTTTCGACGGAGCCAACCCCTACGCGCCGCCGATTCTCGATAGCGCCGGGAATCTTTACGGCACGACGAGCGCTGGTGGTTCCAGTCTGTGGTGCGCTATCGGCTGTGGCACCGTCTTCACCATTAACTCCGCCGGTGACGAGAGTGTTTTGTATAGTTTTGCGGGCGACCTGGATGGCGAAACCCCACTTTACGGTCCAATCCTACGCGACGCTGCAGGCAATCTCTATGGAACCACCGCTAACGGCGGCCGCAACGGCGGTGGTACAGTTTTCAAGCTAAACCCCGCCAACCACGAAGTCATAGTCTCCCTTTCCGGCGTCACCGGACCTGAGGCCCCAACTGGAGGGCTGGCGGCAGATGCTTCCGGCAACGGTTATGGCACAACCAACGATGGTGGCACCGGTTGCGCCCCCTACGGATGCGGGACGGTGTTTAAGATTGATCGCGCGGGACAGGTGACCGTATTACACAGCTTTCAAGGCGGAGCAACCGACGGGCTGAACCCCTTCGCCGGCGTGATTCGAGACAGTGCCGGCAACCTCTATGGAACTACCTTCATCGGTGGTCCTAACAATGCGGGCACTGTCTTCAAAGTGGACTCCACAGGCAAGGAAACCATCTTGCACGCTTTTGACGATTCCGACGGCAGAGAACTCTTCGGCGGTCTGGTCCGTGACAATGCCGGCAACCTCTACGGCACTACTGAAAGCGGCGGTCCCACCAGCGCCGGGGAAGTGTTTAAGTTGGATTCGTCAGGCAATCTGACTGTCCTCTACAGTTTTTGCTCGCAGTCAGGTTGTGCGGACGGATTCGCTCCCTTCGGGACATTGATACGTGACGGCTCCGGCAATCTTTATGGCACCACCCTCGCCGGCGGCGACACTTTCAACGGCACCGTGTATAAGCTCGACACATCCGGCACGCTGACAGTTCTCCACAGCTTCAACGGAACCACTGATGGAGCGCAAGTTTTGTCGGGCCTGACATTTGATAAGGCCGGCAATCTCTACGGTACGGCTTCTTTCGGCGGTGCTTACGGCTTCGGCACCGTTTACAAGATCACGCCCTAATCGAACCTTTACCGGGGAACACTTATCGTGCACCCACACCGTAACTTTACCGCCCTCCTGATCTTTGCTATAACCCGAACATCGGACACCCGAACACTTTGGCGAATCCCTTTCCACTACGCATTGCCGGCGGATCGTCCGCCCAGTTCCTGATTCCTGCATACGAATTGCAGGACACGGTCTTCGCATCGGCTTTCGCCACGCTTCAAAAAGCCATCGCAGAACGGGTTTTTCCTGCTGCCTCAGTCGCCATCACCCATAAGGGCAAGCTGGTGGCCAAAAAAGCATTCGGTCATTTCACCTACGATCCGAACGCTCCAGAAACCACGCCCGACAGCATCTTCGATCTCTCATCCATCACCAAAATTGTCGCCACCACCAGCGTGGCCATGATTCTCTACGAACTCGGCCTGCTCGATCTGGACATGCCTGTAGTCGCGATGGTGCCGGAGTTCGCCGCCGACAATCCCCGCAACCCGGAAGTCACCATTCGTATGTTGCTGGCACATTCCTCCGGTCTACCCGCGTACGAAAAACTGTTTCTCGAAGCCGAGAACCGGGACGAACTGCTGGCCGCAGCCTTCGCCACTCAACTCACCGCCGATCCCGGCACCCGCACCGAATACAGCGACATCGGTTTCATTATCCTCGGGATCGCCCTCGAACGCCTTGCCGAAGAGCCCCTCGACAGTTTCTGCCGCCGCGAAGTCTTCGGCCCTCTAGGCATGCTGCACACCGCGTTTCGCCCGCTTGCAGCCTGGCACGATTCAATTCCGCCCACCGTCGACGACCGCACCTTCCGCCATCGCATCATCCAAGGCGAAGTGCATGACGAAAATGCCAGCGTCATGGGTGGCGTCGCGGCTCACGCCGGATTGTTTGCTACTGCTAGCGACCTGGCAATCTTTGCCAATGCCATGCTCGAGGGTGGACGACCCATCCTTCGCCCCGAAACTTTGGCCGTATTCACCCGCCGCGAATCTTCTCCGCCGGATACTTCCCGCGCCCTGGGCTGGGACACGCCCTCTTCACCTTCGCAATCTGGAAAACATTTCTCTGCGCGTTCTTTCGGACATCTCGGCTACACCGGAACCTCGTTGTGGATCGACCCCGATCGCCACCTCTCGGTGACCTTGCTCACCAATCGCACCTGGCCCGATTGCGCCAATCAAGCCATCAAACAGCTCCGCCCCAGGTTCCACAATGCCGTAGTCGAGGCGCTGCGTTGAAGCGCAAATCCCGCGCCTCAGCCTCATTGAGCCGACTCTCGACCGAACAGCTCAATCCTGCATCCAGAAATCTCGATCTGAAGAACTCTCTCGAAATCGCCCGAGTCATCAATACTGAAGACGCTAAGGTCTCCGCCGCCGTCAAGCGCGCTCTGCCGCAGATTGCCCGTGCCATCGATCTGATCTCATCCGCTCTCAAGCGTGGTGGACTTCTCATTTATGTGGGCGCTGGCACCAGTGGCCGCATCGCCGCCCTCGACGCCGCCGAGTGTCCACCAACCTTCAACACCAATCCCAAAACTGTGCAATTCGTTATCGCCGGAGGACCAAAAGCGCTGGGATCAGCCGTCGAAGGCAACGAAGATTCCCGTAAGCTAGGTGAGCGCGAAATCGCCAAAAAGAAACCTGGCAAGAATGACGTAGTCGTGGGCATCGCCGCTAGCGGACGCACTCCGTTCACCGTTTCCGCAGTCGAGTATGCGCGACGGCGTGGCGCGAAAACCATCGCCGTCACTTGCAATCGCGAGTCGCCGCTTGCCAAAGCTGCTCACCTCGCCATCGTGACCGAAGTTGGCCCCGAAGTCATCGCGGGATCGAGTCGCATGAAGGCCGGCACCGCACAGAAAATGGTGCTCAACATGCTCTCCACCGGCGCCATGACCCGGCTCGGCTACGTTTATGGCAACTTGATGGTGAACGTCCATCTGAAGAATGAAAAACTGGTGGAACGCGGGATCACGATTCTGCAAACTGCCACTGGCGTTGATCGCACCGTGGCCGAAAATATGCTGCGCACCGCCGGCAGTGTCCCCGCAGCTTTAGTCATGTTCCACGCCGATGTCAGCCGCCCCGACGCTGCCCGCGCCTTGCGTGCCGCGAAAGGCAATGTTCGCGCTGCCATCGCAACCGCCCGCAGTTTGTAGACGAGGAAGACGGTGCCCTTCCGATTACCCCACGCTCGCCTCTATAACCGCTAAAATAGGCAAACGCCACAGATTGGAATCGTCATGGGCCTGGCGCCAGTACAAGTTGAAGTAGAGAGCCATCTCGCTATGGACAAATTTGTAATTCGCGGCGGCAACCCGCTGCTGGGAACAATTCAGGTCAGCGGAGCCAAGAACGCGGCCCTGCCCGCGATGGCCGCAGCCCTGCTCACCGATGAGCCGGTGATCCTCGAAAGCATTCCGCAGGTGCGCGACATCGAAACTACGCGCAAACTGCTCGCCGCCATGGGCGCCGAAGTCGAACTTGGTTACGGACGCGCTCAGCACCGCACCACTATCAGCTGCCGCAATCTCGCCTCGCCCGAAGCCTCCTACGAACTGGTTAAGACCATGCGGGCCTCGACGCTGGTGCTCGGGCCGCTAGTGGC
The DNA here is from genome assembly GCA_035484735.1 of Terriglobales bacterium. GTDB lineage: Bacteria > Acidobacteriota > Terriglobia > Terriglobales > Acidobacteriaceae > JABCZH01. The sequence continues at coordinate 51,136 of DATHOQ010000057.1, read as the reverse complement.
GCGTTGCGGGACCGCCCGCGTTTCCCTGCCCGGCGGCTGCGCTATCGGCGCGCGTCCCATCGACCTCCACATCAAAGGACTCGAACGTCTCGGCGCCACCATTCGTCAGGACCACGGTTATGTCGAAGCCAGCGCCAAGCGGCTCAAGGGCGCGGAAATCGTTTTCGACAAGATCACCGTCACTGGCACCGAAGACCTGCTCATGGCCGCGACCCTCGCCGACGGCGAAACTGTGATGAAGAATTGTGCTCGCGAGCCTGAAGTCGCCGACCTCGCCGACCTGCTCAACAAAATGGGAGCCCAGATCGAGGGCGCAGGCACATCCACCATCCGCATCAAGGGCGTCGCTAAACTTCACGGCGCCAAGCATCGCATCATTCCCGACCGCATCGAAGCCGCCACATTCATCATCGCCGGCGCGCTCACCGGCGGAGACCTCAACGTCGCCGGCTGCGAACCCGCTCATCTCGCATCTCTCCTGCAAACCCTCGCAGCCGCCGGCGTCAAGACCAAGCCCGGCAAGCAATCCGTCCGCGTCATGGGCGACAACCCGCTCCAATCCGCCGACATCGTAACCGAAGAATATCCCGGCTTCCCCACCGACGTGCAGGCGCAATACATGGCACTCGCCACTCAGGCCGAAGGCACTTCTGTCATCACCGAAAATATCTTCGAGAACCGTTTCATGCACGCTCAGGAATTGCTGCGCATGGGAGCCAACATCAAGATCGAAGGCAGCCGCGCCATCGTTCGCGGCAAATCTCCCTTAAGTGGCGCCGCCGTGCTCGCCTCGGACTTGCGCGCCTCCGCGTCCCTGGTGCTCGCCGCGCTCGTCGCCGAAGGCGAGACCATCATCGACCGCGTCTACCACATCGACCGCGGCTACGAAAACATCGAAGAGAAGCTACGCGGCGTAGGTGCCCAAATCCGCCGCATCGGCGAAATCCTTCCCAAGCGCTGAGTTGACTTTCAGATCCGCGTCAATCTACGCAAATCCGCGGCGGGGGGTTTGCTCGTGTGGGGCGGACACTCCTGTCGGGACGCCGTTGGGGTTGAAGTCGCTTGTGGGTCGTCCTACCCCTCCACCCCTCGCTCTAGTGGAATCACGGGGTTGGAGAGAAATTCCTTCCAAATCTTTCCCGAGAAAAGGGTTAGAGGCATAATCTTGGGAACAAACGAGTTAACGTGTGGGTAGACATATTTGATAACGAGATATACGTACGTTGTCTCGTATAGCCACGAGCGATGTCAAGGAAATACGTAAAAATGTTGGGCGCGGAGTTCGGAAATGGGAATGGCGCGCGCGACCTTCTCTGTGGCTCAGTGTCTCCGTGGTGAATGGTTTCAACCCCAGCCGATCCGCCAGAATCGGGCTTGCACGAAAGTATCCACTCGGATACACTAAGAAAGCGTGAACACCTTTGTCCGGTCGTCCGATTTCGATGCCTGGCTATCCAATCTGGCCGACCAGAAAGCCAAGGCCAGAATCCTGGCACGCCTGCGCAGTGCGACCTTCGGAAACTTCGGCGATTGCGAATCCGTCGGTGAAGGCGTTTCCGAAATGCGTATCCATGTCGGCGGAGGATATCGGGTCTATTACACGCGAACCGGCTCTACCGTTTATGTTTTGCTGATTGGCGGCGGGAAGGCAGCGCAGGCGAAAGACATTCAGAAAGCAAAAACCATGGCTCGTGAACTCAAGAGGGCGAAATAATGAAAAAGAAAACCACCTACAAAGCATTCGATCCAGCGGCGTATCTCGATAACGACGCGGTCATTGCCGAATATCTTTCGGCGGCTGCGGAAGACCCCAACCCCGACGTATTCGTCGCCGCGCTCGGCGACGTGGCTAAAGCCCGCGGCATGGCGCAGATCGCCAAAGAAGCAGGCCTTGGCCGGGAGAGCCTCTACAAAGCCCTGAGCGCCGGCGCGCACCCACGCTTCGAAACCATCAACTCCGTCCTGCACGCCCTGGGCGTGAAGTTCGTCGTGGTCGCCGAACCCGGCAGTTAGCGCCCTGTGGGGCGGACGCCCCCGTCCGCCGCCATTGACCTTCTCCGTGACTCTGTGTCTCTGTGGTGAATGGTTTTAGACGACTACGTCGAGATCACACTCACACTACGCGGCTCGGTACTCGAACCATTTGCCCGAGAGATATCATCCCAACCCGCGCGGGTGAAGTGGCGCAGGCAGCACTCACACATTCGCAAAGAATGCGAACGTATGGGGCTCTCGGCAATCACCAAAATGATTAGGTGAAAGTCCCTCCGTCCACTGGTTTCTTTGGCGTTACCTGACCGTTATAATCGCGGCGCGTATCGTGAAGTGAAGGAGACATGGACTATGAGCAATCTCGCAAAACCCCGGCAGGAGCTCATTACTGCAGCCAGGCAAGAATGGCCCAGAATGCTTCTACAGGTGATCCTAAGCAGCATCGCGTTTACGCTGGCCCTCGTCATAAATTCTGCGATTCAGCGGCACGCGGAAGACGATACATTTTCGACGATGATGAATTCTGTTTATATCGAACTCTGGCTTAATCGGTCGGCGCTTCAGGAAATCAAGAATGCCGACAACGACAGGATAATAGTCGAAGGCCTTCAATCGCGGACGACCGCAAGCTGTCTCTCAAACCCTATGTTTGTTAGGCATCTTACCAAGGAGCAGTACATGTATTTGAGCGGCTTCGTCGGTGGGGCTGAGACGATGAATAGCTATCGGGCACTCGCGGAGAAATACATTCTGTCGGATCGTCCGGACAAAGAAGAACGACTGAGATACCTACGCCAAGAATGGAATCGGGGTATCGGAATAATGGAAAATGGAATGAACGAGCTTTTGAAGGGACAATCACCGCCGCGCTAGAGGAGGCCAATCAGCGAACAACTGGAAACGTCCTTTGTCCCGGGGTTCTACGTTATGCTCTTGACGAAGGAGAGACTATGAACCGATCAACGATGGCAATCTGCGCTCTGACATTCCTGCTAGGCGTAATGGTTGGAGGCTTCCTGCCCATGCGCGGCGTCATGGCACAAGAGAAACCACTGGAGCAGGACTGGATCATCCAACAATCGAAGGAACGCGCAACCTTCGACGCCTACATTTTCAACACGCACACGGGCGAAGCTTTCATGGTAAGAGAGGCCTCAAAGACCCACGTGACCCTAAAGCCCTAGACGGTGGGGTGCCCCGCTCCTTGCCGTGGTTGCAAGGGGCGGCCGCCGCATCGATCGCCTCGGGTTAAGGGCGGGCAGGACCCCCTAACAAAAATTCGCTCGTATAGCACGAAAGTGGCTGGACAACCCTCCCGCTTTTCGCGTATAGGTTGTGCGTCGTTATTCCCCCGAGTATTTGGTCTAGCTGTTTTCCCTGGGACAATCTGAAGAAGGGTCAAGCGGACGCTAGGTGCGCCCACTGACCCAGAAAGAGGCAACAATGAGGAAGCTGATATTCTTTGTCGCTTTGTTTGCCGTTACCATACTCGGTACTCCGTTGTTCTCACAGAACTGCACATCGCAAGCAATCGGAAATACGACTTTCACAAACTGCAGCGATGGAAGCAGTTCGACGAGCCAACGCATAGGCACCACCACTTTTCACAATTTCAGCGACGGAACTTCTGGTACAAGCCAGCAAATTGGCAACACTACATTCCACAATTTCAGCACGGGCGTATCCGGCACTAGCCAACGAGTCGGTACGACGACATTCCACAATTATTCCAACGGGGTCAGTGGCACCAGTCAGCGGGTGGGCACCACGACCTTTCACAATTTCAGCAATGGCAGGACTGCAACAAGCCAGAGAATCGGCAGCACCACTTTCTATAACGGTCACTGACAATTTTGGAGTCGCTCGCGCGGATGCCCTGCTCCTTGCGCTTTTGCAAGGGGCGGGCGCTGCGTCAAGCTTCACGGGGTAAAGAGGCGGGCCACCCGCAGGCTAACCCACGATAAGTCGAGACAACTATGGCGACCACGATTGAGACACCGAGCTATTGCCAATACTCCTCAGGGCCTTGTGACCAATCGTTCGAAGGCATCGCGCCAACAGATGTCTATTTTTTCTATTCCAGCAAACCTGAAATCATAGCGAGCACGATCGAGGACGGCGCTAGGCTATTGAGTCTCAAGGAACCGCACTTGAAGGTCAAAACCTGGCTGAATATGTCCATTCATGGACAACTAATTTTTTGCCAGATATGCAAGGCGCAGAGATTTACAAAGGTTGCGGTCATCGATGTGACTACGATGAACTTCAACCTAATGTTCGAGATTGGCTACGCACTCGGGCTTGGCATCCCGGTAATTCCTATCAGAGACACGACCTGCACACTAGACTCGAAGGAGTTCGAATCCCTCGGCCTGATTGATACGTTGGGTTATCTCGATTTCCAAAACTCAAAGGAATTGGCAGCAAAGCTCCCAGCCGCGATCAAGAAGGCGTCCATTCCAATTACCGCTTCGTTCTCGACTAATCGCGGCCAGCCCTGCTACCTAGTCCGGAGCCCAATCGTAACGAACGGGCTGGTGAAGATTTTGTCGGTTGTAAAGAAGTCCGGTCTACGATTCCGTTCTTACGACCCGAAGGAGCAGCCCCGGCTTTCTCTGCAGGACGCGTTTCATCAGGTTAAGACGTCGATTGGCGTATGCGTCTACCTCCTGTCGGCGTTTCGCATGGGCTCGACCGTTCACAATGCGCGCGGGGCGTTTGTCGCCGGCCTTGCCATGGCTTCTGGTGCGTATGTCTTCGTCCTCCAGGAAGGGCTCGAGCAAACAGCCATCGATTACCGTGACGTCGTTCAGTACTACGTCGATGGCGCCCAAATTCAAAACCTGATTACCCCATTCATCAAGCAAATATACGATGCCATTCAGAGCACACAGTTCGTACCGATTACACTGCCCCTCCGTGCCCTAGAAACCCTGGATTTTGGCGACGTGGCGGCTGAGAACGAAATTAATGCTCTAAGATCCTATTTTTTGCCCACCGCTCAATATAACGATGCAAAACGGGGACACGCTCGTTTGGTCGTCGGGCGTAAGGGCGCTGGGAAAACGGCTATCTTCTACGGAGTCAGGAACGCATTCTGGTCAAGCCAGAGGCATGTCGTTCTAGATTTGAAGCCGGAGGGGCATCAATTTCTGACACTGCGAGAGCAGTTACTGAATTACCTCGCCCTTGGACTGCAAGAACACGTTTTGACTGCGTTCTGGAACTACATCCTATTGGTCGAGCTCGCATCGAAGATTATTGACACCGACGCAAGGTTCCTCCATAGGGACCCTAACCGACTTCATCTCTATGACAAGCTTGCGGAAATTACGGGCACCGATCCAGAGGCGGAGCAGGGCGATTTTTCCGAGAGGTTGCTCACGCTTGTCGATCGAATGCTTGAACGAAAGCAAGAAATCGCATCCATCAAAAGTCCGGCCGAGATCGCCCGATTGATTTACGAAAAAGATATACACGAACTCCAAGATACTCTTACGAAGTATATCGTTTACAAGGATGGCATCTGGATTCTCATCGACAATTTGGATAAGAGCTGGCCTGTTAACGGCGCGACCAATGAAGACATCCTCATAATTCGCAGTCTTATGGAAGCTACGCGAAAGCTACAGAGGCAATTATCGCGAAATGAGATTGAATGTCGAGCGATCGTATTCATACGCAACGATGTCTACGAGCATTTACTCGGTGAGACACCCGACAAAGGCAAAGACACTGCGGTTGTTCTCGACTGGACAGACGAGGAGGCGTTCAAGCTACTCGTCCATCGCCGAATGATGGCAAGTACGAAAATCGAGCGTCCTTTTGACGACATGTGGTCTTTGAGTCTTATATTAAAGGCGAGCACTCGTTCTCTTACATCCTGGGCAGAACTATGATGCGGCCTCGCGATCTCATCGGTTTCTTGCGACAGTGCGTTAGCGTCGTCGTGAACCGGGGAAATAGCAAGGTTCTTGAAGCCGACATTCTCCAGGCAGAAAAGCAATATTCGGAAGATCAACTGCAGGCGCTATTTGATGAACTTCGCGACATAAACAGTCAATTCGCCGAACTACCGTACGCCTTCATTGGATCAGTCGTGACGATGACTCAGCGCATCCTTGAGGACAAGATTCGTGAGTTCAACGTCCCGCCGGGCGAGGTCCAAAACGCCATAGAGATCCTGCTCTGGTTCGGCTTTTTCGGCATCGTGGATTCGGAAGGCGAAGAAAAGTATGCGCACATGTACCAATACGGGGTTAAACGAATGCTTCGCGAAGCCAACGAACAAACATCGTTTGTAATCCATCCAGCCTTTAGGTCCGTTTTGGCCTGCGATCTAGGCTAATCATCGAGTTCCCCCACCCCGCCTTTACACCCTCCCTCTCAACCTGTTAACATTTACCACGTTACAAACAATCGAATAAAAATAGACAGGAGTGCACCAGGGTAGTGTTAGCCAGAGAGCAAAAGAAATCCCTCATTGACCACTACGGCACGCATCCCACCGACACGGGTAGCCCCGAAGTCCAAATCGCGCTGATAAGCGAGCGCATCGGTCAACTGACGGAACACTTCAAAGCGCACCAGAAAGACCACGGTTCGCGCCGCGGTCTTCTCATGCTGGTCAGCAAGCGGCGTCGCCTGCTCGACTATCTGAAGACCTACGATTCCGGCCGCTATAAGAACGTCGTCCAGAAACTCGGTCTCCGCAAGTAGTTACGCGGAATACCGGGTTCCCCATGCTTTCGCGAACGTCGCGAAACCACGGGATCAGGCTAGGCGGAATTGCTCTGTCGTCATGGGACGGCATTGGTCCTGAGAAGCCCGTTGCGGATTGGTCCACAGCGCCTTCTCGTCATCACTGGCTTCATTTCAATCAAAGTGCATACTCCCATCGGCACCGGCGTGCCCTCCTGCCCAGAAGGAATTACTCATGAAACAAGATGTTTCTGTTGATCTCTCCGGTGGTAAACAACTTTCATTTGAAACTGGAAAATGGGCCAAACAAGCCCACGGATCGGTAGTCGTTCGCATCGGCGACACCGTTGTTCTCGCCACCGCCACCGCTAACCCCGACCCGCGTGAAGGCATCGACTTTTTCCCGCTCACCGTCGACTACCGCGAGTACACCTACGCCGGCGGACGCTTTCCCGGCGGCTTCATCAAGCGCGAAGGCCGACCCAGCGAGCGCGAAATCCTGACCAGCCGCCAGATCGATCGTCCCATCCGGCCGCTTTTCCCCGATGGCTTCCGCTGCGAAACTCAGGTGATCGCATTCGTTCTCTCCGCTGACAACGAAAACGACCCCGACGTAGCCGGCATCAACGGCGCATCGGCAGCATTGACCATTTCCGACATTCCTTTCAATGGCCCGATTGGCGCAGTGCGCGTAGGCTTGTTGAACGGAGCCTTCGTAATCAATCCGACCTACGCCGAGATGCGCGAAAGCCTGCTGAACATCATGGTAGTAGGCACCGCGGACGGCATCGTGATGATCGAATCCGGCGCCAAAGAAGTAAAGGAAGAGACAGTAGTAGACGCCATCGAATTCGGTCACACCGAAATCAAAAAGATCTGCGCCGCCATCAACGATCTAAAGAAGAAGGCCGGCAAAGAAAAGCGGGCGGTAACGCCACCCGAGTTCGATCAGAAGTACTACGACGCCATGAAGAAGAAAGTCGGAGCCGACCTGACCGACCGTCTGGATACGCAAAAACACCCCAAAGCCGAAAGCTACAACCTGGTCCGTGAACTAAAGAAAGAACTGCAAAAAGCCATTCCGGAAGATGACGAGGAAGCCCAGGCCAAATTCAAACAATATTTCGAAACCCTGCGCGAGCGAATCTTCCGCGAAGCCGTGATCAACCAAAAGCGCCGCCCCGACGGCCGCGCGTTCGACCAAATCCGCGAAATTTCAATCGAAGTAGGCGTCCTACCAAGAACCCACGGCAGCGCCATCTTCACCCGAGGCGAAACCCAAGCCCTGGTAACCACAACGTTAGGAACCAGCGACGACAAACAACGCCTAGAAACCTTCGAAGGCGAAGCCAAAAAACGCTTCCTCCTTCATTATAATTTTCCGCCGTTCTCGGTTGGGGAGGTTTCGTTTTTGCGGGGGGCGGGGCGGCGTGAGATTGGACATGGAGCGCTCGCAGAGCGCTCCATGTCGTTTGTTCTGCCATCGGAAGAGAGCTGGCCTTACACCATGCGGGTGGTTTCGGACATTTTGGAGTCTAACGGATCATCTTCGATGGCATCGGTTTGCGGGGCTTCGCTTTCGTTGATGGATGCTGGCGTTCCGTTGAAGGCACCTGTCGCCGGCGTGGCCATGGGGTTGGTTAAAGAAGGCGATGACTACGCCATTCTTACCGATATCGCTGGAGCGGAAGATCACTATGGCGATATGGACTTCAAGGTGGCTGGCACGAAAGATGGCATTACCGCCTTGCAGATGGACATCAAGGTCGGTGGAATTACGGCGCAGATTATGCGTGAGGCTTTGGCCCAGGCACAGCGCGGGCGCTTGTACATCCTCGACAAAATGACGGAGGCTATTACTGCTCCGCGCGACAAGGTTTCGGCGTACGCGCCACGTATTTACACCTTGCAGATTCCTGTCGATAAGATTCGCGATGTGATTGGGCCGGGCGGCAAGATGATTCGTTCGATCATCGAGCAGACCGGAGTGAAGATCGACGTGGAGGATTCGGGCAAGGTGAATGTTGCCTCGAACGACGAAGCGTCGGCGAACAAGGCGTTGCAGATCATTCGCGATCTGACGGCATCGGCCGAGGTGGGCAAGACCTATCTCGGAAAGGTGACGCGGCTGGCGGATTTCGGAGCCTTTGTCGAGATCATTCCTGGGACCGACGGATTGCTGCACATCAGCGAAGTTGCCGAGCATCGTATTAAGGATGTTCGCGACGAGTTGAAGGAGGGCGATCAGGTTCTGGTAAAGGTTTTGGCGGTCGAGGGCAATCGTATTCGCTTGTCGCGCAAAGCTATTCTGAAAGAGCAGCGCGCGAAGATGGGTGGAGGCGAAGGTGGAGTTGAAGGCGACGGCGGAGGCGAAGGCGCGGTAGAAGCTGTCGCCGAAAGCCACGGTGAAGTTCGCGCACCGGCATTAACGATCGAGGGTGGCGGCGATTTCCCCGATGATGAACCGAACTTCAATCGCGATTCTCCAGTAGGCGCGGGAGACCGGGGTCCATCGGATCGTCCTCCATCGGATCGAGGCGATCGTCCGGATCGCGGACGGGGTGGGCGTCCGGGCGGTGGTGGACGGCGGCGTCCTGGAGGCGGTGGTGGACGCGGCGGTCGCGGCGGCGGACACGGAGGACATGGTGGTCACGGCGGTGGTGGCGGAAGGCACTAAAGCGAACTGCCGCTGATTACGCAGATTTACTCAGATTAAAGCCACGACGCGAGTCGTGGCTTTTCTCTTTTGACGACAAGACGAGCTATGTCCCTCGTTTGTCCGGATCTGTCTCGAGCCCCGACGGCGCCTAGGTTAGCGCCCTGAAACCAAGGGCATTGCCGCGCCAGATCTCAGAACAGGGGTGCGAATCTGGGCCACGAATCAGGAACGGCTACCTGCGCCATCCATGCCGGGCTGTAGGGCAACTGTCTCTATTTCCTGCGTAGGTTTGGTGCTATGCTTCTTGCCGCTCTGGAGGCGGATATGAAGAACACGTTTCTGTGCGCTGCGGTGGTGATTCTGAGTTGCGCCTTTGTGCCAGCTCAGCAGTATCAGGTTCTTTACAATTTTCCATCAGGTTACGAGCCTCTCGGCGGCCTCGTCTTCGACAGTGCCGGAAACCTCTACGGAACCACCAGTGGAGGCGGCGTCGGCGGGTGTTACGCCGGAAGCACTTGCGGCACGGTGTTTGAGTTGTCCCCTAGTGCCAGCGGCGCCTGGACCCTGAGTGCCATTTATGAGTTCTGCGCGAATGACCCCAGTTGCCCCGATGGCAATTTCCCCCTCGGCGGCCTTGCCATCGACTCGCTCGGCAATCTCTATGGGACAACACAATATGGAGGAAAGTCCACCTGCTACCTCGATGGCTGCGGAGTCGCGTTCGAGCTATCACCGCCATCGGCGCCGGGAGGAGCCTGGACCTATACCAACCTCCATACGTTTTGTACCGCCGCCGACTGTGCCGACGGAGCCTTCCCCCGCTGGGGTACTTTGACTCTCGATAGACTAGGGAACCTATACGGCACTACAGAAGCTGGCGGTAGCGGTACGGGTCATGGCCAGAATGGTGACAACGGTGTTGTCTTCGAATTATCTCCAGGGGTTGGCGGTTGGTCCGAGACCGTACTTTATAACTTTTGCTCCTACGGGCAGCAGGGTCTCTGTTCGGATGGGAATGCACCGCAATCTGGCGTGACATTTGACCAGTCAGGAAACTTGTACGGGACTACGATGTGGGGAGGGCTGTATTCCAAAAAGAATAGCGAAGAAGGCAACGGCCTCATCTTCAAACTGTCACCTGGGTCCAACGGATGGACGGAGACAGTAGTCTACGCATTCCCCGCTTCGGGCACTTATGGCAGCAACCCAACGGCTCCTGTTAGTTTCGATCTCTCGGGGAACTTATATACTACGTTCTCAGGCTACTATGGCGAAGGTATAGCCGGGGTAGGCCGGATTTCTCGCGGAGGTCAGCGAAATGAAATCCTCCTCAGTGCCATCACCCCCAGTGGCGTTCTGATTGACGACAAGCGCAACGTTTTGTACGGTTACAATTTTAATACCGTATATGAGATCGATAAGTCGGGACATATTACCTTCCTTCCTTACGGCGGCTTTGAAGCCTATGGAAATTTCGTCGAGGATGATTCCGGAAACCTCTACGGCGTCTCGTCGCAAGGTGGTGCCTACGGTGGTGGGGTGGTGTATGAGATCACTCCGTGAGCAACTCAACTATAACGATGTGCTGAAGCCCTGCCGACCACAGAATGAAGCGCTATAATGTCAGCGGTCGGCGGGTGGCCCGGGTTCGCCGAGGAAGTACAACTCAGGCTAGCGCGTCCCGCGTGCCTGACTTTCTGATTGGTGCCCCAGGTTCGCGCCTGTATTCTCAATTATCTTCTCACGATCTTTGGTTTTGGGGCGCTAACCTGGGGCCACTGTACAGCCATAGCAGATCCGGAGTAGCTTCGACTTATGCCCAGCGGTCTGCGGCGTTTTCAACAATCCGGGTAATCTCATTTCATAACTTTCAGTTGTTACCGTCGCCAGCCCTATTTCACAACGCCTGAGTTATTCGACTTGTTTGTCCTTCGCTTGGAGAGCATGCGCTGTCGCTTTGAGATGAATGTTTACGGATATGTGGTCATGCCCGAGCACGTTCACTTACTCTTGAGCGAACCACCCCGAGCTAAACTGGCCGAGGCCATTCACTTCTTGAAATTGTCCTTTTCCAAACGAGCCGGAACCATACTCGAAAAGCCGGGGACGTTCTGGCAGAAACGTTACTATGATCGCAATGTGAGGGACCACCACGAGTTCGCCATCAAGCTCCGGTATCTGCATCGCAATCCGGTAAGACGCGGTTTGGTCAGGTTGCCGGGGGAGTGGAAGTGGAGCAGTTATCGCCACTACGCGCTGCGCGAAACCGGGCCGGTGGAGATCGAATCGCAATGGACAGCGAGCGACCGTGAGTCGCAGGCGGGACAGATAGGGCGGATATTCCTCCGCCCAGGTTAGCGCCCCGAAAACGTGGGCGTTGGCGTTGGAGAGTTAGCACTTGGGGCGCGAACCTGGGGCACCGGCACCGGCCCACCTGCCGATGGTAGCCGCAGAAAGTGACAAGGTGGCTTTGCCGGGATTGTTGATAGCGCTTCAGTCCCCATGGCATGGCCAGATTACGCCCGAGAACTGCCCCACTCAAGCCAAAACGCGGCTTGAGTGGGCCACCCGGCCCTAGCCCCTCTGGTGCATTCACCAGACAAGTCTGCTACGATGACGGTTCGATGAGGTGGCCATGCCGCAATACGTAATCGAGCGGGAAATCCCGGGTGCGAGCAATTTATCGGATGCGGAACTGCAGGCAATCGCCAAAAAATCGGTGGGCGTGCTTAAGGATATGGGGGCGGAAATCAAGTGGCTCCATAGCTACGTCGCGGGCGATAAATTCTATTGTGTATACGTGGCGCCGGACGAGGAAACCGTCCGCGAACACGCCCGCCGCGGAGGTTTTCCGGCGAATCGGGTTTCAGCCGTGCGTCGCCTGCTCGATCCTAGCTCGGCAGGTTGATTTCAACAGGTGGATTAAGCAGAGTTTCTAGTTCCCAGACCAGGCCCCCCGTCAGAGGTCAGAGCCTCTTGCACCGCCTGTTCGACCGGCATCGCCCAGCCTTCCATCCACGCCGCCAGACCTGCGGCATTGCCAAGTGCTCGACGCGCAAATTCCAAGGCCCTTTCCAATCTTGGTTGTTCGGTCAGCGTGAGCGGCGCGCCCAATCGTTGGCGAAGCGCAGCAGCGGCCCCTGCCAGGTGCAATGATTGCTGGGCGTTCGATTGCGCCGCAGCACTTACGGCAAGACATTCGAGCGCCCTCGCGATACCGCGTTTATGACCGAGTTCCTGGAACATCTGGATGCTTTCACCGTAAAGACGACGCGCCTCTGCGTCGTTCCCGAGATCGCAGCTTAGACCTGCCAGGTCGGAGAGGGCGCTGGCAATTCCCCAGCCGTCCCGCAGCTCGCGGAAGGCTGCCAGACTCTGTTCGCAAAATGAGCGTGCGGCGACGAAGTCGGCTTTGTCCCGTGCGACGTCGCCCTGGTAGTTCAGTGTCCAGGCGACACCGGCGCCATCTCCGGCCTTGCGGAACATGGTGAGGCACTCGTCGTAAAGCGAAGATGCACGCGCATATTCGCCCTGCAACTTGGTCACGTTGGCGAGGTTGCTGAGGGCACGAGCGATGTCGGCCGAATCGCCCATGTTCCTCCACAACCCGACACATCGCTCGAAGAGCAAGGATGCGACGGGAAGTTCACCGCGATCGCGGGCGTTGACGGCCAACGCGTTCAGGGCGACGGCGACGCCGCGGTTATCTTTGAGCTCGAGACAGGTATCGAGGCTCTCTTCGAACAGTTGTTGGGCAGAGGCGTAATCGCCCTGCTCACCCGCCAGGACTGCGGCAGCGAACGACAAGCGGGCACGCAGTTTCGGACGCGCCGCGGTTCCTTCCAGGGCGAGCAGCCTGGCGATCGAGTCACGTCCCTCGGTGAGATGTTCCCGCGTTTCCCAGAAACGAAAAAGGGCGGCGCCGAGGCGGAGGCCCCACTCGGCATCGCCAGTTTTGATTAGGTAATCGAGCGCCAAGCGGAAGTTGTCGTGCTCAATCTCAAATCGGTCGAGCCATTCGGGATGAGCGACCACGTCTTCGGCACCTTCTTCGGCAAGCACGAGGTAATACGCGGCATGGGCGCGGCGTGCCGCGGATTCATCATTGCTCTTGACGAGGCATTCGAGTGCATACTCGCGGATGGTGGAGAGCATGAGGAATCGCGTTTCCGTATCGACTCGTTCCACCTGCTGCACTAAGCTCTTGTCCACCATGGAAGCCATGCCGTCGAGTACGTCGAGGCCCAGATCGCCCTGGGTATCGCAGACGGCTTCAACGCCTTCCAGGGTGCATCCGCCGGTAAACACGGAAAGCCTCCGGAAGAGAGTTTGTTCAGCGGCATTGAGCAAGCCGTAACTCCAGTCCACGGTGCTGCGCAGAGTTTGTTGCCGGGTGGGCAGGTCACGGGCACCACCGGTCAACAGGTTCAGCCGGCTTTCGAGGCGGGCCAACATGGCGGACGGCGGAAGCAGCTTGATGCGCGCCGCCGCCAGTTCGATGGCCAGAGGCAGGCCGTCAAGGCGAGCGCAGATGGCCGCGACCGCGGGTGCGTTTTCCCGCGTGAGGGCGAATTCGCGCTTTACCGCCTGCGCGCGTTCCACAAAAAGCGCAACCGCTGGAAGGCGCGCGAGCACTTCCAGGGGCGGAATTGATTTGAGATCAGGCAGCGCAAGAGGTGGCACAGGGAATTCATGTTCGCCATAGACGTGAAGTGGCGATTGGCTGGTGACCGCGACCTTGAGCTTCGGGCTGGTGGTGAGCAGCTGAGTTATCACCGGCGCGGCGGAGACCAGGTGCTCGAAGTTGTCGAGCAAGAGAAGCATCGGTCGATCCAGACCGCTCACGTACTCTTTCAAGCTTTCCTGCGGCGACTGATTCGCGGTTTCGCGTACTCCCAAGGCTTGCCCAATCGTGGAAGGTATTAAACCCGGATCGCTCACTGCCGATAGAGGGACGAAGCAAACACCTCCCGGAAACTCGGCGGAGGTTTCGGCCGCTACCTGCAGGGCGAGTCGAGTCTTGCCGATGCCGCCCGGACCGGTTAGGGTCACGAGTTGCACGTCCGCGCGGCTCAAGAGCTGACGGAGCGCAGCCGCTTCATGTTCGCGTCCTATGAATGCGGTGCGTTGCACCGGCAGGTTGTTGGCAGGAGACTGCAAAGAGTGCGAGGGCGCTTCGGCTAGACGGTCGCGCACTGCGGTGAGGTCGCGAGCCAAATCATGTGTGGAGGCGTAGCGCTTCCTGGGGTCCTTGGCCAGGCAGCGTTCTACGATCCAAAGGAAGGGAGGGGGCGCTTGCAGCATTCTGGAACCGAGACGCTCCGGCTCATCGCGAAGGATCGCGGCCGTGGTCTCCGCATAAGTCTTTTTCCGGAATGCAGGAGATCCGGTAACCATCTCGTAGAGCACCGACCCGAAAGAAAACTGGTCCGAACGAAAATCGACCTCGTCGCCTGTCGATTGCTCCGGAGACATGTAGCCGACCGTGCCCATCACCGTTCTTTCCTTGGTGATGGAGGTCGAAGCATCCGAATCGGGGGTAGCTTTGACCCGCAGTAGTTTCGCCAGGCCGAAATCCAGAATCTTGACGGTAGCATCGCCAGAGATCATCAGATTCTCCGGCTTCAAATCGCGATGAACGATTCCAATCGCATGCGCTTTGGCGAGAGCGTCGGCAATCTGCGCCGCGATGGCGACAGCTTTGCGGAATGGAATGGGGCCAGAGACCAACAATTCCCGCAATGTCTCTCCAGTCACCAGTTCCATGGCAATGTAGCGGGTTCCGTTCACCTGACCAAGTTCGTAGATGGTGACGATGTTGGGATGATTGAGCGCGCATGCGGAGCGGGCTTCCTGCTCGAAGCGTGATAAAGCTTCCGGTTGGGAACACCACTCGGGCGAAAGAGTCTTGATGGCGACTTCGCGTTCGAGGCGAATATCCTTGGCGCGATAAACCTCACCCATGCCACCGGCGCCCAATCGCTGGAGAATCTCGTAGCTGCCGAAGCGCGTACCGGGCGACAAGGTGGACGGCACTGATGATGGAGTTTCCGGAGGGTTCAATGGACCTCGCTGTCGCAACTATCACCCTGCCAGAGATGACCGCGGTCGCTGCGCAATTTTCCTGGAATTTTGACTCGCCGCCACGACCACCGGCGGAGCAGCACTTTGAATGCGATTATAATACCCCAGATCTCAGGAGACGATTCATGGATGTTCGATCGTTGCAACGCCCGTTGAAAGACCGGTACCGGCAAGACCCGACGAGTTCCCGAATCACGCTGACCGCGCGGGGCAGTCAGACCGACGCGCCCATCGCCTGCTCGGTCGACTTGGGGCGGGCAATCTACAATGCGCAAGCGCACCAAGGCGTTGGCGGAGCGGGCACTGGAGCCTGCTCCGGAGACCTGCTTTTGGGCGCGCTGGCCGCCTGCGCTCAGATTACTTGCCAAATGGTGGCCGCCGCGATGGGAATACCTACCGAGGGTATTGATGTCACGGTCGAGGGCGATCTTGACCTGCAAGGGACGCTGGGAATATCGAAAGAGGCCCCGGTCGGATTTCAGGGCATCCGGGTCATTTTCGACGTCCGCGCACCGCGGGCAACGGAGGAGCAGCTAGGTGCGTTGCGGGCGAAAACGGAACAGTATTGCGTCGTCATGCAAACCTTGCAGAGTCCGCCGAAGGTTGAGCACAGATGGGCGCAGCACGTTCCCTAGTTTTTGTAGCCGGGTGCCGCTGATTGCGCAGATTAGTTGATAGAAGCCATGACGTGAATCGTGGCTTTTTTTCTTTGGTGCGCGATACCCGATCAGTGGACAAACTTCGCGCGCAGCGTCCAACGAACCGAAGGCGATGTCGCACACAGTCGCAAAAGTTAATTCTGTTCTTAGGGCGAATACTGTAGCATGGGTACAGAACTTCCGGAGCGGTGTCGCGCCAACCCCTGGACAGAAATCGGAATCTGTCGTCAAAGGTCACCCAAAGGGGATCCTATGTCAGTGCGATGTGAAGAGTGCAAGTACGAGAACCTTCCGCAACATAGTTTTTGCGGAATGTGCGGAGCCAAGCTTCCCTCCCGGCGGCGGGTGGAACGGGAGCGCGAGGAAGCGCAAGCATTCAGCCGGCCTTCGCTGCTCGGCCTGGCACAGGATGATCCTACGGAAGCGGAGCGGGTTGAATACCTTCTGGAGGACTCCGGCGGAGAACATCGACGAGGGCTAGCAGCTCTCTTAGTATTGCTGGCGGTGATTGCAGGTGTGGGCTGGCACTGGCGGGGAGAGATGCGGGCCTGGATTGCGAAGGCGGGGAAAAACCCTAACGTTGCGCAGGCAGAGTCAAACCCAGTTCCGGCCGCGCCAGTTCCTCCCGCAGCGGCACCGGCCTCGAATCCGCCGGTTGTGCAACCAGCGCTGACCAACGATGGTGCTGCGCAGAATGAAACAACGGTGCCCCCGACTGCCGGGCCTTCGGATCAAGTGGCAACGCAGCCGAGTCAGGCCGTGACCGAGGCAACGAAGCAGGAACCGGAGCCGCAGGAGGAACAAGCTCCAGTCGCGAAGAAGCCGGCACTGAAACCCGCGGCGACCAAAGTCGAGTACAAGACGCCGGCAAAGAATGTGTCCGCGGATGCTCTCGAAGTGCAAGGCGAAGATTATCTGTATGGGCATGGGGTCCCGGCGGATTGCGGGCGCGCGGGCAAGAGTCTGCTGGCGGCAGCGGCGCAATCGAGCGCCAAGGCGCAGAGTGTGCTGGGTACGATGTATGCGACCGGGCATTGCGTGACGCGTGATGTGCCGCTGGCGTATCGCTGGTTCGCCAAGGCGTCGCACCAGGATCCGGGGAATGTGCGGGTTCAGCAGGACTTGGTTGTTCTATGGCAGCAGATGACTCCGGAAGAGCGGGAAGTGGCGATGAAGACTGGGCCGTAGGAAAAGAATCCATGAACCACGAAGGGCACGAAGATTCACAAAGGTTTTAGCCTCGGATGTGGGAGACTTACCTATGCCTAAACGGAATCTTCGGATTGTGAAGCGGGTCAGGAACGTTCCTGTGATTGGACTCTGCGAGCAGTGTAATACGCAGTTCTTTGGCGACCCCGCCAGGGGTAACGCGCAGTCTGCTATCCAAGAGCAGTTCAATGCGCATAAGTGCGAGAAGAAGGTCGCAGAGCAGCCGGCGCGGGCTTGATTAGAGATCCCACTTCTGGCAACGAACGCGAAAATGGGGCATTCCCTTGACCCGAATCCCGCCCTCCCTGGCTTGAAAAAACCTTAACCACAGAGTACACAGAGGCTTACAGAGAAAACCCTGTTGAGCTTTGTCGATCTGCCCAGACTCTTCGCTTCGTTCAGGGCAGGCTTTGGGCGTCTGGGCCTGCGTGGTTCGTGGGCACGTCCACGGTACAATATCCCGCAATCCAGCATGGGGATGGCCAACGTACATCAAAGGAGAAGAGAAGATTGTCCCCCGCCGAAGCTAGAACAGGTATGAACGACGCGGCACTGGTGTCGGCGATACGCGCTGGCAACGAGGCCGCTATGGCGGAGCTCTATGATCGCTATTCCGCGGTCGTATACTCGGTCTCGTTGCGGGTTTTGGGGGATACGGGCGCGGCCGAGGATGTACTCCAGGAAGTATTTTTGCAGTTGTGGCGGAACCCGGATTTGTTCGATTCGAGCCGGGGGAATCTGGCGCCATGGCTGGCGGTGATCGCGCGGAACCGGGCGATTGATGGGTTGCGCAAGCGGCGTCCGGAGAGCGATGTGGAGGATGTGTTGTTGTCGGTTGAGCCGGATATGGCCGGCGAAGCGGACCGGGCGATGGCCATGACCAAGGTGCGCACGTTATTGGGCGGAATGCCGTCGGCTCAAAGAAGCGCGCTGGAGATGGCGTACTTTGAAGGACTTTCGCATTCCGAGATTTCGGCTAAGACGGGGGAACCGTTGGGAACGGTGAAGACCCGCATTCGGGCTGGGTTGCTGACTTTGCGTAAGGCGTTTCAGACATGAGTGCACACGAACAATTCGCGGAGAACCTGGCGCTGCTAGCGATGGGATCGCTCGAAGGCGAAGAGCGGCGGGCGCTTGAGACGCATTTGCAGGAGTGTGCCGCGTGCCGACGTGAATTGGAATCTCTGCGTGGCGATATGGCGCTGTTGTCACTTTCGACTACGGGACCGAAACCTCCGGGAAGGTCGCGGGAGCGGTTGATGGCGGCGGTCGGCCGGGAGCCTCGGCGCGCAGTTGCTCCGAAACGATCTCGATCATGGTGGATGCTGACGCCGTCGTTAGTGGCGGCTGGGCTGGTGCTGGTGGCTATGTTTCTAGGAAGACAGAATTCTACATTGCGGGAGCAGATTGCTGGAATGCAGTCTGAGGCGGCCAGGGATCAGGTGGAACTGCGGCGGGCGCATGAGATTGTCTCGACGCTGACCGCAAGCGACGCCATGCGCGTGACACTGGTGGCGGCAAAGACTCCGCCACAGCCGCAAGGGAAGGCGATCTATGTGCGCGACCATTCCGACCTCATCTTTATTGCCAGCAATATGCCCGCGGCTCCGGTGAAGAAGGCGTATGAGCTGTGGCTGATCCCGACCAGTGGCGCACCGATCCCGGCTGGTGTCTTCAAGCCGGATGCGCACGGCAGCGCGACGGTGGTGAATCCTCCGCTGCCGGCGGGAGTCGAGGCTAAGGCTTTTGCCATCACTATTGAGCCGGAGTCTGGGTCAGCGACTCCTACTATGCCGATTGTGATGTTGGGGGCGGGCGAGTAGGGACTGTCCCTGAGGATCTCCTGGCAAGTCTTTTTACAAGAAATTGACAACGCCGTGCCGTCCTTCCGCGTCTTAACTACGTACAAGTAATAGCGAGAACTAAATCCCAGTGCGGGAGGCCGAACATGTACGGAGACTATCTGGTGCTGTGCGGGATGGTGTGGTCACAGTTCGGCAAAGAAGATGCGGGGTTGGAGTTGGTGAGGGCGCTGTCATCGCCGGATGGAGACGTACGGGTTCTGGCGCGGATTCTGCTGGAACAGAGCCAGGGAGGGTCGAAGGCGTTGATCGGGGAGGCGTTGGCGCGAGAGGAGATATCGGCGAGCACGGCCAGCTTGTGTGCTTTCGGGCGGGAGCAGCAGTCGGAAGTGAGCATGTTTGGCGGTGAGGGTTGGGATTTTGTGGCTGCGGCGTGAGGGAACGCCACCTAATTGACCCCGTGACCGGTGATGAGTTAAGAGACGCGGGCGGGGGCGCCCGCGCTACACTTCGTCCTGTTCTTTCAACTTAGAAATCACGCTGAAATCTTCTAAGGTGGTGGTATCACCCTTCACTTCCCCGCTAGTCGCGAGTTCGCGCAATAGCCTGCGCATGATTTTTCCGCTGCGAGTTTTGGGCAGCATGTCGCTGAAGCGAATGTCATCGGGCCTTGCGAGTGCGCCGATTTCTTTTGTCACCCAGCGCCGCAGTTCTTCTTTCAGCTCTGCCGTGGGTTGACGGCCTTGTTGGAGGGTCACAAAGGCGGAGATCGCCTGACCTTTCAGATCGTCGGGCCGGCCGACCACGGCGGCTTCGGCCACGGCTTCGTGGGCCACCAGCGCGGATTCTACCTCCATAGTGCTCAAGCGGTGGCCGGAGACGTTGATGACGTCATCGACGCGGCCCATGATCCAGAAATAACCGTCTTTGTCGCGGCGAGCGCCGTCGCCGGTGAAGTAACAAGGAGGAATTTGCGACCAGTATTGCTGTACGTAGCGGTCGGGATCTCCATAAATGGTGCGCGCCATTCCGGGCCAAGGCTGTTTGAGAATTAGGTAGCCTCCGGAACCATCCGGCACGGGCTTACCATCCATGGAGACGACTTCGGCCACGACGCCGGGAAGCGGACGGGTGGCGGAGCCGGGCTTGGTGGCGACGGCTCCGGGTATGGGGCTGATCATGATGTTGCCGGTTTCGGTCTGCCACCAAGTGTCAACGATGGGGCAATTATTATGGCCGATGACATCGCGATACCACATCCAGGCCTCGGGATTGATGGGCTCACCTACGGTACCGAGTAATCGCAAGCTGTCGAGTCGATGCTTGCGCGGCCACTGCTCTCCCCACTTGATAAAGGTGCGAATGGCGGTGGGCGCGGTGTAGAGAATGTTGACCTGATGGCGGTCGATGATGCTCCAGAAGCGGTCGGGCTCGGGATGGTTAGGCGCACCTTCGTACATCAGGCTGGTGGCGCCGTTCTGGAGGATGCCGTAAACGATGTAGCTGTGTCCGGTGACCCAGCCGATGTCGGCGGTACACCAGTAGGTGTCTTCTTCTTTGAGATCGAAAACCCATTTGGAGGTGAGATAAGTACCTACGGAATATCCGCCGGTGGTGTGGACGAGGCCCTTGGGTTTGCCGGTGGTGCCCGAGGTGTAAAGGATATAAAGAGGATGTTCGGAGTCGAGCGGCTCGGCTGGGCATTGGTCAGAGACGGCGGCCATGAGTTCGTGCCACCAGTGGTCGCGGCCGGGCTGCATGTGGATCTTGGACCCGGTGCGCTGGTAAACAACCACGCTCTTCACGGAGGGACACGACTTCAAGGCTTCTTCGACAGCGGGGAAAAGTTTGACTTCGGCACCGCGACGGTAGGCCCCGTCTTGAGTGATGACGGCTATGGCTTGCGAGTCGTGGATGCGGTCGACCAGGGCGTTGGAGGAGAATCCGCCGAAGACAATGGTGTGGGTTGCGCCGATGCGGGCGCAGGCGAGCATTGCGATAGGCAGTTCCGGGGTCATGCCCATGTAGATAGCGACGCGGTCGCCTTTCTTGATGCCCAGCGACTTGAGTACATTGGCGAACTTTTGGACTTCGCGATGGAGTTGCTGGTAAGTGAGCGTGCGGACTTCGCCAGGTTCGCTTTCCCAGATAATGGCGGCTTTGTTTTTGCGATGTGATTTTACGTGGCGGTCGAGGCAGTTGTAGGAAAGATTGAGCTGGCCGCCGACGAACCACTTGGCCCAGGGGTGGTTCCACTCGAGGACTTTGTCCCATTTCTTGAACCAGTGCAGTTCTTCGGCGATGCGGCCCCAGAATTTGTCAGGATGGTCGACGGACTCGCGATAGATGCGGTCGTATTCTTCCGCTGACTTGATGTGAGCGTGTTGGCGGAAGTGCTCGGGACATTCGAATTTGCGCTGCTCTTGCAGGACGGAATCGATGTTAGTGGTGAGGTCCGCGGCCATGTAGGTCTCCGGTGTGAGCGTGTCAGGGAGATTCTAATAGGAAGCGGGGAGTTCGGGTAGGAGTGGAAGCGAATAAGCGCGCGTGTTTCCTAATCCGTAGCGAGCTCCATTACCGAAGTTGTGCGCTGGATCTGTGTTGATGCTGTTTCAGGCGACGGACGAGGCTGACGGTCAAGCGAAGATTGTTCTGGGACTGAGTTGTGCCGGCCGCGTCGTAGAAAGTGGTCCGCAGATAGTCTCCATTGATGCGCAGAGCTAACTGCTCCGAAACAGAGTGCTCGAATCCTGCTCCAACCGCGTAAGAGGGCCGTAGCAACCATCCGTGAAAGTAAGAGGTATCGTTGATTGGCACTGCACCATCCACCAGACTCATACCTCCCAGCGCGCGGAGGAACACGCGGGTATTTCCGCGCTGAATAAGCGAAAACACCGGGCCAGTGTGAAGACTCAGCAGATATCCCTGGTGCGGGGTACTGAGGACGCCGGATGTACGGAGGTAGCTGGAGTCGAGGGCTGCCCCCCAGCGCTGGCTTACAGAGACATTGCCACTAAAATCCAACCCGTTGAGGGTGGTACGCCCGGCGGAGGCGATTGGCATGCTGAGGTAGCTATAGCCGACGCTTACATCGTAAGCCGGACCAGCGACTGCGGGTGATGGTCCCGATACCAGCCGACTTTGTGCCAGGGCGGACGCTGCCATCACGAACACGAACAAATAGTGCTTGCCTATAATCCTCATCGTGTTTCTCATTACGTCCTTTCCGATCGGCAGCGCGGGGTTAGGGAACGGCTTTGGGGGTTACAGCAGCCGCAGGGGAAGCAATATTGAACGTTTATCCGACAAGGTCAGGGATTCACCGAGCCCTGAGCGACGAGTTTCTTGTCAGCCTGGCTATAGCTTAAAAAGGGGAAAAATGGAGTAACCTCAAACGGCATTTTTTCCCTAGAGGATACAAGCGCAACCGGGCTCGCATTCATCATGGTTAATTGATTGCTCCACGGGTCCAACTTGATACGGCTTCCGATAGGAAGAGCGGCAACCTGATCGATGCGCTGCTTCTCCAAGGTGGGCGCGGAGTTGAAAAGTGCAGCCATCCGGGTGGTGTTAGCACTCGTCATTCTGCCGCCCAGCCGCGGGCTGATCAAATTTGTGAGCACGGGCGAATGAGCCTGTAAGGTTTTGAGGAACAGCCCGGCATTGCCGAGTTTGTCTTTGTATGGGGAGTTGCCCAGCAACTCCATCGCTTTGGTGTCGGCGGCTTCCTCGTCCGCAGCGCTCCGTTCGAAATGGAGATGTTGGAAGGCATCGGCATCGGCAAAAAAGAAGCGGTCGTTGAAGGCAAGCCGGGTATCGACGTGATGACCTAAGGCAATATGAGCAAGCTCGTGAGCCAGAATCATGGCCAAAGACGATTCATCCGGCAGTACATCCAGAAGACCGCGGCTGACAACAATGGTGTGCCCGATGGTAAAAGACTCCAGAGGCAGCGTCAGCAGCACGCGGCAGCGCACATCGGGTTCGATTTGCAGCTTGTTGGTGATAATGAGGTTGTTGACCACGGTCTGTAGGATCTTGTCTACATCGCCGGGAGGCGCGAGCACGCCGATCTTCTGAAGATGATCTACAGCGTTGTCTTCCGCCATCCGTTCCCACATACGCTGGGCTTCGACCGGGGCATTATCTTTGGCGACGGGATGATCATCCACCGCACTGTCAATCTTGATCTGCGTGAACTCTTCCTCGTGATTCAGTTGTTCCGGGTCGTAGGCCCATAGACGGGTCTGCGCCTTAAGGTACAAATCGTGGTATAGGGCGCTCTTGCGTTGTGTGCCTGATTCCTCGACATAGATGTAGGAAGGCAGCCACACGTCGGATTGCAGATTAAAACGCCAGCTATCGAAGTGCAGATAGTAGGTGTAGTCGGAATGGCCGGAATAGGTGCCGTTGAAGCGAACAATATTGAAGTCGCGGTCTTCTACCCAGATGCGTCCGGTAAACAACCCCTTCGGCGCTTTTTCGCGGGGCTGTACGTCGATTACGACGCAGCGGGCTTCGCCAAGAAACTCGCGACGCACGAAAGTGAAATGGTAGTTCGTCTTCTGGAAGTCTGCATCGAGCAACACCATCTGCGCGAACCCTTGCGGCAAGAACCTGTACGACAGGGCGGCGGAGAAGGGATTCAAGGCGTGGTGTAGGAATCCTTTGTGGCGCTTCTGGAACACGGAATCGCGGGGACCATCATTCAGGTCAATGCGTCCCAGGAAGTACTGATCATTCACCGGCTCGACGTTGTGGTCGCTGTCTTCGTGGAGATTCTGTATGTAGGTTTCGGCCAGAGGGTGCAGGCGTTTCACGGTGGTGACAAATGTGCGTTCGCGTTCCACCACGCGATCGACGGTTTGGTCGAAGGAGAGTGTGGCTGGCACCTTGTTTTCGGCCGCAACAGCTGCGATCGAGGATACAAGCAGTAAGAAAAAGACTGTTCTGAAACCGCGCATAGCTCTCCTTAAGAAATAAGCTCGAAAATGATGTGGACCAGGGCCGTCGAATCAACCGGCTGGCCTTCACGCAATGCTGGCGTGAACTTGATTTGTTCGGCAGCCTTCACGGCCTGTTCGTCGAGTCCATAACCAAGGCCTTGTAACACTCGCACCACGTGTACTCGCCCGTCGGATTTGAACAGGACTTCCAGGCGAACTTCTCCGTTGATCTTCTGTTTCCTTCCCTCATCGGTGTAATTGGGTTTAGGCTTGAACGTGATTTCGACCGGAGCATTGGCTCCATTGCTGGGCTGGTGCGATTGTGCTTTGAGACGGCTACCAGCGCCGTTGAGTGGATCGATCGCTCCGTTGCCGAATCCTGAACTCATCACCACGTTGGGATTTGTCGTGCCGGTTCCGTGGCCGCTGCCTGATCCATTGCCATTGACGTCGCCAAAGGCTCCCGGCTGCATGGCAGCGGCTAGCTTGGCGACCGGCGCGGTGACCGGACTGTCGTGGGAAAAGGTGCCGACTGCAACGATCTGAGAGGTTGGCGCAGCCGGCATTACGGGCATCTTGTTGTCCAGCTTCGGCGCAGGCGCCATCGGTTCAGGCTCCGATGGCTTGTGTTCGCGCACCGTTTTTACCTGTGGGGTGACAACGAGAGTCGCCAGAGTATTGCTCTCTATGACCGGTTTGCTTTCGAGTACCGGCTTGTTTTCCAGGCGCGGCTTAGGGTGCACCACCACGGGCGGGATCGCCGGCTGAGTCTCCTGGATCACGAGGGGTTTATAAGTCACGAGTTTCGTCACCCGATAGCTCTCAGGTGCGACCAGCTCTTGATGAACTCGTACGGTCACAAAGAGGAGGGATAGCAGCAAGAGTGCCTGCACGCTCCAGCCAGTCAGGAAGGATTTCCAGCGCGGCCGCGGCGATGGCAATAATGTAAACAGGAGTGCCTCCGATTGAGCTTTCCCCATTCGGGTGTTTGTGGCGCAATCACGATGCCACTGGCAATGGTGGATACTTCGCAAGCAACAGTTCTATTTGTCGTGGGACTCGAGAGTCGGAATACGAACTAAAAGAAGCATTTAGCTCATGTGCGAGCGGTCAGAGAAGGTGGGCTCTAAGAAGACTCACTGGCACGATGGTAACCGCATAGAGTCTTTCAGGTAATGCAGGGTAATCAGAAATTAGAGCCATGCTGAAAGACTTGTTCACAGGGAAAAACATTTCCTACAGGATGGTTCGGGCAAAATGGGTTCTTTTACAATGAGGCGATTTCACCGATTCTTCCCCGCAAACCGATTCGCGAGGCGAACCGGTTGCGGAGCTTCTGATGACAATTTGGGTATCACGACGCGGTGGCGTTAGTCCGCCGTGGCTTTCCGCCCAGTCTCATCCCAGATGCGCACGCCGTGGGTTTCTTTCAG
Source organism: Terriglobales bacterium (assembly GCA_035484735.1). Taxonomy (GTDB): domain Bacteria; phylum Acidobacteriota; class Terriglobia; order Terriglobales; family Acidobacteriaceae; genus JABCZH01. The sequence continues at coordinate 25,651 of DATHOQ010000057.1, read as the reverse complement.
CAGCAGACTTCCTACGACGAAGGTTATACCCGCAACGATCATCGGGTAATAGAGTCCGGCGTAGATGTTGCCGGTGGCAGCGACCGACGAGAGGCCGATCAAGGGCAGCAACCCGCCAAAGACGCCGTTGCCTATGTGATACGGCAGCGAGAGCGAAGTGTAGCGAATCTTTGCTGGGAAAGCCTCGATCAGGTAGGCGGCGATGGGGCCGTAAACCAAACACACGTAGAGAACCTGAATAAAGATAAGCAGGACCAACATGGTGGTATCCGGATTGGGCGCTTCCTTGACTGGGACCAATGCGCCGGTAGTATCGGTGGTCATCGCAGTGAGGCCGATGGCTCCCGTCACTTTATTGCGGGTAGACTTTACCGTGACCACGTTGTTGCCAGCGGCGCGCTCCATGGCCTTGTAGATCGGGATGTAGGTCAAGACGCCGAGCAGGCAACCTGCCATCATGAGCTTCTTGCGTCCGATTCGGTCGGAAAGAGCGCCGACCACTGTGAAGAACGGCATGCCGAGCAGCAGAGCGACGGCGACCACGATGTTGGCAGTCTTGACGTTCACTTTCAGGATGGTCTGCATGTAGAACAGGGCGTAAAACTGGCCGGTGTACCAGACGACGCCCTGTCCGGCGGTGGCTCCGAAAAGAGAAATCAGAACCAGTTTGAGATTCGTCCATTTAGTGAAGGCATCCTTGAGCGGCCGGGTCGAGGTCATGCCCGCGCTCTTGAGTTGGGCGAAGATGGGCGACTCTTTCATCTTCAAACGGATGTAGAGCGAGATCATCACCAGGATGATGGAGATGAGGAAAGGAATACGCCAGCCGTAAGCGGCAAAGTCTTCCTTCGACATCGAGTTTTGAGTAATGAGAATGACGATCAACGAGACGAAGAGACCGAGCGTAGCCGTGATCTGGATGAAGCTGGTGTAGAAACCGCGCTTGTTGTCGGGGACGTGTTCGCCCACGTAGACGGCGGCGCCGCCATATTCTCCACCCAGTGCGAGTCCCTGAAGGACGCGAATCAAAAGCAACACAATAGGTGCGAACCAGCCAGCGGTTGCGAAGGAAGGCAGCAAGCCAATGGCGAATGTGGAGAAGCCCATTATCGATAGAGTCACAAGAAAGGCGTATTTGCGCCCGACCAAGTCGCCGATGCGCCCAAAGAACAGTGCGCCAAAAGGGCGCACCAGGAAGCCGACCGCGAAAGTCGCGAGGTAAGCGATATAAGCGAAGGTGTCGTTGCCCGGAGGATAAAATTTGGGTCCCAGGATGGCGGCCAGACTGCCGAAAATGTAAAAGTCGTACCACTCGATCATGGTGCCGACAGAAGAGGCCATGATCACGCGCCAGATGCTGTACTCCGGGTTACCCGCGCCAGTCACTGACACAGCTTTCGTCATAGGTTTCTCCATTGACTAACAATATTTGTCACGACGACGGGTTAAGAGTTTGTGGTGGCTTGCTGCGCAGCAGATCGTCGAGGTCGCCGATCTTTTCGTCCAGGGCGTTGAGTTTGCGGGCCAGTCCCTGAATGTCAGAAGCGGCTCGGCGGTTGACGTCGAAGTCGAGTTCGCTGCGCAGGCGATCTTTGGTGTCCTGACGGTTCTGGCTCATCATGATGACCGGGGCCTGAATGGCGGCGAGCATGGAGAGGAAAAGGTTAAGCAGGATGAAGGGATAGGGATCCCAGGAGGCCTGGCCCATCACCGAGCTGATGATGCTGTACACGACCAGAGCTGACAGAAAGATGATGATGAAGGTCCATGAACCCCCAAAACCGGCGACCCGGTCGGCGATCCGTTCCCCATATGTGGCTTCCTGCTCGATGATCTGGTTAGGATTGCGGGCGGCGCGCACTTGCACCAGGCGCTGGGCGGCGTGGAACTGGCGGCCCAGCACGGAAAGCATGTCCATTCCAGCATGCGGCTTGCGTTGCAGCAGGATCATGATGTCATTGCGATCGACCTCCACGCAGGTGGACTCTTCGATGGCCACGGCATTGGTCTGGTGGGGAGATTGTTCCAGCATGGAAGCGAAGCCGAAGAATTCGCCATCGCCGGGTTCATCGACGATGACCTCCTGCTGGTCTTCGTCGACCGTGGTCAGCCGGACTTTGCCGGAGACCATTACGTAGGCGCGGCCGCCGGGATCGCCGATCTTATAAATGCGTTGGCGGGGGCAGAACTTCTTGAGTTCCACCTGGCTGGACAAAACGGCGATTTCATCCTGGTCGAGCAGTGCAAACAACGGAACATGCTTTAGGATTTCCGGATCGGAAGCCATCAGTCACCTCTTGGGATCAAGTGTCAAATCGAATCAGCGAAGTCGTTTTATGAGCAAATTCCGAAAATGCATTCTTCCGAAGTTCCGTATCGAAAAAATGAACTCCGGGAGCGTTGCAGTCAGCGGACATTTGGCGATTCATTACTCCGTCGTCGTTGTACCATACTTTGGCGGCGGCGCATTTCCGCGAACCTGCTCAATGAACAACGGAACCTCTTTAAGCACCAGATCAGTTCGGTTCAACTGAATGAAATGGCCGCTGCCTTTCGCAATAATTCTGCGGCTGCGCGTCGATAGCTTCTTTAAATCTTCCTGCATCTGGTCCCACGCAGAACTCAATTCCGCCGTCAGCTTTGGCGATAGATTGGCGTCGTGTTCTGTCGAATGGGAATCCTGCGAGAAAATGAGAATTGGCAAGTCGCCGTAGGGTCCGGTGTGAATGGTTTCACGCCCGTCCTGTAGGAATGACAGGACCTCACGTAGATCGGTCATGACGGGCGCGCTCCACTCATCCTCGGTTTGCAAGCTGCCCACACCCCAGCCGGGCTTGCTGCTTGGGTGCGAAAACATTCCCATCATCCGCAGAACGCCCAAGTTTACCGCAACCGCGTACAGGGCAAACTCGGACCAGGGCGTGCTGGACATTGCCGCCCGCAGTTCTGGAGAACCACGTTCCTGTTGCAGGGGAGTGGAGCCGTCCACAAAAACGATGCCCTTCACATTTTCGGGATAACGCGTAACGTAGGCACGCATGTGTATTCCGGCAATGGAGTGGCCCATGAGGACGATGGGGCCGGTGATTCCAGCCTGCTGCAACAATCCGTGCAACTGCTCAACAATGTGATCGGAGTCGCGCGCGCCTGGTTGTGACTCGCTCCAGCCGGTGCCAGCCCGGTCATACGAACAGACACGCGTGGTCTTTGACAGTTCAGGCTGCACTGTACCCCACACCAGAGAATCAAACCCCAGACCCGATTCGAGAACGATGGCGGGCGAGCCTTGTCCCATGCACCAGAGGTGCATCTTGTAGGCGTTGACGACATAAATCTGGCCCGGCGCAGGATGGTGCGCCAAGAATACGTCATGCGCAGCTACATTGAACGTGGTACTGGCGGCAGCCGCCAGAGCCACCAGCGTAACCAGCGAAAGAAGCACGCGTTCCGTCACCCGACGGAACCTGGTAATTGGCAACCGGGGGAGCCGGCACAGGCGGCGGACAGCAAAGAAAGAAACGAGCAAGGCAATTGCGACGATAAAGCATGGAATAGGCAAAGGAGCAGGCAGCATTTGTGCAGTCTCTGTTTGTACGCAAGAAACCGCACAATTGTACACTTCACTCCCTCACGTGAAATTTAACGGCAGGAACTTCGCAAACTCTAAATCAGCGAGAGTCGGTTGCATGATAGGCGAGTTCCGGAATGTATTCCTCCGGAGTTCCCTTCTCCAGCAGATAGACTCCCGGACCTTGCTGGCCGCGGACGGTGCGGGAGAACTCGGCGACGAAAAATCCGGATTGCAGAGCTTCGGTGAAAGCCCAGCGAGTTTCAAGGCGCCATTCGCGGGCCAGCGCGGGATCTTTGTGCTCGACCGATCCGATGTCGCTGGGAATCTCAATAGCAATTCTTTGGCGCAGCAGGGCGGCAGACAAATCGGTTCTCGTGGGCTTACCGTGGGCGTTGAACTGGATGAGCGGTTGCAGGGTGCGGAGCGCGTCCAGCATTTCAGCACGATGATCTTTCCCTTGCAGGCGAGTCAGCACACGGCGGCTGGTAAGAGGCCATTTCACCCACAAACGGTCGGTACTGTTGCGGTGCAATGTGCTGGAAGTTTCAGGACCGTAGAAATCGATTTTATAGCTCTGGGAAATCACACCCAGCTTGGCGAAATTAAGGTGTGCATTCTTGCTTTGTAACGGATCGAAGGTCCACGTCACTTCGGTGATACGAGAGCCATTGATGCGCATAGCGAGAACGCGCTCTCGCTGCGCGAGTTTGAGATTGAAGCCGAGATCGGAATTACGGTAGGGGGCACGGACGGCCAGCATGTGGGAGTGCAGGTTGGGCCGACCATCTTCGACGCCGAGAAAACCAAAGGCGAAGCCGACCAGCGTGCCACCCTCAAAGGCACCGAGCCAGAGGTTTCCGGCCTCCTGGGTGGCGACGGCGAGAGTGAGGGGAGTGGTATCCAGATCAGAGAGCTCCCACACTTCCCTTTCCACCGATTCGACTTGTTGGAGGTCGTCGAAGCCTTTGAGATCACGAATGACGATGGCTGCTTTGGATTGTGGCTGGGCCATAGAACAAACCGCGAGCCACTATAACTGAAGGCAGCCCAAGGTAAAAGTTTGTAAAGGTTTCGGGCAAAGGGTCGCTAAGGAATAATATTGATTCTGTGGGAGTTCTGGGTTTCGCATGGGGACATCTGGCAGCGTAAAATCAAGGAGTCGCAGGCGGTCTTTTAACGTCTAAAGCATAGCGATGACAGATCCTAGTCAAGTTGTTGGTTCATCATATCTTCTTTTTATACGAGGCAACATGGGGCGAGAGGCAGTTAAGCAAGAACCGGGCGGGAGGAGCAGCAGGCATAGCGGGTTTCTGTATTTCCCGCAAGCTGGGGCAGTGATTCTTCTTCTTTTTTGCCTGGGGTGGTTAGGATGTGGCGGCGACCCGAAGCCGAGTTCGGCGCGCGCGAACACGACCCAGGCAGTGCCGGTGTCAGTGTCTACGGTTGAACGGCACGACATGCCGTACTACCTCACGGGGCTGGGATCAGTTTCGGCGTTTTACACGGTGAACATCAAGAGCCGGGTGGATGGCGAACTGGTAACGGTAAACTTCAAGGAAGGACAATTCGTAAATAAAGGTGATCTGCTGGCGGTAATTGATCCTCGGCCTTACCAAGTGGTGCTGGACCAGGCGCAGGCCGCGATATTCCGCGATCAAGCGCTGTTGCGCGACGCCAAGCTGAATCTTGATCGCTTCAAGAATCTGCTGCATGTGTCAGGCGCGATGTCGCAGCAGCAGGTGGATACACAGGCCTCGCTGGTGGACCAACTGGACGGCACGGTTCGCAACGATCAGGCGACGATAGAAAATGCCAAGCTGAATCTGGTGTATTGCCACATCACTTCGCCGATTAGCGGGCGAGTGGGGTTGAGGCTGGTGGATCCGGGAAACATGGTCCACGCAACCGACACCAATGCCCTGTTGGTGATCACTCAACTTCAGCCCATCGCGGTGTTGTTCACTCTGCCCGAGGACAGCCTGCCCACGGTGTCACAACACATGGCGAAAGGGACTCTGGAGGTAGATGCTTACAGCCGGGACGACCAGATGAAATTGGACACGGGCAAGCTGGAAACCATTGACAACCAGATTGACCAGACCACCGGCACCGGAAGGCTGAAAGCGGTGTTTGACAACAAGGGGAACGCACTTTGGCCGAACCAATTTGTGAATATCCGCCTGCTGCTCGAAGTCAGGAAAGACAGCACGGTGATTCCGGCAGCGGCAATCCAACGAGGGCCGCAGGGGACATACGTGTTCGTAGCCAAGGCAGACAACACGGCAGACATTCGTCCGGTTACGGTGGCGTTCACGCAAGATAACCTGGCAAACATCGCAAGCGGATTATCGCCTTCTGAAGTGGTGGTAACGGACGGACAAGATAAGCTACAGGCCGGCAGCAGGATTGAAGTGCGGCAATCAAAACCGTCCGGCACTCCGCCGCCGCAGCAGCCAACTCCCAGCGCGACTCCCTCCGGGAAGCAAGGTACGGGAACTCCGACGTCATGAATCCGTCACGGATTTTTATTGTCCGGCCGGTGGCCACAGCGTTGCTCATGGTGGCCATCATGCTGGTGGGATGGGTGGCGTACCGGCAACTTCCGGTTTCCGCCCTGCCGGAAGTCGATTATCCAACCATTCAGGTGGTGACGTTTTATCCGGGAGCGAATCCGGATGTAATGGCGTCGTCGGTGACCGCGCCGCTGGAGCGGCAATTCGGCCAGGTACCCGGCCTGAGCCAGATGACTTCGACAAGCTCATTTGGCAGCTCGGTCATCACCCTGCAATTTGGACTCGATCAAAGCATTGATGTGGAAGAGCAACAGGTGCAGGCTGCGATCAACGCGGCCACGACCTACCTGCCGACGGACCTGCCCAATCCTCCGATCTACAGCAAGGTGAATCCGGCGGATTCGCCGATCATGACACTGGCGCTGACTGCGAAGAGCTTGCCACTGTCGAAGGTCGAGGATCTCGCGGATACGGCGATGGCGCAGAAGATTTCTCAGGTCACGGGCGTGGGATTGGTCTCGCTCAGCGGCGGGCAGAAACCGGCGGTACGAATCCAAGCAAATCCCACGGCTCTGGCCTCTTATGGGCTAAGTCTGGAAGATGTGCGGACGGCTTTGGCCAACGCGAATGTGGATCAGGCCAAGGGCACGCTGAATGGGCCGCGGCAGTCGTTCACCATTGGCGCGAACGATCAGTTGTTATCCGGTAATGAATACGCTCCTATCGTGGTCGCATACCGGAACGGCTCTCCCGTGCGTTTGTCAGATATTGCGACGATCACGGACGGGATTGAAAACGTGATGCAAGCCGCATGGATGAATCTTGATCCCGCGGTGATCATGAATATTCAGCGCCAGCCGGGCGCAAACATCATCAGTGTGGTGGACCGCATCAAGAAGCTGCTGCCGCAGTTGCAGGCGGGCCTGCCCGCGGCGGTGAATGTGACCATTCTCACCGACCGGACGGAGACCATCCGGGCATCGGTGAAAGATGTGCAGTTCGAGCTGATGCTCACCGTCGCGCTGGTGGTAATGGTCATCTTCCTGTTCTTGCGAAATCTTTGGGCGACGTCGATTCCGGCGGTCACAGTGCCGCTTTCCATTGTGGGCACGTTCGGTGTGATGTATCTGTTGGGGTACAGCCTAAACAATCTGACGCTCATGGCGCTGACCATCTCCACCGGATTTGTGGTGGACGATGCCATCGTGATGATCGAAAACATCGACCGCTATCTTGACGAAGGCGATTCCCCGCTGGATGCGGCGTTGAAGGGTGCGGGACAAATCGGGTTCACGATTGTTTCGCTGACGGTCTCGCTGATTGCAGTGCTGATTCCACTGCTGTTCATGGGAGATATCGTCGGTCGGCTTTTCAGGGAGTTCGCAGTAACTCTGGCAGTGACCATTCTGGTTTCAGCAGCAGTGTCGTTGAGCCTGACGCCGATGATGTGCGCGAAGTTGCTCAAAGCGAAGGACCCGGCTAACCAAACTTGGTTCTACAAATCCACCGAGAAGTTCTACGAAGATGTCATCGCCTTCTACGGCCGGACGCTCAAGGTAGTACTCAGGCATCAGCCTATAACGTTGCTAGTCACGCTCGGGACGTTGGCGCTGACATTGTTCCTTTATGTGATCGTCCCCAAAGGATTTTTCCCGGTGCAGGATACGGGCGTGATTCTTGGAATTTCAGATGCGCCGCAGAGTGTGTCATTCCAGTCGTTGGCCGATCATCAGCAGGCGCTGGCGCGGGTGATCCTGCAAGACCCCGACGTTCAAAGCCTGTCATCGTTCATCGGTGTGGATGGCACAAACCTTACGCCCAACAGCGGACGTATTCAGATCAATCTAAAACCGCGCGAGGACCGCAAGGCGTCGGCAACGGAGATTATCCGGCGACTGCAACCTAAGGTAGACCAAGTTGAGGGGATTGAGCTGTTCATGCAACCGGTGCAGGACTTGACGGTGGAAGACCGGGTGAGTCGAACGCAATTCCAGTACACCATAGAGGACGCGGACGCGAAAGAGTTAAACACTCTATCGGCAAAATTGGTGGCCAAGCTGCGCACGCTGCCAGAGTTGCAGGATGTAGCCAGCGACCAGCAAAACGGAGGTTTACAGGCGGATTTGACCATCGACCGCGATACCGCCTCGCGGTTGGGCATTCTGCCGGCGCAGATTGATAACACGCTTTACGACGCGTTTGGGCAACGGCAGGTTTCAACCATCTTCACGCAATTGAATCAGTACCACGTGATTTTGGAGGTTGCCCCGCAATTTCAGCAGAATCCGGGATCGTTCAAAGATCTGTATGTGAAGTCGGCCACGGGGCCACAAGTGCCGCTTTCCACATTCACCCAGCTCAACACCTCGAACGCATCGTTGGCGGTGAATCATCAGGGACAGTTTCCGGTGGTGACGTTGTCGTTCAACCTGGCGCCGGGAAAATCACTGGGTGACGCCACTAAAGCGATTGACAAGGCGGAACAGGAAATTGGAATGCCGGCCAGCGCGCATACCGCGTTCCAAGGCACGGCAGCGGCGTTTCAAAACTCGTTGTCCACGGAACCGTGGCTGATTGTGGCGGCGATTGTGACCGTGTACATCGTGCTGGGCGTGTTGTATGAAAGCTACATTCATCCCATTACGATTCTGTCGACTCTGCCTTCTGCGGGCGTGGGAGCGATTTTGGCTTTGCTGGTGACGGGGAACGATTTGGGAGTGGTGTCGATCATTGGAATTATTCTGCTGATCGGAATCGTGAAGAAGAACGCGATCATGATGATTGACTTCGCGCTGGAGGCGGAACGCGTGGAACACAAACCACCGGAAGAAGCCATATTCCAGGCTTGTCTGCTACGCTTCCGACCGATCATGATGACGACGATGGCGGCGCTGTTGGGTGGATTGCCGCTGGCGCTGGGCACAGGCACGGGATCGGAACTGCGGCATCCGTTGGGCATCACGATTGTGGGCGGGCTGCTGGTCAGTCAGGCGCTCACCCTGTATACGACTCCGGTGGTTTATTTGTGGTTTGACCGGCTGGCGAGGAAGTTCGAACGGTTGGGGATTGGCAATCGTATTGAGGAACCGGCGACGGGAGACTAGGTCATGAATGTATCTGCTCCCTTTATTAAGCGTCCCATCGGAACGTCGCTACTGACGCTGGCACTATTAATGTCAGGAGCGCTGGCCTTCAGCTTTCTTCCGGTGGCACCGCTTCCTCAGGTTGAGTTTCCGGTGATCCAGGTGTCGGCCAGCTTGCCGGGAGCGAGCCCGGAAACCATGGCGTCAGCAGTAGCAACACCGCTGGAGCGGCAATTCGGACGCATTGCCGGCGTCAACCAGATGACGTCGGTCAGCCAGTTGGGCGCGACCGGCATCGTGTTGCAATTCGATCTCACTCGCAACATTGATGCCGCGGCACGCGATGTGCAAGCCGCCATCAACGCGGCGCGCAGTCAGTTGCCTTCTTATCTTCCCGGCAATCCCTCTTACCGGAAGGTGAATCCTGCAGATGCGCCGATTCTGATTGTTTCCATGACCTCTGACAGCGTCACGCTGCCGGATATCTATGATCAGGCTAATTCGATCCTTTCGCAGAAGTTGGCGCAGGTAGGCGGCGTAGGGCAGGTGTACGTGGCGGGTGGAGCCAATCCGGCAGTGAGAGCGGAGCTGGATCCGAACCTACTGAACAAGTTCGGCATTGGTTTGGATGCAGTGCGAGTGGCGTTGGGCAACGCGAATGCGAACCGGCCCAAGGGCGAGGTCGGTAATGCGGCAAATTCGTGGCCAATCTCGGACAATGACCAGATGCTGCACGCCGACCAGTATCGACCGCTGGTGGTGGCGTACAACCCGCAAAATGGAGCGGCGGTGCGGCTGGGAGATGTGGGCACGGTATGGGACTCGGTGGAAGATGCGCACATTTATGGGCTGTCCGACGGGAAGCCGGCGGTTCTACTCATCATCTTTCGCCAGCCCGGGGCCAACATCATTGAGACGGTGGACAATGTGCTCGGATTGTTGCCCCAGCTGGAGGCGGCGATCTCGCCTGCCATCAAGCTGACCGTCGTCTCTGACCGCACGACCACGGTGCGGGCATCATTGCGAGATATTGAGATTACACTCGTGATCTCAGTGGTACTGGTCATTCTGGTGGTTTTCGTTTTTCTGCGTACGGTGCGGGCAACCATCATTCCCAGTATCGCGGTGCCGCTCTCGCTGATTGGGACGTTCGGGGTGATGTATCTGCTGCACTTTAGCTTGAACAACCTGTCGCTGATGGCGCTGGCTATTTCCACCGGCTTTGTGGTGGATGATGCCATCGTGGTACTGGAGAACATTACCCGCTATCTGGAACAGGGGATGAAACCGGTGCAGGCGGCGTTCCGCGGAGCCCGCGAAATCGGCTTTACCGTGCTCTCGATGAGCATCTCGCTGGTGGCAGTGTTCATTCCGATTTTGATGATGGGAGGAATTGTCGGCCGGCTATTCAGGGAATTTGCGGTGACGTTAAGCGCGGCGATTGTGGTTTCGTTGATCGTTTCGCTGACGACAACTCCTTCCATGTGCGCGCAGTTGCTCAAGACGGTGAACGAGGAAAAACACGGGCACGCTTACCAGGCCAGCCAGAAGGTGTTTGACGGAATCCTAAAGATGTACGGGGTCGGCCTAGGTTGGGTGTTGCGCCATCAATTCGCGGTGCTGATGCTCACGATTGCAACCGCTTGTTTGAGCGTCTACATGTATGTTGACGTGCCCAAGGGTTTTTTCCCGCAGCAGGATACAGGGCGCATTCAGGGATCGATCCAGGCGTCGCAGGACATTTCCTTTGATGCTATGAGCCAGAAGATGCGCCGCTACGTGCGGATTGCGATGGCGGATCCCAACGTGGAACACATGATTGGGTTTTGTGGCGGAACCACAGCGATGAATCAGGGGCGGATGTTTATCAGCCTGAAGACAAAGCGCAAGCTGACTGCCGACCAGGTGATCAACGAACTAAGCAAGAAATTCGCCGAGGTGCCGGGAGCGACGCTCTACATGTACGCCCAGCAAGACCTTCAAATTGGTGGACGTCTCAGCCAGGCGCAATATCAATACACATTGCAGGGCGAGGATTTGAATGAGCTGAACACGTGGGCGCCGCAGTTGCTGCAAAAAATGCGGGCAATCAAGCTCCTTATGCAGGTGAACACCGACCAGCAGGACAAGGGACTGGCAGCGAACCTGGTCATCGACCGGGATACGGCGTCGCGACTGGGAGTATCTGCGGCGGACGTCGATGGAATCCTGTATGACGCATTCGGCCAGCGTCAGGTCTCCACCATGTATGAGCCGCTGAACCAGTACCACGTGGTGATGGAAGTTGCGCCGCAATTTCAGCAGGCCCCGGAGACGCTGGAAAACACTTGGGTGCACACCTCGAGCGGGACTACGGTTCCGCTTGCTGCTTTCACGCACTACGGCCCGGCGAACACTTCGTTAGGCGTCAACCACCAGGGACAATGGCCCGCGGTGACCATTTCGTTCAACCTTGCTCCGGGTGTCTCCTTGGGACAGGCGACGACGGCGATTGAAAATGCGAAGAGGTCAATCAGTTTTCCCGCGACCATTCAGGGAAGTTTTCAGGGAACGGCAGCGGCGTTCAAGGATTCGCTGGAGAGCGAACCCGTCCTTATTCTGACGGCGCTGCTCACCGTCTATATTGTTCTGGGGATTCTGTACGAAAGCTACATTCACCCCATCACCATTCTTTCCACGATTCCTTCGGCCGGTGTGGGGGCACTCCTAGCGCTGAAGGTGACGCACAACGAGCTGAACGTCATCGGATTGATCGGCATCATTCTGCTGATTGGCATCGTGAAGAAGAATGCCATCATGATGATCGATTTCGCTCTGGAGGCAGAGCGGAACGAAGGCAAATCGCCGCTGGATGCAATTCATGAAGCATGCCTGCTGCGTTTTCGTCCGATCATGATGACTACGATGGCGGCGCTGCTGGGCGGGCTGCCGTTGGCGTTGGGGATGGGGATCGGCTCGGAATTGAGGCGGCCGTTGGGCATTACCATTGTCGGCGGATTGATTGTTAGCCAGGCGCTAACTTTGTTTACTACTCCCGTTGTATATCTCTATATGGACAAGTTGCGGCTGCGTTCAAGTCGCAAAGCTGGCCTGCCAGGGCCGGTTTCACCGGCTACAAGTCACGCGGACTAGTTTTTGTTTTCGCCCGTCTTTTGTGATAGGAGAATAAGATGGGCTGACTCGCTCTAGGCCTGTTCATCGCCAAATTTACGTGATCAATCGAGCCTAAGACCCTCTTCAGCGTAATCTCCCGCCTTATCCTAATCGTCTTCAGACCATTGCTTATAAAGCAGATAGCCGATGGCAGTGGATGCGAGAAAGAAAAAGCTTGCATTTGTTTTAGTGTTGTAGTTAACTACAACACTAGGAGATGACCACTATGAAATCACGCATTGCACTTTCACTATTCGTTTTGATCGCCGCCACCGCTTTCGCAGCAGACGTCGCTGCCACAACCACCCAGTCGGACGTACAGAAGTCCTTCACAACTTTGAAAAGCCTAGCCGGAGAGTGGGAAGGCACCGCCACCGTCCCGGACGCGCCGGAGATGTCAGGCACCAAAATGCACATCTCGCTGCGCGTTACCTCGAGGGGGAACGCGCTCGTGCATGAAATGCAGGAAGCAGGAACCCCATTGGATGCGACCAAGTACGACCATCCGCTCACGATGCTTTACGTGGACGGAGACCAACTCACGCTGATTCACTACTGCGACGCGGGGAACCGGCCGCGCATGACCGGCAAGATGTCGCCCGACGGCAAGACCATCGAGTTTGAATTCAAAGACATCAGCGGGAGCATGGATTACCACATGCACCATTCCGTATTCACTATCATAGACGCCAACCATCACACCGAGGATTGGACGTTCATGATGAAAGACAAGCCCATCCACGCCCACATGGACCTGACGCGGAAGAATTGACCGCCGTTTTGCGTGAGGATTATTGGGAGCCAATGATGGACCGTGAGTGGAACGACAGTCAGCCGATTTACCGCCAGCTTCGCGACCGCGTCGTCGCCATGATACTCGACGGCGTGCTCAAAGAAGGCGATCCCCTGCCGTCGGTGCGGGTGGTCGCGGCGGAATACCGGGTCAATCCGCTCACGGTTCTGAAGGGTTATCAGCAACTGGTCGACGAGCAACTGGTCGAGAGTAAGCGAGGTCGCGGCATGTTCATCAATGCGGGCGCGCGCAATCTGCTGTTGCAGGGCGAACGCCAGAAGTTTCTCGCGGAGGAATGGCCCAGAGTGCACGAGACCATTCAGCGGCTCGGCCTGAAAGCGGAAGAACTGCTCAACGGTACCGCAACCCATCGGTCGCCGAATCCAAAGGAGGAACCGAAGTCATGAAAGTCATAGAAGCACGCGGACTCCGCAAAGCCTTCGGCACAACTGTCGCGCTGGACGGCGTCGATTTGGGTGTCGAAGAAGGCCGCATTCTCGGACTCGTCGGTCCCAACGGTGCAGGCAAGACCACCGCGCTCGACGCGATTCTTGGCCTCACGCAGTATCAGGGAGAACTGAAGGTGCTCGGGCGTGACCCCTGGGAGGAGCGCGATGAGCTCATGCGCGATGTCTGCTTCATTTCCGATGTCGCTGTCCTGCCGCGCTGGATGCAGGTCTCGCAGGCGCTCGACTACGTGGCCGGCGTGCACCCGCGATTCGATCGCGCCAAAGCGGAAGGTTTTCTCGCCAAAACCGACATCAAGCGAAGCAGCAAGATCAGGGAATTGTCGAAGGGCATGGTGACCCAGTTACACCTCGCGCTGGTCATGGCCATTGACGCGAGGTTGCTGGTGCTGGATGAGCCGACGATCGGCCTCGACATCCTCTATCGCAAGCAATTCTACGATTCACTGCTGAACGACTACTTCGATCGCAACCGCACCATCGTGGTGACAACGCATCAGGTGGAAGACGTTCAGCACGTCCTCACTGATCTCATGTTCATCAACCGCGGCCGCATCGTACTCACTTGCACGATGGAAGAATTCGAGTCGCGCTATCTGGAAGTGACCGTGCGTCCCGAGCATATCGCCGCGGCCCGCGCGCTTAAGCCGATTCACGAGCGCCAGATGCTCGGTCGCAGCCTCCTGCTATTTGATCATGGCGATCGCCAGCAACTCGCCGCACTCGGCGACGTGCGCACACCCAGCATTGCCGACTTGTTCGTCGCCCTCATGGGCAATCAAGCCGGCCAGGCCCAAGGAGCAGCAAGATGAATACTCAATCGAACGGCGTGCCGGAGTCCCTCGAGTCGCACGCCGTCACGCCTGCTGTCTTTACGGCGACCCAGCCATTCTATTGGTCGGTGCGCCGCGAAATTTGGGAGAACCATTCCATCTATGTCGCGCCCCTGGGCATCGCCGCCGTCTATCTGCTCGGCTTCGCGGTCAGCGTGATTTGGCTGCCGCACAACATGCGTGAAGTTTGGATGCCGCACACCATGCGCGAAATGGCCGCCGCTCACAAAGTGACAGATAGCCTGATCGGGCTCGCGATGCCGTACGCCCATGCTGCCATGCTGGTCGGGCTGGTCGCGTTCCTGGTCGGGATTTTCTATTCGCTTGACGCGCTGCACAGCGAACGTCGCGATCGCAGCATCCTATTCTGGAAGTCGCTGCCGGTTTCCGATCTGACCACCGTGCTCTCGAAGGCGGCTATCCCGCTCGTGGTTCTGCCACTCATAGTATTCGCGCTCTCCGTTATCCTGCAACAGATTATGCGGCTGCTCAGCTTGTCGGTCCTAGTGATGAACGGTGGGAGCGCGGCGACGCTGTGGGCTCGGCTGCCACTCTCCGAGATGGAATTGGTGACGCTCTATGGTACGGCCGTGATTGTGCTCTGGCATGCGCCCATCTATTGCTGGTTTATGTTGGTCTCAGGCTGGGCGCGGCGCGCGGTGTTTCTCTGGGCCGTGGTGCCATTGCTTGCGATCGCCGCCATAGAGAACATCGCCTTCCATACTTCGTTTCTGGGATCGATGCTGCTGGGCCGCTTGGTTGGATTCTCCGAGGCCGCTTTCGACCTCAAGGACAAGAATGGCGTCCCCATCGATTCGCATTTTATTCCGATGACACAACTCGCTCCCGGAAGGTTCCTGAGCAGCCCGAGCCTGTGGCTCGGGCTGCTAGTTGCCGCGGCCTTGCTCGCGGCAGCGGTCCGCCTACGCCGTTATCGGGAGCCGCTCTGATTCGGCTAGAAGGAGTAGAAAATGCAATCGCCACTATTAGCTCTGCACATCACTGCCGGCACTTTGGGAATGCTGTCTGGATTTGTGGCAGCGTTTCTCCGCAAAGGTTCTCGCCGCCATGGCCTCGCAGGAAACGTATTTGTCGTATCCATGCTGACCCTCTCTGCCACCGGAGTGTACCTGGCGATCATGAAATCTCAACCCGGCAACATTCTGGGAGGCACTCTAACCTTCTATTTGGTGGCAACCGCATGGATGGCCGCCAGGCGCAGGGACGGCGAAACCAGCATGTTTGATTGGGCTGCGCTTCTGGTTGTGCTGGGGGTCGCAGCCTGCGAACTGACTTTTGGTTTGGAGGCGGCGTTTAGCCGGACAGGGCTGAAGTACGACTATCCCCCTGGGCCTTACTTTTTCATGGGCTCGATCGCCGTGCTTGCCGTCACAGGAGACGTTCGCATGCTCGTCCGCGGCGGCGTTTCTGGCACCCAACGTATCGCGCGGCATCTTTGGCGCATGTGCTTTGCGCTGTTCATCGCCGCCGCGTCCATATTCCTGGCACGGCAACACCTATTCCCTGATCTATTGCGCAGGACCGGCGTACTTGTCTTCCTAAGTGTCCTACCGCTGTTGCTGATGATTTTCTGGCTAATCCGAGTTCGGTTCAAGAATGCTTTCAAGGAGAAATCGATGGCTCGCATGACCCTTGATCCAGCAACTCGTTAGGGAGAAACGAACATGAGCACCGCCGTAATGACTAACCGATTAGAGCTGAGCTCCGTAGCCGACACTGCCTTGACAGCAGCCGCGCGGTTTTGGTTTGCGGTGACCGTTGTCGGCCAATTGGTCTTCGCGTTTACGGTAGCGTCGTTCTATGCTCTTACGGCGCTGCGAGGGGACTACCACCAGTGGAATTTCACGAACGGTTATGTCCCCGGCTTTTCCATGGGCAATACCGCTGTGGTCATGCATGTTGCTTCGGCCGCGTTCATCATGCTCGCCGGGGCGGTTCAGTTGGTCCCGCAAATCCGCAACCGCTTTCCAGTCTTTCACCGCTGGAATGGGCGTATCTACCTGCTGACTGCCGTTACCCTGAGCGTGGCCGGCCTTTACATGACCTGGATACGGGGAAGCGTTGGTGATCTTTCCGTACACCTGGGTTCTACTCTGAACGCCGTCCTGATCTGGCTTTGCGGCGGCATGGCGCTGCGCTATGCGCTGGCCCGCGATTTCAAGACTCATCGCCGCTGGGCGCTTCGCTTTTTCCTGGTGGTGAGCGCATCGTGGTTCTTCCGAATCGGTTTTTTCTTGTCGTTGCTTATCAATAAAGGCCCCTTCGGTTTCGACCCGAGTACGTTTCGCGGCCCGTTCCTCACTTTCATGTCTTTCGCCGAATTCCTAATCCCCCTTGCCGTGCTCGAAATCTATCTGCGGGCGCAGGACCGCCCAGGCGCGCTACGGCGCATGGCTACGGCGAGCATGCTCTTTGTAGTGACCCTGGTGATGGCGGCCGGTCTTTTTGCGGTCGCCATGGCTCAATGGGTACCTCAGGTCAAAGCCGCATACGACCCGCGCAAATCGATCGCCGAAACTCTCTCGGCAACCATCGCCTCCAGCGGCATGGACGCGGCCGCGAAGCAATACCATGACCTCAAAGCCGCCGGATCCCCCACCTACAACTTCGATGAAGACGAACTCAACAATCTCGGATACGTGTTCATTCGGACAAAAAAGTTCAAGGAAGCCATCCGCATTTTCCAGCTCAACGTCGAAGCTTATCCGCAGTCCGGCAATGTCTATGACAGCCTCGGCGAGGCTTACCTTGACGATGGCAACAAACCGCTGGCCATCGCCAACTATCGAAGATCGCTTGAGCTAAACCCAAGGAATCGCGGTGCCGTCGAAGTGCTTCGGAGACTCAACCTCAAGTGATTGGTGCTGGGTGCTCTATGTTTCGCGGTTTTCGAAACGTGGAATCCACAGTCGCAATGCAGATCGCAGGAGGACGCAATGCTTCGAGAACGAGCGCTGAAGGTTGTGTTAGTGGTAGTGGGATTGCTCTTTACGGCAGGGATTTATCCCATAGCGATGATCTTATGGAAACGGGACGTGTCCGCATACGACGACGCGATGATAGCCAGTCTCTATGTCACGCTCGGGATTCTCCTGTTGATAGCGGTGCGGAACCCATCGGCGCATCGCAGCCTGATCGCCTTCACCGCATGGTCGAGCGTCGCTCACGGCGCGGTTATGGCGATCATGGCATTCCGGACTGCGAGCGAGCGCGACCTTCTTTGGGGCGTGGCTGCCCTCGCGGTCATCGGTACAACGCTAATAGTGCTCGCGCCGGCTAAGGTTAGGCTGGCTGCGTCGTGATCGGGGTAGGTTGATCGATGCTAAAGACGAAAGTTCAGAACCTGCTCAATGAGCGATATGGCGATTTGTCGACAGTTATCTGCCATGGGGCCGTATATTTACTGCTCAAATCTCTGGTGCGTAAATTGGAGGCAAAGCCCCTGCTCCGCAAGCAGTGGGACTTCGGGCCGATGGTGCTGATGAATATGCCGGGCGCATAGACATCGAGGCGAACCGCAAAAGTCTATTTCTTAGAGTGTGCAGAGTTGACCACTGTTGGGAACGGTTATCCGGTAATGTTTCTTGGTCTCGAAACTCGAAACATATTCAGCGGTTAGCGTTGGAAGGCCCGACCTGCGGACCACGACGATGAGGAGAATACGTGAGCAAATTGAACTGGTATACGAGAGCATGCGCTCTCTTTGTAGTGTTGGCAACGATGGTGGTTACCCTGCCTGCACAGACCTTCAAAACGCTGGACAGCTTTGACAACACAGACGGTGAATATCCCTGGGCGACGCTCGTACAGGGCCGCGACGGAAATTTCTACGGAACAACCCAGAATGGCGGAAACACTGCCTGTTCCTCCGGCTGTGGCACACTCTTTAAAATCACTCCGAATGGCAAGCTGACCACGTTCAGCTTCGACGGGGCAAACGGCTCCCAGCCCTTCGCGGGGTTGGTCCAAGCCGCCAACGGGGACTTTTACGGTGTGACACTCACTGGCGGGACTGACAATGCGGGTACGGTCTTCAAGATTACTTTAAGCGGCAAGCTGACCACGCTGTTCAACTTCAACGGGACGGACGGTAACGGGCCTACAGGGACGCTGATTCAGGCCAGCGATGGAAATTTCTATGGAACAACCCAGGGCGGCGGTCCCGTCAATCAGGGGACGGTCTTTAAGATAACCCCAAGCGGCGCGCTGACCACGTTGTACACCTTCACCGGCGGCGCGGATGGCGTCGCCCCTGTAGCGGGACTGATCCAGGCTACAGATGGGAACCTCTACGGAACGACATGGGGAGACGCGTACCAAAACCTGAACGTCGGTACGGTCTTCAAGATTACTTTGGGCGGCAAGCTGACCACGGTGCACTCCTTCCAAACCACCGACGGCGCAAACCCCCAGGGTGGGCTGGTTCAGGGCACCGATGGAAACCTCTACGGTGCAACCGAGGAGGGCGGAACCTACAATTACGGTACGGTCTTCAAAATGACCCTAGGCAGCACGCTCACCACGTTGCACTCCTTCAGTGGCGGCACCGATGGAGACACGCCCGTATGCACGCTGATCCAGGCTACCGATGGGAATTTCTACGGAACCGCGGCCTACGATGGGTTGTACCCCAACTTTGGCACCGTCTTCGCAATCACCCCAAGCGGCACGCTGACGACGCTGCACAACTTTGACAGCACGGACGGCTCCTATCCCTACGCGGGGCTGGTTCAGTCCACCAGTGGGGGATTTTACGGAGCAACCTTCGCTGGCGGATCCAGCAGTGCGTGCCCGTTTGGCTGTGGCACGGTTTTCAGCCTGGACATGGGCCTCGACCCATTCGTGGCCTTCGTGCATGACTCGGGCAAAGTCGGACAGACCGGGGGCATTCTTGGCCAAGGATTCACCGGAACGACCGGGGTTTCGTTCAATGGAACTCCGGCGGCCTTCACGGTTGTGTCTGACACGTTCATAAAAGCTACGGTTCCGGCGGGAGCGACTACGGGTTACGTCACCGTGACTACGCCCAGCGGGCCGTTGACCAGCAACGTGCCGTTCCACGTGATCAGGTAGAGTCTTGCATCTCGATTCGCCCGGCCCCAACGCCATTATCAACTTGTCGTTAAGAGGCGATTACACACTCATTGACTGCCGGGGCTTTCGGACAGATATTCTTAAGCCAAACTGGCGTGAATGCCAAGAGCTTCGGCGGCCTTGCGGAGTCGCTTATCTTTTGTCCACAGAAGCGTAGGCGGATTGATAAAGACAGAGGCTACCAGGTGTGCGTCGGTCAGACCGATGCCCAGGCTATATAAACGTCGAGCCTCGATGGTTAGCCGCACTTCGCTCAGCTGCGCCACTCGCACCTGCGGCAAGAGATCCAACAGCGCAAGCGTCTTGGTGCGTTCTTGCATTGATCCGAGAGCAAGCTCCGCGATGATGAAGGGATGGATCACGATGCGTCTCTGGTTCAGATGCTTACGCATTTCCGTGTTTCCCGTACGGAGATGGTCGATCCAAATCGAGGTATCGGCGAGAATCAATTCAGCCGCACCTCAGTTTTTCTCCCGGCGGCGCGGAATATTCTTCAATTCGGGCATTGTGCCTCCCAGGGATGCTAATCTGCGGGCACTCTCACGTTCGATGAGCGCCTTGAGAGCTTCTCGAATCAACGCGGTTTTCTCCACCACCCCGGTAAACTCCTGGGCGGTGCGTACCAGATCGTCATCCAATGCAACTGTTGTTCTCATAGAAATTCCAGGCACCTATTATAGCATCATATGATGCCGTTTTTCGTGCCTTCCCGCCATCGGTCGGACGAGCCAACGTCCTCAGCAACTTAGGCGGGCCTACAATATCCGCACCCGTCGTTCGTCTACACAGTAGATGGACCTGGCGCTGAGAAACCGGTGGCTGATGAGCCAGCAAGACCAAAGCATCTCGGAGGCGATTGCCCGCGACGAGCCCCGCCTGCGCAACTTTATTCGCCGACGGGTGCCCGACCCGCGCGACGCTGAGGATATTCTCCAGGACGTCTTCTACGAGCTGGTGGAGGCGAATCGGCTGCTGATGCCGATTGAGCACGTTACCGGTTGGCTGTTTCGCGTGGCGCGCAATCGCATTATCGATCTCTTTCGCAAGAAGCGGCCGGAGAGCTTTAGCGATGCCACCGACGAAGATGGAGAAGTGCTGCGGATCGAAGATCTTCTGCCATCGCCCGATGCCGGCCCGGAAGCGCTTTACTTCCGGAACCTGCTGCTGGATGAGCTGGAACTTGCGGTTGACGAGCTGCCGGAAGAGCAGCGCGAAGTGTTTGTGGCGCACGAGTTCGAAGGACGCAGCTTTAAACAGATGGCCGCCGAAACCGGCGTAAGCGTGAATACGCTGCTCTCGCGCAAACGCTATGCGGTGCTGCACCTGCGCGAACGATTGCAAAACATTTACGACGAATTTATGAAAGCGTGAGGGAGTGAATATGAGTAGATTACAGAAGATGATTTTCATTGTTCCGGCGGCGATTCTGGGAATGGTGATATTTGTCGCGGTCGGCGGCAAAGTAGTGATGGATCTGTGGAATTGGCTGTTGCCGCCGCTGTTCGGGTGGCACGCGATCACCTTCTGGCAAGCTCTGGGGATTCTGGTGCTATGCCGCGTGCTGTTCGGCGGACACGGATGGCGCGGTCATGGACGCTCCAACTTCCGTCGCCGCATGAAAGAGCGCTACGGGCACATGACTCCCGAGGAGCGTGAACAATTCCGGCAACGCATGCGCGAACGCTGCGGCTTCGGCCCATCGACGGTCGAGAGCAAGGGACAGTGAGGGGCTTCCGGTCAATTCGATTTCCGAAGGTGCCAAGTCCCCGTCCCTGTCTCTGCAAAGAACGCAGAGACAAGGACGGGGCACCCACTGTTCGTTCGTGGACACTTTCGCGTTGAAACCGGACACACTTCGATTCCAGCACACCAACGAACCCCCGCAAACCGCCTGTTATCATGAAATTACATTCGCAACACTTTGGCTCAGGAATTGCCATTCTCCTATGTAGCCCGTTGCTACCCAGAGGCCGAAGATGAACAACCTGCTCCAGGACCTGCGATTCGCCTTTCGTCAGATACACCATTCTCCCGGATTTGCGGTCACTGCCGTTTTGACACTGGCGTTGGCCATCGGCGCAAACGCCGTGGTGTTCGCGATATTGAATTCGTTGATCCTGCGCCCGCTGGATGTGCCTCAGGCCCAGACCCTCTACGGAATCCAGCGCGGGAAGGATAAGGACCCTACGGAGTCGTATCCCGACTACCTCGATCTGCGTGATCGCAACCGCAGCTTCGAGGATTTGGTCGCGTATAGCGTTGCGTCCGTGGGCTTCGATACCGGCAACAATCCAACCGGCGCATGGACCATGGAGGTGACCGGGAACTATTTCGACGCCTTGCACATTCAGCCGTATCTTAGCCGTTTCTTTCACGCGGCCGATGAGCATGGCCCCAATAGCGCTCCCTACATCGTGCTCACTTACGCGTATTGGCACGCCCATTTTCAGGACGCGCATTTTCAAGACGACCGTGGCGTGGTGGGTCGAGTGGTGCAGTTGAATAAACAACCTTATACGATCCTTGGAGTTGCGCCGCCTGAATTTCGCGGGACGCTTTCGTTTGTCTTCCCCGATTTCTGGGTACCGATCGCCAGGGAGGGTTCGGATTGGCTGAACGCGCGCGGCAACCGCGGCCTTCTGATGACGATGGGACATCTGAAGCCGGGAGTCACTCCGGCGCAGGCGGCTTCCGATTTGAACTCCGTCGGCACCTACCTGGAAAAAACCTATCCCAAGGACGATGGCAAGATGACCTTCTCCTTGATGCGTCCCGGGCTGGCTGGCGACTGGCTGGGCGGTCCGGTGAAGGAATTCCTTACGGGACTGATGTTGCTGGCAGGATTAATACTGCTGGCTGCCTGCGCCAACCTGGGCAGCCTGTTTGCCGCACGCGCTTCCGACCGTTCCCGGGAAATTGCGCTGCGACTCGCGCTCGGGTCGCGCCCTATGCGTATTCTGCGGCAACTCTTTACCGAGGCGGTACTGATTTCGCTGATCGGAGGCGCTGTCGGTCTTTGGGGCAGCGTTGTATTGTTGCGCGGGTTGACGGTGTGGCAGCCACTTCCGACTGCTCCCATTTCTGTGCCCGTGCACCCGGACGCAAATGTTTATGCAGTCGCTTTGCTGTTGAGTTTAGCCAGTGGGTTCCTCTTTGGCGCGGTGCCGGTAAGGCAGGTGCTTCGCACCGATCCATATCAGGTCATTAAGTCGGGATCAACCGCGACGGCGGGAAAGCGGATCACCGTCCGCGACCTGTTGCTGGTGGCGCAAATTGCCATCTGCGCGGTGCTGGTAACTGCTTCGCTGGTCGCGGTGCGCGGGCTGATGCGCTCGCTGCACAGCAATTTCGGTTTTGAACCGCGGAATGCAATGCTGCTGGAAACCGACCTGCGCATGGCAGGTTACACCGGCGACAACGTGCCCATCATGCAAAAGCGCATGATCGATGCCTTGGCGGCGATTCCCGGCGTACAGTCGGTGGGAACCGTGGATCGGCTGCCGGTCTATTACGGCGCGAACGACTCGAATGTTTTTACCGACCAAACTTCGGATCTAAGGCCATCGAACGCCGCTGCCGATGCCATGATGTACAAAATATCTCCGGGCTATTTCGATGCTGCCCAGACAACTTTACTTTCAGGCAGGATTTTCACCTGGCATGACGATAAGAACTCGCCCCGCGTCGCCGTGATCAATCGTGAGTTTGCGCGCAAACTCTTCGGCTCCGCAGCCAACGCGGTCGGCACTTATTTCAAGATGCGGGATGGAACGCGCACCCAGGTAGTAGGCATTGTAGAAGACGGAAAATATGCCAGCCTCACCGAAGATCCGCAGCCGGCAATGTTCCTTCCAGCCCTGCAATTGCCGCCGGACTCGATGAGTCTGGTGGTGCGTTCAGAGCGCGATCCGCAGCAACTGACGGCAGCCATCAAGAGTATCGTGCAGGGCCTGGATGGAGGGCTGCCCTTTACCATCCGCAGCTGGAACCAGGAACTGGAGAGCGCTTTGTTTCCTTCGCGCATGGCGACGCTGTCACTGGGTGTTCTGGGAGTGATGGGCGCTGTGCTGTCGATCACTGGCATCTTTGGAATGGCTGCGTACTCGGTGAGTAAGCGGATGAAGGAATTGGGAATTCGTATGGCCCTCGGCGCGCAGCCTACGGAAGTGTTACAGGCAGCGTTGGGACGAGCCTTCAAATTGCTGGCGATTGGTTCAGCGGCAGGATTAATCCTGGGAATTCTGGCGAGCCGAGTGCTGGCTTCCATTGTATATCAGGCAACTCCGCGTGACCCGCTGGTATTGGCTGGCGTCGTCCTGGCTATGTCATTGTTAGGGCTACTGGCCGCGTGGATTCCGGCACAGCGCGCACTGTCGGTTGATCCCATGATATTGCTGCGCGAGGAGTGAATCAGGCCCTTGGATATCATGATCGTGGGTGGATTGATTGAGAGCCAGGCGCTGATGGCGTCCCGCCTGTCTGTGCTACATCTTGGCGCTGGCGTAGGAATTGATTTCGCAGTTCAGGCTGATTTCTTCAAACAGTGGTGTCGTCCATTCCATGTTTTCCTCCTTGTAAACTCACTTCAGCCGGATGCCGCCGACCACTTCTTGCATGTCTACGCCGTTGCTGCTGTCCATCCAGGCGGCGACAAAATCCGGACCGTCCCAGGTATTGCCAGCGTAGTCGCCCATCCACCGGCTATCGGCGGAGCCGTTGTTGTTGGGATTAGAAAACTTCTGAGTGAGCTGCACATTTGGCTGAAAACTCTGCCCGCCATCCGTGGAAATGGCAGCAAATGCTTGATAATCGATGTTCGCCGGATCGTTCCGACGGTCGAGCCAGCTCACCCCCACCAGCCCCGTGCTGCTCACCGAAAGCCAGGGGAAGAATTGGTCATGGGTGTACTGGGCCGATGCGACCGGCACGGGCTTCGACCAGGTGTTGCCGCCGTCGGTCGAGTGGATGACTCCGACTCGCATGTAGGTTCCGGTCCAGGAGTATGCGGCTACATACAAAGTCCCAGCAAAGGGCCCATCGCTGTTATCCACTCCGATCGCCGGGTAGTTGTAGACGCGGATGTCGTCCGTATTGGGAAGGAGGCCCGAACCACAGTGACATGGGCTGTTGTCGACCGTCACGACAGTCATCAAAGTCGGAAAGGACCAGGTGTTACCGCCGTCAACGGATTTAGAAAATAACACGTATGCGGTGCCATTGCCACAACCGGCCGACGGCCCGCTGCCAGAACAGTACTGCCAGTCCAAGTATACCGTTCCATCCCTACCTACGGCCATGGAGGTGAAATCATCCGATGCAGGATAGGTTTGCGCGGGTGCCACCTTCACGGCTTTCCAACTGGCTCCGCCGTCGCTCGAGTGAGAAACAACAACTTGATTCTTGTTTTGGTCTGGCTCGTTGAGAACCACCGCCGACACATACAAACTATTAACGTAAGGGCTCGAAAGGTTTGTGTCGACCGCAAGCGAACCATATAGGGGCAGTTCATAACGGCTCGGACTGCCGAGAGCTATCTCCGGTGCACTCCAGTTGGCCCCGTCGGTCGACTTCTGGAAGGCAATTAGCCCGTAGCCGAGCCCCTCGCTGTCCCCATATCCGTCGGCGATGTACGCTGTCCCGTTCAGGTCGTAGCCAACCATCGGCTCACCGCCGGGCCAATACACCAACTCCTGGGTGGTGATCGCCGGCATGCAGGTGCGGGACCAAGTCGAGCCCCCATCGCTAGAGATGTGGAAACCAGAGATACCTGGCTGCGGGCAGTTGAAGTCCACGCTCCCCAACAGCAGGTGCTGGGGGTTTATGGGGTCTGCGGCAATCGGCGTATCCGTAACCTCAGCGCCTCCTTCCGAGGCCTGAGTTGGCGGCAGCACACACGGTGCAGGCGAGCAAGAGAGCGAGCCGGGGGCTCCGGAGTCGAGGGCTGGGCTGCTCGTTTGACCTGCTGCGATAGCAGTTGCCAAGGCGAGAACAGCCGCAATTCCGATCACGCGATAGACTGCCTTCACGTCATCTCCTTCGAAACCGCGCGGGCGAGGACGCCCGCGCCTACATCGACCCGCTTCACTTCAGCCGAATGCCGCCGACGACCTCTTGCATGTCGAC
>DATHOQ010000056.1:0-253701 GCA_035484735.1 Terriglobales bacterium | reverse complement strand
GCTGAAGCCCTGTGCCTTGGCAGCCTTAATATCGGCGGCCGGAATACGAACGATGTACGACCCGCCCTGGTCAAGAGTGGTTACCTTCCGTTGATCGATATCAAACCCGGTGACGGGAAACTTCTGATCGCTATAGAGCAGGGCCAACGGCAAGCCCACATAACCGAGACCAATAATTGCCACTGCAGCGCGTTTCTCTTCAATCCTGCTCTTCAGAGCGGTAAACACGTTGGCGGATGTTGTAGTGGTGGCAGTCATTTTTTCAAGAATATTGCCTTCAATCGAATCTTAACATGTGGCGGCTACGATGCCCGTCGTGGAAGACACCGCTTAGAACTACTGTCGCATCGAGCGCGAGTTCGCGACCGCGTCGGCCCGATTATCCACAGCCTGAACCAGCTCTGCCACTTTCTGCCCCGGTGGGTGCCATTTACTTTTCTTGCTTTGCTGCGCTGCTGGAGGATCAGCTTCAACGATGGCAGAACAACTCACCGGTCAGGACATCAGCTTCATCGAGCTACAAACCGCGGTGTTCTGTGTCGAATGTGAGTTGATCAGCAAGAACAACACGCCTTGTTGTCTGGCTTGCGGCAGCCGGGCGGTGATGAGTTTGTCCCGAGTGCTCGGGGGATCGCTACGCGGGCAGCAGACGGCGCACCTGATCGCGGACGCTGAACTCGATCGGCTGGTACGTGAACTTCTCCGTACCGTTCCTACCTCCAGTTCTGATACTCGCCTGCCGGTATCGTTTGCCACCCTCGCTCCTTCGCGGAGCCACGCCCGAACCACTGGCCCCCATTCTCTTCCGGGCATGGTGCGCGCGCACGATCACGAGATACATCCCGGAGAAATTGATCTCGAACCTGCCATCAGTGTAATTGCCGAACGTGCTCAATCTCTGACCGGAGCCACTGGCGCGGCTATCGCCTTACGCCACGGTGACGAAATTGTGTGTCGCGCCCGCACTGGCCGAACCGCCCCCGATCTAGGCGCCCGCCTGCAGACCGATTCCGGGATCTCCGCCGACTGTGTTCGGACCGGCGAGGTAGTTCTTTGCCATGATGCGGAACGAAATCCCTGCGTTGACCTCGCCAGTTGCCGCCGCTTGGGCGTGCGTTCCATCCTGGTGGCTCCATTGCGCCACTTCCGCCGCACTCTGGGCGTATTTGAGGTTCTATCCGCTGCTCCTAACGCCTTCGACCACCGTGACGTTGCCACCATGCAACTGCTTTCGAGCATGATGGTGGCTGCCATCTCCCGCCTGTCCAATCTAAGAACTGGGAACTGAGATCCGACAGGGTTTCAAGTGAACCCACGGGAGGAGCCTGCCGCACCCCGCTGGAGTAAGATGTACGCAACAGCAGTATGCCGACCCTCGGGCCTAATCCGGCGGAGATTGGCCAGCCAACCTCGCATCCTCAGGCAGAGCGCCGGAGACGTGTGCGCCATAAGCTCCACCTTCCCGCTTATGTCGGGTTGAACCCCGCTCTGCACCCAAATCCGGATCTCTGCGAGATCGTCGATCTCAGCGAAGACGGTATGGCAATTCAAACCGCATCGCCGCTTGAAGCCGGGCACGAAGAGAACCTATTTCTCGATCTCCCGGAAACCAACACCTCAATCCAGACCACCGGAACCGTGATCTGGTCGGATGCCCATGGGCGCGCCGGCGTGCACTTTCTCGAACTGCCGCCTGAATCGCTCCAATCCCTAAAGAAGTGGCTGTTCGCCGATGCGCTGGCAGGTTGCGCCGATCAAGCTACGGAAGCCCAAGTGGTAGAACAACCAGATCCGTGGGGAGAAATCGAACCCGACCATACCTCCCTTCTTACCGCATTGGCTGCGGTCAGAAGGGAAGTGGAATTGCTTGGCTCTGATCTTGATGCCGCATTGCAATTGATCTCGCGACGGGCGCAGACTTTCACGCGATCGACCGCAGCGGCCATTGGTCTGACTGACGGGGCCGACATGATCTGCCGGGCGACGGCCGGTCCCAATGCTCCCCCAGTGGGTGTGCGCCTGCGAGTTGGCTCAGGTTTTTCGGGAGAATGTGTGCGCTCCGGCTTGCTGCTGCGCTGTGATGACTCCGAAATCGATCCCCGGGTCGATCGCGAGAGCTGCCGTGCCCTCGGCATCCGCTCCATGATCGCTGTACCCATTCGCTCTCGGGGCCTGGTCATCGGACTCATCGAAGTTTTTTCTCCCCTTCCTGATATTTTTCAGCCCGACCAGGAGCTCGCGGTGCAGCACTTGACCGAAGTGGTTTCTACGGCGGTACTGCGTGCCAGCCTCCCGGAGTCGGCGTCTCCCGCAGCCGCCACGGCCAGTGTTGACGACGAATTTCCGGTGGAGACTCCGGCCGATCTTCCCATTCTTCAACTCTCCCCCTCCCGCAACGTTCTCCTGGCAAGCCTGGCGATCGCACTCCTTGCCTTGCTGTGGGCGTCGCAGCCGTGGGTGAAGCAGCGTTGGATGATGCAGTATTGGAGCACAATCAGTCGCAGCGATGGAGGTTCTGCGGCGTCGCTGCCGCAAGCAGTCGTGCCGCCGGCAGCTTCGGCCTCCAAGCTGGAGGCACTGCAAAAACTGGCTGCTGGCGGCGACCCCGTCGCGCAGTTTGACATCGGTGAGCGCTACTGGACGGGCGACCAAGTTCCGCAGGACTATGGGCAGGCTGTGCACTGGTTTTCGCTGGCTGCCGAGCAGGGAAACGTTGCGGCTCAAGCCATGTTGGGTGACTGCTACTGGGCGGGCCGCGGCGTACCGGCCGATCCTGTCCGCGCATATTTCTGGACCTTCCTGGCGCAGGCTGGGGGAGACGCAACCAGTAAGTCGCGGATTGTGCTGCTCGCGTCTCGTCTAACCCCGAGCCAGATTGCCGTGGCACGGAAGGAAGCAAGTGACTGGATGGCGCAGCATCCGGCCAGGACCCAGACCACCGCGCAGTAACGGCCCTCGCCGCGAGTCGGGTTTAGAATCACAAGAGAGGCGTTTCGTGCCGACCCTACGCGACATCGTTTACCAGAACGTCCGCGAAGGCGAACTTTACGAAAAGCTAGACCGCAATCGCGTGCGCTGCTACGCCTGTGGACATTGCTGCCCCATCCCAGACGGCCAACCGGGTGTCTGCAAGGTGCGTTACAACCGGGGTGGAACTCTCTATGTGCCCTGGGGCTATGTGGGCGGAGTGCAGTGCGATCCCATCGAGAAAAAACCGTTCTTTCACGCCTACCCTGGGGCGCTGGCGTATAGCTTCGGCATGTTGGGATGCGACCTGCACTGCGGCTACTGTCAGAACTGGGTTACCTCGCAAGCGTTGCGCGATCCCGATGCCGTTTCTCCGCCGCTCGAAGCTTCACCCCAGGCGCTGGTGCAGGACGCGCTCCGCCAGGGTGCGAAAGTTCTGGTCAGCACTTACAACGAGCCGCTGATCACCAGCGAATGGGCCGTAGCCGTGTTCAAAGAAGCCAAGGCCGCCGGACTGGTAACCGGATTCGTCTCGAACGGTAATGGCACACCGCAAGTGCTCGAATATCTGCGTCCCTGGATCGACCTCTACAAAGTGGACCTCAAGAGTTTTGACGACCGTCACTATCACCAGCTCGGTGGACGCATCGGCCCGATTCTCGAAACTATCCGCAGCTTGCACCAGATGGGCATTTGGCTGGAAATCGTCACCCTGCTGATTCCCGGGTTCAACGACTCAGAAGACGAGTTGCACGGGTTAGCTGAATTTCTTGTCAGCGTGTCTCCCGACATTCCATGGCATGTGACGGCTTTTCATAAAGATTACAAAATGGAGGCTCCGGACAACACCCGGCCCGCAGACCTTCTGCGCGCAGCGGAGATTGGGAAGAAAACTGGCTTACGCTACATCTATGCGGGCAACTTGCCAGGCATGGTTGGTGAGCATGAAAACACTTGTTGTCAGAAATGTGGTGACACACTGATCCGCCGACGCAGTTATTTTGTGGAGGATTACTGCCTCACTCCGGATGGGCGGTGTCCCTCCTGTGCGACCGCTCTCCCTGGGCGCTGGGCGACCAGGTTCGAAGGCCAAATCACCGACCGTCCTTTCCAGCCGCGGCGCTCTCGCCTTGTCAACATACTGAATTAAGGGCTTGTTTCCGGTCGGCACCGCGCGTAGCCACCCGAAACAAATTGTCGTCTGCGGGGCTGATTTCAGGGGTTTGCAATCCCCGCCCGGTCGCGATATACCTCTGTTCAACCATGCTGAACAGAAACCTTCTGCGCGCGATGTTGCTCCTCATCGCAACTTTCTCCCCTGCCGCCGGCAAACCCAAGCTGACGCTCGACGAATTCTTTGATTCGGTCGATATTTCCGACTTGCAACTTTCTCCTGACGGGCACTCGCTCGTATTTAAGACTGAGCGGGCCGATTGGAGCCAGAGCATCTATCGCGACGACCTTTGGCTCTATCGTGACAATGCGAACGGCAGCCTTATGCAATTGACACAGTCCGGCCACGACAGCGCGCCGCTGTGGTCCCCCGATGGCCGCTGGATCGCATTCCTCTCCGAGCGAAAAAACGGGAATGATTCTGGCGATGATTCCGCTGACGGGGCAACGCAGCTTTATCTCATCTCGCCGTCTGGAGGCGAAGCCTTCCCGGTGACCGCAGGGGATGAAAGCATTCACGCTTTCGCCTGGTCTGCGGACGCGCACTCCCTCTACTTCGCGACCCGCATTCCCTGGACTCATGAACAAAAAGATGCCTACAAAAAAGAATGGAAGGACGTCATTCAGTACCGCGCTGCCGAACGTGGCGACATGATCTTCAATCTTAACCTTGCCGATGCTCTGGCGCGTCACGCGGCTCGAGGAACTTCGAAGGATAAGTCAGACGACGCTATCGGCGTTAGCCCCAGTGTTCATGCCGTTGCCAGTTCGCCGTGGCGGATTCAAACCCTGAAAGCGTCGTCCGATGGCCGACGACTTGCACTGCTGACCGAGTCGATCTCTCAGCGCGAAGAAAGAGTTGAGGAATTCGAGATCTATACCGTGGACTTGGCCAATGCGTCTCTTGATCGTCCGCCGCATCAGGTCACGCGAAACCAGGGCGTCGAACAAAGCATGTTCTGGGCAACGGATAGCCGGCACATCTTTTTTCAAGTGGAGTACGGTTCGGTGGAAAGGAAGTATCACGACACACAAACTCGCCTTTACTGGGCCGACGCCGATAGCGGCGAAGTCAAGCGCTGGGTAGCCGATTTCGAGGGCGCTGTGGGCGCGTATGTGGACAGCCCCGATGGCGGCGTTGTCGCCGCCGGACGGGTAGGCACGGAAGTGCAGCTTTACGCCCAGTCCAATCCGTCAGCGCCGTTCTCCAAACTTGCGGGATGGCCTGGCACATACGAGAGAATCACAACCGCCGCGCATTCACCGCGCATTGCATTTATTCATTCATCGCTCGACAAACCCAACGAAGTGTATATCGCCGAAAGTATAGCTACTCTCGCCGACGCCCGGCCCATTACATCATTCAACCGGCTGTTTACGGAGCGCGATCTCCCCAAAGGCAAGCCCTATCGCTGGACCGCCGATGACGGCACCACCGTCGAAGGTATGTTGATCTATCCGCCGGGAAAGTTCGAAGCCCGCAACCTGCCAATGTTTGTGCTTATCCATGGCGGCCCGGACGATGTGGACGACACTGACGGCAATCATTTCGAGGCTGATTGGTATCGCTGGGAGCGCATGGCAGCAATCCAAGGTTGGCTGGTGTTCCAGCCGAATTATCGCGGTAGTTGTGGCTATGGTGACAAATTCCTCGAGCAGATGGTGCCGCAGATCGTCTCACGGCCTGGCAAAGATATTCTGGAAGGCGTGGACGCGCTGGTGAAGGACGGCATTGCCGACCCCGCACATCTCGCGGTCGGCGGCTACAGCTATGGAGGTTATATGACCAACTGGCTGATTACCCAGACCACGCGATTCAAAGCCGCCGTCACCGGCGCGGGCGCGGTGGAGAATGTAGCCAACTGGGGAAACGACGACACCAGCTTCGACGATGCCTTCGATCTCGGCGGACTGCCCTGGGAGGTTCCGCAGCGTTATCAGGACGAAGCTGCGATATTTCAGATAGACAAAGTTCGCACGCCGACACTCATTGTGGCTGGCGCCGACGATATCCGGGTGGCTGTGGCGGAGGCTTACTTGCTGGATCACGCTCTGCACAACCTGGGTGTTCCCAGTTCGTTGCTCATCTTCCCCGGTGAAGGCCATAGCTTGGAGAAGGACCCCTGGCACGGCAAGATCAAAGTGCGGGAAGAATTGAAGTGGCTACAGAAGTATGGTGGAGTTCCTGTCAGCCCTGGCCACTGATTGACACCCAAGCAAGCTTTATTTGTGGTCATCTCCGTCTGCCCATCTGTGCGACGGTACAATAGTCTTGAGCTTTTCGGGAGAAAAATGACCCACTCGACACGAACGTTATTTCTTACGACCTGTCTGCTGTTTGCCATCGCGGCGAGTTCGCTTGATAAGAATGCATCTCAGGCAGGGTTTCGCATTTACGTGACTAACGAAAACTCCGGCGATCTGAGTGTGATTGACGGTTCCACCCTTAAACTACTTGCCACCATTCCACTAGGCAAGCGTCCGCGTGGAATTCATGCCAGTCCCGACGGAAAGACGATCTACGTGGCGCTGAGCGGTTCTCCCATCGGCGGCCCGGGAGTGGACGAGAGCAAGCTGCCACCGCCCGACCGGAGTGCCGATGGCATCGGCGTGTTTGACGTGCGGCAGGGCAAGTTGCTCCGGCTTATTCAAAGCGGAAAAGACCCGGAAAACTTCGACCTCAGTAAAGACGGTCGATTCATCGTTGTCTCCAATGAAGACGATTCGATGGCCACCATGATCGACGTGGCCACGGAGAAGATCACCAAGACCTTCCCGGTTGGAGAAGAACCCGAGGGAGTCAAGTTCACGCCGAACGGCAAGTTTGTCTATGTCACCTCCGAAGATACAGGGACCATTTCAGTCATCGACGTTGCTGCGGGGAAGGTTCTCAAGACGTTTAAAGTTGGACGCCGTCCACGTTCGGTTGCGTTTCTGCCCGACGGCTCACGAGCATACGTCAACGCTGAGAATGACGGCGCGGTGACCGTAGTGGATTCGGTGAAGCACGAAGCCATTCAAACCATCTCCCTGGGACAACCCGGGGTGATTAAGCCGATGGCAGTGTTGCTCTCTCCGGATGCGTCCAAGCTTTACGTGAGCACTGGCCGTGGACACAAGATTTTCGTCATTGACACAGCAACCAACCAGGTCAGCGATTCGTTTGAAGTGGGCGAACGTCCGTGGGGCATCGCTCTTTCGCCTGACGGCAAGACCCTCTACACCGCCAATGGGCCTTCGAACGATATTTCTGTAGTTGATCTTGCCAGCCAGAAGATAGTCGGGAAGATTAAGGCCAGTCGTGGGCCTTGGGGCCTCATTACGCTGGCGCCGTGAACGTTGTCGTGGCCATCTCACCTGGTCTGAGGTAAACAACTACATGCAATTCATTGGGGACGAAAAATGCGCAGACTTCTCATAATCCTAGGCGTTTCTCTGATTTGTTCCTTATCCCTGAGCGCTCAGGAAAACAGTTGGCGGATCGATCCGAACCACAGTGGCGCTCATTTTAGCATTCGCCACATGATGATCTCGACGGTGCGCGGCGAATTCACCGGCGTCAACGGATCAGTGATTTACGATCCGAAAGACCCGATGCGGGACAGTGTGGATGCCACCATCGATTGCAGTACCGTCAGCACAGGAGTTGCTAAGCGCGACGCGCAGTTGAAGACCGCCGATTTCTTCGATGTGGCCCACTATCCGGTGATGAAGTTCAAGTCGAGGCGAGTGGAGTCTGCCGGTGAGGGCAAACTTAAAATAACCGGCGATCTGACCATCAACGCCATCACGCAGGAGGTGATGTTGGATGTCGACGGTCCGAGCGCGCCCATTCGCGATCCCCGCGGCAACGAGAAAATCGGCCTCAGCGCGAGCACTCAGATTAGCCGCAAGAAGTTCAACATCATCTGGAACGAAGTGATGGAATCGGGCGGGGTTGCAGTCGCCGATGAGGTCTCGATCTCCCTCGATCTGGAACTGATCAAGAATACGAAACCGCAGTAACCGAACTAAACCAGGCACGGATTTCCACGGATCAAGCTTCATTCAGTGTTAATCCGTTACGATCCGTGGCGTTCCTGATTTTTCGGGAGTTTACTGCCCAGCAGGCCGCTCCGCACTCGCTATCTTCACCCGGCTCTCCTCGGCGTAGCGGGCAACACCTTGATACAGCGCTTCTGCAATACGCTGGCGGTAACTTGAACTCTGGAGATTATTCTCATCGGTGGGACTGCTGACGAAAGAAACTTCGGCGAGGACCGCGGGCATTGAGGTCCCCGTCAACACCACGTACTGCGCCTGCTTCACCCCGCGATTGGGAAGCCCGGGATTCGTCGTCGACAACGTACCGTAGAGCGCCCGCTGGATGCTGGCGGCCAGCCGCCGCGACTGGTGAACTTTTTCCCGGATATCGACATTCGTCCAATCGACGTCGGCGGTTGTCCCGGCATCATCGCTCTCGCGGCTCCGGGCACGTACCGACGAATAAGTGTTGGTGTAGTAGGTTTCAACTCCGCGCGCGGAAGGAAAGTCGCTGTAGTTGGCGTGGATCGAAAGGAACAGATTCGCCTTCGCCAGGTTGGCGATTTCAGCGCGCTTTTCCAGGGCAATGTAGTTGTCGTCGGTGCGGGTATAGATCACCGAAGCGGCCAATCTGTTTTCCACCAGCTTGCCCAAGCGCTCCACGATGTCGAGGACCAGATCCTTTTCCAGCAAGCCTTTCCGCCCCACGGTTCCAAGGTCCCATCCGCCATGGCCAGCGTCAAGCACGATACGGAGCTTCGGGTCTAAAACTGGTCTGGAAGAAGGTAGCGCATTTCTCGCGTTCTCCGCTAGAAGTGGAGGCTGTGATGCTTGATCCATCGGCCCAAACAGCTCGACCTTCGCTCGCGGCTTGGGCCCGGATTCAATCGTCCTTAATTCAATCACCAGCCGATACGGATTCGGCTCCAGACTCACTGAAAAATTCGAGGCTCCTTTGGTTTCGAGGACCACGCGGGTCACGCCGTGCGTTGGCTGGGCCACGCGAACACGCTGCAGCAGCGCGTCGCCTACGTCAATCGTCTTGTTAAGGAGTGAGGACACTAGCCGGGTATCGGGTAGGTCCAGATAAATTCGTTCGGGATGCGAGAGCCGGTGCGCCTCATACTGCACTTGATCTTGTAGATCAATGACGACCGTACTCGAATCCGCCGATGACCAATGCCGGAGACCGGTGACTTCGGGTCTTTCGCCGGAGGTTGTTGCTGGCGCTTCCTGGACGTTTTCTTCCTGCTCAGACTCAGCTGGTTCAGCAGCTGGTTCTGTGATCGTTGCTTGCGTCTGTGGCGTCGGCGTAAAGTTCGTCCGCGCCTGTGCAATCTTCTGCGGCGTAGAAGCAACGGAAGCCTTATGCTGATGAATCTTCCACCACAGTCCAGTTCCCAGGGCGAGCGCAATAACGACCAAGGTCACGACCACCAGTAAGCCCGGTCGAGAATTCGTCACCGTCCCATATTCTGAAACTGTAGCAACCGCTGGAGCGGGCTTTGCATCTTCGACCTCGGTGTTAATGTCCGATTCTTGTATTTCGGGGTGAGCTTCCTGGGGTTGAGTCGTCTCGGATTCGGCCTGCGCGATCGAACTCTGCTCAGGTCGATCTTCTTCAGTGTGACCCTGCCTGATCGGATCTTGCTCGGCGTGATCCCCCTCAACTGGAACCAGAACGCTTACCGCAACCGGCGCCCGCGCCACCACTCGCTGCGAGATTTCTGCCAGCCGGTCTTCCTCTTCCGGCCGCAGCGCGGCGAGAATCAATTCCGCCAGCAGGGTCAGACTACGGACATCGCTGTCATTGAACCCGTACGGCTCGGTGGAGAACGCTTCCAGTAGGCCAATGTTCGTCTGCTTTGCTGAAAGTGGTACCGCCACCATGGAGCGCGTTCCTAGAACGCGGCAGGACACGGTATTGACGCGTGAGTCGGTTTCCGAATCATCGCAGCGGATTACCTGCCCCGATGACAGACACGCTCCGGAAAATCCCGAATTCGGATCGAGCCGCACGCCGGCATCAGGGGTTATTTCTCCTGCCGTCGCCCGGCAGATGATCGCGTCACCCTCCGCCAGCGCGATGGCTACGCCATCCGCTCCCGTGATTGCCAGAGCGCGCTCCGCCACTAACTGCAAAACTTCATCCAGGACGAAATGCTCCAGTTGCCAGCCATCCGGACTTGCGTGTGTGCCATCCTGCTTCTCCTGCAGACGACGATGGCGGATCTGCTGGTGCAGCGCGGAAAAAGCCAGTAAAGCTTGCAAGGCCTCACCGCTTGAGGTGGTTGGACGCGCGACGCGCAATGAGGTCGAGGTCGGCGTGACTACGCTCGCTCCTGCATCCAAGGCTGTCTTTGGACTCGCACTCATTGCCGCAATCCCCGTTCGGAAAAACAATCCTAATCAGGCAAGAATCAAGAATAAAGATAATTTGTCACTGCAACGCACCGGTCCGGTGACGAAAGATTCCCGCCTTCATCCCCGTGGTCTCGACACTACCTCAATTTGTAACTTACTGACTGCCGAGCGCAACCGCAATATATCCGCCGGGCACGAAGGTGGGAACACGCAGACTGTTCTTTCGTAAGGTAAGTGGTTCGGATTCAAGCATTTCCGAACCCATTGCGCGGCGTTCGAAATGGGAATATCCTGTGTTGTTGGAATGACTTACAGGGTTGTGGCGGGTGAGTGAAGCAGTCAAGAAGTCGGGTTGGTGGTGGCCTTTGGGACTGTTGGCCACTAGTCTGGCTGGCATCGGCGTAGTGGTTTTCCGCGGCTGTTGGCACGGCAAGATGAGTTGGCCGGTTCGTGCCCATGATCGTCCCTACCAGGTTTGCCTCAGTTGCGGTATCAAGCGCCTATTCAATGAAAAAGATTTCCGCGCTTATGGCCCCTATAGCTACGATTTGACTCGCCTCATCGTTTGGGACAACGCCCGAACCGGAGCCCCCAAGCCTCACTCCGAACCCGAACCACGCCGCACTGCTTGATCCTCTCCCCGACCTCGCCGTGAACCATCACGGGTACTGAGGCATGTCGCTGCACAACGCTAAGATTTAAGGATGTGGTCGCGCTCTCATCGGGCGGGCTCCGCCTCGGCGGCAACCCTCGAAGCAGCCGAGGTGAAGCGGCGCCGTCATCACCGGCAGAAGCTCCGCAATCTGGCGTATGTCAAGGTAGATTCCAGCAATGGAGGCATCCTTCTCGATATCTGCGAATCCGGGATGGCGACTCGCGTCGTCGCTCCGCTTTGTCCCGATCAGCCGGTGCATCTGCGGGTGGATTTGCCCGATCCCCGCCTTCACTTCGAAGCCGAGGGCCGCGTGGCATGGATCGATTCCACGGGCCAAAGCGGCATCGAGCTTCTGGAGTTTTCTCCGCGCTCCGCGCGCCTGCTGAAGGAGTGGTTGTTTACTCAGTTTCTTGCCAATGCCCAGCGACTGCAAGGAAACACCGCTGTAGAGTTGCTTTTCTCTGATACCTCCCGGCCTGCGATACGCCTGAATCGACCACCGGTGCCTGCTCAAGAGTCACTTCGGCTTTTGTGGCTGCCAGTCTCCGCAAGTGGCTTCGCTCGCCTAGTCGACGGTCTGGCGCTGCTGTGTGCTGTTCTGCTCTTCAGTGTGCTATCACTGACTCTGATCGACGTCCTTCCCTCGTGGCCAATTGCCGCCGCGCTGCTGTTCGGGGTTAGCGGTATTTTCGCGCTGCTCTACGGATTCTTGTTTTCCTTATGGTTTCGAACCACACCGGGAACACGCTTGGCAGAACTGGCGGGACGTGGATCACTCAGGCGGACTTCAAAAGGGGAAAATCAGACCCGATTTCGCTAGGTGGGGGTTAGTAGGTTAGATATTGCCGCGCCAGCCAAAGCTGCAGGTCCCGGCTCATGCGCCGGGTCATATCCGAGAAACGGATTCCGGTATTGCCCTGCTTGTTCCATACCACTTCGCCCTGAATCTTGAAGCCCGACTTGGTTCCTGGCAATGCGAAATCAACTCGTACATCTCCCTTTAAAGGCGTCGGACGGCAGGGCCGCACCGCGACTCCCCCCTGACTCAGATTCAGCAGACTGGCCTTCACGCGTTTCTTGGATGCGAGATTCACATAGACCGGAAGATCCAGGGTGTGTCGGTGGTAGCGCAGCCGGCCATCCAGAATCATATTGCGGGCCGCGGAAAGCGTGTGCACCGCCTGCTCCACGGAAATTGGCTTTTCGAAAACGAATGTCGCGTCGCTGTCATTGAATCGATCGCGTCTATTGGCGCTGCTGATGA
This sequence comes from Terriglobales bacterium, assembly GCA_035484735.1. Lineage (GTDB taxonomy): Bacteria > Acidobacteriota > Terriglobia > Terriglobales > Acidobacteriaceae > JABCZH01. The sequence goes on along the minus strand of DATHOQ010000056.1, from coordinate 241,255 downwards.
TAACCAGGGGCACTGTGTTCAAGTCGTCGTTAAGTTCGTGCAGAAAGTCAGCGGTGCCGGCCAGATCGCAATCTACGATCAAGGCGTCGACCTTGGTTCGCGCCAGCTTGGCGCGGGCGCGGGCCGGTTCCGGTTCAACGTCCACACCAATATGGAGACCGCCCAGGATGCATTCCAAAACACTGACTTCAGACCAGTCGCGGGAAACCAGCAGGGACGAAAGTGTCATTCGTCCACTCTAGTCTGCGGGGGTTACCAGACCACAGATAACCAAGGTAATCCCGGGCTTAGGCCGGGCTGCGATACCAATCAATGGTGCGCTGCAAGCCTTCTTCGAAGCTCACCGTGGGCTTGTATCCCAAATGTCTTTGTGCCAGTGACAGGTCGGCCAGCGAATGCTTCACATCTCCGGCTCGCTCCGCTTCGTACCTCACATCGCCGTCGTATCCTGTGAGTTTCTTAAGCACACGGCAGGTCTCATTCAAGTCGATCCGCGTCGCGGTAGCAATGTTGAACACTCGGCCCGCGACTTCGCTCGCCGGCGCCTGACAGGCCAGCAAATTAGCATTCACTACGTTCTCCACGTATGTGAAATCGCGGCTCTGCTTGCCATCGCCAAAAATTACAGGCTGCTCCCGCTTCAGCATTTGCGTGATGAACTTGGCCAAAACCCCGGAATAGGGAGAAGTCGGGTCCTGACGTGGGCCGAAGATATTGAAATAGCGGAGAGAAACCGTTTCCAGCCCGTAACAGCGCCAGAACGAAGTCATGTAATACTCGCCGGTCAATTTGGCGACAGCATACGGTGAGATCGGGTTGGGGAACATGTCTTCGCGTTTAGGCAGCGTCGGCGTATCACCGTAGGCTGCTGACGATGCCGCATAGACTACCCGCTTCACCCTAGCGTCACGCGCCGCCACCAGCAGGTTGGCGGTGGCATCCACATTTGCGCGATTGCTCTCGATGGGATCCAGCACCGACCGCGGAACTGACGGGATTGCGGCCTCGTGGAACACGTAGTCCACGCCCCGGCAGGCTTCCTGCACACTCTTCAGGTCCAGCAGGTCAATTTCACGTAAGTCGATCCGACCGCGAATCTCGGTGAGGTTTTCGCGCTTGCCAGTGGAGAAGTTGTCAATTCCACGGACCTGGTTCCCCTGGGCCAGAACCCCGCGAGCCAATGTAGATCCGATGAAGCCGGCGATTCCTGTGATTAAGTATGAGGACATGAATTTCTAATCATAGCGGATAAGCTCAGCCTGACAAACTGTCAGGCGCGCACCGCTTCCCGAATCTCGTGCCAGAGATCGCTCAGTCCGGCGCCAGTGCGGGCGGAATAGGGGACAATCTTCGCTTCCGGTAAGGTTGCCGCTAGGGTTCGCAGTGAGTTGTTCAACTGATTGCCTGAGAGCTTGTCACTCTTGGTGCCGACGACCACAAAGGGCCGCCCGCTCTGGCTCAGAAACTCCAGTAACAGCCGGTCGCTTTCCTGGGGTGGCACATTTACGTCGATCAATACCAGACACAGGGCCAGACAGGACCGCTCTTTCAAGTAGGGTTCGATGAAACCTGGCCACTGGCTGGAGATTTGACGTGATATTTTTGCGTAGCCGTAGCCGGGCAGATCGGTGAAGATCATTTCCGGCTGCGGTTTGCCCGGCCAACGCAGCTCGTAGAAGTTGATGCTGCGCGTTCGTCCCGGTGTAGAGCTGGTCTTCGCTAGCTTTGCCCCTACCAGCGAATTGATCACACTGGATTTCCCCACATTCGATCGCCCGAGGAACGCAATTTCAGGGAACGACGGAGCAGGGAAGTGAGCGGCGTCGGTAACCGCCATCATGAAGCGGGCGAGAACACGCATGAATCAGTTTGCAGTGTTTGAGTGCAAGTTGCAAATCCGGGTGTGACCCTGATGAGTTCATTCCAGACCCAAAGGTCTCTTGTTCTCGAGATCTTTTTCCTGGATCGGCCTGAGCTTATGCCACAGAAAAAGAATGGCTGCGACCACCAAGCCGATCCCCAAGCTGATCAGAAAGAACCAGCGATAGACGGGAAGGGCGATCAGCAAGCCCGTCACTACGCCAATCCCAACCACCAGGCCGACCGGGCCCTTAAGGGAAATTCTGGAGGAAGTTGGTTCCACGCCAGGACTCCGGGAGACCATTTTACTCCGGTTGTTGCCCTAACGACTCCAAAACAACAGCGGCTGATAGCGTAGCTACCAGCCGCGGAATCGATCCTGCTGATTTCTTAACAGCGCTACCGTCCCTTGGGGTGAGCTTCCTCCCGAGGTTTTTCAGCTGGATGTGCAGGCGCCGCGTGCGGCGCTGCCGCCGGATGCGGCGCTGCCGCCGGATGCGGCGCTGCCGCTGGATGCGGTGGCGCGCTCTGGTGAGGAGCTGAGGATGGATGCGGCGCCGCAGGTTTAGGTGCAGTTGCCGGTCGAGCCGCCGCTTCATTGTGCACTGGTGCCGCAGTGTGCTCCGCCGGGGCTGGCCGCGGTGTACTCGCGGGTTTCGCTGCAGCCTCTTTATTGGTGCTACTGCTCGGCGGACGTGGGACGTTGTGAGTTGGCGTGGTGCTGTGCTCAGCTGTGGTCGGCCGCGGTGTGCTTGCGGGTTTCGCTGTAGCCTCTTTGTTGGTTGCACTCGGCGGACGAGGCACATTGTTATGCGTCGTCGCCGCAGCGGGATGGGCATTGTTTGCCGGCTTCGGAGCAGTGGCAGCCTTCGCCTCTGCCGCGTGCGCGGCCGGTGGCTTATAAGGCGCTCCGACGGCCTTCGCGGCTACCACGCCGTGACCGCTAAATACGCCGGGCCTTGCTGTCGCAGCAATTGCCGGCTTCCCATGATTCACCGACGCCAACAACTGCCGGTTGCTGGCAGCCGCAGTTTCATGTTTGGTTTGTTCCTGCGTCGCCTCGATATGCCGCTCATGCGCCGCCGCCTCTTCGGCCGGTGTAGCATGGGCCTGGATGCCACCCTCGCCGCCATTGAAAGCGACATGGTTGTTGTTGACGATCACCGTCTTGTTGTACACGTTGGTCACGTGGATTGAGGTCACATTGTTCACGCTACGGTTGTAGTAGAACGCTCCACCTCGCCAGTAGCCTCCCTCGTATCCGACGCCGCCATAGCCGAAGCCGTAGTTCACGCCCCCGTAGAAGCCGATTGTCGGTCCCCAATAGCCACCATGCCAGGCATAGACTCCGCCTCCCCAACCCCAATAACCAGGCGTCCAAAGTACGCCAGGCTGGGGCGCTGCCACCCAAGTGCCGGGAACCCAGAAATAGCCCTCAGGGCCATAGCCCCAATATCCAGGCGTCCAGATGAAGCCCACTTGCGGGCACGGGGGTTGAACGTAGACCGGGAGCGCGGGCGGCCCGAAGCCGACCGAAATGAACACCCCGGCAAATGACGAGACCGAAACCACTAACATCAGCCCAAGTACCACCCACCGAACGGAACGAATAATTCGCATAAGTTTTTTCCCTTGCCGGAACGGCCTTCGCTTCTCCCGGTCATGCTTTGATGCTGCGGGTTGCGAGGACGTTACGCACCGTCTAAAAGCAGACGCACTGCTATAAACCCCAGAGGTTAATCGATGTTCTGCTACCCTGCTCGCTCATTGACCTGGAAGGACTTAGCAATAATGCAACTAGCGCGCGAGAAAATCAATACTAACGGCGGAACTGCTTGCTCAAAGTCAGAGCCTGCTGCTGATAGGACGATCCGATTCCCAAACCGTAAATCTTGTCCGGCTTCGCCAGTAGCGGCATGTAGTTCAAGCGACCTACCATTTGGCCATGCTCCATGAGGAACGGAACCTCGTGGGCGCGAACTTCGAGCACCGCGCGTGTGCCCTTGATGTCGCTGGAACCGTATCCGAAGCCGGGATCGAAGAAGCCCGCGTAATGAATGCGGAATTCGCCGTCCGACGGGTCAAAGGGAACCATCTCGGCGGCAAACTCAGCCGGGACGCGCACCCGCTCTCTCGATGCCAGAATATAGAAGTCGTTCGGCTCAAGGATCAACGATTTGCTGGGAGTTTCCTGCCGGGCTTCCCAGAATTCTTCAGGGGCATAGTAGTTGATCTTATTCAGTTCAATCACCGGAGCATTCCGCCGCGCCTTGTAGGCAATGACTTCGCCCTTTTCGCTGGCTTCCAGATTGACGGTCACCCTTAGGCCTCGATCAAGTCGCGCCTTTACAGGACTGTCCTCGTCCATGTAAACCAACGTCTGCTTTTGATCGAGCTTCTTGATCTCGCGGTCATGGGAGTCGTCCGGATTGCCGCGCACAAAGCGAAGCTGGCTGAGCCGCATTCCCGCTCGAATGGCGACTGTGAAGGTGCGGGAAACAATTTCCGCGTAGAGTCTGCCCTTGTAACCCGGTGGCACGCGATCGAATTCGACCCCATGGTCGGTGATCAAACGAGTAAAAATATCCAGCCGGCCGGTCGTGCTTTTGGGGTTGGCTTTTCCAGAAATGTGGGCGGGCAGGTGAAGTTCCTCGAGCAACGGAACAATGTAGACGCAGTCTTTTTCGAAGACCGCAGCGCCCGTCAGGTCTACGCGGGTCATGCGCAGGTCTTTGATCTTGTCTTCGACCGTGCTGTTCGGTCCAGGCAGAAAACTCGCCCGCACGCGATGCGCAATGTCTCCCAACCGCAGGTCGAGACTCGCCGGCTGAATATTCTCGTCGGGAATGGCCGGACTTCCCACCACCCGTCCGGTCTCAATCAATTCCTTGATCGTCTGATAGGGCAGGATGCCGGCTTTTCGACCCTCCGGCAATTGGTCGGCAGGCTCGGGAAACAAGCCAACGTCGCCCTTTCTCAACTCGGCACTGGACATGGTTTCAGAATACTCCTGGCGTTAACTCTGCGGTATCACTGGGCTGGAAAGTGTTCTCAATCTACGGGCGTTGAAGGGGCGGTGTCAAGCCGAGAACCGGGGCAGTCGTTTAATCCTCATTCCGAATAATCGTCTAGTAACGACACCTGTGAACCCGACTCCTCTCCGAAACGTGAACTCGCATTATGGCGCCACTGCGTACACTGCTCCTACGCTAAATGCTCCGCCGTTGTAGGTTGTGCCATAAAGCGCGCCGCGTTTGCCTTTGACTAAGCCGCCGTTGGGAGTCGCGCCATCGCCGTTGCCGCCGAATTCGTGAAGCGTGGTCTTAGTCCACGTGCCGGACTTGGAAGGAGACAAACGGAAGACCGTACCATTGTCAGGTTGCTGCCCGGCGTAAGTTGTGCCGTACAGGTTTCCCGAACGGTCGCCGAGCAACTGGCCGACGGGCAGGCCGCCGTCACTTCCTCCCTGAAAGTTGTACAGAGTGGTTTCTTTCCACAAGCCGGCTTGCGGGATCAACTGAAAAATTGTGCCGTAATTGGCCTGCCCCCCCAGGGTGGCTGCACCATAGAGTGCTGCGCGACCGGCGACGATGTAGCCTGGCTCGCTTCCGTCAGCGAAACCTTCGAACTTGTAAAGACCGTGTTCCGTCCAGGTGTCGCGCTGGGGCGGTGGTGGGCTTAGCTTGAAAACAACACCTGCCCCAGATTGATAAGACCCCATGGTCGTTCCGTAGAGCGCGCCTTGTTTGTCGATGAGCAGCCCGGCCTCAGGATTAGCTCCGTCGGGTCCGTGCCCGAAGCGGTGAAGTACGGTTTCTGTCCAGTTGCCGCCTGGAACTATGGGGGGCGCGACTTGAAACACGACGCCTGCTTGCGGCGCTCCGCCCCCGAACAACGTGGTTCCGTAAAGGTTCCCGGTTTTATCAAGAACCAAACTGGAGAGCGGATAAGCTCCATCATTTCCGCCGCTGAATTGATACAACGTGGTTTCTGTCCAGCTTTCACCCGGGGGCGACGGAGGTGTAAGTTTGAACACCGAGCCATCGCGGGACAAGCCTCCCGTGGCCGTCGTGCCGTAAAGATTGCCGGCTTCGTCGAAGATCAGCCCAGCTTCCGGAGATGCCCCTTCATTGCCCTGGAAGCGGTAAAGGATGGTCTCGGTCCAGTCGTCATTCTGTTTTGCCGGCGGTGATAGCACGAAGACAGTGCCGCAGTTGCAGCCGCCCCCTCCACTATCGGTCGTACCGTATAAATTGCCGAAGCGGTCAGCGACCAAGGGCGCGCTGGGATTCGCTCCATCATCTCCACCCTTGAAGCTGTAGAGAACTTTGTCGGATGCATTGGCTGCCAGACTTGCTGTCGCCAGAAAAATTGCCAGAAGCGTGAACGCTGGAGCAGTGGTGGTAAGCGAAGATTTTCGGGTTTTCATATTCCCTCCGAGAAAGCGCAGAAATAGGCGGACGCGGCGCAGAGGGGAATTCGTCGCAAATCGTCGCAAAGCATTGTATACCGATTGGCTGTCCCCGGGGTATCAACGCGCCCCGCGCGTTATTCGCGACGCAGCACCGACAGGCGATCTGAGAACTAGGAGACCGAGATCGGTCCCATGGGGGATCCAGATTGGCGGCAGTCCGGCGTCCCCTACTGATGCGCCGTAGGCCCTTCGACGGGCGGAGGAAGCGGCGTAATCTGTTGAGCGGTTTCGTCGCTTACTTCAGGCAAGGGATGTTCGAGTGCCACGGCAAGCACCTGGTCCATGGTATCGACGAAGTGAAGCTTCATCTCACTGCGTAGGTTTTCTGGGACTTCCGCTACATCCTTCTCATTCTCGAGCGGTAGAATGACCTCGAATAGTCCCGCGCGATGCGCGGCCAGCAGTTTCTCTTTCAATCCGCCGATAGGCAACACCTTGCCGCGCAGCGTGATTTCCCCGGTCATGGCCAGATCGCGGCGCACCGGAATCTTGCTCAACGCGCTGGCAATGGCAGTGGCGATGGTAATTCCTGCTGAAGGCCCGTCTTTGGGGATGGCGCCTTCCGGGACATGTACGTGGATGTCCAGGCTGCGATAGAAGTCACGAGGCAGTCCCAGGCGCTGCGCGCGTGACCGCACGTAAGACATAGCAGCCTGGGCCGATTCCTGCATTACATCGCCCAGTTTGCCGGTCAGCGTCAGTTTGCCCTTGCCGTCGACCACAGTGGCTTCCGTGCTAAGGATGGAGCCGCCTACTTCTGTCCATGCCAGACCTGTAACCAGACCGACCTCGCTACGTTCGTGTGCGAGGCTGTCGCGGAATTTGATTACACCCAGGAAATCATTAACATTCTCATTGGTGATGGCGACGTTGTAGTCCTCGCCTTCCTTTACAACTTTTCGCGCTACCTTGCGGCACACGTTGCCGATTTCACGCTCCAGGTTGCGCACCCCGGCTTCGCGAGTGTAGGAACGAATCAGGGCCTGGATCGCCGGATCGGAAAACTTTACGTTCTTCTCTGTCAGTCCGGCCTGGGTCATTTGCTTCTTCACCAGGAACTGTTTCGCGATCTCGACCTTCTCCGGTTCGGTGTACCCGTGCAGCCGCAAAACTTCCATGCGGTCTTGCAAAGCCGGAGGGATGGTGTGCATGACGTTTGCAGTGGCAATGAAGAAGACTTGCGAAAGATCGTACTCCACGTCCAGATAGTGGTCCACGAACATGAAATTCTGTTCCGGATCGAGCACTTCGAGCAGCGCTGCCGACGGATCTCCGCGGAAGTCCATCGACATTTTGTCGACTTCGTCGAGCATAAAGACCGGATTCTTGGTGCCGGCTTTCTTCATCATCTGAATGATCTGGCCAGGCAACGCTCCAATATAAGTCCGTCGATGGCCCCGTACTTCGGCCTCGTCGCGCACTCCGCCCAGCGACATGCGTACAAACTTGCGGCCGGTAGCTTTGGCGATCGACATCCCCAGCGAAGTCTTTCCGACACCCGGAGGTCCAACGAAGCACAGAATCGAGCCTTTAGGATTTTTCACTAGTTGCCGGACGGCAAGAAATTCCAGAATACGTTCCTTGATCTTCTCAAGGCCATAATGATCTTCGTTTAAGACTTTTTCAGCGCGGGTAATGTTGCGGATCTCTTTCGAACGCTTCTTCCACGGCACGGCCAGCAGCCAGTCCAGATAATTGCGCGATACGGTCGACTCCGCCGACATTGGCGGCATGGCCTCGAGCTTTTTCAGTTCCTGAATGGCTTTGTCGCGGACTTCCTTGGGCATGCCCGAAGCTTCGATCTTCTTCTTCAGTTCGTCGAACTCGCTCTTCTCGCCGCGGCCCAGTTCTTTCTGGATGGCCTTGATCTTCTCATTGAGGTAATATTCTTTTTGCGCCCGCTCCATCTGCCGCTTTACCCGCGACTGGATGGTACGGTCCATATTCAGTTTTTCAATCTCAATATCGAGCACATCTCCGATCCGGCTCAACCGCTCGGCGGGATCGAAAATCTCCAGCAGTTCCTGTTTCTCCTCGATTGAAAGCTGCAGGTTCGCGGCGATGGTGTCGGTGAGCTTGGCCGGATCTTCCATGCGCACGGCCGCGATCATGGTTTCATAGTTGAGCGACTGGCAGAGCTTTACGTATTGCTCAAACAGCGCAGTCACACGCTGCATGCCGGCTTCGATCTGCGGATTGGTCTCGACCGTATACCGCGCCAGCCGCACCGAAGCCTGCATGAACCCCTCGGTCTCCGTCACCTGGAGAACCTTGCCGCGCTCGATGCCTTCCACCAGGACCTTGATGTTGCCATCGGGCAGCTTCAGACTCTGCACGATGTTAACCACGGTGCCCACCTGATAAATCTCGTTGGGCTTGGGTTCGTCCACACCGGCGTCGTGCTGCGTCGCCAGGAAAATCTTCTTGTCGGCCGCCAGCGCCTCTTCCAGCGCGCGTACGCTCGATTCCCGGCCCACCACGAACGGGGTCATCATGTAGGGGAAGATCACCACATCCCGGATGGGCATCATGGGCAGCTTCTTGGTCTCAAACTTCTCTTTGGATGCGGTCACTGGGTCTCCCACCAACAGAACTCTGGCCGGCTCCTAGTTGACGCCGGTCCGATTCATCTTAGCTCCTGGCCAGTAGCCAGAAGTAGCAGCTTATCCTGCTTTTTCCATCATGGCGAGAGAAACATTGCGCTTCTCCACCATTTCTCGTGTCACTTCGAATTCCTTGACCTTTTTCTGGCTAGGTAAATGGTACATCAATTCGAGCATCAATTCTTCCAGGATCATCCGCAGTCCGCGGGCGCCGACTTTGCGTGCCATGGCCTGGCGCGATACCGCCTTGAGGGCTTCATCGCTGAATTTCAAGCGCACGTTTTCAAACTCGAACAACCTCTGATATTGCTTCACGATAGCGTTCTTCGGCCGGGTCAGGATTTCGATCAACGCGAATTCATCCAGATCTTCCAAGACGCCAACCACTGGCAAACGGCCTACAAATTCTGGAATCAGCCCAAATTTGATCATGTCCTCGGGCTGAACTTCGCTGAGCAGTTCGAAATTCCGCTTGCGGGCAGCGCTAGAGGTATCCTCGGTTTCTGCTTCTTCCGTCGCCCGGAAGCCTAGAGACTTCTTTCCTACGCGACGGCCGATGATCTTCTCCAGTCCAACAAAAGCACCGCCGCAGATGAAAAGGATGTTCGTCGTGTCCACCGGAGTAAATTCCTGGTGCGGATGCTTGCGTCCGCCCTGAGGAGGAACGTTGGCGATGGTCCCTTCCAGAATCTTCAGCAATGCCTGCTGCACACCTTCGCCCGACACGTCTCGGGTAATCGACGGGTTCTCATCCTTACGGCCGATCTTGTCCACTTCATCGATGTAGATGATTCCGGTCTGTGCTCGGGCAACGTCGCCATCCGCCGCTTGCAACAGCTTGAGGATGATGTTCTCGACGTCTTCGCCGACGTAGCCCGCTTCCGTCAGCGTGGTCGCATCCACTATGGCGAAGGGCACGTCCAACATGCGCGCCAGGGTCTGCGCCATTAGCGTCTTCCCAGTACCAGTCGGCCCAATCAGCATGATATTGGACTTTGCCAATTCGATGCCATCGCTGGTTTTCTGCCGGTTCATGTAGATGCGCTTGTAGTGGTTGTAAACCGCGACGGCCAGTTTCTTCTTGGTCTGCTCCTGGCCAATCACGTACTCGTCCAGGAAGGTCTTCACTTCTTGCGGTTTGGGAAGCTGGTTCGGCGTGCTGGCGGGAGGCGTGGACGCCCGGTCGTCTTCCAGAATGGAATTACAGACCGCCACACACTCATCGCAAATGTACGCCCGGGGGTAATCGCTGGGGGATGAAATCAGCTTGGCGACCGCGTCCTGCGACTTATGGCAGAACGAACAACGTAGGATTTCCTCAGTGCCACTTCTGCTTTTCACTCAGCCTGCTCCTTAGTGTTCACCCTCGGACCGGCAAATGCTTGGTTATACGGCTGCCGCTTTTGCGGTCTTATAGATGATATCGTCTATGATTCCATATTCCTTAGCCTGCTGGGCATTCATGATGAAGTCCCGCTCTACATCCTTTTCTACCTTATCCAGCTTCTGTCCGCTATGTTTCGCAAGTAACTGGTTGGTGATTTCCCGCATCCGGAGGATTTCCCGGGCATGAATGTCGATATCGGTGGCCTGCCCAGAAAGCCCGCCCATCGAGGGTTGGTGGATCAAAATCCGGGAATTAGGCAGGGCCAAACGTTTCTTGGGCTCCCCAGCCGAAAGTAACAAGGCGGCCATGGAAGCGGCTTGACCTACGCACAGCGTCATGACGTCATTCTTGACATATTGCATGGTGTCGTAGATGGCCATGCCGGCGGTAATCGAGCCGCCGGGAGAATTGACGTAGAGCTGAATGTCCTTTTCGGGATCTTCTTGCGCCAGAAACAGCATCTGCGCAATCACCAGATTGGCGATGTTGTCGTCGATCGGCGTGCCGATAAAGATGATGTTGTCCCGCAACAGCCGGGAATAAATGTCGTAAGCCCGCTCACCGCGTCCGGTTTGCTCTATGACCATCGGTACCAGCATTAAATTGCTCCTTTGAACTCGTCTTCACACTCCGGCACTAATGCACCTAGCTTCGATGGGGTCGGAGCGGCTACTCACGCGGACTGATGGTACAAATAATCGAGGGTCTTTTCGTTGCGGATTCTGTTGCGGATTCTATCCAGCACCCCTTCTTGTGTCAAACGGGCGCGGATGCTTTCCACCGGTTGTTTCGACTGCTCCGCCAGCGCTTCGACCTCGCGATTGATCTCCTCGTCTCCGACTTCGATTTTTTCCTGGTCAGCGATCTTTTCCAGCAACATTGCCGCCTTCAGTTCCTGCACCGCCTGGTCGCGCTGACCCGCGCGCAGCCGGTTCAGATCCATTTTCTTCATGTCCTCGGATTTCATGCCCTGCGCCGCCAGCGCCCGCAGTCCGCGCTCCAGACGCAAGTCAATCTGCCGCTCCACCAGCGCTTCGGGCATTTCAAGATCATTACGCTTGATCAGTTCCGTGACTAGTTTGTCTTTGGATTCCCGCTCCGCAGCTTGTTTCCGCTCGGCCTCCATGCCTTCGCGGATCTTTGCCCGGACTTCATCCAGATTGGCGAACTCTCCCAGTTCCTTGGCGAACGCGTCGTTCATTTCCGGCAGGCTCTTTTGCTTCACCCCCTGCACTTTCACGGTGTAGCTGAGCGTTTTGCCAGCAAGCCGCTGATCAGAGAAGTCTTGCGGATAGAGAACGTCGAAAGTACGCTCATCTCCGGCTGAAGCCCCGCGCAGGTTCTCGGTGAACTCGGGCATGGTAGTCTTGCCCGCGATTTCCACCAGGATGTCGTCCATGTGGACGGGCTTGCCCTCGCCATCTTTGGGTTTGCCGTCGCCCACTTTAGGTTTGCCGTCCAAAGAGACTTGCGCGAAATCGCCATCGGCCAGAGCGCGGTCTTCGATCGCAGTAAAGGTCGCGCGCTGCTCTTGTATTCCCTTTAGCGACTCTGCTACTTCCTCGTCGGTGACAGCGACTGCGGGCTTGTCGGCACGCAGCTCCTTGTAGCCTTCGACTTTGATCTCCGGCATGACCTCGAATGTGGCTTTGAAGCGCAGCGGTTCGCCGTCATGAATATGCAGATCCGAAACGCGCGGCTGGGATACCGGAATCAGCCCTTGTTTCTCAGCTTCTCTGCTGAAGAAGCGTGGCACCAGCGCGTCTACGACTTCGCTCTTGATGTCCTCGGAAAAGCGCTGCTTGATGACCGACGCCGGCACATGCCCGCGCCGGAAGCCGGGAATGCGCGCCAGCTTCTGATACTTCTGAATCAGAGTATCGGTTTCGCGCGCGACTTCCGCGGCAGGCACTTCCACCTGAATTTCCCGCTTGGTATTCGTAGAGGTTTCCGTGGGGCTCACAGTCTTGAGTGTAAAGATATATAGAGAGCAGCGTCAAACGCGGGAGCCGGTTTTTGTGGTTCATTTTGGGACTTTAGTAACCGGGAGGCGGAGGCGGCTGGCCGTCGTCGGCGGCCAAGAAGCGCAACGACGATTTTTTCGCCAACAACCGCATGGGAGGGAAGCTAAGCCCAAACTTGCCTGATTTGAGAATCATCTTCATGGATGAACAAAAGCACGTGATCTGGCGACAGTCTCCCTCACGCCTCTATTTGATTGGGAATTGCGCCGGGTGCGGATACCAATATCTCTGATGACAGTGTTCGCAGGCGTTGTCGATGACATCACCGCTTTCCAGCACTTTCGCGGGATCCTTCGCGTCTACCGCCTGGAGCGCCAGTGTCGCGGCGTCATGCAGACCATGAGCAAGCCTGATCCACGCCTGGCGATCCTGATTGATTAATGCCTCAATCTGTTCAGGCTGGAGTTCGATGCCCTGCTCGTTCCGCTGTCCGGGCATGGCAACATGACGGCCGGGAATCTGCAGAAGGTTCGAGGCTTCAAGCAGGACAATGGCACTGCGGCGAACCGTCCCCCACTCTTCGTCGGTGTGAGGGGCCTTCTCTTCTGTACCTTTTTTCGTAATCGCAGTGGAGACGGAGTTCCAGATTGTGTCAGCCGCCGGATCGACGACGCCGTCCATCAAGTCTCTGATTGTCGTTGTCGGACGGTATTCGGCTTCGGGCCCCTGTTGCGCGTAGCTCACGCAAAGCAACACACATCCAAGACCGAAAACAACCGCAACCGTCGCAAGAATTCTGTTCTTCATTGGCCGCTCGGCGCGTGTCCGGTCTTATCCGCTGGCACATTGATGGCAAGCACAAACTGTTGCCCGTCGTGGCTGACCGCGCCGAGGCTGTCTTTGACGGGCCCGGGTAGCCGGAACAGCACCTTGGGCGCAGCAACACGGAACATGGGGGTAGTCTCGACTTCGGCGGCCATCACCACCAGGTCGTCCGAATCCAGTTCCTGCCCGCGGAAGAAGATCTCCTTGCCGTCACCGCGCCAGTGCAGCATGGCGACAACGCCATCCTTAGACACCTGCCACTTCTTGTCGTCCGCGGGCTTGGCGGCATCGAAGGGACGAACATAAACCTCGTAGCGTTCAGGCTTGGCCTCATCCGACCGGTACGCGATGAAACGGCCATCGGGAGATAGCCTGCCGGTCTCGTCATCAAACTCGTCCCGCAGATAGTCGACGGGTTTGCGCGCCGCAGGATCGCTCACTGTCAGCGGTACGAGCAGGACGACTCCTCCGGAGCCGCAGACGAGAAATTTTCCATCCGAAGAAATATCACTCAGGCCCACAAATGCGCCGGGCGTGTAGCGGAACAACAGTTCTTCTTTGCCGGCTCCATCCGCGGCCTTGCGATAGACCGGCCAGTCACCGTCCAGCAATGCGGAATAGAAGATGTACTTTCCGTCCGGCGACCACAGGGGTGTGACCTTAATCCGCGTGTCGTCAGTGATGCGGGTAGCTCTGGCTGTGTTGACATCGATAACCCACAGGTCCTGTTGGCCGGATTTGAGGTCCTCCTTCATCACCAGCAGGCGATCGCCCCCAGGGGAAAAAGCTGGTTGGGTATACAGGGCCGGCTCGCCCACTTTCTTCACCACCTGTCCTTTGCGATCGAAGATCGTGACCTGCTGAAGCTGCTGGCCCCGCGCCGGCGGAAGGACGAGGAACCGCTCCCCATCGGTGCTGATGTACATCAGTTGGTCTGGAACGGGAACCTCCTGGCGAAACAGCAGCCGGGGCTTTTTAAACGAGAATGATGGCGATGTGCTGACCTCAGCCGCCATCACCGAACGGTCGCGGGCCATATAGTACAGTTCTTTGCCGCCGCCCACCCAGTATGCAGGGCTGAAGGTGCCATCAGAAATCTGCCACGGGCCCGTGTTCGCCGTAGGATCAGACGAACAGACGAAAATCTCGGCCTTGTCCGCTTTGTTCAGCACGATATAGGACAAGTAGCGGCCATCGGGAGAGAAGCGCGCCTCGAAAATGCGCAGATCACTGTGAAAGATCTCGATTGGCTTGCGATCGGAGCCGCCCTCCAGCTTCAGAACATAGAGAGTCCCTCCCTTAATGTCGGAAATGGAGAAAGTCAGGAACTTGCCATCAAGGGACCAGTCGCTCAGGTCCATGTTGGCGCCGGGATTGTTGTACAGGACTTCCTCGGCGCCCTGGCCATTCGCAGCCCGCGCACAGATCCTCTCCTGCCCCGCGCGCATGCTGACGTACGCCAGGCGGTTTCCGTCCGGCGACCAGACGGGCGAATAGACATATTCAGTCCTGGCGCTGGTAGTGAGCCGCGTGGCCGCTCCAGTCGCCACATCCATGACAAAAAGGTCGAAGCTCTCGTTGTCCAGGTCTTGCTTGATCCCGGCCACGCGCTTGCCGTCCGGAGACAAAATAGCGCTGTCATACATCGCCCGCTCGCCGATCTTCCCGGTTTGCTTGCCATAGCGGTCCAACAAGGTGAGGACGGAGGCCTTGTTCTGGAACGTCTGGGCGTTCCGCTTGGCCCTGGCTTCGGCAACGTCTTTGGACTTAGCTTCGGCGCTCAGGCCCTGGCCTACAACCTGGCCGGCGGCCTGCGCAAGACAGAGAGAAGCGGCGGTCAGAATGACCGCAACGTGCGCAGAAATCTTCATAGAAAACTCCGCTTGCGCGCCACGCGATTAGGCTTAACAGTTCTGCGGGCACGCCGAGACGATTTTCCCGTTCGCCAATGTGAAGGTTCGGATGAGCCCGGAGCGCGACTTGTCGCGCGCCCGGCTGAGCTCCACGGTTACAGTCTTTCCAACGCTGTCCTCGAAATCAGGCTTGCCGACATCGCGAATACGGAAAAAGCTGGGCGAGGGACCCTCGATCTGCCAGCTCTCGATTGCTCCGCCGGTGCCTTTTACCTCGACCGTGAAGTATGTGTGGGGATTGCGCCAATCGATCGCCGTCAACGTGCCGGTGACGGTGACCCGATCATTGAAGTCGAAGACCGCAGTCATGTTGTGGTGCGCCGAAGCCTGACCGGCCAGTAGCACGACGAACACAAATAGGAACAGCCTCGTCCTTGAAGTCATGCGATCCCTCCTGACTCGCGTAGCATAATCCGCTTATGGAATAAAGGCAATCGCCCGCCCCGCCCAGCCCACCCCGAACCAAAGGGTAAGCGAGACGCCGGCCACGAGGACGTTTACCGGCCATCGACGAGCGACGGAATCGTCCGCGGTAAATCTGCGCAGCACGCCGAAATGGAACAGAAGCGCGCTGCCGAGAAGCGCCATCTTAAGACGAAACGGATGGCTGTCAATGTACTTTCCAGGTGTAGCCAGAAAGATCAGAAGCCCCGATGACATTACCAGCACAATCGCGCCCACGGTCCAGGGCTTGAGCTGCCGCGCCAGCCGGGAAAGCCCGTAGTCGCTCAGGCCAAGGCCGGTCAACCGCAAATCCACTGCGACTACTGTGGCCAAAAGCATCGTGAGTCCCAGCAGATGGAACGATTGAACCGCGGGCATGCCGTACTTGCTGTCGCGGATGAGGACGATCGGCCCCCAGTTTGAAACGGATTCGAGAAGCGGGAGAAGAAACATATCAGAATTGATAAGCCATGGTGCGGCCGCAAACAACGACGCCGATCCAGAGGGCAAGCGAAAACGCGGCGCAGAATTTCGCGGACGGTGGCGCTCCGCGGGCCGAATCCCAGTCTGCCATTTTCGGATACAACAGTTTCTGATACAGCGCGGCATTGATTCCCGCCAGCAAAAGAAAGATCAACTTCGTGCGGAAAAACGGATTCCCGTAAGCCTTTCCGGCCTGGGTAATAAATAGAAGGCCACCGGTCAGAAACATGACCGGAAATCCGATTCTGGAGAGCCGCAGAAAGCTAGGCACGACTTTCCCTGTCGCCTCACCACAAAAGGCAAGCCCCAACAGGCGGAGATCGGCGATCACGATCATTCCAACGGATAACGGAAGCGCCAGGATGTCGCTGCCCTCAATCAAAGGGAACAGCCAGTCCGATTCGGTAATCGCGGTTGCAAAACGCGTGTGCTGCAGCCATTGGCACCACTCAAATGGAGACATCGCGAATTTCCTGTAGACGCTCAGTGATCACAACATGGTGGCCGGAGTTCCCTTAGTGCCTTCGAAAACCGTAGGCATTGTACACGCATCACGAGCACTCCTGAAACGATTCTCACTGGAGCACCCCAGCGGCCTGCTATTCACACTGGACACAGCCCAGTCCGTCCCCGATTCCATCTCAACGCAGCAGGCTGCCGCCGGTTCAGACTGCGAAGGACTGAATGTTCCGAGAACATTTCCGGCTGCTTGCGCGACTGAGGTTGTCGAATCGGGGCAAAGCGCCCTACAATCGCGATCGATCCGCCGTTTGCCAAATTGATTCGGGGTAGCTGGTTTGCTAAGGTCGTCATCATGTCCGAGCGTGTCATGTCCGAGCGTTCCCCCGAGCAGATAAGTGTCCAGATACGCGAATTGCTCGACTCCCTTTATCGCGTGGATTCGGGGCGAATCCTGGCAACTCTGATCCGCTTGCTCGGCGATTTTGATCTTGCCGAGGAGGCCATGCACGAGGCCTTTGCGGCTGCGCTGAGCCTGTGGCCGAAGAATGGAGTGCCCGATAACCCCCGACCATGGTTGATTTCGACAGCCCGGTTCAAAGCCATTGATACTCTGCGTCGACGGGCAAGATTTGATGCCTCTCAAGACGACCTCGTGCGCCATCTCGAAGCGCAATCGATTTCGGGAGGGTCCAATAAAGAAGCGTCCAATGAAGAGGGCAGCCTCGAACACGATCTCTTGGAAGACGACCGCCTGCGCCTGATTTTTACCTGCTGTCATCCATCCTTACCGCCGGAAGCGCGCGTTGCGCTCACCTTGCGTGAGGTGTGCGGGCTGACCACAGAGGAGATCGCCAAGGCCTTCCTCACGACTCCGCGCACGCTGGCGCAGCGCATTGTGCGGGCCAAGGCGAAGATTCGAGAGACACCGATTCCCTACGAGGTGCCCACGCCGCAGGAATTGCCGGAGCGGCTGGGCGCGGTGCTTCACGTCATCTATCTCGTCTTTAACGAGGGTTATTCGGCTGCGGCCGGAGCCGGAGTAACCCGGGCCGAGCTAACCGGCGAGGCGATTCGACTGGGCCGGTTGCTGGCCGAACTTCATCTGACTGAACTCGGGCCAGAGCCGGAAGTCATGTGGGTAGAAGTAACGGGACTGCTTGCCCTGATGTTGCTGCAGGAATCCCGTCGCGCCGCGAGAACATCTCCGACGGGAGAACTGATTTTACTGGAAAATCAAGACCGCTCGCTCTGGAACCGGGAGCAGATCGCCGAGGGAGTGGCATTGCTGGAGAAAGCCTTGAAGTCGCGCCGCTTCGGCGCTTACACACTCCAGGCTGCGATTGCGGCCCTTCATGCCGAGGCGGAATCGGCCGCTGCGACCGACTGGCGGCAGATTGTTGCGCTTTATGACCAGTTGCTACGAATTCAGCCTTCGCCAGTGGTACAGCTAAATCGTGCCGTAGCAATTGCCATGTGCGATGGTCCAGAGGCCGGTCTGGCGCAGATCGACACGGTGTTGGAACATGGCGAATTGGTAAATTATTACCTGGCGCATTCCGCTCGTGCAGATATGTACCGCAGGCTGGGCAGGACCGCTGAGGCTCGTGCTTCGTATGAGAAGGCGCTGGCGCTCACCCAACAGGGACCCGAGCGGCAATTCCTGCAAGAGCGGATTCGGCAACTAAAATAAAAACCTCGACGACTTGTCGAATTCCGGTGGGACCGTTCGACTATGTGGTGAAGGCCGGGCAACCGGCCCGCCAGATCTTATATAAAAGTAGCGGCCCCGAGACGGTGTCCGCACAATACTCTAAGGAGAACACCATGCGCTTCATGATGATCATGTTTCCGAAAATCTACGAGAACGCAAAACCCGGCTGGGTACCCGACTTCAAAGACATGGAGGAAATGGGCAAGTACAACGAGGAGCTAGGGAAAGCCGGCGTGCTGCTTGCGCTCGACGGGTTGACCCCGCCCGCGACGATGAGCGCGCGCGTCACCTTCAAAAACGGAAAATCGAAAGTGACCGACGGTCCGTTTACCGAAACCAAGGAAGTGGTCGGCGGCTACTGGATCATCCAAGTGAAGTCGCGCGAAGAGGCGCTCGAATGGGCCTCGCGCATCCCCGGAAAAGATAACGAAACGGTCGAAGTTCGCCGGATGTTTGATATGACCGACTTCGATCCCGAGACCCAAAAGTATATCCAAAAGAAGTTCGGCGACGCCGTGGCCGCTGAGATGAGTCTGTAGTAAAAAACTCTCCCCGCTTGAGGAAGACTGGGGGCACGGGCGGAACGTTCCACAATTGTTCGACGAATGGAAAGTGGTGAGCGTCCTGTGTGTTGCCAGTTCCCCCCAGTTTTCAACCGCATCCCGTCCTGGCCAGCATTAACCGTAGGTCAGGTCAGTGCTCTGTCCGACTTCGATGATATAGCCGTCAGGATCGCGGATGTAGCAGCGAATCTCGCCGTACTTGGGTATCGGCGGCGTGATGAACTCGGCCCCTCGACTTTTCCATAATTTGTAGCACGCTTGAATATCCGCAACCCGGAAATTCATAAAGCTATTGATGTGATTCGGGTCGGGGACGCTGAGGGTTACCGTCGGCTTGTCCGGGGTCGGCCCCCCTCCAACGTTCAGAATCATCCAGATATTCGCCAGTTGAAGGTAAGGAGGCGCGTTGCCGTCACCCATGGTCAGAATGCGGGCGCCGAAAACCTTTTCGTAGTAGCGAGCCGATCGCTCGACGTCGGCAACGGTGAGAAAATGCGCAATGCTGATCCCGTCCTTCGGGGGCATCTCATAGCTCTTCTGTTCGATTTGTACGCTGCCCATAGACGACTCCTTTCGATACAGTGCTCATCCACTGATTCTGCTTCTTCGTATTTATACCTGCTGCTGATTATGCCTGACGAGAAAAGACAAGACAATTTGGACCAAGGTATCGCGCAACGCTTTGGCGTCGTTTGCAGCCAGACTGTCCAATGTACCCCAGGCTCGGCAGGACAACCGAGGCTCGGGTGCCTCACGAGAAGGCGCCGACCCTGACCCAAATAGGAACTAGGGCGCCAATTCCTGCAAGGGATTTGGCGGTTGAAATAAACTAAACCTGCGTGCGGGGTTATCCTGTGGGGGCGGTGATTGCGGCGAAGCGTTTTCGCTTGCGGAGGGCTTGTGGCTCAGTTCTGTGCTCATTGCGGAATACCGCTGTATGATGAGGGCGCTTTCTGTCATGGCTGTGGAAAGCCGAAAGTCGAAGCTGCGACTATAAGAGAGAGTGCCGCTGCGTCCCCAAGTGAACCCCAAGACAAGGGGGGCGCACCTGTGTCACAGATGCAGCAGACTGTCCCGCAACCAACCCCGGTTAGCGTCTCGCTTGAGACTCCTTTTAGCCAAGTGTTTTCGGTTACAGGCAAGGTCATCCTTGCGCTGTTTGTAATCGGTTTGGGAATAGGTCTCCTCTATCTCATCATCGGTGCCCTTGGCAATACGGGTTACAGCGGCAGTTCAAGTGGCAGCGCCACGGACTACTCAAGAACGTACTTGGAATCTAGGGCCTACTACGACAAGGATGCCGATGAAGCTCCCACCAAAGTGCCGCTAAGCCAGTGGAAAACGATGATCGCCGCCGATATCGCTGGACATTGCGTAAGACCGGGGATGACCTCCGACGAAGTCAGACGAGCCGTAGGCGAACCTACGAGCAAGGAGGTCGTCCCTCCTCCAAATGGGGATGCAAGCTCGAACGGGGGCGAGGCGTGGCAGTATGTGAAGCGGGAGCAAGTGAGCAAACCATGCAGCAAGTACGAGGGCGACAAATGTGCCGACCCTGTTGAATATAAAACCGAGAAGGCAACCCTGTATTTCAGCCCGAACGGCCACCTGACGTACCCCTACCTAAGTGAAGGGTTAAAGACGGATTCAGGTGAATACGCTACATGCCGCTAACCGGGCGGCACTAATGAGCGAACGGATAACGCGTCTTCGAAGGTTAGATTCGTTTCACCAGCGGAGGAAACCGGGGACAGGTGGAACGCTCCCCAATTTGTCAACGAATGGGAATTGGTGAACTTCCCGTCTATCCCCAGCTTCTTCCCCGGCTATTTCCCCTATGGAAAAACGACCTGTCCGTTGAGCAACGCTCCACTGTCCACCCAGTCTACAAAGGCCCAGATGAGCCAATCGATGATCTTCTCATCCGTGTGCTGCTTAGGGTTGAATCTCTGCCTGAAGCCATCAATTGCCGGTTTGAGTAGGTTTCCACTTAGAATTCGTGCGTACTCGTTCCTCAAGAAGTTGTGGAATGCGACGTATGCGGTGATTCGGGTCGGGAGCGGCCAGTGCGTAGACGGCTCCTGAAACAGGTAGAAGCGCGCCACGCGTGAGTCATAGATGGGCAGAGTTGGGCCAACCATATGGCACAGCTTGGTTGGGTAAGAGAACTGCAACGTCTGAGTCGTCTGCTGGCTGTTTTTCTTCTTTCTCGTTGAGAACGGGCAGAGCGCCGCGCACAACTGACCCAGATTTGGGGTCTGGGTACGGGCAGCCCTGAGCGCCTGGAAGTATGGTGTGTAGTAACTTGCGCTTACGCGGCCCATGACAAAAAAGAGCCTGTACCGACCCTCGAAGTCGGCGGGCCACGGCTGGCAAGCGACTGCTTGAATTAGCCAGTCGTACTCATCAACGTCCTGTTTCTGCCTGATTCTGTTGAGAATTACATTCTGATTCTTCCAGATGATCGAATAAATAAGGTCGTTCCAACTAGCTATCATTTCGCTCCGCTCCCCGGCACCGTCGAGGTCCAGCCGATGTCGCTCAGGCCCTGGCCCACCTTTTCGTTCGAAGTATAGACCCGGAGTGGCTCATGGGGTGGCTCAAGCTTTTGATCTTGCGGGCGTTGCCAACACCGCCGGTGCCCGCTTCGTGCGCGTTGTTTGCGAAGCGCGTCAGCGATTGATGTGGCTCATGGCCCCGGGAATCCGAACATCAACCGCGACTGATTAGCTACCCAATGCCGGCCTAGCCCCGTCATCGATCGAACCCTCCGGTCTTGCAAACAACGCCTTTCCTGATACAATGTAGCCACGTTGCTACATTGAAGGATCAGGGACATGGCCATTACAAAACTCTCGAGTCGAGACTTTAATCAGGACACGAGCAGGGCAAAAAGAGCCGCTAAGCGAGGCCCGGTTTTCATCACGAATCGAGGCCGTCCGTCCCACGTGCTGCTCACAGTGGAGGAATATCAGCGGATCACCGGAGGGCAAAAGAGCGTTCTCGACCTATTGGGGATGCCGGCAGCGGCTGAGGTTGAATTTGAGCCGCCTCGCTTGCGTGGAAACCTGCACGAATCGGCAGACCTGACCTAATGTACCTGCTGGATACCAACGTAATTTCAGAATTAAGAAAAGCCAGGAAGACGCATCCAAACGTCAAGAAATGGGCCGAACCCTTACCCGCGGCGAGTCTCTACATCTCTGTCATTTCGGTGCTGGAACTGGAGATCGGAATCCTTCTCATCGGTCGCCGGGACAAAGACCGGCGCGACAAAGAGCAAGGCGCGATCCTTCGTGCGTGGATGGATGGTCACGTGTTGCCCACATTCTCCGGTCGTATTCTAGCAATTGACACCGCCGTCGCCCAGCGATGCGCGACGTTTCACGTACCGAACCCTCGCTCCGATCGTGACGCCCTCATCGCAGCCACGGCCCTCGTGCACGGCCTGACCGTCGTGACCCAGAATGTAGCCGACTTTGAGCACACGGGAGTAGGTGTGCTCAATCCTTGGGGGTCTTAGGATTCTGGGTTTCCCGACTCACTTCTTCCTCTTGCTGAGCGTAGAAGAAGGTTCTGAAGCGCTTGATTTCGCGTACGCCCGGCTGGTTGCGCGTTTCGGAGAGAAGCCAGGACGACCCAAGAAGCGCCTCGCGTTCAAAAGAGGGCATGGGGTTGCATAGTGACCCATCTACTGCTGGACGAGAAATAAACTGAGATCAATGGAGTTGGACGTTTTGACGTTCGAACACTTCCTCCAGGCTAGAGGCACACGAGATTTTTCTCTCGAGCTGACCCAACAGCAACCGGAGCGGCAATTCCTGCAAGAGCGGATTCGGCAGCTGAAATAAAAATCGGGATAGCTGTCGATTTTCCGTCTCCCCAACGACTATAAGACAAAAGAACGATGCGCTACGGTTCCTGAGTGAACAGGAAACGAGTCATCGGGAACAAACCACAGGAACCAAAGGAGAAAAAGTCATGCCGCAATATCTAGTTTGTAACTACCTCCCCGACAACTTCGACCCGTCCACTGTAACCGAAGCGATGATGGAAGAGATCCACGCGCTCAACCGCGAATTGATTGCTGCCGGCGCCAGGAAGTTCGCCTGCGGCATTTCGCCGCCCGCCAACGCAAAGACGGTGCGAAAGCAATCCGACGGCAAGGTGCTCATCACCGACGGACCGTACACCGAGACCAAGGAGCACATGGGCGGATTTTGGATACTGGAAGCCGCCAATATGGATGAGGCACTCGCATGGGCGAAGAAGGCTGCCATCGCCTGCGATGTGCCCGGCGAGGTGCGCGAGCTTCTTTTCTTCCCGGCTCCGGAACAAGGGTCCGGCGGAAGCAAGTAAACAACCCGGCCACTGCGGCCTCGGAACACGCGCCCTGGCGAGATGATCGAGCCGGGCGCAACGCTTCTGTTGCTGGTTCGTTCAATCCGCTATGAGGAGAGAACAATGAAATACATCTGTTTTGGCTACTATGACAAAGGTAAATTCGATGGCATGGCTGAGGCCGAGCGAAACGCCATGTTCGATAAATGCTTTGAATATGACGATCATCTTCGCGCCAGCGGGCACTGGGCCGGTGGAGAAGCGCTTCAGGGGCCGGAGACCGCCCTGACGCTGTATTGGAAGAACGGCAAGGTGGCAACGACCGACGGTCCATATACCGAAACCAAAGAACAACTCGGCGGCATTCTCGTCCTTGAGGCGCGGGATATGAACCATGCTTTGCAGCTCGTGACGCAGCATCCGGCGCTGACGTATGGCAACATTTTCGAGATTCGGCCAGCCGGGGACATGAACGAAATCAAGAAGGCAAGTGAGCAGCGCCGGCGACAGAACACTGCACGCTGAACGCTGCGTAACAGAAAACAGAAAGAGGAGGAGACATGCGCAATCAACTCACTCGTCGCGACTTCGCTATCCGCACCGCCGGCTTTGGTCTGGCCGGCTTCGGTCTGGCTATGACACTCGCGCCTGCTGCTACGCTGGCGGAGTCTGAGCAAGCCTCGCGCTCAGAAACTTCGCCGGCGGTCGCGGATCCATATTCCCTCGTCGATCCGGAACTTCTTCCAGCGCTCAAGCAGTTCCCCGCCTCCTTTGACCTTTCAGCGGAGACGGTCCGCCAGTTCCGGCAAATGCCCGGCACGCCCCCGTTACCTGCTCCCGCGCCGCAGCCCGTGGAGCGGCATATCCCCGGGCCGCCAGGAGCACCCGAGGTTCGTCTTTGGGTGGTTGATCCTGCGCCGTCGGAGAAGAACAAGCCGTTGTTGCTTCACATGCATGGTGGCGGCTTCATGATGACCGGCCCTGGGTGGATGCCCCTGCTCCAGGAGATCGCGACGGATTGCCATTGCGTCGTGATCTCGGTTGAGTACCGGCTGGCTCCGGAGACGCGCTATCCCGGCGCGCTTGAGGATAATTACGCCGCGCTGAAATGGGTCCATGCCCATGCGGCGGAGCTCGGCATTGATCGCTCCAGGATTGCCGTGGGCGGTGAGAGCGCGGGCGGCACCCACGCCGCCAGCCTTGCCATTCATGCGCGCGACCGCAACAAAGAAGACGTTCCCATCTGCTTCCAGTTGCTCATCTACCCCGCGCTAGACGACCGCACAGGCAGCTCGCACCCAGCGCCGCCCGCCATTGGCCACTTTATGTGGACTCCGAGTGCCAATCGTTTTGCCTGGAGCTCGCTGCTCGGCGTTCCATCGGGTTCGTCCAAGGTGCCGGTAGCAGCCGTACCCGCCCGGGTAGCCAGCGTCGCCGGCCTGCCGCCTGCCTGGATCGGCGTCGGTGCTCTCGACCTGTTTGTCGAAGAAGACATCGAGTACGCGCGTCGGCTCGTCCACGCCGGAGTAGCAACCGAACTCCGGGTCGTGCGCGGTGCCTTCCACGGATTCGATATCCTCGTGCCGGATGCCGAAATCTCCAAACAATTCACTGCGAGTTGGAAGTCTGCGCTGCGCAAAGCATTCGGAACGTCGTCATAAGGTCGCTAAACCGAAATTGTGCAAAGGACGCAAAGCGCTGGTACATAAGAGAGGACAATCCAATGAGAAATGTAATCTTCGCAATCAACCTTACCCTCGATGGTTGCTGCGACCATACCAAGTTCAATCCCGCTGAAGACCTGCTTGAACATTACACGAGCCTCTTGCGAGATGATGTTGGCCTGCTCGTTTATGGGCGTAAGGCCTACCAATTGATGGTTCCTTATTGGCCTGATATCGCAAAAAGCCAGTCCGAGACAAAAGCGGATATCGAATTTGCTCAAGCCTTTGATTCCCTCAAGAAGATTGTTTTTTCACGCTCATTGGCCAGCGCTGATGATAGAAATACGAGAATTGTTCGCACCAACCTTCGCGACGAAATACTTAAACTGAAGCAAGAACCAGGCAAAAGTATTTTGGTCGGTGGTGTAGATATTCCTTCACAGCTTATAAAGCTTGGTCTGGTTGACGAATATCGTTTTGTCATTATGCCAATCATTGCTGGCGAAGGGAGACGGCTGATGGAAGGTGTCAACCTGCCGGAGAAATTACGACTGAAACTTGCCGACTCAAAGGTCTTTAAATCAGGAAGTGTTGCGCTTCGTTACCTGAAGCAGTGACAGGAGACGCCATGAGAAAGATCACGATCATCGAACACATCTCGCTGGACGGCGTGATTCAGGCCCCCGGCGGCCCGAACGAAGACCCGCCTTATCCCTACGGCGGATGGGCGGGGCCGCATGCCGACACGGATGGAGGAGCGGCCATCGTCGCGGCTCACGGTGAGGCTTTCGATCTGCTGTTGGGCCGCCGAACTTACGATATCTGGACCGGCTTTTGGCCGAAAGCCCCGAAGAGTCCGATGGCGGACAGTATTAACGCGGCAACGAAATACGTCGCGACCCACAGACCGAAGAGTCTGGCATGGGGGCCGGCCGCGGACCTGGGAGCGGACATCGTTGAGGGCATTCGCCGCATCAAGGCGAAAAGCGGGCCGCACCTGATCGTTTGGGGCAGCTCGACGCTGACCCCGGTGCTGCTCGAACACGGGCTTGCGGATGAGCTCTTGCTGCTCGTCTTTCCGGTTCTGTTAGGCACTGGCAAACGTATCTTTTCGGAGGGACCCCGCCCCGCGAACTCGCGCTCGTCAGCACCAAGGCTGTGTCCTCGGGCGTCATCATCAGCACATACAGGCCCAGTGGGCTTTTGCGGACCAGTTCCTACGCTGACGCGAAGGAGTGAGAGGGCTGTGTGGCCGGGCTAGAGTGAATCGCCGGGAGCCGTCGTCCAGGCGTCAATCAACTCGCGAGGCGTCACAACTTGAGTCTCTTTCCAGACTTCTGGGAAGTGGCGAATATTCCCGGTCACGAGGTAATCGGCTTGCGCGGCCTCGGCGCATTCGAGGAACTGATTATCGTCAGGGTCGCCAGCTGCTGCGACGCGTACTGCCGGTGAGACCACGGAGACAATGGCCCGGATTCTGGCCATTGCGTCTGCGGCCTTGCCAGAATCGATTGCGAGCCGAGGACGTTTCAACACTTCCTCGTATTCGCCGAGAACCGATTCGGAGGCAAACCAATGCACCTCGCCGGAAATGGCAAGATTGATGACGGCCTCCGGTAAGCCGCCGCTGGTCAACAGTGCTGAAACTAAAACGTTGGTGTCGATGACAACGCGAATCATCGTCCGGGGCGCTGGCTGCGCTCACGCCGTGCTGCGCCAATTTCCGCGTCGATTTCTTCCATCGTGAGTTTATCGGTGCCCTTTTTTCTGGCGTCCTGTTGGATGGACGTAAGCCATTCCGGCGAAGCGGGCACGGTGCGCACGCTGACTTGCTCTCCCTCGGAAATGGGACGACCGAGCAGGCTTTCAATGGCCTGTTTTTGGTCGGGTGACAGGTCTTTGACGCTGTGAATCATAGCTCTCTTGCCCTTCAATTTATCCTAGCGTGAGCATCGGGTATTGTCACGAAAAAGCCGCATGATGCAATCCCAGAAATGTGGGGACAAACGGGACTGGCCCCAATTTCAGGCCGCGAAGAGTAATCGGGGTCACTCCCGTCTGTCCCCGCATTTCCCCCGAGGGGGAGGGGGCAAACTGGAAAATGCGGGAAAATGCGGGGACAGACGGAACGTTCCCCAGTGCTTCCAAGAGCTCGTTGACAGCATAGACTCGCGCTCCTAGACTGGCGGGTATGGATGTCCATTTCACGCCCGAGCAGGAAGCGCAGTTATCCCATATCGCCAGTCATGCCGGTACGGATACCGAGCGGTTGGTAAAGGATGCGGCCTTGCGTCCGCTGGAGCAGGACGCCCGGTTTCGCGCCGCCGTGCGAGAGGGCATCGCGCAGGCCGACCGGGGGGAGTTTATCGAGGAGGAAGAGATGGAAGCACGCATCGAGCGGATGCTTAACTCTGATGCGTATTCGCTGGATCAATATGCTCATTAAGGGTACAGCGATAGCGACCGGGCTTATGGGTTTGGCTGGAACACTTGGTCCAGCCTACATTACATATCGAATTGTAAAACGAAAGCGCGACGACCGGCAGAGGCAGGAGTTTGTCAAGGCCCAGCGTGAGACGTATCGGGAGATATTGAAAAAGGTGGTGTCAGTCGACGTTGATCTTCAACGGGATACACCTCAACTTTCTGGGCTTAGAGACAAGATCGAAGAGATCAGATCATATGTACTGACAAACAGGGTCTACCTTATTAAAAGTGATCCTAAGCTTGTTGAAGCTTACTTGCGCGCGCTTGGTGAACTGATGGCTTGGGTGCAGCATGAAGGCAGCGATGAAAAGATGACAACAAATTTGCGTCGCAAAGCCCGACCTGTCGCTGAGGCTTCCGAGAAGTTAAACAAGCGGGTGCAAAAGATTCTTCAGTAAAACCTGGGACAGACGTAACGTTCCCTAATCTTTCGACGATGGAAATTGGTGAATGTCCCGTCTGCCCCAGTTTGCCCCGCGCTTACTTACCACGGCGCTTGAACACAAGCGGCAGAGAGAGGCCGCTCTGTTTCCATTCACCGCTAACCTCCGTGTTGTCGTGGATCATCTTGCCGTCGAAGCTGCTTCCGATGCTTCCGATTGCAAAGTGCAGATCAGGATCCTGGTAAGAGACCAGGTCGATTGCGATTCCGGTGGTGCCCTGGTCCGGGCTGTCCAGGCTGCCGGTCAATTTCCCGTCCGCCGCCTGTGAAATGTGTACGATCACCCGTAAGCTGCTACCGCGAGCATCGATCGTTCCTTCCCAATCACCGATCGCCGCCGAGACGGAAGTTCCTGTCGTGGCTCCGAGCAGCAACGTGGATGCGATCATAGTCACCAGCACCGCCAAGAATCCGAAGCCTAACGCTGTGCGCTTGTTCATGATGTAATTCTCCTTATTGTGTGGGTTATTGTGACTTTTCGTGCTCGCCACCAGAAACGGCTGGCGCTTTAACCGGCGGATTTGTCATCGCCGGGTGCAAAGATGTCTTCAATGGGTTGCTCGAAGAGTCGCGCGATGGCAAAAGCCAGCGGCAGACTCGGATCGTACTTCCCAGTTTCGATTGCGTTCACCGTTTGGCGCGATACCTTGAGCTGGCCGGCCAAGTCAGCCTGGGACCACTCGCGTTCCGCGCGCAAGACTCGAAGCCGGTTTTTCATCGCGCACCGGCCCGCGGACCATCCGTCCTCTTGCCATCACCGCCGCTCCGCCGGCTCATCGGTACCTCCAGGCTGAAAACCCGTAGGCGAAGGCCCACACCAGCAACATGAAGCCTCCTAACTCTTCCCACGGTGGACGGCCAAGCCCAGCTTGCTCGACGCCGCCGAAAAAGGCGGTAATGATGAGAGTCAACAAGAACGCGACGGATGCCGACTCCAGGCAGATCCGCTTTTGCATCTCGTCCATCTTCAGGAAGCTCCGCACCATCGCCGCGAAGAAGATCATGTAGGGCAGAACCGGCAGAAGCCCCACCACCCTCGGAACATGCCCGTGATCCACGAGCCATGTCACCAGGAGTTGTGTTAGCGCCGCTGCAACCGCCCAGAGAAAGACTGGGCGAGTGAAGCGGGAAGAGAATGTTCGACTGTTGGCCATGAATTCAGGACCTCCGCAATAAAGTAAAGTAACCTTGACACATAAAGTAAAGCAAGCTTTACATATTGTCAAGCATTATTTACTTGCGGTGGACGAAAATCGGAGGGCAGATCGAGGACAGAGGGAAGGTTCCCCAGTCTTTTCTTACGGTTATGGTGTCGCGACTGGTTTGTAAATAAGACCGATGACTATGCCGATGATCGTCCACTGGACGAAGTAAGCCACAGCCTGTCCCAGAGCGAGTTTCAGCCCGATGTTCAGGTTCACGTAGTTGTGCAGCACGAATGCGCAAACCACGAAAATGCCAATGAGAACGCCTAGGCGCGCACCTTCCGTAGCGCCCGATCCGCCCGGATGTAGCATTGCGAAAATTATGGCCACAACCAGGATCGCTACCAAAGTTGCGACCATTCCAATTGGCATGACAGCCATCATTTTTTCCTTAGGTCGGAATACAGCCGGGTATTTGTGGGCTTCATCGATAAGAGCTGGCGCCAGCCAAAGCAGTAAGAAACCAAAGGCAAAATACGCGACCGTGCCACCAAGCGCCGCCAGTCCGAGACTTGAATAGTTCATTTGCACTCCCTTACAGGTTGCGGATCAAAATCCCAGTGGTTTTGACTTCGAAAATTGCACAGATTGTACACTGAGATTGCCTTCCTCCGTCCCCGTTGACAAACATCCCAAGCAATTGAAATAAAAAGTGGAGTAGCTGTCGATTTTTGGTCCCCCGAAACGACTATCTGACAGAACGAAGACCTGCGGCGCTTCTGAATATCAAGAAACGTAGAGGAATCAATGAAATACATCTGTTTGGGATACCTCGAACCCGGAAAATTCGAAGGGATGACCGAGGACGAGCGACACGCAACCTTCGACGAATGCTTTGAATACAACGACCATCTGCGCGCCAACGGACATCTTGTCGCCGAAGTACCTCTTCAGCCTCCGGAGACCGCGTTGACCCTGTACTGGAAAAACGGCAAAGTTGCGGCGACGGATGGCCCCTATGCGGAAACCAAGGAACAGCTGGGCGGCATTCAAATCCTTGAGGCGCGAGACCTCAATCATGCCGTTCAGCTGGTCTCCCAGCAACCAGGCTTTAAGTTTGGGCTTGGACCGATTGAGATACGGCCGGTTGCAGATATTAGCGAAATAATAAAAGAGAGCGAGCAGCGGCGACCGGCGTGAGGATACCTTGCGATGAGGGCGGTAGACTGACCTCCGGAAAGGAAGAGAAATTATGGCATTCGTTAACGATCTGAAAGTTGCATTCCGCTCGCTAGGTCGAACCAAAGGGCTTGCGCTCACGGTGGTGCTGACGCTCGCGCTTGGCATCGGTGCCAACTCCGCCATCTTCACGCTGGTACGTGGCGTGCTTCTTAAGCCTTTGGTTAACCGCGACGAGAACCGGCTGATCTACATCCGCCAAAGCGCCCCTGGAGTCGGCGACGACGACACAACCTTCTCCGTGCCCGAAATCCAGGATTTGCGCGCCAGCGTTAAAACTCTGAGCGAGTTCGGCGATTTCTCGACCGTCGGTTTCACCGTGATCGGCCTGGGTCAGCCTCGCGAAGTTCAAGCTGGCGTCGTTGGCGGCAACTACTTCGATGTTATGGGCCTTCACCCTGTCCTCGGTCGTCTCATCGGACCTCAAGACGACGGCCCCAGCGCTGCCGGTGTAGTCGTTCTCACCTATCGTTTCTGGACCACCACTTTTAAAAAAGATCCTTCCGTCATCGGCAAAGCCGTTCGCCTCGATAGCGGTGTCCTTGGCAATCGGTCTGCCACCGTCATCGGCGTCCTCGAACCCTGCGTCCCATATCCCCAAGACACCGAAATCATCGCCAACGTCGTCACCAGCCCGCACCATCTCTCCGCCACCATGGTCACCGGCCGTATCCATCGCATGACCGAGCTCTTTGGCCGTCTTGCTCCTGGGGCCACCCTTGATCAAACTCGCGCCGAGTTGCGCTCCGTCTACGGGGCCATGATCAAGGAACATCCCGAAGCATATTCACCCAAAGCGAACTTCCAGATCGGAGCGAAGCTGTTTCACGACGAGATTACCTCGGGCGCCCGGACCGTACTGCTGGTGCTGCTCGCAGCCTCAGTACTGGTCTTCGTCATCGCGTGTTCCAACGTCGCCAACCTGATTCTCACACGGACGGTTCGCCGCGAAGGCGAGCTCACCATCCGCGCCGCGCTCGGCGCCAGCACCGGCGCGCTACGCCGCATGCTGCTGGCCGAAAGCCTTCTGCTTTGCAGCGCCGGCGCTGCTCTCGGTGTCATCAGCGCGTATCCGATGGTGGCAATCCTGGCCCGCTACGCCTCGCGCTTTTCCGTCCGCGCGCTCGATTTGACAGTCGATTCCAGTCTGCTCTGGCTGGGAGCCGCTCTGGCCGTCGTGGCGGCGGTGATTTTGGCGTTCGTCCCGCGCCTGCCGTCGGCCGATACAGCCAATGGCCTCAGCCTGGCGAGTGGCAGCGTGCGGATTACGGGCAGCACCAGCCGCCGCCAGCGCGTCTTTGCCATAACACAAATCGCGGCGTCCTTCGTGCTGCTGGCAGGTGCCAGTATGTTGATCACTACGCTGATCGCACTGCAAACGGCCCAGACAGGTCTCGATACCCGCCACGTCCTTGCCATCAACGTCCCCGCAATGTCCTACGGAAAAACACCTCAGCAAGTGGTCGATTTCTACAAGGAATCGATTCGCCGCGTGGATGCGCTACCCGGCGTGAAAAAGACCGCTTTCGGCCTGATGGTTCCCTGGCGCGATGCCGCGGCCGGCATCGGCCTGCAATTCTCCGCCGACGGTCATGTTCATGCCGCGGGCGAAGAGGATCCTCGCGCGCAGTGGCGTGTCATCTCTCCCGGATTCTTTGCCGCGCTCGGCGTTCCCATCCTCACCGGTCGTGATTTCAACGAGCTCGACGGCCAGAACAAAGAGAAAGATCCCGTCGTCATCATCAGTGAAACTCTCGCACAGCGCATGTTCCCTAATCAGGATGCTATCAATCGGCATGTCTATTGGACAGATCCCGTGCTGAAATTCGCTCCGGGGATTAGCGCCGCACCGCACCGCATCATTGGCGTCACTGCCGATATTGACGACCAACACGTGGTTCCCGAGCCCATGGTCACCATCTATAGCTCCTTTGAAGAAGGTCCAATGTTTGGCGGTCGCCTTTTCATTCATACCGATGCAGATCCGTATTCGCTGGTCACGCCGGTCACGCGGATTATTCGCGACATGTCCGTGGACCAGCCCATTGAGCATGCCGCCACGCTCGAAGATGTCCGCGCGGAAGTGCTTACACCGGACCGTTTGAACTCGCTGGTGTTTGGCGTGTTCGCGGCCGTCGCGTTATCGATTGCCTTGATTGGCGTCGCAGGCGTGCTCGCGTTTTCGGTCAGCTCGCGGACGCGCGAATTCGGCATCCGGCTGGCGCTGGGATCGCAACCGCGGGATCTCCTGCGCGGGGTCATCACAGAAGGCGTCGTGATGGCTGCGGCAGGCGTCATCGCAGGCGCAGCATTCGGGTTCGTTATGGCGCGTTTGGCAAGCAGCTATTTCCTCGACATGAAGATGCCAGGCGTCTTGCCAGTGGCCCTTTCAGCGTTCGTGCTGCTGACGGCCGCAGTCGTCGCGTCCTCGGTGCCGGCCGTGCGCGCTGCGCGCATCGACGTCATGAAGGCTCTTCGTGCCGAGTGAATGCGCAGGGCAATCCGCCCAGCACTAACGAATCGTCGGCCATGCGTGCCGACCCTATTGCGGCGTTGAGAAATCAATAGTCCTCCGCACCAGAGACCGTGGTGGTGCGCAAATCTGATTCCGACGGGCTATTCGGAACCAATTGTTACCACCAGGCGAATTCAACCGATACTTCGTCGCTACCCTGCCAAGCCACCGATGAGAAAACCTGTTTGAACCACTCATGCCCCCTGCCTCACCATCCTCAACACCGGATTACCCCCGCTGCGTGGAAGTGGTAACCTTTAGGCCATATAGCTCACCCTGTTAACCGAGGCCGAACGTGAACCCTGACGGCGATCCCGAGCCGACGTTTGACCGGCATAGTCCCGAAGCAAAGGCGGATGCCACGATGGATGCTGCCGACGCAACCATTGATGCCGCCTCCGCGGCGGCTGTGGAATCCCCCGACCTCGGCTCAATCGGGCGCTATCGTCTCCTCAGTAAGCTCGGCGAAGGCGGCATGGGACAGGTCTGGCTCGCCGAACAGACCTCTCCCGTCGTTCGCCGCGTCGCCCTCAAGCTCATCAAAGCCGGCCGCTACGACACCTCCGCCCTCCAGCGCTTCGATCTTGAGCGTCAGTCGCTGGCCATCATGGACCATCCCGCCATCGCCAAGGTCCTCGACGCCGACTCCACTCCCGAGGGCCAGCCCTACTTCGTGATGGAGTATGTTCCCGGACTGCCTATAACCACCTACTGCGACCAGAAGCGGATAACCACACGACAACGGCTCGCATTGTTCATCAAGGTTTGTGAAGGAGTTCAGCACGCACATCAGAAGGCCATCATTCACCGCGACCTGAAACCCTCCAACGTGCTGGTGGTGGAAGTGGATGGCAAGCCATTGCCCCGCATCATCGATTTCGGTATCGCCAAGGCCATCTCGCAGCGGTCAACCGACGAAACCAACGTGACGCGCCTGGGGGCAACTCCCGGTACCCCGGGATACATGAGCCCGGAACAAACCGATCCCAGCGTTCTCGATGTGGATACCCGCACCGATGTTTATTCCCTGGGCGTGATCCTTTATCAGTTGCTCACAGGTTCCATGCCGTTTGATCCCAAAAAATGGCGGAGCAAGCCTTTCCACGAAATCTTGCGCCAGTTGCGCGAGGATGATCCCCCCAGTCCCAGCGCCAAGTTGAGCACTGATCACCGAACCCTGACCGCTACTGCCGAGAAACGGCAAATTGGACCGAAAGAACTGGTCGGCCTGCTGCGCGGGGACCTCGACTGGATTGTGCTTAAGGCTTTGGAGAGGGATCGCGCGCGCCGTTATGGGACGCCCTCCGAGCTGGCAGTCGACATTCTCCATTACCTGAAGAACGAACCGGTGGCCGCCCGCCCCGCCAGTGCCACCTATCGTTTGACCAAGTACGTGCGGCGGCATCGTGTCGCGGTAACGGTAGCGGCAGGCTTGGCCCTGCTGCTGGCGGGTTTTGGCGTGACCGAGTTCCTCCAAGTGCGGCGGGTCAGC
Organism: Terriglobales bacterium; assembly: GCA_035484735.1. Classification (GTDB taxonomy): domain Bacteria; phylum Acidobacteriota; class Terriglobia; order Terriglobales; family Acidobacteriaceae; genus JABCZH01. The sequence continues at coordinate 207,241 of DATHOQ010000056.1, read as the reverse complement.
CGTGAACGGGACCGCGCCAACCGTATCACCGATTTCATGGTCGGCATGTTCAAAGTATCGGACCCCAACGAAGCCCGGGGAAATAGTGTCACCGCGCGCGAGATTCTCGACCGGGCCTCACATGACATTAATACCGGTCTGGCCAGGGATCCCGAGGTGCAATCGGATCTGATGTACACCATGGCGGAAACTTATGTGAACCTGGGTCTGTTTTCCCGCGCGCACACTTTGGCCGAAAATGTCCGCGATAATCGCCGCCACCTGCTCGGGCCCAATAATCCCAAGACTCTGGAGTCCGAGAACCAGTTGGCTTGGATTCTGGATCGTGAAGGCCATGACCAGGAGGCGGGACAGCTACTTCGTCCGACTCTGGACACGGAGCGGCGGGTGTTGGGTCGGGAGGACCCGGTCACGCTCGCGGCCATGGATCACCTCGCCACCATCCAGGAAAAACTGGGCAACTTTCAGGAGGAAGAGAAACTACAGCGCGAGTTAATCGCCATCGAGACCCGCCGCCTTGGTCCCGAAAATCCCCTCACCATTCGTGCTATGGCGAACCTGGCCAGCGCCGTGAGCCTGGAGGGACGCGTCGAAGAGGCGGAGGCAATGTACCGCAACGTGCTGGCGATCGAGCAGCGCGTCCTCGGCGCCGACCATCCCCAGACCATTGCCACCATGCACAACCTCGCCAACCGGCTCGAAGAGCAGGGTCGATACGCAGACGCGGAAGAACTGTACAGGCAGACCATTGCGATTGAAACCCGCGTCCTGGGTCCCGAACACCCCGATACCGCGGACACCATGACCACGCTCGCCAACGACCTTCACTACGGTGAGACCCGCACTGCCGATGCGGAAGCTCTCTATCGAAAATCTCTCGAAATCGAACTGCGCACCCTCGGTCCGGAACACCCTAACACCATTCGAACCCAGGAGGGCCTGGCCAACGTTCTGTCCACTGAGGGACATTATGCAGAGGCCGAGCAGATGCATCGCCAGATTCTCGCCGTCCGCCAACGCACCCTCGGGCCCGACCATGCCGATACGCTGCTCTCGAAGTACAATCTCGCCGAGGTGGTCGCCCGGCAGGGCCGTTTCCCGGAAGCCGAGAAACTCTATCGCGAAACTCTTGCCGACCAGACGCGCGTCCTGGGTCCGGAAAATGCCGACACCATGGCAAGCCAGGCCAGCCTCGCCGGCGTACTGATTAAGGAGGGCCGCTACCAGGAAGCGGAATCAATGGCCCGTCACACCTTCGACACTCAGGTTCGGGTACTCGGGCCGCAGCAGAGCGACACCATCAACACCCTGCAAGTGCTGGGCACGGCCATGGTCTACAACCATCACTACCCCGATGCGAAGAAGTTATTCAGCGACACCATCGAACATGTAAACCAGACGCCCGGGGCCAGTGTTTTTCTAGCGTGGTATAACTTCGCTTGTGTGGCTGCGGCTGCGAACGATCGCGGCGAAGCGGTTCATCATCTGCGAGAAGCCATCGCTCATGGATACAAAGACCTCGACCACATGCGAATCGACGAGGACTTAAACTCGCTTCACGGTGATCCTGGTTTTGAGGCGCTCTTGAGAGAGGCCCAACGGTCCGGCGCTAATCGCTAATCACCCAACCGCAAATGCCCAACTGGCTCACCATTCTCAACTCCGAAGTCATCTCCTGCACTCTCTGCCTACGCCTAGTGGAGTATCGAGAGAAGATCGCTCGCGAGAAGCGCCGCGCCTACCGCGACCACAAATACTGGGGCAAGCCCGTTCCCGGATTCGGCGATCCCAACGCGCGCGTGCTGATTCTGGGTCTCGCCCCCGGCGCGCACGGCTCCAACCGCACTGGACGCCCCTTCACCGGCGACGCCTCCGGCAAATTCATGTACCCGGTCTTGTACGAAACCGGCTTCGCCAATCAACCCACCGCCACCGACCGCAACGACGGCCTCGAACTCAAAGACCTGTACATCACCGCTGCCGTCCGCTGCGCTCCGCCCGACAACAAGCCGCTGCCGCAAGAACTCGCCAATTGTGCCCCTTATCTGGATCGTGAGTTGGAAGGTCTAAAGCAAGTGAAGGTAGTTGTAGCGCTAGGCAAGATCGGCTTCGATGCTTACGTCAACTACTTACAGCGCCGCGGCCTGCTGGCTCGCAAGCGCGATTACCTGTTCCAACACGGGGCACGCTACAAAATGGCAGACGGAAAGACGTTACTGGCTTCCTACCATCCCTCGAACCAGAACACTCAAACCGGGAAACTGACTCGGGCGATGTTTCTCCGCATCTTTAAAGACGCGGCCCGCCTTGCCGATGCATAAGGGGAGGCGGCCGCCGCCGGAGCTGGACTGGTTCACCCTCCCTCTCACATGGGGAATTCTCAAAGCGGGTCGCCGTCTGGGGCACTGGCGGCTGCCTCCCAGGTGACGTACGCTGCAACTCAAAAGCCCACAAACACCGGTTCCGGTTCCAGCCGGATCCCCCACAAGTCTTCCACGCGCTCTTGAATCTCTTCTTTGAATTCCACGATGTCAGCCGCGGTTGCCGCACCCCGGTTCACGATTGCGAGCGCATGTTTGCGAGATATCCCCACCGCGCCATGCCCATGTCCGCGGCTGAACCCTGAATGCTCAACCAGCCACGCCGCGGAAACTTTCTTCTGCGCATCCAGCGCGGGATAGCTGGGAATCTGCAGATTCTTGGCAGCAGCACGGGATGCCAGGTCTTCAAACTGTGCTGGCGAGAGCACGGGGTTCTTGAAAAATGATCCGGCACTACGGCAATCCGCGTCCCCCGGCGTAATCAGCATGCCCTTGCCGGCACGTATTCTGCGAACTGCATCTCGGGTTTCTGCCAGGGTCGGGGTTTCGCGTCCCGCAAAATATCGCTTGAGATCGGCGTAGTGCACGCGCGGAGTGCCTCCCGGCTCGAGTGCATACGTAACCCGCAAAAGAATGTAGCGGCCGCGCTGGCTGGTGTTGAAAATACTGGCGCGATAGTTGAACCCGCAAGCTGCGTTGCACAGCTCGCGAATCTGGCCGTCCTTCGTGTCCAACGCCAACACCGCCCCAATGGTCTCCGCAACCTCTTGCCCATACGCACCCACATTCTGCACCGGAGTCCCACCTACACTTCCCGGAATGCCGCTGAGGCATTCGATTCCCGCACAGTTGCGCGCCACTGCCCGCGCCACGAATTTGTCCCACTCCACCCCGGCGCCTACTTCAAACAGCGATTTCCCATCCTCTGCTCGCTCGTCAATCCCGGCAATCGCAACTTTCAGCACTACGCCGGGCCATCCCGCGTCCGAGATCACTAGATTGCTGCCGCCGCCCAGCACGAACAGCGGCAAATCCTTCGAGCGCGAGAACTGCACCGCCTCGGCCACTTCCGCGTTGGTCGCCGCTTCCACCAGGTAACGTGCGGGCCCGCCAACTTTGAACGTGGTCAGCGGCGCCAGAGGAACATTTTCCTGGATATTCATGGACCAAACCAATATATACGAGCAGTCCCGCGGCAATCCGAATCCTGAGTTAGGATGGAAGAGCAAGGAATTTGCCGAGGAGCCCAAGCATGTATCCAGACATTATGGTGATTCCCATGCGCGAGGAGTTGACGCGCGTAGGGGTGCAGGAACTTCGTACGCCGGAAGAGGTCGATCACGCCATCGCCAATCAGCCGGGAACGACGATGGTAGTAGTCAACTCAATTTGCGGATGCGCCGCCGGGCGCATGCGGCCCGCGGTACGTATGGCGTTGCAGCACTCCAGCCGACCTCAGAAGCTGGTCAGCGTATTTGCCGGGCAAGATATTGCCGCCACCGAGCGCGCTCGCGGCTACTTTACCGGATACCCGCCGTCCTCTCCCTCCATTGCCATTTTGCGCGACGGCAAACTGGTTCACATGTTGCAGCGCAGCGACATCGAGCATCGCGACGCCGCCGACATCGCTGCTGAACTCAAGCAGGCTTTCGATAAGTTTTGCGGAGAGTCGGTTCCGGCGGCACGTTGACATCAGGGATATTGCGGCCCTAGAAATGTCGGGCCAGTTCGGAGAAGGTTTCTACCACCAGCAAGCGGCATGGTGGTTGCGGCTCGGCAACGTCGTCGTGCTCCAGTATCCAGGTATTGCCGTGCGGCACGAACACCGCGTTGAGTCCCGCCGCTAACGCCGGATTGATGTCGGACTTCGGGCTGTTGCCCACCATCCAGGTCGAATCGGGCGAGAGCTGGTACTTCGAAACCACCGCGCGATAGGTGGGCGCGTCCTTCTCTGCCACCACTTCCACTGCGGCGAAATAGTCTTTCAGTCCTGAACGCTCAACCTTGCCGGATTGCTCCACCACTGCACCCTTGGTCACCAGCATGACATGATGCCGCGCCGACAGATACTGCAAGGTTTCCGGAACTCCGGGCAAAATCTCTATCGGATGCCCGGCAATGGTGTGAGCAAATCCGTTGATGGTTTCGTGCAGCGCCGGGGTCAGTGGTTCCACCGCGAGCCGCTCGAAAGTTTGCACCAGTGCGTGCACAAAACTATGCAGCCCGTAACCATGGCTGACGATGCATTCCCGTTCCACGTCGTTCAGAACCTCGCGCACTTGCTCGGGGGAGTATTCGTGATGATTAAGAAATGAAATAAAGTTGGCAATTGCCCGCTCAAAGTAGATGTTGTTTTCCCAAAGCGTGTCGTCAGCATCAATCAGCAGCGTTTGCGATTGATACGAATTGTTTGCCGTGCTCATTTCTGTAACATCATAGCGGTGTTATTGTTGGTTCGCGAAACCTAGGAGAACTCCTGCGCAATTTCTTCTGCTAGAATCACCATCGAAATGACACCGGGCCCCTGGGTTTTCCTGCTGCTTGCTTCTAGTCTGCTTTCTTCAACTGCCATTCAGAGAGAAAATAAACCAATGACTGGATCGGCCGCCAAGGGTGCCCTATCCGCGGGACTGCAGGTTGTCCCGGATCTCGATCACCGGGTGGCGAAGTTTGCCCACGTGGAAATGCCGTTCCACACCGCTGGCCTGACAGCTCGCGAAGTGAAATTGGTGGAGAAGTTGGTGGAAGCCTCGCGCTATCTGGAGGAAATCTATTGGCGCCAGATGGACCCCGACGGCCTCACACTGTACCAATCACTCGTGGGAAGTAAATATCCGCGTGACGTTGAGCTCCGCCGCTATCTACGGATTAACGCCTCGCGATTTGATTTGCTCGATGAAAACAAGCCTTTTGTTGGAACTGCTCCTATGCCGCCCGGACGGGGCTTTTATCCGGCGGATTTAACCCAGGACAAGATCGAACAGTACGTGAAGGCCCATCCCGAAAAGAAAGAAGTGATCTACAGTCCCACCACCATGGTGCGCTGGCATGATGGCGAATTGGTGGGTCTGCCTTATCACATTGTTTTCCGGGCCTTCCTGGAGCCAGCTTCTCTGCGGCTGCGCGAAGCGGCCGCGCTCAGCGATGACCCGGCCTTCAGTAAGTTTCTGCGACTCCGCGCCGAAGCTTTACTCACCGACGACTATTACAAGAGCGACTTGGCCTGGCTGGATCTGGACCGTCCGAAGGTGGACGTGATTTTCGCTCCCTACGAGACCTATGATGATGGGTTGCTTGGTGTGAAGGCAACCTATGGTGCCGCGGTGCTGGTACGCAATGCCGCGGAAAGCCGCAAGCTCGAGATATTTCAGAAGTATGTCGCGGATATCCAGGATGCTCTCCCTCTGGCTCCCGAAGACCGGTTGTCGAAGCGTGGTCTCCAAACTCCTATGGAAGTCATGGATGCACCTCACCGGGCCGGCGACCTGACCCACGGCTACCAGGCTGTGGCTGACAATTTACCCAACGATCCTCGCATCCATGAGCAGAAGGGGAGCAAGAAGATTTTCTTCAACAACTTTATGGATGCGCGAGTGAACTACGTCATCATCCCGGTTGCCCGGCATGTGATGCTGCCTGAGCAGGCAGCGAAAGTCAGCGCCGAGGGCTATACACTCGGCGTGATCATGCATGAGATTGCGCATGGACTCGGGCCGGCCTACGCGCGCACGCAAACCGGCAAAGTCGACATTCGAGAGGCCATCGGACCTGTTTTTAGCGGTCTGGAAGAAGCCAAAGCCGACGTTGTCGGCCTATTCGGCTTGAACTGGCTGGTCGAGCACGGCTTCCTGCCTGAGAGCGATATGGAAAAATGTTACGCCTCGTACGTAGGCGGGCTGTTTCGCACTGTGCGTTTCGGTGTGGCCGAGGCTCACTCTAAGGCGGAGATGATGGTGTTCAATTATCTGGTTGAACGCGGCGCCATCAAACGGCAATCGTCCGGACGCTACGCCATTGACTACGCGCGAATGCCGTCAAGCTTGAGCGATCTGGCGAAGGAACTCTTGACCATAGAAGCGACCGGGGACCGCGAGCGTGCAGAGAATTGGTTCAAGAAGTACGATGTGATGCCAGATGAGTTGAAGGTGACTTTGAAATCTGCCGCCAGCGTGCCCGTCGATATCGACCCGGTGTTCTCGTTCAAGGAAGAAGTGAAGTAGGAAGTTATCAGCTTTCAGCTCTACGCCGCGAACTCTACTTTTGCTGCCTGCGGAATGATCCCGGCGGTGTAGCCCATATCCAGTAAGCGGCGTACCGCTTCGCGCCCGTCGGGTCCGTAATCGAGAGTGCGTTCGTTTACGTACATGCCAACGAACTTGTCCGCCATTTGTGGATCCAGATCGCGGGCAAACTGCATCGCATAGGCGAGGGCTTCTTCCCGATGGTCGAGGGCATATTGAATGCTCTCCCGGAGCGCAGCCGCGACTCTCGACATTAATTCGGGTCCCAGGCTGCGGCGAATCGCATTTCCTCCCAGTGGCAGCGGCAGGCCGGTCACCTTCTGCCACCATCTGCCAAGATCGACAATGCGATGCAGCCCTGACTTGTCGTAAGTGAGTTGTCCCTCGTGGATGATCAGCCCGGCCTCATGTTTGCCTTCCAGCAGCTGCGGGATGATCTGGTCGAAGGGAACCACTTCGGTTTCAATGCCTGGGGCGAACAGCTTCAGAACCAGATAAGCCGTAGTCATGGTACCGGGAACTGCGATGCGTTTCCCTTTGATGTCCTGAACCGAAAACGCTCGGCGGGCCACGATCATGGGGCCATAGCCATCCCCCACGCTGCCGCCGCTCGGAAGCAAAGCGTAGTTTTCCTGAATGTAGGGATAAGCGTGAAATGAAATCGCGGTTACATCGTACACGCCCTCCATCGCCTTCCGGTTTAAGGTCTCGATATCACAGAGAGTATGGGCAAAATGCAGCCCCGGCACCCGGACTTTGTTGGTCGCCAATCCGTAAAACATGAAAGCGTCATCGGAGTCAGGGCTGTGTGCGACCGTGATGGTACGGATCAGCGAAGGCTGGCCAATCTCGTTCCCGGCGGACTTCTCGGAAGTGATTTCGATTGGGTTCACGACCGAACTCCACGGATGCGGTTCCAGGTTCCGGCCAGCGCGGACGCCATCATAATCTTGATTACCTCAGCAAAAACAAACCAGTAAAGCCCCCAACGCACCGCTTGGGAAACCGAATGGGTAAGAATGGCCAGCCAGGAAAGTCCACTGGCAAACAAGGCAATTTCAGCCAGCACGCTAGCGATCGCGGCGCGAGCAAAGGTTCGACGCCCGTTTTCCATGATCCAGCCGGCGATGCCGGCAACGATGGGATAGGCGAGCAGGAAACCGCCAGTCGGGCCCACCAGTTGGGCAAGACCGCCCGGACCAGTCGGACTGAACACCGGCATCCCGGCCATGCCTTCGAAAAGATAGAGCGCCAGCGCAGCAAACCCCCGCCGGCTTCCCAACGTCAAACCGACCAGTAGAACGCCGAAGTTCTGCAGCGTCAGTGGCACTGGGGTAAAGGGTAAAGGCAGGGTGACGCGTGCGCACAAAGCGACAAAAAGGCTGGCGCACACGACCAGTGCCACCTGTCCGGCGGCGACAATAACGCGAGAGTGCTTGTGCAGCATCGGACTCGGTAGCGACGTGGCCGACTTAAACATTGGATTTCCTCACTGTGCGGGGCAGCATATCACTTTCGCCCAGCTTTCCCCTCAATGCCGCTCTTCTGTGTGCGTTTCCTGAGACGTCGAGGTCCTGATGTGGCGTCGCACACGAAGATAGGCTGCGATGCCCGCCCATAGGGCTGCTCCAGCCCCACCGGCAAAAATCAGAAACCACCACATCATCCGCACGATGCCTAGGATACCAAACTGTCGGGATTACTTCCCGGCCATTATGCGTTCTACATCCTTTGCTTGTGATGGCAGCCCTGCGCTCAGCTTGATTAGCTTCCCGTTGGCATCGACCCAATACATATCTTCGATGCGGACTCCCAGCTTCTCCTCGGGGATGTAAATCCCCGGCTCGATGGTGAATACCGATCCCGGAGCCAGCGGAACATCGTAATCATTTGCGTCGTGGACATACAGGCCCACGTAATGGCCCAACCCATGGATAAAATACTTGCCCAGCGGATCTCCGTGAGAGTCCTTGCCATGAGTATTGATGTAGTCGAAGGCGACCTTTTGCAGCGTGTTCGGGCCAGCCTTCAGCGTCGATTTTCCGGACTGAAAGGCATCCATCGCCGCCTGTTGCGCGCCCAGAACAATGTCGTAAATCTCGCGCTGGCGCGGAGTGAACTTCCCCGAAATGGGCAGGGTGCGCGTGATGTCCGATGCGTACATCGAATACTCGCCCGCAGCGTCAATCACCACTACATCCCCCGCCTGCATAGTGGCCGAATCGTCCGAATAGTGCAGCACTGTGGAGTTCAATCCCGATCCGACAATCGGCGAATACGCCGGCCGGCTGCAACCCCGCTTGCCCCATTCATACTGCATCAGCGCGGAAATCTCGCCTTCGTTTACACCGGGCTTTACTGCGTGCATAGCGGCGAAATGCGCTGCCACCGAAGCGTCAACCGCCTTGCGAATGCGCTCGATTTCACCTGTGTCCTTCACCGTGCGCAACGACTCCACCAATGGCCGCACGTCCTGAAACCGGCCACCTAGTGGAAACGCATTGGCCCGCTCCAGCCACTTGAACGGCTCCTCCGAGTTAGAGGTTTCCCCCGCAGCCGGAACGTCGGTGTAAATCGCGGCCCGGTGTTCGGAGAGAAGGCCGTAGATTACGCCGCGCATATCTTCGAGCGCTTTCACTTGATCGAAGCCGGTGAGCTGCGGCGCGCTCGGGTTCTCGGCTCCCAGCTTCGGCCCCGTCCACTTCTCTTGCACGGGATTGCGAGCGGGGAGAAATAAAATCTCGGTGTAGGGACGAGCGGGAGAGTTGTCCTTCGCCTCGACCGCCGGAGCGATCAATAGCGCCGCTCCCGGCTCAGGCCATCCAGTGAGATAGAAAAAATTATTTTCCTGCCGGTAGGTGAAGACGTCGTTTGGTCCTTCGCTCTCGGGCGGGGAAAACAGAATCGCGATACCCGCATTCGGGATCTTGGCCGCGAGAGCCACCCGCCGGGCATGGTAGTCTGCGTTCGATTGACGATCCAAAGCCCAACTTGTTTGAATGATGAGCAAAACTACGAGCAGCAATTTGCGCATTGTTTTCTATCCTGAGCTGCGAAATTTAGATATTGCGAAATTCCAAGACTGCGAGATTCAAACCCCAACCGGAAAGGGCTTGGTATGGGTCTCCGCGCTTAGCGACATCCCGGAGAGCCGCCCTTGCAACAGCGACATTAGCCCCGTATACCAATATCCCACAACAAAGAGAATCAGAAAGGGAACCGTGATGTAATTCTCGTTGTCGATCGCGTAATAAACCGTGAAGGCAAAATAACAGCCAATCAGCAATTCCACCCACGGCACCCACCCCAGGCGGCGGCGATAAGGGTTGGCTCGCACTTTGTCTTTTCGGGTTTCGACGTGATATTTCGGCGTGCGCGCAAACGCCGTTTGTTTTCCCACCAGAGCCTCCAGCACCGCTCGCGTATTGGTCACGGTCAGGCCGATGCCCAGCGCCATCAGAAACGGAAGATACAAGAGCGCCCGGAACCATTTTCCGGGAAACAACTCGCGCTGCGACACCAGATAAAAGCTGGAAATCGAAAACGTCGAGGCCAGAAATAGTGGTAGGTCAATGTACATCATCTGAAACCAGCCCTGATAGAAACGAATGATCATGGCCGGCATTAACAGTACCGACAACACCACCATCAACGGATAGCTGAGGTTCGCAGTCAAGTGATACCAGGCTTCCAGCTTGACGTGAAAACGCTGATCGCTCTTCAGAACCCTGGGCAATATTTTCTTGCTGGTCTGGATTAACCCTTTCGCCCACCGAGCTTGTTGGGTCTTGAAGGCGGTCATCTCGACCGGCAGTTCAGCAGGGCACTCGACGTCTTGGAGGTAAATGAATTTCCAGCCTTTGAGTTGTGCGCGATAGGAAAGATCTGTGTCCTCGGTCAGGGTGTCGTGCTGCCAACCGCCAGCCTCTTCGATCGCCGACCGACGCCACACTCCCGCGGTTCCGTTGAAGTTAAAAAACACGCCGCTTCGCGCCCGGCCGGAATGCTCCAGCACGAAGTGGCCATCGAGCAGGATAGCCTCGACCTCGGTAAGAAACGAATAATTGCGATTGATATGAGTCCAGCGCGTCTGCACCATGCCGATCTTGGGATCGCTAAGGTGGTGGATGGTGCGCAACAGGAAATCTTCCGGGGGAACGAAGTCGGCGTCGAAAATGGCAATGAACTCACCTTTCGCCGTTTTCATCCCTTCGGCCAACGCGCCGGCCTTGAATCCCTCACGGCTCTCACGATGGTGATACGTTACCGGGAAACCTTGCGCTTGGTAGTGATTTACCAGGCCCCGCGCGACGGCCTCGGTCTCATCAGTGGAATCGTCCAACACTTGAATGTCGAGTTTCTCTCTTGGATAGTTCAGACGGCAGACTGCTTCCAGTAGTCTTTCCACAACGAATTGTTCGTTAAAGATCGGCAGCTGCACCGTGACTCGCGGCAGTTCGACAAAGTGCGTGCCTGGCTCGGTGGTTCGGTTCTTCTTGTGCTTGTAGTAGAGATAAACCAGCACATAGCGGTGCGCGCCGTAGGAAGCCAGCAGGATCAGAACGATGAAGTAGGGAATCAGCAACGCCAGGTCGAAGGCGTTGGCGTGATAAAGGCCCTGGAAAGTCTTATCCAGAAAATGCTGGCGGATGTACTGGCCCACGCCTTTGGGAGCGAGGACCTCCACAAACAGTTGGAAGGAGAGGAACATGCGAACGAGTGGGAGCCCCTCAGCGGCTCACAGCCAGTCAGTCCAAAACGTCTATTCTACTCTTGCTAGTTCAGGAAATACGTCCGATACAGCGTATCCCTTTGTGCTGGCCTAAAACCCGCATCGCGGATGATTCGCCGCAGTTCTTCTTCGGTGGTGCAGTTGGTCACTCCCGCCGCCCGGACGACGTTTTCTTCGAGCATGACTGACCCTACATCATTGCCACCGAACTGCAAACCCAGTTGGCAGACTTTCAGTCCTTGCGTCACCCAGCTGGATTGGACGTTGAGGAAGTTCGAGAGATAAAGCCGCGAAATAGCCAGAGTTTTCAAGTACTCGACGGAAGTGGCTTCGTCCCAGTGCCGCCCGCCCAGCGCCGTGTTCGCCGGCTGGAACGTCCAGGGAATGAACGCGGTGAACCCGCCAGTTTCTTCTTGCAACTCATAAAGCCGCTGGAAATGGTTCACGCGGTTCTCGTAACTCTCGCCTACGCCAAACATCATCGTCGCAGTCGTTCGCATGCCGAGTTGATGTGCAGTACGGTGCACGTCGAGCCAGTCGTCGGTCAGGCATTTTAAGCGCGCAATCTTATAGCGTACTTCGTCGTCGAGGATCTCGGCGCCGCCGCCGGGAATTGAATCCAGGCCGGCATCTTGAAGGCGTGCGATCGTGTCGCGAACGCTCAGGCTGCTGTATTCGGCGATGGCAAGGATTTCCGAAGCTGAGTAGCAATGCATGTGAACTTGCGGAAAGCGCTGCTTGATGCCGCGCAACATCTGCTCATGCCAGTCGATTTTAAGGTCAGGATGCAGGCCGCCTTGCATCAGCACACCAGTCCCGCCGAGTTCCACAGTCTCGCGAATCTTGTCGTAGATGGTCTCGAAATCAAGGATGTAACCCTCTTTCGCTTTCGGCCCTTTCAACGGGCGATAGAAAGCGCAGAAGGTGCAGTACTCGGTGCAGTAGTTCGTGTAGTTGATATTTCGATCGATGATGTAGGTGACCACGCCCTCGGGATGAAGCCGGCGGCGCACCGCATTGGCCTCCATACCGATGCCGACCAGGTCATCTGAACGAAAGAGATCGAGAGCCTGCTGCTTAGTCAAAGACATATCGCTTGCAACAATTCTAACGGACGCAGAAGCGAAGCGCCAAACCGAGCTGCATCAGGCCAGATTCTTTGCGCGCAACTTTACGTCCTTTGCGGTAAAAGCTTCTAATCACAAAGTACGCGAAGGGTCTCGCTAAGAGCGCAAAGAAAAGTCTGATGTCATCAACTAGCCGCTGCTCTAGCAACTTCCAGAAACTGTAAGGGGCCGGCCACAGGCAACGCACCACATTCCTCCGCGTACCGATAGAACAGCCGCAGACCCGCCAGGCATTCCGCATCCAGAGAATAATGGATGCTGTGAGTCAGGTAGTCTCCTACTGCTTCCTCGGTTAACCCCAGGCGAGGGGCCCACTCGCGTGTGATGCGATTCACATTCTCGGGGACCAGCCCGTGGTCGCGCGACTGCTGAAACAAGGCCGCCAGGTCTGTATCACTTGCGGCATCCCGCAAGGCAGCTTGCCGCACTGCCCAGAAAGCAAAGACGAAGGGCTTGCCGGTGAAGCGGATCCATTCTTCCGCCAGATCGTAGGTGATATACCGTGAGCGATCAATCTGCAATGCGGGATCGCCGATCACCAGCCCTGCATCGTACTGCTCCAGCATTTTTTCGATGTCGGGAGCCATTTCTGCAAATGTTCGCTTTCCGCCCCACCATCTGGCAAACAAAACCTTGGTCAGCGCGACCGATGTCATCGATGAAGTATCGAGCGCAACCGTCCGAATGTCCTCCAGCGGGACTTTGCTGACCAACAAAATCGATCGCACCGCTCGCCGCGATGCGATGGCGACTCCGGGAATGACGGCAAGGTCGGGAACGCTGCAATATGCCGCCGCCGGAATGATACCGATGTCCGCCGACCCATCCCGCAAGCTGGCCGCACATTGCGCCGGGAGGGTGTAGGAAATGTCGAAAGCCTCGCCGGCCCGACCATGCTCGAAGTCCCACATCAGGGGCGCAGTGTTCAGATAGGAAATGGCGGAGATGCGCAGACGTTTCATTCGGGAACTCACTATTCTAACAAAGGCCAATGTTCATCTGACCTTGACTCTAGATTCCTGCCGTGTATAGATGCGCCAAGAAGTCTGATGGAGGTCATTCGTGTCCGCAACCCTCGCTGCATCTGACAGAACTGTTGAAACCACCACCCGCCAGTGGCTTGCCCTCGCCCTGACACCGGGCCTTGGGCCAACCCGCGGACGCCGCCTGGTCGAGTTCTTTGGCAGCATAAACGCTGTTTTTCAGGCGTCATTGACTGAGTTGGAGGCTACCGGCGTCCGGGCTGTGTCCGCGCAATCGCTGGGCACGGGACGATCCCTGGAACTAGCGCAGGACGAACTCGCTTGCGCTGCGGCCGCGAACGTGAAAGTCATCTCTTTGGATGACTCCGCGTATCCCTCCCAGTTGAAGCAGATCTATGACCCTCCCCTCATTCTCTACGTGCGCGGCAATGACGCGGTAATTTCGCAGCCGGGGATTGCCCTCGTAGGTACAAGGCATCCGACTCCTTACGGATTAGGAATGGCAGAAAGACTGTCCTGCGATCTGGCCGCTCGCGGGCTAGTAATTTTCAGCGGCATGGCCCGGGGCGTGGACACGGCAGGTCACCGCGGCGCGCTCACGGGCAAGGGAAAGACCGTGGCCGTATTCGGCACCGGTGTGGATGTCACCTATCCCAAGGAGAACGCGCGGCTGATGGATCAAATGCTTGCCGCGGGAGGAGCCGTGATCTCCGAGTTTCCCATGGGAACGTTTGCCGCGCCCCAGAATTTCCCGATTCGAAATCGCATCATCAGCGGAATCTCCCTTGGAGTGCTGGTAGTTGAGGCTGCCGAGTACAGTGGAACTCGCATTACCGCGCGCTGCGCTTTGGAGCAAAGTCGCGACGTGTATGCCGTTCCGGGCAACGTCACCAACAAGAACTCTTGGGGGCCGAATACGCTCATCAAACAGGGTGCCAAGCTAGTTGCCACTTGGGAAGACGTGTGGGAGGAACTCTCGACAGATGTGCGACTTAGGCTTCAGCCGTTGGGCGCTGATGAATCGCCGGCCGGGCAAACCGCATCTCTATTCCAGGAAAACGAACTGCCGCCTCACGAGAAAAAGATCTTCGCCCTGCTCAAAGCCGACGAAGCCACCCACATTGATGAGATCGTTGAGCGGCTGGAGCCGGGATTGTCCTCCTCGGAGATCTTCGCTGCGCTCTTCGAACTGGAGCTGGCCGGTAAAGTGAAGCAGTTGCCGGGGAAGAATTTTGTAAAGAGCTTTTAGCTTCTGGCTACTAGCTCGAAAGGCGGTCACCGATGGAGGACTTCAAGAATCTGAGAGTGTGGGCAAAGGCGCATGAACTTACTCTCGGTATCTACCAAAAGACTCGCGGCTTTCCGAAAGAAGAAATGTATGGTCTCACCAGTCAAATGCGCCGGTCAGCTGCCTCGTCGGCGCGAACACCGCGGAAGGATGTGGACGGAGATCAGATGGAGAGATGAGGCGCTTTCTCCAGATTGCCCGTGGCTCGGCAAGTGAGCTCGAATATCATTTGCTTCTGGCGAAGGATTTGCGATTTCTGCAGGTGGATGACTTCGCCGATCTGGAAGCTAGAGTGCTTGAAATCCAGCGAATGTTGGCCTCGTTTGCAGCGCGGGTGGCGAGCTAGAAGCTAGGAGCTAGAAGCCAGAAGCTTACGGACGAAACTTGTTGCCAGCTTGACATTCGTGCTAGCTTCGAAAGCAATTGTCCATTGAGAGGTCTATTGAGCAAAGGATTAGTCATCGTCGAATCGCCGGCTAAGGCGAAAACCATCCAGAAGTATCTGGGTGCGGGTTTCACGGTCGAGGCATCTCTCGGCCACGTGAAAGATCTGCCCAAGAGCACTCTGGGTGTCGATACCGACGACAACTTCGCGACCGAATATATCGTTATCCCCGGCAAGGAAAAAGTTCTCGCCAAGCTGAAGAAGCTGGCGCTGTCCGCGGACAAGATTTATCTGGCGCCTGACCCGGACCGCGAAGGCGAGGCTATCGCTGCTCATCTGGCAGAAGAACTGGGCGATGGCGCCAAGGCCAAGAAGAAGAAAAAGAAAGCCAAGGGCGACGATGAAGATGGTGGCGAGCGTATTCGCCGCGTCACTTTCAACGAAATCACACAACGTGCAGTTCGTGCCGCCTTCGAGCATCCCCGCGACATTGATCAACATCTAGTGGACGCACAACAGGCTCGTCGCGTACTCGACCGCCTGGTGGGATATCAAGTCTCGCCTTTGTTATGGGACAAAGTCCGCCGCGGTCTTTCCGCAGGCCGAGTGCAGACCGTTGCGCTGCGACTCATCGTCGAACGTGAACGCGAAATCAAGGCCTTCGAGAAGAAGGAATACTGGACGATCGACGCTCATCTCGCCGGACCCAAGCCTCCCGCCTTCGATGCCCGCTTTGTCGGCAAAGGCGAGGAAAAGGTCGAAGTCCACAATGGCGAGGAAGCCGAGAATATCCGTGCTGCCTTAGAGAAAGCCGATTGGCTGGTCCGCTCTGTCGATCGCAAGGAGCGCCGCCGCAATGCGACTCCGCCGTTCACCACCAGCAAGCTGCAACAGGATTCCTCGCGCAAACTTCGATTTAGCGTAAAGCGTACCATGATGATCGCCCAGCGTCTGTATGAAGGTGTGGAATTGGGCGAAGAAGGTCTCGTTGGTCTCATCACCTACATGCGTACTGATTCGACACGCGTGTCGACCGAGGCCCTGACCGAAGTGCGGGAATACATTAAGAGTCAATACGGCGACCAATATCTGCCGCAATCACCGAACACATATAAAGAGAAGAAGGAAGCCCAAGCGGCGCATGAGGCCATCCGGCCCAGTTCTGCGTCGCGTCATCCCGACCAGATCAAGCAGTACCTAAAAGAGGATGAGTACAAGGTTTACAAGCTGATCTGGCAGCGTTTCGTGGCTTCGCAAATCACGCCTGCCGTTTTCGACCAGACCACGGTTGATATTGATGCCAAGTCCGGTTCCGATACTTTCTGGTTCCGCGTGACCGGATCCGTCATGAAGTTCGACGGTTTCCTCAAGGTTTACGAAGAATCCAAGGAGAGCAAAGACGAGGAAGACGAGGAACTGAAACACAAACTGCCGGCGCTCGAAGCCGGTCAGAAGCTGACGCTCAAAGAACTGAAGCCGGAGCAGCACTTCACCGAGCCTCCTCCGCGCTACAACGAAGCGTCGCTGGTCAAGGAACTCGAAGAGCGGGGCATCGGCCGTCCGTCGACCTATTCCGCCATCCTGAGCACGATTCAGGAACGACAGTACGTGCAGAAGTTGGGAGGCAAGTTCACCCCCACGGAAATCGGACTCGTAGTGACCGACCTCCTCGTGGCAAATTTCCCCGATATTTTCGACATTCAGTACACCGCCCGGTTGGAAGAGGAACTCGACGGCATCGAGGAAGGCAAGGAGAAGTGGACCGATGCGCTGGCGGATTTCTATAAGAAGTTCGAAAAGGACCTCAAGTACGCCGCCAAGCACATGGAGAACATCAAGCGGATGGAGAAGCCCACGGACGAGAAATGCGAGCGCTGTGGCTCACCGCTGGTGATCAAGTGGGGCAAGCACGGTTCGTTCTACGCGTGCAGTTCGTACGATAAGGAAGATCCCAATAGCTGCACGTTTACCAAAGAGAATCCCATCAATCTGCCGGACCTCGACTCCGCCGATGTGCAGGAAACCACGCAAGAGGAATACTGCGAAAACTGCGGCCGGGTCATGGTGCTGAAGCGCGGTCGATTCGGCCAGTTTATGGCGTGCACGGGATATCCGGATTGCAAGACAACGCGCCGCCTAGATCAGGGCAAGAAGGTTCCAGATATTCCGCTTGACGAGCCTTGCCCCAAGTGCGGACGGAACATGATGATCCGCCACGGCCGTTACGGGGAATTTACTGCCTGCAGCGGTTATCCCGAGTGCAAGTATGTAAAGCAGAACTTCATCGGCGTAAAGTGCCCGCTCTGCACAGAAGGCGACCTGGTGGAAAAGCGGGCGCGCAAAGGCAATACCTTTTATGGATGCTCCAACTACCCCAAGTGCAAATTTACGTCCGCCAACAAGCCTCTCGCGGAGAAGTGTCCGAGCTGTGGCCATGAGTTCCTGGTCGAGAAGTTTGTCAAGTCAGTCCCGGTGATTGCTTGCCCTAATAAGGAATGCGATTATGAGCGGTCCGCGCCGTTGGAAGCCGCAACTGCTTCGTCTTAGCCAGGCAATGCCACTTATTTTGAATCCTGGCGGCTCCGCGCTCATCCATAAGCTCGTCAGTCCGAAACCGAGTTTCCACTCAACCCCACAACATTTGATAGGAGAATTGCATGTCCAATACACCGACGACCGCCGATGCTGAACTGATTCTCAAGCTCTACGACCTGCGGCGCGAAGCCGAACTTCGCAAAGCACGAAATTGGTGGCTGGGTTTCTGGCCCAATTCCGCCGATGAAATCTTGAAGATTGCCACCGCCCTCGGTAGCCAGGAAAACGCCTGGATGCGTCAGGTGGGCGGATACTGGGAGATGGCTGCTTCCTTCGTTCTGCATGGGACCCTCAATCGGGAGCTCTTTCTGGAAGGCAGTTTCTCTGGGGAGATGTTTTTCATCTTCGCCAAGATTGAGCCCTTCTTGAAGGAACTGCGCGAAAAGATGCAGAACCCAAAGATCTTCGGCAACGTGGAAAAAGTGATCATGACTTCTCAGGGCGGGCCGGAGCGACTCAAGCAAACCCAGCAATCCCAGGCTGCCATGCGCAAAGCCGCAAAGACCGCTGCCTAACCCAGTTCACAACGGGGCGGCTGCGTTTTTACGTGGCCGCCTGTTGTTTCTTAGGAAATGTATTCGCGGATGTACTCGTCGCGGCACGCAGCTAGCTCATGCACGTCGCCATCGAAGATGATCTTGCCGTCCCTTAGAATCAGGAAGCCCATCGGGACTTCTCCCCGCATGCCAGGCGGCAACGGCTGCATCTGATTGGTCTTGCGGTCGAAATAGCTTGCCGCCATGGTGAAGGCGTCCTGCAGGCGGTGGGTCACCAGCAGTGAACTGGTCTTGTACACGTCGCGCTGCTTCACAATCAACTGAACGATTGTGGTGGAAGTGACCGGATCCAGTCCTCCGGTGGGGGAATCGTAAAGCAATATCTCCGGATGGGTGATGATGGCGCGAGCAATGGCTACCCGCCGCCGCATGCCGCCCGACAGTTCGGAGGGAAACATGTCCACCGTTTTTTCCAGTTCCACAAAACTCAGTGATTCGCGTACCGGTTTTTCTACCTCTTCTTCCGTGACGTCACCTTCCTCAAGCAAACGGAAGGCAACGTTCTCCCGTACCGTGAGCGAATCAAACAGAGCGCTTTCCTGAAAGACCATACCGATCTTCCGCCGCAGATCGAACAAATCCTCTTCCCGCATCTGGGTGACGTCTTCGCCCAGTACATGAATGTGTCCAGAGTCCGGCTTCATGAGTCCCAAGGCGAGCTTGAGAATCGTGCTCTTTCCCGATCCCGCGACCCCGAAGATCGCCTTGGTCTCGCCTTTGGCGAGTTGGAAGGAAATCCCGTCTAGAACAGTTCTCCCCTCGAAGGCGATCGAGACGTTGTCAAACGCGATAACCGGCGAGCGGGAGCTTTCGGTTGAGGTCTGGCGGTCGTCAAACGTGATGGGAGGCGCAGCCATGACTCAGCGATAGGAAAAGATTGCCATCAAGAACTTAGTGGTCAGCAGGTCCACCATAAGGATCAAAACTGACGAAGCCACCACCGCTTGTGTCGTTGCCCGGCCGACTCCCTGCGTTCCACCTCGCGCCGACACTCCGTAGTAGCAGCCCACAGTGGCAATAATGAATCCGAAAAGGACAGGCTTCAGCAACCCCATGAGCACATCCTGGAACATCAGGATCTGGTAGGCGCTGTTCCAATACTGCCGCCAATCGACTCTGAATAGGAAAGTGGAAATCAGCCCTCCACCGAACAACCCCAGCAGGTCCGAGATGATAGTCAGAAAGAACAGCATGAATACAGTGGAAATTACCCGCGGAGTCACCAACTTCTTCATCGGGTCGGTGCCCAGAGCGCGCATGGCATCGATTTGTTCGGTTACCACCATTGAACCTAGTTCGCTGGCCATTCCGGAAGAGTTTCTGCCGGCGACCATCAAGCCAGTAATGATCGGTCCCAACTCGCGCACCATTCCGACTGATACCAACTGCCCGATCAACGACAGTGAACCAAACCGCTGCAGTGTATTGGCGCTGTTCAGCGCCAACTCCGCGCCAATCGACAACCCCGTCAGCACCACGATGGGCAAAGACCCAACTCCAATCAGGTCGGCTTGCTGCATCATGTCAGCAAAGTAGCGGGGATAGCGGAATAGATTGGCTACGGAGCGGCCAGCCAGAACGGAAAAATCCTGGACTGCTTCAATTTTCTCTTTGGCGATTTCTGTAGGAGAGATCAGTTCCATTGCGTCATCTCAAGATCGCGTCATGCTCACGGAACTATAGCAGAGAAGACGGCCCGGTTTCAGCCCACCTGGCGAAAGATTGTATCGCCGCATGGGACGCTGCCTATTCTCTTGGCTTGCGCTTGATTTCGATGTTGAGCCGCTTGATCTTCTGATTGAGGGTGGAGAGGGGGACGTGAAAGCGCTCGGCGGCCTCAGTCTGGTTCCAATTGCATTTCTCCAGCATATCGATGATGACGCGCCGTTCGCCATCTTCCATAATGTCGAACAGGGAAGCGTCCGGGCGGTGTTGTAAAGCGGGAAACGACGCACTTCGGCCCACGATCGAGTCGGGCAAAAGGTCGGAGCCGATGTTTTCCTCCGTGGAAAGGACCACGGCGCGTTCGATCACATTCTCCAGTTCGCGCACGTTACCCGGCCAGGCATGCGCCATCAGCGCACGGAGAGTCTCAGTGGTGATGCGCCGCAGCGCAAGCTCATTCTCCCTGGAGTAGCGGTCGAGAAAGAAGTTGGCCAGCAGAGGGATGTCCTCACGGCGCTGGCGCAATGGCGGCAGATCGATGGTGATCACGTTTAGGCGGTAGAATAAATCTTCCCGGAACTTGCCCTCGCGAACCTGCTGTTGCAAATCGACATTGGTGGCGGCAATGATGCGGACGTCCACCTGGATTTCGTGAACTCCACCCAGATGCATAAACTTCCGGTCCTGAAGCACGCGCAAGATCTTGCTCTGCATGTCCAGGTTCATAGTGCCGATTTCGTCGAGGAACAGCGTGCCTCGATCGGCAACCTCAAACAAGCCTTTCTTGGACGCGATTGCGCTGGTAAATGCCCCTTTCACATGGCCGAACAGCGTGGATTCCAACAGGTCCGGCGGTACCGATCCGGTATTCACCGGAACGAAGGAACGGTCCCGGCGGGGAGAATTCAAATGGATGGCTTTCGCGATCAGTTCTTTACCAGTGCCACTCTCGCCTTGCAAAAGCACGGTTGAACGACTGGTCGCCACTTGTCCCACCAGATCAAAGATCTTCAGCATGGGCTCGCTCTTGCCCACGATGTTTTCAAAGTTGTAGCGTTGCTTGAGGGCGCGCTTGAGTTGAACGTTTTCTTCCTCGGCCCGATGGCGAGCGATAGCCGCGTGAACATCGGCTAGAAGCTTTTCGTTGTCCCAAGGTTTCTGGATGAAATTCGCCGCGCCCACTTGCATCGCTCTGACTGCGTTCTCCACCGTGCCGTACGCAGTGATCATAATGATGGAAAGCTGCGGATCCTGGGCGTGAATCTCCGCCAGGAGTTCCATGCCGTTGCGATCGGGCAGCGCCAGGTCGAGCAGCACCAGATCGAAGCTGTGCTCTCCGATCCGCGCCAATCCCAGTTCACCACTGTCGGCCGAGTCGACGGCATAGCCTTCCATTTCCAGCAACGTCTCCAGTGATTCGCGGATGGCGGCCTCGTCATCAATGATCAGCACCGAACCCATCGACGAGCGGGTGTTATTCACCGGACGCGAGATGACGGCGGCTTCAGACATTGACCGCCTTCCTGATCAGCGGGAAATCGAGATAGAACCGCGTGCCCTCACCGGGACGGCTCTCGACTCGAATCTTCCCCGAATGTTCCTGAATAATTCCGTAACTCACCGACAATCCCAGTCCCGTGCCCCGCGGCTGGCCTTCCCGCGACGCCTTGGTGGTAAAGAAGGGATCGTAAATACGCTGGATGTGTTCCTGAGCGATTCCCGACCCGGTGTCCGATACCACAACGCTGACGCCTTCGCCATTAGAAGTCGCAATCTGCAAGGTGCCACCATTGGACATCGCATCCTTGGCATTGAGGAACAGGTTCAAAAACACCTGTTGCAGCCGGCCGGCATTGCCGCTGATGGGTGGAAGATGCGCCGCCATTTTGTCTTGCACCTGAATCTTCGAGGTTTTGAACTGATGTTCCAGCAGTGCCAGCGTGTCGTGGATAATCCGGTTCACATCTACCTCGGTGAACTCGGTGCCGCTGGTGCGCGAGAAGTTCAGCAGGTTATTGACGATCTCCGAAGCGCGGAAGGTTTGTCGTGTGATCTTTTCCAGCAGCGCGCTCCGTTGCGGATCTCCTTGCAACTGCTTGGAAAGCATCTGGGCATACGATGAAATGACCGCCAGCGGCGTGTTGACTTCGTGCGCGACGCCAGCGGCGAGCAACCCAATGGACGAGAGTTTATCCGCCTGCGAGAGTTGCGCCTCAAGCTCAATCCGTTCGGTAATATCGTCCATGATGATCAGTCGCCCGATCACGTTGAACTTCCGCGTGACCAGAGGCGCAATTGCCACATTCACAATCCTGCTCTCACCCGTCGGCGTATTCAGCCGGAACTTGTAAAGGTTGTGGATGCCTTGATTTTGCCTCACCCGGTAGAACTCTTCGACGAAAGCTGCCGGCAATATTTCGCTCAAGGGCCGCGCTAGCACCTGCCAGCGAGGCAGCGCATACATCACTTCCATCTGTGAGTTCCAGGACTCAATGCGGTCGGCCAAATCCACGGCCAGCACGCCCACGTTGATTGACTCGACAATGTTCTCGTTGAAGTCCTTCAAGCGCTCGTATTCGGCGACCTTCTGCTCTAGTGATGCATACAGACGAGCGTTCTGAATCGCGATTCCCAGATACCCGGCCAGAGTCTCCAACAGTTCGACATCTTCACTGGAGAGGAAATCGCCTTCCACGGTTTTTCCCAAACCCAGCACTGCTACGGTCTGCTTCTGGGCGCGGCAGGGAATGTAATAATTCAAGTCGAGCCGCGCGATGGTCTGCTGCGCGCTCGGAGTTTCGCGCGGCACCTGATGAGTGTTGTCGAAGAATATGTGTCCCGCGCCGATTTCCGGCCGCGACGCAGCCAAGAAGCTCAAGTCCAGCCCGCTGGTCTGAGTCATGCCAAATGACTTGGAGAGCAGGAACCGTACCGGCCCTTCTCCGCCAGAGAGGAATACTGCCATGCGGTCCACCAGCAGCGTTCGCGACAAGCGGTCCACCACCGAACTCAACATCTCGTCGAGATCGGTTTCCGCACTCAGTTCGCGGCCAAACTCGATCAGCGTCTTTCGGTAGTCGTAGCGCGTGCGGTAGAAAAACTGGTCAATGCGTTCCTGGATCCATTTCCGCACCGGATCGAAGACCAGCGCCGTGACCACAATGGCCAGCACCAGCCCGATGGGACCAGAACTTGGAACGCGGGCGTGCACTACTTCCGCCACCGCTGCGACCACCGCGAAATAAGCGCCAATAATCGCCGCGGCTGACAGCGTGTACACCATGCCGCGCTTGAAGATCAGGTCCACGTCCATCAACCGGTAACGGAAGATGGCGTATCCGAAAGTCAACGGAAGGAGTCCGAGCGACAACACGGAAACCTTCATGGTATTTTCCGGCAGCGTGCCTAAGAGGTAGGGGATTACGTAGAACAACGTAAACGGCGTGATTGCCAGAATGGTTCCACGGGTGATCCACTTCAGCTGTTGGCGAAGAATCGGAGTTTCCGCCCAACGGTAGGAGTTAACCAGCACCACTGCGGCAGCGATGAAAAACACCGCCAGGTAGGCCATTTGCAGCCGGTCCAGATTCCAGCGCAAAACCTCGCTCGCTCGTAGCAGTTGAAGTGCCGCGACATGCACGCCCAACAACACGGCCCCTGGCAGGTAAACCGCAGGAATCACCCAGCGATGTTCGCGAACGAATTGGCGTCGTTCAGGAAAAGTCAGAACGAAATGCAGGAACAGGGCGGGCTGCAGCACCCAGGCGACAACATTCCCCCAATAAATCGTCCAATCGAAGGGATTGAGTTTGCCGGTGTAGTGGAAGCAGTAAAAGATGAACGAAACCAGACAGAAGATATAAAAGTGCGTCGAACCCGGCGCCGTCCACCGCCGCAGCAGCACGTAGAGTCCGACTCCAAGATAGATCAGGCCAATCAGTCTCAGCCATTCGTATTGTGAGCGCTCGGCCGGAACCGGAATCAGCACCACATCTACAGGCACTGCCTGCCGCACCAGCGAGTACGTAGTCTTAGACCAGGCGCCGACGCGAAACAATTGATGACTGAGAGCTGCGGTCGTAGTCGCCGCATGCTCATCGATCGCAGTCAGGTGATCGCCGACTTTGATTCCAGCGCGGGTTCCGGGGCCACCTTCATCCACGCGCGCTGCTACCAGGCTGCCGCCCTGCTCTACCCACCAGACGCCGTCTGTGGGCAACTGAAACGAGCGTTCTGCCTGGAAGTTATATCCGGAGTAAATGATGGCTGCCGTGGTCAGTAGCGCCAGCAGGATCACGGTGGAGCGGACTTGAAAGTCCTTATTCATGGACGGCGACGGCACCAGCCGCGGGCTGGATGGCTCCCGCCCTGCCTTATGCACGTTCGCTGCCATGACCACATTCATCGAGGAACCAGTAAGTGGCTTGTAAACATCTAGTTCCAATATTATAGATCCAATTCCATAGTAAGGATATGTTTTTTGGAAGCCGCCGTGTGATATTTGGTAACTATTTGATTTACGGGTCGGTTAGCTATCTCGTTTCCCACATCTTTGTGAAATCAGCAAATCCAGTAGAATTATATTTCTCTGATATGAGCTCAAGCGAAGAAGTCGTTCAACGGGAACACCAGTTTCTCCTTCAAACCTACAACCGATATCCGCTCGTAATCGCCCGTGGCAAGGGCGTTTTCCTCTTCGACCTCGACGGCAAACGCTACTTGGATTTCGTTGCCGGGCTGGGTGTGAACGCGTTGGGCCATGCGCACCCGAGAATCGTAAAGGCTATCCGCGAACAGTGTGCGCGGGCCATTCACTTATCGAATCTTTACTACAACGAATACCAGGGACTGCTTGCCGAGAAGCTCTGCCAGCTCTCAGGTATGCAGCGGGCCTTTTTCTCTAACAGCGGTACGGAAGCGATTGAAGGTTCCATCAAGCTGGCGCGGTTGGCGGGGCATCGCGCCGGAGGCGAAGCCAAAAGCCGGTTGGTGGCCCTGCAAGGTTCCTACCACGGGCGCACCTTTGGCTCAATGTCGCTTACCGGCCAGGATAAATATCGCAGAGGTTTTGAACCCTTGCTGGAGGACGTAAAGTTCGTTGCTCGCAACGATGCCGATGGTCTGCGGGCTGCTGTCGATGACAACACCTGCGCCATCGTGCTTGAGCCGATTTTCGGTGAAGGCGGAATCTATGAATGCTCGGTGGAGTTTTTGCGGGAATGCCGGAGTCTGGCCGACCAACATCGCGCAGCTCTGATCTTCGATGAGATCCAATGTGGCTTAGGTCGCACCGGCACCATCTTCGCCTTCCAAACTTTCGGCGTTACCCCTGACATCGTAGCCATTGCGAAGCCCATCGCCGCCGGCCTGCCTCTGGGCGCTTTTCTGGCGAAGGAAGAATTCGCGTCGGCGATTGCAGTTGGACAACACGGAACCACTTTCGGCGGAGGGCCGCTCGCCTGTCGGGTCGCGCTGGAGTACCTCTCCGTGTTGGAAGACGACAAGCTTCTGGAGAATGTCGCACGCGTTGGCGCCTACTTGCAGCAGGAATTGAAGCTGCTCACCGAACGCTACGCCGCTGCCCAGGAGGTACGCGGCCGGGGCCTGATTCAGGGTTTGCAGCTTGATGTGCCAGCCCGCCCAATTGTGGAGCAAGCGCTCAGCGAAGGCGTGCTCTTCAACAGCACGCAAGACACTGTGGTGCGATTCTTGCCGCCGTTTCTGCTGCAAGAAAAACACGTGGACAAAGGTATCCGTGTGCTGAAGAAGTTTCTGGGCAAGAGGCGGCGCAAGAGCTAGCTGGTTCCTTAATTCTGTGATGGTAATCGCCGCGAATCCCGCCTCCCCTCAACCCACCGTCCCCATCGAAGATTTGCGAATGAATCTCGATGGGCTGAGCTGCCGCTATCAGCGTGCCGGCTCGGGTCCAGCGCTTGTGATGGTGCACGGGCTTATGGGTTACTCGTTTTCCTGGCGGCATGCGATTCCTGTCCTCGCCCAGCAAGCCACCGTTTACGCTCTCGACCTGCCGGGCACAGGTTTCTCGGATCGTCCGCCTGACCTTGACTACAGCCTCGCTGCGAGTGCCAAACGTCTGCTGCGTTTCATGGACGAGGCTGGCATCGCTTCTTGTGATCTGTTGGGAACCTCTCACGGTGGAGCGTTGGCGATGATGGCAGCAACTCTGGCGCCGCAGCGTGTCCGGCGCTTGATCCTGGTTGCTCCGGCCAACCCATGGTCTGCGCATGGCCGTTTCCTGATTCCTTTTCTCACCAGCCCTCTGATCGAGCCCGTTTTCCTGCAACTGGCGCCGCGGCTTCGCGTTCTGCAAGAGTTCTTCTTCCGGCGGCTTTTTGGCGACTCGCGGCGCATCCACCCCGGAACACTGGAAGGCTACCTTGATCGAATGCGTACTCGCGGTGCATTCGAGTACGGGCTGAGCGTGATTCGTACCTGGAAGCAAGATATGCGGAACTTGCAATCTGCAATTCCCGCGATTGGCCACATTCCTACGCTGCTGATCTGGGGAGACCGCGATGCCGCAGTTGAGCCAGCCTCCGCCCATCACCTGAAAGCGCAGTTTCAGAATTGTCGCTTGCTCATGCTGGAAGGCGTTGGCCATTTGCCGTATGAAGAAGTGCCGGAGGAGTTCAATCGAGCGGTGGCATTGTTTCTGGCCTAGAACTACACCAGCGAGATCATCATTTCTCCGTGAACACGAATGCCTCGCCCGGACCAGCTTGACATACGCCACTCGGGCACGGCAATGAAGTCGGAGCATATGGCGCCCCAACGATCCCGGTGGTGCCGCTAATCGCTACGCTGGCTCCAAAATAGTCAGTCTGAAGGCTAAATGGAATCGATAGCTTTAGTTTGTAGTTTGAGCTGTTCCGCCATCCGCTGGCGGGTTTCACAAAAACATAAGCTGCGCCCTTAAATTCATTGATGCACTGGGCCCCGGCCAAGATCACTTGACCAACGATAGAAACAGAGTCGCCGAAACACGTTTGCGTGTCACGGCTAACGGTCAACCCTGCGGTCTGCGTCATATTGACCCAGCCGCTTGGGAGCTCCACGAACACGTAAACCACCCCTGCCCCCACTCCCCCGTGGTTAGGGGCGCCAACCACAGCAGTGTCACCGCTCAGAGACACTGACTGGCCAAACTCGTCACCGATAGCGCCGTCCGATGCGGTCAGTTCAGCAGTCTCGGTTGCATTCATCCAGCCGTTGCTTGGCTCCACAAAAAGGTATGCCGCTCCCGGTCTTTGGCTGCTGCCATCGGAGGCTCCGACGAGGACAACATTGCCGCTCACCGACACCGAGCCTCCGAAGTCCTCGCCATCGGTACCATCGGACGCGGTCAGTTCCGCCGTCTGTGTCATGTTTGTCCAACCACCGCTGGGCATCACAAATACGTAGGCCGTTCCGACGCCGTTAGGAAATGGTGCTCCGACGACAATGGTATTGCCGTTTATAGCAGTTGCCACACCGAAGTCAGAGTCGGAAGAGCCGTCCGATGCCGTCAGCTTGGCGGTCTGAGTCATGTTAGTCCATCCATTTGCGGGCATGACAAAAACGTAAGCCGCACCTTGGTATCGATTCCCATTCACTGTGGCCCCATGCGCACCAACCACTATAGTGTTGCCACTGATAGCAACGCCGTATCCGACAGCGTCTCCACTTTGCGCATCAGACGCAGTTAGCTCAGCGGTCTGGGTCATGTCTGTCCATCCGCTTGCCGGCTTGGTGAACACATATGCGGCACCCAAGTCTTGATCGCCGTTAACTGCCCCGACCACTACCGTGTTGCCGTCGATCGCCACGGAAATGCCAAAATCAGCCCGATCCACGCCGTCCGAAGCCGTAAGCGTAAAGTTCTGGATTCCCGCCGAATTGCGCGCCAGCGCCGCGGATAAAGCCTGCTGTGCTTCCGCCGGCAGATCGGACAGCTTCGTGGGCGACTTCTGCTCCGCTGCCAATGCCAGCGCGCACAGAAAAAGCGTGCAGACGAGAATCTTGCCAAGGTGAACAACTCGAGGCTTGGACACTTGAACCTCCAGAACCACGGACTTCGCTGCGCACCGGGGAAGTGCACGCTACTTCAAAGCAGCGGCCATGCTACAACGCCAATGCCCGCAGCACAAGCTATTGTTAATCCTTTGCGGCGGCGAGCCTCATTTTCCACCGCACATTCCCTGATAGGGTTACCGCACATCTCCGGTTATGAATGCCCACCTAAAACGTGCCGCGGTGCTGGTAATTGGGTGGGCCTTCATCGCGCTCGGAGTCGTCGGCTTGTTCCTGCCAGTTTTGCCGGGCATCTTGTTTCTGCTCGTTGGGTTGATCATTCTCTCCTCCGAGTACGTTTGGGCGCATCATCTGCTCGACAAATTGCGCCTGCGCTACCCCAAAGTAGGCCGCTCCGCCGATGAGGCGACTGCCAAAGCCAACCGCTGGATGCGGACAATCTTTCGTCACCACCGAGACAATTGATGCTCACTCTACCCGGTGCTAGGCTCGATACAGTAATTCCAGATGCCAGCCTTGGCGAAGTCGCCTGCTCTTGCTGAACGCCGGTCCTTGGCACGTTTCTTGCGCGTCGAGATTCCCGAGGTCTGGGTACGCTTCCTGCTGGCAATTATAGGATTGGTTCTGGCCTTTGCAGCCGCACTCTTCTCGACCGTAACTCGCGAAGCGGGAAGCTTGTGGGGAACACTAATCCTCGCCTCGACCGCGCTGTTGCTGGCTGTGGTTGTAGGCCTCACCACTGTCCCCTATCTCGCCCGACGGGTCACTGCCGCGCGCCTGCGCGACGCCTTCGACTACGACGTGACCCGCATCGGCGTCGCCTACGTCGTCACCGTGCTGCTGATCGGAATCGCCGCACTCAACACTGGAAACAACTTGCTCTACATCATCGTGGCCGCAATGCTCGCTGCCATTCTGGTATCAGGAGTCGCTTCCGCGGTGGTGCTGCGGGATCTTGAACTGGATGTCCGCCTCCCCGAGCATGTTTTCGCGGGCCGCGCGGCGCTTGGACGGATCGTGTTGCGCAATCCCCGCCGTTGGCTGCCGTCGTTTTCAGTGAATGTGGTTGCCATCAAGAAGGAGAGCCCCAAGCGCTGGCGATGGGTGCCCGCGACTTTCACCTTCCCGGCGAAAAGCCCACCGGGAGAGCAATGGATCAACTTGCCGGACCGTAAACTGCGCCGCGTGGAAGAGACGAAGCCTACGCCGGGGATCTTTGAAGGCTCGGCTTACTTTCCCTACGTTCCGGCTGGCAGTGAACTCAAAGCTGACCTTTCACTGTGTTTCCCTCGCCGCGGCGTCTACCAGCAGTCAGCTTTTGGTCTGGCAACGCGTTTCCCATTCGCTTTCCTGGTCAAGACGCGCCGCCTTCCGCTGGCCCGTGAAGTCATCGTGTACCCAGCCGTGGAACCCGCCGACGAATTTTTCGAAGTCTTGCCCTTGATCACCGGAGAGTTCGCAACTCTTACTCGCGGCCGCGGATCGGATCTGTACCGCATTCGCGAATATGCGCCCGAAGATTCAGCCCGCCATGTGGATTGGAAAGCAACCGCGAAGTCCGGGTCGCTCAAGGTGCGGGAGTTCAGTCGTGAGGATGAACGCAAGCTGCGCATCGTCTTTGACAATCCTGCTGCCGGAGTGCTTCCCGAGAAAAGCTACGAAGACGGAATTGCGCTGGCGGCCTCGCTGAGTTGGCATTTTGCCGGAGAGAATACCGAACTGTCGTTTGTCGCTCCAGGCTACGACGGTGCCCCCGACCTCTATCACTTCCTCGCCTATCTCGCAGCGGTGAATCCGCGCTCTTCACCGTCCGTGATCGATGGGTTGCAGCCTTCCGACGACTACAACATCATCTTTACGACTCAACCTCGTGGCAGCATTCCCACCGCGCTATGGGCCTGTTCATATTTCGTGTTCATGGGACAGAAAGGTTAGTGCGCGTCCCTTGGCTCCGGCTCTAGAATTCTTTTCAGGTGGCTCGAAATCTTGGGGCGCGCTCATCCCAATCCAGTTAGATGCCGTAGTTCACAGTCCGCAGGCCGTCTTTGTAGGCGTCACGCGCTTCCGTTACCTTTGCGTGTGCGTCGTGCTCCTTGAAGTGGGCGGTATCCCAATGCTCCATGGCAATCATCGAATGATCGGGTGTGGCTAATGCTTCTTCGGCGCGAATGGCGTCAACCCATTCATCGACAGCCCGTTTGTATGCGAGACGCAATTGATCAAGATTGGCTGTGCTCATAACCAGAGCAGACTAATGCCGTCCCTGGGCCCGGTCAATTGGATGGGCCGAATTTAACCAGAAATTAACGTTAGGGGGACGCTCACTTCGCCCCAAACGACTCGAGTTAGCGTTGGCGGGCGTGTTTTCAGAAAGGCCATTCTTGTCTCTAGTCCAGGCCCACATTGGACGTCTCAGTCGGCCCACTCCGCGAAATACATGGTTTTCCCTCTTCCCGGAGTTGCCATTTGGGCATATACTCGCGCCGATTAGCGATTCACGCACGGCAGGAGGTGGATGAGTGAATATTTCCGATTTGATCATCAACCAGGACACCTACAGAACCGAGGCCAATCAGTCCGTGTTCGAAGTCGTGAAAGCCATGGTGAGCCGTAACATTGGCGCCGTACCGGTGCTGCGCGGTGGGCGATTAGTGGGTATTTTCTCTGAACGCGACCTGATGAGCCGCGTGGTGGCCGAAGGGCTTGATCCTCGCGTCACCCAGGTCGAGCAGGTCATGACCAAGGATCCCCTCACCGTGTCTCCGACCGAGACTGCGGAAAACTGTATGGGTCTTATGCGGCAGCACGGGTTTCGCCATTTGCTCATCTGCGAAGGTCATGGCGTGGTGGCGGTGCTCTCTCTGCGCGACGTCTTGCTTCACGACCTGACGGAGAAAGACCATGAGGTTCGCATGATGCGGGCTTACATTCAGGCGTCTCCGGAGGTGTAAGCGCTTGATCCCCAAGCTCTAGACGGTAATGAGGGAGCGAACGGAATCCTTTCAGTAACCGTTACCTTGGGGTTACTTTGGTACATTGATCATCTGGGCAGACCTGCTAACTTTAGTGTGAGCAGAAGGCTCCTTGAGCTCCTGATCGGAGACAACTCGACCCCATTTTGAGCCCTAAAGTCCAGCTCGTGCTATGGCTTTCCCACCCAGCCTTGGAACTGCTGCTGGCGGCGGCGATGATTTGGCGCAAGCTAAATCGCACGTTCCCCATCTTTTTCGCCTACATTATCTTCCAGTTGGTCAATTTCGCGTTTCTGTTCCCCATCGATCGCTCCGGCAACTACGACCTTTATTTCTATGCCTATTGGATCGGAGCCATCATCAGCCTGGCCATCGGGTTCAAGGTCATTCACGAGATTTTCCTGGACGTGTTTCGTCCCTACCACACCCTTCGTGACCTGGGAACCGTGCTGTTCAAATGGGCCGCGTTGGTCATGTTTCTTGTAGCCTTGGTGGTGGCGGCCGCAAGCCCCGCGGGGCAATCGCCTGTGGGCCAGGCGGTACTCACAGTGCAACGCTGCGTGCGCGTTATCCAATGCGGCTTGATTCTCTTCCTGCTCGTGTTCTCAAGGTACTTGGGAGTCTCTTGGCGGCAGCAAAGTTTTGGCATCGCCCTGGGGTTCGGCGGTTTCGCCAGTATCGAACTGGCGGGGAATGCCCTTTATTCCGGTGGGCAGATAAACAACGCAACGGTAGGCTTTCTCAGCACTGCTGCTTATTGTTGTGCGATTGTCACCTGGCTGGGTTATGCGATATTCAAAGCTGCGTCACGCGAATCGGCTACGAATCTTCTCATGTCGCAACGCTGGGAGCAGAGTCTTGGCGACTTACAACGCCCGGCCACCGGTGATTCGCTGATCCCGATGTTTGAAGGAATGGTGGACCGTGCTTTCTCCCGCACGGAAAGCGATCGCCAACCGGTTTCCGCCAAGGAACTGCTCTCGGAGCTGTCTTCCGCGCATAAAACTCCGCCGCCGATTCCTCCGCCCGACTTACCACCGCGCAAGTGATACAAAGGCTGTTCGTCTCAATTTTGTACACTATCGGAAACTGACCCGCGGTTATAAGCTGCTCTGCAAAATCATCCCCGTCGCGCTATCCCTCTAAAGAATCAATGCGAAACAAGAGAAGGGAGTCTGGGTTGACTTTCCCTCTCCCCGTAGAACCTGGCTCGACTAAGTGAATGTCCTTATAGAACTTGACAGAGCGCGTATAATTTCCTCCCATCTAGGGTTTCCGCTCCCAGGGGACCCGCACAAGGAGAAACAATCCATGAAACGTGCGCTCAGGATGGTATTCCTGATGGTAGGTTTGTTGTGCGCAGGCACAGCACTTGCCACTCCGGCCATGACTTCGTCATTGGACGGAGCACCGCCGGCGTATTGCCCACCGGGTTCTGGTGGACACTGCCGGTAGTGTGGCGAATGTAGTGTTCGCGCTGCAATCAGTGCAGCGCTGAAACTTCGCGGGCTGACGATTTAGAATCGTCAGCCTCTTTTTTTGATTCCTAGTCCGGACGATGGAGGAAGTCTGGCAACCTCTTAGCCAGTTCTCCTGGATCAAAGATCGGCGGCTGGCAGGAAAATCCCGAGCAGATGACGGCCCCAGTTTTTCCATCCTTGATGATTGGCAAATGTGGAATGGTTTCCGCCAGGGCTGGCGGCAGGTTCTGAGGCACGACTTGTTCGCTCCTTAGCTGGAGCACAGCCTTATTGACTGAAAAAGGCTTCACCGCGGAGCTATAGAGTTGCTGCGCGAGCTCGCCCGCCCCGACTACTACCACTTGGGTATGCGGCTGCGTAAGATGCACACCGGCGATTCCGTAGGTGGCTGCGAAGAGTCCATACCGGCCCGCAACGCCCGCCAGCACTTCCATCGTTTGTTCGGCTTTATCGAAATATCCTTGGTCGTTTGTATAGGCATACAACCGCAACAGCGCGATGGCCGCCACCGAGTTACCCGCCGGGGTCGGCGAATCCTGAAAAGGCTTGCGGCGCGCTCCTAACACGCCTAAAGGTTGCGTATCCCCCCCTGGTTTGGGAGTGTCAAAGAAACCGCCCGATACTGGATCGAAGAAGTTTTCCACCATTACGTTGGCAATCCGCCGCGCAAAGTTGAAGTAACTCAAATCGGCGGTTGATTCGTAGGCGTCCAGACAAGCCACCACGGTGAACGCATAGTCGTCGAGCACGGCGGGCACGTCACGCCTTTCGGCGGCTGGGTCCGAATAGGCTAGGACGTGCAGCAGGCCACCCTCGCCATGCCATCCCTCGGTTAAAATTCGATCCAGACTGCGCAGGGCGAAATGCCGCGCTCCTTCCAGCATGAGGACTTTCGCCGCCTCCAAATACGCGGACACGCAAAGCGCGTTCCAACCCACGTAGACAGTCTTATCCACATAAGGAGTCGGTCGCTTAAGCCGGGCGGCATACATTTTCTGCTTTGCCGATTGCAGCAGGCTTTCGGCTTGCGAAACCGGCAGGGTTAGACGTTTGGCAATCTCCTCCACTGAAACTCGCACGTACAGCACATTCTTTGCCGGATTGTGATGCATCTCGCCGATTTCGTTGATGTCGTAGTAGAGGCAGGCGACGCTGGCTTCCTCTTCGGTAAGCGCGGCCCGCGTTTCCGCCAGAGTCCAGGTGAAGTAATCGCCGTCGTCGTCCATTGAGAGGTCAGCATCCTGGGAAGCATAGAAGCCGCCGCGCTCGCGGTCACTCAGCCACTCGTCCATCCAGCGGATGATGTCGCGCGCCACCTCAGCAAAGATCCTCGAACCAGTGGCTTGATACGCGTGCACGTAATTCTTCAGCAGTTCGGAGTTGTCGTAACACATCTTTTCGAAGTGGGGCACCCCCCAGTGTTCATCGACTGAATACCGGTGAAAGCCACCTGCCAGTTGGTCATACACACCGCCTCGCGCCATCTTCTCCAGTGTGCTGACAAATACATTCCGCAATTCTTGATCGCCCGTTCGTGCGTACTGGTCGATCAGCAGATCGAGTGCTGCGGGATGAGGAAATTTGGGGGCGCTGCCAAAGCCGCCATTCTGCGGATCAAACATCCCCAATGCCGATTTCACAATGGCATCAATCACCGCCGGGGAAAAGTCGCCACCTTTCCCGGAGAATGACTCCGCCTGCGAGATCGCGCTCTCTACCATTTTCGCTTGCTCCATCACGTCCCCATTTTTTTCGTGATATGCGTTCGCGATGGAAAGCAGCACGCGCTTGAAACTGGGGCGGCCATAAGAATCGTCAGGAGGGAAGTAGGTCCCCCCATAGAAGGGCTTGCCCTCGGGGGTAAGGAACGCGGTCAGCGGCCATCCCCCCTGCCCGCTGATGGAACTCACCGCCACCTGATAGCGGCTGTCAATGTCAGGCCGCTCGTCGCGGTCCACCTTCACCGCCACGAAGCGCTCGTTCACGATCTGCGCGATCTCCGGACTGTCGTACGACTCACGGTCCATCACATGGCACCAGTGGCACCACACCGCGCCAATATCCAGCAGGATGGGTTTGTTCTCGCGCTGCGCCACGGCAAACGCTTCCTCACCCCACTCCCGCCACTGGACGGGCTGGTGCATCGCCGAGCGCAGGTAGGCCGAAGATGCTTTGGAAAGGGAGTTGAGGGTGGAGGTGGTCATGGTTCAAGTGTAACTGTTCCGCTGAACTGAGAACTGGGAACTATGAGCTGGCAACTGGGGTTACGTCAACGGGTTAATCACTTGAACTGGGCCGTATCTCTGTCCATCTGCCAAATCCTCGGAGTATAGAATTGCGGCGCCGGAGGCTTCCGCCGCTTGCAGAATTAGGGCGTCCCAGAAAGAAGTCTCGTAGCGGACCTCGATATCCAGCGCGTCAAGAACAGATCCTGACACGTTCACCACGATCTCCCAACTCAGATAGTCCTGGATCAGCGCACGGATCGCATCCACGGAAAGGGGCGGCGTAACCTTTCGGCGGAGGTTAATGCAAAGTTCCTGCAAAACTTGTGTGCTCAAGACGCCTTGTCCGGTGGTCCAGAGGCGCTCCACAAGTTGGCGTGCACGTTCGTGCTTCAAACCGGCCGAGCGGTCATGTGCATACACCAGGATGTTGGTATCGACGAAGTACTTTTCCATCATCGTTCGTGGAGTTCGTCGCGCGAGCGGGGAGGCGTCCAGCGTAAGTCGAGACCCTCACGCAATCTGGCCAGGGCACGTTTGCGCGCGCGATTGTAGGTTCTACGTTCATTCACGATTTCTTCCAAGCGAGAGGCCAGTAGTGCGCTGATCGATGTGCCTTCTTCAGCGGCCAAGATTCGGGCTTCACGAATTAAGGTGGTTTCAAGCTTAAGTGTAATGTTGGATTTCACAACAGCACCATTATACGTGCAGCACTATTATTCGTGCTACATGGTTGCTTTGTCAACTGCGAATCAGTTGTCTGGCAATGTCGCAATAAATATCAATAGCTTCAATGAGTTGCCTCTTCTCAATATACTCATCCTCGGTATGCGCCACATGGATCGATCCGGGCCCCACCAACAACGGTTCACCCCAATTGCTTAGCCAGGGAATGTCGGTGGTGAACGCTGCGACCATGGTCGGCAAACCGTCCAACGTGCGGAGGCGGGTGAACGGAATCTCCAGAACGAACTCCGCAGTGGCCAGACCTGCCACGCTTCGCACAATTTCTTCGCGTAGTTTATCCGACGGCCCGACCAGCCGATAGAGCAGTTGCGCCCGCGCTTTGTCAGGAATCACATTGGGAGCTCGTCCGCCTTCGATTACTCCAATGTTCACTGTGGACGGCCCAATGCCCTCAACAGACGGCAACTTAATCGCCTTCAGCCGATTCAAGGCTTCCAGAAGCTTGTCAATCGCGGATTCGCCCAGTTCGGGATAAGCCGAGTGCGCCATACGCCCGGTAGCATTGATTTCCACTCGCAAAGTTCCCTTTGATGCCGACGCCATCCTGTTTTCTGTCGGCTCGCCGTTCACTAGAAATTTGCATCCCGGCGACTGCTGATTCGCAACTTTTGCTCCCAGGCTGTCTTTTTCTTCACCCACGACAAACAGCAGCCCGACGTAAATTCCTTCCTGTCGAAGCCGTTCCGCAGCTGCGATCTGGGCAGCAATAATCCCCTTCGCATCGCAAGCCCCACGCCCGTAAATTCTCGCGGTATCTTCCGATGACGGAATGAACGGTGGAACTGTGTCCATGTGCGTGGAGAACACAACCTCTGGCCGCGCTTGTTGGGGAGAAGTCACGAACACATTCGAGCGCTCGCCTTCGACCGGCATCTTGCTGGCGCGGTAACCAAGCCGGCTGAGTTCGCGGTTAAGAAAATCCGCGACGCGACCTTCACTCCCCGTGGTGGATTCGACATCGACCAATTGACGAGTAAGCGCAACTACGTCCATGCACGAAAGAATAACCTACCTCGGGCCGTGTGGGACGTGCACCTCGTAAGCCTGCCTGAAAGAAGTCGAAGGATCCCAGCCGAGCGAGTTGCCCAAGCTTCTGATAATTTCATGTGAGTGTCTTTACCACCCAATGCCGCAATCCGTTCCTTCTTTATCGACGGCCCCGTAGGCCGTCTCGAAGCCCTGCTCAATCAGGGCATTGAGGACGCGTCTCACTCCGTGCTGGTCTGTCATCCCCATCCTCTGTACGGGGGGGCGTTTCACAATAAGGTCGTCTTTCACACCATGAAAGCGTTGAATAGTTTCGGTTTTCCGGTGTTGCGGTTCAATTTTCGAAGTGTGGGAATGAGCCTGGGTTCACACGATAACGGCCTCGGTGAAGTGGACGACGTTCGCGCCGCTCTGGACTGGCTGGACGCCGAGTTCCATCTGCCAATAATGTTCGCCGGATTCTCGTTTGGCGCAGCCATTGGCTTACGCGCAGCTTGTCCCGATCCACGCGTGGATTCGGTCATCGGTCTGGGGCTTCCGCTACTTCCCACCGACGACCGCAGCTACGACTTGGATTTTCTTCGAACCTGCAACAAGCCAAAGTTGTTGGTGAGTGGTACCCGCGACCAGTTTGGCCCGAGGTCGAGTCTCGAGCAATTGGCGCAATCACTGCCCGAGCCAAAGAAACTTGTGTTGATCGAGGCTGCGGACCACTTCTTCGAGGGCCGCTTGAAAGAGCTGCGGGAGACGATTGAAGCGTGGGTGAGGGAAGTGGTTGCGACCTGATCGAGGACATCGTTCTCGGTTCGAACCTTACCGCAAAGGACGCGAAGAGATCGCGAAGATCGCAAAGGAAAGGTCAGCAGACTGAGAGCTGATAGCTGAAAGCTCTTCTCGTCACCCTCTATAATCTTCCCCGTGAACTCCGAGAAGCAGGCCATCGAAATGCGCGTCACCGCACGCCATCTCTTCGAACATGCCCTGACTTACGCCAGCATTGACCGCGCTTTCGCGCGGGATGTGGTTTGCGAGCGGGGCGTCCTACGCGTTTGTGAAGATCTGTATGATCTTCATTCCTACCATCGGGTGTTCGTCGTTTCGCTGGGCAAGGCTGCGCACACCATGGTGAATGCGCTAGAGATGCAGGCAGGTGAGCGCTTTGAAGGGATCGTTGCCAGTTCTGTCGCTCCGGCTTCGCAGATTCGCGGCTTTCGCTATTTTCTTGGAGGCCATCCGACACCCAACCAGGAATCGATCCGGGCCGCCGAAGCCATGCTTAAGTCTCTCGACGTCCAGGATGCGTCGTCGCTAGTGATCTTCCTGCTCAGCGGCGGTGGTTCTTCCATTGCCGAAAAGCCCATTGATGACGAAATCTCGCTGGAAGATCTGATCGCGACTTACCGAGCCCTGGTCCATTCCGGGGCGTCGATTACGGAGATCAACGCTATCCGCAAGCATTTGTCGGCCATAAAGGGCGGCCGCCTGGCCCTTGCCGCTCATCCCGCGCAGCAAGTTTCGATTTTGGTGTCTGATGTTCCTGACAATGAGCCCGATGCCCTTGCCTCCGGTCCCACCATGCCCGATTCCACCTCGATTGAAGACTGCGAACGCATTGCCGCAAAGCACGGGCTGCTGACACAATTCCCCGCATCCGTTCGTGAACTCTTCCAACGCCATGCTTTGGACGAAACCCCCAAATCTGACGATCCTATCTTCCATCGCAGCCGCTGGTGGGCGGTGTTGTCGAACGCGACGCTAATTGAGGCGGCTAAGGCTGAAGCGGAACGGCAAAGTTTCGAAGTGGAGGTGGACAACAGTTGCGACGACTGGGACTACGCGCGCGCCGCCGACTATCTGTTAACCCGAGTACGTGAATTGCGGAAGCACTCCGAACGGGTCTGCCTGATTTCTGGCGGCGAGATCACCGTCAAGGTTACAGATAGCGGAATCGGCGGACGCAATCAGCAGTTTGCGCTGGCCTGTGCGCAAAAGATTGCCGGCGAAAACATTACCGTGCTAAGTGGCGGTACGGACGGCATCGACGGCAACAGTTCCGCTGCCGGTGCAATCGTGGACGGTACTACGCTTGACCGTGCTCGTGCCCGCGGTTTGAACGCGGACACTTATCTTTCAAATTTCAATGCCAACCCGTTTTTCGACGCCCTCGGCGATGCCATCGTGACCGGCCCTACGGGGAACAACCTGCGAGACCTGCGAATTCTGCTGGCTTACTAAGCTGACTAGCCTTCTCAGTTTCCGCTCGAATTGCGGTTCTGCTGATGAGCGTGCTCTACTAATTTCTTGGTTTGCAGGGAGGCATGAATGCGCAGAGCGATTTTTCTCTTGAGCTCGTCGATTCTGGTTCTTATGACACTTCAACTAGTACACGCCGCCGACAGCAGTTGGATCGAGGTCAGCAATAGCTATACGAACCGAGTGTTGAATGTCGAGATGAAACACCATCCCGAGCAGGGTACGCGCCAGGGCTTGAGTCAGTACGACGCGCTGGTCGCGCAGCCCACCCTGGCCGACGAGGACCAGCAGCGCAAGGAAACCGAAGAGGTGGTCGCTAAACTCAAGTACGCGCTGACGCAGGAGAAACAGAAAGAAGTCGCCCAGGACCTGGCGATCATCATTCGCAGCGTGGAGCTTGGATTCCGCCAACAGGACTATGACCGCGCCCACAATGTGCCGTTCCTGAACGCGAGCAGTCGGGTATATAGCGGGATCAGATCGTTACTCGATGACCAAACGCCCGCTGAACGGCGGCCATCGGCGGTGGCGCGTCTTCGCAAGTACGCCGGCCTTGATCCCGGCTACATACCAATCACCGAGATTCTGAAACAGCGTGTGCTGGAGCAGGCGGCGAAGCCCGGAATCGTGTATCCGGTGAAGGTGGAGATTGACACGGAACTGGCGCGCGATTCCAACTATCTCGACGATATCGCCACGCTCTGTAAGAAATATCACCTAAGCGGGTGGGAGGAACCCTATGCCAAGCTGAAATCCCAGTTGACCGACTACGATGCGTGGACCAAGGTGACTGTGCTGCCCAAAGCGCGCACCGATTTCCGCCTGCAACCGGAAGAATACGCGCTGGCGCTGGAGCAGTACGGCCTCGACATTCCGCCCGCTCAAATGGCCGAATTGGCCCACCAGGGATTCACCGAGATTCAGGAGGAGATGAAGCCGATCGCCGCGCAGATTGCGAAAGAGCGCAAGCTGCCGTCCAGCGACTATCGCGATGTGATCCGCGAATTGAAGAAGCAGCAACTGGTGGGCGATGCCATTCTACCGTTTTACCAGGAGCGGCTTAAGCAGATCGAGACGATCATCACCGTGCAGGGGCTGGTAACCTTGCCGGACCGTCCCGCACGCATTCGTATCGCAAGCGCGGCTGAGACCGCGCAGCAGCCTGCCCCGCACATGGTACCGCCGCCGTTTCTGCACAACACCGGCCAGAAGGGTGAGTTCGTTCTGCCATTGAACATCCCGGCCGGGCCCGGCCAAAGCGCATCCCAGAAGTATGACGATTTCACCTTCGACGCGGCCGCCTGGACGCTCACGGCGCACGAGGCCCGGCCCGGACACGAACTCCAATTCGACTCGATGCTCGAGAAAGGAGTTTCGATCGCCCGCGTTCACTACGCCTTCAACAGCACCAATGTTGAGGGTTGGGGATTGTATTCGGAATATATAGTCCGGCCATACATGCCGCTGGAGGGGCAGTTGGTCTCGCTCGACTACCGGTTGTTGCGGGCGGCACGTGCGTTCCTCGATCCGGAGTTGCAGGCTGGCAAGATTCAGCCTGCCGATGCCAAGCGCGTGCTCGAGCAGGATGTGGTGCAGTCACCGGCGTTTGCGGAGGAGGAGGTGGAGCGCTACACCTATCGTGCCCCCGGTCAGGCGAACAGCTACTACTACGGCTTTACCAAACTCCTGGCATTGCGGAAAGATACTGAAGCGGCGATGGGTGCAAAGTTCAACCAAAAGAAGTTCCACGATTTCATTCTTGCGCAAGGCTTGCTTCCGCCAGATCTGATGCGCAAGGCGGTGATGGAGGACTTTGTCTCGGGGCAGCGGGCGGAGGCAAGGCAGTAGCGGTCTTGATTCGCGACGGTCGTCTAGAAGAACTGCGTGATACCTTCTTCCATTACTCTCACCTGATCTTCGATGCCCGCAGCCATATCTGCCCTTCCTGGGCATGGCTATCTCCGTTCATAACAAATCTTGCGTAGATTGCTTGACCGTTCCATCCCCGTCAGTTCTAATTCTTGTTCCGGTGTTTTCATATTTCAGGGAGTGTATATGCGGATTGCATTCTTAGGCTTGGGAATCATGGGACGTCCGATGGCGTCTAATCTGGCGAAGGCTGGTCACGACGTCACCGTATGGAACCGCACGCCAGGGAACGATGTCGAAGGCGCCAAAACCGCCGCCTCGCCCGCCGAAGCCGCTCGCGATGCCGAAGTAATCTGGCTGTGCGTGGCTGACACCAAGGCCGTCGAAAGCGTTCTGTTCGGCCCTCAAGGTGTGCACGAATCGCTGACCGACGGACAAATCATCGTCGATTCCAGCACCATCTCGCCCACTGCTACGCGCCGGTTCGCCGAGCGCGTAGGCGCAAAGGGTGTTCAGTACGTGGACGCGCCCGTCACGGGATCCAAAGTCGGCGCCGAGAGTGGCACGCTGATTTTCATCGTTGGGGGTGCAGAAGCGACAATCGACAAACTGAAGCCTCTGTTCGCCGCCACCGGCAAGAAGATTTTCCGCATGGGTGAAACCGGCAAGGGCGAGGCCGCCAAGCTGGCCATGAATCTGCAAATCGCGGTCATCTACGAGGGCTTCGCCGAAGCCTTGACCCTGGCCACCAAACTCGGCGTGCCCGCCGAAACCATGTTGCCTCTGATTGAAGCATCCATGGTTCGTTCTGGAGTCGTGGACTACAAAGCGCCGTTCGTCCTGAAACGAGATTTCTCCGCCAATTTCCCACTGCGGCTGATGCGCAAGGATATTCGCCTGGCCCTCGAAGCCGCCAAAGAAGCCCGCGTCAAGCTGCCCGCCCTGGAAACCGTGGAAGAGATTTACGAGATGGCCACCGAAGACGGACACGAAAACCTGGACTATGCCGCTACTATCACCCTGCTCGAAAAGTGGGCGGGAATCGAGGTCAAGGGGACAGCGGCCTGACGGGCTTGACCTCTCGTAACCCCAATATTACAGAACTATTACACTGAAGATTCCCACCTCTTGATACCTTAAATCTAGAATCCAGCTGCAACCGGGGAACGCGCCATGGAACTCGAAGTCCTCAATCGCAAAGCCGCCGCCGACGATGAAATCAACTGGGTAACCGCAATCTTTATGGGCCTGTTTCATGTGGGAGCCATTGCGGCCCTGTTTTTCTTCACCTGGAAAGCCCTGTTCCTCGCCATGTTTCTATGGTGGGTTTCGGGGAGTCTCGGCATCGGCATGGCCTACCATAGGCTGCTGACTCACCGCGGCTACAAGACCCCGAAATGGGTGGAATATTTCCTGACGACCTGCGCCACGTTGGCGCTTGAAGGCGGTCCGATTTTCTGGGTTGCAACGCACCGTATTCATCACCAGTTTTCCGACGAAGAAGGCGACCCCCATTCACCAATTGACGGCAAGTGGTGGGCGCACATGGGCTGGATTCTTACCGGCAAGTCGATGCACCATGACACCACTACGCTGGCCCGCTACGTCCCTGATTTAGCCAAGGATAAGTACCACGTCTGGCTCACGAAATATCACTATGTTCCCATGACCGTGCTGGGATTGGCGCTGCTGGCCATTGGAGGCCTTCCGTTCTTGTTGTGGGGCATCTTCCTACGCACCGTGGTCGGGCTGCACTCTACCTGGCTGGTGAACTCCGCAACTCATAGCTGGGGTACGCGCCGCTTCATCACCAAGGACCTTTCCACCAACAGTTGGTGGGTGGCGCTTCTCACCTTTGGCGAAGGGTGGCATAACAACCATCACGCCCATCCGGTTTCCGCCCAGCACGGCTTGCGATGGTATGAAATTGACATGAACTGGTACGGCATTTGGGCGCTGAAGAAGCTTGGCCTGGCGCGGCATGTGTACCGGGTGAAGATGTCCAATCTTCCCGCTCTACCGCCAGTGGCGTCTTCGATCACCAGTTTGCATTTGACGGCTCCGTCCTCCTCGGCGGCTTCTGCGGACTAAGCTGTCATCGCTGCAATAGTATTGCTGGTGGCACCGATGTGACCGTCTTTCCGCGAATCTCCTCGTAACGCGCTAGAATCCTGCTATATGCGCATCACCAGCAGGCGCAAAGCTACCGTTACATTCCTCGTCCTGGGTGTGAGCCTGGCGGCCATTGCCGTCGCCGTTGGTTCCGGTTGGATCATCCTGAACTGGCGTCTCGATAACTGGCGCCTCGATATCAAAGTCCTCCTGGGATTTATCTTCTTCGGCGCCATTACCGCGGGTCTGGTTCTCAACACGATTTTCCTACTGCGTGAGATTCGCCGTAATGAGCAGCACGACAGTTTTATCAATGCCGTTACGCACGAACTGAAGACGCCCATCGCCTCCATTCGCCTTTACTTACAGACCCTGCAACACCGCGACGTGGACGAAGCCCAGCGCCGCGAGTTCTACCGCCTTATGCTCGACGATTCCGATCGCCTGCTGACCACCGTGGAGCAGGTCTTGAAGGCAGGAATGATGGGCCACAAGCGCGGCTCGCGCGGGCGGGTTCCGGTCGACTTCGCCGGTCTGGTGCAGGAATGTGTCCAGATCGCCCGCAACGGGCGTCATCTTAAACCCGAAGCCCTGCGCTTCGAACCCGCAGTCAATGGAGCCGGCGCGACCGTGAATGGTGATCCCGAAGACCTTCGCACTGCTGTCTCCAACGTGCTCGACAATGCCATTAAATATTCCGGCGACCAGGTGGACATTTCGGTTCGACTCGACGCGCCCGATGAAAAGCGGGTTGCCCTGAGCGTCCACGATCACGGCATGGGCATCCCACCGGCCGAGCTGAAGCGGGTTTTCAAACGCTTTTATCGCGTGCAGAATCGCTCGTCGTCGCGCGTGAAAGGGACCGGCCTGGGTCTGTTCATCGTCCGCGCTATTGCCAAGAAGCATGGCGGCCGGGTGTTTGCGCAGAGTGAGGGCGAAGGCCACGGCACCACCGTCACCTTGGAATTACCGCGGAGCGTGGCTCCGGAGAAACTGGCGTGAGCCATGTCCTCATCGTCGAAGACGAAGCCCACCTCGCGAACGGGCTGCGCTTCAATCTGGAAGCGGAAGGTCATTCTGTGGAAGTTGCAGGCGACGGCGAGACTGCTCTTGATTGTCTCTTGGGATCTTCTGGTGATGGAAAGAAGGGCAAGCACGGCGCCTTCGACGCCGTGGTGCTGGACGTAATGCTTCCCGGCAAGGATGGTTTTACCGTCGCAGCCGAGCTGCGCGCCGCCAAGAACTATGTTCCGGTACTTATGCTGACCGCGCGTGGACGTCCCGAAGATGTGCTCAAAGGCTTTGCGTCGGGGGCCGACGACTATCTTCCTAAGCCCTTTGAGCTGCCCATTCTGTTGGTCCGCCTACAGGGACTACTGCGTCGCCGCGAATGGTCCCGCATGGGCCAGAGCTCCGAGCCAGCGAACTCACCGTCTGCTGCTAACGTGCCGCAAGACGACATCTTTGCTTTCGACGGCCGGATACTGGACTTTCGGACACTAGAGTTGCGGGTCAAAGGGAACACCATCCAACTCACTCTGATGGAAGCTGAACTTTTGCGTCACCTGGTGCGCAACAGCGGTCGCGTGGTCTCTCGCAAGTCAATTCTGGAAGAGGTGTGGGGATTGCACGAAGACACTGACACTCGCGCCATCGATAATTTTATTGTGCGCTTGCGCCGCTACATCGAAAACGACCCCGCAGTCCCCACCCATTTGCTCACCGTCAGGGGCGTGGGATATCGTTTCATGCCGGACCCTGCGGAATAAGAAAAAACGGGTTAGAACTCAAAGTATCCTTCGCCGCTCGCCCGTCGCGGGGCGCCGTCGGTTCCCGTTGCGGGCAGCAAGCCCACCAATCCTCTAAGATTTTCCCACGCCGCCTGATTGAGCGCCGGGTCCGAGCCTACGAGCTCGCGGATCATGTTCCACGCTGCAACATTCAATGCGCCTTCCGGTGGCGGCCCCATGGCGAGGGAGACCGAGCACTGCGGGCAGAA
The DNA here is from genome assembly GCA_035484735.1 of Terriglobales bacterium. GTDB lineage: Bacteria > Acidobacteriota > Terriglobia > Terriglobales > Acidobacteriaceae > JABCZH01. The sequence continues at coordinate 162,671 of DATHOQ010000056.1, read as the reverse complement.
ACAAATCCGCTGCGCCGCCGACTTCTGCCGGGGGCGGATTCCTACCGTCTGCGCAAACATATACATAGCCACTGATTTGCGTCCCGCTTCCAGTTCCCGATTGCAGCGCAGGCAGTACAAGTTTTCCAAGGATCCCCCTTTGACAGCGTGGCCGTCGAAACAAAATAGTGTCTCCATATTCCAAGCTGCGCAAGTATGTAAGAGGATTCCGCAAGCACTCACGGATCTCACGAACCAACCTTGACTCTACCCACACCCCGTCCGCATCGTGCACTCTACAGCTATGAGCACGGTCGCACGATCTTCCACAAAATTCGTTCGGTTATCGCAGCTTCGCAGCCTGCGGGGAGGGCAACAAGTAGCCGCTGTCTGCTACCGCCTCCGCGGCGCTGACATCGAATTTCTTCTGGTGAGGACACGCGGCAATCGACGCTGGACTTTCCCCAAAGGCAGCGCCGAACCTGGATTGACTCACGCCCAGGCTGCTGCTCTCGAGGCTTTCGAAGAAGCCGGGGTTCACGGCCGTATTGAGGAAGCCTCGTTTGCCAGCTACGTTCGCCGTAAGCCGGGCGCTTCCGGAAAATCCGCAGCCTCGAAGAAACAGACCGTCATTGCCCATCTTTGCGAGGTGACGCGGCGGGAAGCGCCGCAGGAGTTTGACCGCGATCCCACCTGGTTTTCCCCGGAGAAGGCGAAACGCGGTTTGCGCGAAAATCGTGGCAACGATTACGCCGCCGCTCTCTCTCGCGTGGTCGATCGCGCCGTCGCTCGCGTCCTTCGGTTGCGCCGCAGCGCCAACACCGTCGCCGAAGCTCGCCCCCAAGACGCCCTTCTGAAGGTGCAGTTTATCGATTGTGCGTGGAGAACCGTGGAGGCGACTGAAGCTTCCCTCAGCAACGGAAAGCCCCGACGTCAGTTCTTAAATTGATTGCATCGGAATCAGGTGTGGAAGTCTTGCTTACTGTCGCGAGCGTGATGCCCCAGTTGCCAATTCCCGCAACACGCTCAAAAAACCGGCAGCGGCTTCCTCGCCCGATAAAGTGTCCAAATCCATGGTGGCGGCGATGTGGGGCGAATCGGGGCGCAGACGAACTTTCAACAGGCTGTGTCCACGAGAGGTCATAAGGGTATTCACGATCGGGGGAAGTTCCTTTTGCCATTGATTGGAGGTGGTGAGCACCACCGGTTGCGAACGCGTCAATGTCCAGTCGCGGGAACTTCGGATCATCTGGCGATCGCCATTGCTTAGCCAGTGATGACGGAACACATCCAGGTGAACCCCCGGCGCATTATCCAGGTCAGCCTCAAACGTCACTGTCTCTCTTTGCTTGTGCCAACTGCTCAGCAACCAAAGCACTGGCAAAGGACGCGGCAGCAAGCGTATGGTGACTTGGGCATTTTCAAACCAGTGAGCGGCAAAACGTAAATGTGCCTGGAGCCGCGACGCTCCAGCCCAGTGGGTGTCCACGATTCGGGCACGGTGGGAGCACGCCACTTCGATCTTGCGCAGGGCGAGGATCCCCCGGCGGCGGTTGTACCCAGCAAAGCAGAAATACCAAAGCCCAGCCAGACCAACCAGCAATCCCACGGAGATAAGAAACAAGCGTTCCACAGCTTTCTCAGATGCGAATGGTACGTCTTGGGGTGCGCCTCACGCAACAGTTTCGTGGATGTTTTTTTACGGCTTCTAACCCCTTCTCCTGCATACATCAAGCCCACCAGCCCGGCGCTTCCGGATAGAATCACCGGGTGGATTTTTCCTTGCGAGAGTTTCGGGCTGAGGATTTCGACGTCCTGTGGAGCATTGACCAGAAGTGCTTTGCTCCCGGCATCGCTTACCCGAGGAGGGAACTGGCGGCTTATATCCAGCGCCGCGGATCGTTCACCGTTGTCGCCGAACCGACTGCCAAAAACGAGGTCGTCGCCGGCTTCATCGTCGCCGAAGCCAGCCGCCGCGGCGTGGGTCACATCATCACGATTGACGTGCTGCCGGATAACCGCCGCGGCGGTCTCGGCTCGAAGCTGCTGGCTGAGGCCGAAGATCGCCTACGCCAGATTCCCTGTCATACTGTGGTCCTTGAAACCGCCGTGGACAATGCGGGCGCGCTCGCATTCTACAAGCGGCATCGATATAGCGTGGTGAAGACAATCCCACGCTATTATTCGAATGGAGTGGACGCACTTGTTCTGGAAAAAGATTTGCATTCGACCGCCTCAGGCAGCTAGGTTGCGCAAGTGAGAGTCGCTATCCAGGGAGAGGCTGTTGCGGCAATGAACAAGTGTCGCGCAACGACATCCGGGATCTTGCAGAAGTGGCTGACTTAGTCAAAGTGCTGGGGATTTACCCGGTCGCATAGCCTGGCAAGGGAAATTCGAACGTGCTGTTTCTAGCACGTTGTACCCGGTACCTTCGGATGGATGCAAAGCCGAGTAAGAAGGTTTAAACTCAGTCCGCTCTCACGAATTTACCCAAAAGAGCCGATTGCATCTTTTGGGGCACTTGTCTCATCCAAACTTGAGCACGTTACACTCAAGGTGAAATATGACACAGCCATCGCGCCCGGAGCGCAGCGTTAAAGAAGATACCGCCAAAACGGAGCAGGAACGGGCGCTTCCCATTCTGCCTGTAAGAGATACGGTTCTTTTCCCCCACGCCGTCTTGCCTTTGACCGTGGGCCGGGAAAGCTCCGTACAGCTCATCAATTCACTTGGCGAAGATAAGACGATTGTGGTGGTCGCTCAACGCGAGGCGCGAGTTGATAGTCCTCAGCCCGCCGATTTGTACACCGTCGGTACTCTGGCCATCGTCCATAAGGTGGTCAAAATGCCCAACCAGAGCCTTTTCGTCTTCGCCGAAGGTCTGGAACGGGTCAGGTTGGGCCAGTTTGCTCAGCTGGCGCCTTTCATGCTTGCCCAGATCGAGACGGTCCCTGAGGCGATTCCGCCTAAAAGCTCTGAAGTTGAGGCTTTGCAGCGCAACGTTCTAACTCTGTTTCAGCAGATCGTCGCCGGCTCACCGACCCTGTCCGATGAACTTTCCACCGTAGCCATGAATATCGATGAGCCTGGCCGCCTGGTGGATTTCATCGCTTCGTCGCTGCCCTCGCTCTCTACCGCCGATAAGCAGGACGCGCTCGAAACCACCGACGTCCGCGTGCGTCTGGAAAAGATCAACCAGCATCTGGCCAAGGAACTGGAAGTTCAGCAACTTCGCAACAAGATTCAGTCAGAAGTCCAGGACCGGGTGCAGCAGACCCAGCGTGAGTACTACCTGCGCGAGCAGATGAAGGCCATCCAGAAGGAACTTGGAGAACAGGACGAAGGCCAGCGTGACACCGAGGAACTGCGGCAGAAGATCGAATCCGCTGGAATGCCGGATGAGGTCAAGAAAGAGGCGCTCAAAGAATTGGGGAGGCTCACTCGCATGTCGCCCATGGCCGCCGATTATGGTGTGACCCGCAACTACATCGAGTGGCTTGCCGTGCTTCCCTGGGCGAAGACTTCGGGCGGTGACGTGGACATCATCAAAGCCAAGGAAGTCTTGGACGCCGATCACTACGATTTGAAGCGCGTCAAAGACCGCATCTTGGATTACCTTTCGGTCCGCCGATTAAAGCCCACTATGAAGGGCCCGATCCTTTGCTTCGTTGGTCCTCCTGGAGTTGGCAAGACTTCGCTGGGCAAGTCCATTGCCCGGGCTTTGGGGCGGAAGTTTGTCCGCATCTCTCTGGGTGGCGTGCACGACGAAGCTGAGATTCGGGGCCATCGCCGCACTTACATCGGTGCTCTGCCGGGTCAGATCATCCAGGGAATTCGTCGCGCCGAAACCAAAGATCCAGTTTTCATGCTCGACGAGATCGACAAGGTCGGTCGCGATTTTCGCGGCGATCCCAGTTCTGCCTTGCTGGAGGCCCTTGATCCTGAGCAGAACGTGACTTTCCGGGACAATTACTTGGACGTTCCTTTCGACCTCTCCAAGGTATTGTTCATTACCACCGCCAACATGCTCGATCCCATCTCCGAGCCGCTGCGGGACCGCATGGAGATCATCGAACTCCAGGGTTACACCGAGGAAGAGAAAGTACACATCGCATTCCAGTACTTAATCCCGCGGCAAATCGAAGAGAACGGGATCACTGCCGAGCAAATTGAGTTTCCCGAAGAAGCTGTCCGCTATGTCATCCGTCACTACACTCGCGAAGCCGGCGTTCGCAATTTGGAACGCACCATTGGCACCATCTGCCGCAAGCAGGCTCGTCGTCTGGCGGAAGGTAAAACGGAGAAGTTAGTAGTGACTCCGGAGATCGTGCAGGAGTTCCTGGGTGGCATAAAGATCCGCGTCGAAGGCGAGATCGCCGAACGTACCGAACGTGCCGGGGTGGTGGTTGGCCTGGCTTGGACCCCGTCTGGCGGCGACATCCTGTTCATTGAAGCTAACGTGATGAAGGGTAAGGGCGGCTTCACTATGACCGGCCAAATCGGCCAGGTCATGCAGGAGTCGATGCAGGCAGCACTTACCTGGGTACGCTCCAACGCATTGCAGTTGGGGATATCGGAGGATTTCTTTGCCGAGCACGATATCCACATCCACGTGCCCGCGGGCGCGATCCCCAAAGACGGTCCCTCGGCTGGCGTCACCATGACTACCGCACTGGTCTCGTTGTTGACCAATCGACCGGTGCGTCCGCTCACCGCCATGACCGGAGAAATCACACTCAGCGGTAACGTTCTGCCCATCGGCGGGGTGAAAGAAAAGGTCCTCGCTGCCAAGCGTGCGGGTGTCCACGATGTCATCTTGCCGGCGGAGAATCGCATGAACGTGGTCGAAGATCTGACGCCGGAACAATTGGAAAACATCGATATTCACTATGTCAAAACCATCGACGAAGTCCTGCGCCTGGCGCTGCCTTCTACACCGCGCGAGCGGAAACAGGACGCTGAGGAACGCGAAAAAGTTCTCAGCGAGCAACCAGTGGCTTAAATCGCCGTATTGCTAAATCAGATGCCAGCGCCCAAAAGTGGGCGCTGGCATTTCTTTTCTGTGGTTTAGAGTTGTTATGTTGGTTTCGTCTACGTAGAACTTCTTGCCCCCAAAAGTGTTTAATCCTTCGAGAGGTTTTTTGAGAAGAATGGGCGGTCGCAGGAGACCGCAAATTGAGGAATAAACCAATGAAGACGCCACGAATCTTACTGATTACCGCAGTTTTAACCGGAATTCTAATGCTGCCAATCATGCAGCGAGCATTGGCTCAGGATCAATCAGCGCCACAGGACCAAACTGGAGCGCCGCAAGACCAAATGCCCGCCCAATCGGATCAGGCGCCGCCGCAGGATCAAACGGTGGCACAACCCGACCAATCGTCTCAACCGCCAGATGCATCTCCGGCGCAGGATCCGCCGGGCCGTGTCGCCCGATTGAGTTATTCCAACGGCTCCGTCTCGTTTCAGCCCGGCGGCCAGGGAGACTGGGTAGACGTCGTTCAGAATCGTCCCCTCTCTAACGGCGATAATTTGTGGGCGGACAAGGATTCCCGCGCCGAGTTCCAAATGGGCTCGACTTCAGTGCGGATGGATTCTGAAACCAGCATCACCTTTCTCGATCTTGATGACCACACTACGCAACTGCGGCTTTCCCAGGGTTCCATCGTCTTTCGCGTGCGCCATCTAGATGACGAAGACCGCTTCGAAATCGATACCCCGAATTCTGCTTTCCAGGTGCAGCGCACAGGCGAGTATCGCATCGACGTAAATGCCACCGGTGACGAAACCGATGTCACGGTTTGGAAAGGCCGCGGTGAAGTGACCGGCGGTGGAGATTCTTTCGTGGTGATCGCCGGCCAGCGCTCAATCTTCGCCGGCACCGATAAACTGGATCATGAGATCGGACAAGTCCCCGGCAATGATGACTTTGACAATTTCGCTTTCAATCGTGACCAGCACGAAGACGGCGCCGAATCATCGAACTATATTTCTCCGGAAATGACGGGGGCTGAGGACCTCGATGAATATGGCCACTGGAATTACGCTGCCGACTATGGTCCAGTATGGACGCCCGTCGGTGTTGCCCCGGGATGGGTCCCTTACCATTTCGGCCATTGGGTCTGGGTCGCACCCTGGGGCTGGACCTGGGTGGAAAATGAGCCTTGGGGCTTCGCTCCCTTCCATTATGGACGCTGGGCCTTTATCGGCGGGGGATGGGGCTGGGTGCCCGGCCCAGTGCTCGCGCGACCCGTCTACGCGCCCGCCTTGGTTGCTTTCGTGGGCGGCGGTGGTTTTGGTGTCGGGGTTGGCATCGGCCCAGTGGGCTGGTTCCCCCTGGGGCCGCGTGAAGTGTTTGTGCCCTGGTACCGCACCAGCCGTGTCTATGTAAATAATGTGAACATCACCAATACGAGGATCAATGTTACGCAGGTAAACAACGTCTACAACAATGCCAACGTGAGCCGCGTCTATGTGAACCAACACGTGGCCAACGGGGTGACCGTGGTTTCACACGATACCTTTGTGAATGCCCGCCCGGTCGCGCAAGGAATAGTGAAAGTAGATGCCAGGCAACTGGCGGAAGCGCCTGTCGTCCATAGCATCGCCGCCCAACCCTCGCGTGCGGCTGTTCTGGGCGCCGGACGCCCAGCCACCGCAAGACCACCAGCCGCAGTAATTAACCGGCCTGTGGTTGGCACTCGGATGCCGGCCCCGCGAGCTGGTTTCCAGGAGAGGCAACCTGCGACGAACGTTCGTCCAGAAACGCCGGGACGGCCTGCCAACCCGCAACTCGAGGAACAGGGAACTGCGCCTAGGGCCGAGGCGCCTAGCGCAAACAACCGTCCGGTCGCACCCAATGTTCCGCGTCCGGGAACGGTGCCACGGTCGTCGGCTGACGCGGGGCGCTCGCTGGTAAGGTCCGCCCCTCCAGTTCAGGATAGACCGGAGCACAACCAGAGTGAGGCGCAGAAGTTCAGCACCTGGCAGCAGCACAAGAGTGCTCCTGCACCAAAAGCTTCTCATTCGTCACCGCCGGCGCATGGAGGCAAGCCCCAAAGCGGTCGCTGATACCGCTTCATCCAAAAAACCGGCTCCCTCACGGGAGCCGGTTTTTCTTGCGGCAATCACGATACACTGAGAGCCGATAGCTGATTCTCCATGCAGGTTCGGGTCCTATTCTTCGGAATATTGAAAGATCTTACCGGGTACAGCAGCGACTTGCTCGAACTGCCCGAGCATGCCACTCTGCGCGACTTGTTGGCCCATTACCAGCAGCAGATACCCCGGCTGAGCCAGCTTGCCAGTTCTCTGGCCATGTCCATCAATCAGGAATATGCTCCGCCCGAGTCCTCGCTAAAATCAGGCGACGAGGTCGCGTTGCTGCCTCCAGTCAGCGGCGGCTCGGGCCAACTCAACTCAGTCGCCGAGCCTACAGGACACAGCCGTTATGCCGCCATCGTCGAGCGGACAATCGATACGCAAGCCCTTCTGGCGAAAATCAAGCAGCCGGTCGACGGCGCTGCGGTTGTTTTTGAAGGAGTGGTGCGCAACCATAGTCGCGGCCGCCGCACGCTTTATCTGGATTACGAAGCGTACTCAGAAATGGCAGTCAAGCAGATGGAACTTCTGGCGCAGCAGGCGCTATCGAAGTTTCCTATACGCGACATCGCAATCGAACACCGTCTCGGCCGCTTGCAGATCGGAGAAACCAGCGTTGCCATTGTGGTCGCCTCCGCCCACCGCGCCGCTGCCTTTGAGGCTTGCCGTTGGCTCATTGATACTTTGAAACGCACCGTGCCCATTTGGAAGAGAGAATACTTTGAAGACGGCGCGGTCTGGGCTGATGGCGAGCCTTTCCCGCCTGAGATTCCTCGTGGCGAAGGCAGCCATTCAGGGAAGCCCGCATCTAAATGACAAGCCTTGCGAACCATTCTTTAAGCATGCGACATCTTTTTCTTTTTTTGGCTTCGGCCATTGCGGTTTGCCCCGCGCAGGTGCCCAAGCCGCCCTGGTCCAGCGGCACCGCTCCCGCTAAAATGTCATCCAATGCTGTCAGCGCAAGTTCTGACGCTGCACAGAATCCCGATGCGACCATCAAAGTTGATGTCAAGTTGGTGAATGTCTTCGTCACCGTCACCGACGATCATGGCGCTCCCGTGGGAGGACTGATCAAAGACAATTTCGAACTGCTCGAAGATGGCGCTCCGCAGACCATCTCGGTGTTCGACAAGCAATCAGCGCTGCCGCTTTCCATCGTCATGGATATTGACACCAGCCTCAGCACGCGAAAAGATCTGCCGCTGGAATTGACCTCGGCCAGGCGTTTTGCCCATGCCATCCTTCGCCCGGTCGATGCCCTTTGCCTTTACGAATTCAGCGAGACGGTGGATGAAGTTGTGTCCTTTACCGCGGATCTGAAAACCATAGACCGCGGCATCGACCGGGTCCATTACGGCGCAGCTACAGCGCTTTACGACGCCATCTACCTGAGCGCGCATGCGATGGACCGGCGGCAAGGGAGGAAGGTAATGGTAATCATCACCGACGGTGGTGACACCATCAGCCGCGTTGACTATAAAGAAGCGGTGCGTGCCGCCCAGGAAGCTGAAGCCATCGTTTACAGCATCATCGTGGTGCCCATCGAGGCCAGCGCCGGACGAGACCTCGGCGGCGAGCATGCCCTCATCCAGATTTCCGAAGATACCGGCGGCAAGTATTTCTACGCCACTTCGGTGCCGCAACTCGATGAAGCATTTCGGAAGATCAGCGATGAACTGCGTACTCAATACCTGTTGGCTTACTATCCTGCGCGACACTCGTCTGACTCAAATTTTCGCCGGATTCAGGTGAAGGTGACGGGACTGCCCGGCAGTCCCGCGTTGGTGGTGCGCCATCGCGCCGGCTACTACACTCGCAAGTCACACTTCTAACGAGGCAGAGCAAGTTGGTTACGGCGCTCCGCCTCCGAGTTCGCATGCTATAAGTATTTGACCTGGAAATCTTGAAAGGAATGTGCCGATGGTATCGAATTACAGGTTCTGTCCATCCACCTTCGCGTTCCGTACGCTTGCGGTTCTGCTCGCGCTGTCCACTCTGCTCTTTTCGCAGAGCACCAGTTCCACCGGCAGCATTCAAGGCATTGTCGTGGACCAGACCGGAGCCGTCGTCAGCGGGGCCAAGGTCCGCATCACCCGCATCGCCACCGGACAGGTGGTGAATGTCACCAGCACTTCCGCAGGAGCTTATACTTCGGGCGCATTGACCCCCGGCGATTACCTTGTGCACGTGGAAGCCCAGGGGTTCAAGACCGCCGAACTTCCTCTCAACGTCCAGGTGGGTGTCACCACCGCCGGCAGTGTGAGGTTGCCAGTTGGAGAGACCAGTCAAGTGGTGGAAGTGCAGGCAGGAGAGATTCAGGTCAACACCGAGCAAGTCACTGTGCAAGGCGTTTTGACCAGCCAGCAGATTGAGAACCTGCCCATCAACGGCCGAAATTTTCTCGATCTCGCGCAACTTGAACCTGGAGTGCAAATTCAGGACGGCGGCAACTTCGATCCCACCAAGAACGGTTTCTCTTCCATTTCGTTCGGCGGCCGCTTCGGCCGCACCGCTCGCATCGAAGTCGATGGCCTTGACATCAGCGATGAAACGGTCGGCACCACCACCCAGAACATCCCTGAGGGCGCCATCCAGGAATTTCAGATCGAGCAATCGTCGCTCGACCTCTCCACCGAGCTGACTTCCTCAGGCGCAGTGAACGTCACCACTAAATCAGGGACCAACGCCTACCATGGCGAGGGATACTACTATTTCCGCGACCAGAGCCTCAACGCCAATCTTCCCGGAGCCAGCAGCAATTACTTTCAAAGAAATCAGTTCGGTGCCAGTGTGGGCGGTCCCATCATTCACGACAAGCTATTCTTCTTTTTGAGCGCAGAGCGCACCAAACAAGACCTGCTCAACCCCGTCTTGCCCAGTGGACCATTTCAGGCCCTGACCGGGAGTTTCGATTCCCCGTTCCGCGAAGCCGAAGGCGTGGGCCGTCTGGATTGGCAAATCAACAAGCGTTTCAAGTTCTTCTACCGTTTTTCCTTCGATCAGAATCGCAGCGTCCTGGCCATTATTCCTAACTCTTTTCAGCCTTTCGCCAACAATAATCACACTCCTGTCCATGCCTTTGGGCTGGACTTCAACACCGGCGGTTTCACGCACAGCATTCGTTTCGGCTACACCAAGTTCCGCAATCAGATTACCGACGCGGTTGGCGGTTCCGCGATTTTCAACCCCGCGCCCAACCTGGAATTGGCGATCGGTAGCGATCCTGATTGTTTGACCTCAGGCGCGGATTTCTTTTGTTCTGGCCCTAGCTTTTTGGCGCCGCAACAGACCTACCAGTCGAATAAGCAAATCAAGTACGACGGCAGCAAGGCGATCGGCGCCCACATCGTGCGCTATGGCGGCGGCTACAATCACATCTTCGGCGGTGGTTTCGCCAGCTTCCTCGCGCTCGCACCCGCAGTCGGCGCCGGCGTCGGCGATTGCGCGGCTACCTGCCTGACTCTGCCCGGCGGCGCCGCCAACCCGCTCAACTATCCCGCCAACAGCGTCACTCTGAGCAACGGCCAGGGTTTTAGCTCCGAGATTCCAGCTTTTGGATTTCCCGCCGGTGGTTTGGGGCCTGATAATCGCATTTCGCTTTACCTCGGTGATACCTGGAAAGTGAAACGCAACCTGACTCTGACTTACGGCCTGCGATACGTTCGCGACAGCGGCCGCACCGATAGCGACCTGGCGGCGATCTCAGCATTACAGCAGTTCGGTGCCGGACTCGGAAACCGGGTCAACCAACCCAATCTCAACTTTGCTCCCCAGGTTGGTATTGCCTGGGATCCGTGGCGTGCTGGCAAGACGGTGCTGCGCGGCGGGCTCGGATTGTTCTACGAGAACGCGGTGTGGAATAACGTCCTGTTTGATCGTCCTGCCCGCCTGCCATCCGGACTATTCCTGACCGACCAGACCGTTTGTTCCAACGGTACTGGCAGCACTTTTACTTTGCCGAATGGAGTCGTTCAGAATTGGGCGCCGATCTGCGGTCAACCCATTGGAAAAGTCGCCAACCAGATCGCCGCCCTGCAAGCGCAATATCAGGCAGCCACACTCGCAGCAGGACCGGCCACCAATTCTGCGTTCATCGGCAACGCACTTTCGGACGGACTTGACGCTACCGGGACCGACCTGTTTGCGCCGAAGTACGTGAGTCCGCGGTCGGTGCAGATGAATTTCGGTATCCAACACGAACTGCACCGGGGTGTGGTGTTCACTGCCGACTATCTGCGCAACATTGAGACTCATACCCTCCTGGCAATCGACACCAACCACGTCGGCGACGCCCGCTTCTTGGACAAAACCAATGCTATCGCGGCCATTAATCAGACCCTGGCCAATTGCGGTGTCAGCGGGGCAAACGCCATTAATCTCGCCATTGCCAATTGCCCCAACAATCCTGTTACCGGAGCGCCCGGCTATAATCAGGGCGCGACCATCGCAGACTTTGCCACCAATGGCCTCGACTCCGGCTACTCGTTGTGCAGCGGTGCGCCTTGTCCGACCGCTGCCTTCCCTGGAGTTAATCCAAACCTCGGCGCAAACCAGATGTTGTTTCCCAGTGGCCGCGCCGTTTACAACGCGTTACAGATGTCTCTGAAGCAGAATCTGCAACACCCCTTCAAGAGAATTTCCAATCTGGATATGCAGGTTTCGTACTCGTATTCGAAGTATGTGGCGCCGGCGGTGGACAACGACTTCGTAAATATTGCCACTGACTTCAATGATCCGTTGCACTACATCGGACCCAACGGACTTGACCGCCGCCATCAATTCTCCATTGGCGGCACCATGGATTTGCCCTACTCGTTCCGGCTCGGCCTGATCAGCCACTTTTACAGCCCGCTTCCCGCCACCCTCACGCTGGCGCCAACCGGGAATCCGGGCGGCATTTTTGTGACTGACCTCACCGGCGACGGCACCGGCGACGGCAGCTTCGCTTCCAATGGCGGGGGCGGCGACGTGCTGCCCGGGACCAACATCGGCTCTTTCGGCCGAGGCGTCAAAGCCAGCAACCTGAACAGCTTCATCGCGGCTTACAATCAGAACTCCGCCAGCCAGCCCACTCCCGCAGGCCAGATGCTGATCAGTAACGGATTGTTCACGCTAGGTCAGTTGCAGGCGCTCGGCGGAGTGCAGCAACTCGTTCCCCTCGCGCCCGCCAACGAAGCCAATATGGACTGGCTCCGTGCCACCGATCTCAGCCTGAGCTGGATCTACAAGGTAAAAGAGACGGTGGAGATTCATCCCGGCGTCTCCTTCTTCAACGTGATGAATTTTGCCAACTTCGACGGACCCTCCAATCCGCTCAGCGGCGTCCTCAGCGGGACTCCCGGATCGGTCAACGGGACCTCCGGGCAACAGCCCAACGGCAATCGCCTGGGTCTCGGCTCCGGTGTGTTTGCGCTCGGTGCCCCGCGCGCCATCGAATTTTCCGTGAAAGTGACGTTCTAGCCTGGGGGTGCAGGTTGGGCTCTTGCGCTCTCTGCGAGTTTCCCGGCGATTCTCTGCGATTAGTAATCTCTTGCGGATACCGCGAAATCCGTGGCCCTCTTCCGGCGCCAAGCACGTGTAAAATACTTGCATGGCATTTCAAGGATCGGGCTCGCAAGGCCTCTCACGCAAGCCGAAAAGCTCACCACCTGAGGAAACCTCGGAAGAGGCTGCCTACTTGAAGTCGCTCACTGAAAAGCAAAAGCCGGTGAGCATCAAGTTGTCGGACGGAGAGATTGTAAACGGCTGGATTGAGTACTACGACAAGAACATGGTCCGGCTTACTCGCGAAGAGAAGCCCAATCTCTTCATCTTCAAGCACGAAATTATGTACATCGCCGAAGATAGTGGCAAGCGCAAGTAGCGGATGACTTCCATCACCCATCCCGATGTCATTTCGCCTGCGGCCCAGATCGCGCGCGAGGCCGGTGCCCTGCTCATGGAACATTTCCGCCAGCATGTAAAGATCGAATACAAGGGTGATGCCGATCTGGTTACCGTTGCTGACCGCAAGTCTGAGGCCCTCATCCGTCAGCGCCTGCGTGAGCACTGGCCTTCACATGACATTCTCGGCGAAGAAGGCGGCTTGCAGGATACCGGTAGCGACTACCGCTGGTACGTCGACCCACTCGACGGCACTACCAATTTTGCCCATGGCTTCCCGGTATTTTGCGTGTCCATGGCGCTCGAGTACAAGGGCAGGCGCATCGCGGGAGTGATCTATGATCCCACTCGCGACGAACTATTCGCGGCGGAGCAGGGAGGCGGCGCGTTTCTCAATGATCAGCGCATCCGGGTTTCGCAAACCGCGAACTTGGGGGAGTGCCTGGTCGCCACCGGTTTCCCCAGCCACAAGCGCCATAAGAATCCCAACATTTTTTTCTATCATCAGATTACTTTGCGCACCCACGGCGTGCGTCGTGCCGGATCGGCTGCTCTGGACCTATGTTGTGTGGCCAGCGGCCGTTTCGACGGTTTCTGGGAATTCAACCTCAATCCATGGGATACCGCAGCCGGTGTGTTGATCGTTGAAGAAGCCGGCGGCAAGATCACCGACTTTCACGGCGGGCCTTTTGAGTTGAATAGCCGAGAAACACTGGCATCCAACGGATTGGTCCACGAAGCTTTGTTGAACGAGTTCGACAAAATATTTTCGGATCGAGATCTCGAACCTTTACCGGAACTAAGAGCTGGTTCTCGCTGATCGGTGGCATTATGAAATCCAAACTCGTCGGCCTCTATGTTCTGATCGCCCTCGTAGCCGCGGCTAGCACTCCTGCTGTCGATCCCGCCTACCAGCAATCTTTCGACAAATGGAAAGCCGGGCAGGTTGACGATCTCAAGAAGAACTGGCTCGTGCTCGCTGGCTTGTTCTGGCTCAAACCCGGTGACAACACTTTTGGCAGCGATGCCGCCAGCGCCATCGTTTTCCCCAAAAGCCCCGCCCACGCCGGCGTCTTCACGCTCCAGGGCGAAGATGTAGTTGCGAAGTTTTCTCCTGACGACCACGCCATTATCGACGGTAAGCCCACTACTACCGCGACCCTCTTGCCAGACTCGTCCAGCAAACGCACCATCGTGGAGATGGGGAGCATGCGCTTCTATGTGATCAAGCGCGGCGCCCGCCTGGGCATTCGCCTAAAAGATCTCGATAGCGAGGCCGCTCGCAACTTTCATGACCTGGTTTTCTTCCCGCTCGATCTCAACTACAGAGTGACTGCGAAGTGGATTCCCTCCGAGGGCAAGAAGACCATTGACGTGCCTACAGTTCTCGGTGACGTCAGCCCTACTCCGGTTGCGGGCACGGCTGTGTTCAAGCTCAACGGACAGGAATTCCAGCTAACCGACCTCGGCGGGAACCCCGAGAAGGGCCTGTTTTTCGTCTTCAACGATTTGACCACCAAGACCGATACCTACCCCGGCGGACGCTTTCTGGATACCGATCCGGTGGTGAACGGTACCGTCGTACTCGACTTCAACCACGCCTACAACCCGCCCTGCGCCGTCACCCCTTATGCGACGTGCCCGCTAGCCCCGAAGGAAAACCGGCTGACGGTGGCGATTCCCGTTGGAGAGAAATACGACCACGCCCACGGCCATCACTAAGGTTTCGCTGTGCGCCTCTGTGGCCTCTGTGGTTGAAGGCTTTTCCTTCGTGTCCTACGTGGTTAAGGCTTTTCTCAGCGTATTCTGCGCGATCTGCGGCTGAAAACGTTTTACAATAGACCTATCGTGATTGACTCACTATTGACCCGAAAAATCGACAAACGCCCGGACAAAGTCCGTTTCTCCGGCCGCATCCTTTTCCTCACCGAGGATCCCGAACTCATCAAACGCCAGCTGGCTGGTGAAGATTTGCCCTGGGACACCAAGAATCCCGCCAACAATCCCAAGCTGCGCGACGACATCTCTACCGACGAAATCACTCCTGCTCACTACTGTTTTTATTTCGACGAAACTCTCGGCGAAATCCCCTACTTGGGCCTGAAGTGCGGCAACGTGCTTCCCATCGGCCGTTCCGACGTGAAGACAGGAGGATTTGTTGCCGCCGTCAGCGGCAAGCGCCGCGGCAAAGGATCAAGCCGTGAGCAGTCGCCCTATGCCGAGATGTGCGCCGGTATTCGCGTCGTCATAGCTGAAAATATCGAACGTATCTATAAGCAAAACTGCCAGAACCTTGGCCTGCTGACCTCGACGAACTTCTCGCTGATCGATCAGATTCGCGCGGGCGCTGAAATTCCACTCGCCGAATTCACTACTGGTGAAGACGAAATCACCCGCCAGGTCATCGAGTATGGCGGCTTATTCCCCTTCAACGTCGCCAGAATGCAGAAGAAAGTTTTTCTTCCCGCTATCAAAACCGAGAAACGCCCCATGACGTTGGCCGAGAAAATCTTCGCCCGTCACATGACCGACGACAAGTTCGTCCAGCCTGGCGACACTGGATTCGCCCGCGCCGACCTGCGCTTCAGCCACGAGTACGTCACTCCCATGGCTGCCATCTTCTTTGAGCGCTACGTCGGCAAAGATGCCAAGGTCAACGACGCTTCCAGCATTCTCTTCTTCCGCGATCATCTCACCTTTCTTGACGAAGTTATTTCCGAAGAAAAGAAGAAACTCGGCCTCCTCGACCTCGCTACTCAACTCAAACTCAAGCAGCAGGACTTCGCCGCGAAACAAGGCATCAAGCTCCACGGAGAACTGAAAGACCGCAAAGGCTCAGAAGGTATCTGTCACTCCATCGTGCTGGAGAGCTACGCTCTACCCGGCCAGTTGAATATCGGTTCCGACTCGCACACGCCTCATGTCGGTGCCATCGGCTGCGTGGCTTTCGGCATCGGCACCACTGATGTGTTCAACAGTTGGATCACCAAAGACGTCCGCGTCAAAGTTCCCGAGTCGGTCAAGATCATCATCCGCGGCAAGAAGCATCCCAACGTTACCGCCAAGGATTTCATCCTGAAGATTCTCAGTCTCGACTACGTCCGCAGCGGCAAGGCCCTGGCCAAAGTCATGGAATACGCCGGCGATGCCATCGAAGCTCTCAGTGTTGACGAGCGCGCCACCATGACCAACATGGCGGCTGAAATCGGCGGCTTCACCGGAATCGTTGCTCCCGACCGCAAAGCCGTGGATTTTCTGGTCGAGCGGCGTGGCATGAAGCGCCCACAGGCCGAAGCCATGCTCGAGGAGCTTTATAGCGATTCTGGAGCGCAATACGCTCACGTCATCGAGCTCGACGCTGCCGAAATCACTCCCATGGTCGCCACCCCCGGCGATCCCGGCAATGGCAAATACATTCGCGAGTTGAACACACCAGTGCCGGTTGAGATTGCCTATGGCGGCACCTGTACCGCTGGCAAGAATGAAGACATGGACATGTATGCCGCCGTTCTCGCCGACGCTCTCAAGCATGGCAAGCGCGTGGCCGATTCGGTGAAGTTTTACATCCAGTTCGGATCGCAGGAAACGCGTGACTACTGCTTACGCAAGGGCTATCTCGAGGTCTTCCAAAAAGCCGGAGCGCGCGTGATCGAGCCCAGTTGCGGGGCCTGCATCAACGCCGGCCCGGGCGTAAGTACGAGTCCCGAGCAGGTCGTCATCAGCGCCCAGAACCGCAATTTCCCCGGCCGCAGTGGTCCCGGACAAATGTACCTGGCCAGCCCGCTGACTGTCGCCGCCAGCGCCGTCGCCGGATACATTGTGGAATACGAACCCAGCGAAAAGAGGGAGTTGGTGGATGCATGAAATATCGGTCTTGCCCATATTAAGTATTTCCCTTATTATGGGTACATGAATATCACCCTTTCTTTAG
Source organism: Terriglobales bacterium (assembly GCA_035484735.1). Lineage (GTDB taxonomy): Bacteria > Acidobacteriota > Terriglobia > Terriglobales > Acidobacteriaceae > JABCZH01. The sequence goes on along the minus strand of DATHOQ010000056.1, from coordinate 145,777 downwards.
ACGACAAATTGGTTAAAGAAGTTCGTAAAGTCGCGGTCGAGCGGGACACGACCCTCACCGGGCTGGTTCGCGAATATTTGCAGCAGCTCGCAGCAGAAAATGCGGTATCGGGCCGACGACGGAGAGAAAGAGAAGCCCTAAAACACAGTTTTAGCCAGTTTCAGTTCCACATGGGAAAACGAACCTGGAAGCGGGAAGATTTGCATGCCCGCTCCTGATTTTCTTGATTCCAACGTGTTGGTCTACGCCTACGATGTCAGCGATCCCGGGAAGCAGAAAATTGCCCAGGCTCTCGTTGAAAGTGCGGTCGCCGGTGAATCGGTAACCTCTCCGCAAGTGCTGGGCGAGTTCGCTGCCACTCTGCTCCACAAACTCTTGCCTGCCGCGCGCCCTGAGGCCGTCACGAAAATCCTCGATGCTCTAGGGCCCATCAAACTCGTTTCTCCGGACGCTGACCTGGTGCGGCGCGCGGTCGAAGCACACGCGACCTACGGCGTGCATTTCTACGATGGCATGATCGTGGCTGCCGCCGAGCGTGCCGGGTGTGAGCGCATATGGTCGGAAGACTTGAACCCCGGCCAGAAATATTTTGGGGTGACGGTGAAGAATCCCTTCTGTTAACGGCGCTGGCGCGGGGTCCCTCTACCTTACCTTCCTCCAAACCACATCCTCATTTCCTCCGGTCAGTCGAAGCGTCCACTTTTTCGCCATCGCCGTGTCGAAAAGTTCGTGCTGTGTGACCTGATTTCTCGGCTTGTCAGGAACTCAAGGTCAGCAACGCCGCAGCGATCGCGAAAATGCAAGGGTGCTCTTGTGCACAACTGCCTCCCGATCTGCCTACGAAGCTTGTGATGCAGGGACACTCTGGGCAAGCAGCCTCACATTCGCGGAAATGTACGTTGTTGGGAGATTCCACGAATTCAACACGCTGCCCTATACCACCAGCCGCATTCTTGCTAGAATATGCAGTTCTGTTAAGCTCTGTATATATCAGGGAGACACCGACTTTATGACATACGTAATTGCGGAACCATGCATCGGCACCAAGGACACAGCCTGCGTGGATGCTTGCCCGGTGGATTGCATTCATCCCAAGAAGGATGCGCCGGCGCACGCGGAAGAGGAAATGCTCTACATCGATCCCGTGGAGTGTATTGACTGCGGCGCTTGTGTCCCGGTCTGCCCCGTCTCGGCCATCTTTGCGCTCGACGATCTGCCGGAAAAGTGGAAGTCATTCACTGAACGCAACGCCAAGTATTTCGGGCGATAAGGCCAATCTGTCATCCCAGTTCTAGGGCGCGAGTTCCTGCCTTGGACTCACGCCTTTTCTTTTTTGCTTGGGTCTGGCGTTCTCGGCGACTGGCGGGAGCCCGCAGCCGGAATCCCGAGAATCGTGGAAAGACATGGTGCGCCCGGAGAGATTCGAACTCCCGACCTATTGCTCCGGAGGCAATCGCTCTATCCATCTGAGCTACGGGCGCACTCCGGTTCCAGTGTACATGCAGAGCTTGGCCCCATCAATCGCCAGGGCCTAAGCACGGCGGCACTACCAGCGGTTTCTGCCGCCTCCACCACCACCGCCGCCACGTCCGCCACGGTCGCCACCGCGATCTTTACCACCCCCGCCACTGCGTTCCGTCTTGGGGCGGGCTTCGTTCACGTTCAGCGTGCGTCCGCCGATCTGGGATCCGTTCAAAGCGGCAATAGCTTTGTCGCCTTCTTCCGCGTTGGTCATCTCTACAAATCCGAATCCGCGGGAGCGCCCCGTGTCGCGGTCGGTCAGGATGGTGATGCGGTCTACCTGTCCGTGCGGCTCAAAAAGCTTGCGTAACTCATCTTCTGAAGTGTTGAAGTCGAGGTTGCCTACGAAGATATTTTTCAAGCGACGATCCTCTTGCTACGAACTATTCGATTGTGAGTTTCCACCAGGGTAAAACCAGCTGGCCAGAGCAGTGGAGTTGACCCACAGTCAAATGCGCAGGAAGTATAGCAGGAATAATGCGGGCGGGAAGCTATTTCGCGAAACCGCGCGCAGGGCGGCTTTGCCCACTCTTAGTAGCTCTTACTAACATTGCTCAACTTTCCAATATCCTTCGTCCTGATAATTCAGTTGCAGCAACCGGTTTTTGGGGTCGTGTCGCTTGCTGCACTTCGGACACTTCAGATATTGGTTCCAGCCGCTACCTTTGGAGTCGTGATCTTCGGTGACTGCAAAGGTTGTGCCACAACTGCAAGGCACGAGGTACATCCGCAGATCACGACCCGGCTCCGCCATTGCTCCGCTGCCGCTCAATCTCAACTCTCCTCTGCCATCGCCATTGATTTCTTCTTCCGCTGATTCGATTGCAAGACCTTCTTCCGCAGCCGCAGCGACTTGGGCGTGATTTCCACGAACTCATCGTCGGCAATGAATTCGATGGCCTGCTCCAGGTTTAAGTTGCGAAACGGCACCAGTCGGATAGCTTCATCCGCGGTCGAAGCCCGCATGTTGGTAAGCTTCTTCTCGCGTACCGCATTCACATCGAGATCGTTGTCCTTGGCGTTCTCGCCGACGATCATTCCTTCATAGAGTTCGATGCCAGGGCCCACGAACAATTCGCCGCGCTCTTGCAGTCCCCACAGCGCGTAAGCTGTGGAAGTGCCCGCGCGATCTGCAACCAACGCGCCAGTGAGCCGGTGCGGGATCTCTCCCTGCCACTCAGTGTAGCCGTCGAATAAAGCGTTCATCACGATGGTGCCGCGCGTGTCGGTCAACAATTGGCTGCGCAGGCCAATCAGCCCGCGGCTGGGGACGCGAAACTCGATTCGCACCCGTCCATAACCGTGATTGTGCATGTTCTTGACTTCGCTTTTTCTTGCTCCTAACTGTTCCATGACTACACCGACAAATTCCTCGGGAACATCGACGGTCAAATGTTCCACCGGTTCCATCAGCTTTCCGTCGACACGTTTGGTCACAATCTCCGGCTTCCCAACCATGAGTTCATAGCCCTCACGCCGCATCATCTCGATGAGAATGGAAAGCTGCAACTCGCCGCGTCCCATGACCACCATGGTATCCGTGGTGTCGGTGTCCTCAATCCGCAAGGAAACATTGGTGAGTAGTTCTTTCTGCAGACGTTCCCGCAGATTGCGCGAAGTCACGTAAGTGCCGTCACGCCCCGCGAAAGGCGACGTGTTGACCGTGAACTGCATGGCGATGGTGGGCTCATCAATCGTGATGTGCGGTAGGGGTGCTGGATTGATTGCGTCGGTGATGGTCTCACCAATGGTGATGCCTTCGACGCCTGCGACCGCGATAATGTCTCCCAGCGTAGTCTCCGTGATATCGGTCCGTTTTAGGCCTGAGAATGAAAACAGTTTGGTGATTTTGGTCTTGTGCAGCGATCCATCTAATTTCGCAATGGCCACGTCTTCGCCAGTGTGCATGCTTCCGTTGAACACGCGCGCGATGGCCAGTCTCCCCAGGTAGTCGCTGTAATCGAGATTGGCGACCAGGATTTGCAGCGGCCCCTGCGGATCGCCGGTCGGCGCAGGAATGGTTTTGACAATGGCCTCAAACAGCGGCAGCAGATTCTCGCCTCCGCCTTTAATGTCCGATGACGCCGTGCCTGCTTTGGCGTTGGTATAGAGCACCGGAAAGTCGAGTTGCTCTTCCTTGGCGTCTAGATCGATAAACAAGTCATAGACCTCGTTCAAGACTTCCTGCGGACGAGCGTCTGAACGGTCGATCTTATTGATCACCAAAATCGGTGGTAGATGTGCTTCGAGCGCCTTGGTCAGAACATATCGCGTCTGCGGCAGCGGCCCTTCGCTTGCATCCACCAGCAACATGACCCCGTCCACCATCTTCAGCGCGCGTTCCACCTCGCCACCGAAGTCGCTGTGACCGGGCGTGTCCACAATATTAATTTTCACATCGTGATAGAAGATCGCGGTGTTCTTGGCCAGGATGGTGATGCCGCGCTCCCGCTCCAGGTCATTCGAATCCATGACTCGCTCGATAATGTGCTCGTTGGAACGAAATGTGCCGCTTTGTTTCAGCATGGCGTCCACCAGCGTGGTTTTGCCGTGGTCTACGTGCGCAATGATTGCGATATTACGAATACCGGAACTCAAGAGAATCCTTTCAGGGAACGAGGCTTTGCCTCACTACTACTTTACTATGCTGGAAGCATTTGGGGACTAACTGGGATCGAGAACTGGCTAACCTGCCACTCCTGCATGTTTCGGCGCGGGTTTGCCCGCGAGGCGATGCTCCGCCTCTTTCACCGCCCGACGCGCCGCCAGGATTCCCTTGTTGGTAGTCGATTCAGGTCCTTCGGAATCGGTGTTGGCGAAAAATATACGGTCCATTGGTTCCCGTACCAAAGGCTGGACAGTCGTGTAGAGGCCAGGCGTGGACATGTAAAGAGGATGTCCGCGCCTGTAGATGTGAACCTCAATGGGATCGACATTCGATCCTGGAAACAGCTTCTGGAAATCTCGGAGCACGTTTTCCGCGATCTTTCGCGTGCTCGACTCAGTGAGCAAGTAACCACGGTCTTCTTCCTTCATAGGTGTGTAGCAGGTCAGAATGTTGTACTTCTGCTGATAGCCGGGCTGGTCGCGGACCACCCAGTCGGCGACAATAAAATCGGTGAATGTGTTTCCCGGACACCACGTGTCGTAGGATTTGTTGAACACCGGTTTGTCGAAGATAAGATTTACCACCGGATAGGGAATGTAACGTATCTGGTGCATGGCATCGCGCTGTTTCTCAGGCAGGCCTTGTACGATCCGCCGCGTGATGAATTTCGGAGTGGCCATGATCACTGCCTTTGCAGCCACCATCTTGAGTTCTGCGCCTTGCATGTAGGTGACTTGTACTTCCTTCTTACCGGGAACGACGGCAATTGTGGTGGCGCCGGCTTGCATGCGGTCGGCAAAGTTTGGCTGCAGAAGTTCCGTCAATCTTTTGGTGAGAGCGCCAAGACCTCCAGGCCAGGTATAGAAGTCGGGAATCGTATCAGAGCCAATGTCTTGCAGTTCGTCGATCGCGAGTCTCGCGGCGGTGTTTTCGGTCGTCGCACCCCAGTTGGAGGGCCCGTAGTTGTCCCACCACTGTTTGACTTCGGCCGGGTAACCCTTGAGGAAATTAGAAAACGGAATGTTGTCCAGCTCCTTGCTGCGCTTGGCCAGATCAATCGCCAGCATTTCTTTTTTAAACTTCTTGAAGCCTTCGCGGACCGTCACGGGATATGGCAGCTTATCGAGGCCGTCCGTCCAGGTATCGGGAATCCATTCGCCATGGATAATTGTGGCGTCGCGATCATGTACCGGCAAAGGCTCAAGCCCGATCTCCTTGGCAAATCCGAAAGCAGCAGGTTCGCTCTTGGTGAGGAACGCCGAACCGGTCGCAAAAGGACTGCCGTCATGTTCCATGAGATAGGCATTCCCGCCCCAGTGAGGTTCCTTTTCTAATAAAAGCCAATCGTGACCCCGCAACAAGTAGGCCGCGGTCAGCCCGCTGACACCTCCGCCCACGATCACTACATCGTGGCGAGCGGTAGCGGGGGGCAGAGTGAAGACCCTTCCGTCGCGAACCTGATGACAGATGCGGTTATCCTCACCGTCAACGGTCGGCTGCGGCGCTGTCTTTGCGAATAACGAAAGATCGACCGGACATCCCGCCGCGATGGATCCCGCTACCACGTACTTAATAAAGTCTCGACGATTCGTGCTCATCTCCGGTTCACCCTTGCACTGCCGTTTCCAACTCGGTCGCAATCTCTGTTTTTCCCTCAGCACTCGCTCGCAGCCGATACCAGGTCACGATTGCGATCAGCGAAAACACAAAAATGATGCTTGAAATTGCATTGATCTCCGGCGTGATCCCTCGCCGCAACCGTCCCCAGATTTCGAGCGGCAAGGTGTTGTCTCGCCCGATCAAGAAAAAGCTCACCGCAATCTCATCCATCGATAGAGTAAAGATCAGCAACGCCGCCCCAATGATCGACAACCGCAGATTGGGTATCGTTATCCGCCAAAATGTCTGCCAATAATTCGCGCCCAGATCAAGCGAAGCCTCTTCCTGCGCACGATCCAGCTTCTGTAGACCTGCGAACACTTCCGTCGTCGCTACAGAAATCAGCGCTGTGCCATGGCCGAGCACAATCGTTAACAAACTCAACTTCACGTCAGCCGCGCGGAACAACATCAGCAGCGACAGTCCGGTAATAATCCCCGGCAGAATCAGCGGCAGGAGAACCAACCTGCGAAACAGCGCCTTCCCGGGGAAGTTCGCGCGATCCAGCGCGAGCGCCGCAGGAATGCCAAACGTCAATGAAATCGCCATCGCCGCCGCTGCCACTAGGACGCTGTTCAACACCGACGTCCAGATGGCATCGTCGGCGAATAGCATGCGATACCAGTCCAGCGTCAAGTTGCGTGGCGGAAATCCTCCTACTCCTGCTTCATTGAACGAGTACACAATCAGGGTGATGATCGGCAGATACAAAAAGCCGAAAACCGCCACCGCATGCCATGGCAACCAGCGAGACTTCACTTGCGCGCCACCACTCATCGGAATCTCCATTTCTTTTCCAGGCTCTCCGACAGATAAATCAGCGCCAGAACCAGCAACAGCATGCACAGCGAGATAGCCGCTCCCAGCGGCCAGTTGTAGGCTGCGCCGAACAGGCTGACGACGATGTTTGAAATCATGATTCCGCTCGGACCGCCCAACAACAGCGGCGCCAGAAAATCTCCCAAGCTGAGTACGAACGCAAACGTTGCTCCGGCCAACACCCCGGGAATCGAGAGCGGGAAGATCACTCGCCAGAAAGTCTGAAAGGGCGACGCGCCCAGATCATGCGAGGCTTCCACCAGGTTCCGCGGAATGTGCTCGAGCGACGCGTAGATCGGCAAGAATGCAAACGGTGTGTAGATATGCGTCAGCGTCAGCACCACCGCAAACGGACTGTAGAGCAGGAAATCCAGCGGATGTTGCGTCAGGTGCACGTACTGCAACAACGTGTTGAGCACTCCGTCGCTGCCCAGAATCGTTTTCCACGCGTAGGCCCGAACCAGGTAGCTCACCCACAACGGGATAATCACCAGCTGATAGAAAAGCTCTTTTCTTGCTCCTGCGTGGAATGACAAGTAATAAGCCAGCGGATAACCCAGCAGCAGCGAAAACACCATCACCCGCGCCGCAATCCACATCGACCGAAAAAGAGTTTGCAGGTAAACATTCACCCGGAACAGATCGCGATAGTTGTCGAGTGTCCACGAATGCACAATCGTCTGCGTCGGCGAGACCGACCAAAAGCTATAACAGAAGAGCAGCGCATACGGTACCAGCAGAAACACTGCAACCCAGACAAGCGGAGGTACGGTGATCGCGGCCCGGTAGGCACGAGAAAACATCAAACCCTCTCCTCAGACTTGCGGACCGCGACGGCATCTTCGGGTGAGAATTCCAACTCCAGTTCTCCGTGCCAGTTCTCTCGCGTGGGGGTGCGTATGGATAGCTTTAGTCCATCCTCACATTCCACTCGCAATAGGTCTGTTGAGCCGTGAAACGCCTGGTGGCAAACGCGACCGCGAAATCGAATCACGTTCACCCCAGCGTTCCCACCCGCCAAATTAACCACACGCAGATTCTCTGGCCGCAACGAGAACAATACCGGCCCATCCGGCAGCCCGACCGGCCAGTCCAGCGATTGGCATCGCACCACTCCGCCCTGCACTTCACCCTGAAGCAGGTTGGTATGCCCAATGAACTGCGCCGTGTAAGCAGTGGCAGGCTTCCCGTAGATTTCGCGCGGCGAGGCAATCTGCTCCAGTTCGCCCCGGCGCAACAGCGCAATGCGGTCTGACATGACCATGGCTTCTTCCTGGTCATGGGTCACGAATACAAACGAAATGCCAACCTCGCGTTGTAGCGATTTTAACTCCACTTGCATCTGCCGCCGCAGATTGGCGTCCAGTGCGGAAAGCGGCTCATCCAGCAGCAGCAGCCGCGGCCGATTCACCAGCGCCCGCGCCAGGGCGATACGTTGCTGCTGTCCGCCACTGATCTTCGCGGGTCTGGACTTGGCATATACCGTCATCTTCACCATGGCCAGGGCTTCCTCCACGCGGTTCGCTACTTCTTCTCTTGGCAGCTTGGCCACGCGCAGTCCGTAGCCTACGTTTTCTTCGACCGTCAAATGCGGGAACAACGCGTAGTGCTGAAAGACTGTATTCACCCGCCGTCGGTACGGAGGCAAAATGTCAAGCCGCTCGTCTTCCATCCAGATCTCTCCCGACGTCGCGCTCTCGAAGCCGGCAATGATGCGCAGCAGCGTCGTCTTTCCCGAACCGCTCTCTCCGAGGATGGTCAGAAATTCACCCTCCGCGATTTGCAGGGAGATATCGCGCAACACCGGATTCTTCCCAAACGATTTGGCTACATTGCGAATGGAGAGCAGGGGCTGCGCCCCAGAATTGGGGGAACGTGCGAACGTAGGTTCGATGTTAGTGGCCATTTGTCTTGGCAGCACCGTCGTGTCGGCGAGATCCCGGCGTTACTCGACAAAAACTACTGCGCTGCCTTCACTTCATTCCAAATCTCGTTGTACTTGGCACGCCGTGGAACGTCCTGCCAGAAGTACAGCCGCTTCTGGTAACTGTCCACGCCATCCAGATGCAGGCTCCTCACTTGGTCCGCGGCCATATATTGCGCCGCCTGCGGATTCGCCGGAGTATAGCCGGTCACGTCGGCCACCTTCTTCTGAGTTTGCGCTTCAATCATGTATTCCAGAAACTCGTAGGCCAGATCCTGGTTCTCGCTGCCCGCCGTGATCATCAAATGATCAATCCAGCCCGTCGTATTCTCTTTAGGAATCGTCTCGCCGACGGGAAACCTGACTTTGCGCAGCTGATTAGTCATCAGTGGCCAGCCCATGGACAGAACGATCTCGTGATTCTGGAACAGGTTCGTTAACTCGCCACCGGTCGACCACATCTTCCGGATGTTCGGTTTCAACTCCAGTAACTTCTTCTTGACGGCTTCCAATTGCTCGTCGCTGAGGTTGTAAAGCTGACTCGGATCCGGTTTGTCGAACCCCAGAACCTGCGCGGTCATATATAACGTAGCTAGGTCGTCCCACACGGAAATCTTGCCGCGATATTTCGGATCCCAGAATATGTTCCAACTATCCGGCGGCTGGGGGAAAGCAGTGGTGTCGTAGATGATCGGATCTGGTCCCCATACGAAAGGTGTGCCGAACACCTGTCCGTGAATCCGCACCAAGGGAAGGGAAGTCATCTGCGGGGAAAGTTGGCTGTAGCTGGGTAGTTTGGAGAGATCCAGCGGTGCCGCTAGCCCCGCTGATGCGATGGCAGTGGCCACATCGCTCGAGGGGGAGATGACGTCGTAGGTACCAGAGCTTCCACCGCGCAACTTAGCCACCAGTTCATCGCTCGATCCCATATACGAGGCGGTAATCTTGCAGTGGTGTTTTTCCTCGAAGTCACGCATAAATGATGGGTCGGCGTAGCCCTCCCACACCAGCAGGTTCAAGGTGGGTGTCTTTTTCGTGCACGCCCCGGCCAGAAGCAGCGCGCACGCAATCAACATCAAGATTCCAACGCGCCGGATCATCCCTGTGAGCCCTCCGAGTCTGTGCTCGCTGCGTCCCCGTTCGGGGATTTGTATATCACTTTGCTGTACATAGCCAACTCTCTTCTCGCGCTAGAACGTCGGTGGCGTGTTCACCCACAATACCCAGGTTTCGCTGCGTCCCGGGTTCAGCCAGCGGTGCGGCGTCGCACTTTCGAAATAGAAACTATCACCCGTCCTCAGGCGATATTCCTCTTCCTGTACTGAGATCCGCAGTTCTCCCCGCAGCACATAAAGAAATTCCTCGCCCTCGTGGGCATACGATTCGCCGCTGCCCGCCTTGGGAGCAATGCGGAACAGATGGGGCTCCATTACCGTGTTTCCCCACGCCAGCAACTCCATGCGAACTCCCGGGCCGGCCTCCAATATCTTGCGTTTCCCCGGCGACACCAGCCGTCCGCGTGATTCCGCCGCATCGAAGAAATCCAGAATGTTGGTCTTGTAAAACAGAGCCAGCTTTCGCAGCGTGCTGACCGATGCGCTCATCTGCGAACGCTCCAGCGCGCTCAGAAATCCTAAGGAGATGCCGACCTTCTTTGCCACCTGGGCCAGGGAAAGCCCGCGCCGCTGCCGGAGTTGGCGGAGATGGGCCCCGATGGCCCCACGAGTACCATTTGACCCAGCGTGCACTCGCCCCTCCCGCCCCAGCATCTGCACGATGGCCGCAGCGTTGAGGCCTCGCACCTTGCGCAGAAATCGCGCCCGCTTCAGCAATTTCACGTCCTCGGGGCTGTAAACGCGGTATCGGCTGGCAGTACGATGGGGGCGGGTCAGACCCAGGCGTTCCCAGGAGCGGATCACCGACGGAGAAATGCCCGCCAGACGGGCGACATCTCCGATCTTCAAGTAAGGTTTTGGCTCGGCGGATTTCATTTTACAAAGCCGCGCTCTCCGAGTATTTTCAGGGCGTCCCTAAAAACCCATTTTTTGCTTGACAGTCAATACGAGGTTTCACTAACCTTGCGCGATTATAGCAAGGTTTGCTTTTCACGCAACCTGGTTGCTGGCAAATTCTCCACCCCGGATCGGGAGGTGCTGCATGCATCCGTCTCTGAACCGTCGCACCCTGGCCTTCTACTCGGCCCTGCTCAGTTTGATCGCACTTCTTTCGTTCCCGGCCTTTTCGCAAAGCACCGGCGGCCGAATTGTCGGCCGGGTTGCGGATCCCACTGGCGCGGTCCTGGCGGGCGTGAAAATCACGCTAGTGAATGAGGCAACTGGGGCGAGTCGCAATTCGCAGAGCAATGAAAGCGGCGATTACAGCTTCATCGAGGTGCCTCCGGCGGAATACCATCTTGAGTTTGAACAGACTGGTTTCAAAAAGAATGTCCGGAAGGGCGTTACCGTAAACGTCAATCAGATCGTGACCCTCAACATGATCATGCAGTTGGGCGCAACCGAGGAGGTGGTGGATGTAACCTCGGAAGCTCCGCTGGTAGATACCACCAGCACCCAACTCGGCGCGGTCGTGGATGATCGCACTGTCGTTGCGCTTCCGCTAAACTCTCGCGACACTTATCAACTTCTGCAAATGCAGCCCGGCGTCATGTCCACCGCGGGCTCGAGCAATAGCATTATCTATGGAAGCAACGAAGCCGGTGCAGTTTCGGTTAACGGTGGCCGCGGACGTTCCAACAACTTCAGCGTCAACGGAGGTGATGCCAATGACCAATTCGTGAATTTGCCCACGGTGCAGCCTTCGCCGGACAGCATTCAAGAGTTCCGCGTCCTAACTAATACCTTCGATGCCGAGTACGGACGCAATTCCGGTTCGGTGGTAAACGTAGTAACCAAGTCAGGTACCAACCAGTGGCATGGCGATGTTTATGAGTTTTTTCGTAACAAAGTCTTGAACGCGAAGGGCTATTTCGATACGACCAAGCCGCAGTTCAATCAGAACCAATTTGGCGGAACATTCGGCGGCCCTATCAAAAAGGATAAAACCTTCTTCTTCGCTTCTTATGAAGGACGCCGCATCCGCCAGGGTGTGCCCTCGCCTGTGGTCACGGTTCCTACGGCGATCCAGCGCCCTAGCGCCACGCAGAATTTCGCCAATTTCGCAGGCACTCCTTTTGCCGGAACGCTCACCAACTCTTCGATCCTGACCAACCGGCCAGGGTGCGCTGCTGCGGTGGGGGCGGTGGGCGGCGGGACGATTTCCGATGGCGTAGCTTATGCCACCATCTTTCCCAACAATCAGATCCCGCTCCCTTGCATGGATCCAACCGCGGTGGATCTCCTCCAGTTCGTTCCGGTTCCGACCAATGGCGGCAATACCATTGAGACCGTTCCGACCGAAGCCGTTCGCGGAGATCAGTTCACGGTGCGATTCGATCACACCATCAACAGCAAACAGAACCTTAGCGTTTACTACTATTTCAACGACGACACCACCAACCAGCCCTTTTCATTCTTTGAGCAGGCGGGCGCCAACGTCCCGGGGTTTGGCAGCATCATTGCCGAACGTTTCCAGCAATGGAACATCTCTCACACTTGGACCATTAACAACAATACCGTCAATGAATTCCGCTTCAACTACAACCGTGAGGGGCAACTCACCTTCCAGCATCCAGCTAACACAGAGCTGGTGCAGAATTCCTGTCCGGCGGCGCCATCCTGGCTTACCGCCGTATCGGGGCCGTTGCAGTGTTTTTCGGACGGCACCACGGCGAATGCTTTGGGCATTCATCCTGGTCTGGGCCCCACGCGTGAAGGCTTACCATTCATCAACGTGGCGGGCGGCTTCAACCTGGGCAACAACGCCGAGGGAGAACTTCCGCAGGTGGGTAATGCCTTCCAGTGGTCCGATAACCTCACCAAGGTCTACGGGAATCACACCATGAAATTCGGCGTGGACGTTCGCCGGCAACGCTTCGACCAAACCCTCTTTTTCAACGTTAACGGCGAGCAGGAGTTTTTCGGCGGCGGCCCCAATGACGTAGAAGCCACCAATGCCGATGGTTCCAGCAACCTATACCCAAACTACCTGCTGGGCCTCACCGATCAGTACGGGCAGGGGTCGGCCCAAATAGAGAGAGTGCGCAATACCGGTCTTTATCTCTTTGCCCAGGATAGTTGGAAGATTAAGCCGAACCTGACGCTCAACTACGGTTTACGCTGGGAACTCAACACGCCGATCGCGGACATAACCCACCATGTGCAAACCTACCGGCCCGGCCAAAACAGCACCATCTTCCCCTGCGAAAACACTGCCAATACCGACTGCGCTAGTCAGACTCCGGTTGGACTGGTTGTGCCCGGTGACACCGGCATACCTCCGGGCTTGACCCAGACATATTACAAATCGTTTGCGCCGCGCATCGGAATTGCCTGGAGTCCAGGTACCTCCGGTAAGACCAGCATCCGCGCCGGATGGGGCATGTTCTACAACCCGGTTGAACAGTTGGTACTGGAGCAATTCGGCGCTGAGCCTCCATTCGGCGGCAGCGTAGTTCTCTCGGAAACGCTCTTCAATACTCCGTTTCTCAGCCAGGATGGCCAGACCACATTTCTCAATCCCTTCAACGGTATTATCACGCCGACGCGTGGGACCCCGCAGGACTGGGCGAAATTCGAGCCGATCGAATTGTTCGGCGATTTCCAACCCCATCTGCGGTCGCAGTATTCGGACCAATATAACCTGTCCATCCAGCGGGAACTAAGCAGAGACATGAAGTTCCAGATCAGCTACGTAGGATCGCAAGGGCATCGCTTGCTTGCGACCCACGATATCAACTTTGGAAATGCGCAGACTTGCATTGAATTGAACTCTATCCTGGGGGCGGGAACATGCGGTCAGTTCTTTGCCGATAGTTCATTCTTCATTCCTGGGGGCACAGTACTGCCAGTGGCACTTAATTTACCCTATGCGCAAAACGACTCGGTGATACCTAAAGGAACGACGATCGGACCCAACGGGATTACGCTCGTCGGCCTGCGCCCCTTTTCCTCGCCGCAGTGCAATCCATTGACGGGCGCGGGCTGCCCGACATCTGGCGTTCCAGTCTTCTCCAGCATCTTTGCTCAGGACACCATCGCCAACTCCGCTTATAACTCGTTGCAGGCATCGCTCGATAAGAGATTTGCCCATGGACTCCAGTTTTCTCTGGCGTATACATTCAGCAAGTCGATCGACGAAGCTTCCAGTTTCGAAGGTATCCTGAATCCGCTGCCCGGAGCCAACAACCGTTCGCTCTCATTGTTCGACGCAACGCATCGCATCGTGGCCAGCTACTACTGGGAATTGCCCGTGCCGAAGTACAGTGGATTCAAGGCCATCGCCTTAAATGGCTGGGCCATCTCGGGTATCACGACTTTCCAGACCGGCTTCCCCATCCGCATCACGTCCGAGGCAGACAACGAACTGATGGACAGCTTCGATTTCGAGCTGCCCGGCGAACCCGATCAGCTCGCGCCTTTCCACACCCAGCATGCGCAGAGTCACGGCAATTACTTCTTCAATCCCAATATTTTTACGGAAGACACAACGATTGATCCCAGTCTGTTTGGCCGCATTGGCAATGCTCCGCGCACCATCTGTTGCGGCCCGCACATCAGTAGCACGGACTTTGCCATACTGAAGAACATCCCGGTGACAGAGGGAACGCACGTCGAGTTTCGTGCCGAACTGTTCAACATTTTCAACCATACCCAGTTCGACAACCCGGACGGTGACAGCACGGATGGCTCGCAGTTCGGCCAGGTCACCGAGGCGCGCGACCCCCGGTTGGTGCAGTTTGCTCTAAAATATATCTTCTAGCCTCAAAGCCCGGATGGCCTCGGCTGCCCGGGTATTCTAATGGCCGCCGCAGGCGGCTTGAGATTTCCCGGAGACCCAGATGTACCCCGAACTGCAACAGGAGATTTCCACCTTTGAGCGCCGCACGCCCAAATCCGCTGAATCCCACAAGCGCAACCTGAAGCGCATTCCGCTGGGTGTAGCCAGCAACTATCGCGCCTACGATCCTTATCCAATTTTCGTAAAAGAAGGCAGCGGCTCCCATTTCCGCGATCTCGACGGCAACGACTATATCGATCACAACCTTTGCTTCGGAGCGCTTATGGCCGGGCATTGCCATCCTGCGGTCATGAAGGCAGTCCAGGCCCGGCTAAGCACCGGCACCATGTTCGGCATGCCGCACGACATGGAATGGCAGCTTGCCGAAGAAATTGCCCAGCGCTTCCCGGTCGAGATGGTCCGTTTCGGTTCCAGTGGGACTGAAGCCACTATGCATGCCTGCCGTTTGGCGCGTGCAGCTACTGGTCGAGACAAGATTCTGAAGTTTGAAGGCGGTTACCACGGTCTGCATGACGCTGCCTTAGTCAGTGTGAAGCCTCACGCCCCTGATTTCGGCGATATCAACGCGCCTGCTTCGGTGCCCGGTGGCCTCGGCGTGCCGAAGGCGTCAATCGCCAACGTGCCTGTCGCCACCTTCAATGATCTCGCTAGCGTAGAGCTTCGCTTTAAAAAAAACCCCGGCGAGATTGCGGCGATCATTCTCGAGCCCATCATGATGAACGTCGGTCTGTGCATGCCGCAGCCTGGATTCTTGCAGGGCCTCCGCGACATCTGCACGAAGAATGGTGCACTGCTGATCTTCGATGAAGTTAAAACTGGAGCCAAGCTCGGCTGGGGCGGCGCTTCTGAATACTTCAACGTCAAGCCCGATATGATCTGTCTGGCCAAGTCGATTGGCGGCGGCTTTCCGCTCGCGGCATTCGGCGCTCACCCGTCGGTGATGGACCTGATTTCGCAACACAAAGTTTTCCACGGGGGCACGTACAACACCAATCCCGTTTCTATGGCTGCGGGCCTGGCTACATTCCGCGAGGTGCTCACTCGCGAGAATTACCAACATATCGAAAGGCTCAGCAGGAAGTTGGTTGATGGCTATCGCAAGACGCTGGCCAAAACCGGATTGCAGGGCTATATCTCCGTCGCCGGCGCCAATGGTGCGCTGATGTTGTTTCCGAAGGAGATCTGCAACTACCGCGATTGGACCACGGTCGACACCGATCTGTGGCGGCATTACTGGTTTGGCATGGTCAACCGCGGCGTCATGGCACAACCCTACTGGTGGGATGAGCAATGGACCATCTCGGTGCAGCACACCGAAGCCGATATCGACAAGCATCTCGCGGCTTTTGAAGATGTAGCGCCCGCGCTGGCTAAGGCTCAGCAGGAGCGCACGGTGGAAGCCGTTGCCCACTAAAGAGTCGCGTGGGGACAGCCGCCCTCGGCTGTCCGCTCCGCAGAATGAGTCAAGGAGCAGGTTTTGTCGGCCAACGATAGCGCCACTAACCAGCCGCACCTGAAGCGTGTTCTAGGCCGTTGGGATCTTGTATTGCTCTTCGTTGTCGCCGTCTTCAACCTGAACGTGGTTCCGTCAATTGCGGCCAACGGCGGAATCACCGTCTGGTTGTGGCTTATCGCGCTGCTGCTTTTCTTTTGGCCGCAGGGCATCGCCGTTCTCGAGTTGGCGCATCGCTTTCCCGGCGAAGGCGGCGTCTACTTGTGGGCCAAGGAAGTTTTCGGCGACTTTCATGGCTTTTTGTCCGGATGGTGTTATTGGACAAACAACATGTTGTACGTGCCCACAGTCATGCTTTACTTCGTTGGCGTTTCGGTCTTCGTGCTCGGCCCAGGCCACGCTGCTTTAGCTGACAACAAAGCTTTCGCTTTGGGTGCGTCTATAGTTTTGCTCGCGCTGCTAACCATTCTGAACATCGCGGGACTGAGTGTGGGCAAATGGCTGAACAACTTGGGTGGGATTGGCACCGGCATCGCCGCTGCCACGCTGATCGCCCTGGGCGCAATTGTATTTGTGCGGTTCGGTACTTCAATCACCTCGGCAGATTTTAGAATTCCCACCGATCCGCGTTTCGTCCTGAATTCTTTCGGTGTGATTTGCTTTGGATTGGTCGGACTGGAATTGGCTTCGGTGATGGGCGACGAGATTCGCGATCCGGCGCGTACTTTGCCTGGTGCGGTTGCATGGGGCGGCGTCGTTTCAGGACTTCTCTACATCGGTGCGACCCTAACGTTGTTGATCGCTGTCGGCAAGAACGATATCAGTGTCTTGCAGGGAATCGTGCAAGCTGTTAGTCAAATGGCGACAAAGGTCGGCGTTGCCTGGATCGTGGCCCCGTTTGCTCTGATGCTAAGTTTATCGATCGCGGGAATCGGTTCGGCGTGGATGGGTGGCTCGGCGCGAATTCCGTTTGTTGCAGGACTCGACTCCTACATGCCGTCTTGGTTGGGCAAAGTGCATCCGCGATATGCTACG
The DNA here is from genome assembly GCA_035484735.1 of Terriglobales bacterium. Lineage (GTDB taxonomy): Bacteria > Acidobacteriota > Terriglobia > Terriglobales > Acidobacteriaceae > JABCZH01. Next base: position 128,842 of record DATHOQ010000056.1, on the reverse strand, counting down.
CCGTACGCCGCGCTGATCGTGCAGTTTGTAGTTTCGCTAGGACTTTGCATCATCAATTTTGCTACTTCCGGCGGCGTACAGGAAGCGTTCCAAACCATGTTGTCGCTAGCCGTCGTCTTGCAGCTCGTGCCATTTATTTATGTATTCGCGGCGCTGTTGAAGTTCGCTTTCGCCGAAGCATCTCGAAATGGACGCTATAGCAAAGGCGTTCTGGTTTTCGCCGGGGGGAGTGGTTTGTTGACCACCATTCTTGGGATTGTTGTGGCTTTTTCCCCGGCAAAGCAGATCACGTCGGTTTGGCGTTATGAAGTGACCATGTTCGGCCTGACCTTGTTCTTCCTCGCGCTGGCAGCATTCTTTTTCTTTATTTACGGTCGCCGCAAAGGGAGCGCAACAGGTTCTTGTGGGACGAGTCCGCCCATCCGTATGAGCGACGCTCGCGATTAGTATAGGAGACTCTTATGCCAGGTGGCGTCAAAGCCGATGTCCGCAATTATCAGATGTACGTGAACGGCGAGTGGATCGACAGCAAGTCGAACAAAACTTTCCCTGTCTATGATCCCGCCACCGAAGAAGTCATCGCCCAGGTTCCCGACGCCAACGCTGACGACGTCAATCGCGCAGTTGCCGCTGCCAAAGCCGCTTTCGAAGACGGTCCCTGGGGATCCATGACCGCTCAGGAACGCGGCCGCGTGCTATTCCGTTTAGCCGAAAAGATTCGCCAGAACACCGCCGCGCTCGCAGAACTCGAATCTCGGAACACCGGGAAGCCTATTGTCGAGGCCGAATACGACATCGCCGATGTCGCCACTTGCTTTGAATATTACGGTGGCCTCGCCACCAAGATTCTGGGTTTTGTTAACCCGGTGCCCGACAACGCCGTCAGCCTCACGCTCAAGGAACCCATCGGCGTGGCCGGACAAATCATTCCGTGGAACTATCCTTTGCTGATGGCTGCCTGGAAGCTCGCCCCCGCTCTGGCCGCCGGATGCACCTGCGTGCTGAAGCCTGCCGAACAAACACCCATCACCGCGCTCGAAATGGCAAACTGGCTGGCCGATGTAGGGTTGCCTCCCGGCGTCGTCAACATCGTTACCGGCTTCGGCGAAACCTGCGGCGCTCCTCTGGTGCAGCATCCCGACGTAAACAAGATTGCTTTCACCGGCAGCGCCGCCGTCGGCAAGATCATTGTCAAGCAAGCTGCCGATACAGTGAAGCGCGTGACTCTCGAACTCGGCGGCAAATCTCCAAACATCTTCTTCGCTGATGCCGATTTCGAAGCCGCCATCGACGGCGCGCTGTTTGGAGTATTCATCAATCAGGGAGAAGTCTGTTCCGCCGGCAGCCGCATTCTCGTCCAGAAGCCGATCTACAAGAAGTTCGTGGAGGCCATGACCGAGAAGGCGAAAAAAATCAAGCTGGGAGCGCCTCTTGACCGCGATACTAAGATGGGCCCGCTAGTCAGTAAAGACCAGTACGACCGCGTGCGCTCTTATCAGGAAATCGGCAAGAAAGAAGCCAAACTCGCCTTCGGCGGAGGCCGCGCCGAGCAGTTCGCCAAGGGCTACTACGTTCAGCCCACCATCTTTTATGATGTGACCAACAGCGCCCGTATCGCCCGCGAAGAGATTTTTGGACCCGTAGCCACGGTCATTCCCTTTGACGACGAAAAAGATGCGGTCAAGATCGCCAACGATTCGCCATACGGCCTCGCAGCCGCTGTCTGGACTCGTGACATCTTCAAGGCATTTCGCGCGGTGAAGGCGATTCGCGCCGGCATTGTCTGGGTGAACCACATGCAACCGACCTATGTCGAAGCGCCCTGGGGAGGCTACAAACAGTCCGGCTTCGGCCGCGAGCTCGGACCCTGGGGCATCGAAGAATATCTCGAAACCAAACAGGTGTACATCAACCTGAACGAGGCGCCAATCGGCTGGTACTGAGAAGTTGAAATTTAGAAACTAGAATCGAGAAACTAGAAACCAGAAACTGGAAACTGATCCTAATGCCGACGATTCAATTGCGAACCGTCATCCCCGGCCCGAAGTCGAAAGCGCTGGCCGAACGCCGCGCCAATGCCGTCCCTCGTGGCCTGTCACACGGCACTCCTATATACGTCGCCAAAGCGCAAGATGCCTGGATGGAAGACGTCGACGGCAACCGCTATATCGACTTCGCCGGAGGCATAGGCTGTGTCAATGTCGGACACCGGCAGGAACCCGTGCTCTCCGCCATCCGCGAGCAGCTCGACCACTTTCTCCATGTCTGCGTGCAGGTCACGCCATACGAGAACTACGTCCGCCTGGCTGAGCGCATGAATGAAGTTACGCCGGGCAAGTTTCCCAAGAAGACGCTGTTCGTGAATTCCGGCGCCGAGGCGGTCGAGAATGCCGTAAAGATCGCCCGCGCTCACACCGGTCGCACCGGAATCATCGCTTTCGAAGATGCTTTCCACGGTCGCACCATGATGACGCTTGCGCTCACCAGCAAGACTCACCCTTACAAGGCTGGCTTCGCGCCATTTCCCGGTGATGTCTATCGCATTCCTTATGCGTATTGCTATCGCTGCTCTTATTCGCTGAAGTATCCCTCCTGCGATCTTTTCTGCGCACGGCATTTGGAAGATACCTTCAAGCGTGTGGTCGCGTCCGAAGATGTTGCCGCCGTGATCGCCGAACCGGTGTTGGGCGAAGGCGGATTTGTTGTCCCCCCGCCTGATTATTTCCGGGTTCTAATCGACATCTGCCGCAAGCACGGTGTGTTGTTCATCGCAGACGAAGTTCAAAGTGGGTTTGGTCGCACTGGAACTCTCTTTGCCAGCGAACACTACGGGATCGAGCCCGACATATTGGTGTCGGCCAAGTCGCTCGGTGGCGGCCTGCCCCTCGGGGCCATCACCGGCCGCACCGAAATCATGGATGCTCCCGGCCCCGGCGGCCTTGGCGGCACTTTTGCCGGCAATCCTGTTTCTTGTGCCGCTGCACTGGCCGTGCTCGAAATGTTCGATCGGGAGCATCTCTTGAGCCGCGCCAACGAAATAGGAAGCCACTTTCAAAGGCGCGCCAAAGAATGGCAGAACCGTTGGCCCATCGTCGGAGATGTCCGAGGATTAGGGGGGATGCAGGCCATCGAACTCGTCAAGTCGGCTGAAACGCGCGAACCGGCAGCTGACGAAACCAAACAGATCACCCAATACTGCTACGAACACGGCTTAATTACGATTACTGCCGGCTCATATTCCAACGTGATTCGCGTGCTGGTGCCGCTCGTCGTTACCAACGAACAGATGGACGAAGCGCTTGACGTTCTGGAATCCGCGTTCCAAACAGTTAGCGAGCGCCACGGCGCAGTAGCACAAGTCACCTAAAACGGAGGGTATTCATCCATGCCGGTCGCAGCACCTCCAGCTACGAAGGTCCCGAACTTCATCAACGGCCGTTGGGTCGAATCCCGCGCCTCGGAATGGCTTGACGCCAAAAATCCCGCCACCGGCGAGACTATCGCGCAAACGCCGTTGTCGGATGCGGACGAAGTGGCCTCAGGCGTGGAAGCCGCTGCCGCTGCGTATCCCGAATGGCGTCGAACGCCCCCTGAAGACCGCATTCAGCCGCTCTTCAGGCTGAAGCAACTCCTCGAAGATCACATTGACGAACTCGGCCGCATCATTACACAAGAGAATGGTAAGACTTTCGCCGAGGGCAAGGCCGAGCTGCGCCGCGCCATCGAAAACGTCGAAGTTGCCTGTGGCATTCCCATGATGATGCAAGGCTACAACCTCGAAGATGTCGCCCGCGGCATCGACGAAACGATGATCCGCCAGCCTCTCGGTGTGGTCGCCGCCATCACTCCGTTCAATTTTCCAGGCATGATTCCGTTCTGGTTTCTGCCCTACGCCATCGCCTGTGGCAATACCTTCATCCTCAAGCCTTCAGAGCGCGTTCCCCTCACTATGCGCCGTACTTTCGAGTTGCTGGAGCAGACCGGTCTGCCCAAGGGTGTGATCAACTTGGTGAATGGCGGCAAGGACGTGGTCAACGCGTTGCTCGACCACCCCCAGGTGCGAGCAATTAGCTTCGTAGGATCAACACCGGTTGCCAGACACGTCTATGCGCGCGCTGGAACGAATGGAAAGCGCGCGCAGTGCCAGGGCGGAGCCAAGAATCATGTCATCGTTCTCCCCGATGCCGATATGGCCATGGCGACGCAGATCATTAGCGACAGCGCTTTCGGTTGTGCCGGCCAGCGCTGCCTAGCCGTGTCGGTCGCGGTGACCGTGGGCGAAGCTCAGAAGACATTTCGTGATGCAATCGCCGAGGCAGCCACCAACCTGCGTGTCGGCAACGGCCTCGAAGAGGGCGTGCAGATGGGGCCCGTCATTACTCCTCAGAGCAAGTCGCGAGTTGAATCGCTGATCGCGACCGGCGCGAAGCAGGGTGCGAGAGTTTTGCTGGACGGACGCAATGCCAAGATCCCCAAGTACGAAGCAGGGAACTTCATGAAGCCGACCATCCTCGACGATCTTCCCGTGACCAGCGAACTTGCCAATACCGAAATCTTCGGCCCGGTCCTTAGCTTGGTCCATGCCAATGACATGGACGACGCCATGGCATTTCTCGAGCGCAGCCCGTACGGTAACCAGGCGTCCCTATTCACTTCGAACGGCGCAGCCGCGCGGCGTTTCCGCTACGAGGCTCCAGCGGGAAATATCGGTATCAACATCGGCGTGGCTGCTCCCATGGCATATTTTCCCTTTAGCGGCTGGAAAGACAGCTTCTTCGGAATCATGCATGGCCAGGGCCGCGACGCAGTCGAGTTCTATACCGAAAAGAAAGTCGTCGTCGAGCGCTGGGCGAAAGAGCATTCACGAAAGTTTTGATTTTGCTTTTCTCTGTGACCCTCTGTGCTCTCTGTGGTGGAAAACCCATTAACCACAGAGGACACAGAGGCCCACAGAGGAAAAACAGAGGAATTCATGTCTGACACCATCCAGAAATACAAAGATTACGTAATGACCGGCTTCATGAAATCGGTGGTGCCCATGGTCATCGATCACGCCAGCGGGGCAACAGTCACTGATGTCAACGGCCGCGAGTACCTGGACTGCTTCGCAGGCATTTCCGTGGTCAACGCCGGACACAACAATCCGCAAGTCATCGCTGCCGCCAAAGCCCAAATGGACAAGCTCGTCCACTGCTCGTCCTACATCTACCACGTGCAGCCTGTCGCCGATCTCGCCGAGAAGATTGCGCACATCGCTCCCCGCGAACTCACCAAAACTTTCTTCGGCAACGGCGGCGCCGAAGCCATTGAAGGCGCCATGAAGTTGGCGCGCCTCTACACCGGCAAGCACGAGTTCATCGCCCTCCACGCCAGCTTTCACGGACGCAGTTGGGGGACTCTCAGCATCACTGGCAACCAGGGCCGCAAGAAACGCGGCGGCCCATACGCCTCGGGCGTAGCTTTCGCGCCCGCTCCGTATGCCTACCGTTCGCAGTGGCGCAACGATCCCGAAGAATGTGGACGCCAGTGTGCCCGTTCCATCGACGATGTCATCCGTTTCGCCACTTCCGCCGATGTAGCGGCTTTCATTGCCGAGCCGGTGATGGGCGAAGGCGGCATCATCGTCCCGCCGCCAAATTACTTCAAAGAGGTAAAGAAGATCCTCGACCAGCACGGCATTCTGTTCATCGCCGACGAAGTCCAATCCGGCTTTGGACGCACCGGCAAGATGTTTGCTTACGAGCACTATGGCGTCGATCCCGACATTCTGGTCACCGCCAAGGGCATCGCTGACGGCTTCCCACTAAGCGCATTCACCACGCGGCCTGAAATTGCCGCTGCCTTCAAGCCCGGCGATCATCTTTCAACATTCGGTGGCAATCCAGTCTCCTGCGCCGCCGCGCTCGCCAACATCGAATTCATGCAGAAAGAAAACCTGCCCGCGCGATCCGCCGAAACCGGCCACTACGCGATGTCAAAGCTGAGAGATCTGCAAAGGCAGAACCCGATCATCGGAGACATCCGTGGCTTGGGTCTGATGATCGGCGTCGAGCTGGTGAAAGACGAAAAGCTGACTCCGGCGACCGCTGAGGCTGAGGCCGTCCGCGACGCGCTGCTGAAGAGTGGAGTGCTGGTAGGTGTCGGCGGCGTCTACGGAAACGTGATTCGCTTCCAGCCTCCACTGATCATCACCCGGCAGCAAATCGACAAAGCCATCAGTGCCTTTGTGGCAGCTCTTCAGGAAGTGGCCCAGCCCGCGGCGGTGTAGCTGGGGCCGTGGCCGTGAATTGCTAATTGGAGTGATCGCTACTTCGCAGCAGACCATGCGGATCAAACGGTGGCGCGTCGGGGTCATACGGCTTGGTCGGATCGATCCTTTTAAGGTCAATCAGCCACGCTCCCGGCCGCTCATTCTCCACAACTTTCCGTTTCCATTCGCCTTCCATAAGGATCCAGGTCTCGTCCTGAACGGTAGTCGTTTGATAGAGGCGCAGCTTGCCTGAACTCATTTGGCGTCTGCTCCACTGTTGCACTACGGTTGCTTTCAACGTCACCGGACCGCAGCCTCGCAGGTCCAAGATGGTGTTGCTAATGGAAATGTTCTCTTTCACCTGATCGAATCCGGCGGTGGAATATGACGCTGATTGCTTGAATGACCAGACATCGCCGTTGAACTGGTGGGCCTCGAAGTCAGGAGCATAGACCGCAAATAGTTGCTTCGCATTATTCGCTACCGTGGCTCGTTCTATGCGGGCATACTGGCTATCGAGTTGTTGCCAACGTGCATCCTCCTTCCGCAGGGTAGTACAGACTTCCGCATGTGCATGTCCTGAAAACAGGAAACATGCGAACAAAGCAGCAGCGAAGACCCATGATTTCACGATAACCTCACCGACGGCGAGAGACGCGAACCTGCTAAATCTCATCACCATCATCGTCTCTATCATCATCCCGATCGCGATGGCCAAGATCTTTCACCGAGCTCATAGTTTTTCCGTCATTGGCGTGCCGAATCTCGATTCGCCCATTCACATTCGACAGCTCAATTCGCGGGCCGCCGCTTCCCAACTCTCCCCGCATGTCGTGCCCGACATAGCGATGGTTATTGACGTGCAGCCCGAACTCATCTTCAATACTACCCGAGACCGTTGACGCTTCGACTTCTGCCTTGGCGTCCGAAGGCAAAGTCAGTTCAATCCCACCATTCACCGAAGAAAGTTCAACAGGTGAGTTACTCAGGCGGTCGAACTGCACATCCATCCGACTGTTCACCGATTCCAGTTTGACCCGGCCCTGCAATCCCTGCACCGTCATGTGTCCGTTGATGCACGATGCTCGCACTTCGCCCGCCACTCCGTGAATATCCAGTGGCCCGTTGATCAGCTTGATTTCATCCAGCCGGGCATTTCTAGGAACGGTGATCGTGTACTCCACGCTTGCCGGATTGTTCCAGCCGCCACTATCCCAGGTATGATTGTGGTCGCGATATTTGGTGCGGATCGACACATAGCTGCTGCCGCTTTCCACTTCGATCTCGGCTTCGTCCATGCGCTCCTTGGTATTCGCATACTTCACCGCGTCCACCTTGACCTCGTTTTGGTCCCACGCTGTAATGTGGACCGCGCCATTGATGTTGTCGAGTTCCACGCGGCCTCCGGCACCCAATGGATAGGTGTGATGGAATTCCTCGGTTAGCTTTCCATAATCCTTGGCATTGGCTGGGGTTGCGTAGAGCAGGGCACAGAGCAAGCCCAGAATCGCTCCCATCCAGGCGGCAAGTCGGCGTTGGCGGTTCATAGTTCCTCCGGTCAGACACAGCTTAGACGCGCCAACATGGAGTTTGTGAGTGGAATCAATTTCCCACAACTAGCGTAGCTCATAACTCGATGCAGATCAGTTACTTCCGTTATCTTCTTCATACATTCGCAATCCTGCACAATGGGCCAACCAGCAGCAGGAAGTGAGGAAGTGCAGTGCAGTATCTTCCGAAGTTATCAGGCCACCGGCTGGCCCCGGCTCCGGTCTTGCGCTGGAGGTGTGCTCTATTTCTCGCTGTCCTCGTATCTCCCGCGCTACTCTTCGCGCAAACCTATGCCGCGGATAACCCCATCCCGATCCTCACCGGCAACGCCGGTTTCTTTACCAACGTTGTTGCTGGCAAGACTGAGATCGTATCGGAAATCAATCCCGTAGTCCTTGTTCCGCTCGGAGACCATTGGCTGATCGAGGCCCGTGGCGAATTCGAAGGCGATTTCCAGCGCAAGGACTGGGGCGACGGTCCTTACGGCGGCCAGGTGGGAAAAGAACTCGATTACCTTCAGGCCGACTACATCGCTAACCCCTACGTGACTGTAACCGTCGGCCGTTTCCTGACGCCCTTCGGCATCTACAACGAGCGTTTGTACCCCATCTGGATCCGTGACCTGCAATCGACGCCCCTGATCTTCCCCATCGGCACCGGCTCCAGCAATGGCGTGATGTTCCGCGGCGGGTTCCCGCTGAATGCCAAAGTCAATCTCAATTACGCGACCTACTTCTCCGTGGCGAGCACCAACGACACTCTGGATTCCGACCGCACCGCCGGTGGCCGCGCCGGCTTGTTCTTCCCGGGCCCGCGGATTGAGGTCGGCGGTTCCTTCCAAAAACTCTTGCAGGAAAGCCGTAGCAACGGTTTCGGATTCCACTTTGCCTGGCAACCCACGCCACTGCCGCTCAACTTGCGCTCTGAGTACGCGCGATCTGACCTGGGCAGCGGCTACTGGATTGAAGCAGCTTATCGCCTCAGCCAGATACGGGGCTGGAACAAGTTCATGCGTCGCACCGAAATCGTGGGCCGAGTCCAGCAGTTGTTTGCCGGCCACGTCGATGAAGACGACGCGGAAGAGTCCGGCTTGCCTGATGTCAACACCCAGGAGGCAGACTTCGGCCTGAACTACTACCTGCACGACGGGCTCAAGGCGACCGCCAGTTGCGGCCGTCAATTCAGCTCTGACGGTAACTTTAACCTGTGGAACGTGGGCATCGCTTACCGTTTCGCATTGCCCCTTGGCCGGCCGGGGTTGCAATGACAAAGAGACTGACAATCATCGCGACCTTGTGGATTGCGGCCCTGATTTCCGTCGCCGCGGCTGCCATCCCACCGCGAAACAGCAATTCGCCCGCGGCTCCGCCCACGGTGAGCAAGGTTCAAGACGCCGACGCCATGCGTCTGGAAGGCGAAAAGAGGTTCCGTGCTAATTGCGGCCGTTGTCACGCCGCGCCGCAGAAGTTTCCGCCACGCATGATGGCGACTATTTTGCGACACATGCGGGTCAGAGCCACCATTACCGACGAGGATATGCGTCTGGTCCTCTATTACATGACACAGTAAGCGTTGGGCGAGGACAATTATCACGCATGCGTGCAAGCGTTCTGCTGGGGCTGGCCATAATACTTGGTGCCGTCGGTTGGGCCCAAGTCCCGGTGTCAGGTCAAATTCGGGTCATCGAGATTCTGGCCGACAAGGATAGCCGTTACAAAATCGCGGGCGAGAAGACGCCGGAGATTATGGTGAAAGCGGGTGAGCAGGTCTTACTTCGGATCACCGCCCGCAAAGCAAAATCGCATAACCGCGATGGCTCAATTCACGGATTCTCGTTGCTGCGCGCAAAGGATCGTTCCAAGGTGCCGGACTGGGATCTTTTGCTGAAGCCGGGTACGCAGGAGTTTGCCATGACTGCGCCGCAAGAACCTGGTGACTATGTAGTGGTCTGCACTGTCATTTGCAGTGAGGATCATGAGGGCATGTTCATGAAATTTGTAGTGGAACCTTGATCGCACTCGGCGTGTGTCGGATGTGCTATACACTCTCTTGCAGTCCGGGGAGTCGAAATTATGAAAACACACAAAGTTTGGGTCGCAATCGCTGCCATCGTATCGGCATTCGCAGCCTATGCTGTGGAGCAGGAACCCGCCACGTTTAAGGGCGAGATTTCCGACAGCCAGTGCGCTTTCAATGTTCATTCGCTCACCAAATCGCACGAGGAGATGTTGAAGTCCAAGTCCGGCGCTGCCGGGCACACCGCGGTCACTTGTTCCATTTATTGCATAACTCAACTCGGAGGGAAATTCGTGCTGACCTCCAAAGGCCATGTCTATCACTTGGACAATCAGGATTTGCCCCGCCGCTTCGTCGGCCAGAAGGTCAAACTGCATGGAACGCTGGATGCAAAAGGCGACTCCATCCACGTCGTAAGCATCGACACCCAGTAGAAGGTCCTGCTCCCGCAAGGTGGCAGTTCTTCTATCCCACCCGACGTACCACAGGGACTCGGGTCCCAGGCGCGTGACCACGTCCACACCGCAGGTTCTTGAAGAATCCACGCTCAATCAGGCGCAAGGTTCGGAATCGCACCTCCTCCGGCCCGCTCTGTCCACCCGTCAGCCAGTGGAACCCGATAGGCAACTCGCATCGCTGTTCATTACAGACGGTCTCGACGCACCAGCAGGTGAACAATTCGCGCCCAACGTTGACATCGTCATCCATGCCCCAACGAACGTCTCGAGCAGTGTAAGCAGATGCCCGGCCACACTCTGGGCAAGCTACCTCCCGTGACAAAACTTCCTTCGGCGTCCATGCTTCTTTAAGAAAGTCCGTCGCCGATAAGGGCGAGGGCAGCCACATGTATTTTCCGCACTCGCAGGTCAGGTGTGGACGGAGCATCAGTCACCTATGCGATTCCCGGCGCCTTTCTGGATTATGGGGAGTCGGTACAGGAAAAAACAGGCCGCAATTTAGTTGTTGCCGTAGATTCTGCTAACTCTTCTGGTTCCTTCGGTCCTGTTATCATCGTCCCCCTGGGGAGGCCCAGATGACCGACACCAACCGACCACATATTCGTTTTGAATGCATAAGCCCAATCCTGCGCGTCGAAAATATGCAGGCCAGCCTCCAGTTCTATGTGAACGCCCTCGGCTTCCAGAACGCCAGTTGGGGCACCGAAGATTTCACCTCGATTACGCGCGATGGAGCTGGCCTATACCTTTGCCGCGGTGGTCAAGGCCAGGGTCGAGCGTGGATATGGATTGGTGTGGACGACGTTGAAAAGCTCCATCAGGAATACCAAACCCTCGGTCTAAAGATTCGTCTCCCTCCTACCAACTATCCGTGGGCGCTGGAAATGCACCTCGAAGATCCTGATGGCAATGTGCTGCGTTTGGGATCTGATCCGAAGTAGACCAGACCCATAACAAAATGTTTTGACAAAGTTTTTACATTCCAGTGTCACCGCTTCTCGTGTTGTGCGCTATGCTTCCGCTCATAAATCGGCCAAGTTTTGTAATGGGAGCATTCTGGAGGGCACCATGAAAGTCGCATGTTTAGCAGGCGTCGTGTTACTGCTGTGCCTCGCGGCCGGCGCTCAAGCCAACAGCTACACCGCGACCCCCATCGTGAACAATACGCAAGACCCATATTTGATCAATCCCTGGGGGATGTCGCGTCCTTCAAGTTCGGGTTTGCCGGAAAACGAGTGGTGGGTTTCGGACAATGCTAGCGGGTACACAACGTTGTACTATGCCGATAAGAGTGGCACCCAGTCGCTGGCCCCGTTGGTGATCGCCATCCCTTCCGCTAGTGGCATTGGCATCGGTTCCCCCACCGGGACCGCCTACAACGCCGGCCTAGGGCCAGGGCCGGGAACAGAGAATTTTACGTTTGCCACTCTCGACGGAACCATCTCTAACTGGAACGCTCACCAGAAACCAGCTCCCGGCGGCACCGGATGCTATGAGTGTCACGTCAACAACACGACCATCATGGTGAACCACTCGAGTTCAGGCGCGGTTTATACAGGCTTGACGATAGCTACCAATGCCACAACTCACGCCCTCGCTTATTACGCCGCCAACAACCAAGGGACCGTGGAAGCGTATGACGCATCATCCTTCATGCCGGTGACGCTGTCCGGGAAATTTTCTGATCCTAAGATTCCCAGCGCCTACAAGCCCTATGGCGTACAGGCTCTCGGTTCGCTCATTGTGGTCACGTTCTTCAATGGAATTTCGGGAGGCTACGTCGACGCCTTCGATACGAATGGCAATCTCAAAGGCCGCGCGGCCACGGGTTCGTTCAGCCAGCCCTGGGGCGTCGTTCTGGCGCCCGCTAATTTCGGCGCTTTCAGCAATATGTTATTGGTGGGCAACACCACCAGCGGCTGGATCGCTGCCTACAACCCCAAGACCGGGGCTTTCGAAGGCTTCCTGAACGACTCAAGTGGCAGCCCGATCACCATCCCCGGACTATGGGGAATCTCGTTCGGCGACGGCAACGCGAAATCCGGTCCGACCAATACGCTTTACTACAATGGAGGGGGCAACTACACCACAGGTGTCTTTGGTGCGATAACAGCAAACTAGGCTGGCAGCGCCCCGTGATCTCGCACGATCCCACCCATCGCCGTCGTTTGATGAGGTAGTGCCGTGGTAGTGTCCTAACACTAATAGGACACTACCAGTGCCGTGTATTCACACTCCCGTAACATTCCTGCCGTACAATTCCGCAACGTTGAGCAGACGTCGTAGCGCACGCAAATCTTGAATGTATCGCGAAAGCACAGGAGAACTCTTATATGGCGACCGCCTCACCCACACTGGAAGCAAAGCTTAATAAAAGTCCGGGAAAGATCGGAATGGTCGGCTTTGCAGTGGTGCTTCTGGTAGGGATCGTCTACGCTGCGTTCCAGCTTCTGTCGGATCTCTCCACCGTTCACAGCGGATCCATCACTCCGTACATTCTCCTGGGTGTCGCGCTACTGGTCGCGCTGGGCTTCGAATTCGTCAACGGATTTCACGACACCGCGAACGCAGTAGCCACCGTGATCTATACCCATTCCATGGAGCCGCACATCGCCGTAGTCTGGTCCGGGTTCTGGAACTTCCTGGGCGTATTGACTTCGAGCGGTTTGGTCGCTTTCGGAATCATCTCGCTGTTGCCGGTCGAACTGATCCTGCAAGTCGGGAGCAAAGCCGGGTTCGCTATGGTTTTCGCCTTGCTGGTCGCAGCTATCATCTGGAATCTCGGTACCTGGTATTTCGGCTTGCCGGCTTCCAGTTCGCATACTCTGATCGGTTCCATCATCGGCGTAGGCATCGCCAATCAGTTGACAGCCACGAAATCCGGCACCAGTGGCGTGGATTGGGCGCAAGCCACCAACATTGGCAAGACCCTCCTACTCTCGCCCATTGTGGGCTTTGGCTGTGCTTTTCTGCTTTTGACTGTGATGAAGCTGGTCATCAAAAACAAAAAACTCTACGAAGCTCCCGAAGGATCTGAACCTCCACCGTTCTGGATTCGCTGCCTCCTGGTCCTGACCTGTACCGGCGTGAGCTTCGCGCACGGGTCTAACGACGGACAAAAAGGCATGGGCCTGATCATGTTAATCCTCGTGGGCACGGTGCCGACCGCCTATGCCTTGAACCATGCGATCACCCACCAACAGTCGGACGACTTTATTGCGGTTTCCCAACAGGCCAGTAACACGTTGTCGAAATATGTCAGCCCCAATGCGGTGATCTCCGACGACCGCGAAGAAGTCACCGATTACGTTCGCACCCGCGAATTTACTCCCAACACTATGCTCGCCCTGCGTCAACTGGTTACCGACATCGGCAATGAGACGGTCCTGTTCGGCGAGTTGTCCAAGGTTCCCAATGACCGTGTACGGAACTTTCGCAATGACATGTATCTGGTCAGCGAAGCTCTGCGCCTGATGAAGAAGACCAAGCAGCCAAATATCGCGGCCGCAGATTGGGCGGCCCTCGACAATTACAAAAAGCACGTGGACGGGGCGACACGCTTCATTCCAGGATGGGTCAAGGTCGCGGTCGCCATGGCACTTGGCTTGGGGACGATGGTCGGATGGAAGCGCATCGTGGTCACCGTCGGAGAAAAGATTGGCAAGGAACACCTCACCTACGGTCAGGGAGCCGCTGCCGAAATCACGGCCATGATCACTATCGGTGCAGCCGATTGGTTCGGAATGCCGGTCAGTACCACGCACGTGCTGTCTTCCGGTATCGCGGGTACCATGGCCGCGAACCATTCCGGTTTGCAATGGTCCACGGTGCGCAACCTGGCGATGGCATGGGTCCTCACCCTGCCCGCTTCGATGGTGCTGGCGGGATTCTTGTTCTGGGGCTTCAAGAACCTGTTCTAAGATTCAGTCGCGGTCTCGCGGATACTATTCACGCCGTCTCACAGATACGTGAGTACGATATGTGAGTATAATGTGGCCGAGTTTCGCAGGCTTATCCCCAGCTGCATCCGGAGCCCCATTGCGCCTGTCGTTAGACACTCGCGAAGTCGGACGCGTCACCATCGTGTGTTGCAATGGGCGCATTATTGCCGGAAGCGAGAGCGAATCTCTGCTGGCGCATGTTGCCTGGTTGTTGCGCGACCGCCGCGCGATTGTTCTGCACTTGGGAGAAGTCGAATTCATTGACAGCAGCGGCCTCGGCACCATTGTTCGCAGTCTTACCAGCACCCGTCAGGTGCATGGAGACCTGAAGCTTTGTAATGTGCCAGAACGCGTGCTCAAAGTTCTGGAGCTTTCGCAGCTGACCAAGTTGTTCGAGACCCACGAATCCGAGGAGAATGCGGTCGCAGCCTTTTACCGCCCCGGATCCCGCACTGAAGAAACTGTCCCTACCGGTCGCAGCATTCTGTGCCTCGATGGCAATGCCGACGTGCTCGCCTACCTACGCGAGTTGCTGCGCCGCGCCGGACACCACGTTCACACCACTAGCCGCCGCAGCGATGCCCTGATGCTGATGCGCGTCACCCATTTTGATCTGCTGTTGGTAGGCCCCGGCATGACCACGTCTTCCGGGACGCAGCAAGCCTTTCAGGCTGCCTGCGCCCGCCTCCCGGTGATCGAACTCGGCGCCGAGTTCTCCACCCTCGATGCGGGTGAAGCCACCGCCGGACTGCTGGAGAAGATCGAGGCTTGCTTGAAGACCAAGTCCGCCTAAGAACGACAGCTAGGCCGAGGCTGGAGTAAACCTGGTTATCTCAAACACCGGAACTCCTTCGACGCAATCCGTATGCGCTGCTGGAGTCGCCTGTTGCGAGGCAGCTTTCAAGAATGCTTTCAGTTTCTCCGAATCTTCCCGCTTCATCTGTACGAACTTGATGCCGTTGCCGATGTGGCGATCACTGCTCGCTACCTCGGCCTTCGCCAGCACTTTCTCACCATTCAACCAAAGCACCACCTCAACCATGGTGGCGGGCTCGAGGGTTTCCACAACCTCAATGTAGCAGCCGCCCTCGCCAACCGTGACTGTCCGGCCGCGGCAGGGATAGTTCTTCGACGCGCTCCGTATTTCCGCCTGCAGTGCCAGGTTGACACGTTCATATTTTCTTTTGAATGGCCAAGCCACAAGTCCCTCCAGGAAGTAACTACCGCTCTCGGCATTATTCTTCAGCAACTTCATCTTTTCCAAGTTACCGGCGTAATGGAGGGCGCGTGCTGCATGACGATGGGATGGGGTAGCCGGCATCGGCCTCGTGCCGCCGGATTCGACGTTCTCAAAAGCCTCCCCTCGTTGACTTGCCGGTTTCGCCCACGTAAGATTCGCGCCAGTGATCGGCCAAACCATCTCTCACTATCGCATCGTCGAGAAGCTCGGCGGTGGCGGAATGGGTGTCGTCTATAAGGCTGAGGACCTCTCGCTCGGGAGGTTCGTCGCCCTGAAATTCCTTCCCGACTCCGTGGCTCAGGATGCCGCCGCCCTGGAACGTTTCCGAAGGGAGGCGCGGGCAGCTTCGGCGCTCAACCATCCCAACATCTGCACCATTTACGAAATCGGCGAGAGCGATGGCACGCGCTTCATTTCCATGGAGTACCTGGAGGGAATGACGCTGAAACACGCTGTCATGGGCCGCCCCATGGAGACGGAGACGATACTTTCCCTGGCGATTGAAATCGCGGATGCGCTGGACGCTGCGCACACCGCCGGCATAGTCCACCGTGACATCAAGCCGGCGAATATTTTCGTTACCAAGCGGGGACACTCGAAGATTCTTGATTTCGGCTTGGCCAAGGTGGAGGAACGGGCATCCTCGGCAAGCCAGATCGCAAGCGACAACACCATATCCGAAAACCAGCACCTAACCAGCCCGGGATCAACTCTCGGTACCATTTCGTACATGTCTCCCGAGCAGGTGCTGGGCAAACAGTTGGACCCTCGCACCGATCTGTTTTCCTTCGGCATTGTGCTCTACGAAATGGCGACAGGAACCCTGCCCTTTAAGGGCGAAACTTCCGGGGCGATTTTTGATGCGGTGTTACACGGCGTTCCAGTAGCGCCAGGTCGATTGAACTCTCAATGTCCGCCCGACCTTGAGAGAGTCATTTTAAAAGCGCTCGAAAAGGACCGCGAGGTCCGGTACCAGCACGCCTCCGAGATGAGGGCCGATTTAGCCCGGGCGCGGCGGGACACGGGCTCTGCATCATCGAGGAGCATGGCGGCGGTTACTTCGGCGCCTATGCCACGCCAGCGATGGCTCTGGGCTTTGGGCGCATTAACAGTGCTGATCGTGTTGGGGTTGACGATGTGGCGACTGCATGAAACGCGGGCGCCGGAAGCAAAGAAAACGGTGGCCGCTCCGGTCACCATTGCTGTTTTGCCTTTTCAGAATCTAGGCCCCGAGAAGGAAGAAGATTACTTGCGCATGGCACTACCCGATGAAGTTACCACGATCTTGAGCTCGGTGCGGAGCTTATCGATTCGCCCATTCGCCACCACCGGGAAATATGCCACCGGAGACGTCGATCTCCAGCAGGCAGGGAACTACATGCACGTCGGCCGGATTGTGACTGGACACTTTCAGAAGCTTCGCGATGGTCTTCATCTGACCATGGAGGCGGTCGATGTGGGGGACGATCGCGTGTTGTGGCAGGAAACGATGAACCTTTCAGCTGAGGATCTGGTGGCGATGCGGGAGCAGGTTACCGCGAAAGTCCGGCAAGGGCTGATCCCGGCCCTGGGAGCGACTATCGGGACCGGTGAGAACGGAACTCGGCCATCCAACGAAGAAGCCTACGACCTGTATTTGCGAAGCGTGGCACTGGCCCACGATGGCGAGCAGAACAAGGAGGCCGTCAGGATGCTGGAGCGCTCAGTGGGCCTGGATCCGACCTTCGCTCCTGCTTGGTCCGCCTTGGGTAAACGCTATTACTACGAAGAGGAATATGGCGTTGGGGCGAACGGAACCATGTCACGCACAGAGCCGGCCTTGCGGCGCGCTCTCGCTTTAGATCCGAATTTGGAGGATGCAGCGCAGCAGATTGTCAGCTTAGACACGGATTCGGGTAAGTTGGCCCAAGCCTATCAGGAAGCGAAAGCGATGGTGGACAAGCGCCCGCAGAGCGGCTTCGCTCACTTTACTCTGTCTTACGTCCTACGCTATGCGAGTTTGTCTAAAGAGGCTGCCGACGAGTGCAACTCGGCGGCGCGGCTCGACCCGGGTAATTACCAGTTTCGTTCGTGCGCGAGTGTCTTCTTCATGAACCAGCAGTTCGATCGAGCAAGGGATTTTCTGAAGCTGGACGCGGGGTCGGAATGGTCGAACAATGTCGAGGTAAGTATTCTGCTACGCGAGGGCAAGACTGGCGCAGCACTCGACCGCCTGCGCCAGCTTCCCGAAAGTTCGTTCTTTCACACTCGCGCGTTGACGGCATGTTATTCGACTCCTCGCCCTGCCGGGTCGGAACAACTTCTGGCACAGGCCGAAAAAGACATCTTCACTTTCCACGATCCGGAACCCAAATACAGCCAGGCGGTTATTTTCAATGTGTGTCTGGGAAACGACTTTACAGCGCGCTTACTGAAATCTGCGATTGCTGGTGGGTATTGCGCCTATGACAACCTGCAAACCGATCCCCTGCTGGCAGAGTTCCGCAAGTCGCCCGAGTATCCCACCCTGCTCGCCCAAGCCAAGCAATGCCGCGACCGGTTCTTAGTGGAGCGGAACCAACCCCAACCCTGAGCACACAGGCACCGCGCGACATTAAGGGATTTCATCCGCGCAGTAGGGCTGAGACAGGCGCTATGTTTCCTCGCCCCATTCGCCACATTGACACTCGCTTCGCCCCACCCTAGACTGGATGCGGATCAAGGACAACTCATGGGCTGGCTGCAAAACAAGTTCGAAAAGAATTTCATGATCACCACGGTGGACTACGTCTTTAACTGGGCGCGCAAGTCCGCCGTATGGCCTATGACTTTTGGCCTGGCCTGCTGCGCCATCGAAATGATCGCTTCGTCCACGGCGCGCTTCGATATTGCCCGCTTCGGTTCGGAAGTCTTTCGTCCCAGCCCGCGTCAGAGCGACTTGATGATCGTAGCCGGCACGGTCACGCTGAAGATGGCGCCGGTGGTGAAGCGCATCTATGACCAAATGCCCGACCCCAAATGGGTGATTTCGATGGGTGCATGCTCCTCGGTTGGTGGCCCGTTTAACACCTACGCAGTGTTGCAGGGAGTGGACAAGATTGTCCCCACTGATGTGTACGTGATTGGCTGCCCGCCGCGCCCCGAGAATCTGTTTTACGCGTTGCTCAAGCTGCAGGACAAAATCGATCAGATGACCCTGGCCAAGCGGCCCACCGAAACCCGGCTCGATCCCCGCATGGTGGAGAATTTCAAGCGCCAAGTCATGATTGCCCAGACACTGCAGCCGAAGTGACCGTGCTTAGCGGGCGTGAGCGGAGCGGGAGCCCGCTGCGGTCATCCTGAGCGAAGCGAAGGATCCCTGCTGAATGCTGGTTTTCCCCCAATCCGAACTTCCATCCGAAGGCGAAGCCAAGGAATTTCCTTGTGGCGATAAGGTTATCTGCGTCGCTAACGTGAACGGAACGATCTCTGCCATGGACAACGTTTGCCTGCACCGTGGAGGCCCGCTGGGGCAGGGAATTATCGAGGGCAATAAAGTCGTCTGTCCCTGGCACGGCTGGCAATGGGATCCAAAGACCGGTGAAGCCGCGCACAATCCCAACGCGAAAGTTGCGGTCTATCCGATTAAGATCGACGACGGCAATGTGATGATCGAAGTCTAGTCTCGTACCATTACAGCCTGCATGAGTCCGATCACTCACTTCTTGACGGGATGGGTCTTCGCAAACTGTTTCAAGTTGCAGCGGAGAGATCGCGACTTGGTCACGCTGGCATCCGTCGCGCCGGATATTGACGGCCTCGGCATCGTTCCCGAGCTACTTACTCGTAACTCAACTCATCCGCTGATGTGGTTCTCCAATTATCATCACTCTCTCCATACGTTGGCATTCGCCTGCGTGATGGCAATAATCGCGTTTCTTGCGGCCAGGCAGAAATGGAAAACTGCGATTTTGGCCTTCTTTTCTTTCCATCTACATCTCTTTGAAGATCTGCTCGGTTCGCGCGGCCCCGACGGCTACCAATGGCCAATCCCGTATCTCAAGCCTTTTTCTTCGGATCTGTATCTCAGTTGGAGCGGGCAATGGGCGCTGAATGCATGGCCGAACGTATTGCTCACCGTGGCGCTGCTGACGATTACCTTCTGGCTGGCTTGGCGACGAGGATTTTCTCCCCTTGAGATGATTTCCACGAAGGCTGATTCCGCGTTTGTCGCAGCGCTACGAAGGCGCTTCTCAGCAGAGTGAGTGACTCCCCGAGCGGGGACTCACACAATCCTACCCCAGGACTTTCAAGAACTTCCCAGGCTGGCTCTCAAACCCCGGAAACACCTCATCCAGCGCTCTGTTTCCAAGATGCGAATATACTGCCTCGCCCAGCACCTGCCGGAAATCGGTGGTCAGCGCCAAGTCGCGGCCTTCGTAAAGCTGCGACTGATCGAGACCTGGCCAACGTCCGTAAACTTTTCCGCCCTTCACCGGCCCTCCCATCACGAACATCACATTGGCGTGGCCGTGGTCGGTACCGCGATTGCCATTTTCCCGCGCCGTGCGCCCGAACTCTGACATGGTCACAACCACGGTATCTTCTCGGAGATCGCCCAGGTCAGTCCAAAACGCCGCTAGCGATTGTGCAAACTCACCTAAAACATTCGCAATCTGACCTTGCGTGCTCCCTTCGTTCACGTGATGATCCCACCCGCCGATATCAGCGAACGCCACCTGCACGCCGAGGTTGGCTTTGATGAGCTGAGCCAGCTGTTTCAAGCTATCGCCAAAGCGGCCCTTGGGATAATCCGCTCCCGCCGCCGGCTTGTATTGAGAAGGATTGGCCGACTTCAGCATCTTTACCGCGTCGAACGTCTCCCGGCCTGTACCATGCAGCACTGAATCCACCGATTGCGCATACATGGCTTCGAATGTGCTCGCAGAAGCATTGCCGTTGCGGCCGCCTACACCAAAATCGTTGACGTTATTCACGGCCAGGGCTGATTCCTTGCCGGAAAGAATCCGCGGCAGGGAAGGCCCCAGGGCGATCGCGCGGAATGCCGACTTATCGGCTGGAGTTGGCAGGTCATGAAGGCAGCGGTTGAGCCAGCCGTCGTCAGTTGCTTTCACCCCCGGGGTGCCGGACTCCATAAAATCCTGCGCATCGAAGTGCGACCGCGAGGGATCCGGGGATCCTGCGGCATGCACAATCGCCAGGTGGCGCTGGTTCCACAATGGCTGGAACGGTGCGAGCGACGGATGCAGCCCAAAGAAGCCGTCGAGATCAATGACCGAATTTCGTGGAATATTGATGGACGGCCGCATGGCGTAGTACGCCGGCTCGGCGTGCGGCACGACGATGTTCAGGCCGTCCGCCGCTCCGCGTTGAAAGATGACCACCAGGCGTTTGTTAGGGGTTCCTGATTCCATCGCGCCAAAGGCGGCGCGAGTCAGGAACGACGGAATGGCTGCTGTGCCGACCACGGCCAGCC
Organism: Terriglobales bacterium; assembly: GCA_035484735.1. Taxonomy (GTDB): domain Bacteria; phylum Acidobacteriota; class Terriglobia; order Terriglobales; family Acidobacteriaceae; genus JABCZH01. The sequence continues at coordinate 107,931 of DATHOQ010000056.1, read as the reverse complement.
CACTGTTGCGAAGAAATACGCGGCGAGTGATGGACATAAGAACAGCTCCTAACTTCTATTTCTTCTGAAACTCCGGCGATCCCAGCAGCAGACCCGCAATCGCGGCGATGTTCGGTGCCCGCGAAGGATCATCCAACCTGCGCTGGCTGATCAGTGGATCTTGCAGCCGGGCCGCGATCGTATCGTGGGTTTGCGTGGAAACATCACCGTGAAGCAAATCAATCTCCAAATCTGCCAACGTCACCGATGGATCTACCGCCGTTCCACTTTCACCGGCCTGATTCTGAGAGGTCATGGTCGCGGAGTTTACTTGCACACCCCTCAGCTTCCCCGCAGTCAGAGCCAGGGCAAAATTCATGCGTTCCAGGAGTGCCGAGGAGTTTACCCAGGTACTGGCTTTCATAGAATAGCCAGTCGGCGGTTGCGCACCATAGGCCGGCATTCCCATGTTCTGCAGTTGGCGGGAAAGGGGCACGGCATCGCTGACTTCGGCTCCACTGGCCCTCACTGCCGAAACCGTAAACTCCAGTGGTGTCTTCACTTTTGCCCGGTAGGTGTCAGTGGCCCAGAATTCCGGCGAATCGAACATCGTCTTGAGGACCTGGCGAATGTCGCCGTCTTTCTTCAGGAAGGTCTGCGCCATGCGGTCCACCAGCGACGGCGGCGGATCATCGGAGACAAAGCGCACCGCCAGCTTAGTGCACACGAACTTGGCGGTCGCAGGATGATGCGCCAGAATGTGCAGCACTTCGAATCCCTCTTTTTCGCCCTTTGCTTTGATGCGATGCCCAAGCACCATCTTGTCTCCGGGTTCGTGCATGCGCTCTTCGAACGTGAAACCGCCTCCCTGACGCGGCTGGTTGAGCGTCCATCCGGTGAATACTCGGGCCACTTCGGTCACGTCTTTCTGTGTGTAACCGCCGTTTACTCCCAGCGTGTGCAGTTCCATCAGTTCGCGGCCATAATTCTCGTTGAGTCCGCTACGCTTGCCCTTGGCTTGGTTGACCGGTCCGCCGATTCGCGCGCGTTTCTTCCAATTGTCATCGTTGCGCTTGGGGATGCCGTTGGCCACATCCGAATTCGGCCCCACACTCAACCAGTTGTCGAGGTAGAAAAGCATGGCGGGGCTTTGTGCCGTGGCCACCAGCAGGTCCTCAAACTTGCCCATGCTGTGAGGACGAATCACGTCGCGTTCATAGCTCGTCAGCAGATACCGATCCACACCCTTGCCGATGAATACATTGAAGTGGTTGAACCAGAAATCGTCCATCACTTCCTGCAACTGGCGCTCGCCATAGATGGCGCGCAGCAGCTTCGCCTGGACCAGTTCGCCATCCACCACTTGGCGCGGATCATTGAGCGCCAGCAGGGTTTCACGTTCGCGGGGTTTCATGCCCTCCAGGAATTCTTCGCGCTTGCTCCGCAGGGAAGCCGTCACCGCGTTCCGCTCGTCCGCGGACATCTGGAGAGCCGCCTTGAACCGCTGATCGGGAGGCATCTCCAATAGCTGTTGGGCTTTCTGGTCCGAGTAAGTGTGACCTTCATCGCTCGCTCGGTTGGGTTTGGCCGCGGCATCAATCGGCGGCGAAATACTGCCTCCGTTTTCCGCCTTGCGCTCCTGCTTCTCCGCGTAGCGGTCAAGCTGTGCCTGATACACAGCACGTTTGAGAGGGTCTGAGGGGAGCGCACGCTTGCCATCAGCTACCGCCTTGATCATCTCGCCAGAGGGAAAGTTCTCCATCAGTTCGCGTGGGTTCATCCCCAAGGTGCGGAAGCCAGTGAGGCGGGCATCAACCGCGTCGTCGTCAATTCTTTCCGGATGAAGTTGCTGGTCAATCCAGTGGTCAACGCCCATTGCCTGCACACGTTCAACGTCGCCTGGCCGCGGTCCGAATGTGAGACGATTCAGCACATGCACGGCACGCCTCTGCTGATCCATTTGCGCGGTAGCCGGTTGTTTGTCCTTTTTCGTGGCCGCTGCCAACAACGCAGAGCCAGCGAATCCGAGCAACAATACCGCCGTTGCGATTTGGCGAGATTCCAACTTCATACAGGCGGAAAGACCCCTTCAAATTATTAACCCAAAACCCCACAAAAGTTGCTGCGAAGTACCTCCCTTATCAAGCTTTTGCGCTCCTGAGGTCATGTCCTTTCGAGTCACTTCTTTGAACACTAAAGCCGTGATGACTCATCCTGTGTGATCGCAAACGCACTTCGGCCAATTGAGGAAGGCCTTAGCGCCACCGGTCTGAGGCTCTAGCAAGTCAGACCAGCACTAATCTTCAGGTCAGGAACAGTCTTCCCCGAGTCACCTTGTGTTGTAGACTGGCGGCGAGCTGATCGATATCCGGGGCGGCGATGTTGTCCGCTATCCGAGTCTCGAGGAACGGGATGCGATTGCTGCCCACGGCGTCGCGACGCACTTGCAGAAGCAGAGCCTGCACCACGTTGGGATCAAACTTCAGCGGTGTCAGACGCACGATTTCACTCAACGAGGAACCCAGCGACATCGGTTCGCGATAGGGCCGCTCGCTGACCATGGCGTCGAAAGTGTCTGCCAGTCCGACTATGCGCACTCCTAACGGCACTTCTTCCATTGCCAGCTTGTCCGGATATCCCGACCCATCCGCACGTTCGTGATGCCAGCGCACGATCTCGGGAATTCGGGGCCATGGAAACTGTACCCCGCTTACGATGCGGTGTCCGACCACAGTATGATCAGCCATTTCGCGAAATTCATCCGCATCCAACGATGTGGTTTTGCCGAACAGACGTTTGTCCACGGCGACCTTGCCAATATCGTGCAAGTAGCCGGCAGAGCGCAACGCAGCTACTTCGGAGGTTTCCAGATTCATGGCTTCGCCAATGGCTGCCGCATACCGTCCCACCCGCAGCGAGTGTCCGTGAATGTTTACGTGCTTTACGTCGATCGCGGTGGCAAAGGCTTCCAATGCGTTGTCGTAGAAGCCGTGCAGTGAAGCCATGAGCCGCAGGTTTTCCGAGACTCGCTGTGCCAGAGTCTGACTCAATGCCTGATTGTGGATGGCCAGGGCCACGTAGTGGCAGAGTAGATCCAGTGCTTCCAGTTCGCCCGCATCGTAGTTCGCGTTGCCTTCGCGGTGCCCGAGGGCGACCAGACCCACCAGCTTTCCGCCAACTTTTAGAGGAGCGATGCAACGGAATAACTCTGGCGCCACATTTCCGTTGGAACTCAAGAATGCATCGTAGGCTCCCGCCTCCACGACCACCGGGCCCCGCGCTGTGGTCAGCGCATGCGCATGCTTGGGCAGCAAAGGGATGATGGCGGGCTCAGGCATCAGCGCGAAGCCGTTGGATGCGACTGAAGTTAGCAGAGAGGGTTTGTCGCTATAAGTGAAAAGCACACCTTCACGTGCGCCGGCCGCCTGTTGTAAGGCGGCCAGCATGAGACTCGATATCTGCGCGAAGCCCCGCTCGGCCGTCATTGCGGGGCCAAGATCGGAAAGCGCTTCCACCGTCCTCAAGAGTCTGCGAAAGTTGTCTTTTTGCACTGTCACAGCGCTGGCCAGAGCGCGAAACCAGAGCAATTCGAGGGTACCATGCGTGCGTCGGCCGCTCTTGTTTGCTAGTTTGGTGCAGCATTTTCAGGGCTAGTGAGAGCTATCGGTTGGTACTCGCCGCGACCGAGGAGAAAGTCATTTCGCCAGCGGAACTTATAGTCAGTTTCTTCCAGCGAAGAAACAATGCCGCGTAAGTGTCCGTGATGTAGTTAGCCTGCAAAACCCGTAAGTGGCGCGCCGTTTGATCGATCCAGCGGGCGGGGCCTTCGATCTCGCAGAAGTTGCCGATGGGGGTTTGGTCCACCACCACGTGGCCCTTACCATCACTCCATTCCGCACGAAACTTCTCATAACGGAAGGTGGGAGCAAATCCCAGCGCCAGCAAAATAATCTCCATTCTTCGTCCGTCCGCCAGCTGAGTCTCGTTTTCGACCCTACTCTTATGACGTCCTGCCTTACCTTGGGCTTTGTGCGTGAGCGTCCACTTCTGTCCGTATTTGCGCAGGCGAAGCAATTCGCCACGCTTGCGTAACGGCTGTCCTGGCAGATCGTAGAGTGTGTTCATCTCGTGCGTACGCGGTGTCATCACACGGAATCCCGCCTGCCGCAGCCGCTGGTTGAGCGCGCGCAGGTTTTCCACGCGAAACTTGATTTCGATTTCTTTATGCGGAATCATGAGACTATAGGACCGTGAACAGCTAATCGGAAACTGATATTTACGAGAACGTTGGCAGCTTCACCAGATCATCATGCGGCACCGGCTCCAGCGGCTGTCCTGCTTTCCGCCAGGCCGCCAAGCCACCTACAATCACAAACGCGTTGAACCCCAGTTCGTCTAGTTGCAGCGCCACCCGGGCGCTGGTCGCTTCGCGCGCTCAAGTACAGTAGAGATAGATATCCTTGTCCTTTGGAAGGATCTTCAACTCTTCGTGCAAGTTGTTTGGCTCAATCCGGATGGAGCCCTTGATGCGCGAGGTTTCGGGATCGTAGTAGCCATGACTACGAACATCCACCAGCAGTACCTTGTCCGCCTCATCGGAGGCCAGCTTCCTTGCCAACTCTTCTACCTGCACCCGCGGCACTACCTTGTACACCAGATTTTTGCGGTAGATCCATACTCGATAACCGGTGTAACCAGCCGCCGCCGTGAGCAACACTTCCCCAAACACATGGCCGGCGGTTTGCAGCCCGCGAGTTACCACCTCCAGAAAATCGTGAAACAGGAAACCCAAACCGCCATAGGCCAGGATATACAGTGTCGCGCCGGTCAAATCGAATCGCAGGAATTGCAGGGGACGCATCTTCATGCTTCCCGCCAGCGGAGGAGCCATGGTGTTGACTCCGGGGACAAATTTGGCGAACAAGAGAGTTAGCTTTCCCCGCTTGTAAAACGATTCCGCCGAACGCAAAACGCAGCTTTCCGGGTTCACCGACAACTTGCACAGAACTGCCAGCAGCGACCAGCCCATATAACGGCCCAGTACAAATAGCAAGGTGTCACCTGTCAGCATGGCAGTGAACGCCAGACCCAAGGTCAGGGGCGCATTTAGGGCCTTCGAGGCGACACCCGCTCCGGCCGCTACCAGTGCCAGTGCTGCTGGTACCGGCAGGCCGATGGCCTCCGATAGAACCACCAGGAATGTGAGCAGGTATCGATGGCGCGCAATGAGTAAGAAGAGATGGTTCACTGGGTCAGGAGCAGCCAAGGTCCGTTGTCAGTATAAACAAAAAAGGGCGGCACTTTCGCCGCCCTCGAATTCTTGCTGTCACCAGCCTATTGCAGCATTTTCACGCTCATGACGTGGATGGCGCCCTTATCAGCATAAACGTGCGCGCTGAGTTGCACGTGATGACCATCATGACCTTTGAGCGCATCAGGATTCATGACATCCCAGGACTTCTGGTCCTTGTCCGCGACGAAAGTCGCCTTGTCGCCGTCGAACTTTATCGTACCCTTGATGTTCTTCAAGGGTGCCGCGGCAGCGGTTTTACCTGAATCCTGTCCCATGGTGTCTTGCGCTATGGCGGAAACGGTAATCATCATGACCGAGAGTGCCAGTGCTAAAACCATCAGCTTCTTCATATTTCCATTCTCCTTAGCGAGTTGAATTGAAGTGGCAGGTTTGTGTCCCAATTGTATTACGAAGCGCAGGGTAAAGCGGATTTACCCTATTTTTCTCTCTCTACTACATATTCTGGAGCCCAAAGCAGCGCCCGTTTGGTTTCGCTGTCGGGAAAACTGCAAATCGCATTGCGCGCCAACTCCGCGTACTGCAGTGCACTCTGGTGAGCGGCATCAATCGAGCCGTAACGGTCAAGGATTTCTAGGATTTCCGCATGACTTACCCCGTCGAAAGCCTGCTCGCGAACGACCGTGCTGATCATCTCGCGCTCCCGCGGATCGCAGCGTTCCAGGGCATGGATCACCGCCATCGTGACTTTACCTTCGCGCAGATCGCTGGCCACCGGCTTGCCGAGGACACTTTCCGATGCCGTCAGATCGAGCACATCATCCACTATCTGGAACGCGATTCCCAGGTCCCGTCCGTATTGTGCCAGATTTTCTTCCTGTTCCGCTGTCGCGCCGCCGAGGATAGCTCCGATTCGCATACAGACCGAGAACAGACACGCGGTCTTGCGATAAATCAGATCAAAGTGTTCATCCAGAGAAATCAGCTTGCCGACCTTTTCCATCTGCTGCAGTTCGCCCTCTACCATCTGCTGCGTCAGTTCGATCAGCGTATCCAGCGTCCGGAAATTGCGCTCCTGCACCGCGATTTTGAAGGCCTGCATGTACAGCCAGTCGCCGGCCAGCACGCATTTCGAATTCCCCCATTGGGTGTTTGCGGCTGGACGTCCGCGCCGCGTCTGGGCTTCGTCAATGATGTCGTCATGCACCAGGGTTGCGGTGTGAATGATCTCAACCACCGCCCCCAGTTTGATCGCGCCGCGTCCCGAATAACCAAAAAGCTTGGATGAAAGTAACAACAGCATGGGACGGATGCGTTTTCCCCCGCCCGCCCGCAAGTATTCGCCAATCTCAGTGATCGCCTCAACTCCGGAAACCGTGTCGCGTCCGAACTCGCGCTCGATTGCGGACAGGTCCTCACGCAACAGATCGAAGATCTCTTTCCCGTTGATGGCAGGCGATGTACTCAACAGATTGTCATCCTGAGTAAGCGTTCGTTGCGCCGCGAAGGATCTGAGCAGGACGCGCACTGTGTCGCGTTCCTTGCGACACAATACCTGCGCGTTTGTCCTGCTTCCTTACACAAGTGCACGGTTTCCTCAGTTGCTTCGGTAATTCGTAAACTGCATATCAATCCCAAAGTCCCGCTGCTTCAGCAGGGCGATGATGTCCTGGAGCGTATCACGGTCCTTCCCGCTCACCCGCACCACATCTCCCTGGATCGACACGCCCACCTTCTTCTTGCTGTCCTTGATGAGCTTCACGATTTCGCGCGCTTTCTCGACGGCGATGCCTTGTTGCATCGTAATGCGCTGTTTCGCCGTGCTGCCGAAGGCGGACTCGACCGCGCCGTAGGTCAGCCCTTTCAGTGATACTCCGCGTTTCACCAGCTTTTGTTGGAAAATGTCGTTTACAGCCTTCAGCTTGTACTCGTCGATGGCGTGCAGAACGATGGCGTCTTTGCCATCTAGTTCTATCGTTGCCTTTGCATCCTTCAAGTCGAAGCGAGTATGCACTTCCTTCAGCGCCTGCTGCATGGCATTGGAAACTTCCTGCAGGTCAATCTTGCTGACGATGTCAAATGTGTTCTCTGGCATGGCTATTTAGACAGATTACCCTGACTCCCGGAAAGATGCTTGCTACCAAACTAAATGGAGTTGGACGTTTCGTGAAGTGAAAAGAAGCGGTAGAAGTTCTTCGCCGTCTGTACGCCAATCTCTTCTGTTGAAAGGTCGCGCAATTCGCCCAGTTGCCGCGCAGTTTCCCGCACAAACGCCGGCTCGTTACGCTTGCCACGATGCGGCACCGGTGCGAGGAAAGGACAGTCCGTCTCGATCAATATGCGGTCCAGCGGAACCTCCTTGGCCGCATCCCGAATCTGCTGTGCTTTGGGAAACGTAACGTTTCCGGCAAACGAAATCATGAATCCCAAGTCCAGCGCCCGTTTCGCGTGTGCCCACGTTCCTGTGAAACAGTGCAGAACGCCGCCTAGCCCGCTGCTCGTCCAGTGCTGCGAAATCAATCCCAAACACTCCTGCCAGGCGTTATCAGCCCCCCCTGATGGCCGGCAGTGAATCACGATCGGCAACTTGGCCCGGCGCGCCAATTCCATCTGCTTGACGAACACTTGCTGTTGTAGATCTCGCGGCGAGTGGTCGTAGAAGTAGTCGAGTCCAATTTCGCCCCATGCTATGACCTTGGGTCGCTTCGCCAGTTGCTCAAGCTCAGCGAAGGCCGCGTCCGTGGCTAGCTTGGCTTCGTGAGGGTGAATGCCAACCGTGGCATAGATGAACTCGTACCGTTCAGCCAGCTTGATGCCGCAGTCTAGAGTGCCCGGGCCATCGCCATTTCCAATCGCCACTATGGCCTCCACGCCCGCTTCGCGCGCCCGCGCGATAACCTGTTCGCGGTCAGCCTGGAACTGTTCGCCATCGAGATGCGCGTGGGAATCGACAAAAATCGGTCGCTGGTCGTTGGCCATCGCTCGTTCGGAGATTTCCTCAGTGAAACTCTGTGTCCTCTGTGGTGAAGGTTTCGCTACTTCAGCTTGGCCCCCACCGGCACATCTTCCAGAAAACTCGCAAGCACCGGCTTCCCACCCTCCACCGACGCGGCCAGAATCATGCCATTCGATTCCAACCCTCGCAACTTCCGCGGAGCAAGATTGGTCACGATCGCCACTTTGCGCCCGACCAGGAGTTCCGGCGCGTAGGCCTCAGCGATGCCTGCCACCACCTGCCTGACTTCGTTGCCGAGATCGACTTCCAGGCGGAGCAGTTTGTCCGCTCCTTGTACCTTCTCCGCCACTTTGACTTGTCCCACCCGCATTTCGACCTTTGTAAAATCGTCGATGCCGATTTTCCCCTCGGGAATCGGAGGTGCAGTCTTGGTCGTGACTGTGGTTGCGGCAGTGGCTGCTGCAACAGGCTTAATGGGCGGTTGAGCGTCGCTTACCACTTGTGCGGTTCCAGGTGCTCGTCCTTGTTCTTCCATCTTCTGCATCCTTTCAATTGCGCTCTTGTCTGCCCGCGGGAAAACCGGAGCAACAGTGCCGAGTTTGGTCCCCTGACGAAGTTGGCCCCATTTCAGGCTCAACAGGTCAAATTTCGAAATATCCCCGAGGCCTAGCTGCACCCAAATCTTCGCGGTCGCGTCAGGAAGCACTGGATGCACCAGCGCAGTCACGATTCGCAGCGCCTCCGCGCTCGTGTACAGTACCGTCGCCAGCCGTGAACGGCTGTCTTCATCCTGCTTTTCTCCCAGCACCCAGGGTTCGTTCTCCACAATGTACTTGTCAACGGCTGCCACCAGCTGAACCCATACCGCTTCGAGAGCCACCGAGAATCGATGTTCGACGTCAAACCATGGACCGTACTCAGCAATAGTTCTCTCAGCGACTTCACGAATAAGGCCATGGGCTAGCGACTGAACCGCTGCGGGCGAAGGATAAGGCACTTCTCCTTTGAAGTACCGCGAAATCATGGTCAGCACACGACTCGCCAGATTCCCCAACCCATTCGCGAGGTCAGCGTTGTAGCGCTGCACCAGCGCATCGAATGAAAAAGATCCGTCCTTGCCGAATACGATCTCTCGAAGAAGGAAATATCTCAGGGCGTCCGCACCGAGCACATCAAGGATGGTCTCCGCTCGAACGATGTTCCCGCGTGACTTCGACATCTTGTCTTCTTCAAACAGCAGCCAGCCGTGTGCGACGATGCTCCTCGGTACCGGCAGCCCTGCCGCCATCAGAAACGCTGGCCAGTAGACGCAGTGAAATCGCACAATCTCCTTACCAATCATCTGCACGTCGGCGGGCCAATATCTCTTGTATTTCGATTCGTCGCCCGACCCATAGCCGAGAGCCGTAATGTAGTTAGCAAGCGCATCAAGCCAGACGTAAATTACGTGCTGCGGATCATCGGGAACCGGAATCCCCCATTTAAACGTCGAGCGGCTGATGGAAAGATCGCGCAGCCCAGAGCGAACGAAAGCGATTACTTCGTTTCGTCTGCTTTCGGGGCTTATAAATTCGGGGCTGGCAATCGACGGCGCATCTTCAGGAAGGATTATATTTTCCTCAATAAAATCCTGCCGTTCGTACAACTTCAGCAGCTTGTCCTGGAAAGCCGACAGCTTGAAGAAGTAATTTTCTTCTTTGACTGTTTCCGTCGGGCGCCCACACTCCGGGCAGGGCGAACCCGGACCGGCGGCATCCACGTAGAGTTCGTCAAACACGCAATACTGGCCAGAATATTGGTCTTTATAGATGTAGCCGTTGTCACGGATCTTCCGCCAAAGCGCCTGCACTCCGCGTTTGTGCCGCTCCGATGTCGTCCGAATGAAGTCGTCATAACTGATCCCCATCCGGTCCCATAATCCCCGAAACTGCGCCGAGACTTCGTCCGTCAACTGTTGCGGAGTCTTGCCAGCCGCCTGTGCCGCCCGTTCGATTTTCTGTCCGTGCTCGTCGGTGCCGGTGAGAAAGAAAGTGTCCGCTCCCAGCATGCGTTGCCGCCGCGCGATCGCGTCACATGCAATCGTGGTGTACGCGTGGCCAATGTGCGGACGCGCATTCACGTAGTAGATCGGCGTCGTAATGTAAAACTTCTTGTTCATTTGGATTGCGGAGACTTTTGGCAACTTTCCAACGGTCGTTTTTCATCATAGGGAAGGCCTCAACCTCCGTCAAACTGCCCGCCGCACTGCGACTCTGCTAAAATCACCATTTCCTTCAACAATTTACAGGAGACCTTTGTACCGCTACCTCGAGCGCCGGCTCGCCGACCACATACGCGACTTTCTCCGTCGCGCCTATGCGCTCGACCTGCCCCGGATCGTCATCGAGCAGCCCCCGCGCGTCGAACTGGGCGAGTACGCTCTGCCTCTGGCATTCGATCTCGCCAAGAAACTGCGCAAACCTCCGCGGAAGATCGCCGAGGAGATTGTCGCTGGAATCGGTTCGATCGAGGGTTTTGAGAAACTGGAACTCGCGGGCGCCGGTTACATCAACGCCTACATTCAACGCGACCAGTTTGCCGCCGCTCTCGCCGCTGGCGAAGCCCCACACGCTGCTGTTCCAGCCGGCAAGATTCTGGTCGAGCATTCCAGCATCAATCCCAACAAAGCTGCCCACGTCGGCCATTTGCGTAACGCAATCCTCGGCGACACTTTTGTCCGCCTGCTGCGCTTTGCGGGAAGGGAAGTGGATGTTCAGAACTACATTGACAACACCGGAGTGCAGGTAGCCGATGTCGTCGTCGGATTCTTGCATCTGGAAAAGAAATCGCGCGCTGAGATCGAAGCTCTCACCAGCCAACCGCGTTTCGACTACTACTGTTGGGACGTCTACGCCCGCGCCTCGCAGTGGTACGCCGAGGACAAACAGAATCTTGAAGTTCGACGCCAAGTGCTGCATGACATCGAGCAAGGCGGCAACGAGACGGCCGTCATCGCGGATTTGATCTCGATTGCGGTCCTCCGTCGCCATTTGGAAACCATGGACCGCCTCGACATCGAGTACGACTTCCTGCCCCGCGAGAGTGAAATCCTTCATCTGCATTTTTGGGATGCCGCTTTCACCAAGCTGAAAGATGCCGGCGTGCTTACGTTCGAGAACGAAGGCAAGAACAAAGGTTGCTGGGTGATGCGCCGGGCCGGAACTGCAAAACCCGAAACCACGGAAGGCACAGAGAACACAGAGGTTTCCGAGGAAGACCAAAAAGTCATTGTCCGCTCCAACGGCACTGTCGGCTACGTAGGCAAAGACATTGCATATCACATGTGGAAGTTCGGTCTGCTCGGCCGCGACTTTGGCTATCGCAAGTTTTATCGCTATCCCAACGGCCACGATTGCTGGATCTCCACCACCGTCGGAGCGCTCGACCATCCCCACTTCGGTGATGTGGCCGAGATCTATAACGTCATAGATGCCCGCCAGTCCGAGGCGCAGAACTCGGTCATTGAAGCTCTGCGTGCCCTCGGCCACAACGAACAGGCCGACCACTACACCCACTTCTCCTACGAGATGGTTGCGCTCACTCCACGTTGCGCGGCCGAATTGGGTTACCAGCTTTCTGAGGAAGACAAAGCTCGCCCGTACATTGAAGTTTCCGGCCGCAAGGGCTTCGGAGTGAAGGCCGACGATCTCATCGACTCACTCATTGCCTCTGCCAGAAAAGAAGTCGACCCACGTCATCCCCAACTCACGGACGCCGAACGCGCCGCCATCGCGACCCAGATCGCCATCGGCGCTCTACGCTATTTCATGCTCAAGTTCACCAAGTCCTCCGTCATCGCCTTCGATTTCAAAGAGGCGCTGAGCTTTGAAGGCGAGACTGGTCCCTATGCGCAGTACGCCGTCGTCCGCGCGACAAACATTTTCCGCAAAGGCGGATTCGATCCCGACAATTTCAGTAGAGACGTAGCTCGCTGCGTCTCCCCCGCCGATCTTTCCAGATTCCTCACCGGCGAGGCTAACCACGACTTCTGGGAACTCTGGCTGGCGTCGTCGAAAACTTCATATGTCATCGACCAGAGCATCGCCACTACCGAACCTGCACATCTGGCCAAACACGTGTTCCAGTTGGCGCAGCTTTTCAACACTTTCTACCATCGCCATCCCATCCTCAGTGAGACCGACGAAGGTAGAAAAATGTTCCTACTGGCAACCGTCGCCGTGGTTCGCCGCGAACTGCTCCGCTCGCTTGCAGTAATGGGCATCACCGCTCCGCCCGTAATGTAAGCATCAACATGCCTGTGTAAAGCCTGCAAATTCATAGCCTCACCCACACTGCAACCAAGTGAGTCGGCTTGACATCGAACTAACTAGGTAAGGGAAAGAGTCAGGAGAGGTGATTATGAAGAGAAATTTGACTGTTCTTGGTTCGTTACTGTTATGTGTGGCAAGTGCGGTGGCAGCACCGAATGTATCTCAATCGAGGGTTCTGACGTTTCCCAAGACCCTGACTAATGCAACGTATGTGTACGTGGCTGCCTTCGATGGCGACGAGTTCAATCCCAATCTGTTGCCCGAAGATCGTGCGGCGATCGTCAACGTGCAAGACGCGTTAAAACAGTGGGGGCGCTATGTCATCGTCTATAACCCAGGGGTTGCCGACATGACCCTACTCGTGCAGTCTCGCCCGACCGAAGATGTAATAGAAGCCTACGATGCTCATCTTCCTGGCGCCGATTACATGTGGCGCGCGATGGGCCGCAACGGACTGCAAAAAGGGGAGACTCCGCTGGTCAGCCAACTGCAGCAGGCGGTTGAAACTGCCAGCAAGTGAATTGGAATTTCTGCCACGTCAGGGATTCGCGCGACTGATTAGTCCGCGAATCCCTTGGCGAATTCCACCAGGCTTCTGACCGCGATTCCCGACGGCCCCTTCGCGATCCACGGCTTCTGTTCTTCCATCCACGCCGTGCCGGCAATGTCGAGGTGAATCCACGGCGTGTTCTCCGCAAATTCCTTCAGAAACATCGCGGCTGTGACTGCTCCGCCCCAGCGCCCGCCGGAATTGATGATGTCCGCGATCCCCGAGCGAATGCTCTCTTTGTATTCTTCGTCGAGCGGCAGCCGCCAGAATTTTTCTCCGCTTTTCTCCAGCGCCAGGCGAAAGCGTTCATACATCTTGTCGTCATTAGCAAAGATGCCGGCGTTCACATAACCCAAGGCCACGACAACCGCGCCGGTTAGAGTCGCTGCGTCTACTAAGTGAGTACACCCCAGTTGCCGGGCGTAGCAGAGTCCGTCTGCCAATACCAGTCGCCCTTCGGCGTCAGTGTTGATGATTTCAATCGACTTTCCCGACATCGCGATCTGTACATCGCCCGGTTTCTGCGCCTTGCCCGACGGCATATTCTCAGTCGCGCAAATCACTGCGATAATCTTTACCTTAGGTTTGATCTGGGCAATCGCACGCATGGCTCCAATCATGGCGGCCCCGCCCGCCATGTCGTATTTCATTTTCTCCATACCGTCGGCTGGCTTAATCGAAATCCCACCGGTATCAAACGTTATGCCCTTTCCCACCAGTCCGAGCACCGGGGTAGCCGGAGCATCCGCCGGCTCGTAGCGCAGGACAATCAACGCGGGAGGCTCATCCGATCCTTGCGCCACTCCCCAGAATGCGCCCATCTTCAATTCTTTGATCTTGTCGGCGCCATACACTTCGCATTTCAATCCGACTTCCTGCGCCATCTTGCGTGCCCGCTCCCCCAGGATGGTCGGGGTCATGCGATTACTCGGCTCGTTGGCCAACTCACGGGTGAGATTCTGCGACTCCCCGACGACGCGGGCTTCATCCAACGCCTTTTGTAATCGCACCTGGTCACCGCGAGCCACCACGGTTACTGCGTCCACTGCCTGGTCTTTGCGGTCGCTGCGGTAGGTGTCAGGATCGAAGTCGCCAACGAAAGCCCCTTCCACAATCGCTTTCACGGCCTCCTCGCTGGCAACGCCTTCGGGAGCCACAAAGGCCAGACTCCGAATTCCCTTCGGCTTGAGGAAGCGCACCGCCACGCCCGCCAGCTTGCGCAGTTCCGACGAAGTGAAATTCTTGGTCTTTCCACCCCCAAGCAGCAGCAAACGCTTGGCCTTGAGCTTCGCAGGCCGATGCAATAATGTGGCTTCAAATAGCTTTCCGGAAACCTCGCCCCCCGCGATGACGTCCGCTGCCGCAGCACGGACAGCCGCGTCGCTGGTTTCAATCGTGATTTCAGGTTTTTCTTTCTCGTTTCGATCCAACACCACGACCGCAAGGCATTCAGCATCAACTTCGGCGGGGGTAAGAACAGACAGTATGGTCTTCATAATGTTTTTAATATTCGACTCTTCAGTATCGTCGGCGAATGGGTCTTAAGGCAAGCTGCCCATAGTTGGTAGTGTCCTATTAACGCTCAGTCTGAACCGATACTCACAACGATTTTACAACTCTGCCTTTCTTGACACGAAAAAGACACAACAGAGACGTAAGCAGACATGAAGACACAGAAGATTTGACGCGATGATGACGTGGCCGTGACAACTGACAAATCACCGGCCACTAATCTCGCCTCACCTCGTTCGCTATCCGCGAATAGAGAAACAACTCCATGGAGGAAATGTGAGCAAATTGGAAGAGATTCTGCAAAACACTCCGAATCGCCGCTCGTTCCTGAAGCAAGGCGTGGTCGCGGGAGCAGCGGTAGCTGGCGCCGGAATCCTGGGAAGTACCCTCAGTGCGGCCTCAACTCAAAAAAGTTCTGGCCCCACCACGGGAGATCTCGCCGTCCTGCGTTTTCTGGCGGCAGCCGAAATCATTGAAACCGATCTCTGGGTGCAGTACGCGGAACTTGGAGGAGTCACTAACGGCACTCAGAACGCCTATCAACTGGCTCTTCAGCAACTCGACGGCGACGGCTCGCAGTACATCACCAGCAATACTCTGGATGAACACACACACGCCCAATTTTTGAATGCTTATTTGCAGTCAAAAGGCGCTCAACCGGTCAACCTCAACAAGTTCCGCACACTGCCCAGCAGCCAGGCGACCGGCGCACGACAGGTTGGGCGGCTTACCAACCTCATGCAGCTTACAGTGGATACCAGCTATTACGTCCGCTACCGCAGCCAGCAGAACCCCGATTTCGGAGCCACTTTTCCGCAGGCATTCGACATTGTGGGCGTGCCGGCAATTCCCCGAAATGACAATGATTTCGGTCCGGCCGACCACATCCAGGCCATTGCCGATACCGCCGCATTTCACTTCGGTTTTATCGAACAGGGTGGCAGCAGCCTCTACCACACCATGGCTCTCAAGGTAAGCGATCTGGAAGTTCTGCGCATCGTGCTCAGCATTGGCGCTGACGAGACTCACCACTTCGGAGAATGGATGGATTTCGCCGGCAATGCCTGTGCTCCGCCGCTTGCTCCGTTGACCGATCCAACCAACGGCCTAACGTTCCCAAACCTCAATCTAGTCAAGCATCCGGTGAACTTGCAGACCAATCTCATCTTCCCTATCCCTTGTGAATTCATAGACCAAAATCTGCCCCTCTGCGCAGTGATTCGTCCTACCAATACCGACGGAGTTGCGGCGGGAGCAGTTCGAGCTTTCACTGACGACGGGCTCTTCATCGGTCAATCGCAAGAGTTCTTTGATACCTTGAATGCTCTGGCGGAAGCTGCTGACGCCGCCGTGCGCGGCAAGTAAGAATGTACGTAAGCGCGTGAAAGTGGTTCTTGGGGAAGGATTTCTGTCACGTGGCTTTCGACACGGCGGGCGTCGTGCTGAGGTCTGGTTGCGGCGCCTGCTTTTTCACCACATACAACAAGACTTAGTCTGATGTCCAAGGAGCACTCATGTTTGAAGGATTGTTTCAACCCATGCATCTGTTGGTGATTTTTGGGATTGCTTTGTTGGTGTTCGGACCCAAGAAACTGCCGGAACTCGGCAAGGGGATCGGAGAAGGCATCCGTGGCTTCAAGTCAGCCATGAAGGAGGAAGAGAAGCCCGCCGACAAGGCCTAGAGCATGGTTGTGTTCCGGGGACGAAACCGGCAAGCCGGAAGATTGCTGTCATCAGGATCCCGGAGCGCCACCTTAGGCGCCGAGGTTCCTGCATCAACTCATGTCTGTTGCCTCAAGTTCCGAGATTCTGTATCCTCGCAGCTAATCAACAAACAGTTCCTGTCAGGCTCATTTCGAGCTCGGGCGCCCCTTTCCCTGGGAAGTCGACAATTCGCAAGAGGTGGTCGCACATGAAAAACCAGAAACCTCTTTCATCCAAGTTGCTTCTTGCTGTTCTATGGTCGGTACTTTCACTGAGCGGTTGCGGGCAACTGAAAACGCTGGTTGAAACTCGCCGCAGCGAACTGATGCCGCCTTACCATCCGGTCAACGTTGAGTATTCGGAGCAGCATTGGTCCCCCGACCAGCGGCAATGGTTCTATCACGCTGCCCAAGGCACCGAGCTCGTGCCCTACAAATGGTTTCTGGCGCTGGAGCAGCCGCGGATAAAGATTTTCGGCACGGTGCCGCGATTTGCTGACAGCGATTACCTGGCGCGATTCGGATTCCTACCCGATCCCGCGAGTCCGCGAAACCCGGATGGACTCCCCGTCGGCTTCGCCAAAGATACCGTCGTGGACCCCGAAAGCGGTGATACCGTAGAAGTAATCGGCCTGACCTGCGCTGCCTGCCACACCGGCCAACTCGAATACAAAGGCAAGGGGATTCGCATTGATGGCGGGTCCGCCACGGTAGACCTGGCATCTTTCCAGACTGAGCTCGGATACGCGGTTGGCTTTACTGCGAAGGTGCCATTTCGCTTCGAGCGTTTCGCTCGCAAAGTTCTCGGCGAGAATGCGAGCAACGAAGCAAAGAGTAAGCTACGCCACGAATTCGATACCTTCTTAGATAATGGCATGGCGGAGAAAACCGCGGCCGATGATGGAAAACTCTATTCCGTCGAGGGAGGCTTCGGCCGCACCGATGCCCTGGGCCGCATCGGCAATTTTGTGTTTGGCACCGAACTGAACAATACTAATCTCCGCGTTGCCGATGCGCCGGTTAGCTTTCCTCCGTTGTGGTACGCAAGCTGGTTCGGTTGGGTCCAGTACAACGAGTCAATTCAACAGCCGATGGTGCGGAATATTGGAGAAGCCCTCGGAGTCCGCGCCCGAGTGAACTTGACTGACCCGGCCAAACTCTATCGTTCTACCGTCAACGTCAAGAACCTTCATTCGCTTGAAGATCAGCTGGCTGGGACGTCCACGTTCGCCGGGTTGCACTCACCCAGGTGGCCTGCCAACGTATTTGGCGCGCTCGATCAGGCCAAAGTGCAGGCAGGGCAGAAACTCTACGCCCAGCACTGTCGGCATTGCCACCTGCCCGCGCTCGATTCACCAGAGATTCAGGATCCCAAGTATTGGGAAGCTGGACAGCAGGCTCAGCGTTTTCTGAAACTGAATCTCATTCCGCTGGATGAGATCGGCACCGACCCCCGAGAAGCCTCCAACTGGGCGCAGCGAAAAGCCGTGACCGGGACTCTCGGACTCGGTACGGTTTCTGCCGCCGATGGGCTGCGCGTAGTCACCCGCAAGATTGCCGACATGAACTACGACGCGCTTGGACTGACTCCCGAGCAGCGACCCCAGTGGAACGGCTATCGTGGCGACGGCGTGATCGCCCCACTTGGATATCGTGCCCGGCCTCTGGCCGGCATTTGGGCCACCCCGCCGTTCTTACACAACGGGTCGGTACCCAATCTCTACCAGATGCTGCTTCCAGCCGATCAGCGCGCCAAGATTTTCTACGTCGGCAATCGTGAGTTCGATCCGAAGAATGTTGGTTTCAGCACTGCCAAATTCGAGAACGGGTTCGAATTCCACACTGACCAACCGAATGATCCGCACCCCGGAAACTCAAATGCAGGGCATGAGTTCCGCAAATCGCCGGGCAAAGGCGTGATTGGCCCCGAACTGAGCGATGACGAGCGCTGGGCGATCATCGAATATCTGAAATCAATGTAGGTGTGCAATCTGGCGGGATCAAGTTCCATCTTCGATCCTCGGTGTTGAGGTTCACCTTCACAGCTCCACAATCGTGATCCCGCGATTCCCCTTGCCCAGGTCCCGGTCCTGCTTCAGTTCCTGCCGCGCGCTCACAATCCTCCACGCCCGCTCATCCGACTTCGCCCAGTTTTCCCCGAATATGAAGCCGCGAATCTGTCCTTGCTCAGTCATTTCACGCAACCGTTTCTGCACCGCGACCCGAATCTCACCGCCCGCTCCGGTCGAACCATACCCATGGATCAGCTTGACGAAATCACAGCCGTCCGCCCGTGCCACCGCCAGTTCACGATCCATCTGCATCAGCGCCTGATTCACTAGCGGCATACCCTCCTTCAGATTCACCGTCTTCATCGGGAACGCCTATCTCGCCTTGCGGCTCTTAATCGCGTCTCTCGCTTCTTTGTCCGCCGTTCGCCGCCGTTCGGTTTCCCGCTTGTCCCAGAGCTGCTTGCCTTTGGCCAGTGCCAATTCCACTTTCACCCGCCCATTTTTGAAATACATGCGGGTGGGAATCAGAGTTAGCCCTTTTTGCTGCGTTTTCCCAATCAGTTTGCGGATCTCTTCCGCATGCATCAGGAGCTTCCGAGTCCGCAGCGGGGCGTGGTTGAAGATGTTCCCATGGTCGTAGGGTCCGATGTGGGCGTTTAGCAGCCAGAGTTCTTCATCCTTGATCAGGCCGTAAGCATCCTTGAGGTTGGCTCTTCCAGCCCGGACTGATTTGACCTCAGTCCCAGTCAGGGCCACTCCCGCCTCAAATTTTTCCAGCAAGAAGTAGTTATGCGAAGCGATCCTATTCACGGAGGCATCGCGCTGCCCTGCGGCGGTGGGATCACGGCGCGGGTTCTTTTCCGGATTGGCCCGGGTGGGCTGTACGTGCTGGCGTGGCATCTTACTGATTAGCTTATCTCATGGCTGCGTGCACGTCCGCCGATGTCAATAGCAGGCGATCCCCAGCCGAGTCCGAACTGATTTTGAACTGCGATTGTCCCGAAATCTACTGGGATTAGTACCTAAGAACTTAACTGCTACCAACACAGTGACTTCGGTGCGTTGTGAGGCGATGCTATAATCGCCGAAAATAGGTTCAGCGGGCGCAATTGAGCTTTGACCTGCGGTCATGGCCGACCGGGAGGGGAAGACTGTCTGTGAGGAAAGCACGATGAAACGTTTGAGCCGCGTAGCGGCTGTCTCCTTTCTGGTGGGAGCAGTAATCCTGGGTGCGGTTGCAGCTGATCAGACCAAAGCCTCCAAAGCCTTGTACAACAAGGGCCGGGACGCCGAAGCACGCCAGAATTACGAGCAGGCCTACGACTTTTACAAACAGGCCTATGACCTCAAGCCCACCAACCTTAGTTACCGGGCTTCCTTCGAGCGCCTGCGTTTTCTAGCCGGCGCTTCGCATGTGCACCGCGGCCAATTGTTACGCGAGGCAGGCCAACTGGATGCCGCCTTGGCGGAATTCCAGAAAGCTGCTGACATCGATGCCTCGAGTGCCATAGCCAAGCAGGAATTACAGCGTACCAAGCAGATGATGGATGCGGCGAAAGCCGGCCACGCTGCTGCCGCGCCGCCACCCAGCTTTCTCCAGAAGCGCATTGAACAAGCCGGAGGCCCGGTCGAACTGGCCACCATCTCTAATGTTCCCATCAATCTGAAAATCAACGAAGATACCAAGGTTATCTACGAGACCGTCGGCAAGCTGGCGGGAATCAACGTTTTGTTTGATCCCGACTACACCTCGCGCCGCATCAAGATCGAGCTCAACAATGTCTCCTTGGAGGAGGCGTTGCGCATTATCGCTATCCAGTCCAAGACCTTTTGGCGGCCGGTGACTTCCAACACTGTCTTTGTTGCCGCCGACAATCCGGCCAAGCGTAAGGACCTTGAACAAAGCGTCGTCAAGACCTTTTATCTGACCAATCTTTCGCAGCCCACCGAGTTGCAGGATGTCGTCAACACTCTGCGTCAGATTTTGGAAATCAATCGTCTTCAGCCGTTGCCCACTCAGTCAGCGATTGTGGTGCGCGGCACTCCCGATCAAATTGCGTTGGCCCAGAAATTGGTGAGCGACCTCGACAAACCCAAGTCCGAAGTCCTCGTGGATGTTGCCATCATGCAGGTCAATCGTGACAAGTCACGTACCCTGGGCATCAACCCGCCCACCAGCGCCACGGTGACGTTGCAGAGCAATCTTAATTCCACCACGAGTACCAACACCGCTGGAACCGTCGGCAACCCGGTGACCACCACTGCCGGCACCACCAACAACCTCAGCCTGAACACTCTCGGTAACTTGAACGCTACCGACTTCGCGGTGACCATCTCACAAGCCACAGCCACTGCGCTCTTCAGTGACAGCAGTAGCAAGCTCATTCAAAAGCCGCAGATTCGCGCCGTCGAGGGGCAAAAGGCATCGCTCAAGATCGGCCAGCGTGTGCCCGTGGCCACTGGATCATTTCAACCCGGCATTGGTGGCGTTGGCATCAATCCTCTGGTCAACACCCAGTTCCAATACCTCGACGTAGGTGTAAACATCGACATCACTCCGCGCGTGCACTCCAACGGCGATGTCACTCTGAAGATCACCATGGAAGTTTCCGAAGTTGATGGCACCTCCAACCTCGGCGGAATCAGCCAGCCCATTATCGGCCAGCGCAAGATCGAGCAAGAGGTGCGTCTGAAGGAAGGCGAAGTCAACCTGCTGGGCGGGATGATGGAAGATCAGCGAACCCAAGCCCTTACTGGATTTCCGGTGCTGTCCCAGATTCCGATCTTAAGATATCTGTTCGGCCAGGACACTCGCGATCATAGTGAAACCGAAACCGTGTTTGTGCTCATTCCTCACGTCGTTCGCAAACAGGATCTCAGCGAGCTCAATCAGGAAGCGCTCGATGTTGGCACCGCCAGCGCCATCGAATTGCACCGCGTGAGCAGTCCTCAGGCCCCATCGGTGGGCACGAACCCACCTTCCGTGCCGGCTGCGCCGCAAATGCCTGCAGCCGCTCCGCATGCGGCGCCGGCGACTTCCCCGCAACCGCCGGGCGCGGCCAGCTTCAGCTTTGATCCTCCCGCCATCACCCAACCGCCGGGCTCCACGTTCACCGTCAACGTCCTGGTTGCAGGCGCGCAGAATGCCTACTCCGTGCCCTTACAGGTCACCTACGATTCCAAGATGCTGCAGGTGGTCAACGTCTCTAACGGCACCTTCCTCTCCCAGGACGGTCAGGCGGTGGCGTTGGTTCATCGCGACGACGATTCCAGTGGCACTCTTCAGATCACCGCTACCCGGCCACCCGGCGCTACCGGCATTTCCGGGCAGGGAACGGTTGTAACTTTGACCTTCATGGCGAAATCCGCCGGACAATCCACCCTTGCCATTTCCAAGGGAGGAACGCGCGACCCCAATATGCAGCCCACCCTGGTGGGGGGAGCTACAGCTACGGTGAACATCCACTAGTCGATGACGATTCACTAATCAATGATCCGGTAGTCAAGGAAGGGCGGATCCCGAGGAGCGAAACCAGAATTCTCGCGTGACACCAATGACGGCTTTTTCAAAACCTTTTTCCGAACGACGAGAGATGCGCGGCTTCACCCTGATCGAACTGATCGTGGCCACCACCATCTTGATTGTTCTGACCTTTCTCGCCGTTCCCATGGCGCGGGTCACCATCAAGCGCGAGAAGGAACGCGAGTTACGGCACGCTTTGTGGGAGATGCGGGACGCGATTGATCGCTACAAAGACGCCGCCGATCGCGGCGCTTTCCGCACCAAACTCGGTTCCGAAAACTATCCTCCCGACCTCGATACCCTGGTCAAGGGCGAGGACGTACAAGGCAAGAAACTGAAGTTTCTGCGCAAAATCCCGATAGATCCCATGACCAATTCCACGGAATGGGGTTTGCGCTCCATGCAGGACGACCCCACCTCCGATTCCTGGGGCGAACAAAATGTTTTTGACGTCTATTCAAAATCCCAGGGCATTGGCCTCGACGGCACAAAATACAAGGACTGGTAAAATTGGCGACGCGATCTCAACATAAGAAAGCCAGCCGCGGCTTCACCATCATTGAGCTGATGATCGTCATCAGCATCATCTTGATTCTGGTTTCGGTCGCGCTGCCCGCCTATAACCAATCCATTCTGCGGGCGAGAGAATCCGTGCTGCGGCAAAACCTGTTTACGCTTCGCTCGGTCATCTCGCAATACACGCTCGATAAACAGAAAGCCCCGCAGTCGCTCGACGATCTGGTTACCGCCGGCTACCTGAAACAGCTTCCCACGGATCCCATGACCGGCCGCATCGACAGCTGGACTCCCGATCAGGAACAGGGCGAAATCATGTCCCTCGACCAGCAGGATGAAGGCGGCATCGTCGACGTGCACAGCGGGTCGAGCGGCGTCGGCAGCGACGGTACCGCGTATAACACCTGGTAGTCGCGCCAAGTAACCGCTTGCCTTCCCCCTACGCGGCCAGCTTTTGTGCCACCGAGCCTGTCACCTTGCGCACCGCGAATGACAACATTACCCGTGAAATGCCGCTGAAGATCATGCTTATTCCAACCAATGTCCCAATCGCCCACGCAGAACTGGTAGGCCATTGCGCATAGATCATCAGTCCCAACAGCAGCGTGATGACGCCGTCAATCAGCACCCAACTAGATCCGTGCATCGACCGCATCTTGAAAAACAAAATGATGTTCAGGACTCCTTCAATCAGGAACAGCGATGCCAGCACCAAGGTAAGCGAAGCCACGGCCAGCACCGGATGCAGAATCAGATAGCCGCCGAAACACAGATACGCCAACCCGACCAGCAGCTTCCAGATCATGTTGCCAGCGCCATGCGCGCTAAAGGCGAGGGTCAAGTGGACCACGCCTGCTAAAACAATGAGCCATGATACGACCGCATTAACCGCCACCGCGGCCACAAACGGCGAACCCACCGCCAGCATGCCGAAGACAATCAGCAAAACGCCCCATACGATCGACATTGTGGAAGCGTGCCGTGCGATTTCAACCGGAGTGCTCTGTGCCATACAACCTCCTTAGAAAACGCACCTAGCCTACTCCAAAAAGGCTGCTCCGTGAAGTCTGGCACAAACTTCAAATAGTCGGGCCGCACCGGATGCTCGACTTGCACACCCCAATCCCCCAGCGCGCGTGCGGCGATGGTCTCTTGCCGGAAGTCTCGCGAATCTGTTACAATTACATTTGTAATATATTGTAATTACCGTGTTCATCTTCGACGCTTCGACACTGATTCTGATTGCGAAGGCCGAAATTCTTGATTCCTTCTTACATCACCTCGGGCGCCAGGTTGCCGTTCCGCTTGAGGTTGAGAAGGAGTGCTGTAGCGTAAAGAAATCGCTTGACGCCCTGATGATCCGAAAGACGCTCGATGAATCGAGAGTCCGGGTTATCCCGGTCAAGAATTCGAAGCTGGTGATGAAGCTGCAAGCGGACTTTGGTCTGGGCCGGGGAGAAGCGGAGGCCATCGTTTTGGCGCTCACACACAAAGCTCGGGTTTTGGGTATCGATGACAAGAATGGGATCAACGCGTGCAAACTGCTGGGCGTTGGGTTTACGACGGCGATAGGCATCTTGGTGCGCATGTACGAAAAGAAGTTATTCACGACGAGAGAGGCTCTTGCGAAACTTGATGGGCTCGCGAAATACGGGCGTTACCGAACGTCGATTCTAGATGACGCGAGACGCCGACTGGAGACCGTGGCATGACCAAGACAATGAGCATCCGAATGGATCGGGAGAATTTCGAATTTTTGCGCCAACTCACCAAGGAACAGAGGAGTGATCTGTCCAAAGCCGTGCGCGACATGGTCACCCGGGGCAGAGTCCTGTTGGGGGTGGAAAGGTACAAGCAAGGAGAAGCTTCTCTTGGTAAAGCCGCGGAGCTTGCCGGCGTCCCCGTGGGACGAATGATGACCCTCCTGACCGAGTTCGGAATCGAGAGCAGGGTCGAAGACGACGATTATCTCCAGGGACTCGCAACCATCCGAAAAGCCTGGTGAGGAGCCATGGTCTTGGGCAGCGGATCGCGCGGCATCCGTAACGGTCGCTCCGCTCTACTCGATAATCAGTAACTCTCCGTTTGGCACCACTCGAATGGCGCGCCAATCCATCTATGTCGGGGAATAGCACGGCCTCATGCACCCCGTGGCGGAACAACGAATCCTTCAACTCCTTTCGCTTGTCATGAGGGATCCGCATACGCACGAGTCCATCAGGCACGAAGTCCTCTGTAGGAGCCGAATGTACCGTAAATACCCCACTCTGCGCACGCAGCCGAGAGGTCACGAAGCGCGGGTTGTATCTGATCGTCTTCTTTATCTTGAGCGGGCCGGTCTTGGGTAGTGGTTTGCTCAGGTTCTCCTTGGGAGAGCGCCACGCTAGAACCTCCGCGTCCTCACATCTAGGGCGTCCGTCTGGGTGGCGAGACTCGAATTCTTTGGACACGCTGAAATACAGCGCGACGAGCGGACTGCGAGTCCAGTCGAGCAGGCGAGTGGCAAGACCATGATGCTGGGCAATCGCCAGAAGCTCCCAGTCGTCTGCGGTGGCAACCTCTAGATGATCGACCGACTGCCGACGAAAAAGTTCTAGCATCAGTACTTCGTTGACACTCTTCTTTGTCGAGTTCGCCACAGGGCTGAGACGACCAACCTTTGGACGGAGCCTGAAAGACGTGGCCCCTGTAGAGTACGGTTGTCGTCTTGTCATCTTTGAACCGTGACTCGATTAGCTCGGAGAACCTGGCGACGGATCTGACAGAGATGTCTTCGATTACCTCGACCATTTCTACATTCTCCGTGGCTACGCCGGAGGAGGACTGTACACACTGGACCAACTTTCCACCGTGGTCGCATAGCCTTGAGGCGACAGCATGGGGTACGTTGGGGAAAACGCCTTGAAGACTTCACTATCCAGAATCCTGTCAAAACCAGCCTTGTCATCATAGGCCCGGCACATGCCTAGGGCCACCCAGAGCGTGGAGACAATCACCTGCCTGAACGGTTCGTCCTCTTCCATTAAATCCAGCGCTGCCCGCTCTATATCGGCCTCATGTTCTTCGCGAAAGTTCAGAATCTCTTGACTTTTTGGCATGGTGCACAGAAGGTAACTCCAGACGGAAAGCCAGAAGCTTCGTCCGTAGTCGCCCTCATACAACTTTTCGATGTACATCATGGTAGTGAGTTCCGCTATCTTGTACCAGTGCTCATAGGCCTTCCCAGTCGCGTATGCATCGGCCATTCCTGCTGCGCGTTTCAGGAATCCAAACATACCCACCTTGGCTCCATTCGCCGGCAGACAGCGTAGCGCCAGTTGCCAAGGTTTTCAATTTGGCACCAGCGTGTGAAATTGCGGGTTACAAATCATCCAGCCGGGGTCGCTAGACTTAGGTCCCTCGGCTCGACCACACTCTAATTTGATCGACTCAGCCCAAACCACTACCATTACTCCATGCCGGTAGAAACCGAGTTTACTCAGGCCACCTACACTCCCATCCGCGCGCCCCGCGGCAATGCCATTTCCTGCAAAGGCTGGCAGCAGGAAGCCGCCATGCGCATGTTGATGAACAATCTCGACGAAGAAGTTGCCGAGCGTCCGCGCGACCTTGTCGTCTATGGTGGAACCGGCCGCGCCGCCCGCAGTTGGGAGGCTTACCACGCCATCGTTGCCTCGCTAAAAAGCCTCGACAACGACGAAACTCTGCTTGTCCAATCCGGCAAACCCGTCGGTGTCTTTAAGACTCACGAATACGCTCCGCGCGTTCTGATCGCCAACTCCAACCTGGTCGGCCACTGGTCGAACTGGGAAAAGTTCAACGAACTGGAGCGCGCCGGTCTCATGATGTACGGCCAGATGACCGCCGGGTCGTGGATCTACATCGGCTCGCAAGGCATCGTGCAGGGAACTTTCGAGACATTCGCTGCTGCAGCGGAGAAGAGTTTTAATGGTGATCTCGCGGGCAAGCTGATCGTCAGCGGCGGTATGGGCGGGATGGGTGGCGCCCAGCCGCTGGCTGCTACCATGACCGGCGCGGCGTTTCTCGGCATCGACGTCGATCCCGAACGCATCAAGAAGCGCCTCAAAACCGGCTATTGCGATTTCATGGTGACCACGCTCGACGAAGCCCTGCGCATCCTGAAGAATGCAATCCGAAAAAAAGAGAATGTCTCGGTCGGCCTGGTGGGTAATTGTGCCGACATCATTCCTGAACTCGCGCAGCGCGGAGTCGTTCCCGACATTCTTACCGACCAGACTTCCGCCCACGATCCGCTCAACGGCTACGTGCCGAACGGGATGACGTTGCAAGAAGCCCTCGAACTGCGCCAGCGTGATCCCGAAACCTACCAGCAGTTATCGCTCGACGCCATGGCGAGGCATGTGGAAGGCATGCTGGCGTTGCAGAAGATGGGAGCGGTCACTTTTGATTATGGCAACAACATCCGCACTTTCGCCTTCCAGCGCGGAGTGAAGAACGCTTACGACTTTCCTGGATTCGTCCCAGCCTACATTCGGCCGTTGTTCTGCGAAGGCCGTGGCCCGTTCCGCTGGGTGGCGCTGTCGGGCGAACCTTCAGACATTCACGTCACCGACGACCTCATCCTCGAACTCTTTCCCGACAACCGCATCCTGCGCCGCTGGATCGACCTCGCCCGCAAGCGCATCAAGTTTCAGGGTCTGCCCGCCCGCATCTGTTGGCTGGGATACGGCGAGCGTGCCCAGTTCGGCCTCGCCATGAACGATCTGGTGAAGAAAGGCAAACTCAAAGCTCCCATCGTGATCGGCCGCGACCACCTCGACTGCGGATCGGTGGCTTCACCCTACCGCGAAACCGAAAGCATGAAAGATGGCAGCGACGCCGTCGCCGATTGGCCCCTACTCAACGCTTTGTTGAACACAGCCGCTGGCGCCTCCTGGGTTTCCATTCACAACGGCGGAGGCGTCGGCATCGGTTACTCGCTCCACGCTGGACAAGTCACTGTTGCCGATGGCACCGAAGCCATGGCCAAACGGATCGAGCGCGTCCTGACCACCGATCCCGGCATGGGCGTCATCCGCCACGCGGACGCGGGCTACGATGAAGCGAAAGAGTTCGCGAAGCAAAAGGGCGTGAAAGTCCCGATGGGGAGCTAGAATCAGTCTTTCTCTGCTGCCTGTGCGGGTGCCTTCTGCGCCCGCGTCAACCGGGGAGCCAGGCCCATTCTCAGAAATCTCTCCTCCAGCGAGCGCCGCGACAAGAAAGCCACCGTAATCGCCAAGACGCTCCCCAGCAGAGCCCGTAGCAAAACCGCCGCCATCGAGTGCCCGGACGAAATCAACGCCAGCAGAGGCCGCGAGAAGAGAATCTCACCCACCCGGAATGCCAGTACATGCACCAAGTACAAACCGTAGCTGATGTAACCCAGGAACTGGAGCACCGGTCGATTTACTAAAAACGCCCATCGGTTCGTTCCCACCAGCAGCACGCATGAAAGCAGCCCGGTCGAGCCAACGTTCAGCGCCGTTGCCAAACCGGCGGCGTTTGCCAGGGGATACGGCAGAAAAAGAAAGAATGCAACTACGCCGCCAGTGAGCAAAGGCAACGCAATCTGGACCAACTGCGCGCGGCGAAACCTTGGCTCACGCAACCAAACTGCCAAGATCGCACCCATCGCCAGCCCATCGAGATTGAACCATGTGTAAAGTTGAACCAGGTTTGCCGGACGCCCGGAGAGAATGAAGTTCGCAGCCCGCAGCCAGGGCGTGACCAGAGAAATCGCAGCCAGAAGCAGCATCAATCCTCGTGATGACCAGCGGCGGACAATCCACGGCCAAACGATGTAGAAATGCTCTTCCACGGCCAGTGACCAGAGCGGTCCGTATTGCAACGGTACTCCCAGGAGCGGTCCGCAGTTGGCAAGGAAAAGGCCTCCAAGCGCGAAGAAGCGCCAGGAGATCCATCCCGCCGCCAACAACACCAGTAGGGTCGCATAGAGCGCCGGGAGAATGCGGAGCATTCTCCTCGTGTAAAAGTCGCGAAAGTAGCCGGGCTGGTTTCGTTTGTCGATCAGGATGCCTGTGATCAGGAATCCGGACAGGACAAAGAAAAGATTGACACCGATCCAGCCATATCCGGCGAGCGAAAGCAGCAGATTCCCGAAGGATGAAAGTTGCGCATGCAAAGGAGGCGCGATCCCGTGATAAATCAAAACCAGGAGAATGGCCAAACCGCGCAACGAATCCAGTTCCGGCATGTGCGCTCGGAGCAGCGGAACCGCAACGCCATGGGTAACATCCAGAGACGCGTGACCGGGCACGATTGGAGAACTCCGCGCGACATTATAGGCTAAACTAACTCTCGCTTGAGCACAGCCAAGAAACAGCCTTCGCAGACTCCTCGTGGCCTGCTGCTGATTAACATCGGCCAGCTTCTAACTCTTTCGTCTTCTATGAAGCCCGGTCCCCGCCGCGGACCTGCCCTCTCCGACCTCGGCCTCCTTGAAGACGCCGCCATCCTTTGCCTGGGCGGCAAAATCGTTTCTGTGGGTAGGACCAAAGACGTCCTCCGCGATCCTTGGCTCAAGAAGAACCGCAAGCAAATCATTGAGATCGATTGCACCCGTCACGTCGTGCTTCCCGGCGTCGTCGATTCGCATACTCATCCCGCCTTCATGAATCCACGCCTCGTGGATTTCGAAAAACGCATCTCTGGTGCGACCTATGAAGAGATCGCTGCTGCCGGGGGCGGCATACGCTCCAGCGTCGAAGCCGTCCGTAAAGCAGGGAAGAATGCGCTCACCAAAAAAATCCTACAAGCACTGCATCGAATGGCCGAGCAGGGTACGACGACCGTCGAGGCCAAATCCGGTTACGGTCTGACCCTCGAATCCGAGATCAAGTCTCTTGCAGCCATCCAACAAGCTGCTGCTCGCTGGCCCGGCACCGTAGTCGCAACGCTCCTCGGCGCACACGTTGTGCCCCAAGAATTCCGAGACCGCCCCCAGGATTATGTTGATCTCGTCTGCAAAGAGATGATTCCTGCCGCCGCAAAGCGCAAACTCGCCCAGTTCGTCGATGTCTTCACCGACCGTGGTGCCTTCACCTCAGCCGATGCCGAAAGAATCTTTCAGGCCGCCAGCCGGCATGGCCTCGGAGTCCGCGCCCATGTCTGCCAGCTAAGCGAAACGCCGCTCGATCCTCTCCTGCGTTTCAACCCCGCGTCTCTCGATCACATGGACCACGTCAACGATAGTGATCTCCCTCGGCTTGCTCGAAGCAACACCGTCGCCACTCTGGTTCCCGGAGCCAACTATTTCCTCGGCTTGGAAACGTTTCCCCCGGCCCGCAAGCTGATCGACGCCGGCGTCGCCATCGCCCTGGCCACCGACTACAATCCGGGCTCCTCGCCCACTCCCAGCATGCCCTTCGTCCTTTCGCTTGCCTGCACGCACATGAAGGTGTCTCCCGCCGAGGCTATCTCCGCTGCCACCATCAACGGGGCTTGGGCATTACAATTGCAGGATCGCAAAGGCTCCATCGAGCCCGGCAAAGACGCCGATCTCGCCGTCTTCGACGTTATGGACTACCGCGAGATCGCCTACTACTTCGCCACCAACCGCTGTGCCTTTACGGTTTTGAACGGCACAGTGAAACTGCCCGGAAAATTAAACTCCGAGTGAACCAACAAGAGGCATCTTACGTACCGAAAATGCAGGATCCTGATCGAAAGCGCACCATCCCGTCGCACGGGGTTCATCTGAGTCTTTTATCACTGAGGAGAATATGAAACTAATTTCTACGTTGGCGGGGTTGGTCTTCTTATTGACTGGCATTTGTATGGCGCAACGTCTCCCTGAAATCGCTGTTCCCGATCATTACAAACTCACTTTCTCTCCGGATTTCACCAAGAACGACTTTGCCGGTGAAGAAACCATCGAAGTGCGGGTGCTAAAGCCGACCTCGCAAATTGTGCTCAACGCGGCTGAGATCGACTTCCAGGAAGTAAGCATTACCAGCGGCGGTTCCACGCAAAAAGCCACAGTCACGCTCGACAAAGACAAACAGACCGCCACTCTGACCGTGGACCATCCAATATCGCCCGGCCCCGCGACCATCGAGACTCGATACCACGGCGTTCTCAACGATCAGTTACGCGGCTTTTACCTGGGCAAAGACTCCGACGGGCGCAAGTATGCCGCGACTCAGTTTGAAGCCACTGACGCTCGCCGTGCATTTCCCTCGTTCGATGAGCCTGCCTACAAGGCGATCTTCGAAGTGACCGTCGTGGCTGACCAGGACATGACAGTGATTTCCAACACCAAGGTTGTTTCCGACACGCCAGGTCCCGAGGGCAAACACACAGTGCACTTTGCCCCGACCCCAAAGATGTCTTCTTACTTGGTGGCCATGGTCGTGGGCAGGTTTGAGTACGTCGAAGGCGTCGTCGATGGCATTCCAATTCGCGTGTACGCCAGTCCGGGCAAGAAGGAAATGTCTACATTTGCCCTCGATGCTGCGGAACACATCATGAGCTACTACAACCAATATTTTTCCATCAAGTATCCGTATGGCAAGCTGGACCTGGTTGGACTCGCTGATTTCTCCGCGGGAGCCATGGAGAACACGGGGTGCATTACCTTCCGTGAGCTTCTGTTGCTAGTCGACGACAAGCAAAGCCCGGTCGATTTGAAGCGCGAAGTTGCCTCCGTCATTGCCCATGAAATGGCCCATCAGTGGTTTGGCGATCTGGTCACCATGCAATGGTGGGATGACCTCTGGCTCAACGAAGGATTTGCCACCTGGATGTCCAGCAAACCTCTCCAAGCCTGGAAGCCAGAATGGAACATGCAGCTTCAGGATGCGAACTTCAATGCCGAATCGATGGACGCGGATTCGTTGATCAACACTCACCCGATTCACCAGCAGGCGGAGACGCCGGAGCAGATCCTCGAGTTAGCCGACGACATCACCTACGGCAAGACCGCCGCCGTGCTGCGCATGCTGGAATCCTATCTCGGGCCGAAAACGTTTCAGGCTGGGGTGAACGCGTATCTGGCTAAACACGCTTATGCCAATGCCACAGCCGCTGATTTCTGGACGGCGCAGACCCAGGTCTCAAAGAAACCCGTCGACAAGCTCATGCCTACCTTCATCGAGCAACCTGGGCCACCCTTGGTGAGTGTCAAAACTTCATGCTCGGGGAATTCAGAGAAAGTTACGCTGAAACAGCAGCGGTACTTCTTCGACCGGACCAAATTCGATGCGGGCAGCAGCGAGCGCTGGCAGATTCCAGTATGCATGAAGCAAGGCCCATCAGCCGCGAGCGCCGCTGAGCACTGTGAACTCCTAAACCGGGAACAACAGACTTTCACTTTGCCCAGCTGTTCAACCTGGATCAACATTAACGCCGATGCCAAAGGGTACTACCGCTCCGGGTACGATTCAGACGCGGTACGCTCCATGGCGCGAGATGCTGAGAGTTCATTGACTCCGGAGGAGCGCGTCATGCTGCCCTTCGATGTGTCAGCTTCCGTTCGTGTGGGTCGCGAGAAAATTGGCGATTATCTCGCGGTAGTGGAAGGCCTGCAATCGGACCGCAGCCAGGCCGTGCTTGGTCCTCTGATGAAACAACTGGACTATATCGGCCGCTATCTGGTCAGTGACGCCGACCACGAATCCTATCGTAGCTGGGTGCGCCAGGTGCTGGCGCCTGTAGCTGCGGACATAGAATGGCAAGCGAAGCCGGGCGAGAGCGCCGATCGGGAGGGTTTACGCGCCGAGCTAATGGAAGCCTTGGGTTACACCGCGCGCGATCCAGAAGTGGAGGCGCTCGCCCGCAAACTGACCAATCAGGCGCTCGATGATCCATCGTCGGTCAACCATGAATTGGCATTTGCCGCTTTCCGGGTGGCTGCCAACGGCGGGGATGAAGTTTTTTACAACAAAATCCAGGACCGTCTGAAGATCGCGAAAACACCGGAGGCAGTCTTTGTTTACCAGCGGTCACTAGCGCAGTTCGGTGATCCCGCACTGCTCGAAAAGACCTTGGAGTTTGCGATCTCACCCGAAGTGCGCTCGCAAGACAGCTTGAGCATGATTTCCCGTGTGATGCAGAATCCTGATGGGCAGAAGCTCGCCTGGGACTTCGCCCGCTCCCATTGGGAGAAACTCCAGAGCGTGGGCGGCGCCTTCGCGGGGGCTGTGATCGCCGGAGCCGCTGGTACCTTCTGCGACGTGGGCATGCGAGATCAAGTGCAAGAGTTCTTCACCGCCCATCACCAGCCCGCCTCTGAACGCACGCTGAAGCAATCGATGGAGCGCATAAACTACTGTGTGGACCTGAAAGCGCAGCAGGGAAGTCAGCTGGCAGACTGGCTGCGGCAGCACTCCGGCAGCGCCGGCGGACACTAGAGGCATCAGAGATTTTGCCACTCGTTTGACCAAGGCGCGACTCGCGTTGAGCGATTGCGCCTTGGTTGCTATAATCAGGCCTGCTCCAAACGCTCCCAGCGTTTCGACTGCCGGTAGTCCTAGGATTGTGCCCGCTTTCGGCCTGCCTTACGACTCATCCGAATGAAGACTGGGCAGCCAGATGGCAGTGCACGAAGTGGCCAGGTAGCTCAGGTGGTAGAGCGCAGCCCTGAAAAGGCTGGCGTCGGCGGTTCAACTCCGTCCCTGGCCACCATATCTTTCAGTGACTTAGCCGCACAGTCCGAAATCTCACACCTGTGATTTCACACCTGTGATTGCTCACATCCTTAAGCAAACGGCTTGCGAACTAGCTTTTGCCGATGCCAAACTAACTGTCGCAGATCGCGTTCCGCCATCGTCGGCCGCCAGATGCGAGGAAAGCGTTCACTCAGCAGCAAATCCAGTAAGTGAGCCGCGTCGCGCACATCCGTCTTCTGCTTGCGTACCACCGATGCCCGGATCTGCGCCGCATCCCCGATCCAGAGCTCGTGCCCCAACTCGGCCAGCATCCGCTCGAACCAGCGGGTGTGCCCGGTCGCTTCGATCCCCACTCGCACCGGACCCAACAGCGCTGCATAAAACGCCAGTGTCTCTCCGCTCTCGTGCTCTAACCGGCGCTCGATTAACTCGCCGGTCTCCTGATCCAGCATCGCAACCTGCTGGTAGCGCGTATGCAAATCACAACCTACAATCTTCATGTGCTCGGCTCCTTTCCTCCGAGCCCTGGTTGCTTGAGCGCACCAAGTTTACTCGGCGGCTGGGAGCCGACACGGTTATCTAATCAGGCGACCGTCTCCCAGCTCAAATATGCTTCACTGCCGCTTGAACCCTCTCCTCGGGCCAGTGCTCCTCAAGTGCCCTGGCCAATGTCCGAAAGATTTCCCTCCCTTGAGCTATCATCGCGGGCTGGGGCGTCGTTCGCACGAAAAGGATGTTCCTTTCATGAAAATTTCCCCAGTAGTGGTGGGCTTCCTCGCGTGCCAGCGCGATGGCGGGATCGTCTAATTCGTGGAACAGCCTTTCCATCTCAGGCCAGAAATCGGCCTCCGAGACCGTTCCCTCTGCGACGGCTAAAAAAAGACGTACAGCTTCGGTACGAGCATCCTGTGGCTCTACCATGGCGTCCAATGCCTCACGTTGATTCCAAGTTGTTGAATCTTGATATCTATATGGACCACATTTCTTGACGCAGTGGCACTGCCAGCCTTCCCGAACGGATGCGCGTCAAGAGCGATTCTGTTTCCATTCATGGGTGTGTTCTTGAGGTTCGCGCCGCCGCCGCCGTGTTCATAGGACCCAACACGAACGTTTTCGGCTGTGTACGCGACGGTCGCCGCAACACCAACCGCTTGCCCGATTGCCCGGGGATCGCCGGAAGCAACTTTCGATCCAAACTGAACCGCGAGATCCTTCGCCCCCTCAGCGGCGTCGGACAGCGTTCCCTTCGGGTCTTTTGCAACGTCCTTCACACCCTCCACAAGGTTGGAGGCAGCATTCTCAACGGTCTCGACCGGATGCGTCGCCGCATCGACGACGGGCCCAGCGGTGACGTCGTACACGCCCTTCAATTCCTGTCCTAGGAACTGGAGGCTCGACATTTGCGCAGGATTGGTATCTTGCGGCTTATCGCCCGGCTGGCCTGAGCCCTGATTGGCCGCCTCGGACGAACTGTCAGCACTCTCCGCGCACTCCGGGCAAAAGTTCATGTGCCCATCAGGGTCCGCATGGTTTGTAGGGTCGCCACCGACATAAGAGTACAGATTCAACGTCTGCGGGTTCCCCAGAATCGCATACGGCACCGACACCGGCTTGTCATCCCAATCCGGACTCAGCCACCGCCCTTGGACCGAAGAATAATACCGCGCTGGAAAGTCATCCAGGTTCGTCTCCGTGTCCCGATGCTTTCCCGTATGATGCATCGGAGTCACCTCGGTGCCCGAGCACGCCTGCCCATCACCATAGGGCAGCCCCTGACAAGTCTCGTAAATGTTCCCATTCACATCCGTTCGCACCCGCTCTGTCCCCAACCAGTCCGCGTTGTGGAAATAGGTCGTCGTCCCGCTATAAGTCGCCAGATGCCGCCCGCCCACATACACTTCTTCCCGCGTCCACGAACCCGACGTATTCACTTCCGCAAGCTCGTGTCCGGCATGGTCATAAACGTAATCCACCGCACTGCCCGCAACTTTCCGCACCCGCCGCCCTTCCGCGTCATAGGTGTAAGTCGCCGTATCGCCGCTGTCCACCTGGATGATGCGGTTCTCGGCATCGTAGGTGTAGGTATGGAAGCCGTCATTGAGCATATTTCCCGCTGCATCATAAGACGCACCCGACATGTGGTTGTTGGCGTCAAAGCTATACTGCGGTGCTGGCCCCGTTCCTGCCGTCAGGTTCTGCTGCCAGCGATTGCCAAAGCGGTCGTACAAATAGTTGTATCTCTGGCTGGTAGCGTTGTCCGGACACTTCGCCGTAGAATTGTCGGCACAGGCACTCGTCACCAGCCGGTTCATCGCATCGTAAGCATAGGTCCAATTCCCATTGGCGCTGTCCTGGGCGCTGATGACATTGCCGTTGCCCGAGTATCCCATGTTGAGCATATATGCCGCGCCAGTGACACTCTGGTCTGCACCTCCCGTCAGTTGAGACCCGGTCGACGAACTCAAGCTGAACGACGGCGGGTTGAAATCGCTGGGATCGTTGGACACCACCGACAGCGCCACACTGTAGTTCGTGTCCGAGCCAGTGTCCACGCTGGTAATGGTGACCACTCCTCCGCTGGAATGGGCGGTCACCAGCGTCCCATTCAACTCCGTAGCCAGAGACGAAGCCAGATTGGTTGGCGTGCTGCTTGAGCCGTAAGAAACTGTGATTTCACACCTGTGGTTGCTTCCGGCCCTAAGCAAACGGCTTTCGAACTGGCTGGATAACTTCCGGTTAGCCGACAATCCGTCCAGAATCTCGGCTGCTATTTCCTGCGGCCCGATTTTAGGAGTTCTCCAGGCTTAGGATTCGGCGGATGTGTCGGCGAGACGTCATTACCGGGCCCGCAAGATTTCCGGGGGGCTAAGTCTTTTCAATCGTGGAAAACTCTACGGAATAAGCGAACCATCTCCGCGAAGGCGAGGTCCGTCGCTTCCGGATCAAAACGTGGGCCCTCATCGCGCGTGAAGGCATGTTCAGCTGCATACAGCAGTTTGCTATAGCGGACATCGGATTTTTGCAGTGCCCGATCAATCGTTGCGCGGCCCGCCTCGGGCACGTGCGGGTCCTTTGTCCCAAAGATCATCAACAGTTCACCGCGGATTTGCGTTGCGCGGGCTAACGATCCGGCATCCGCGTCCTGACCCAGTTTGCCGTCATGGATGCCTGTGGCGTAGTAACAGACCGTCGCATGGACATCGGGCTGGAACGCCGCACGGAAGGCGAGATGGCCGCCGATGCAGAAACCCACGACGCCGATTTTCCCTGGGGCGACCTTAGGATGCTTGGAAAGCCAGTCCAGGCCAGCGCGGCAATCGGCATCGAAATGCGCGACCGGAGTCTTCGCGGCGTCTTGCTGGCCGCGGACGCGTCCAGCGTCATCGAATCGGAGCACGGTTCCCGGTGGTTCGATGTCGCGATAGATTTCCGGAGCAGCGGCAACAAATCCATACCCGGCCAGCCGAACACAGGTGCGTAGCATTGGCGGTGTGAGCTGAAAAATGTCTGAATAGCACCAGATGCCGGGATACGGACCTTCTGCCGAGGGCGCAGCGACGAAGGTTCTCATCGGGGAACCCGACAGCGAAATATTCGCGTATTCGGTATTGACGATCATTTGCTTGTTTGCCGGAGATTGTGGCGGAGAGGCGCGAGCCAGTCAACTCCTGATTAACGGGCAACTCTTCCCTAATCCTGTAAAGGAAGGATTGGCCGACTAACCGGGAAAAGATATTGACTAATTCTGACCGTTCGCCGGCGGGTTAAGGCGAACCACTTCGCCAGTGTCGAACTGGTATTCTGCTTCAATTACGCTGAGCTTGCCCGACTTCACGGCATTGCGAATGATCTCACTGTTGGCCAGCACATCCGTGGCGCTCTGGCGTACATTTTCCTTAATTGCCGACTCGATCAAATCGTCCGCCTTGGCGTATGTCTTGGCCTGAGTAACGGCGGGACCGATCTTGTCCATGATTGCTTCCAGGTTGCGGCTGGGCATCTTCTCGCCGGAACATGCGGCGATTACCGCGCCGCACTTCTGATGTCCGAGCACCACCAACAAAGGACTGTGAAAGTGCTCCACCGCATACTCGATGCTGCCCAGCCCCACCGGGTCAGCGACGTTGCCAGCCGCGCGCACCACGAAGAGGTCACCCAGGCTCTGGTCGAATGTCAATTCCGGGGAAACGCGGCTGTCGGAGCAAGAGAGGATTATCACGTGGGGCGATTGTCCGGAGGCCAGCTTCTGGCGCAGCGAAGCCAGCGCATAGCTTTGTGGTTTGCCGGCTACAAACCGGCTATTACCAGCCATAAGATTGGCCCAGAGTTTGTCCGCGGATGGCTTCGGCACGCTCGAAGCAGCATGCGCTGAGTGGTGCGCAGGCGCGGCCGGCGCTTGTTGCGCAAGTCCGGGACCCGCGACAAAAAACAGAGCAGCGACGTATAACAGTGCGTGTTTCACGGATGGCTCCTCCAAAAGCAGCGCAAGTTTACTCGCATTGACTCCCAGAAAACAAACTGAAGAGGCTAAAACTGTATTTCGGCTAGAGACCGCCGCTCGCCGTAGTGAGACAATGCAGTAAACTAGGATGATCAATCACTGATGGCAGGCGGCACGGCATACGTTTTTGTGTTCGATGGTTTCGCAGATTGGGAGCCGGCATCCGCACTGGCGGAGCTACGGCGCACGTTCGGGTTTTCCGTCAAGACGTTCGCACTCGCAACCAATACCATCGTGAGCATGGGTGGACTGAAAGTTACCCCCGATCTGCTTTGGGAGGAAGTCCGGCCAGAATTGGCTGACATCCTCATCCTTCCGGGCGGCGACATGTGGACGGAAGGAGAAATTGAAAAGATTACCCGCCTCATAGAAGCTTTTCATCAAGCCTCACTTCCAGTTGCCGCGATTTGCGCTGCGACGCTGTCGCAAGCGCACGCGGGTCTGCTCGACGATCACCGGCATACTAGTAATGGAGATGGTTTTATCGCCAAGTATGTCCCTGCATATCGGGGACATGATCTTTATGAGAAAGTGCCCGCTGTAAAGGACAGAAATGTAATTACCGCGAACGGACTGGCTCCTTTTGCATTCGCCGCACAGATATTTCGTGCCGTCGCTCCCGAACGGGCGAATGACATCGCAACCTACGAGGCACTCTATTCGCGTGGCCTGCTGGACGATTGAATATCCTGTGACTT
Organism: Terriglobales bacterium; assembly: GCA_035484735.1. GTDB lineage: Bacteria > Acidobacteriota > Terriglobia > Terriglobales > Acidobacteriaceae > JABCZH01. The sequence goes on along the minus strand of DATHOQ010000056.1, from coordinate 69,771 downwards.
GACTAGAAGCGGCGATTAGCGCCTCCATTTTACTTTGCGAGAAGGAGCAATGCGGCCAGGGCCGCAGCTTTCTGATCCTGGGTCCAGGGCGGTCCGAGAACACGGCCCAGGGTTGAAATCTGCTGCTGCATCCGAGTCGCGGCTCTACCGAACGTCGTGTGGGCACATTCGTCAAGATCACGTTCTCGAACCCCGGTGACGGTTAGGTCAAGATCTTCGAATGCCTTCCAAAACATTCGGCGAAAGAATTCGCCTTCCGCGGCATGAATCAGCGCGTGCGAGGCGAGGATTTTCGACAGCGGCGGCAGCGGACGACCTGAGGCCAGGAGCACGGCGGAACCCACGAGACGATAATGGCGATCACGCAGTTCGCCTACCAACTCCCGGATCGCCGACAAGGCAAGGCGTTCTGAAGCCGCAGAGCATTTATCAATAAACGCCTCTGCCTCAGCAAGCTCGAGGTTCTCCACGAAGTGATAGGGCTGCTTCGCTCCTGGGGTCCCTGGCGCAATGAGAATGACGCGCCGACGGTCAATTACCTCCACTGTGCCGGCGTTGTTTGTGACCGCCACGAGCGCTCCCCAACCGGAATGGGCCCGAACGCCGATGGCTGCGCGCTTCATAGCTGGAATATGCCTGCGAATGTCGCTGCAAGTTTATCAGGGGCGTTCGTGGATGGTGTATTCTCATATGCTTGCTGAGGAATGCGTATGGCCGCAGCGAAAAAAAGCACACTTCCTGATGAAGTAGCCCTCTATGACAGGCTGATCGCCACCATTCCTGCGATCGAACGCAAGGGAGCTGCCAATCCTTACACTTCGCTGAATGGCAACATGTTCACGCTACTGCATCAATCGCGCCTGGCGATCCGGCTTCCCGAGGATCAGCGAACAGCGTTTCTGAAGAAGTACAAGACCAAGCTGTTTGAGGCCTACGGTGCCGTGATGGGAGAATATGTCGCTGTTCCTGACGCCTTGTTGCAAAATACGAAAGAGCTTCAAAAGTATCTCGCGACGAGCTATGAATACGCGAAGACGCTAAAGCCCAAGCCAACGAAGAAGAAATCGTGATTTACCCATGATCGTCTCCCGCGCCGTCGCTGCTCCCCGCGTCGTCTGTATCACGGACTTCCGACCTCTGGCGCGACGCCGGCTGCCCCGGGCCGTCTTCGACTACTTGGACGGCGGCGCAGAAGGCGAAGTCACGCTGCGAGAGAACTGCCGGGTATTTGAGGACGTCACCCTGCGCCCGCGTCATGCAGTTGCCCTGGCTCAGTGCGATCTGCGGACCCGCGTCCTGGGGCTTGATCTCGCCCTCCCGTTTCTGCTTGCCCCGGTCGGCTACAGCCGCCTCGTGCATCCGGGAGGCGAAGTTGCTGCCGCTCATGCCGCCGGTGCCGTCGGCACCGCTTACATTCTCTCCACCATTTCCGGACATCGCCTGGAAGACGTCAAAGCCGCGTCCTCAGGCCCGGTTTTCTATCAGCTCTACTTGATGGGTGGCCGCGGCGCGGCCGAAGCAGCTATTGAAAGGGCCCGTGTCGCGGGTTTTTCCGCCCTGGTAGTGACCATCGACACCGCCATAGCCGGCGTGCGCGAACGTGATATACGCAACGGGATGAAAGAACTCATCAGCGGTACTCTGTTCGCCAAACTCCAATTTCTTCCGCAGGTGTTGGCGCGTCCCAGTTGGCTGGCCAGCTTCCTGCTCGATGGCGGCATTCGCCCGCTCCCCAACGTTGTTGTCCCCGGTCGTGGCCCCATGCCGTTGGTGGATATCAACGCTGCCCTTGCCGCTGCCGCCGTCACCTGGGCCGACCTGCGTTGGATCCGCGACGCTTGGCGCGGCCCCATCGTGATCAAAGGCGTCCTCACGGGTGACGATGCTCGCCATGCTCTCGACGCCGGGGCCGAAGCGATTGTCGTATCCAACCACGGTGGCCGCCAGCTTGATGGCGTTTCTCCTTCGCTGCGCGCTTTACCCGAAGTGGTGGCTGCGGTGAATGGCCGCGCCGAGGTGCTGATGGACGGTGGCGTTCGCCGCGGCGCCGACATTATTAAGGCCATCTGCCTGGGCGCTCGCGCCGTTCTTTGTGGTCGGGCTTACGCCTATGGTCTGGCCGCGGCCGGTCCGGCTGGTGTCGCCCGCGCACTGGAGATTTTGCGAGTGGATGTGGAGCGCACTCTTCGACTCTTGGGTTGCCCATCGATATCCGCTTTAGATCGTTCCTACGTGAATCTTCCTGCTTGGGCCACAGACTGAGATTTTCGCCGCTTGCCCACTCTGAGAGCGCCTAATTGGAAGAGACGGGCTCAACCGTCGCGCCCAGAACTTTTCCCTGATGGACTTCCTGGACAAATGCGATTACCCGAAGATTATCCTTCGCCAAACCTGGTTCCATCTTGACCCGAACATCTTGCGCAAAGGCCTTTCCTCGCGGCAAGGTTGCGACTTTCACCATCGTTCTTACCACGGCAGTGTGGGTCAGAGTGCGCCCGCCGTTCTCTCCGTGCAACACCTGGGACTCCGCGTGATTCAATGCAACCGTCACCACTACCTCCGCGTCTGAGGGTACGGCTCCAGTTTCCACATGGGCGTGCAAAGTGTTTCCAGCATCAATGGAAATCGAAGACAGACCGACCGGGATCGTCTGCGCCTCCAATGCCTGGCCGAAGGCTTTCCGCGCCAGTTCCGGATCACTACCCACAAACTCGATGCTCCCGTCCACCACCATCTGCGGAGTGTAGGGGCCATCCAGTTTAAGTCGGCTCGCATAAGTGCCCTGGCGGTCGCTGTAAAAGCGGGCGGAGTATGGATCCTTCCACCCGATGTGGTTCCAATAATCCACATGCTCGCTGAGCACGATCATTTCCGCTCCCGCCAGCGGTTGCTGATCAAGCTTTTGCAGGAACGCATCCGCGGGCGGACAGCTGGAACATCCCTCAGAAGTGAAAAGTTCAACCAAAATCGGGACGCGACCGGCGGCATCACCCACCTTCAGCGTCCCGCCAGCCCAGGCCAGCGCTCCGATGCCAGCGGCAATAACGGAAACTAACAAAACTCGCATAAGAAAAGCTCCATGAAAGTGGATGCTTGGTCGACCAGAAAGTTGCGCCGTGGGACCTCGACCTCAGGCCCAGATTCACAAAACCTTAACCTGACTGCCACCTATTCGCAATCTTCACTCATTATCGTCGAACCATCGGAGGATTATTTTATGACATTCCTGTACAGCGAACGCCGCCGAGTTCTGTTGATCGACGAAAACTCACGACGACTAACCCTGCTTGCCAGCATTCTAAGAAATCGTGAGGTCGAGGTGCATCCCGCCAGTCGCCTGGAAGATGCCAAGTCGCTTTGGAAAAACATCCCTTACGATCTCGTATTGTTGGCGGTGCCGGAAAACTCCGAGCAGGCTGCGATGGCATCGCTTCAGATCAGGAAGAGTAAGCCCCGCCAGCGCATTGCTTTGCTGGTTGGCCCTCCGGTCTATATACGTGAGATTGGCCGTCCTGTTACAAGGATCAACCCGGTTCCGCCGGTAGACGCGGAACAAAGTTTTTCTAGAACGCAGTGGCCCGAAATCGTTCAAGAAGTGGTGAGCAACTGGTATGTGGATCAGCGTGCGCGTTTTGCTCTGGACAAGTTAGGCTCGCCGGCCCTCAGCGACCCGCCGTTCCTTGCCGATTAGCAAGCTCGTTAGTTGAGTTCGGATATCGGGATCGCCGTGGAATCTTAGAGACCTGCCAGGCTCGCAACCTCGCTGGATGTCCGGGTCTCGTGCCTGCGGGCCTCGTACCACAACGCTAGTTCGACCCTGTTCCAGAGACCCAATTTGTCGTAGATGGTCCGAAGATAGTTTTTGATGACGTACTCGGTGGTTCCGAGTTCTCTTGCGATGTCCCGGTTTGTAAGTCCTTGGGCAACGAGTTCAATGATTGCTTCCTGCCGTCGATTGCGAACTCGCGCAGTCCGCTCTCCAAGCATAGCTGCCTCCGGTAAATCAGAGTTGCCAGTTTTACTCGCTTGATGCCGCCACTGATCCCAAACTTATGAAAAAGACGGTTGAAATGTGCTTTTACCGTCCGGCGATTCATCCCTATGGTCTGCGCAATTTCGGTGTTGCCGCAACCCTGCAAGAGCAGATCAACAATCTGTTGCTCGCGCGGACCCAGCCGCACTGGTCCCGTCTCATTCATGGCCCCCCCAATTGATAGACCCCTACTCCATTGAAACCCGTGTCCAACCGAAATTGTGCGGCGCTTCGATGAATTATATGTGAAATCCTTGAGCACCGCTTCCACCGGATCCCGGCTCGGGAGGCCGTTTTTGGCGGAATTGGCCGGGCAGCGGGATGGCAACCGGGGTGCTACTAAGCAGGGTGGAGGCGCAATTTGGCCGGTTCCACACCCATTCGAGGGGCCGGGCGAGCAAGCCTACAGCCTATGGTAACTGGCTCTGGTAGCGGCACTTGCGGACTAGGCCAACCATACCCCCGAGAGTCGAACGAGGTTCCCCATCGTTGCGGCTGCATGCAAACTCTGGCACACGTGTGCCATCGAAGAAGCGCTGGTTTTGCTACACCGAGGGCGGCGATGATGATCCGGGTCATGGTCCTGGCGACGGCGGTGACTGTGGCCCACGGGACCGTCTGGGCCCAGCTGTCCGAGGCGCCCGTCGGAACCAAGGGCGGAACCAAGGGCGGAACCGAGGTCGGAACCAAGATCGCGAGCAACTTTAACACCCCACTAGAGGCCACACCGCCTGCCATGCTTGAGCAATCGTCGCAGCTGCTGACAGAGCCCGCCAGCAAGGTTGTAACGCAATCGCTGCCATGCAGCCAAATGAGGACGGTGCCGGCTAATTTCGTCGTTGCCCTCGCAGGTCTCCCTGACGCCCCATCCGCCTACGATCCCTTATCCCGTCATTGCAAGTTCGAACTCGTAATGCATCAAACCTACTCACCTTACACATTCGCTTCCGCGGGCTTCGATGCAACTTGGGCACAAATGTGGGCCCAGTGGCCGCAATACGGAGGCGGCATGCAAGGTTGGGGCAAGCGATTAGGGGCTACGCTCGCTGATGAAGAATCCCGCCGCTTCATCCAGAACTTCGTACTGGCCAGTCTGCTGCACGAAGACCCGCGCTATTTCCCCTCGGGGAGGAATGGATTTGTCTCGCGCGCCTGGTATGCGGCAACCCGTGTGTTGATCACTCGCGATGACTACGGCCGCGATGTCTTCAACCAGGCAGAGTTTCTAGGAGCGTCATTCGCCAGCTCGCTTCAGGATGCATACTACCCTCGTCCTGACCGCACCCTGGGCGCAACCATGAACCGGTTTCTGGGGAGCCTTAGCTCGGATGCGACTACCAATGTCTTGCACGAATTCACTCCCGACCTGAAGCGTCTGTTTCACAAACATTGCCCGCAAAGCATCCAGCGGTTCGAGGCCCGAATGCCCATTCCCGAAGATGTGAAGCCATAACCCATCACTACCGTTTCAAAGAGAACACCAGAAAATAATCCATACCATCGCCCTTGACGAAGTCGTATTGCGCGATCAGTTCGTAGCCAGCTTCGCCAGCCTCCCGCGTGACCACATCCTTGCCTACACCATGATTTTCGCCATTCCCGTTGCGATCTATAATCCCCACCTTCGCCCCCATCCTTAGCGACGCCCGCAGATTCCGCAGCAGGACCACCGGCTTCTCCACCTCGTGATAGGTCTTTAGCAGCAGCACCGCGTCAATACTGTTCGCCGGAAGTAGCGGATCATCAGGCTTGCTCAGTATCGTTTTCACATTGGGCAGATGCTCCTTGTCAGCACGATTCTCGATGTAACGGATGGCCTCAGGATTTATGTCCACTGCGTAGACACTTCCGGTTTCCGTGACTCGCCGTGCGGCCCGCACCGTGAACCATCCCGATCCCGCTCCAATGTCCGCCACATTCTTTCCCGGAGAGACGCCCAAGATGTCCATCACGCGGTTGATTTGTAGCCGGTCCTCGCGGCCTGGCGAATCAAAGATCGAAAGGTCGCCGGTATATGGATTGCTGGTCTTGCGCGGCTGGGATTTGGGCGTCGCGGTATCCTGCGCGCGGATGAAGCACACACTCGCGGCCAAGACAACCGCAATCACCATTCGACGCTTGAACAAACACAACATGGTCGTCACACTCTGGGGGATGGACTTAACTCTGCGGTCTTGGTTAGCAGCGGGCATTGGCTTGGGTAGAGCAAATCAGCATGCACCAACCACCGATCTCAATATGAGGGTGTAAGTTCAAAAATTGCACCGCAGCCGCCCTGACAGAGGGTTCCGCTTCCGCCTAGCTCGGTGGTTCCGAAGACGTCGCCTCCTGCATTAAGAATAAGGTCGCCGACAGGATATGCGGCGTCCGGAGCCGGATTGAAGTTGTAAAGCACGTTGTAGCTCCACACGTTACCGCGAGTACTCGGCAGCGATTCCTGAAATACGGTACCTGCAAAGAACGCGCCGTAGTCATTGTCCGTGCCCAGGAGATTGTTTGCTCCGTCAAAAGCTAAGGAGCCTTGTGGGTAGGCGCCGCCGTCGGTAGTAGGACTGAAGTAGTGCAGCAGTGTTTCGATCCAAGCACCACCGGGAAAGCCGCTCGGGGCCAATTCAAAAACCGTACCGGCTCCGCGAGGGCCACCCAAGAAAGTCGTGCCATATAGATATCCTTGATTATCGAGAATCACACCCGCCTGTGGCTCGCCGCCATCCGAAACGACAAATCGATGCAGTACGCTTTCTGTCCAAGCCCCGCCGGGCACTTTCGGCGGACTCAACTCAAAAACCGTGCCACAACCGGTCCCTCCGTCAAATTGACACGCCCTGAGGGCAATCCCACCCTGGTAAGTGGTGCCGTACAGATTGCCCGCGCTGTCGAGCACCAAACCGCCGTTGGGATTCGTCCCGTCCCCTGCCGCGGTTTCTCCCGCGCTCGGCCCTCCGCAACACTCCCCGCCGGTGCCCCTAAAGCCGTGCAGAACTTTCTCCGTCCACGCCCCGCCCTTCTGCTGAGGCGGACTCAACTCGAATATCGCGCCGCAATATTGATAGTAGGGATTGCAACTCGTCCCATAACCCCCGCCAAAATCCGTCGCCCCGTAAAGATTGCCTTTGCCGTCAAACACCAGGTCGCCCTGGGGAAGATAGCCTTGCACGGCGGTCGGAAAACTGTACAGGATCGTCTCCGTCCAAGCGCCGCCTTTCTGCGCGGGCGGAGAAAGCTCATACACCGTACCGCAGCCGCCTCCCGGACTTCCTTCCAATAGACAGTTCCCCGTGCCGCCGTAAGCCGTCGTTCCGTAAAGATTGCCCTGGCTGTCGATCACCAAGCCTCCGGCAGGAAGGTCGCCGTCGCCAAATTTCGCGCCCTTGAAAATGTAGAGAACAGTCTCAGTCCAAGGGTCTCCATTGTTCGCAGGCGGGCTCAGTTGAAACACCGTGCCACAATTAGCAACGGGAGAACAGTTATCCGCGCCACCGTCGGTGGTAGCGCCGTATAGATTGCCAGCTTTATCGAAGACGATTCCACCCGTGGGCGAATATCCGTCGCTGCCACCTTGAAAGCTGTACAGCACCTGCTCGCTCCATTGCGCCGACGCTGGCGAAGTGAACCCAAGCATAAGCACGCCTAAAACCACTAACCGAAACGTCCCGTGAAGATATCCGTTAGTCATACTGCGCCACACTCTGGAACTTCTAAGATATTCCGGCCCGACTTCCCAAAGGGCAACAACGGCGCGGGTTCCAGCGATATTACACCCAATACGGGCATGCTTCTAGAGCCTCTTAGCCCCATGGAATGTCGCTTTCCCCTGCTGATTAATCAGGATGCACTGGCGGGGATGGTGCGTGGTGAAGTGGCGGAAAAGCTCAGCTTGCTGATGAAATTCGGGGTCGAAACCCACTTACTGACTCACAAATTCCTCAACCTTGCTCCGCGCAGCAGCGCTGGCCAAACTATTCGCTTCCGCGTTGTTTTCCCGCCGCACATGGGAAATAGAAAACTCCAACCCACGAGCGAGCTTGCGGCAGATCCAGTGGAGGGAATACAGCCGCGGGCTGCGGCAGGAGTATTCTCCCATCATCTGCTTCACAACTACTTCCGAATCCGAGTAAACATGGAGCGCTCCGGCTTTCAGCGACACAGCGCATTGCAGGGCTTCCAGCAGCGCCAGGTACTCGGCCACATTGTTGTCCTGCCGCCCGACCCACTTCGCAATCTTCAGTTGGCCACTCGCCGCTCCGTCAATCACCACTCCAATTCCCGACGGTCCGGGATTTCCCAGCGACCCACCATCTACATATGCCACTAGCTGCGACAGCGACATCTTTAAACCTCAGTACCAACATGCGGCACTCACCACCCTACGTCAAGAAACTAGCGTGGTTCCTCTCGCCGCATTTGTGCAAGAACCTGTGGAAAAGAGGGACATTCGACAGGTGCAGTCTCTAAAACGCCCATGCAGAATGAATTGCGTCTCGGAAAACTCTGTGGATTGCACTACCATGTTGCACCGAAATGCGGCGTTGACAATTCCCGCTGTAGGATTTAACTTCGCGCCCGTCGACGGCTGAAAGGGTTGGCTCAAATTAAAACTTAGCCAGTCCGAAGTAAGCTGGGTAATCCGCTCAACGGGGCAACTCGAGGGGCGACCCGACCCGAAAAAACCGGCTAGTCTGCGAGGATGAGGCCGGGGTAGGGAACTGCGAAAGCAGTGATTACATCGAAGGCCGTGATGGTGCATGACTCCACGTCGCCAGCTCCCTCGCAGGAGTTGACGGCTAGAGCATAACCAATATCACGGCCTTTTCCTTTTCCTCCAAGTTCTCGTTTTTCTCTGCGTCCTTCCGCGCGTTTTCGGTGATCTCTGTGATTAACGTTTTCCATTTCGTGGGTGGTTTCTCGCTCTGGTTTCAAAAGGCTCGTCCGCAGCCCAACCACTTTTCAACAAGAATTGTGAATAACCTCTTGAAAGCGGCCAAGTCGCGCAAGCTTCATGCGGGCTTGACCGCTTTGCACAGAAATAGATTCATTCCCTACTTGTCTTGCTGAAGCAGCCCAAACACTGCCAACCCGTTCTGGGTTCCAACGTAAACTTTGCCGTTGACGATCATGGGTGTGCCAAAGTGGCTGGCCGCGCCGAACTGATCGCGCCCGTTCGGTGCTTGCGATGAGTTGTATAACTCCGTCGCCACCGAACTGGCGTTGTAAGCATGCAACACGTCAGTAGGATCGCTATGCTCGATTGCCCAGACAATGCCGTTCTGCGTTCCATTGGCCGAGACACTAGGCGTGGTTCCCGGGTAAGTGAAGCTAGCCGCGCTCTTCGCCACGGGACTGGTCGAGAGCAGGGCATTGGTGAAGGTGAACTGCAACAGATTGTTGCCCACGGGTCCGTAGTACACATTGCCGTTAAAAAAGGCCGGCATGGACCAAATGCCTCCGCCTAACACGTTATCGAGTTCCTGGTAAATCGCATTATCGTTTTGTGGGTTGAACTTGCCCATGTTGGTGCGATCCACAATGTAGAGGTTCTGATCCTTGCCGGCACCCATCGCCAAATAGCGAGTGTTTCCCTGCGAGTCTGTCATGGGCGGAAGCAACATCGCCCCACCCGATCCCAGGTCAACGTCTCCACCCGACTCCTGTACCGTGTTGTACATGGTGAAATAATCCGCCACCGGCTGCTTGCGAGTGCCCGGCGAAATCTTTACAAAAGCGTTGCCATAGTCTCCCTTCGAGGGAAACCCGTTTGCGTTCAGGTCAGTATCGAAGGTACCATTACCGGTCAGCACATAAATGTATGTGCCATCGGATGCCATCCCAGCTCCGGCTTGCCAGATCGCTCCTTCGCTCCCATTCGGCGTCAGGTTCAAAACTCCATCTTGGACTCCGGTCTTCATGTTGTACCCGATTACCCAACCCGTGTACGGACGCTCGTCACAGTGGGAAGTCCACGCCGTGTAAATCACACCATTGAGCAGCAACAACCCTTGCCGCTCCGCATACTGGTAAGGATCAAAAATCACGTACCCGCCATGGCTGCCGTCGCCGGTGCCAGGAAATTTCGCCGCCACGGTGATCGGCGAGCCCGGCTGTTCCTTGCCGGTGGCCACATCCAGCGCATGGATCCGTTGGAAGTAAGTGGAACCACTCTTGCTCATGGCTACCAGGTACATGGTTCCGTGAGGGCCGATCTGGCGATCAATCACCGGAGTCGAAGTGATTCCGATAGTTGGGGTAATCTGCCCGCAACTATGTGTGTCCGAGGGCGTTTCTCCGGCACCCAACACCGACACTTGCCAGAGCAAGGTGTATTGGTCGGCGTCGAACGCATAGACGCTGTCGTTTTCCGTCACTGTATAGACCACGTTGTGTGTTCCCTTGCCGGGAATGGCCACACTAGCCAGATACAAGGGTTCGGCATTGATCACGCTATCCACCGGCAGCATGGACAGCTTGCCGAAGCTCGTCGAATTCACATTGCTGGTGGTAAGGATAGTCTCCGCAAGGTTCTGTCCGCTTCGGGAATTGTCATTGTGGTAGGTCACCACGTCAGTGGCAAAACTCGGTCCCGCCGCACAGATCACAAACAGCGCCAAACAGGAAAGCCAAGTGGCGACGTTGCGGTTGGCGGAACGTTGCCGTCCATTGATGCACTTGTTGGGGGAATGTTTCTTGTCAAACGAAGATGCCATTGAAGCCTCCGGGATGCGGGTCGATCCAAGGTGCGATCCTTGGATGCCACAGATGACCAAACATTTGCCAGCGCTACTGGCGTGGGGACTGAGAAGAGTCCCAAGACGGGTGGCAAGACTGCCGACATTCTACCACCTGTCCCGCGTGGATTTCGGCTCCCGGCGGGGTGTTAACCTGCCAGGGACACTAAGCCGCATCATCCTCTATAATTTGCCATCCTCCACGTCGGATATCTATTTCACTTTTGTTCTGTCCAAATAGATTTGCCCTTACTGTGCACTCGCGCCGAGGGCGGTAAGAACGCGCAGATAGACTATGGATTCAGTTGCCGCCATCGCGTCTCCACCCACACTGTGGGCTTCGCTCCGCGAGGCAATCCGTGGCTCTCACCAGGACTACACCCAGGGCAGCTTGAACCGCGCCATCCTCCTGCTCGCTGTGCCAATGGTGCTGGAGATGGTTCTGGAGTCGCTCTTCGCCGTAGTTGATGTCTTTTGGGTGGGGAGACTCGGAGCCAATGCAGTGGCCACCGTCGGCCTCACTGAATCGTTGCTTAGCCTTGTGTTTGCCGTCAGCATCGGACTGGGCATGTCGACCACCGCCATGGTGGCACGCCGCATCGGCGAAAAAGATCCTGAAGGAGCCGCCGTCGCCGCTGTTCAGGCGGTCGCGCTCGGCCTGCTGGTTTCTTTGGCGCTCGGCGTTCCTTGCTGGATTTGGGCGTCCCAGTTGCTCCGCCTAATGGGCGCGTCTCCCGAAATCGTTTCGCTCGGCAGCGGCTATGCGCGCATCGCGCTCGGAGGCAGCGGTGCCGTCTTGCTGCTATTTCTCAATAATGCCATTTTCCGCGGCGCAGGCGATGCCGCCATCGCCATGCGCCTGCTCTGGGTCTCCAATATCATTAACCTGATTCTCGATCCCTGCCTGATTTTTGGGCTGGGGCCGTTCCCCCGGCTTGGAGTCACCGGAGCTGCCCTCGCCACTTTCACCGGACGCAGCATTGGCGTGGGTTATCAGTTCTATCGATTGTTGCGCGGTACCGAGCGCCTCCGCATTCTCCGTCGGCAGATTCGCGTGAACCTGACTATCTTGCTCCGTCTGCTGCGGGTTTCGCTCACCGGCATTCTCCAGTTTGCCATCGCCCATACCAGTTGGATCGGACTGGTGCGCATTATCAGCGTTTTCGGATCCGCTGCCCTTGCCGGCTACACCATCGCCATACGAGTCGTGGTTTTTGCGATCTTGCCTTCTTGGGGATTGAGTAACGCCGCCGCCACTCTGGTGGGTCAGAATCTAGGAGCCAAAAAGCCCGAGCGCGCCGAACTCGCTGTCTGGCGGACCGGTCTCTACAATATGATTTTCCTAGGCGTCATCGGTGTGTTCTTCGTGTTCTTCGCCGAGCCCATCATTCGGCTCTTCACTCAGGATCCTGCTGTTGTTCCCTTGGGTGCGTCCTGTCTCCGCATCGTCAGCTACGGAAACATCGGCTACGCCTATGCCTTCGTGATGATGCAGGCATTCAATGGCGCGGGGGATACCGTCACTCCCACCATCGTGAATTTCTTTGGCTTCTGGCTGCTGGAGATTCCCCTCGCTTATTGGCTGGCCATCCCGCTAGACTTCCGCTCCAACGGCGTGTTCTGGTCCATCGTGGTCGCCGAAGGCTCCATCGCTGCTGCCAGCGCCATTCTGTTTAAGCGTGGCCGCTGGAAGACCCAAAAAATCTAGCCCCAGGCGATTGAGTGGTTAAGCTTGACTTCTGCCATCCCCTCTGACAAGATGCGGGACACTTCGTCGAGGGACCCCGACCCATGGTCAGAAACTCCGTCTCGCCGCCGCTGTACACCTTGGAGCAGGTCGCCCGCTTGGTGGATTCCGGGAAACTCGAATCCGGCCTGTGATCTCCTGAACCGCACCGTCTCCTGAAGCGGAACGCTCGGCAGCCCCATATCTATTCCGCTCTTCATGAATTGCGGCGAACACTTGGAGCCCCCAATGAAACTGTTAACAGTTACTCTGATCTCCCTCACGTTGCTACTGCCGGCGCTTTCCCGCGCCCAGGACGCCACTGGAAGAATCGCAGGCACAATTGCCGACGCCACTGGAGCCGTGATTCCCGGTGTTCAGGTCACCGTCACCAACACCGCCACCCAGGTGAGCCGGAAAACGTCGACCAATCATGACGGCTATTACCAGATTCTCGCCCTGCCCATCGGGAACTACAAAGTGACGGCGGAACATGAGGGGTTTAGCACGGTCGCAAGTAATGAATACAAACTGCTCATCAACCAGGCCTTGCGCGTAGATATCAAAATGGAAGTCGGTGCCGCCAATCAGACGGTCGAGGTAGGGGCGCAGGCCGCGGCGGTGGAAACTGTGAATGCGACCCTGGGTCAATCCGTCACCGGTCGCACCCTCACTAACATGCCGCTTAACGGTCGCGATACTCTCGATCTGGCGCTGTTGCAGCCGGGCATCACCGAGAGTAACGACGACAATGGAGGCGCCGGCAATTTCAGTATTGCTGGTGGCCGCACCGATTCCGTTACCTATCTGCTCGATGGCGGACTTAACAACGACCTGCTCGACAACAGCAATCTGCTCGATCCCAATCCCGACTCTATCGCCGAATTCAAGTTGCTCACCAGCAACTACACGGCAGAGTATGGTCGTAACGGCGGCGGCATCATCAGCGTGGTGGTAAAGTCCGGCACCAACCAGTTGCATGGCAGCCTGTTCGAGTTTTTCCGCAATCGTGTGCTTGACGCAAACGACTTCTTCAATATTCAGCAGGGCATTCCTCGTCTGGACCTCAAGCGCAACCAATACGGCGCGACACTCGGTGGTCCGATCGTCAAAGACAAGATTTTCTTTTTCCTCGCTTATCAGGGACAGCGGCAGGTGCAGGCGGTCCCGGACGTTGATAGCCCGGTTTTCACGCCGCTGGAGGTACAGGGGAACTTTTCTCAATCGGGCCCGAACGGAACTCCCGATCCTAATGTCGCAACATTCTTGCAAAACAATCCATTTTTTCAGCCCAATCCCGCGCTTGCGGCTGAAGGCATCATCGATCCTGGCAAGATCAACAGCGTCTCCCAGGCCTACATAAAGGCTGGATTGATTCCCAGTGCGCCCGGCGGACTGCTGTCTACGAGCCTGGACGCAGTGGACAACCGCGATGAGTTGACCATCAAGTTCGATTTCAACCTCAGTGCAAAAGACAAGATCTCTGCCACCATCGGTCTGAATCGAGCCGGCTCCCCGTACACGGGTACTCTCAATCCTCTTCCCTTTGCCACCGTCCCAGGTTTCGCAAGCCGGACCGAGGCTAACTATTACTTCACAAACATCGGATACACACGGGTCTTTTCGCCCACGCTGCTAAACGAATTCCATTTCGTGACTCATCGCAGCAATTATTTGGCCGACACCCCTGCCAAGCAGCTGCCCCCGCCCAGCGCACTCGGCATCGGCGTCACTCCAGATGTTCCCACAGGTCCGACGAACCTGTTCTTCGACACCGGCCTTGCTATCGGCAACAGCGAGAATGGTCCCACGCGGTACGTCGAAAACACCTTCTCCTGGACGGATGCCGTTTCCTGGACGCGCGGGAGACACAACTGGAAGTTCGGCGCAGGATTCACTCCCTATCAGGAGAACCTGGTTTACGACTACATCATCAACGGTGAATTCGACTACTACGGCTCCGGAGGTATCGGCTCCGGCAATTCCTATGCCGACTTCCTGCTCGGGATTCCGTTCGACTACATCCAGGGTGCCAGAGCCCCATCCAACATCCGCTCAAAGAACGCCTATGTTTTTGCGCAGGACGAATGGCATGCGCGCAGGAACCTCGTCCTCACCCTCGGACTTCGCTATGAGTACAGCACTCCCAAGAGCGATACTCAGGGCCGCACTTTCTCCGTTATCCCCGGAGAGCAATCGCACCGCTTCGTGAACGCGCCCACCGGCTTGGTGTTCCCAGGCGATCCCGGCGCACCCTCGGGCACGAATTTTCCCAACAAGACAAATTTTGCCCCTCGCTTTGGTTTTGCCTGGGACCCCACCGGCTCTGGAAAAACCAGCCTCCGCGGCGGTTTCGGCATGTTCTACGACATCCTTAAGGGAGAAGATAACCTCCAGTTCAACGGCCAGGCTCCATTCGTAGGCAGCGCCGGATTGTTTTTCGGCGTCCCCAACAGTCCCGCCGGGCCGATCAACTACATGAACCAGCCATTTCCCAATGCATGCGTAACATTTAACGATGATGGGACTTGCGCCCAGGCTGGCGTGCCCAACTCTTTCCCATCAAGGCCGCCGTCGTCCAACGTGTCATTCGCGCCTTTTGTGCCCATTAACAGCAGCGGCTTCGTTTATTTTGTGGACCCGCACCTTCATACCCCCTACGTCTACCAGTACAACCTGAGCTTGCAGCGTAACGTACTCGCTGACATGGTCCTCGAAACCAACTACGTTGGGAGTTCGTCCCACGGCCTGACCGCGTTGCGAGACATTAATCCAATGATCCTAGGGACCACCACCCGCGTGCTTGATCAGACGCCCGGCAACAGCACGTGTGGAACTACCGTTGGAATTCAGTGTTTCGGCCAGATCCCCGAATTCCAGAACGTGTCCCACGCCAACTACAACGCGCTCGAGGCCAGCCTTACGCGTCAGCCCAAGACTTCCAAACTCGGCACCGCCTATTTCACTTTGTCCTACACCTATTCGCACAATCTGGATAACGCCTCCGGGTTCGAGCAGCGTAACTCCATCGTACCGGCTTATAGCCCCGATCTTTACTACGCGTCCAGTGACAGCGATGTCCGCCATCGCATCAGTTTTAGCGGGGGCTGGGATTTGCCTTTTGATCGTGTCTGGACGGGCGGCCCTAAGCGCCTTACCAAAGGCTGGAGCCTCTATCCCATCGTGACCTGGCGTACCGGCTTTCCGTTTGATATCGGCGCCCATTTGCCTGGCGGCAGTGATCCCGCAAATCCCGGAACTTCCGGCGCCGGCGATCCCTATTTGACCAATGCTGCCGTTCTCGGCCCGCTCACCACGTTCAACCCCGACCATCAGCGCACGATCAATGAAATTACGTATGGCACCGATCCTACCGGCACCCAGTGCGTGATCACCACCACTCCGGTTACTGGCAATTTCTACTTCAATCCCAATAGCTTCTCTAACGTCCCGCTGGAAAACAGTGCTTACTTCGACGACGGAGCTCCCAATCCCTGCTTCCCGTCGCTCGATCCCGTACACAATCCCAAAGACCGCACCTACGGCCTGCACCGCAACACCCTGCGTGGGCCACACCTGACCAATATGGATCTCGCACTAGCCAAGACCACGGCCATCACCGAGCGCGTCAGCCTGGAATTGCGTCTGGAGTTCTTTAACATCCTCAACCACCCGCAGTTCGCGCAACCGACGTCGGGTGACGGCGCCGCCAACCTTGATAGTCCGTTGTTCGGACAAATAACCACGACCGGCACCTTCCGCGGCGCCACGCCTCGCATTGGCCAGATCGCCGCCAGGGTAACGTTTTGAGACTCATCTGCTTGCGTGGGGACGCGCGTCTCGCCCGTCCAGGCCGAGCGAAACTCGGCAGCTTGACGCTCGTGTTACTTCTCACTTCCTCCGCACTCGCCCAGACCTCCGCCTCCATAGACGACTACGTCCACTCCGAGATGCAGCGCCAGCACATCCCCGGCTTGTCTCTTCTGGTTGCGCGCGGCGGCAAGATTGTCCGTGCTCAAGGCTACGGCTTCTCGAACGTGGAGCTCCAGGTGCCCGTCAAACCGGAGACCGTCTTTCAGTCCGGCTCGGTGGGCAAGCAGTTCACCGCTACAGCGGTGATGATGCTCGTAGAAGAAGGGAAGATAAAGCTCGACGATCCCATCACCAATTACTTCAAAGACGCTCCCGCCGCTTGGCGCAAGGTGACCACCCGTGAACTCCTCAGCCACACCGCCGGATTCACTGATTACCCAGAGAAATTCGATTTCCGCAAAGACTACACCGAGGCCGATCTGCTCAAGATTGTCGAAGGCATTCCGCTGGCGTTCACGCCTGGCACCAACTATAGCTATGCCAATCTCGGATATTTGACCTTGGGCATCCTCATTCATCAGGTCACAGGTGAGTTCTACGGAGACTTCCTGCAAGAAAGAATCTTCCGACCCCTCGGTATGACCACGACTCGCATCATGAGCGAAGCCGACATCGTTCCCAACCGCGCTGCCGGATATCGCCTGGTCAAAGGAGAGCTGAAAAATCAGGAATGGGTTTCACCCACGCTGAACACAACCGCCGACGGAGCTCTCTACTTCTCGATCCTGGATCTCGCGAAATGGGACGCGGCGCTCTATACCGAAAAACTTCTCCGCCGCTCCAGCTTCGAACAAATGTGGACTCCTACCAAACTTCTGAACGGCCAGCCTAACCCCGGCGACTATGGTTTCGGATGGCGCGTCACCAAGCAGAACGGCCACCGATTACTCGATCATGGCGGCGCATGGCAGGGTTTCGAAGTTCATATCTCGCGCTACGTGGACGACAAACTCACAGTCGTAGTCCTGACCAATCTGGCGGATGCCGATCCCGGTAAGATCGCCGGCCACATCGCCGAACTCTACCTGCAGCCGCATTAATCCTTACGGCGCAAGAAAAAACCCACGGCGTAAAGCCGTGGGTGAGTGTCAGACCAAACCAACCCCCAAAGGAGACCTCAACTAGCGCTTACAGAACTTGTATCCGCTCATCGTCAGCCGTACCACTCCACGCATCTGTTCTTCCACGTAGCCCTGATTTCTCAGTTCAGCCACGGCCATGCGCGCCAAGGAAGAATCCACTACCGGCTTGGGCAAAGTCACAAACTGGCGAGGGTCTTCTTCATAAGAGTGAGCGAGTGAAACCAGGAGGCTGCTCGGAACCATTTCCTGATGCATAACATCTCTCCTTTGCGGACAATTCATACTATGTCGTCTCACCCCGCTGCGGAATGGCCCCTCCGTGCCCCCGAATGGCCTGTTGGTAACGTCTGTAACTGATTGTAAATAGGATGGTTACTGGTAATGATCGCGAGGGCGGCGCTCGCAAGCGCCTAACCTGCCGCCCCCATTCCTAACTCACGACTGGGACTGCATCCATCAGCATGAAAACAAAGGCTGCATTTTCTGGAACCCTGCACGCCGTCATGAATCTCATTATTATGATTTGCCGCTCAAAACGAACTCTCAAAATTTCACACCGTGTGGATTCTTCCGGGCATCAATAGTACGATGTCGTTCCACCTCGTCTCAGGTTTGTAGCGCACGTCAACTCGTTTTGGGGAGTGATCTATGACCGCCAGCCTCGCACATCAGTTTCCCGTCGCGGTAGACTCGTCGTTGCGCGAGCGTTTTGCCGAGATTCGCAACACCAGTATGCGGATCACTGCGTCTCTTTCTTCGGAAGACCAGATGCTGCAATCCATGTCCGATGCCAGTCCCACCAAGTGGCACCTCGCGCACACTACCTGGTTCTTCGAGACTTTTATTCTGTTGCCGCATTCTCCCGGATATCAGGCTTTCGATCCCCACTTCCAGTACCTGTTCAACTCGTACTACAAACAGCTCGGTTCGCACCCGAATCGCGGATCGCGCGGGCTGATGTCGCGTCCCAGCCTGGAGCGGGTGCATGACTACCGTTCGCACGTTGATGCCGCCGTGCTCGCCTTGCTGGAACATGCCGGCGATGAAGTGCTCACGCTGGTCGAACTTGGACTCAACCACGAGCAGCAGCATCAGGAATTAATTCTCACCGACATCAAACACGCTCTCTGGTCCAGCCCCCTGCATCCCGAGCCCGTTCTCAGCCCAGCTTCGAAAGTTTCTGCCTCACCTCTCACTTGGGCTGAAATCGAAGGCGGCATTCACCTCATCGGCCACGATGGCAACGGTTTCGCTTTCGACAACGAGAGCCCACGCCACGAAGTTCTACTGCGACCGTTTCGCATCGCCTCGCGTCCCGTCAGTAATGGCGAATACCTGGAGTTCATGCAGGATGGCGGCTATCGTCGCCCCGATTTGTGGCTCTCCGATGGCTGGGACAAAGTTTGCGCCGAGGGTTGGAGCGCGCCGCTCTACTGGGAACGCAAAGAAGATGATCGCACCTCATGGTCGCAGTTCACCGTGGCAGGACTCAAAAGCATCGATCCTGCCGATCCCGTATGCCATATCAGCTACTACGAAGCCGATGCTTACGCACGTTGGCGAGACGCGCGCTTGCCGGCGGAAGAAGAATGGGAAGTGGCTGCCGACCGCATCTCAGCAAGAGGCAGCTTTCTGCAAGAAGGCGCGGTGCATCCGCAATCAGCCGGCAAAACTCCCCAGATGTTCGGCGACGTCTGGGAGTGGACCTCGAGCCCCTACGTAGCCTATCCCGGATTCAAACCCGCCGAAGGTCTCATCGGCGAGTACAACGGCAAATTCATGATCAATCAGTTGGTGCTGCGAGGCGGATCGTGTGCCACTCCCGCCAGTCACATCCGCGCCACCTACCGCAATTTCTTCCCGCCGCACGCCCGGTGGCAATTCTCAGGACTCAGGTTGGCCAAATGATCGCGCGCGAACTCATATCGCTGCCATCCTTCGCTGAGGATGTCGAGTTGGGGCTTTCCAGCTCTCCCAAGACTCTCCCTTGCAAACTTTTCTACGATCAGGCCGGCTCGGCTTTGTTCGAGCAGATCACTCGCCTGCCCGAGTATTATCCAACTCGCACTGAGCTGGAGATTCTGCGGGACCGCGGCGGGGAAATCGCAAACCAGGTTCGCCCGGGAGTGACCGTGGTCGAACTGGGCTCGGGCACGGCTACCAAGACCACTACGCTGCTGCAAGCCTTTTCCCGGCGCCAATTGCGGGTCCCATATTTTCCGGTTGACATCTCTCCTGCCGCGCTGGCTGAGGCCCGGATGCGAGTGGAGTCGCAGTGTCCGCGAGTTTCCGTGCGGCCCGTAGTGGCAGACTTCAGCCATGGTTTTGATTTCTTACGGGACATCCCGGGACGAAAGCTCGTGCTGTATCTGGGATCGAGCATCGGGAACTTTGACCCCGGCCCGGCAGTCGCAATGCTCAGCCAGATTCGCAGCCAGCTGGCCGTCGGCGATGCCCTGCTGTTGGGAACGGATCTGGTGAAAGATCCATCCATTCTGGTTCCCGCCTATGATGATGCTCAGGGCGTCACTGAGCAGTTCGACAAAAACATCCTGGCCCGGCTGAACCGCGAACTGGGCGCCAACTTCAACCTCGATTTCTTTCGCCACATAGCAATTTGGAATGCGGAGCAGTCGCGAATGGAAATCAGTCTGGTAAGCTTGCGTCCCCAGCTTGTGGATCTGGGCCTGCTTAACCGGCAGGTTCGCTTCGCCAACGGAGAACGCATCCACACCGAGAGCAGCTACAAGTACACCATGCCCATGGTTCGCGAGATGTTGGAACGGTCGGGCTTCTCTCTCGATGCCACTTGGTTCGATCGCCAGACCTGGTTTGCCCTGCACCTTGCCCGCGTGTGATCCGTGTCCCAGTTGAGGACAAAAAATGCCGCGCACTCGCGTGCGCGGCATTCTGCAATCAAAACCTTACCAAACTCTACACTGCTTCGCCCGCACCATCGGCGTTCCTGTTTTGCAGGAGAACGCCTTCTGGAATTCGGGCATGTTGGCCACTACATTATTCACCCGGTATTTCGGAATCGAGTGCGGGTTCGTCAATACTGCCGTGCGCATCAACTCCGGCCGGTATTCAGTGCACCACTCGTTCGCGTACGAGAGGAAGAACTTCTGCCGCGGCGTCCATCCGCTTTCGTCCTTATCGTCCAGCGACTTGCCGGACGCTTGCAGCTTGTTGGTCAGCGCCATAAAAGCGAGCCGCAGGCCGCCGTTGTCCGCGGTGTCCTCACCCTGGGTCAAATGTCCATTTTGCTTGACTCCGGCCTCGGGAATCTCCTGCGTGTACTCGTCGGCGATGCACTCGCCGCGTTGGTCATAGGCTTTGGCATCTTCCGCCGTCCACCAATCGCGCAGGTTTCCCTGCGCGTCGAACTTCCGCCCCTGATCGTCAAACCCGTGGGTGATCTCGTGTCCAATCACCATCCCGATTGCGCCGTAGTTCACCGCGTCATCCATGCCGGTGTCGAAATATGGCGGCTGCAGAATTCCAGCAGGGAAGTTGATGGTGTTGAGCTGCGGATCGTAATAGGCATTGATGGTCGGAGGCGTCATCGTCCACTCGCTGCGATCCACTGGCTTGCCGATCTTGTCGAGTTGACGATGGAACTCAAACGCGGTTGATTCACGCACATTGTTCAGATAACTGGTGCGCGTAATCTTCACCGAAGAATAATCCCGCCACTGATCGGGATATCCAATCTTGTCTTCGATGGCGTGCAACTTGACCTTGGCCTGCGCCTTCGTCGCATCCTGCATCCAATCCACCGCCGTTATGTCCTGGTCCAGTGCATGTTCCAAGTCATGCACCAGTCCGACCGTCCGCTCCTTGCTTGCCGGAGGAAACGCCACCTCCACGTAAGCCTGTCCTAACGCCATTCCTAGATCACGGTCGGCCGCGCGCACACACCGCCGCCAGCGCGGCAGTTGTTGCTTTGCACCAACCAGGGTGTGGGCGAAAAAGTCCCAGTTCTCATCCACAAACGCTTTACTTAAATACGGGGCTGATGCATGCACCAACTGCCACCGTAGATAGACCTGCCAATCCGTCACCGAGTGCTGCTGGATCAAAACCTCCAGCTCCTTGAAAAACCCAGGAGTGCTCACCAGATAATGCGGTGCTGACGGCGGCGCTCCGATGTCCGCCGTGTATTTCTTCCAGTCAAACGACGGTGTCAGCGCCTGCATCTGCTCGAAACTCATCTTGTTGTTGACGTTCTTCGGATCCCGCCGCGCCACGTTGTCCATCTGCGCCTTGGCCATTGCGGTTTCAATCGCAATCACCGTCTTCGCATCTGCCGCGGCCTGGCTCGCGCTTTCCCCGGTCAGGACCAGCATCTTGGCCACGTGGGCTTCATACTTGCTCAGGATGTCCTTCGACTTTGCGTCATCCTTCACGTAGAAGTCGCGGCTCGGCAATGCCAATCCGCCCTGGTCGATGGACGCTACTACCTTGCTGGCATCGTCGTAGTCCTGCTGCGACCCGAATCCTAGCAGCGCTACTCCCGTCTGGTTATCGTTCCCCGACCACGCACCGGGAGTGCTCATGTGAATGTAGGCCACCTGGCCCGCCAATTCCGCCTTGCTCTTCATCTTTGCAATGCGTTCCAGTCCGGGTTTCAAATCCCGGCTGCCGGCGGTTTCCAACGCCGGCTCATCACTGCACGCCTGCCAATAGTCGCCAATTTTCTGCTCGAAGTCGCTGCGTCCACTAGTCTGTGCGGACGCCTTCTCCAGCGCCTGACGCACAATGTTCTCGTTCCAATACTGCAAACCGCTGCCCGTGCCCCATGCCACCTGGTCGGGAGGAATCGGGTTCGCGGCATTCCACTTGCTGCACGCGTATTGATAGAAATCCTGGCAGGGATCGAGCGTGCGGTCCACCATATTGGGATCGAAATGCTCCAGCTTGGGGGCTTGATCGGTTGCTGGCATCTGCTGCGCAAGTCCGACAACTGGACAAAGGACGACAGCTACAATCGCGACACGGGCAAAAAACATGGTTTGGTCTCCTGCGTGAAATGAAATAAGTACACCGCTGATGAAATCGGCCTCGGCGTGACTAACCGGCTGCTAACGGGCCTGGCCAAGCACAGAATCGTTGTCCCAAAAGTGTATCGTAGTTTCGCAAAGCCTGCTCAAAAGCGCCCGGCCGGGTCACTTCCCGCAATCTGATGTACGCATTTTCTCGGAGCAGAGTTCCATCCCGCTTCACATCAATTCAATCACCAACTCCCCCGGTCCTCCCCCTACGCCGAGGTCACCACAGTTCCCCACGATCCAATCTGCGCCTGCTTCCCGCAGCTCTTCCTCTGCCGCCGTTGTGCGCAGAGCAATCACCTTGGCGCCCGCCGCTTTCCCCGAGCGAATTCCCGCTGGAACGTCCTCCACAACTGCGCAATCAGCCGCAGCTATGCCTAACGCCGCCGCGCCTTTCAGATATGGCTCCGGATGCGGCTTCCCATTTTCCACCTCGCTGCACGTCACCATCTTTGCCGGAATCTTCAAACCCGCTGCGCGCAGCCGAACTTCCGCCAGTGGCCGGGTGCAGGAGGTGACAATCGTCCAGCGATCCAGCGGTAGCGTCTGCAACAATTCCCGTGCTCCCGGCAGAGGAACTACCCCCTCGATGTCTTCGATCTCTGCCCGCTCCACGATTCGGTTCTCACGCTCGGCGTCCGCCTGTGGAAGCAGTTCGCGGATGGTTGCGATGCTCGGCCGTCCATGTGCCCGCTTTACAACTTCTTCTGGATTGAGGCCGTGTCTCGCTGCCCACTTCTTCCAGCAGCGCGCCACCGCAGGGGTGGAATCAATCAGTACTCCATCCAAATCAAACAACACACCGCGACACCGGATCCGAACCATCCCTTCACCATATCAGGGACGAAACTCAAATCACTACTGCGGTTCCTGCGCGAGCTCGGGGTCGGGCACTGGCCCCGACTCCAGTTCCTGGTGGCGCTTTTCTCTCGATGCATTCGACATCGTAGTAAACTTCTCCATCTCTTTCTTGGCTTCCTGTGTGCGTCCCAGGCGCTGCAGAATCTGCCCGCGCACGTAATAGACGCTCTCACTCTCCGGACTCAACTTCTTCGCTACGTCAATCGCCGTCAGTGCTTCCTTGAACTTCTGTTCTCGCAAATAGACCCGGGCGAGTTGGAAATCAGAACTCGATAGCTTCGGATCCAGCCGCAGCGCCTTACGAAACATCTTCTCCGCATCCTCATCCTGCTGTTGCAGATAAAACACCAGCCCTAGCTGATCGTAGTCGTATGCAACATCGGGTTCGATCTCGATATCCTTCAGAAACTCCGCCTTGGCTCGCTCCAAATCCTGCTTCTCCAGGTACGTCATGCCCAGATTGAAGTGAACGAAGGGAAGCTTGGGTGCGGTCTTGGCTGCGGTTTCCAGCTCCGCGATCGCCTCGTCATATTCTTTCCGGTTCAGATGCGCCTTTCCCATAAGCAGGTGAAACTCCGGTGTGTCCTGGCCGGTTTCCACCAAGCGCCCCAGCGCTCGTTGCTCCAGGTCAGCCCGCCCTGCCTTATTAGCTGCGATTCCCAGTACGTACAGGAAATTCAACTGATTGGAAGCCTGCCCCCAAAGCGGCTCCAGCGTGTTTACCGCCTCCGCATAGCGCTGATTGAAGAAGTAGCACAACCCCAGCAGGTACCGCGCCTGGTAAGAATCCGGCACGTCCCGAACCACCGACTCAAACGGCGCAATCGCTCCCTGAAAGTCGTTCTGGCGGTAGTAAACAAGTCCTACATTCAGACGAATCCCAGCCACCTGTGGCGCAAGACGCTCGGCTTTCCGCAAGCTCTCCAGCGCTTGCGGCCATTGTTTCCGCCGCATGGCGATCACCCCCAGGTTTGCGTATGCTCCCGCCACCGCCGGATTCACCGCCAGCACTCCCTTGAACGCCTTTTCTGCCGCAACCAGATCGCCTTGTTTTAGTGCCGTTTCTCCTTGCTCAAACAGTTGCTTGGGATCAGCGCTCTGAGCCTGATTTCCGGACGACTTCGCGGTGGATTTCTGCGACAACGCCGTCGTCTGGCCCGCCTGCATTTGCCGCGCACTCCCCGCCTGACAGCAAGCCAGCAGAAGCACCGCCGCTCTACACCGCAACCCTGAACTTGACACTGGTTTCACTCTCTGCTGTAGTGTCCGCCAGCGCCTGCCCGAATTCAAGCAGGCTGCAACCGCGTGAACGCCTTCAGCGGATCCGGCATGAAAAGTAACATGGTCACAATTCGCGATGTCGCCAAGGAGAGCGGCTTCTCCTCTACGACCGTTTCCATTGTTCTGAACAACGCGCCTTTGGCACGCTACATTCCCGCCAGCACCAAGAAGACGATCGAACGGGCCGCCAAGAAACTGGGTTATCGTCCCAACCTGTTTGCCCGCTCCCTGCGCAGCCAGCGCAGTCACACCGTCGGAGTTATGGTCTTCGACATGACGGATCCTTACTGCACTCTGGTTCTCCGCGGCATCGAGAATTCTCTCTACCAGTCGTCCTACCTCCCCATACTCACCGACGTCCACAACGAACGCAGCCGCTTCGAGCGCTATCTGGAAATGCTGCTCGACCGCCGCGTCGAAGCCCTGATCGTTCTGGCCAACTGGCTTTTCGTGGACATCGATGTCCTCGCGGATCTGGAAAAGAGCAGCATCCCCACCGTGATGATTGGACGCGAACTGCAAACTGATTCCATCAGCTCCATCATGGTCGACAACGAACTGGGCGCCCACGCCGCCCTCGAGCATCTTTACTCCCTGGGACATCGCAAGATCGCTTTCGTCCGCGGCCCGAAGACTTTGGCCGACAGCGCCCCGCGCTGGAAGGGAATTCGCTCCTTCGCCAAATCCTGCGACCTTGAGATCGATTCCCGCCTGGTCCTTGATCTTCCCGAATCGCGCGACCCCGTTTCCAGTTTCGAGGCCGGTTACAAACTCACCGAAGACCTGCTCAAACAGAAGCGTCCTTTTACCGCCCTGATGGCTTTTGACGATATGACAGCCTTCGGCGCCATCCGTGCTTTGGCCAAGGCTGGAATGCGTGTCCCCGAACACTGTTCCGTGATCGGCTTTGACGACGTCGCTGCTTCGGCTTTGTACACTCCGTCGCTGACCACGATTCGCCAGCCCATGGAAGTTATGGGCACCATCGCCGTTAGCACTGCCTTGGATGGCGTGAATGCCGTGCTGGAGAAGCGAAAGCTCTCGGCTGTCCATCGCAAGATTGCTCCTGAACTGGCGGTTCGCGAATCCACCCGTCGCTTATTGTGATCGCCAACCCTGCTCGCTTAGTAAAATAAGGGTATTTTTCCCTTGACACCGCCATAGCACTACCTCACTATTGATACGTTTTAATAAACGAATTTCGTGACTTTTCGGGTTTGATGCAAGGGCAACAATGTCCCGCGGGTGCCTGCGTACCAAATTGAGTAATGCGGGCGCAAGCGGGGTGCACTCTAGCATGGAAATTAAAAGCTGGGACAAACTGGGCCCGGTCGATGTTCTACTTTCGCTTCTAAGTTAGAACGGAGTTGACCATGAAATCCCGTCTCTTGTGGGTGCTGGTATTTGTTGGCTGCCTTTCCGCTCCGCTGCTTGCCCAGGACGCTGCTTCCATTACCGGCACTGTCACCGATCAGACCGGCGCTGCCATTCCCAACGCGCAAGTAACGGTCAACAATCCGGAGCATGGCATCAACCGCACGACCACTTCTAACGGTAGCGGCGACTACTTGGTCAGTGCCCTGCCTCCAGGGTCTTATAACCTGTCGATTACGGCCGCAGGCTTCAAGAAGTATGAGGCCAAGGGAGTCGTGTTGCGTGTTGCCCAAAAGGCACGCGCTGATGCAGCTTTGCAAGTGGGTGCGGCCAAGGAAGAGGTACTCGTAGAAGGCACGAATGTCGCCCAGGTGGAAACCCAGTCTAACGAGCTTGCCGGGACCATCACCAGCAAAGAGATTAGCCAACTGCAACTGAACGGACGCGTGTTCACCCAACTTGTAACCTTGACGCCGGGCATCACCAATCAGACCGGCTCCTCGGAGGGTCAGTACGGCATTACGGCGAACGTCAACTACAGCGTCAATGGCGGACGCCTGGAGTACAACAACTGGGAACTGGACGGCGGCGACAACATGGATAACGGCAGCAATTCCACGCTGAACGTTACCCCTAGCATTGACGCCATCGGTGAAGTCCGCGTCCTGACCTCTAATTACGGAGCGCAATACGGCCGCAACGGCTCCGGCACGATTGAGACCGAGACCAAGTCTGGGACCCGTTCATTCCACGGTGATGCCTATGAATTCGTGCGCAACGAGGCTTTCAATGCTACACCCGAATTCCAGACTACCAACCCGGCGTATCACAAGAACGATTGGGGATACACCATCGGCGGCCCGATTTACATACCCGGCCACTACAACAAGGACAAGCAAAAAACCTTCTTTTTCTGGTCGCAGGAATGGCGTCGGGACCGGGTTCCCGGTCAGAACTTTAATGTGATTGTTCCCAGCTTGGCGGAGCGCGGCGGCAACTTCAGCGATCTTTGTCCCGGACTGGATTGCCCTGTGCAACCCACCGAGATCAATGGTGTTAAGAACCCACTTGCGGGTCAGCCGTTTCCCGGCAATCAAGTCCCCGTCAACCCGGCCTCCGCGCCGCTGCTGGGGATGATTCCTTCCCCAACCGGCGGCTCCGGCAACGTGTTCACGGCAGCCCCGTCTCAGGCTACCAATTGGCGCGAGGAATTAGTCCGCGTCGACCACAATTTCAGCGACAAGATCCGTGCCATGTTTCGCTATGCCCACGACTCGTGGGAGACCGTAACCGCCACTCCTTTGTGGAGCGATGGCGCCAGTTTCCCGACGATTCAGACGAATTTTGTTGGCCCGGCCACAGCGTTGGTGGCGCGTCTCACCGCAACTGCTTCACCTACCCTGTTGAACGAATTCGTTTTCAGCTACACCACCGATCACATCGTCCTCACCAATACCGGAACACCGAACCCGAATGCGTGGAAACGTCCGGCGAACCTCGCTATCAGCAGTCTGTTCCCGGGCGGCAATGGCGCATTGCCGGGAATCAGTGTGGCCGGCGGCTTAGGAGGGGCGTATGGCAGCAGCGGGTTCCAGGAGGACGCGGGTTTTGTCCCCAACGGCCCGTACAATGCCAACCCAACCTACACCTACCGCGATAACGTGACCAAGATTATCGGCAAGCATAATTTGCAATTTGGCGCCTATTTTGTAGCGGCGCAGAAGAACGAACTGACTGGAACCGTTCCTTCCACCAATGGATTTCTCACCTTCGACCCGACTTCGCCCGTCTCCAGCGGCAACCCCTTTGCCGATCTGCTGATGGGCAACATCGCCAATTTTTCCCAATCCAACGCCCAGCCCAAGTATTACAACCGCTACAAGATCCTGGAACCTTACTTCCAGGATGACTTCCATGCCACCAGACGGTTGACGCTGAACATGGGACTGCGTCTCAGCCTCTTCGGCACTTATCGCGAACGCTACCATCAGGCCTACAACTTTGAACCATCCGCATGGGTTGCTGCCAAAGCCCCGGAGATCGATGTCACCGGCAACCTGACGGGCCAGCAGGGCGCTATCGTCCCGGGCACCGGCGATCCCTTTAATGGCATGGTGCAATGCGGAGTCAACGGCTCGCCCGCGGGATGCATGAAGGGACATCTGTTCAACCCCGCGCCGCGGCTAGGTTTTGCTTTTGATCCCAAAGGAGATGGGAAGTGGGCGATCCGTGGCGGATACGGAATCTTCTTCGACCACACTAACGGAAACGAGGCCGACAGCGAAGCTCTGGAAAGCTCTCCACCGCTGGTGCAAGTTCCCACCCAGTACAATATTTCCGGATATGGCAACATTGGGGGCGGAGGCAACAGCAGTCTGTTGTTCCCTCTAAACGTGGTTTCCATTCCTACCAAAGCAGTTTGGCCATACGTTCAGCAATGGCACCTTGACGTTCAGCACGATGTTGGCTGGAGTACCGTCGCTACTCTTTCGTATGTTGGGAGCAAAGGCACCGACTTGGGACGGAAGTACGAGCTCAACCAGTTACACCCGGTTCCCGCGGCGCTGAATCCATATGTCAAGGCGAACCAGCCTATTGATGCGATCGATCCAGCTACCGGTCAACCGCACGACGATTGCGGCACCATGACTACCGAAAGCGGACTTCCGGTTACTGGGCAAGCCGCCATAAACCTGTCGGTTGCTTGCGGCAACGATCCCAATCCCTTCCGTCCTTTCCGCGGCTTGGGCGACATCACCGCCTTGGACAATAAAGCTTCTTCCAGCTACAACGCTTTACAGGCGCAGTTGCGTCGAAGTATTGGAACCATGCAGTTGAATGTTTCATACACCTATAGCCATTCTATTGACTCAGCTTCCGACGGTGGCCTCTTCGGTGATGGCGGAATTTTGAATGCCTACGATTTTGCCGCGTTTCGTGCTTCCTCCAACTTCGACCAGCGCCATACCTTTACCACCAGCGCCATTTATGATTTGCCGTTCTTCAAGAGTCCTGGCATAACCAACAAGCTGCTGGGAGGATGGGAACTCTCCGGCATCGGCACCTGGCAGACAGGCACTCCCTTCAGCGCCTATAACGGCTCTGGATTTCCTGATAATGCTGGTCTTGGCAACGGTGTGGCTTCGAGCGCCGGCGCCGGGCAATCTTACGCTGACGTCATCTCGAATCCCTATCAGAACATTCCACAGGTTAACCCCGCTGCCAATGTTGGCGCATCCGGTTTTGGCTCCTTCATTGCCAATCCCAACGCTTTCGCGGCTCCGATCGGTCTGACCCTCGGAGACTCAGGCCGCAATTTCTTGCGCAATCCCGGCCACTGGAACATCGACATGGCCTTGTTCAAGCACATCCCAATAAGGGAGAGCATGGCCTTCGAGTTCCGGGCTGAAGCCTTCAACATTTTCAATCACGTTGAATACGGTCCGCTGGCGGGTGATCAGGGCGGCGCAGCCGGTAGCGCTGGATTCTCCTCCGGTACCGGAACCTTCATTCCCGGACCCGGATCCAACTTCCTGCAGGTCGGGACAGTCTATAGCCCACGGATTCTCCAACTCGGCGCGAAGTTCCTGTTCTGAGATCTTGCAGCCGGCATCCTGCCGGTAGGTTTTGGGAGGGCACGGCTTCGAGCCGTGCCGCCACCGTCCAATAAGAGCGAGGGCTTTAGCCCCTGAGGAAGCCTTATCTCCGGCCGAGAACGCTTCTCTTCATCTCGTTCTGACTCAATGAGACAATTGCACCCATGCGACTCGGCGCGTTGATTTCCGGACTGGCAGCGCTCTCGATTGCGGGTGCCCCGCTTCTCGGGTCCTTGGCGAGAAGTGGGAAATCGCTGCCTGCCGGACCCGCCAGCGTCCCCATGGCCACCGAAGACCGCGTACAACTCCCCGGATGGTGGCCTACAAAAGGCACAGCTTCACGCGATGAATTCCTGGGACCGAACGTCTGCGCGGATTGTCACGCTTCTAAATTTCGCACTCAGACCCAGACGCCGATGGCCCACGCCGCTATGCGCCCCGCAGATTCCGAGACTTTGCGCTCCCATGACCAACTAACTCTTAGCCTGGCACCCTACAACTACCAGATCTCACGCCAAGAGAACGGCAGCCTGTTTTCCGTCACCGATGGCAAGCAGACGATTTCACTACCTCTCAGTTGGGCATTCGGCTTGGGCCAATCCGGCCAAACCTACATCCTCGAACGCAACGGTACCTTCTACGAAAGTCGAGTGAGTTACTTTCCGGCACTCAACGGTCTTGACGCGACTCCGGGACAATCGCAGGCCGCGCCTTCCAATCTTGAGGACGCCTTGGGCCGCAGCATGCTTTATGGCGGAGAGACACAACGATGTTTTGGCTGTCATACCACCGCCTCGACCAGCAATCGTCGATTCGATCCCAGCCACCTGATTCCCGGCGTAACCTGCGAGGCGTGTCACGGCCCCGGCGCAAAGCATGTGGCGGCGATCAAGGCGGACAGGATAAAGCTGGGGCTAAAGGCGATTCTGGATCCCGGACAACTCAATCCCGTCGATCAGGTGGATTTCTGCGGCGCATGTCACCGCACCTACGTGGACGTGGTTCTGAGCAAGACCTCTGGAATTCGCAATCTTCGTTTCCAACCCTATCGTCTGGAAAGAAGCCAGTGCTGGATCAAGAGCAACAACGGTATTACATGCCTGGCCTGCCACAATCCCCATCAGCCACGGGTACGCGACCTGGCTTCATATGACGATAGATGCCTGAGCTGTCACCGCTATGCGTCTTCTACCGGCCATCCAGCGAAAATCTGCACGGTGAGCACGAATAATTGTGTCTCCTGTCACATGCCCAAATACGAAGTTCCAGGGATGCACTCCAAATTCACCGACCACTTCATCCGCATCGTCCGCAAAGATGAAGGCTACGTTGAATGAACCGAGCACTGTCTTTGGTAGGCACGCCTCGGTTGAGCTGAGAAACGGACCGCTAAATGCCAACTGCCAACCGCTAAGTGCTGAATGCCGACTGCTGAATGCTGACGGCTGAACCAACCACCGCCAACGCCTGCTCCAAATCTGCAATCAGATCATCCACATGCTCAATCCCCACCGACAGCCGTATCAGTTGGTCTGTGACCCCCATCTTCTGTCGATGCTCCACCGGGATCATGGCATGAGAGGTCAGAGAAGGCATACAGACCAGCGAATCCACTCCGCCCAGGCTCGGTGCCAGCGTGAACAGGTTCAGTGCTTCCGACACCCGGCGCGCATCCTCGCCGCTGCCCTCCACTTCAAAGCTGAGCACCCCACCGCCGCCCGCCATCTGCTCCATCGCCAACGCCCGCTGCGGATGCCCCTCCAGAAACGGGTAATAAACCGCCCGCACTTTCGCCTGTCCCGCCAGGTACTGCGCGATCCGTAGCGCACTCTCGTTCTGCCGCTGCACTCGCACTGCCACGGTCCTGATCCCCCGCAGCAGCAGCCACGCCGCGTGTGGGTCCATCGACCCCCCGAGCGTGGTGCGGGTCGAATGAATCTTCTCGATCAAATCTCCCCGCCCCGCGATTACTCCGCAAATCAGGTCCGAGTGCCCCGCGAAGAATTTTGTGCCGGAATGCATCACCAAATCGATCCCAAACTCCGCCGGTCTGCAATTGATCGGCGTCGCGAACGTGCTGTCGATCATAGTGATCAGCCCATGCTTCTTCGCAATCCCAGCCACTCGCCGCAAATCGATCACGCGCAGCATAGGATTCGTCGGCGATTCCACATACAGCAGCCGGGTATTGGGACGAACCGCACGCTCATACTGTTCGTAATCGGTGGTGTCCACGAATGTGGTCTCGATCCCAAGCTTGGGCAGCCACTGCCCCAGAAATTTCGTCGCGCCACCGTAAATATCCGTCTGCGCCACAACATGGTCGCCCGCTTTCAGCAACGCCAGAATCGGCGTCGTGATCGCACACATCCCGGAAGCAAACACCAGCGCGCGCTCAGTTCCCTCCAGTTCGGCGATCGCGTTCTCCGCCACCGTCACCGTCGGATTCCCATAGCGCGTATAAAACATATCGGTCGGCGTCGCCCGCAACTGCTGCTCGTTGTCGGTGACCTCAAACGTCGAAGTCTGATAGATG
Organism: Terriglobales bacterium; assembly: GCA_035484735.1. Lineage (GTDB taxonomy): Bacteria > Acidobacteriota > Terriglobia > Terriglobales > Acidobacteriaceae > JABCZH01. The sequence continues at coordinate 37,636 of DATHOQ010000056.1, read as the reverse complement.
GGCGTGGCCAGCGGCCCGTTCTTCTTGTGCAGGTCCGTGCCTCCCCGAACCGCCTTCGTCTCCGCGCGATGCTGATGCTTCTTCATGGGAACTCCTGTTTCTGATTATCGCTCACCGGACGTGCAGGGTCATCGATTTTCCTCTGTGCCCTCTGTGTCCCCTGTGGTTAAGTTCCTCAATCCGTGTAGATCCGTGGTCAAAGCCTTTAAGCTCGCAACCCTTATAATTAGCCTGGAAGGATTACGAATGCAGCTTCTTGCTTCCCGCATGGCGGTTATGACCGGTGAAGGCGCTCTGGCCGTCAATGCCCGCGCCCGCGAACTCGAGCGCCATGGACGCTCCATCATCCATTTGGAACTCGGTGAGCCTGACTTCCACCCCGCGCCCCAGGTGAACGACGCCCTGAAGCGTGCCCTCGACGAAGGCAAAGACCGCTACTGCGCCGTCGCCGGCGTGCCCGCTCTTCGCGAGGCCATCGCCAGCTATCTACTCGACACTCGCAATCTCAACGTCTCCTCCGACCAAATTGTCCTCGCGCCCGGATGCAAAATCGCCCTCTTTATGGCCATGATGGCGCTCATCGATCCCGGTGACGAGGTCCTCTATCCCGATCCCGGTTTCCCGGGATATTCCTCCATCACGCTCGGCTTGGGCGGCGTTCCCGTTCCCTTTGAACTCTCCGAGCGTAATCGCTTCCAGCCCGATCCCGAGGAAATCGCCGCGAAGATCACTCCTCGCACCAAGATTCTGATCACCAATTCTCCCGGCAATCCCACCGGCACGGTTTACGCCGACGACATCCAGCGCCGCCTGGCCGAGCTCGCCGTCGAGCATGACCTGATCGTACTTTCCGACGAGATCTATGCTCGCATCATTTATGGCGCACATTTCAAATCAATGCTGAGTTATCCCGGCATGGAGGAGCACACCATCATCGTCGACGGTTTTTCCAAGAGTTTCGCCATGACCGGATGGCGCCTGGGCTATACCGTAGCTCCCAGTCGCATCGTCCCGGCACTGGCAATGCTTGCCATCAACAGCTACACCTGTGTTGCCGAGTTCAGCCAATATGCTGCCATCGAGGCTCTACGTGATCGCGACGGCGCCACGCCTCGCATGGTCGGTGAGTTCGACAAACGCCGCCAGCAATTCATTCGCGATCTCAACCGCGTCCCCGGATTCCATTGCCAGTCGCCCGAAGGCGCGTTCTACGCCTGGGTCAATATCGGCGACACTGGCGTAACCGCTGAAGAATTATGCCGCATTATGCTCGAGGAAGTTGGTGTTGCCGCCATCCCCGGCGCTGCCTTCGGGGCGGCTGGCCGTGATTTTATCCGCTTCTCGTTCGCCTCCTCCACTGCGAACCTGCGTGAGGCTATCGAGAGAATCCTGCGCGCTTCCGCCGCGTGGCAGCCAAGTGTAGCGCGGGCGCCCTCGCCCGCGTGCTCGTAGCGATGACTGGCCGCGGTGCGATGGACGAAGCGCCTGTTCGCGAAGCAGCCGCGGAAGCGGCGGAAGAATAAAGCCCACGGCGTAAGCCGTGGGGATGAAGCGGAAAGATCCAGCCCCGGAGGGGCGACAGAATGATGCGCCGCACTCCCTTTAGGGTGCGCGGAATCCGGAGAAGCCATGCCCAAGACCGTTACGACAAAACGCAAATCGATTTCCAAGAACAAGCCCCAACATCAACACGTGTCCTGGAAGTCAGTCGACCTCGAAGACCTGAATCCGCTCCTACAGCGCCATTTCATCGTCGGGCAGAACATTATGCTGGCGCGGGTACTCCTGAAGAAGGGTTGCATCGTTCCTGAGCACAGCCATCACAACGAACAGTTGACCTACATCCTTGATGGCGCATTGAAGTTTTGGATTGACGGAAAAGAAATAGTGGTTCGCTCCGGTGAGGTGTTGACCATCCCGCCACACATGCCCCACAAGGCCGAGGCCCTCGAAGACACCGTCGACCTCGACGTCTTCAATCCTCCACGCGCCGATTGGATCAACAAGACTGACCAATACCTGCGCGGCTCGAAATAGGTATCTTATTTCTGTTCTGGGGACGTTTCCGGATCGATTGCCCAGTCCAGGTAAATCCAAAGCACGCGCGAAAGCAAAGTCAACATGGGCGCCAGCGGCAGAAACAACAAAATTGCCCAGACCGTGACCTTCTGTAATGACCATGAGGTCGCGAGCCGCAGTATCAACCCCAGCCCCACAATCGTAAGTAGCGCCAGGCCATAGCCGATATACATGGCTCCAAGGAAATAGCCTTCCTCGCGCTCAAACTTTAGATTGCAGTTTGGGCAGCGTTCATACATCTTCGGAAAGCCCCGAACAATGGAAGCGCGGAACATGCGGGCTGAGCGGCATCGCGGGCACATCTGGTGGACTATGGCCGAAGCCGTGGATGCCCGGAGTTCGTTCATGAAAGCTCGCTCATGAAACTAACGTTTGCGGCTGGGTGGATGTGTAGGAGCAATCATGGAACGGCGAACGGGAACAATCGCCCCACGGGAAGGATCGGCTGCCGCGCTTGCACGGGAAAGCACTTCTTCCTGAATGTATTTCACGAAATCCTGAATCTGGCGCTGCATCTCTTCCGTGCGCTCGCGCATTTGCAGGATGATGGCGATGCCGCTGATGTTTACACCCAGGTCGCGAGCCAGGGAAAGAATGAACTCAAGCCGCTGGAGGTCTTCGTCAGTATAAAGCCGGGTGTTGCCTTCGGTGCGCGAGGGCTTGAGCAGACCTTCGCGCTCGTAGAGGCGCAAAGTCTGGGGATGAATCTCGTACATCTCGGCCACAGCCGAGATCATGTAAGCTCCCTTGGATTTGCGCTTGGTCATGCCTAAGGGTATTAAAGCACAAGCCGCAGATTACTCGGATAATAGCTGATCCTAGTGTTGATCTGCGTTGATCTGCGCAAATCTGCGGCTCGGTTTCTTAGGCTATCGCTTCGGGCTTCTCGGGTGCCGCGGCAGCCCAGCCCTGCGGCTTTACCGCATGGTTGAGGAAGTAGGCGACTACGCCAGCGGCAATCAGCAGCATGCCAAAAGCAAACGAGCTCATCCCCAGCACTTGCTCAGTCTCACTGCGTACGATAGAGAACCCCAGTAGCAGCATTGGAGGTATGCCAACCGCGATTGCCCCGAACATTCCGCCGGGAACGCGGAATGCGCGTGGCAGATCAGGTTCACGAACGCGCAAGACCACCAGGGCCACAAACTCCAGCGACAGGCTGACGCCGTAAAGCAGAATGTCCATGGTGACCAGCCGCTCAAATCCCAATCCGAGGCACATCGCCCAGCAGGCGGCCAGTGCGATGATTGCGACCCAAGGCGCCCTACGCCGATTCAATTTACCGAAAATCTTCGGCAACATGCCATCTTGCGCCATGGCTAGGGGTAGACGCGAGTAGCTCATCACCAACGCACTGAACATCCCGAAGCCGCTGATGATGCCACCCAGAGCCAACCCAATCCGTAGCAGCGGCCCACCCAGCATGCCGGCGATGTCGGCCCAGAAACCGGTGTCCCACGCCGTGGCCGGAAGTCCGGTCATCCACATCGCCGCCACCGGCACGATGTAACTCAAGGCCACGATTGCAACTGCCACCAACATGGCCCGCGGATAAGTTCGCTGCGGACGCTCGACCTCCGTGGCGATGGTCGAAGCGTTGTCCCAGCCCATGTAATTCCACATGCAGATCAACAGGCCGGTCAGAATATCTACACTGGGATTCGTTGCCTTGGTCGCGACGTGAGCCAGCGCACCAAACTTGAAAGGCGCGATGCAAACAATCGCGATGAAAGGCGCCGACAGCGCAAAGAACAGCCACAGCGACGTGGTCGAAACCACGCGCACACCGGCGATATTGAGGAGCGCGCATACGATCACCACCCCCAAAGCGACCATCACTCCGCGATGTCCTTCCGCGAACCACGGAAACAACCGGTTGAGATAAAGGACGAATAGAGTGGGATAAATGGCCATGTCGAAGATCGACGCCACCAGCGAAAGCCAGGCTTCCTGAAATCCCCAGAAATTGCCCATGGCGCGCCGTACCCAGGCATAGTAGCCGCCTTCAAAGGGCAAAGCGCTCGAAAGTTCTCCAATCATGAAGGCGGTGGGCAGGCTCCAGAGAATTGGCGTCAACAACAGGATGAGAATGCCGCGGCCATAGCCGGCGCCATGCACGATGTCTTCTGTGCCATAAGTTCCGCCTGACACCATAAAGAAGGTGGCGGCGACGAGCGGCCAGAGCGTGAGGCGGACGGACTTTTTCCGGGGGGCTACAACGGCAGGTGGCTGGATTTGTTGACGAGGTGCGCTAGCTGTTGCCAATTTCGACGGCTTCCTCCCTTGGGGCGAATCACTCTCAGCCACCTCGTCTCCCTTGGTCGGCAATAAAGGCCGCGAGGCTCCCGGTTAAGGCGATTCCGGGCATTTCGGCTGAAGTTAGTTCGCAGGTATGAGATTACGGGAATTCTCCACAGATGCAAGAAAATTATTGAAAAATTCTGTAGCGGGCGGCGTGGTACGGAGGTAACGAGCTGGACGCCGCCAGACTGCTGAACCACGGCAAGAAAATGCCGCGGATGATCTGGTATAAATTTAATCACTTTACGAAAGCCGTTTCTCTCAGGAGGGAAGTGTTATGAAGAAAATGCTTGTTGCAGCTTTCTTGATCGGCACCGTTATTTTGTTTGCTCAACCTGGAGCGCCACAGAACGCTTTCACACCAAGTCAGATCAAGTGGGGTCCGCCGCCGCCGTTTGTGGCTGCTGGCGCGCAGTTGGCTGTTCTCGAAGGTAATCCCATGGCTGACAGCGGCGATTTCACCATCCGCTTGAAGATGCCGAATGGATATAAGATCGCGCCTCATTGGCATCCCAAGCGGGAGAACGTCACTGTCATCTCGGGCAGCTTTAAGGTGGGTATGGGGGACAAAGTCGAGGCAGCTAAAATGATGACGTTCCCCGCGGGCAGCTTCGCCTATCTGGACCCCGACATGCATCACTACGCGATGGCCGTCGGCCCAACAGTGGTTCAGGTGCACGGTATGTCGCCGCTGCAATTCAACTACGTGAATGCGGGTGATGATCCGAGCAAGAAGTGACTGGACAATCGATAATCACAGAGGACACAGAAGAAGACATACCCTGTGTTCCTCTGTGCCCTCTGTGGTTAAAGATCTTTGAACAGTTCCGCTCTGGGATCTTCCGGATTCAGCTTGGCGATTTCCCGCAGCAACTCTTTGGTCTTCTCATCACGCGGAATGGGAACCGTAATCTTGACTTCGACGATCTCATCGCCGCGTACCCCATCTTTGGTGGCCGACGGCACACCTTTCTCACGCAAGCGAAGCTTCTGACCGGACTGCGTTCCCTGAGGAATCTTCAGCATGGCCCGGCCATCAATGGTCGGTACTTCGATCTTCGCGCCCAGCGCTGCCTCGGTCGCTGTCACCGGCACCGTGAGCTGAATGTCATCACCCTCACGATGAAATACCGGGTGATCTCCAGTCCGAATAATCACGTATAGATCTCCGCTGGGTCCGCCGCGCAGTCCAGCATTACCTTTGCCGCTCAGCCGGATGCGCTGGCCGTTACGGGTCCCTGCCTTGATCCGCACTTCGAGCGGCTCAGTGCGCTCCACAGTACCTTCGCCGTGGCACGTAGCGCAGGTAGAAATATTCTTGCCCGTCCCGTGACAACGCGGACAAGGAACATTGAACTTCATGCGTCCGCCGGTCTGCGTGATCTGCCCGGCGCCGTCGCACTCCGGGCACTTTCCCGGCGATTCAATGTGGCCCTGACCGTGACAGTCGTTGCAAACATCGCGACGGGTAATGTTCAACCGCATCACGCCGCCGCGAATCGCCGTCCAGAAGGGAACATTGACCTGGTATTCAAGATCTGATCCCGGCTCGGGGCCTTCGTGAGCAGGCGCGCCACCATGCCCGCCGAAGATACCAGAAAAGATGTCCTTGAAACCCCCGCTGCCGCCACTCGGCTTTCGCGCCCGCGCGCCTTCGAACATGTCGGAGAAATCGAATCCTCCAAAGTCGAAGGGAACTTCCTGACCTGCTGGCCGCGGCTGACCCGGAGGAACTCCACCGCCGGGAAAACCGCTGGCGCCGGCGCGAGCATAGGCCTCGGCCGTCGCCGGATCAATATTGTCAGAGTAGAAACCGACCTGATCGTAGATCTTGCGCTTCTTGGGATCGCTCAAGACATCGTTGGCTTCGGAGATAGTCTTAAACTTCTCCTCAGCCGTCTTGTCGCCCGGATTGACGTCAGGATGGTACTTGCGCGCCAGCTTGCGGAAAGCTTTGCGAATGTCGTCGGTCGAGGCAGACTTCTTTATGCCGAGGACCTCGTAATAATCTTTTTTTGCAGTCGTGGCCATGTCTACTGAATCTTTCGGCTGCCATTCCTGAACGTCTCCGCCCATTCCTGCTTGGCCGCGTCTACATACACGGGGAAGCGGTCTACGCCATTCTCCGTCGCATGGAAAACGTAAAAACGGTTCTCATCCTCTACAAACTTCAGAAAGTAATCTTCTCCATTCACTTGAAATTGCATCGCATCCCCTCCCAGAACCCAAAAACAAGCCACGGATTTAACCGATCCTGACGGATTGTTTTAATCCGCGTTGATCCGCGTAAATCCGTGGCGCTTTTCCTGCCAGCACAGCCTTGCTGAATGCTGATGGCTGACAGCTTATTTCTTTTCTTCTACATCCTCGTACTCAGCGTCAATCACGCCTTCGTCTTTCTTCTGCCCGCCGCCGTTCGCGCCAGGATCCGGACCAGCCCCGTCTCCCGCCGTCGGGCCCGCGCCCGGCGCCGCCTGCGACTGAGCAGCTTTGTACATCTGCTCCGCCAGCTTGTGCGAAGCCTTGGTCAGCGTCTCGCGGGCCTTGTCCATGGCCGACTTGTCGCCGCCTTCGAGCGCCTTCTTGGCATCGGCAATCGCGTTCTCTACATCACCGCGGTCCGATCCCGAGATCTTATCGCCTTGTTCCTTAAGCATCTTCTCCACGTTGTAAACCATGGTGTCGAGCTGGTTCTTGGCGTCGATCTCTTCGCGCCGGGCCTTGTCCTCAGCCGAGTGCGCTTCGGCGTCTTTCGCCATCTGCTCCACTTCCTCCTTCGACAATCCCGACGACGACGTAATCGTGATCTTCTGGTCCTTGCCCGTGGCGTTGTCCTTCGCAGTCACATTCAGGATGCCATTAGCATCAATGTCAAACGTGACTTCAACCTGTGGCACGCCCCGCGGAGCCGGTGGAATCCCAGTCAAGTGGAACTTGCCCAGAGTCCGGTTCTGCGCCGCCATTGGTCGCTCGCCCTGCAACACGTGGACTTCAACCGAAGTCTGACTATCGGCCGCGGTCGAAAACGTTTCCGTCTTCTTGGTCGGAATCGTCGTGTTCCGCGGAATCATCGGAGTCGCCACCCCGCCCAGCGTTTCAATCGCCAGCGTCAGCGGAGTCACATCCAGCAACAGCAGATCCTTGACTTCGCCTTTAAGCACGCCGCCCTGAATGGCCGCGCCGATCGCCACCACTTCATCCGGGTTCACGCCCTTGTGCGGCTCTTTGCCGAACAATTCCTTCACCAGCGCCTGAATGCGAGGCATACGCGTCTGTCCGCCGACCAACACCACTTCGTTGATCTTCGAGGCATCCACGCCCGCATCTTTCATGCACTGCTTGCACGGCCCAACCGACTTCTGAATGATGTCCTCAACCATCGACTCCAGCTTCGCCCGAGTCAGCTTCTTCACCAGATGCTTCGGCCCGCTGGCATCGGCAGTAATGAACGGCAGATTGATCTCATGCTCCATCGTCGTCGAGAGTTCAATCTTCGCCCGCTCCGCCGCGTCCCGCAGACGTTGCAGCGCCATCTCGTTGCCCTTACCGCGCAGGTCGAGGCCTTCATCTTTCTTGAATTCGTCGATCAACCAATCGACCAGCCGTTGATCGATGTTGTCGCCGCCCAGGTGAGTGTCGCCGTTAGTGGCTTTCACTTCGATCACGCCTTCGCCGACTTCAAGAATCGAAATATCAAACGTTCCGCCGCCGAAGTCGTACACCGCAATGGTCTCGTCCTTACCTTTATCGAGGCCATAAGCCAGCGCCGCCGCCGTCGGCTCGTTGATAATGCGCTTTACATCCAGCCCGGCAATCTTGCCGGCATCTTTCGTCGCCTGCCGCTGCGCGTCGTTGAAGTACGCAGGCACAGTGATGACCGCCTCGGTCACTTTCTCCCCGAGATAGTCTTCCGCCGCCTTCTTCAGCTTTTGCAGAATCAGCGCCGAAATCTCTGGCGGAGAATATTCCTTGCCCTGCGCCACCACCGCCACGTTGTCGCCCTGGCGCACAACTTTGTAGGGCACCATCTTCATTTCTTCGCTGACTTCGTCATAGCGCCGGCCCATGAAGCGCTTGATCGAGTAAACCGTATTCTCCGGATTAGTGATGGCCTGCCGCTTGGCAACCTGCCCCACCAGCCGTTCCCCAGTCTTGGTGAATCCCACCACCGAAGGCGTAGTCCGCCCACCTTCTTCATTAGGGATAACCTTGGGTTCGCCACCCTCCATAACCGCCACGCAGGAGTTGGTGGTTCCGAGGTCAATACCAATAATCTTGGACATGTGAAGTCCCTCCTAGTTCTACTAAGTGCTTTGTAATCAATATAGCGATGATTGCGTTCAGGTCTATGCTAAGACCTGAGTGAATCGTTGTCAAGGTTTAGATGCTGGGAGTCTAGAGTGGGATTCTCTCAAAGTAAGGTTAGGCCGCGTATCATTTGAGGCCATGAAAACCGAGATGTTGGTCGCAGCATTGATCCTTTGCACCTTGCCGGGAGTGAGAGGGACAGCCAACTCTGACTCCAAGAAAGCAGACAGGGTCGTTGTCGTCAAGAGCTCTCGGACGCTGCGGCTGTTGAAGGACGGTCAGGTACTTAAGGAGTACAAAGTCGCTCTCGGGACGCAGCCTGTAGGCGCAAAGACCAGGTTCGGTGATCACAGGACTCCTGAAGGCACTTACGTTCTGGACCGCAGGAATGCCCAGAGTCGATTCTATCGATCGATTCACATCTCTTATCCCAACGCCGATGATCGCGCTCGTGCGAGAAAGTTGGGAACCTCGCCGGGAGGAGACATTTTTCTTCATGGCCTGATGAATGGCTATGGCTGGCTGGGGCAAAGCCATCGTCTCAAGGACTGGACGGATGGGTGCATTGCTGTCACAAATGACGAAATGGACGAAATCTGGACGCTGGTACCAGACGGCACGATCATCGAAATAAAACCATAGTCAGCCGGTGCCCCATGTCTCGCCGCTTTTGCGAGACCTGGGAACGAGAATCCCGGTGCCGAACCTCCCAACACCCTGTCATCCTGAGCGCAGTGGCTGCTTCGCGAATGCGAAGCAGCCACGAAGTCGAAGGACCCCATACCCGCCGGCGCATCGATGAACCAAGCAAGGGATTCTCACGATGCTCTCAACTGATTGGAGTGAACTCCCTGCAGCGCCAGTCTCGCGTTCAGCAGACACGGGGTCCTTCGACTCCGCAAACACTTCGCTCCGCGAAGTGATTGCTGCGCCCAGGATGACATTGTGAATAGCGGGCTTGGCGACCGCGTGCCCCATGTCTCGGCGCTTTTGCGAGATGTGGAAAGGGAGCGCAATTGCCTCTGGCCTGTTCGTCGGTTAGCTGGGATAATGGCTCTGAGGCTGCTATGCCACTCGACTGGTCACAATGCGCGGCGGTTGAAAGTGTGCCCGGCAAAGTCAGCGGCGCCTGGGTGTTCCGAGGAACGCGTATACCCGTAAGCGCCGTGTTCGAAAACCTGGAAGACGGCCTCACCATCAACGAAATTCTCCAGATGTTCGACGGCCTCACCCGTGAGCAGGTGCAGGCAGTGCTCGATTTCACCGCCCACAGCCTTGAGACATCAACGCCGAGCCGCTGATGCTCGTCCTATTTGACCAAGGAACGCCAGTCGGAATTCGAGATTATCTCCCAACCCACATCGTCAAGACCGCGCATGAGCAAGGATGGAGTGCGCTCCTAAACGGCGACCTCCTGCGCGCGGCTGAGGAGGCGGGCTTCGATGTGTTGCTGACGACGGACAAAAACCTTCCGTACCAACAGAATTTGACCAATAGAAGAATTGCCATCGTGGTTCTAGGCAGAAATAGATGGAGTCTTGTACGCCCAGCATTGGCCCAGATCGCCGCGTGCCCCATGTCTCGCCGCTTCTGCGAGTCGCGGGAAGGGCGTCACCACAGCACCACCCCGTGATCCTCTGCGCCCTCTGTGGTAGAGATTTTGACCTATCCGTCCCAATCCGGTCACTTTAGTCGCGCCGCTCCCAACTTTTCTCGATTCGGGAAACACCTTGTCAAGCCCCTTGACATCGACATTTCCCGCTAGCCCGCTGAATCTAATCCAGAAATAAATTTCGAAATCGTGTCTCACTTACCCTTCCAACTTGCTATCCTAGAAATAGGAACAAAAAAGGCGCGGCCTAACGGCTGCGCCTTTTATTTTGCTCGAAACCTGAAAGGCCCAAATGATCGGACACATTCCTGAAATCCATGCCGTCGGCCTCACCACCAACAAGGCGTTTGGCGAAGCCGCCGAAGCCGCGTTCCTCGCCAAAGCCACGAATCTTGGCTTCGGCGTCGCCAAAATCTGGGGAGAGAGCGAGCGCTACGACTTCATCCTCGACTCCGGTCAAAAGCTCTGGCGGATCCAGGTTAAGTCCTGCTGGCGCTCTGACGGCTCCCGCTACAGCCTCAAGACGAGCGCCTCGGGCCTGCGTTACACCTCTGAGGAAATCGACTTCATCGCGGCCTATATCGTGCCTGAAAATCTGTGGTATGTGATCCCCGTTTGCGTCGCCGCATGCCGCGGCCTGATGTACTTGTCCCCCGGCGGCAGCCGCTATTTGAGACATGAAAAGTATCGCGAAGCCTGGTGCCAAATGGCTTGCCCCCGCGACGAAGCCCGTCCAAGCCGACTTCTAGTGGAACGCCAGCCAGACTATCCCTTCGCCGCGTGTAAGCTGTGTAACCTGAAATGCTCTCCGGATGAAGACCTTGCCAAGATGAGTCGCGACCGCTTCGGGCGTTGGCAGACGTCTAAACAACTGGAGGAGGCGGAAAGAGATCGGCGCGGGACCCCGCCAGTCTGAATGTTCAAGTCTTCGTGCCTTTTCCGGGTTGATCTGCGTAAATCTGCGGCAAAATGGCTCTTAGCCAACCGCTTGTGACTGGGAACCTTGTCCAGTACGATAATCAAGGCAGCGGAAAAGAACAGTCATGACGATTGATCTTAAACCCGAGCAACAGCGTGTCATCGATCTCGCGGTCAAATCCGGCGCGTATCAGAATCCCGGCGAGGTTCTCGATCAAGCGTTTGAGATTATCCGGGAACAGCTTGAGTTGGAAGATTGGATGATAGGGCAACGTGCAGTCGTAGCCGCCCACATTGAAAAAGGGTTCCACCAAGCCGAACGGGGCGAACTGATGGACGGCGATGCCGCGATTGAAATTCTGCGAAAGCGCCGTGCCGAGCGACTGAAGTCGCAAAAATGAAGGCGTCATTTCAGTTCACGCCACAAGCGACCGCCGATATTGATGCCATCTGGTGGTTCATCGCCGAGGACAATCCGACCGCTGCAGATATGGTTGAAGGGGAGATCGTCGCATCCTGCCGCCGGCTGGCCAAGCATCCTGGCATGGGCATAAAACATCGGGACATTACGCCACTGAATGTTCGCTTTTGGACCGTCTCAAGGTTCCCCAACTACGTAATCGTCTATCGGCCTGCAACCTCTCCTTTGCAAGTCGTAGCTGTACTGCACGGGAAACGGGACTTGAAAGAGATTCTGCAAAAGCGGTCGTTATGAAATTCTCGCGCCCCGCACTGCTCCGCGTAAATCCGCGGCGTGACGTTCCTAGTCGTACTTCTCATACAAAATCGACTTGCGGTCCCAGCCCAGTGACTTCAGCAGATCGCGGTTGGCTTTGACCATCTTGTCCAGGCCGCAGATGTAGGCGTGCATGTCACTGCGGCCTTGCGTGATGGCAGGGACGTGCTCTTGCACATATCCTCTTGACCCTTGCCAAGAGGCGTCTGCACGGCTCAAGGTCGGCAGGTACTGAAAGTTTGCATGGTCAGCGGCCAGGCGCAGAAATTCGTCGTGATAGTAAATATCTTTCTCGGTGCGATTGCCGAACACGAGAGATAGTTGCTTCCCTTGATGACGAGACTCCTCGGCAAGAAGCCAATGCAGCATCGAGCGAAACGGTGCGATACCGGTGCCAGTGGCGACGAAAATCGTATCGCGCATCGGAGGGCGGAGGGTAAAGTCGCCAAACGGACCCTGGCAGGCGATCTCGTCACCTTCTTTCATGTCGCAAAGATAATTCGACGTGAAACCATCCTGCACCCGGTTCAGGCAAAGCGCGAAGCGGTCGTCTTCACTGGGCGGCGACGCGATGGAATAGGCGCGGGTGATTTCCTCGCCGTCCGGCTTGGTGGCTTTGAACGACATCCATTGCCCCGCAACGAAGCCGAACCGCGGGACAGCCTTCATTTCGAATTCGAGGTGCTTGGTGAATTCGGAGAGGGGAGTGGAGCGGCCAAGCCGCGCGGTGAAAGTTTGAAAAGGCATCAACTGAGTAGATGATGGAAAGCTCTGTTACGATCTTCCGCCGAAATGGCTGAATGCTGAGTGCTGACGGCTAAATGCCAAATGCTAAATGCTAAATGCCTACTCCACCGTCACCGACTTCGCCAGATTCCTAGGCTGATCCACGTCGCACCCACGGCGAACCGCGATGTGATAAGCCAACAACTGCAGCGGCACGATTTCCAGAATCGGCGCAAGCTCTTCCGGCGCCGGAGGAATGTAAAGCACATGATCGGCAGCTTCTTTGATTTCCTCGTCGCCCTCAGTAGCCAGGGCAATGACTTGGCCCGAGCGCGCTTTAACTTCCTTCAAGTTAGAAATCGTCTTCTCATAGCGGATGCGGGAAAGTTCATCGTTAGCGTCGCGCGTGGCCAGAATCACCACGGGCAGATTCTCGTCGATCAGCGCGTTAGGACCATGTTTCATTTCGCCGGCAGGATAACCTTCGGCATGAATATAAGAAATCTCTTTTAGTTTGAGCGCGCCCTCGAGCGCAATGGGATAGTGGATGCCACGGCCAAGAAACAGGAAATCCTGCGCCCGGACATACTGTTTGGCGAGCGCTTCGCATTCCTCATCGCGAGTAAGCAGATGCTCAAGCTTGGCGGGCAGACGCAGCAGTTCCGTGATTGCGGCCTTGGCCTGATCGGCGCTCATCTCTCCACGCGTTTGCGCGACATAAAGCGCAAAAAGATAAAGCGCGGTGAGCTGAGCGGTGAAGGCCTTGGTAGAGGCGACGCCAATCTCTGGGCCGGCATGGGTGTAAATCGTGCCTGCGGCCTCGCGGGTAATCATCGATCCGACGACATTGCAGATGGCGATCGTCTTCGAGCCTTTGGATTTAGCTTCGCGCTGGGCAGCAATGGTGTCGGCAGTTTCGCCAGACTGCGAAATCAACATGGTCAGCGTATCCGGCGGAATGATGGGATCGCGATAGCGCCACTCGCTCGCGTAATCGACTTCCACCGGAATCCGTGCCAACCGCTCGATCATGAACTTCCCGGCCTGCGCAGCATGCCAACTGGTGCCGCAAGCGGCAATATTGATCTTCTTCGCAGCTTTGAACTCGGCTTCGGTCACCTGCATTTCATCAAGAAAAATATGCCCGGTCTCCTGCGAGATGCGTCCCAGCGTCGTGTCACGGACAGAGCGGGGCTGCTCATAAATTTCCTTGAGCATGAAGTGCTTGAACCCACCCTTCTCCGCAGCTATGGGATCCCAATTCACATGTTGAATCTGGGGAGTTCTAGGGTTGCCGAGGAAGTCGGTGAGCTTTACGCCTTCCGGAGTGATAGTGGCGAGATCGCCGTCGGAGAGGAAGAACAAATCGCGGGTGTGATAGAGGATGGCGGGTACATCGGAAGCGATAAAGTATTCGTCTTTGCCGAGTCCAATGACAGCGGGTGGGCCATTGCGAGCAGCCACGATTTTATCGGGAGAATCCGACGAGAGCACGCCCAGCGCGAATACGCCGGTCAGTTCGCCAACGGTTTTGCGCACGGCTTCTTCGAGCGAAGGCCGATGGCCGTTGCCAGTTTTGTAGTAATACTTCTCGACCAGGTGAGCAATGACTTCAGTGTCGGTCTCAGTAGTGAAGGTGTGGCCTTCTTCGATCAGTTTTTTCTTAAGCGCGACGTAGTTCTCAATGATGCCGTTGTGCACCACGACGATATTGCCAGTGCAGTCACGATGAGGATGGGCATTTTCTTCGGTGGGACGGCCGTGGGTGGCCCAGCGAGTGTGGCCGATTCCGTAAGTGCCGTCGAGGGGTTTGAGGCGGATGACCTCTTCGAGATTACGCAGCTTGCCTTCGGCGCGCCGCACTTGCAGGCCTTCGCCATTACCGCAGACCGCGATCCCGGCAGAATCATAGCCGCGATACTCCAGACGCCTAAGCCCCTCAATAATGACGGGGACGACTTGCTTCCTGCCGACGTATCCCACTATGCCACACATAATTTCTTACTCCTGCTTTCGGCGGGGCGACCGAATTAAGTCCGAGCAGCGACTAGCCCACAGACTACGGCAACCTACGCCAACCGCGTCATGAAAGATTCTTATAGAGGGGAAAACTCCTTCTTATTCGCCCTTTCGCACACGATCAAAGACCCGTGGGGCGTGACTCGGAGAGTTGTCAATCTTCGAGGGAGTAACGGAACTCTTCGATGACCGGGTTGGTAAGCACCTCGCGGGCGATGCGTGCAACTTCCGCGTCGGCTTCTGTCCGGCTCAACCCGCCATCTAATGTGAGCTCGAAATATTTCCCCTGGCGAACTTCATCCAACCCCTTGAATCCCATCTTTTTAAGGGCACCATGAATGGTCTTGCCCTGGGGATCAAGAACGCTCTTCTTCAACGAAACATAAACATAGGCTTTCATGGGATGCGGTAATTATACGTCAGGATCAGGCCCAGACGCGGTGCACGACAGACTTAGCCCAGTCGCGCAAGCCGCGCGTCAAGCTCGGCTAGGGCGGCTTGCAGCATCTCTCGATGCTGGGTGTTCTGGGCGGTTTCAAGCTGCTGAATCATTCGGGCGCGGGAGAGGAGAAGCCCCTGCTGTTGGGTGTTGTCTTGCCAGTTGGTCCGGGGTGGGCCGGGGACCTAGTTTCTGGCTGGAAGAGGCGGATTGAGATTGTTGCTCTTCGATGGACTTGCTTTCCCATCCGCGGGCCATGCAGAGATTATATTCCGGCAACAGCCCGTCGCCATTGCTCTCCGGTGGACGGCGCAACATCCTCAGCGGAGAGCGGACTTGGCTCGAGTTGCCTCAAAAGTAAGGATGTCTTGTGCTGCTTTAAGCAGGACCTGAATGAGTACGTCATCCAGTGGAGTAAATACAGTGCGATAGAACTTCGCCTTGGCGGCGAGCACGCGGCGGGCGACAGACGCCCCTATGGGTGTCAGGCGCACAAACTGTTCGCGGCGATTGGCAGGGTTGCGAACTCGCCGGACGTGTCCGCTTTTCTCCAGGCGATCGAGCAGCAGTACCAGAACGTTTTCATTGAGCGCGAGGTGCTTAGCGACTTGTTTCTGGGTTACCGGTGTCTTGCAACGAGCGGCCAGCAATATCCAAATCTCTCGAGCGCCTAAGCCGAACTGTCGCGCCGCTTGTTTGGCTACTCGCTGCTTAACGAGGAGTGTGCACTTGGTTAACTGCAAGAAGCCGGCGACCGCAAGCGCCAACTCGAGGTCACGTTCTGCAGGTTCGGATCGAGGCATCTTTTGAGCTGTGCCGATATTTCGGCACATGCACCTTAACATATAGGAATGTAAGATGTTAACAATAAAATAGTTTCAAGAAGCTGGGAACAATGATCACGCCAAGTGATTATATGCAGGAGATATTATTGATCGCTTAGGACCGCAAAAGGAGAGATGATATTTTCCCAAAAAGGCAACAGCGAGAAAAAAACATGTTGCGTAAGGCCCGAGTTTGTCTATGATTCTTTGGCAACAGACTGTACGCCGGTGTTTAGGAAGGTTTACACGAGGGGGGCATCAGCGGTGGGCTCGCGTAAATGGTTCCTGCTGGCCACTTCGTTTCGCGCACTCATCTTGGGCGCGGGGGAATAGTCCCGCCGCCAAAGCTAGTGGTGTGTTCCAGGTTTCTCGCTTCGAATAACTTATGTTCCGGGCGGCGCGGGTTCCGCACGCATCCGGGTTTGATAAGCAGACCTCCTCCCCGCAGTTGCTCTTCGTCCAAGAGAACTCAGTTTCCCAGACAAACAACGGAATCGATGGAGCGCCCAATGCAGTTCGACGAAATCATTGCAAAGTCGGAAAACAGCAAACAGTTTCTTGAGTCTGGTTCTGCGCCGGCAGCGCAGGACGACTGGGGCGGCTTTTTCGACGCGCCTAATGTAGGGTTTGTGGTCTGCGATGAGAGTCTCCGTTATGTGAGAATCAACGATGCGCTGGCAAAAATGAATGGAATCCCTGCCGAAGCGCATCTGGGCAAGACCGTCCACGACATTTTGGGCGACGTGGCCGCTAAAGTAGAGCCCGCCTTCCATCAGGTGTTTGCGACCGGGCAGCCTCTGTCGAATTTTGAGTTGATTGCGAAATTGCCGGCGAGAACAGAAACGGCTCGCTGGATTGAGAACTACTTTCCCATCAAGGACGCCGCGGGACGTGTCCGACAGGTGGGCGCCATCGTGGTTGAAGTGTCCGAGACGAGGAAGTCAGAGGAGGACTTGCAATCCTGGGCTTGGACTCAGATGCAACGGCTGCAAGCATTGGCGGAGTTCAGCACTCTGCTGACTTTGAAGTTGGGCGACCAGGAGTTGTTTCTCGTCACTTCCGATTTCCTGCGTAGGACGGTTCAGCCAGATTTTGCCGGCATTGCACTCTACGATGAAACCATTGGTCAACTGCGGGCGTATGCGCTGGATTTCGAAGTCGCCCGGCGGGTGATTGGCTCCGAAGTCACAGTGCCAGTGACGGAAGAGGCTTGGGGCCCTGCCTTTTTGAATGCCGACACTATCGTCTATGATCGTGAGAGGCTCTCTGCCAGCCATTCTTCCTACCTAATGCAGTTGCTGGAAGCTGGGATTCAGTCACTGTTTTCCATCCCCCTTACGACGCCCAAAGGCACGCTGGGAACATTTAGTTTGGGATGGATCCAGGATAGCCCCTTCCTGCCCAAAGAGATCACTTTCTTAAAACACTTCGCGTCTCGGGTGGCGAGCGCTCTGGACAGCGTGGGAGCCTATCGCGAGATCGCCAGGCTCTCCGACAAGTTGCGAAGGGAAAAGCTCAACCTGGAGAGCGAGGTCCACTCCACGCAGAATTTTGCGGAAGTCATCGGAGAAAGCCCGGCTCTCAAACACGTTCTGGCGCAGGTGGAGACCGTCGCTCCCAGCGATGCGACGGTGCTCATTCTGGGTGAGACGGGCACTGGGAAGGAACTCATCGCGCGAGCTATTCACCGCCTGAGTTCACGCCGGAGCGGGAGTTTTATCAAGTTGAATTGTGCAGCCATTCCCACGGGTTTGCTAGAGAGCGAGTTGTTTGGACACGAAAAAGGAGCATTTACCGGAGCCATCCGCCAAAAGGTCGGACGGGTGGAGCTGGCGGATGGGGGCACGTTGTTTCTGGACGAAGTGGGAGACATTCCATTGGAGCTGCAGCCCAAGCTCTTGCGGGTGTTGGAGGATCAGGAATTCGAACGGCTGGGCGGCATACGCACCATCAAGGTGGACATCCGTTTGCTGGCGGCCACCAATCGTGATCTAGCTCAATGTGTGTCCACTCGCGAGTTCCGCAGCGATCTCTACTATCGGCTACATGTTTTCCCCATTCGCATGCCAGCGCTGCGAGAGCGAGACAAGGACGTCACTCTTTTAGTACGCTACTTCGTGCAGAAATTTGCCCGTAGCATGCATAAGAAGATCGAGAATATTCCAGTTGAGGCGATGAATGCTCTGGCCAATTGGCACTGGCCGGGAAATGTGAGGGAGTTGGAGAACTTCATCGAGCGATCGGTAATTCTGTCCAAGGGGGCCACCTTGGGAGCGCCGCTGGCAGAGTTGGATCCACCTCCCAGTTCGCTCTCCATTCCGCCGCGTGCGAATGTCACCCTGGAGAACATAGAGCGCGAGCACATTCTGCGCGTCTTGCGCGAGACTGGAGGAGTGATCGCAGGGGTTCGCGGGGCAGCCGCTCAGTTGGGGATGAAGCGAACCACGCTTCAGTCCAGGATGCAGAAATTGGGAATCACTCGCGAGGAGTATCAGAATTAGAAGTTCGGCCTTCGCTTCTCCCCATATCGGCAGTGCCGTAGCTTCGGCATTCTGCCGGGCGGTCGTCAGATGGGGCCCTCTCCACCGCTCTTTAGGTAGTGGCAGTAGCGCTACCCACTCCATGTTTGTCTTCACTTAGCGCGAAGTTCCAGTTTGGTACGGCGAGTGCCAGTAAAGTCTATCCGTCGGGAACGTGACTCCCCCCAATTTAGCCCGCGACGGCTGTGTGTTGAGCACAGGCCTCGGTCGATTCCCATCTCCGAAGGGGTCTTCCAGGAAAGGAACGAAGATGTATACGTCGCACGTACACCCCGGGGAGAGTCGCAGCCCTCGTGGCTTTCCAGTAGCGGCACGGTGGCCACTCGCGCCCCACGCTGAACTGGAAGGTTCGCGTCTCCCAACCCACGGTTACCGCATGCAGCAAGAAGCTCCCGCGGATCCCCTTTATCTGCTGGGTTGCAGTCTGAGATGGCATCGCGAAAAAGACACGGCGGCGGGCTGGGAGCTGATTCATTTCCTGGGCTCGACCGACCACAACGCGCGAGCGTTGGCCGCGGATTTACTGGCAAAGACGAAACATACACGCCTCTTGGTGCGACAGTTGCGCCGCGCCAAGGCCAAGCTAAACCACACGACCACGAACCATACTCCTGTAGTCGAGGAGAGCGAACTCAAGAAAGTGGCGGAAATGAACACTCCGTACGGATTGGAAATCATCGAGAGTTGCCTCACCTGCAAATTGCGCAGGGACAACTGGTTCTGTGGCCTATCTCTGGAGGGGCTAAAGTCACTCGCCGAGGCCAGTCACCTGACCACGTTTCCGGGGGGAGCATTATTGTTCGTTGAGGGCCAGATACCACGCGGCGCATACGTGTTGTGCTCAGGCAAAGCCAAGCTCTCAACCACTTCACGGGACGGCAAAGTTCTGATCCTGAAGATTGCTGAGGCTGGCGAAGTATTGGGTCTGAGTGCGGTCATTTCGGGTCAGCCGTTTCAGGTAACCGCCGAAACCGCGGGGCCATGCCAGGTGAACTTCATCGAACGGGAAGCCTTGCTCCAGCGGATCGCGAAAAGCGGCGAACTGGGACTGCACTCGTCCCAAGCCCTGAGCCGAGAGTTTCAATCGGCCTATCAGGACATTCACGATCTGATCTTGGCCCGTTCGTCGGCGGGTAAGCTGGCAAAGTTGTTGTTGTCCGGGGCGACCAGCCGGGAGAAGCCAGATTCCAATGAACTCCGTATCCGCCCGACACTAACCCACGAAGAGATGGCGCAGATGATTGGGTCATCGCGCGAAACCGTGACCCGGCTGCTGGGCGATTTGAAGAAGAAAGAACTGATTCGCCTCGAGGGTTCGACGTTGGTAATTCAGAATCGGATTGCGCTGGAAGCGCTAGCGGCATAGCTGATGTACAGGTGGGAGCGCGGCCGGGATTCCTCCTACCCGGCCGCGTTTTTTTTGGCTGCTCTAAAAGTGGAACCCGAGTTGAGCGGTTAGTGCGCGCGGTGTTACATAGTGTGTACCGCTAAACGTGGAAAGGAAGTTGTAGAGTGCATACTCGTTGGCTATGTTAATGGCGGTCAACTGGAGACTCCACTTGTACCTTTCGCCGTGAAAAAGATTGTCGTGGCCCAGGGAAAGATCGAACAAATTCCGGGAGGCGATGCGGGGAGGGTTGTGATCGTCGTTCTCCGTGCCCGGCGCCGGGATTTGTAGAAGAGTCGACCCATACTGCGAAGCAGGGCAGAGGTTCGGACCCAGACTGGAGCTTATGGGAGTACCAATTGGATTTCCTGGACTGGGAGGCGCTGGCCGGACTGTGCCACAAAACAGTCCCGATTCGAACTGTTGATCTGGGCTCAGTCCAGACGTATCCACCACGGCGTCGGTGCCCAACGGGCCGTTTGCGCAGTTGCCTCCGGCGCACGGCGCAGGGCCGGCCACCAGACCACTGTCATATCGCCAGTTAAAACCGAGCCACGGACCACGCTTGAAAGGCTGGTATTGAATGTGGGCCGTCATGTTGAACTTTTCGTCGTGATCAATGCGAAAGGGGAGCGAGCCTCCAGCCAGGGCTGCCGAAGGAACAGCCCCGGCGCCGCCGATCTGAGGTGTGAAAAAGCGGGCAGCCACGCTGGAGAAGACCATGAGCGCGGAGAACCCATGCAAGTTCGGCACACTCACCCGGCCCGCGTACCCGGGAATCTTCGAGCGCTCCCATTCAATCGGGAAGGTGATGGGAGTCGCGCCCAGCACGCTGAAGTCATAGGCGTTGTGGGTGTACTTCCAGATGTACTCGCCTGAGAACACCACGTATTTCCCAAAGGCCTGCTGAATTCCAGCATGGAATTCATTGCGCCAGCCGGGAGTGAAAGGGGTGATGTTTTTGGAAGTGCAGAGGAGGAGCGGGCCCAAGACTGGGTTACCGCATCCCAAGTCAGAGAGTACGAGGTTTTCATTGAACGGAGTCTCCATGGTTCGTGCGTAGGAGACGCGCAGAACAGTGTTAGTACGCTTTACGTTATAGGCGAGACCGAGGCGGGGTTCGGCTTCGCGGTGAGTGGTAAGTCCGTTATAGAGATCGCCGCGCAATCCAAGGTTGATGGCCCAGTTGCCTTTGGTGATCATGTCCTGGAGGTAAAGAGCGAGTTCCTTGACGTCAGTGTGACCGTTAAAAGTGAAGAGGCCGCTGGTGGAGTTCGCGCAGCCGTCATTGGGAGATGGAGTCGGACGGGTCAGGTCAAAGCAGCCCAGCAAGGGGTTGAAGTTGGCGTTCGCAGTAAACGGCGCAGGGTAAAGAACCTGGTTGGTCGTCATCGCCGTAGGGCACTTCGCGGGGTCATTGACCCCGGGGTTGCCGACAAACACGGGGACGCCGTTGGCATCGAGACAGGGTGCGTTCAGCGTGGGATCGACGATGCCGAATGGGTCCTTCTCATCGAGAAAGGTCTGTTCGTAGGTGACTCCTGCTTTGATGTTGTTGATTCCCTTTACGTAAGAGATGTTGGAGCGGAGTCCCGCATTTAGGAGCGTTCGTCTCTGGCTCACAGTTTCGCTCTGAAGACCCGGCGCTCCGAGATCTGCGAAGGGATTGGCGCTGGGGTAGTAGTTGTACGCGTCCCGCCGGACGAAACCGCCCAGGGTAAACACGGTGGTGGAACTGAGCAATCGAGTCCAGGTGGGTGCGATGTTGAAGGTTTTGATTTGGGAACGCTGGTCGGCGGGGCCGACGCGATTGCCATTGGGATCGAGGCCACCGTTGGCCACGACCACTCCGTTCCAGGGGGTTGCCAGTTGTGAGTCAAGAGAATTTGGGGTTTGGAACCAGGAGCGAGTGAATCCGAAGTTAAAGTGAAGTGAATCTGCGGTTGATAATTGATAATCCACCCGGTCGAACAGGTTCTGCTCGTTGCCCTTGTCGTGCATCACGGTGAATTCCGGCGGGTCAAGGAAGCGGCCGCTGTTCAGGCCGCTGGCAGATATAAAGTTTCCCCACTTCGCTCCTCCGTAAGCGAGATCGGCGGCCAGGTTGGATGTTCCAAACGACCCATAGGAACCGGTGATACTGCCGTGGGGAATGGTTACGCCTTGACCCGAGCGCGTGGTGGCTACGATCACAACACTGGTCTTGCCGCCGAATTCCGCGGGCGGGGCACCGGATATGACTTCCATCGATTGGACGGAGTCAAGGGGAACCTGGTTCGAAAAAACTTTGCTCTGCTGGTCGGTGATGGGTTGGCCATCCACGGAGAACGAGTTTTCCGCATGATCACCCAACCCGTGGAAAAGGCCATTGGAATCGGCAGCGATGCCGGGAGTGGCAAGGGTGACCAGAGAACTGAGAGACGACGATGCGCTTTCCAAGGGAAGTTTGTCGAAGAGCGCTTTATCCACGTCGGTGTGGAACGTGGGATCATTCTCAACCAAGTCTTCGCCCGCTTCGACGGTCACGGTTTCGGTCGTGCCTTTCACCTGCAGGGTGATGCTGAGATTAATGGGTACGACGGATCGAACGTCGATGTCCTGGACGAAGGACGCGAAACCCTGCTCTATGACGGTAAGGTGGTATGGATTAAAGGGGACATTGGAGATGGCGAATTTGCCGGAGTTGTCGGTCACGGTCTGCCGGTCGAAGCCACTGACCGGGTTGCGGATCTCGACGGCGGCGTTAGGAACAACTGCGCCCGACGAGTCCAAGACGGTCCCGTTAACCGCGGTCGAGTTACCACCTGATTGCGCGTAAGAGTTGAGGGCGAGTCCTAGACAAAGAGAGAAAAACAATATTAGAGCCGCGCGGAGCGACTTCGCGTAAGAAGCCAGCATGATTCCTCCTGAAGAATCGAGAGAACAGGGTTAGAAAGGGACCTGACAACACAGGTCCAGATCGATTCTGAGCAGAACCCTAGACTGCCGGAGGCGGGCGAATGCGAAGGAAGAAGACGAAGCCAGAAGACCCGGAAACGGTCTGGGGCAATACTGCCAAAAAGGTATGAGCTACGAGCGGAGCCGACTGAAATACGGAACTGCCAATAACACCCGCGTGGGCGACCGAGCAGACAGAACAGTCATGGCTGGGGAGTTTGGAGTTCTCGGAATGAACGTGGACAGCCTGGGCAAAGCCGGCGAAGGCCACCAGCAGCACGCAGGCCAGAAACAATAGCCTGGGAAAAGCGCTCTTGGTTGAATGAGTCCGTGTCAAGCGCAGCGCCCCAAAACACAGTTAGAACACAACCCACACCCGTCTGGCAAGTAACTTTTGGGGTCGGATGCGAGTTTGGGTTGTAGCGTTGCCCTAATAGGGAAACGTCAAAGTCCGAAGAGTTCGCGCAGGCGTTTGGTTTGGGCACGGCTGACCGGGACCTCGGTTTGTTTCTTGTCGTCCATGCGCAACTGGTAGGAACTCTTGAACCAGGGGACAACTTCTTTGATGCGATTGATGTTTACCAGATAGGAGCGATGGGCGCGCCAGAAGAGGGTGGAGTCGAGGCTGTCGAGTAATTCTTCGAGGGTACGGCAGTTGGATTGACCCTCCATCCCGTTGACCCCGGTGGTCACGACGGTAATGATTCCATCCTCTATGGATGCGAAACAAATGTCTTTCTGGCTTGCCAGGAACATGCGGCCGGCGGTTTTCAGCAAGATCTTGGAGGTTTGTGGTTTCTGCGACTCCAGCATTCGCACCAAGGTTTCGAGTTTGTCGGAGGCTGGAGTGGCGCCTTCGAGCTTGACGCGGGCCTTCTGCACCGATTGTAAGACCCGTTTCTTGTCGAAGGGCTTGAGCAGGTAGTCGACAGCATTTACTTCGAATGCCTTTACCGCATATTGATCGAAAGCGGTGGCAAAGACGATCTGGGGAAGTGGCACCTTGCGGTCGAGCAGTTTCTTGATCACGCCGAAGCCATCGAGCCCCGGCATCTGGACGTCGAGGAATACCATGTCAGGATTGTGTTCGCGGATGAGGTTGACAGCCTCGACTCCGTTTTTACCCTGGGCCACGACATCGACGTCGCCAACATTCTTGAGCAGAAACGCGAGTTCATCGCGGGCCAGTTGCTCATCGTCCACGATTACAGCCGATAAGGACATGTCTACTCCTGTGGCGCTTGTAGCCAGCGAACCTAACGATGCGGTATTTCGAGCCTCAACGCAGCCCGTCAGTGGGGCTGCATGTTAGGCATTGACATACCAGGCGGCATCTGGAATTTCTGATAGCCGGAGGGAATTTCAAACAGGCTGGCCGGCTGTGAACCCTCTTTTATGTTCTGCAATTCGCCGCTTCCACCTTTTTCACCCTCCCACCTGATGGGAAAGGCAATCTTCTTATCGAACCAAACGCTGCCGGTCTCACCCTTCGAGTTGGTGCCCGTGTACTTGACGGTGCTGCGGCCGTTCACGATATCGGAACCGACTTTGTGGCAGGTGCCGCCTTGGTTGTAGGATAACTTCAACCATTCGCCGCAAGCATCGTCGATATCGCGTGCCTGGAAGAAACCCCACATCCGTTGGCCGGCGGGACCCTGGCCCTGAGGGAACTCCATGTACATGTTGCGATCAGGAATCAGGACAGCGCTCATTCGCGTCGTCAGGTTGGTGATGACGGCGCCGCCCATGCGGCCTTCCTGCATACCCTCGATGCGCCACTTGTCTTTGGTGACGTAGATTCTTGCGTGGTTCTGGTTATCGCCATCTTTGTGGTTCACGATGTCGGCGGAGAAATCTTCTTGTGCGAAAAGGGCGGCAGGCAGGACGCAGAACAGTACCAGCAGGAAAAGGCGGAGAGACTTATTCATCAAACCGAGCCTCCTGGAGTCGGCAACACTCTAAATACTGCCCGGATCGCGCATTCTAAATCGCCGGGATGCCGTACTAGGAGGATACCAGAATTGAGCCAGGGACGATGAAGTCATGAAGCCGTCACGGCCACTGGCGAGGAACCCGTCTTGAGTATCGGATAGCGATTCTCGCGATAGTAGCGGCTGAAAGCCAGACCTACAACCAGAAGAGCAATAGGTGTTAGGACGCTGGCCTCGGGGCCAACGATGCCGCCCGTGAGCCATCGCGGCCCACTAAACGTGGAATTGAGCAGGTTGTGGTAAGGCGCAATGCCGCTGTTGGGAACTCCGTAGAAAAAAGTTTGTCCCCAGTCGTATCCCATGTGAAAGCCGACCGCACACCAGAGATTCCCCGTCCGCCGTAAGAAAAGGCAGAGGAGGAGCCCGAACAGCACAACCGCGGCTACGCCCAGGCGGGTCTCGTTCGCATTGAAGATATGACCCGCGGCAAATAGGCCCGACGTCACGAACGCCGCTGGCCAGAAGCCGATTCCCGCCGCCAGCGTGTACTGGAGGTATCCACGGTCCATGAACTCCTCACACAACCCTACTATGAGGAACGTGATTCCCCACTCGAGTACTGACGACAAGATTGTTGCGCCGTGAAGAGCCAAGCCGGTAACACGGAATCCGTGAAATAAGAACATCGTGAAGAGCGTGCCGCTGATCGTCAGAAAGCCGATCAAAGAACCAACCCAGAAGTCCTTTCGCAGGGCCTGACGCAAAGACAAACCATATTCGCTGAATTTGCGACCTTCGATTTTTCCCATGATCAAGGTGACGACGCAGAGAAGCAGGAACGCGATCGCTTCAGACTTGCTCATGAAAAAAGGTGTGTGTATAGTTTGCCCGAGATTCCGTTGCGCATCCCGAACGCCTTGAGGTCCGCCGAAGCGCATAAGAGTAGTACCGGCAAACAAACCTCCAAACAGAGCAGCGAAGATGAGCAGGCGCCAGACGGCGCGCAGACCGTTAGGTCCGATGAAGATGCGCCGCGCCGAAGAGTTCTTTACCGGCGGAAGCTGGATCACGCCGGTCAGGCCGGAACTAACTGCGGCGGCTTTCTCTGAGATCTGACTCATAATGTGCTCTTCAAACGAAACGTTTCAAAATTAGATTCACCGGCGAACTTCAACCTGAGCAACGCCAGTGCGAACGGCCTGGTTCGGCTGTGAGGTCCCGCAATAAGGGCAATAGCTATCCTCCGGGCGAACCATACGCTGACATTGCGGACAGCTGGGATTCAACTTGTAATTGCATTGGGGACAGAAATTGAAACCGTGCTGCACTCCGTGTCCGCACTGCGGGCAGTTGCCCACCACGGGCTGGCGGAGAATGAAGTACAGAATGATTCCCAGGCCGTTCGGCACCAGGACGGCAACCGTGGTCCAGAGCGCGCGGCTCATGCCCCGCCGTCCCGAATCGCGATTCACGTAACCAATCAGCAACAGGTAACAGGTCAAGATCAGTCCGACGAGCAAGCCCAGCAGGATGCGTGCCCAAGCCGGTGGCGCATCAGGCTGCCGAGCTACCACCACATTGAACACGAACTGCATACTGAGGAAGCCGATCGCCGCCAGAGCCCATGCCCAGCGGGCGACGAGCTTGAAATCGCGATTCACGTAGCCAATCATCAACATATAAAAGGCCACAGCCAGACCTACGGACAGGCCCAGCAGGGGGCGTGCCCAGGCGGGCGGAGCATCAGGCTGGTGGGCTACCACGACATCGAACACATACTGCATAGTGAGGAAGCCAATCACTGCCAGAACCCACGCCCATCCGGCGATGAGTCTGACCTCCGCCGCGAATCCAGTTAGTTTTTGATTTGTTCCCTGCATAAGTTCTCCAATTCTTGCCTCAGTGGCGCCAATGGCCGGGGTTATCGGTCAGACGGGTGCCGCGAATCAGCAAGAGCACACTGACGAGCAGCGCCGGGGCAATCACAAAAACGGTGAAACCGGTTTCCCACACTGGACTGGAAACTCCGGCCCAGGCTCCCAGCCAGGAAAAGATCTTCCACATAATCGGTATGGTCACGGACGCAGAGAATCCAATGCCCGCGCAAGCGATCCCTACCATCCACAAGCGTTCGCGTTGTTGACGGAGTAGCTGCGCGTGCTGGCGGACGCGGGCTTGCGTCCTCCGCACCAGCACCGGGGTTGCCGCCATAGGCACCGAGCATAGAGAGCGAACCACTTGACTGGTGGCATCGGCATATTGGCGACAGAGTTCGCATTCCCGTAGATGCATCTGCAACTGCGACTGCTGCGCATCGTCCAGTCCCAGGCCGTCGACACCAGTGAGAGCAATCCACTCGTGCGCTTGTTGATGCAGGCCGCGGGTCACGCCTGGGCTCCTTTCAGCAGCGGCATGAGCAGATTCAATCCGCGATAGAGGCGCGACTTTATCGTGCCTAATGGTGCGCCGGTGACGGCGGCGATTTCGTCCAGGGTCAGACCCTCTTGAAAGCGCAGGACGACAGCTTCACGATACTCGGCCGCAATGCAAGTCAAGGCGGCGTTGATGCGGTCGGCGTGTTCGTGCTGCGCGATAACTTCCAGCGCCGAGGGACGAATATCGACAGGATCCAGCGGGGCACGGTCTTCATCATCGAGCAGCCCGTCGAGACTGACTGGATTCTTCTTGCGCATGGAATCGATGCATAAATGCCGGGCCACGGAAAAAAGCCAGGTGCTGAATTCGTGCTTGCCGTCGTACTGATGGCCGCGTTCGAGGACGCGAATCCAGGTTTCCTGGAAGAGGTCTTCGGCTAGCTCGCGGTGTCCGGTGAGGTAGGTCAAATAGCGCAGCAGGCGATGCTGATACTGCTCGATCAGACGGTCGAGCAGATCCGGGTCGCGACGGCGAAGACCACGAGCGATGGCGCTGGTCTCGGACTCCATCCCATTCACGAAATATAAAGCTGCGGCGTTCATGCTATCGGATATACGGGTGAGGCGGGAGAAAAGATGCAGGTCGGAATCGCGAGAACGGTAATGGTTCTAACCTGCTTCTTTCCAGCTTCTTGCGTGGTAATGCTAGAGAATCGCATTCACCCTTCAGGTCACGTTCTCGATGGCCAACGCCATTCCCATGCCGCCGCTGACACATAACGTGGCGACACCACGCTTGGCTTTGCGCCGGATCAGTTCGTGCAACAGTGTGACCGTGATGCGAGTTCCGGTGCAGCCGATAGGATGGCCGAGGGCAATGGCGCCACCGTTCACGTTGAGTTTCGCGTGGTCAAAATGCAGTTCGCGGTCGCAGGCGATTACCTGTGCAGCGAAGGCTTCGTTCAGTTCGACCAGGTCAAAGTCGGAGAGACGGAGCTTGTGCTTCTCCTCTAATTTGCGCAGAGCGGGAACTGGGCCAATACCCATGATGCGGGGATCGACTCCGGCAGAAGTCACCGCCATAATGCGGGCGAGCGGCTTGAGGTTGTTCTTTGTGACGAAATCTTCACTGGCCAGTACGACGGCTGCTGCGCCGTCGGTGATGCCGGATGAGTTGCCGGCGGTGATGGTTCCGGTCTTCGAGAACACTGGCGCCAGCTTGGCCAGTTTTTCTATGGTTACGCCGACGAAGGGATGCTCATCACGGCTGAAGATCTGCGGACCTTTCTTGCTTTCGAGGGTTACGGGGGCCAGTTCATTCTGAAATCGCCCAGCTTCGATGGCTGCTGCGGCGCGGTTTTGGGAGCACAGCGCAAACTGGTCCTGCTCGTCGCGGGTGATCTTGTACTGCTCCGCCAGGACTTCCGCGGTCTCACCCATGACCATCTTCGCCATAGGGCAGAAGAAGCCGTCACGATACATGCCGTCCACCAGGTCCTGATTGCCGAGGCGATAGCCCCAGCGGGCGCCGTCGAGATAGAAGGGAACGCGGGACATGGACTCGGTGCCTCCGGCGAGCACGCAGTCGAGATTGCCAGTAGCGATTTCCTGAAAACCAAGCGCGACAGACTTAATGCCGGAGGCGCAAGCCTTGTTTACAGTGTAAGCAGGAACTTCCTGTGGAACGCCGCTGCGGATTGAGATCTGGCGGGCAGGATTGGGACCGCCTCCAGCCTGACGGGCGTTACCGAAAATCGATTCCTCGACCTGATCGGGGCGAACGCCAGCGCGTTCCATGGCAGCTTTGGCAGCCACGACTCCTATGTCGGCCGCGGTCATAGAAGCCAGCGAGCCGCCGAATTTGCCGATCGGCGTTCTAACCGCGGAGAGAATGAAGACTTCGTGCAATCGTGCCTCCGGAATTGTCAGTCTAACATTCAGTTTGATGAGGCTGAGGCTCGGCGGGACTCGCGCGCTTAGCGGGAGTAGTCTGGCGTGAACCTCAGGCATTACACTAAACGTTCATGAATTACATCTACGGAATCAACTCGGTGGCCGAGGCGTTGAAGGCGCGAGGGCGAGCTTTCGCATGGGTGGGAGTGGCAAAAGAACGCCATGATTTGCGCTTGCAACGCGTGGTCGAAGAGTGCCGACGGCAAGGAGTGGCAGTCCGGTTCGTTGGACGAGCTGAACTTGACCGCATGGCTGGAAACAACGCGCATCAGGGTGTGGTCGCAGTTACGTCGGCAAAACAATACAACGAACTTGAAGATGTAGTTGCCGCCAAGCGCGGGCAGTATTCGCTGATCGTTGTGCTGGACGGAGTACAAGACCCTCACAATCTGGGCGCGATATTGCGTACCGCCGATGCTGCCGGAGCCGACGGTGTGGTGATTCCAGAACGCAGGGCTGCGGGCGTGACCGCGACTGTCACCAAGGCTTCCGCCGGAGCCACCGAGCACATGCCCATTGCAAAAGTGACCAATATTGCGCGCACGCTGGAGGACTTGAAGGCGCAGAACCTGTGGACGGTAGGGCTGGATGAGCGCGGCAAACAATTCTACGATTCTCTGGACTACAACATGGATTGCGCCATTGTGCTGGGAGCCGAGGGCAAAGGCGTCCACGACTTGGTGGCAAAAAAGTGCGATTTTCTAGTCTCGATTCCGATGCTCGGGAAAGTACCTTCTCTGAATGTGTCGGTGGCGGCGGGCGTGATGTTGTATGAAGTCGTTCGCCAGCGGCGGAAGAAGAAGGATTGATGAAGTTCCTGTGTGCCCTTGTCATCCTTTGTGGTTTGGCCTTGCCCGCCCTGGCCCTGGATCGCGAGGCGTTCACCTTTACCCACTATGACCTGGATGTGCGGGTCGAACCGGAGCAGCAACGGCTCGCAGTGCGGGGTCAGATTACGCTGCGAAATGACACGCCGATCGCACAGAAGAATGTAGTGCTGCAGATTTCTTCGACGCTGGACTGGCGATCGATTCGGATTGCTGGGAAGACTGTTCAGTTCGAAACTCACGAATATACGTCTGACATTGACCACACCGGTGCGCTTTCCGAAGCCATTGTCAGTTTGCCGCACGAAGTTCCTCCGAAAAGAACGGTTGAGCTGGAGATCGGATACGAAGGAGTCATCTCGCTTGAGACATCGCGGCTCACGCGAATCGGCGTTCCTGAGGATAAAGCCAAGCACAGCGATTGGGACCAGATCAGCAAGTCATTTACGGCAGTGCGCGGGATTGGATATGTGGCGTGGTATCCGGTGGCGACCGAAGCGGCGATTTTGTCTGAAGGGAATAGCGTGCCGCAGGCGGTAGGGCGCTGGATCGTAAAGCATGTGGACACGACGATGGACCTGTCGTTGCAGTCGACTTCTGAGCAGGCGATATATTTTAGCGGCACGCCCGGTGTCGCAAAAGTTCAAACGGATTCCTCGGCAAAAGCAATTCGCGCCTTTCATCTGGTGAAACCCGGGGTGAACGTACCGACATTTGTGATTGCCAGCTATCAGCAACTTCCGCCGCAAAACTCAATTGACGTGGAATATCTCTTAGGCCAGGAAGAGACGGCGAAGGATTATGCCGAGGCTGCTTCCCAGATTGATCCCGCGGTTCGGGTCGGGGGTGGTTCGGGGAATCTGCAAATCCTCGGGCTGCCTGAAGCTAATGCTTCGCCTTTTGTCACCCAAGGCATGCTGCTTATTCCGCTCGGGGCTGACCTGACAAACGAGGCTGAACTGGACATGGTGTACGCAATCGCCCGCCAACAAATATTGTCCCCACGCGCCTGGATTCAGGAAGGGCTTGCGCACTATGCCCAGGCGGCATTCGTGGAAGAACACAAGGGCCTGCAATCGGCGCTTGATTATCTGAACGGGCACACGGCAGTGCTGGTCGATGCCGAGAGAACGGCGAAGACCGCAGCCAGCCCGGAAACAGCTCACTCGTTAGTTGAAGCTCCGGATGATCTATACCTGCAAGCCAAGTCGATGTATGTGTGGTGGATGTTGAAGGACATGCTGGGGAATCTGCCCGCCGAGGCTTTGGTCAACTATCACGCCAACGAAGATAAAGACCCAACGTATATGCCGCGTCTTATCACGACTGGCACCAAGCGGGATTTGCAATGGTTCTTCGATGACTGGGTGTATCACGACCGCGGGCTGCCGGATTTTAGGGTTGTTTCTGTTTTCTCACATCCACTGGACAGCGGCCGCTTTCTAGTGACCATGACTTTGGAGAATCTTGGCCGCGCAGGCGCCGAAGTGCCGGTGCTGTTGAGGATTGAGGGTGGCGAGGTCCGTCAGCGAGTGGAGCTTCGGGGGCAGGCAAAAACGTCTCTGCGGATCGAGGCGTCCTCGAAGCCGCTAGAAGTCGTGATCAACGACGGCAGTGTGCCAGAGAGCGACATGAGCAACAACACATATAAGATTGAATCGTTGATTCGGTGAATCAGTGAATCATTGAAGCATTGCATCCATAAGGTGGAAAGGAAATTTCTTGGCCTACATACAATTTCTAGGGGCTGCCGGAACAGTCACCGGCTCGAAGCATTTGATCAACACCGGGACTGATTCTACCGGCGACAAAGCCTTTCAGGTACTCATCGATTGCGGCATGTTTCAGGGACTGAAGGAGTGGCGAGAGCGCAACTGGCAAGATACGTCGGTTCCCGCGCGTGAGATTGACGCGGTGGTGCTGACTCACGCCCATCTTGACCACTGTGGGTGGATTCCGCGCCTGGTGAAAGAGGGCTTTCGTGGCCCAATCTACGCCACTCCGCCTACTATCGATTTGTGTGGCATCATTCTGACGGATTCCGGTCACCTGCAGGAAGAAGACGCCAGGTTCTATAACAAGCATAAGAAGTCTAAACACGATCCTGCACTTCCGCTCTACACACTCG
This sequence comes from Terriglobales bacterium, assembly GCA_035484735.1. Lineage (GTDB taxonomy): Bacteria > Acidobacteriota > Terriglobia > Terriglobales > Acidobacteriaceae > JABCZH01. Next base: position 5,596 of record DATHOQ010000056.1, on the reverse strand, counting down.
CGGAAGCAGAGAGCGCGTTGCAGTACTTCCGGGCGGTGCAGTTTGAGCAAGTGCAGCAGCTTAGTCCGCAGATGTCGTTTCGTTTCGTGAGAGCGGCGCACATTCTGGGATCATCGATGGTGGAGCTCACATTGCAGACTGATGGGCGCAGCCGTCGGCTACTGTTCACCGGAGACATTGGCCGGGTTCGCGACCAGGAGCTTACTCCCGGGAAGGTATTGCATTCCGGGCCGACCGAGGGTGAGGCGTCGGATGTTCTGGTGATGGAATCGACCTATGGGAACCGGCAGCATCCGACGGACGATCCGAGGCCCAGGCTGGCAGAAGTGATTCGCCAGGCCGTGCAACGCGGCGGGACCGTGGTGGTGCCGGCGTTTGCCGTGGAACGCACTCAGAAGTTCCTCTTCATACTGAAGCAGTTGATGGAGTCCGGGCAAATTCCGAAGATCCCGGTGTATTGCGACAGCCCGATGGCGATTAAGGCGGTCGAGATTTTCATCAAGCATTCCGAAGAATACAGCGACGACACGCGCAAGCTGATTGGCCAGTATGGGTCGCCGCTCGAGTGGCCCGGTTTTAATTTTGCTTCCACGTCGGAGGATTCGAAGAAGATCAATGATTCCAAATATCCCTGCATCATTGTTTCTTCCAGCGGCATGGTGACCGGCGGACGTATTCTGCATCACTTAGCGCAAAGGCTGCCAGATCCGAAAAATGTTGTGATGTTTATTGGTTTCCAGGCGCCGGGGACGCGCGGGTTCATCATTAAGAGCGGAGCGCCGGAAGTGAAAATCTTCGGCGATATGGTTCCCATCCGGGCGCAGATCGCGGTGTTCGAGCAATTCAGCGATCATGCGGATACCCCGGAACTCTTGAAATGGCTGCACACATTTACTCAGAAGCCCGGCGTGACTTATCTGGTGCATGGAGAGCCTGCGGCGGCGGCGCAATTGAAGGACACGATCAGCAAGGATCTGGGATGGAATGTGCAGGTGGCGCAGTGGATGGAGAAAGTGCAGATTGGGTGAAGAATTGGGAGATTGAGCAATTGAGTAATTGGAGAATCGGCCACGCTTTTCAATTGCCCAATTCCGCAGTTATCAAATTACTCAATTAAAGTTGGTGTCGCATGACCGAGGCAGAGCTGAAGAAACATATCGACCTGGCGGAAAAAAGTCCCAAGGAGATTGCGGCTGCGGTTTTGGGGCTGCCTGATAAGACGCTGCGCTACAGACTTTCGCCCGACAAATGGTGCATCCTGGAGATCCTCGCCCATCTGGCGGACATGGAAATCCTTTACGCCTACCGCATGCGGCAAATGCTGGCGGACAAAGACCCGGTGCTCGCACCGATTGATCAGGACGCGTGGGCGAAGAATCTGGGATACCTGGAGTCGTCGCCCCCGGAACTGGTCGCGCTCTACGGACTCAACCGGCATGCCACGCTGCAGTTGCTGCGCCGGCTGAAGGCGGAAGACTTGCAGAAGTCAGCGCGCCATCCCGAGAAGGATCACCCGGTCACAGTTGCCGATTACGTGCAGATGTTGTCGAAGCACGGGCCGAATCATCTGGAGCAGATCGAGCGGTTGAAGAAGGCGGCAGGGAAGGCTTAACCACAGGGGACACAGAGGCACACGGGAAGAATTTCTCGCGGTGAGACTCTGTGCCCTCTATTGGTTACCGATCTTGCGTGAATCTTACCAATGCTGCGAGCTTTCGTGCACCAGCGCCCGAATCGATAGACAGCGCCGCCAATGGCACGGCCTGGGCCAAGTGCTCCGCTTTTCCTGATACCACCAACGCGGCAGCAGAGTTCAGCAGAACCACATCGCGCTTCGGTGAATGCTGTCCGTCTACTACGTCGCGGATGATGGATGCGTTCGTTGCAGCATCTCCTCCGGAAATGTTTTCGAGCGAGGCACGCTTCATACCAAATTCCTCGGGCGTGACCTCGTAGGTTCGTACGGAGCCGTTGTTCACTTCTGCAATGCGCGTGGGTGCGGTGATCGTGATTTCATCGAGGCCGTCGAGTCCATGGACCACCATGGCGCGGCGCAGGCCGAGCATGCTGAGCGCATCCGCCAATTTCTCGACCAGATCGACCGAGTAGACTCCGACTACTTGTGCCGAAGCACGGGCCGGATTGGTAAGCGGGCCCAGCAAGTTGAAAACCGTGCGCAGTCGAAGCTCGCGGCGCGCGGTTTGCACATGCTTCATCGCGGAATGCATCGCCGGGGCGAATAGGAATGCGATGCCAACCTCTGCGAGGCAAGCGGCCAATCGAGTTGGGGGCAAATCGATCTTGACGCCGAGAGCTTCCATTACGTCGGCCGATCCGCATTTCGAGGTCACGCTACGGTTGCCGTGTTTGGCCACACGTACGCCGGCGCCTGCGACTACAAAAGCGGTTGCGGTCGAAATGTTGAAGGTGCCACTAGCATCGCCGCCGGTGCCGCAGGTGTCGACGAGTGCGTCGCGCCCGGTGCCGCTGACGTCCACTGCGGAGCTCGACAGGGGCAAGGGTGTGGCTGCCGCGCGGATGGCTTCCGCGAAGCCGACAATCTCCTCGACGGTCTCACCTTTCATGTGCAACGCAACCAGGAAAGCTGCAATCTGTGCGTCGGTGCATTTGCCGGCGAGGATATCGGACATGACAGAGCGTGCTTCATCGCGAGATAGAGACTCGTGTTGATTGGCGATGCGTTGGAGGGCGTCGAGGATCATGAAGAGCTTTAGAGTAGCATTCCGACACCACAAAACCTTAAAAACGCAGAGATCGCTGAGAACGTCCGCAGAGTGCGCGGAGAATTCCGGCAGGATGCGCCGTTTCGTTTGCCCAATCTCAATCGCTTCTATAGAATCAAATGTTTGCAGCCCGCAGTTAAGCCGCGAGCGAAGTCCTGCCGATCATAAAGCTAAACGAGAATCATTATGAAGATTCATGAATACCAGGGCAAAGCCATCTTGAAAAAGTATGGAGTCGCCGTGCCCCGCGGCGAAATGGTGGAAACGCGGGAGCAGGCCCAGGCCGCGGCTAAGGCGCTGTTCGATGCCGGAGCCACGGGTGTTGTGGTCAAAGCCCAGATTCACGCCGGCGGCCGGGGCAAAGGCGGCGGAGTCAAGATTGCGAAGTCGGTAGAGGAAGCGGCAGATTTGGCAGGCAAGATTCTGGGGATGACGCTGATCACGCACCAGACAGGGCCCGAAGGCCGCGTAGTGCGGCGATTGTTGATTGAAGAAACACTGCCGATCGAAAAGGAACTTTATCTCGGAATCGTGATTGACCGTGTTGAGGCTCGGCCGGTGTTCATGGCATCAGCCGCGGGCGGGATGGAAATCGAGCAGGTCGCGGCAGAGAATCCTGACGCGATTCTCAAAGAATACATTCAGCCGGGGATGGGCCTCGAAGCTTTCCAGGCGCGCAAGTTGGCGTTCAAGCTAGGGCTGAAGCCGTCTCAGATCAACGAAGCTGTACGTTTCATGACTGGCCTCTATCGCGCGTTTCAGGAAACGGATGCGTCGATGTGCGAAATCAATCCGTTTGTGAGTTGCAGCGATGGCAGGCTCTTCGCGCTCGATGCCAAGATGACCTTTGACGACAATGCACTCTTTCGGCATCCGGACATCAAAGAGCTGCGTGATGTTACTGAGGAAGATCCGCTTGAGGTTGAAGCGTCGAAGTACAGTCTGAACTACATCAAGCTCGACGGGAACGTGGGCTGCATGGTGAACGGCGCGGGGCTGGCTATGGCGACCATGGACATCATCAAGTACGCGGGAGGGATGCCGGCGAACTTTCTCGACGTGGGCGGCGGCGCCAATGCAGAACAGGTGACGCATGCGTTTGAGATATTGCTCAGCGATAAGAATGTGAAAGCGGTGCTGATCAACATTTTCGGCGGCATCCTGCGAGTGGATACGCTGGCGAAAGGCGTGGTGGAAGCCGCGACCAAGACGAAGATTCAGCTTCCCATCGTGCTGCGGTTGGAGGGGACGAACGTCGAGGCGGGCCGCGAGATTTTGCAGCAGTCAGGATTGAATTTTATTGTGGCGGCGACCATGAAGGACGCGGCGGAGAAGGTAGTCGCGGCGGCGAAGGGGTAAGCCGTATCAGATCGAGATCCTTCGACTGCGTATTCCCTCCGCTTCGCGAAGGAAATACTCCGCTCAGGATGACAAGGTTTAAGACAGGGGTTACATGAGCGTTCTTGTAGATAAATCGACGCGAGTGCTGGTGCAGGGGCTGACTGGGCGCGAGGGTACTTTTCATGCCAAGGGATGCGCCGAGTACGGGACCAAGATCGTAGGCGGAGTGACGCCGGGCAAAGGCGGCACGATCCATGAAGGCTGGCCGGTCTTCAACAGCGTGCAAGAGGCAGTTGATAAGACCGGTGCCGATGCGTCGATGATCTTTGTGCCACCTCCGTTTGCCGCCGACGCAATCATGGAGGCTGCCGACGCGGAGATCGAGTTGATCGTTTGCATCACCGAAGGCGTTCCGACGCTCGACATGGTGCGGGCGTGGGAATTTTTGCAAACCCGGCGTTCGCGGCTGATCGGGCCGAATTGTCCGGGGATTATTTCTCCCGGCAAGTGCAAGATCGGAATTATGCCGGGACGCATTCATCAGGAGGGTCCGGTTGGCATCGTTTCACGTTCAGGGACGCTGACGTATGAAGCGGTCTATCAACTGACGACGCGCAACATCGGTCAATCTACCGCGATTGGCATTGGCGGAGACCCGATTATCGGGACGAATTTCCTGGACGCGCTGGAGTTGTTCAACAAAGATCCGCAAACCGAAGTGGTGGTGATGATTGGAGAAATCGGCGGGAATGCGGAAGAAACTGCCGCCGAGTACGTGAAGGCTCGGATGAAGAAGCCGGTGGTGGGATTCATCGCCGGGCAGACGGCGCCGCCGGGACGCAGAATGGGTCATGCCGGCGCCATTATTTCCGGTGGCAAGGGCACTGCGGCGGAAAAGATCAAAGCCATGGAAGCGGCCGGGATTCGCGTGGCCAAATCACCGGCGGACATCGGTGAGACTGTGGTGGCGGCTATGGGCGCTGCTGCGAGGGCCTAAGCTAGGCCGTGCTTGAGACATCCCAAACGGTAAGCAACCATCAAACGATCCAAGGACAAACAACGAAATCATGAAAACTCTGCAACGGACTTTTACCATTGTTAAACCTGACGCGGTGGCCAAGAATGCCATCGGCGACATTATTGAGCAGTTCGAGAAAAACGGCTTTCGTATTCTGGCCATGAAGATGCTGGAAATTTCCCAGCACCAGGCGGAACAATTCTATGCTGTGCACGCCAGCCGGCCGTTCTATCACTCGCTGACGACGTTCATGTCGAGCGGTCCGATCGTGGCGCTGGCGCTGGAGAAAGAAAATGCCATCGCCGACTTGCGCAAACTGATGGGCGCGACGAACCCGGCGAGCGCCGAAGAAGGCACGATCCGCAAGAAGTGGGCGAGCACGATCGAGCACAACGCGATCCATGGCTCGGACGCGGAAGACACGGCGCGTTTCGAGTTGAGCTTTTTCTTCGCGGGATACGAACTCACGCAGTAAGAACCACTGACAGGTAAG
>DATHOQ010000055.1:0-29656 GCA_035484735.1 Terriglobales bacterium | reverse complement strand
TCTAGTGATTATTGAATTGCTGCAGAAGGAAGGCGCGCAGGTCAGCTACAACGACCCGTACTTCCCGACTGTGGGCAAAGGCCGCAAATACGACCTGCAAATGAAGTGCACGCCGCTCGACCATCTTGCGCAGTACGATTGCGTGTTAATCGTGACTGACCATTCCGACTACGATTTCGCACGCATCGTGGGCGAGTCCCAGCTGGTAGTGGATACGCGTAATGCCACGCGCGGCATCAAGAGCCCAAAGATCGTTCACTGCTGAAGTGATGAAACCGGGAACGAGGCGAAGGCAGGTATGGGAAACATCCAGCGGCAGCCATCACGCTGGCGTAGGTTGGTAAGGCGTACCGTAAACTTACTGGTTAATTGAGCTGGCCACTTGCGAGAACACGTTGTTGGCATTTGCTCCGATTAACCGAATCGTGCCCACAACGATCACCAGAATGACGGCCAACATCACTGCGTACTCGGCAACGTCCTGACCCTGTTCGTCGAACCAGATTTGTCGCAAAAATCTTGCCACCGAACGCCTCCTCGCGAACCAATTCCGCCGCAGGCCCGGAACCACAAATCCCCCGCGACAACCAATCACAGGGGAACTCAATTGTGAGTTGGTACCTGATAGTAATTCCTGTTCGGCCCGGCGGCAATAGCCCGGACGGGTCGAGATGTGGCACGAAAGTGCTATATCTTCTAGGAGATAGGCTTTAGCGGTAAGGATTGATTCACCGCAAACAGCGCCAACTCCAAGCGCGTGGAAACCCCCAGTTTGTCGAAAATGTTGCTGAGATGGTGTTTGACCGTGTCCTCACTGATCTTGAAGTACTCAGCAATCTCCTTGTTCGAGTAACCAGCAACCACCGCCGACACAATCTCCAATTCCCGCGGGGTGAGTCCAAACTTCTTCTTTCGGGCGTCTTCGCCCGAGGACTGGACCAAGTTGCGCAGGTATTGCACCAGATTAGAGACGCTCTCGCGTCCCACCCAGTATTCTCCGGCCATCACGGTATGAATCGCTTTGAGAAGTAACTGGGTTGCGGAGTCCTTCAATACCACTCCACGAGCACCCAACTGCAAAGCCTCCACGATCTGATTCTTTTCCGCCGCCGCCGTGAGCAGAATGACACGTACCCCGTTCGAACCGGTACCGGTGCTCATCTCGCGCAACGCTTCCAGACCGGGATGGCGGGGCATGGCAAGATCCAGCAACAGGATGTCGGGCTTGAGCTGCCGCGCCATCTTAACGGCTTCCGCGCCATCACAGGCTTCGCCGATCACCTTGAGGTCGGATTCGGTTTCCAAAAGGCGCCGCAAGCCATCGCGGAAAATCGGGTGGTCATCGGCAATCACAATGCGAGTGATTTTCTTGTCATCCATGAATAGCGCCTTGTTGCTGAGGAATCACAATCTCCAGCCGGGAGCCCTGGCCCGGGTTTGATTCTATCGTGAGTTCGCCTTCAATTAAACGGACACGTTCCTTAATGACCAACGGACCTTTCCCTAAATCGTCGAGTTGCTGCTGGGAAAATCGTCCCGCGAAGGGAAAGCCCTGGCCATCATCCTCAATGACAACTTTCCAGCCGCCACCACCGGCACCGAGCCGGACACCAACCTGGCGCGCCTGACTGTGCTTGCGCACATTCACCAATGCCTCTTGTACGATCCGGGCCAACTCGCGGCACACGGGCTGCGGCATGTCCAACTCTTCCAAGTCGGAAGTGAATCGGGCTACGATCCCAGTTTCGCGTTGGAACCGTTCCACAGTATCGTGGATCACGCCCAAAAGCTTTTTGGAGTCCACATCCAGGGTCTTCATCTGTTGCATGAGTTCCCGCAACTTGAGAACTTCCTCCCGCAGCAAAGCCTGGATGCGCCCTAATTCTTTCGGCACCACCTCCGGCCTGGTGGCGGATTGCCGACGCAACACGTCCACCTGCATTTCCACAGCGATGAGCGATTGTACCGCACCATCGTGCAACTCGCGGGCAAACCGGGCGCGTTCCACCGCCCCCGCCCGCAAGCGCAAGCGGCGCAGCAAAAGTACGTTGTAGACTGCGGGTCCTACTTGCCGCACCAGTTCCTGCAGGAAGCGTAACTCCTCTTCGGTCTCCCCCGTAAGGGTAGGATCCAGCAAAAAGATCCGCCCCCGCCATTCCAGTCCGAAGACAAAAGAAACCATCATAACTCCGTGGAATTCATGCTTCCGGCCGAGCGGGCCCAGGAATTCGGGATTCACGTTCTCGATTCTCGTCTCTTGCTCGTCGAGCGCCAACAGGGAATAGGGTTCGCTTCCGCCCGCACCGTTGCGCTCGGCAAAGCAGGCGACTGTCGGAGACTCGCTCAGATAGACTTCGCGGTCGCTGTCGGAGGGATCCAGCCAGCGAAAACTCGACGATTGTTCCGAGTTGCTCAAATCGCCGATGTACACACGATAGCTGCTCATTTCCTGAGAGGCAATCATCAAGCGACGGGCCCGGTACATGGAAAGCAGTTCGCTGGAAATCTCGTGGAGAGTACCCACAACCCCGGCTTCGACTCGCGCCTTTCCCAGGGTGCGTGCGATCACGGCTTTTTCGGCGCGAAGCTGTTTCTGCTGCTCCGCCAAATAACCCAACAGAAAGCCCAGCACTAACAGATAAATCGAGCGCATAAATAAACCCTTGAGCTCGAAGGACGTCGGATCAATTCGTAAGGGAGGTAACCCATATCGGGCGGCGAGACCGGTGATCCATGACATCAGGCCCCAATGGAAACCCAGTGCCTGAAGCCAAAGCAAGGAGACTTCGGCGGCCGCGGTTCCCACCGTCTCCCATAGCCCCCAGCGATAAGCCGCAGCGGCCAAAACAAAAACGAAAAACAGAAAGAACGGGTTATTCTGGCCACTGGCGAAAACCGAAATTAGAGCCGGCCAAACGATGTCCGCGCTGTGCACCAGCAAGCGGAAGGCAGGTGTAGATTGCTGCCGCCGCCGGAGGAAAATGATGATCACTACACCTTGGGCCAGATAGAACGCCAGCAATGCAAAGGCCCAAAGCGAATAACGGATCTCTCCCGGATCCATCCAGATGGCAACCAGCGCCGAAACCGCCAGGAAAACCCGCGCGCTGGCCAACCAACGCTCTATGCGGCGAATTTCGCCGGGCCCCATGGGGGCGCGCAGTCTCCAAAGGAACCGATCTCGAACTGCTCGAAATGGCAACGGAGTACGTCCCGTGTCAAAGAAGTAGTGCCACGAATGTTAGTTATTCTGCGACCGAAGAGCAAGCGAAACTTCGCGGACCGTCCCAAAGACTACCCCACCGACCGCGTAAACCAATCGGGAGGGGACGGATGTGGCGCATCCGCCGATTACCAAAGTAACTTTCACCTCCGTTTCCTGACTCTACAATGACAAACATATGTCCAGGCGTTACAAGCTGTGGATTCTCACGGCGTCGGCCTTGCTGTGCACCCAAGCAGTGGCATCGCTGGTGCTGCCCCAAAGCTTCGCCCTGGTTGCTCTGACTGACCTTATCCAACTGTTGTTACTGCTCTCCGGCACTATGGCATTGCTTCTGGTAACCATGGACAGCCATGGCCGCGCACGGATGTTCTGGGCAATGATGACGCTGGGTTTAGCCTTCTGGTTCGCATACCAGGGCTTGTGGTGTTACTTCGAGGTGCTGCTGCGGACGGACGTGCCCACTCCCTTCGTGGGTGACGTAGTGCTTTTCCTGCATCTGGTTCCTATGACCGCAGCCTTAGCCACGCAGCCTCAGGTGGAGCAAGATCATCGCACCACCCGCCTGGGATCGCTTGATTTTTCCATGCTCTTGATCTGGTGGCTCTATCTGTACGTTGTCACTGCAATCCCTTGGCAGTATGTCTACTGGAACGACACCCGCTACGAGCACAATTTGAATGTTCTGTATCTCATCGAGAAGATGGTGTTCCTGGGCGGGCTGGCAGTGTTGTGGGCCCGCAGCAACCATTCGTGGAAAACGATTTACGCCAGCTGGCTCGGCTGTACCTTGACCTACAGCCTGAGTTCTTATCTGGCGAACTGGGCGATCGAGCGCAAGGTCTATTTCTCGGGAAGCGTTTACGATGTGCCTCTGGCGGCGTCCATGGCATGGGTGACATGGATTGGATTGGGAGCGTTGGAATCGGCGCCCCAACAAAAACCGTCAGGCAAGTCCGACGGTCACGGAGTTTGGGTGGCGCGGGTGGGCATGCTGACGGTTTCTTCCTTGCCCTTGTTCGCAGCCTGGTCGGTGTTTGACGTGAACAGTCCGCAACCTGTGCGCATGTTCCGGCTGTTTGTGACTCTGGCCAGCATGCTGGTATTGGGCACTTTGGTCTTCTTGAAACAGCATCTGCTGGATCGCGAATTGCTCCGCCTGCTGCAGGCCTCGCAGAGTTCCTTTGATGACTTGCGGCGAGTCCAAGCACAACTGGTGCAGTCAGAAAAACTGGCATCTCTGGGACAATTGGTGGGAGGCGCAGCCCATGAATTGAATAATCCCCTGACGGCGATGCTGGGCTACTCAGAATTACTGACCGCCACGCCACTGAACGGCGAACAACGCTCCCTCGCGCAGAAAATCGAACACCAGATTCGCCGCACCCGGACACTGGTTTCGAGCCTGCTAAGTTTTGCCAAACAGGTCCCGGCGGAGAAGACTTCGCTGAACATCAATGCCATGGTGCAGACCGCGGTCAAGCTCTATCCGCCACAATTGCGGAGCGCAAGTGTTCAGGTATACACCGATCTGGCCAAAGACCTTCCACGAGTGATGGGGGATTCGAACCAACTTCTGCAGGTCTGTCTGCACATCACCAACAACGCTCTTCATGCCATGGCAGAAACGGGTGGATCACTTACGGTGAGCACCCGAGCCAGCAATGGCACCGTGGTGATCGAGTTTGTGGACAATGGACCGGGCCTGCAGGAACCCGACCGGGTGTTTGATCCTTTTTATACGACCCGCCCGGTAGGGCAAGGAGTTGGTCTGGGGCTGAGCGTCTGCTATGGCATCATTCAGGAACATCAGGGAATAATCCATTGCCAGAACCGCCCCGAAGGCGGGGCCAAATTCCGCATTGAACTGCCGGTCGCGACACGTAGCGATGCTTCGCGGTCCCATGAGCCCTATACCGCATTAGCGGCGCAAGCGCGATCCGCCGGTATTTCCTAAGCGGCCCCGGATTCCAGGGTACGTTTCAATTGCCCGCAGGCAGCGTAGATGTCACGCCCTCGCGGGCGGCGCACAAACGCGGGAACGCCCGCCGCCCTTAAGATCTCCTTAAATTCTGAAACGCGCGCATCCGCCGGAGTTCGAAATGCGACTCCCGGACCAGGATTGAACGCGATCAGGTTGATCTTGGTGCGCATGCCGCGAACTAATTCCGCCACTTCGCGGGCGTTTTGCGCGCCGTCATTGATTCCCTCCAGCAGAACATACTCGAAGGTCACCTTCTCACGGTTTTTCAGCGGGAAGTCGCGCGCAGCGGCCATCAACTGTTGCAGATTCCATTTGTGATTGATCGGCATCAGGCGGGTGCGCAACTCGTCATTCGATGCGTTCAGCGAAATTGCCAGTTTCGGTCGCACGGTTTCCGCGCCAAAATCGTAGATACGGGGCACGATCCCGGCCGTGGAGACCGTCATGCGTGATTCCGCGATGCCAACGCCTTCGACCACGAGGCGGGCAGCCTTCATGAAGTTGTCATAGTTCAAGAAGGGTTCGCCCATACCCATGAACACGATATTGACGCGAGATTGTGGCGGCGAGACTCGCTGATCATTCAATACTGCACAGACTTGGCCGACGATCTCTCCCGCGGTAAGATTGCGTTTCAAGCCCAACAATGCGGTCAGACAAAACTGGCAGTCCACGGCGCATCCCGCCTGACTGGAAACACAAATGGTGCTGCGGTCCCGAGCGCGACTGGTCTCGTGCGCCTGATTCCCAGCCTCGCTCCCGTCGCCGGATTCGCCGTTATCACCTTCGGGCATCCAAACCGTTTCCACGGTCTGGCCGTCAGCGAATTCCATCAAGTAGCGGACCGTGCCATCGCTGGAGACAAACTTCTTTCCGATCAGCGGCAAACCCACGACAAGCCCGTCTTGCGCTAGGCGGGCGCGAAAGTCTTGCGGAAGCGTAGAGATTTGCTCTGGCGCCTGGATTCTCTGGCCATAGATTGCCTCAAATAGCTGGCGGCCGCGGTAGGCGGGATGGCCAGACTCCTCCGCCATCTGCGTAAGCTCTTGCAGCGTAAGGCCCAATAGCGTGGATTGTTTGACTTCAGTCATGCATCTAAAGGATGTTCCCCTTTGATTGTAGAGGAGTGTTGACGTAGAAAGTCTAAGAAACAGGCGAAGAACGCTGTTCCAACCCCTAACACTATGATTCAAATAGGGCAACGCGCTGCCACTGGAAAGCGGCCGGTTGTGTAACAATTGAATTGGTTTTCACCGCGCCGAATCTCCCGGCAAGTAAGAAAGCAACTAATTATGGTCGAAGAAAGCCGCAACATTCGTCGCGAGGTTTTGCCCAACGGGCTAACCGTCATCACCGAGCAGATGCAGCACATCCGTTCGGTCTCGATTGGGATTTGGATCAAAAGCGGGTCGCGCGATGAGGACCCGCAATGGAATGGCATCTCCCACTTCATCGAGCACATGGTATTCAAGGGCACGAAGCACCGGTCGGCCGAGGACATCGCCCGCCAGGTGGATTCGATCGGCGGAGGCATGGATGCCTTCACCGCCAAGGAGTGCATCTGCTTCAACGTCAAAGTACTGGATGAGCACCTTCCCATCGCGCTGGACGTTCTCAGTGACTTGGTTCTAAACCCTGTGTTTGCGCCCGAAGATATTGGCCGCGAACGCGGTGTAATTCTCGAAGAAATCAAAATGGATGAGGACAGTCCCGACTATCTTGTCCATGAGATCTTCACCCAGAATTTCTGGAAAGACCATCCTCTGGGAAAGCCGATTTTGGGCACCAAGATGACGGTGAAGAAGTTTGAGCGCGACCCGATGCTGGACTTCTATGCCCAGCGGTTCGCTCCAGGAAACGTTATCATCTCTGCCGCTGGCAACTTGAAGCACGAGCAGTTTGTGGAGTTGGTTGCGAAGCATTTTCAGCACATGAAGCCGGTGAAGAACGGCTTCCATAGCGCCCGACCTGAGATTGTGCCGCGTATCATCATGCGCAACAAGAAGTCGCTGGAGCAGGTACAGATTTGCGTGGGTGTTCCGTCCCATCCCATTGCCCATGAGCGACGCCACGCTTCTTATATTCTCAACACTCTGCTCGGCGGAGGGATGAGTTCGCGTCTATTCCAGAATATTCGTGAGCGGCAGGGACTGGCCTACGCCATCTACAGCGACCTGAGTCCGTATCGCGACACCGGGTGCCTCTCCGTGTACGCCGGCACTTCACGAGAGTCCGCCGCCAAAGTGGTGCAGTGTATTGTGTCTGAATTTCGAAATCTGAAATCCGAATCCGTGCCGGCAGAGGAACTGCGCCGCTCCAAGGACCAGTTAAAAGGCAGTCTGATGCTGTCGCTCGAGTCCTCGACGGCGCGCATGTCGAACCTCGCCCGGCAGGAGATGTATTTCGACCACTTCTACAGCATGGACGAACTACTGGAGAAAATCGAAAGCGTCACCGCCGAGGAACTACAGGCCTTGGCCAACGAGTTCTTCCATACCGATTCCGTCGCCGTCACCGTCCTCGGCAATCTGAATGGCCTGAAGCTCACCCGCGACCAACTAGCCTGCTGAGGTCCTCCTCCGGCATACCGCCCAACCGACAGTGGCGTTTGTAAGGGTTTCAGGGCATACTTATGGCGATTCGCCCCTGCGGGGAGAATTGCCTATGCCCATCACCCTGAAAGACGACAGCCACCTCGAAGCGCAAGGCCTTCCGCCGGCGCCAAGAACCGACGCGAAACAGCGTCGCCGCATGCTGCTCGCCATGGCGGTTCTGCTGATCGCGGTAGTGATCGTCTTCATCAAAGACCGCGAATTGTGGTTCTCATCCGGCTCCGAATCGGAGTCCGGCAATCAGAGCGTTCAGAGTGCTGCGCCAAGTGCGCCCGGCCCCATTCCGTCGATCCCTGCTGCGGAAACCACCGCGCCATCCGCTACTGCTCCTTCGACTGCCAAGAAGCGGCCAACTCCACGAGTCTCGCCGGCAACAGACAAAGCCCCTGCCGCTCCGATGATCTCGGCTACGGATCGGGCTGTACTGCCTCCGCTGGATGTCGAGGTGGTTGCCGGCAACCAGCGTCAGTCTCTGGCTGCGTCCAACAGCTCCGTCAAAGTAGAGATGCAGCCCGCCGCAGCCGGTGGGGAGACCACCACCTCTGCATCTGTTCCGGAGGGCAATGCGGACGCGCACGTAAGCCTTTCTTCAAATATCGCCGAAAGAGTGACGCGCCCGGTGCAGCCAAGTTATCCGCTGCTGGCCAAGCAAATGAAGGTTCAAGGGGCGGTGGTGCTACAGGCGTTAATTGACAAGACAGGACACATCGAGGACCTGCACGTGGTCAGCGGACCCACCATTCTCGCCGCCGCAGCCCGAGAGGCGGTAAAGCAGTGGCACTTCAAACCGTATTACCAGGCAGGTCAAGCGGTAGAGACCGAAGCGCGTATCACGGTGAATTTTACGATCTCAACTTACTGATGGCCTCCGCTCAGGCCGGAAGTTGCCCAACCCGGGTGCCAAGAATCGGCCGCAAAAATTAACAGGCGTCCCGACTCTTTCGAGTCATTGGACGCCCGGGCAGCCCTCCCCCAGAACTGCTCACTTACGACCTTAAGTGCGATTTCGCTTTTTGGGAATAGCCCGTCCGTGCCAGTATGACCCACGGTCGTGCTATGGGATCGCCATTCGGCTGATCATGGATTCATCACACCTGGGTGAATCTTTCCGGAGTAAGGACGAATTAACCGCCATGGGCAACGGATTGAGCGGCTGGAGCCACTCCCACCCGGTTGCGTCCTTCGGCCTTAGCGGCGTAAAGGGCGGTATCGGCTGCGCGCAACAACATCTCGCTGCTCTGAGGTTGCTCACCATCTTCACAGCCGGAAGCAATACCAATGCTGAGAGTGACTGCGAGAGGCCCGGCGCTGGTTACAAATTTGGACTCCGCAATCGAGCGGCGTAGGCGCTCGGCGCTGGCGGCCAAGTCCGCCGGCCCGCAGCCGGGGACAATGACGAGAAATTCTTCTCCCCCATAGCGACCCACCGAATCGTAAGTGCGGACTCCCTCCGCCAGACGGCGCCCCACTTCCTTCAACACTGTATCTCCCACTAGATGTCCATAGGTATCATTGATCTTCTTGAAATGGTCAACGTCGGCCATCATTACTCCCAGCGGCTGGCTTGACCGTTGCTGACGCTCGACTTCGTTCTTCAGAAATCCGATGATCGCTCCCCGGTTCCAAAGTCCGGTAAGCGCATCGTGAGCAGACTCGTATTGCAAAGTATCGTGCGCGCGGATAAGAGCGGCTTGCAGTTCCAGAATGCGTTTGCCGGCGCGCACCCGGGCCCGCAATTCGTCCACGTCAAAGGGCTTGGTCAGGTAGTCATCCGCCCCCGCATCCAGGCCTGCGACCACGTCCTCGCGGTCGTCTTTTGCGGTAAGCAACAGAACGTAACAATAAGGGCCTTGCTTGCGCCCGCGGATCTTGCGGCAGACTTCAATCCCGTCCATGCCCGGCATCATCCAATCGAGAACGGCCATAGGCGGTGCCGTAGGTTGCTGCAAAGCTTCCCACGCGTCGACCCCGTTCTTTACCGCAGTGACGCGGTAGCTCCATTTTTGAAACCAACTTTGGAGAATGCGCAGAAAAATTGGATCATCCTCGGCCACCAGAACAGAATTGAGATTCGACTCCGTCTCACCGGAATCTGGACTGGTGTCGAGAGCCTTGATGAATGCTTTCACCGATGTACTCCGGTAGCTTGCCGCACTGCGGAACTCAGCTGTGCCATTTCACCCTGCAGCTGCTCGAGCATGGTTGAAGCCCGCGAGAGCTGGCGGTCGCGGCCCATGGTCTCCAGTTGTTTCGCCATCTGGGAAACATTGGCAGCTCCCAGATAACCGCTTTCCCCCTTCAAACTGTGGGCGGCGCGCAACACCGCTTCAGGATCGCCCTCCGCCACCGCTTGCCGTAGCTGGGCCATCAGCTTGGGTGATTCTTCGAGAAAAATCCGGCAGATGTCTTGTAACAGCTCCTCGTCACCTTCAACGCGATCCAGCGCGGCCGCCTTGTCCCAGGAACTGGTCGCTGCGGGCGCAGCCAGGGAGCGAAGTTGCGTCGCCACCCCGGTAAGCGCCTGCTGGATATCGCTAAAGCGCACGGGCTTGGTGATGTAACCATCCATTCCCGCCGCCAGGCACTGTTCGCGATCACCTTTCATGGCGTGTGCAGTCATGGCAAAGATTGGCAAATGGGCACCGCTGCGTTTTTCGCTCTCCCGAATCGCCCTCGTGGCCGCCAGACCATCCATTTCTGGCATTTGCACGTCCATAAAAACCAGGTCGAACTTGCTGTTGGTGGCGAGCGATAACGCCTCTCGTCCGTTGTGCGCCATGGTGGGCGCGTGCCCCATCTTTTCCAAAACCCGTACGATCACGGCTTCGTTCACCGGATTATCTTCGGCGACCAGCACCTGGAGACGTCGCGGGGCTTCACGCAAGCTGTGACGCGTCACCAACGAGGCAGGTCCGGTGGCCTCGGCATGCTTGCCGAGGGCCGCTAGCAGTGCGGCCAGCAGATCGTCCTTGAGCACGGGCTTGAGCAGATAGGCGGCGATGCCCAGGTCGCGGCAGCGTGCTCCCTCGCCTGGCTGGCCGGCTGAGGTCAGCATGAGAATGTCAGAACCGGTGAGGGTTGAATCGCGCTGCACTGCTGTCACGAACTCGAATCCATCCATCCCCGGCATGCGGCCATCCGTCAAAATCACACGGAACGGTTCTCCCCGAGCCTGGGCTGCTTTGAGGGCCGCCAGGGCTTCTGGGCCACTGGCAGCACCGGTGGGGCGCATTCTCCATTGCAACGCCATGCCATGCAGAATGCGACGGTTGGTTTCGTTGTCATCCACGACTAGAACCGGCACGTCCTTGAGTTCCTGCGGCAGGGCGGGCAGTTCCACCGCTTTGGGCTCAGCCACGCCAAACTGTGCAGTGAAGTGAAAGGTGCTCCCCTTTCCTATCTCACTTTCCACCCAAACTTTTCCGCCCATCATTTCCACTAAGCGTGAGGTGATGGCCAGACCCAAACCGGTGCCCCCGTACTTGCGTGTGACGCTGTTGTCGGCTTGCGCGAACGCCTGGAAAATGACTTCCCGCTTGTCGTCAGGAATACCGACCCCGGTATCGCTTACCTTGAAGTGCAGTTCCGCGCTAGCGTCTCCCTGGGGATGGGATTCAATCTCCACCAACACCTGCCCGTTGTCAGTGAACTTGATGGCGTTTCCTACCAGGTTGGTCAATATCTGCCGTAGCCTGCCGGGGTCACCGTTGAGATGCGAAGGAACGTCGGGGCTGACGTCGTAGGCCAGTTCCAGATTTTTTTCGTGGGCACGGAGCGCCATGGTTTTCATAATCTCGCCCACACAAGCCGCCAGATCGAACTCGATGGTTTCGAGCTCTAGTTTGCCTGCCTCCACCTTGGAGAAATCCAGGATGTCATTGATCACGCTCAAGAGGGCCTCACTCGAAGATTTCACCAAGAGCAGATAACTGCGTTGTTCCTGATTGAGTTCGGTGTCCAGGGTGAGTTCGGTCATGCCCATGATGCCGTTAATCGGAGTGCGAATTTCGTGGCTCATATTGGCCAGAAATTCACTCTTCGCCCGGCTGGCGGACTCTGCGGTATCCTTGGCTGCTACCATCTGGATGTTCAAGGTCATCAGATCGGCAGTCCGGCGGGCGACTTCTTCTTCCAGCGTGTCCCGGTGACGCTGCAACTCGACATCCCGGCTTTCGATTTGCGAGAGCATCTCGTTGAAGCCGGTCATGAGCAGCCCAACCTCATCGCTACCGGCCACCGGAAGGCGCAAAGCATAGTTTTGCTGAGCGGAGACTTCGCGGGTCGCCTGTAGCAGCCCGAGAATGGGACCCGAAATCAGTTTCTGCAACCGGGCCGCCATCAGCAAGGCCGCGCCGCAGGAAAGCAGAAGCACAAAGCCGATTACCAGAGGGTAGGCCCGCAAGCGGGCCTGCATTTCCGAGAAATCCGACTCCACATACACCGTGCCGATGATCTCCTTGCCCAGCCGGACCGGGCGAAACTGTAGAAGCCGCCCGTTTTCAAAGAAGCTTCCGTCGCTGCGTGGCGGCGGCGGCGAAAACTGGCGGTCCCCGTTGCGGTCGTAGATGGCGAAGGGCTGGCCTTCGGCAGTGTAGAGGCAAGCCGCGGTCACATGCGGTTGGGTATGCAGCGACCGTAACACTTCTTTCGCGGCCTGGGCGTCATGGAAAGTCAGGGCGGCAGTGCTGTTTTCGGCCACCATGTTGGCCAGAGTGGACGTGTCACTTACCATACCCCGCCGCAGTTCGACAATGTCGTAGACGACGATGGCAAGACAAGCCAGCAACAACGTCAGCCCGCTGATGGCCACGATGATCATGGTCAGCTTGCGTCCGATCGACATGTTCCGCATCGGGCTCACTAATTTCCTTCGCGCTCGCCACTCAGCACCACCTTGGCCACAGTCAGCAGCCGGGCGCTGATCTTCAGATGGTCGAGTTCGGCGGCCTTGACATTGATTTCGAACCGCACCCGCCCATCATCCAGCACAAAATTTATGACTCCTCCCAGGATGGCGAACCCCGGGACATCCCCGACGGTGAGTACGCTGGCACCTTTAAGACCAGTGAGAATCGTGCGCAAGTGTGCCGTCTCCGAAGCTGAGATGAAAAGAATCTGGCAAGCGCGAGCTTGAGGTACGCCGTCAGGATGCGCAATTTCAATGCGGTGACCGTTTACGGTCTTGTCCACAATCACCTGCTCGAAGTCACGGCCGAAAGGATCCTGGCCAAGCACGCAGATTTGCAGCGCCGAATCGGCGCTGGGAAAGGCGTCGGTTGGCCATTCCACGAATCTTGCGAAGTTGAACAAGAAAGCCGCCTTGACCTGATACTCGGTGGCTGACTGGGCCTGGGCCACTGCGGCCAATAAACACAGCAGGACACCGAGGAGGGACCGTTTCCAGCGTCGCACCAGGCGGCTTCGCTCAAGCATGGCGGAAAAACTCCCACCTGGAACTATCGTTATTGGCATCGCGCGGTTTCAAAGTTGTGTTTCTCCTTCAGAACGGCGCCGGTTTGGTTTAAGAACTTCAAAACCTGCCCGTAACCTTGACCCGGAAACTTCTTCCGTCTTGTTGAATGGCATCTTCGGGGTCCTCGGGACGTCCGGGATCGAAGTATTTCTTATCCAGAACATTGAAGACGCTGGCGCCAATGTCCAGGTGTTTTCCCAGCGTGTGTCCCAAGAGCGTGAAGTTGAAGACCTGATAGCTACTCACGGAATCCTGCAACAGCGTGAGGCGTCTCCCCAAGAACTGACCTTCCACACTGGCAAACAATTGTTGATGGACCAGCGGAGCGATCAGATTCAACTTCGCCATATGACGGGGAGAGTTATCCAGCGGCAAGTCCCCGACACCGTCGTTGTGCGCATCGACATAATCGAAGCTGGCCTTGCCCTGCACGCCGTTGACCGCATGCCCAATGACCTCGACGTCCATTCCCGTGGCTTCTGCACTGCCAGCATTCTGGTACTGGAAGTTTCCGTCGCCCGGAACGGAGACCAGCGTGATGAGATCGTCAATTCGGTTGCGATACACACCGCTCGAAAGCTGGAAATATCGTCCTAATCCTTGCTCTACTCGCGCTTCGAGACTCTTAATGTGCTCGGGTTCGAGTTTCAGGTTGTCGTCATAAAAACTTCCGAAGTCCGGTGTGATTTCATAAACGTCGGGTGCACTGAAAGCCTTGCCATAGAGCAGCTTGAACGTGGTTTTCTCAGCAGGGCGATAGATGAGCGCCAAGCGTGGGTTGGTAGTTCCTCCAAAAGTGGAATAGTGGTCGTAACGCAAACCTGCATTGAGCGTCAGGCGGTTGGTAATGGCAAGTTCATCCTGAGCATAGAAAGCCGCAATCAACGAACTGTTCAGATCATGAGTGAACGCGTTGGGAGGGTTCACCAAGTCGCCCTGATCCTGGCGCAGGTTATCTCGAATCTCCGAACCGAACGTCACGTGGTTTTGTTCAAACAGATCGCGGCTCATTTTCACTTCCCCCGTCCACCAATTTCCCCGGAACGAAAAGGTATCCAGCACAATCGGATCGCCGGGAATGAGCGGCATCTCTGGCACCGGCCCCTGCAACCGCGCTTGGTCATAGCTCGTGTGCGCGTCCAGTTGCCATTTTTCGATCAGGTGCTGGTATCCGAGATTGACGTATTGATGGCTGTCGACGTTATAGTCGGCGGGATCGTTGAACACCGCTTCAAAATAGGCGGTCGGAACTACTTTGTCGCGCGTGCTGAACAATCCTTGCAGGGTGAAACCGTGAAAGGTAAGCGTGGCCAGAATGTGCTCGTAGGATTCGTAATCGGTGTCGCTGGTAATGCCGTTGTTGTTGGCAGGAGTGTCGAACTGAGGGAAAAAGAGCGTCTGCCCCTGGCTGTCATAGAAAGTGCCGGAGAGAAGAACTCCCAGGCCGTTAAATTGATGGCCATAAGTCGCTCGCCCCTCGTAGGTGCCAAAGCTTCCCGTCTGAAAAGAAAGTTCCCAGTCTTTCACTTGCTGAGAGGTACGGGTAATGACGTTGATGACGGCGAAAAAGGCATTCGCGCCGTACAGAGAAGAACTGGGTCCCAGAACGATCTCTACCCGTTCGATCATGTCTACATCGACCAGAAACTCATTCCCCATCATGGCTTGGCCAAGTACGTTGTTGTTGCTGCGGTGGCCATCGATCAGGACCAGGATGCGGCTGTTCCAGTCTCCCAGGCGCCCAAAACCGCGTACTCCGACAAAGGTGTAATCGCGATCATAGGTGACATAAAAGCCGGGTACGCTACGCAGTATGTCGGCCAGGCTGCGATAGCCGTATTTTTGGATTTCATCAGCGGTGACGACTGTAACCGAAGAGGGCGCGTCGTGCGTGCTCTGCATGTGCTTCGAGGCGCTGTAAACCTGAATGTTGCCCAGTTCCTCCAGGCTTACTGCACCCAAGTCCGGCGGAGACTGCTGGGCGACACTGCTCGCGGTGAAGAGCGCGAGTGTCAGCCAGAGGGCGGCTCCGGATTGCTGCCGCGACGGGGACGGAACGAAGCTTAGAGGAACGGTTTCGATGACGGTGTGGCTAAGGCTTAGCATGTCGAGCCATTGGGCAGCCCGGTGGAGTACGCAACCGGCGCTTGCAGGCGGGCTTGGTCATAGGATGTTCGCGCCGTCAGGTCCCACTTCTCGCCAATCGAATGCTGGTAACTGAGATCGAAATACTGGTGGTAGTCAAAGTTCTGGGTGCGCGGATCATTGAACAAAGCGCCGTAGTAGGCGGTAGGGACTCCCTTGTCGCGCGCGCTGAACAATCCCTGAAGAGTGAATCCGTGAAAGTTGACGGTGGCCAAGATGTGCTGGTAGCTTTCGTAATCCGTGTTTCGTGTGACCCCGTAATTGGTTACAGGGCTGTCGAACTGCGGAAAAAATAGAGTCTGCCCCTGGCTGTTGTAGAAGGTGCCGGAGAGCAGCATGTCCACTCCCCGATATTGGCCGCCATAACTGGCCCGGCCTTGGTAGGCCCCAAAACTGGCGGGCGCAAATGCAAGTTCCAATCCCTTCAGTTGTGGCGGCTTGCGAGTAACTACATTTATCACGGCAAAAAAGGCATCGGCGCCATAGAGGGAGGAACTGGGGCCGCGAATGATTTCAACGCGCTCCAACAGGTCCACGTCAATCAGGAATTCAGTGCCCAAGTAGGGTTCGCCGAAAACGTTGTCGTTGATCCGGTGACCGTCGATCAGTACCAGAATGCGGTTGTTCGAGTCTCCCAGGCGTCCGAAGCCGCGCACGCCAACGAAGCTGTAATCGCGATCATTGGTGATATAAAAACCGCGAACACTCTCTAGAATGTCGGCGAGGGTGCGATAGCCATATTTCTGTATTTCGTCCGAGGTGATGACCGTAACTGACGCCGGCGCGTCGCTGGTGCTTTGCAAGTGCTTCGAAGCACTGTAAACCTGGATGTTGCTTAGCTCTTCCAAGCTTGCTGCACTCAGGTCCGATGGAAGCTGCTGGGCAACACTGCTCGCAGGCAGCAGCAGCATAGACAGTGAGGTAGCTACGCGAGCTCGCCGACGCCCCGCAGTCAGAAATATAGAAAACGCCCCGGCGAGAGTATTTCCCTGGCTGAGCCTCATCCTTTCAGCTCTTCTAGAGTCCTCTTCATCGACGCTGACGCTCATCTACGATCCTCTACTTGCTTTCGGCGAGATGAGGTTTTTCTTTACTTCGGACAGGTTACTGGCCCTCGTCTCACAGCAAACGCAGGTTGAAGTTAGTACCCTCCGCCGACGATGAAAACTGTGGATGTCTAGGCAGCGTCATGTCTGAAGTTCGGGACCCAGAGGTCTTCCGGGCGGTCTTGGATAGCCTGCCGGTGGGCGTTTACATCGAAGATCGAAATGGGACGATTCTGT
This sequence comes from Terriglobales bacterium, assembly GCA_035484735.1. GTDB lineage: Bacteria > Acidobacteriota > Terriglobia > Terriglobales > Acidobacteriaceae > JABCZH01. The sequence goes on along the minus strand of DATHOQ010000055.1, from coordinate 12,936 downwards.
TTTGGAACCAGAGCGCGGAGCGCATCACCGGCCACAGGCGTTACGAGGTGATCGGCCACTCCCAGCGGGAAAACATTCTGGCGCAGTGCGACGGGCAATGCTGCCCTGGGTGTGGAAAGAAATGCCCGTTCCAGGAGAGCTCGATCGATGGTCGCGAGCAGGAACTGCGTTTGTCCTTGCGCCACAAGAACGGGCACCCGGTGGCGGTAGTGTTCCGGATCAACCCTGTCCGCAACCCACAGGGTGCGGTGAATTACCTAGTTGGAAGTTTCGAGGAGCCGCACGCAACCGCGAGAACAGCGCGTGACCGCCGCCCTCCCGTACCCACGAGCGGTGTGGACGAAACCACCGGCGTGGCCAATCACGGCTTTGTCGAATTTCATCTCCGGGAGAATCTTGCCGGCCTCGCCGAGTACCATGTGCCCTTCGGCATCATGTGCCTGCAACTCGACCGTTTCGAGCACTTGCGTTCCACCTATGGAAGACAAGCCACGGACACCATGCTGAGAGTGGTTGCCGAGACTTTGCGCAACAGTCTTCGTCCCAGCGATGTCTTGGGCCATTGGGGTGAGGACCAATTCCTGGCAGTTCTACCGAACTGTGGCGGGCGGGGCGCGGAAATAGCCAGCGAGCGGTTGCAGAAGCTCGTCGCGGGAGCGGGCATTCACTGGTGGGGAGAACAACTGTCGATCGTTACTTCCATCGGATTTGCCGGTGCCGATATGGGAGATACGGTGGGATCTCTGGTGGAACGGGCGCAGCATTCGCTGAAACCGGTGCCCGCTGATAAAAAATCTGCCGCCGGAGCGGGAACATCGGCCCGCGACCAAAGTTCCGGGAGCTAGAAATCTTTATGTTCGCCATTATTGGCATCGTGGTTGTCTTCGGATGCGTGATCGCCGGATACTTGATGGAGCATGGCCCGCTGAAGGTGCTGATGCAGCCCGCCGAGTTGGTGATCATCGGAGGAGCTGCTTTGGGTACCGTGCTCATCGCCAACCCGCTTCACATCCTTAAACAAATTGTGGGAGGAATTCTAGGAGTCTTTACCGGATCAAAATTTACCAAACAGCGCTATCTCGATTCCTTGAAGATGGTCTACGAACTTCTTAACAAAGCTCGCCGCGAAGGATTAATGACCCTGGAAAATGACGTCGAAGCGCCGGACAAAAGTCCCATCCTCTCGAAATACGCATTCTTTATCAAGGACCACCACACTTGCGACTATTTCTGTGACACCCTGCGCATGGCTATCAGCGGCGTTGAGGCCTTCGATCTCGACCAACTCTTGGATCTGGATCTCGAAGTCCACCACAATTCCGCCAATCTGCCGATTTCTTCATTGAGCACCATGGCCGATTCTCTGCCCGGCCTTGGCATCGTGGCCGCAGTCCTGGGTGTAGTCATCACCATGGGGGCGCTGGGTGGGCCGCCAGAGGAAATCGGACACAAGGTAGCAGCGGCGCTGGTGGGCACCTTCCTCGGAATTCTGCTCTGTTACGGCCTGGTCGGACCGATTGCCTCCAATATGGGCAAAATCGCCGAAGAGGAAAGCGCCTATCTACACGTCTTGCGGGTGGTAATGATTTCGTTCCTCAAAGGCTCAGCCCCCATTATGGCGGTCGAGTTTGCCCGGCGAGCCATCCCGGGCCACGTTCGCCCTTCGTTTAAGGAAGTAGAGACACTCTGTCGCGGTGGCGGGGCGGAAGCGGCACCGGCCGCAGCCGCGGCTTCCGCTTAAACAGGAGAGGACTCATGGAAGGCGCACGTCCCATCATCATCGTTAAGAAGAAGGCCGGACACGGGGGCCATCACGGCGGTGCGTGGAAAGTCGCTTACGCAGACTTTGTCACCGCCATGATGGCGCTATTCATCGTGCTCTGGCTATTGAACAGCAGCAAGAAAATCCAGGAAGCGGTCGGCGGATATTTTCGGGACCCGATGGGGTCGGCAAAGAATGCTGGAACCAACATGACCGGAAGCGGCACCAGCCTGCCCATCTCTAAAGACGACATTCCCAAGCTGAAGGAGGAACTGGAGAAACGCATTCGGCAGATGAGCAACTTCGACAAACTGAAGAACCAGATCGAAGTGAAGATAACCCCGGAAGGGTTGCGTATCGAGCTGATCGAAACTGAGAACGGCACCTTCTTTAATCTCGGCAGCGCCACGCCTACTGAGAACGGAAAGCAGTTGCTGTCCCTGCTGGCAAACGAGTTGGGTAAGTTTCCCAACCACGTCTCTATCGAGGGACACACCGATGCCAAACCCTACATGGGTAAATCCGGATACAGTAATTGGGAACTCTCCGCCGACCGCGCCAATGCCGCGCGCCGCCTCATGCAACAAAACGGCCTGGGGGTCAGCCAGGTCTCGCAGATTCGCGGCTTTGCCGATCAGATGCTGCGCAAAGCTGACGCTCCCCTCGACGCATCGAACCGGCGAATTTCCGTCATCGTGCAGAACATGGACGCAAAGCCAGATGACGCGGAAAAGGTCGCTGAACCCGCGAAAGACGGCGCGCCGTCCGGCGAATCACCGCCACGCGCAGAACTCACAAAACACCAGTAGGCCGGCAATTTCGATCTGGTTTGACTGAGACCGACCCTGCTCCAACTTCGTCACCTGTTTCCCGCGCGTTCTTCCGCTACAATATTGCGTTTGGCCTACCCGGCATGGGAAAGATGATCTCGTGATTATTGGTGTGCCCAAAGAAAGTTATCCTAGTGAACGGCGTGTGGCCCTCGTTCCCGCGGTGATCACGAATCTGGCGAAAGCTGGATTTCAGGTTGTGGTGGAAGCCGGAGCGGGAGAGCAAGCCGGATATCCAGACGCTTTCTATCTGGACAAAGGCGCGAAAATCCTCCCGGATCGCGACTCCGTTTTCGCCGGCGCCGACATCGTGGCGCAAGTTCTCTGCTACGGCCCTGACGATGTTGCCGGAAAAGCCGACCTGCCGTTACTGCGTCGCGGGCAGATCCTGATTGGATTTCTGCAACCGCTGGACTCGCCGGAAATCTTGCAGCAGATTGCACAGACCGGTGTGACCTCATTCGCCGTAGAGTTAATGCCGCGAACCACTCGGGCTCAGAGCATGGACGCGCTTTCCTCCATGGCGACCATCGCCGGATACAAAGCGGTGCTGATTGCCGCCGATACCCTGCCCAGGCTTTTTCCCATGATGACCACCGCCGCCGGTACAGTCACGCCGGCGCGCGTTCTGATCATTGGTGTCGGAGTCGCCGGACTGCAAGCCATCGCTACCGCTCGCCGCCTTGGGGCTGTAGTTTCGGCTTACGACATGCGGCCCGCAGCCAAAGAACAAGTGCAGAGCCTGGGTGGCCGGTTTGTCGAACTGCCGATCGAGGCCAAGAATGCGCAGGACGCTCGCGGTTACGGTACAGCGCAGGACGAAACCTTCTACGCCAAGCAGCGTGAGCTTCTGGGGCGCGTGATTGCCGAAAGCGACGTGGTCATCACCACCGCCGTCGTCCCCGGCAAGAAAGCCCCGGTACTGGTCACTGCAGACATGGTCAAAGGGATGGCGCCGGGCTCGGTGATTTTCGATTTGGCGGCGGAGCGCGGAGGCAATTGCGAACTTACGAGCCCCGGCGAAACTATCGTAGCGGACGGTGTCACGATCATTGGCCGCACCAACGTGGCAAGCGAAGTTCCCTATCATGCCAGCCAGATGTACGCCCGCAATCTCACGTCGTTTCTATTGAATCTGGTGAAGGACGGCAAAATGCGCCCTGCGTCGGAAGACGATATTATCCGCGAGACGCTGTTGACCCGCGACGGTGAAATCGTCAACTCGCGGGTGCGAGAGTTCTTCGCCCTGCCAGAACTGGCCGCGCAGGGAGCAAAGTAATTTGATCTGGAAGCAGACGGAGCAATCTGTCCTCAGGAGGCACGATGAGTTCGGCATTACTTAATGGCTTGTTCGTCTTTATGCTGGCGGGCTTCATCGGATTCGAAATCATCAAGCGCGTCTCGCCTTTGCTGCACACTCCCCTGATGTCGCTGACCAATGCGCTGGACGCGATCGCCGTGGTCGGCGCCATCGTGCTGGTGGGTGAACATAAAAGCAACCTCTCGTTCGTACTCGGCGTGGTAGCCGTCATCGCCGCCACCAGCAACGTAGTCGGCGGCTTCCTCATCACCGATCGCATGCTCAAAATGTTCAAGACCAGCCGTCCCACAAAACCATGACCGATCTCGCGGGCAATCAACTTCTGCTTGAGGTTGTTTATCTCATCGCCAGCGCCCTTTTCATTCTGTCGCTGAAGTTCATGAGTTCGCCGCGCACTGCCCGCCATGGGATCTGGGCCGGCGAATTGGGGATGTTGCTGGCCATTGGCGGGACCCTGTTGCACCACGGCATTGTGGACTACAAGTGGATCGTGATTGCTCTCGTAATCGGCTCGGGAATCGGCGTTCCCCTCGGCTTTGTGCACATGACCGCCGTCCCGCAGCGGACCGCGCTAAGCCACGCGTTTGGCGCACTCTGCGTCACCCTGGTCGGCACTGCGGAATTCTACTTGAGAACTCCGAACGTTCCGCCCTTCATGATGTCGGTGCTGTCGATGGAAGTGATCCTCGGCTCCCTGACTTTCACCGGCAGCCTGATGGCCGCGGGTAAGTTGCAGGAACTGCTGCCGCAACGGCCCATCACCTATAAGGGGCAAAACTTCGTCAATCTCTTCTTCCTTGCCATCGCCGTCGGGCTGGCCGTCTATCTGGTGCTGCATCCGGGAGCGCGCATGGTGTTTCCGGTGATGGTGATAATCCCGCTGATTTTCGGTGTGCTCATGATTATCCCCATCGGTGGGGCTGACATGCCGACGGTCATCTCGCTGCTCAATTCCTATGCCGGTCTATCCGCCGCCGCCATGGGATTCGTTCTCGACAGCAAGCTCCTGATTATTGCCGGCGCGCTCGACGGATCTTCGGGTTTCATTCTGTCCGTCATCATGTCGAAGGCCATGAACCGTTCGTTTACCAATGTATTGTTCGGCGCCTTCGGACAAGTACAACCTGCGGCCGCAGCGGGCCAGGAAGAGAAAACGGTTCGCAGCGCCACTGCCGAGGAAGCTGCCGGCATTCTCGCGGCCGCAAACCGCGTGGTCATCGTCCCCGGTTACGGCATGGCCGTCGCCCAGGCGCAACACAAAGTTCGAGAACTCTATGACGCCCTTACCAAACGCGGCGTTGATGTCCGCTTCGCTATTCATCCCGTCGCCGGACGCATGCCCGGACACATGAACGTGTTGCTCGCGGAAGCCGACATCCCCTACGACAAACTCATCGAGATGGACGACATCAATGGTGATTTCCCCCAGACCGATGTCGCACTCATCATCGGCGCTAACGATGTCACCAACCCAGCCGCTCGCACCGACCAATCCAGCCCAATTTTCGGTATGCCGATTCTCGACGTGGACAAGGCCCGCACCGTGATGGTCATCAAGCGCGGCATGAGTCCAGGTTTCGCCGGCATCGACAACCCGCTCTACTACCTTGATCGCACCCTGATGCTGTTCGGCGACGCTAAAGCGTTTGTCAACAGCCTCGTCCATGAACTGGCTGGCAATTCACATTAGCCCGTGGGGATTCCACGCCCTACATGATACAAACCTTCCGCATACACCTTATTCCTTAATAACTTACACGGGCAGCGCCGGACCCGCCCTGCACATCTAATCACTAGATTTGTCGTGCTGCCTCTTAAGCGTGCCTAGGGCTCGCATTTGAGCGCGTTACCTTCGTCACCGAAAGTACACGGTTCGCGCAACTGGCATGGCAAACCCGAGTTTAAGGTTAAGAGGATTATGTCCGTTCGCACTCCATTTCGGCTACTGCAAACCTTTGCGCTTTTATTGTTTCTGTTGCTTTTGCCCAAGGCGCACGGGGACGCAACCCTGCTGCTGGAAGAGCCTTATGGCCATTTTGGTGCCTTCACAGCGACCGGCCATGCCGCAGTCTATTTGGACCGCGTATGCGCGGAAACGCCAGTGCGGTTACGGCGTTGCCTGCCGGGTGAAACCGGTGTAGTGATCAGTCGCTATAACAAGATTTCAGGATACGACTGGATTGCCATTCCTCTGATTCCCTATCTTTATGCGGTAGCGGAGCCAGACGACGTTCCGCTCTTCGTGAATCCCAAGGTGGTTGCCTTTCTCCGCAATCAGTATCGGAAGACGTATCTGGAAGAGATCGCGCCCGACGAACCCAACGGCGAGCCGCCCAGCGGAAACTGGACCCAACTAGTGGGATCGTCCTACGACCGGACGATTTATGGCTACCAGATCGAGACCAGCGCCCAGCGTGATGATCAGTTCATCCGCGTATACAACGAGCGAAACAATAAGTCACACTTCAATCTGCTGGCACACAATTGCGCCGACTTCGCGCGCGGAGTCATCAACTTTTACTATCCCAGGACGCTGCATCGCAATCTGATTGCGGACATGGGCATCACCACCCCCAAGCACATTGCCAAACTGCTGGTGAGGTTCAGTGTGCACCACCCCGAGCTGCAATCTTCCAGCTTCGTAATTCCCCAGGTACCGGGCAGTGTGCCGCGCAGCACTTCCGTGCACGGGGTCGTGGAATCGTTGTTGAAGTCGAAGAAATACGTCGTGCCGGTGGCTATCTTCGAACCTATAGCTGTAGGCGCCATGGCAGCCGCCTACGTCAGCGGCGGAGGCAGATTCGATCCCAAGAAGAACGCGCTGGTGCTGGCGCCAGGACAACCGCCCGAGCCTCCTATGGCAACCGCGGACCGCCGCAGCTACCAGCACGAACTTAATAGTGCGCTGGCCGAGGCAAATCCAGAACTGAAGGCCCGCAAGACAGAAAAAATCTGGGCGCACCTTGAAAACAACTCCGAACCTCAACTCGACGAATACGGACGCGTCAGTTTACACGTGCAGATGGATGAGCAATGGGTGGATGTGGGCATCGCCCGCGAAAACATTCTGAACGATGGCACTCCGCACGATCTCGCAAAAGAACTTCTGGCCGCCCGCCTGCGGGAAGAACTACGGTCCAGCGACCCTCCGCGCGCTTCGCAGACTGACGTGATGAACGACTGGAACCTGCTTCGCCAAGTGCTACCGCCCGGCACCGACTGAGAACACCTGCCTGAGTCACTTCCGAAGGTTTACAATCAGGCCCGAAACTTCGCCGCGGCTCGTCTTGGATAAATCGCGGCATGGAGACAGGGATGGGCCGCCTCACCGGCATTCTCGGGATTCTGACCATGTTGGCCCTGGCGTTTCTGTTTTCCACCAACCGGCGAGCCATCCGCGGCAAAACTGTCGCCTGGGGCCTGGCGTTACAGCTCACTTTCGCGGTATTCGTATTAAAAGTTGAGGTCGGCCGCGCGATTTTCCAGAAAGCCGGCGATGTAGTCAACCGCCTGCTTAGCTACTCTTCGTACGGTTCGCAATTTGTGTTCGGAGATCTGGGAAAGCCAGGAGGACGTCTTGGCTTTTATATCGCCTTTCAGGTTCTGCCAACAGTCATCTTCATTGCTGCGTTTTTCGCGGTTCTCTATCACTACGGGATCATGCAATTCGTGGTGCGTCAGGCCGCGCGAGTGATGACACGTTTCATGGGCGCCAGCGGCGCCGAGTCGCTGAATGTAGCCGCCAGCATTTTCATGGGACAAACCGAAGCCCCGCTCACTATCCGCCCCTTTTTGCCGGAGATGACTCGCTCTGAGTTGATGACAGTCATGACCAGTGGCATGGCACACGTCTCGGGGGGAATCATGGCAGCGTACATCGCATTCGGGGTTGAGCCGAAACATATTCTCAGCGCCGTAATCATGACCGCGCCGGGCGCGATCGTGATTTCGAAAATGCTGGTGCCGGAGACCGAGATTCCAAAGACGGCTGGCCGCGTAGTAATGAGCCAGGAAGAAGTGGATGCCGAAAAACAAGAGAACCTGCTGGGTGCGATCGCGCGCGGAACCACTGACGGCTTGCACTTGGCGCTCAACATTGCGGCTATGCTGATTTCGTTTCTCGCTCTAGTAGCTCTAACCAACGGCATTCTAGGCGGCATCCACAACGGACTGACTCATGTAGGAATTTCCTGGTTCCCCTCCAGCTTGGAGACGATTCTGGGAACGCTTTTTGCTCCAGTGGCCTGGATCGTCGGGGTCCCCTGGCGCGACTGCGCGGCCGTCGGCAACCTGCTGGGCACACGCATGGCGCTCAACGAAGTCGTCGCGTTCTCCATGCTGGGGCCACAACGGGCCATGCTCGATCCCCGCTCGTTCACCATTGCCACGTTTGCACTCTGCGGCTTCGCGAATTTCGGTTCGATAGGAATTCAGATCGGCGGGATCGGCGCATTAGCCCCGAATAAACGCGGCGAACTGGCGCGACTAGGCTTTCGCGCCATGCTCGCTGGAACCATGGCCAACCTGATGTCAGCTGCCATCGCGGGCATGCTGTTGTAGAAAGACATCTCAAACGTCCGTGCCGTAAACCGGGATCACAGTTGCGGGAACATATTACTGCCATTTCTTGAGGAAACTGTGTAGATCTTCTGGAAGCCCAAATGCGATTATCCCAAGCATTCAAAACTCTGTTCTTGGGAGACAATACTCCTGATGACACAGAAGGCCATCGCCAAGCATTGTGCGTTCATTTTGGTAGTCCTTGCTTTTAGCGACCTAAAACTGGCGAAGGCGCAGGACAACTACGAAATCCAGGTCTACGGTTCGGAAACAGTCGCCCCGAAAACCACGATGCTGGAACTGCATAGCAACTTCACCGCGGAGGGCAGTTTTCCGGCACCCGGCTCACGGTTCACTGCGGAGGGGCTTTATCCAACCAACCATGCCGAGCACGAAACGTTTGAGATTACTCAGGGAGTGAACAGTTGGTTCGAGGTTGGCTTTTATATCTTCACCAGCGCCCGCAATGGAGACGGCTGGCAATGGGTGGGCGATCATATACGCCCGCGAGTGAGAGCGCCCGATAGCTGGCACTGGCCCGTGGGTGTAAGCCTGTCCATGGAGGTTGGTTATCAGCGGGCATCATTTTCAAAGGACACCTGGACGATGGAACTGCGCCCCATTATCGATAAGCAGATAGACCGATGGTATTTCGCCGTGAATCCGGCGCTGGAGCGGTCTTTCCACGGGCCGAGTGTTCGGGAGGGCGTGGGGTTTTCGCCAAGTGCGAAATTCAGCTACGACTTCAACAAATACATTTCTGGCGGTCTGGAGTACTACGTTGCTTACGGATCAATCACGGGCGTGTCTTCGTTGCATAATCAGGAGCAGCAGTTTTTCCCTACGATCGATCTGAACGTGTCTCCGAACTGGGAGATTAATTTTGGGGTCGGAATTGGGGCGACGGCTAGTACCGATCATCTGATCGTGAAGGGTATCCTGGGGCGACGGTTCGATTGGACGCATCATCGAGCGGGCAGTTCCGAGAGCACTCAATAAGACCTGCATGCAAATGGATCGTCGTGATTTTCTTATCGGAGCAAGTCTCGCGTTGCTGGGTACGGCGACAAAGACAAAGTTGTGGGCCCAGACGCCCGCGGATGTGCGGCTTGAAATTGCATCCCTCAGGCTGGAGATTGCGCCCAAGAAGATAGTTCACACGGTTGCGTACAACGGGAGCGTTCCTGGGCCTCTGATCCGCTGGCCGGAAGGTAAGCCGATCACGATTGATGTTGTGAACCATACGGACGTGCCCGAGATCGTGCACTGGCATGGATTGTGGATTCCATCCGAGGAAGATGGCGCCGCGGAAGAAGGATCGCCCATGATTGTGCCAGGCGGACAACGGCGTTACAGTTTTACGCCGCGGCCGGCGGGTTTCCGCTGGTACCACACGCACGCCTATGCCGGGCATGACTTGAAGCGTGGCGGGTATACCGGTCAGTTCGGATGTTTCTACATTGAGCCGAAACATGAGCCAGGTGCGTACGATCAGGAGATATTCCTTACACTGCACGACTGGAATGCGTATATGGGAGGCGGAGGGGATGCGTCCATGGATGCCTTTTATGGCTACGCGACAATCAATGACCGCATGCTCGGGCATGATGATCCCACTAAAGTACGCGAAGGGCAAAGGGTGCTGTTCCATGTGCTGAACGCCAGTGCGACAGCGACGCATTGGCTGGCATTGGCCGGGCATGAATTCTCAGTGGTAGGCATGGATGGGAATGAGGTGCCTCACCCGGCGAAGGTGCCGGCGGTACGACTGGCCCCAGCGGAGCGGGTTGATCTGTTGGTGGAGATGAATCGGCCCGGAGTGTGGGTGCTGGGAGAGACGCGGGAGGATGTTCGCAAGGCTGGGATGGGAATGGTCGTGGAGTATGACAACCAACAGGGCGAACCCAAGTGGATCGATCCGCCAGAGACATTGTGGGATTACGCGCCGTTCGCAAGAAAGGCGCCAGTGGCAGCGGAGCCGGACGAGCGGGTTCCTCTGGTGTTCGAGTCGAAGTTTCACGGGCATGGGGACATTGACCATTGGACGATCAATGGCAAGTCGTATTCGAAGACGGACACAATTCCATTAAAAGAAGGCAAGCATTACAGGTTAGTGATGCGGAACAAGAGTAGCGACGATCATCCCATTCACTTACATCGCCATACGTTCGAGGTCTCCAGCCTGGACGGCAAGCCGCTCTCGGGGCTGCGCAAGGACGTGGTAGTAGTGAAAGCAAATAGCGAAGCGGAAGTCGATTTTGTCGCCGCAAACCCGGGAGCCACGTTATTTCACTGTCACCAGCAGACTCACATGGATTTTGGCTTCATGATGCTGTTTCGCTATCTGTGAATGATGAACCACACACGAGCAGATTGAAAGAATGGCTCCTCAGGTAGGACTCGAACCTACAACCCTCCGGTTAACAGCCGGATGCTCTGCCATTGAGCTACTGAGGAGTGTCGCCCGGCACGCCGGAGAGGCGCGCCGTTCTAGTTGTCGTTTTCATCATATCATCCGCCAGAGTGTGGGGGAAAACCCGCCGGCAGTTTCTCCGCCACGCAGTTATTACCCTAGTCACGTCAGCTTGATCAAGGGTCTTCCGTAGTCTGCCTACTCGATTCGCTTGAGTGGGATGTCTTTGCCATCGGCGTGCAGAGTCATGGAGTGACCCGCCCCTGGCCATCAACTTCGAACGTGTAGGTATCGTCGTCGACCTTGGCAAAGAAATCACGGCCAGTCCCTCCTGGTTTGCGCACTCACGCTCCGCTGATATACCGTAAATAACTCTAGGCTTTCTCTTCATGGCAGATCGTACAGAAACCAGCTCGGTCCAGACTTCCCCCGTGCTCGAAACCCGTATTGATCCTACTTCGCCACGCTTCGAAGCAAACATGCGATACCTGGCGGATATGGTTTCGCAAGTTCGCAATGAAGAGGAGAAAATTCGCGAAGGCGGGGGGGCCAAGGCCATCGAAAACCAGCACGGAAAAGGACGCCTCACCGCCCGCGAACGTATCAACCTGCTGGTGGATCCGGGAACGTTTTTTGAGCTGGGATCGTTTGCAGCCTATGGCATGTATGAAGAATGGGGCGGAGCCCCGGCGGCCGGCGTGGTCACTGGCTTGGGACGCATTCACACGCGGCTGGTGATGATCATCGCTAACGATGCCACGGTGAAAGCTGGCGCCTTTTTTCCTATGACTTCGAAGAAGGTTATCCGGGCGCAGAACATGGCCATTGAAAACCGGATTCCTACGGTCTATCTCGTCGACTCGGCGGGAGTGTTTCTACCTCTACAGGAAGACGTATTTCCCGACACCGACGACTTTGGCCGTGTCTTTCGCAATAACGCTGTAATGTCGGCCATGGGCATCCCGCAGATCGCCGCGATTATGGGCATGTGCGTCGCCGGCGGTGGATATCTTCCAGTGATGTGCGATCACGTGCTGATGACTGAGGGCAGCGGACTTTTTCTGGCTGGACCTGCCTTGGTGCAAGCCGCCATTGGACAGAAAGTCTCCGCCGAGGAATTGGGCGGAGCGGCCATGCACTCCGCAATCAGCGGCACCGTGGATTTTCGCGAGCCGAATGACGAAGCCTGTATAACGCGGATTCGTTCCATTATCGAAAAGTGGGGATACCGGCGGCAGTCTCCCTGGGACCGCAAGAAACCGCAAGACCCGGCGCTGGCGGCTGAAGAGATTTACGGCATCTATGACTCCTCGCCCGGGCGTCCGTACGATATGAGGGAAGTCATTGCCCGCGTCATCGATGGCAGCCGATTCGATGAATACAAAGCGGAATATGGCAAGACGCTGATCTGCGGCTATGCCCGCATCGGGGGCTTCGCTGTCGGGATCGTGGCCAATCAAAAACTGCATGCCCAAGCCACCGACCATGAAGGGCATAAACGAATGGAATTCGGAGGCGTCATCTACACGGAATCCGCCGAGAAAGCCGCCCGCTTCATCATGGATTGCAATCAGAGTCTGATTCCTCTGGTCTTCTTTCATGATGTCAACGGATTCATGGTGGGCCGCGATGCGGAGTGGACCGGAATCATCAAGGCTGGCGCCAAGATGGTGAATGCGGTGGCGAATTCCGTGGTGCCAAAAATCACAGTGATCGTTGGCGGTTCTTTCGGCGCCGGGCACTATGCCATGTGCGGCAAGGCTTACGATCCGCGCTTTGTTTTCGCCTGGCCGACCGCACGATATGCCGTGATGAGCGGCGATTCCGCAGCGGGGACACTTGTAGAAATCAAAGTAAAGCAACTGGAGCGCGGCGGTAAGAAGCTGAGCGACGAAGAAAAGAAAGAACTGTTCGATTCGGTGAAGCGGACCTATGACGAGCAGACTGATCCTCGGTATGGGGCGGCCAGATTGTGGATCGACAAAATCATCGATCCCATCGAAACCAGAGAGGCGATCACACAGGCGCTGGAGGCGGCGGCGCTGAATCC
>DATHOQ010000054.1:0-138824 GCA_035484735.1 Terriglobales bacterium | reverse complement strand
TTCATAACCGTTGTTGTTAGGATTGGAAAACTTCGTCGTGAGCTGCACGTTGGGTTGAAAGCTCTGCCCACCGTCCGTGGAGATTGCGGCGAATGCCTGGTAATCGATATTGGCCGGATCGTTGCGGCGGTCGAGCCAGCTCACTCCCACCAACCCGGTGCTGCTGACCGACAGCCAGGGGAAGAACTGATCGTGGGTGTCGCTCGCCGGAGCTACCCGCACCGGCTTCGACCAAGTATTGCCGCCATCCGTCGAGCGGACGACCTGAACTTGCATATAGGCTCCGGTCCACGTGTACATCACGACGTAAAGATTTCCAGCGTACAGCCCGTCGCTATTGTCCACTCCTACTACAGGAATGTTCGTAACGCCTACGTTGGTGTTAGGAAGCGGCGTGGACAAGAGGGTGACAGTAGTTATCAACGTCGGCGTAGACCAGGTATTGCCCCCGTCGCTCGACTTAGAGAACACCATATAGCCAAGATGGTTGTCGCAGCTGTATGGGCCGGTGTTGCAATACATCCACGTCAAATAGACGGTGCCGTCTCCGCCCACCGTCATGTTGGTGTACTGGTCGATCTTTGGCGGAATCTGTGCATGGATCACGGCGACTGATTGCCAGGTTGCGCCACCATCATTGGAGTGCGACACGTCCAAGCGGTAGTCCTCGCCGGTGTTCACGATCGCTGAAACGTACAGGCTGTTGAGGTAGGGACTGGACACGTTAGTGTCAACTGTGAGCCATGCGTCGTAGGGGAATTCGCCCTCCTCCAGCACGATAACCGGTTCGCTCCAGTTGACTCCGTCTCTTGAGCCCTGAATGGCTACCAGCCCCGTGCCGTAGCCTTCGTGAAAATAGACTGCGGCAACGTAGGCCACACCCTTGCGGTCATAGCCGACCATGGGATTGTCGTTCGGGAAGTTTGGACCGATTCCCTGCGTCGCGCAGCTCCGGTTCCAATTGGAGCCATCATTCGAGGTTGTAAAAAAGCCGACGCCCCACTGACAGTTGGCGTCGTCGCTACCCAGCAAAAGGTGTGCGGGGTTCAACGGGTCGGCCACGATCGGCGCGTCTGCCACCTCGGCACCTCCTTCCGAGGCTTGCGTCGGGGGCAAGACACAGGGCGCGGGCGAGCAGGAAAGCAAGCCGGGGCCGCCCGAGCCGCGGGCTGGGCTGCTCGTTTGACCTGCTGCGATAGCAGTTGCCAAAGTTAGAACAGCCGCAATTCCGATCACGCGATAGACTGCCTTCACGTCATCTCCTTCGAAACCGCGCGGGCGAGGACGCCCGCGCCTACATAGACCAGCCTCACTTCAGCCGGATGCCGCCGACGTAGTCCTCGTCGTAGAAGCTTTCGCTGTTATCCAACCACGCAGCGACGAAGTAATTGGGGCCGTCCCAGGTATTGCCAGTGTAATCGCCGATGCCCTGAGTCTCCGTTCCCTTGTTCGGGTCCGAGAAGGCGGAAGTGAGTTGCACGTTTTCGAAACTCAAACCGCCGTCGGCGGAGATCCCTGCGTAGGCCTGATAGTCCGTGTTTTTCGGATCGTTGCGGCGGTCAAGCCAGCTTGCGCCCACCAGCCCCGTCGGACTGACGGAAATCCACGGCAAGAACTGATCGTGCGTGACGCCCGGAGACACGGGGACGGGCTTGGACCAGGTATCGCCCCCGTCGGTGGAGCGAGCCACCTGCAATTGCATAAATGTGCCCGTCCAGTTGTACATCGCGACGTACAGATTGCCCGTGTGCGGGCCGCTGCTGGCGTCGACGGCGATTACCGGACCGTCCGGGACAAAAACGCTCTTCGTATTCGGCAAGGGATAGATGAGCGTCGCTGGCGCGACTAATGCCGGTTTGGACCAGGTATTGCCACCGTCGCCCGATTTGGAAAACACCATGTAAACTGTGCCGTTATCGCAGGCATTATCCATGTTGCAATACTGCCATGCCAGGTAGACGGTGCCGTCCTTGGCAACTGTCATGGTGGTGTAGAGGTCCGTATCGGGGAAGCTCTGGGCTGGCGCGACATTCACCTGGTGCCAGGTTGTGCCGCCATCGTTGGAATGGGAGACCACAACCTGGGGACTAGTCGTCGGCCCACTCATTACACAGGAGACATAAACAGAGTTCACATAGGGGCTGCTCGCGTTCGCGTCCACTGCCATCCAGCAATAATAGGAGTCGCTATTGCGGCGAATAACAACCGGGGCCGGAGCGCTCCAGTTTTCGCCGTCGCTGGATTTTTGAAAGCCTTCGAAGCCGAACTGCGATTCTCCGCTATCATCGAGGTAGAAACCTCCGATGTATGCGGTCCCATTCCGGTCGTACCCCAGAATGGGACTTCCGATGGGGACGTACTCGGTGCCGTTGTTGAAGATCGGAACCATGCACACCAAGTCACTCCAGTTCGTGCCGCCATCATCGGATAGATTGAAGGCTGAAGCGATTGGGTACGGGCAGCCAGTGTAGTCGCTCCCCAAAATGAGATCCTGTGGGTTTGCCGGGTTTGCAGCGACGGGCGCATCGAAGCCTCCAGGCGCTCCTTGCGTCGGGGGCAGCACGCAAGGAGCGGGGGAGCAAGACAATGCGCCAGGACCGGTCGCCGGTGCGGAGGTCTGGCCACGGGCGAAAATGACGGTCCCGGCAAGGACGAACAAGATTATGGCCACTCGACAAAAGACACTCACGTCAGTCTCCTGATCTAGCCAGGAAAACCAAAGAGTGCAAAGGGACGAGGCGAAACATTCTGGGTGCCTCCACAGCGGAGAGATTCGAACGGGACCCCGTGCTACGGCAGCAAACGTTATCCCACAAATCCTTGCCTGTCAATGAAGAAATGGCTGTTTTCACGGCGTTTTCCCCTCCCTCGGTAAGGTTGATCGCGACCCGTCCGCGACTAGACGAGCCAATGCGAACAAGTACCCGTACACCAACTCATGAGAGGGAGATGAAGAAAATTGATTTTGTTACGAAATCCGGACAAACCCGTGAGCGTCGGAGCAGCTTTCCCAGTTCTGCACGCTCACCCAAAACTTTCTTCGTATTTCCTTGACATCGCTTCGTGCCATGCAAGACGATTTAAGGGTATATATCTGAAGCTATAAATGTCTTTTCGACTTACTAACTCGTTTGTTTCTGATATTTTGCCTCTAATTCTTTTCCCGGCAAAGATTTGGCGGGAATTTCCCGCTACCATGATGATTCCAAAGATTCGACGGGGAGGGGGGTAGAGGCTCCTCAAACGGCGAAGCGGATTTGATCTTCAAGTTCGGAAAACGACGCGCCCAGCAATCTTGCTTTGACCGCAAGATGTGGATAGCTCACCGTGCCTGCCTCCGGCTAACGTTTCCTCACTATGACAAGCAATGCGATACTCAACCTGAACGGAACTGAAATCGGTGCGACAGAAATGGCAGGAAGCAGCCAAAATCGCTGGTGGCAAGCAGTAGAGGCCCGTGATGCCAGCCAGGATGGCAGCTTCGTATTTGCCGTGTCCTCGACCGGCGTATATTGCCGCCCGTCGTGCCCATCGCGGCGTCCGCGGCGGGAGAATGTTGCTTTCTTTCGCCGTCCCGATGAGGCTGAGAAAGCCGGCTACCGAGCCTGCTTGCGTTGCAGGCCCCGTTCCGCGAGCCACGGATCGGCGGCGACGGTGCGCGCCATTTGCCGCTACATCGAACAGCATCTTGACGAGCCGCTCACGCTGACGCGCCTGGGGGCGGAGTTTCAGCAGAGTCCTTTTCATTTGCAGCGCACTTTCAAAGCGGTGCTGGGAATCACGCCGCGCGCCTATGCCGATTCTTGCCGCATGAACCAGCTCAAGAGCAACCTGCGCGCCGGGCATTCGGTAACTCGCGCCATGTACGACGCCGGATACAGCTCCAGCAGCCGGCTCTACGAGCGCGCCGCCTCGCAGCTCGGCATGACGCCAGACAAGTATCGTCGCGGCGCTATCGCAGCCCCCATCCGCTACACCTGCGCCGATTCGCCGCTGGGCCGCATGCTGATCGCCGCAACTGATAAAGGCATTTGCGCGATCCAATTTGCTGATTCCGACGAGGAACTCGAGCAAGGGCTGAGGCATGAATTTCCGTTCGCCATCCGCAAACATGACGACAGCGCCATGCGCGAATGGAAAGTCAACTTGCTGCGCCAGATGCGCGGTCAGCGGCTGAATGCGGCGCTCCCGCTGGACATTCAGGCAACGGCGTTTCAGCGGCGAGTGTGGTCGTATCTCCAGAAGATTCCCTTCGGCGAAACCCGTTCCTACGCCGCCGTCGCGAAAGGAATCGGCCGGCCAACGGCCACGCGAGCCGTCGCCCGCGCCTGCGCGACCAATCCTGTCGCGGTGGCGATTCCGTGCCACCGTGTCGTCCGCCAGAGTGGAGAAATGGGCGGCTATCGTTGGGGAGCAGAACGGAAGAAGACGCTGTTGGAACTGGAACAGGCTTGAAGCGGCCGTGGCCACTTTTTATTGCAGTTTCTTATACACTGCGCGCGCGTCATCGAGTGTCTTCAACACGGCGGCCTTCTCGGCTTCCGTGTTCCAGTCGTGGTTGGCGTTGACTGCTTCCTCCAGCCGTCCGATCCATGCAATGAAATAGGCGGCATCTTCAGGAGCCTTGGGATTCGATCCCGCGACTGACACATAAATCGGGCTTGTTGTTCCGTACGGATAGAGGTCCAGAATCGGATGCTCGGCTTTCTCGCTCCAGGCGCGCAGCAGGCACCATCCGCTGCGGGAGAGGGGAATTATGTCTTCGATATTGGCAGTTTCGCGATCGCTGTTGAGCTTCAACTCGCGCACCACGTCTCCGTTGCAGATAATCTGTAGGTGATCGATGGGAACAATGGAACGCATCCAGGCGGTGAATTTCACTTTGTTCTCGCCTGCCGGAAGTCTTACTTCGTCACCGACATCTTTTCCGCCCAGCGTGAAGCCAAGTAAAGGGCCGTTGGTTGCGAATGTGTGTCCTTGTTTCAGTGATCCCAGCCACGCCGCGATGTCGAGCGGGTCTTGTGGCACGCGGGCGTACACACGAGTCAGACCCACCGGCCCACGCAGAGACGCGAAGTTGGCCATGGTGTCGGATCCAGCGCCAGTGGGCAGACGGAACCCGCAGTTGAGCAGCTGGTACCAAACCGTGGCTGTCGACCGATGGTCGCTGAAGCCCATGGCTTCGATGTAGTCCACTTTGCCGAGCGCGACATCGACCGGCAATTCCAGCGCAACGTCGAGGGGTTCGCCAAGGGTGAGCGTTGGATCCTTCACCGGGTCGGGAACAAAATCAAAAGGATGCACATATCCGGTCAGACCTTGTTGGGCATGCGCCAGATCAGCCACAGCCGCGTTGGTAGGAAACAGGCTGGCCGCAGCGGTGTTGTTGTACGATGCGTAGCCCGGCAGCAGCAAATTCTGCGTCAAGTTCAGCAATCCGAGATGCCCCCAATAGCTGGTATGAAACTCTTGTGCGTGGAAGAGCAGGTGTTCCGGCTTCGAAGCAGGATCGAGCTTCGGGCTGAAGTATGCGATGTCAGGAATTCGCTGCTCTTTGTTGACGATCAAGTTTTCAATCAGCGAAAGGTTTTCAGCTTCCTCTTGTTTGACAAGGTTAGCTGGAGTATTGCGGTACGCGCCTCCGTAATTCATGTGCACATGCAGATCGCCGCTGGCCCAGCGAAAACGCGGGTCGTGGGGAATGTCGAGCGGTCGCAGATGGATCGTGAGTTTCGCTTGTTGACCGGAAATTACCTTCACCTTCTCTTTCTCGATCCGATATTCGAATCCCTTCATGACTTCAACCGTCACTTGCCCACTCGGGACAGTGACTTCGGCCACGCCTGAAGTGTGGAAGTAATGTGCTTCAAACGGACGCTCTGAGCGCACGAAATTGTCCTCCGCGTGCATCCAGGCATCGTCGGGTGCGTAGGCGCGGCCGTCTTCGCCAGTAAGGAAAATGCGTGCGGGCGTGGGATGACCCGACGGGTCTAGCACCTTAATCGACACCGAACCCATCGGCTTCAGGTAATGCTTCTGCTTGGCGATGACTTCCGTCTGCGCGCCTCCAATTACGTCCTGAATCCAAAGTGAAGTGTTTCCCCCGCGATTTGAGGTGAAAGAGATCTTGCTGCCGTCCGGCGACCAGCGGGGATTGGTGTTGTCGAAGTTGCCGTAGGAAATCGGGAAGGCATCGCCACCCGCGGAAGGCATGACCCAAAGCTGATGCCATTGGCCTCCCAGATAGGACGCGTAGACCATTCGTTTGCCGTCGGGAGAAAAGTCGGGCTTGGCTTTCCATGCGGTTTCTTCGTAGTGAATCTCGCGCGCTTGGGCGCCGGGCTCGGCCTTCATGCGCCAGAAGCCCCCGGTGCCGTAGATGTGGCCGTGGTTGGAAACGAACATCAGTTCGGTTCCAACCAGCGACCACGCCGGGCTGATCTCATGATCGATCGTGCTGTAATAAAAACGTGGCAGGTTCGTTCGCGTCTCGCCCGTGAGCCGCTGGAGGTGGGTCATCTCCCCGTTGCTGAAATCGGCCGCGAAGACGTGAAAATGTCCGTTATATGAAGTGGAGACGAAGGCGAGCCGCTTACCATCGGGCGAAAAGCGCGGGTCCACGTTAACGGAGCCGCCAGAAGTCAGTTGGCGAGGCTGTTTCGTCTCCAGATCCAAGGCCCATAGTTCGATGGCGTCTTTGTCATACGATGCGTACACCACCCAGTGCCCATCGGGCGAACAGTCTGGCTGATAGTCATAGCCGGGGCCAGCGGTGAGTTGTTCCACTTCGGTCGAACCCAACTTCTGGCGCCATAATGACCCGGCCATCGAATACACCAACGCCCGCGAGTCGGGAGTCCACGCGGCAGAACCAGGTCCAGTGGTCAACTGCGGCAGGTACATCTCGCGATAGTAGTAACGATGCGGCAGATCAATCTGCTTGAGCACCGGATCAAGTTGTGGGAAAGCGGGCAGGGAAGTGAGCAGAAGAAGTAGCGCTAGGTTTGTTTGGCGTCGCGCAAGCAATGGATACCTCTCCCGTCTGAATGCCGGATTATATCGAAGCTGGCGCTGGCGGTTCTGGTAATGTATCAGCGCATGCGACGCGCAATTGCCATTGCCGCCCTCACGGTCGTCCTGTTGGCTCTTCCTGCGTTAGCGGCGATGCAAACGCCTTTTGGGGCTGCGTATCTCGGGGTAACAGCTCTCGCTACCGTGCGCTGGCTGGTTCTGATTGCGATGGTGGCGTATGCGTGCTTTCGCCCCTCTCTTACCACCTGGATATTCATTTCCATGCTGCTGGGGGCCGAGATTGGCCACGACTTCCCCACGTTCGGCGTCAGCTTGCGGCTCCTCGCGCAGATCTTTCTGCGGCTGATCAAAGTCATCATTGCACCACTGATCTTCAGCACTTTGGTTAGCGGGATTGCTGGGCATTCCGATCTCAAGAAGGTCGGGCGTATGGGAGTGAAGGCGCTGATCTTTTTTGAAGTGGTGACCACGCTGGCGCTGTTCATCGGATTAGCCGCCATCAACCTCAGCCAAGCCGGCGTCGGAGCGCAGATTCCGGCGAACACTACCGAAACGGTGAAGATCGAGAGTCTGACTCCCAGCGAAACTGTGCTGCATGCCTTTCCGGAAAACATCGCTAAATCGGTCGCGGAAAATCAGATTCTGCAAGTAGTGATCTTCAGTTTGCTCTTTGGTGTTGCGCTAGCTTTAGTAAAAAACGAAGCCAAGCGGCGCCCCATGCTGGCTTTCACCGAAAGTCTGGCGGAAGTGATGTTCAAATTCACCAACATCGTCATGTGGTTCGCGCCTTTGGGAATCATGGGCGCAATCGCCGCCACGGTCGGTTCCACAGGAATCGGCATCTTCGGCAATCTGGCCCGGCTGCTGCTGACTCTGTACGGCGCCTTAGCAGTTTTTTTGTTGGCGGTGTTTTTGCCGGTAGCAGTGCTGGTCAAAGTGCCCATCCGGCGCTTCATTCGGGCCATAGCTGAACCGGCGACCATTGCCTTTAGCACTGCCAGTTCCGAAGCCGCGCTGCCGAGCGCCATGGAGCGCATGGAAGAACTCGGTGTGCCGCGTCCGGTTGTGGCGTTTGTTATGCCGACGGGCTACAGCTTCAACCTAACCGGCTCGGCACTTTATCTTTCATTGGCCGCTATCTTTGTGGCGCAGGCTGCGGGTCTGCATCTCAGCTTCGGGCGCCAACTCTACATTCTGCTGGTTCTGATGCTGACCAGCAAAGGCGTAGCCGGCGTCTCCCGCGCGGCCATCGTGATCCTGCTGGCCACGGCGGCAACCGTTGGGCTGCCAACGGACCCTATCTTCATTCTGCTCGGGATCGATCAGTTGATGGACATGGGACGAACCGCGGTGAACGTGATTGGCAATTGTTTGGCGACCGTGGTGATCGCGCGCTGGGAAAGGGAATTTCCCGCTAAAGGGGTTAGCTAGAAGCTCCCTGCTCGACGGGCCTCGCCGGAGCCAGCGCGATCAGGGCTATACCGATGATGAAGAGTACAGCCACGCCCCACAGTTCTCCGCGTTGGACCATATTGCAGAATGCCTGCGTCCCCATAAACGCGGCGTGCACTAGGCTCGACCATGCCGTGAAAGCAATCACGCTGCGATTCGCCGATGGGTCACGTGCTGCCATCAGCAAGAAAATGCCGAGCGTGACATAAAGACTGAGCATCATTGCCAACGCAGGCTCTTGCCGGACGAACATCGTCATGGGATAAACTAAAGCGCAAAAGATCACGCCCACCACCACCAATACA
This sequence comes from Terriglobales bacterium, assembly GCA_035484735.1. Classification (GTDB taxonomy): domain Bacteria; phylum Acidobacteriota; class Terriglobia; order Terriglobales; family Acidobacteriaceae; genus JABCZH01. The sequence continues at coordinate 130,035 of DATHOQ010000054.1, read as the reverse complement.
ACCTTCAGCGCACGTTCTCGGCCCAAGGTACCCTCCTGCTACAAAACCGAAACCAAAAAGCACACATACACGCCAATCTCTGAAGACTACCGAGAGAGCATGTTAGGTCGAAGAGGAGGCCAATTGCAATGGCGCTTAACACAGCAGAGCTATTGCGCTTCTCGGCCTTGGCCTGTTTCAGGATGGGGATGTCCGGGTGGCGTCTTTCCAGAGCGTGAAGCAGTCTTTATAGGCGGCGGTGCGCTGGCCATCGGTGGCGGAGGGGTTCGTCCGCTTTCAACGCGAATTGAGAATTACTGAGGGAGGCCGACCTCGGCCAAAAGCTTTGCAAATCGAGGATCCGACCTAAGACTGTCGAGCTTCGAATCAACGCCAACCACTGCCATATACCATGATCGCGCTTCGTACGCTTTGTCGAGTTCGGCAAAAGCCCGGTCCTTGTCTCCGAGTCCAGCGTAAATCATGGCGTAATAATATGGTTCGACCCATTGTTTCTTGGCGCGGGCATCGAGTTCCCCTACCATGTCTTGTGCGGTTTTGCGGTCTCCCTTGAGCGCAGCAGCCCAGCCCAGTGAGGCGACCGCCTCTGTGAACGCCGGCTCCGCTTTGCGAGCTTCTTGGATGGCTCGAATCGCTTCGTCGAGCTGACCCTTCGCAGCATAGCTCCACCCCAACGTGTCTCCGGCAATCGAGACGAATCCGGTGCTTGCGAACTGTTGGATCGTCTTACGTTCCTGCTCAATCGCGTTGTCGTAATGGTGGGCGTAGTAGTAGGTTTGCCCCAAAACGTAATTTTGTTCGGCCGAATTAGGATCGAGCTTCAGACCCTCCGCGTTTTGTGCTATGCCTTCGTCGTATCGCTTCAAATCCGCGAGGCACCAGCCGTACATAGCGTGAACCTCAGCATCGTTCGGATCGAGTTCGAGTGCGTGCTCAAACTCCTGGAGCGCCTTCGCTTGATTGTAATTGTAGAAATGGTCGGTGTACGCCAGCCAACTTTCGGCGTCGCCTAACGTTGGGTCAAGTTCGAAAGCCTTCTTTCCTGCCGCCTCGGCTTCGGGCATGACCTCTCGCGGCGGCGCGTACCAGTCTTCGATAACGGCGTAATTGTATGCAATGGTCGAATAGGCGAGAGCGTACTTGGGATCTAGCGCAACTGCCTGTCGAAGGTAAATCATTCCCTGCTTCAGGCTGTCGGGTGTGAATTGACGCGTGTAATACAGCCCTTTCAGGAAAGCGTCATAGGCCTCTGTATTTTCGGTGGAATGGGCACGCAGGCGACCCTGTTGTTCTCCGGTGAGTCGCAATTGCAAGGCCTGCGCGATTTGTTGCGACATATTGTCTTCGAGAGAAAAGATATTGGCCACCTTTTCCCGGTAATGGCTGCCCCAGAGTTCGGCATCGTCGCTTGTGTCCACGAGATTGGTACTCACTTCGAGGCTGTCTCCGACTTTCGCGACACTGCCTTCGAGAACGCTCGAAACGTTCAGCTCGCGGCCGACTTGCCGTGGATCCACGTGACGCCCTTTGTAAGCGTAGACGGAATCGGTCGCCATCACGCGAAGCCCCTTCAACTGCGAAAGGCTCGCCGTCACCGTGCTTGCAATCCCATCTCCCAGATATTCGAGGTTTGGGTCTCCGCTCGCGTTGGCGAACGGGAGCACGGCAATGGACCGGATGGGATGATTGCCGCTCGCGTCCGTCAGCTTGCTTCGCAATCCGCCAAGGTTGAGCGCGAAGACTATTGCAATGACGACAATGATCCCTGCGGCCGATGCTGCCCAGAGCCATCGCTGATTCACCTGCGGTTGTCCAGCATGGCCTGCGGAGATTTGGCCGGACCGGATTTCGTGCCGCATGTTCAGGTCTACCGCGGGTGACGACGGAGACGGAGCCAGCGCACGAGAGGAACCGGATGCTGGTGAGGGTGATTGGGAAACCTGAGCGTCGCTTTCCTGTGCGACTACCACTGCCCCGGAACTCGCTGCTCTAGCTCGTCCCGTCTCGGTATCCCGCTTCAGCCGTTGCAACTCGGAACGCATGTCGGCTGCGCTCTGGTAGCGAAGATTGCGGTCTTTCTCCAATGCCCGGTTGATGACATCTTCTAACTTGGAGGAAATATCGCGATTGAACCGAATCGCAGGAGGCGGATCGGAATTCAATATGGCATTGAAGATCAGCGCAGTAGTTTCACCATGGAATGGCAGCGCTCCCGTCGCCATTTCGTATAGAACCGTACCAAACGAAAACAGGTCCGTGCGGCCATCCAGTTCCTTGCCCCTGGCTTGCTCCGGAGACATGTAGGCGAGGGTTCCGAGCGTTGAACCGGGACTGGTCAAATGATCCGCGTCCACCGAACCCGTCGCCGTGTTGAGCGAAGCTATCTTGCTCGAAGAAGTCGTTAGAGGCGTCACCTTCGCCAAACCGAAGTCCAGAACCTTCGCATGGCCACGTTTCGTGACAAAGATATTCGCCGGCTTGATGTCGCGGTGAACGATACCTTCGGTATGCGCAGCATCGAGCGCATCGGCAATATCAATGGCCAGTGACAAAAGCAGATCAGTTTCCAGAGGACGCCCGGCAATACGGTGCCTGAGCGTCAGGCCATCCAGGAACTCCATGACGATGAAAGGCTGACTGTTCTCCTGCCCGATTTCGTAGATAGTGCAGATGTTGGGATGGTTCAGCGCTGAGGCAGCCTGGGCCTCACGCTGGAAGCGGGCCAGGGTTTGGGGGTCGTTGGCGACGTCATCGGGCAGGAATTTCAGCGCCACAAACCGGTGCAGGTCTACATCCTCAGCTTTATAGACCACGCCCATCCCGCCCCCACCGAGCTTCTCGACGATGCGGTAGTGCGAGATGGTCCGGCCGATCATTCTTGTCCCATTACTTAAGACGGTGCCGCGCTGTGCGCGACCATGTTAGGTGGGAAGCGAAGGCGAGTCAATGCAACATCAGGAAGGCAACCTTCCCACGGGATTGGCCACCCCCCAGCAAACAGGCGTCAAAACCTTAGAGACAAAGGTAATTTCGTGAATTACCAAAGCGCATGCACATGGGACATCTATTCGCTGCGGGGGGTGGGTGAGATGTTGAAACCAGCACCCAGCTGCCCATGCAAAGCGACGAAATTCTGGACGATGTCCACATTCGCATCCTGCGCGTAACCGAAGACCTGCGCTCGATTCAGCAGGCTTTGAACTGTGCAGCCATGCAAGCGCCCAACGACCCCGAGCTAATGGAAGCACTGTGCCAGTTGCCCGAACTGGAATCGTTGCATCTCCTGAAAGTGGCGCTTGATCAGATGCGCCACTTCCTCTGGTTCTACATGCAGGTAATGACGAACGGGTCAGAGGAAGGGGAGCGGCTACGCGAAAGCATTCGTGAAAAGCCTTCCGCGAATATGACGGTCAGCCCACGCATAGCAGCCGCGGAGAAGTTTAAACAGGCCGCCGATGCCGCCCTGCTGCAAATGCTGTCGGACGGTAAGAGCCGCAAACCCAATTAGAGCCATGCTCGAACTTCCGAAGCGGATGTAATCCTCGCCAACCCCCTACAAATCTTTACATATAAACTTCTGCATCCGTACCTAACTGGGTCAATCCAATACAATATCTGATCCGCGAGGCAGCGGACTCGCCGTGGTACGTTCGCAGAGAAAACTATGTGGATTGTTCGACTTGCGTTACGACGCCCTTATACCTTTGTAGTGGTATCGCTGCTGCTCTTGCTCCTCGCACCAATCGTCATTCTTCGTACCCCGACTGACATTTTCCCCAATATCAATATCCCAGTAGTAAGCATCGTTTGGACGTACACCGGTCTGGACACTCAGCAGATGTCGGACCGGATCGTCTCGCAAACCGAGCGTGCCCTAACCACACTGGTGGACGACATCCAACACATTGAGTCCCAGTCGCTCAATGGGATTGCGGTGGTCAAGGTCTTCTTTCAGCCGGGAGCGGATATCGACAAAGCACTGGCGCAAGTGACTGCAATCTCCCAGACCCAGCTGCGGCAACTGCCCCCGGGTACCACGCCACCGTTGGTGCTCACCTACAGCGCGTCGACTGTCCCCATCCTACAGTTGGCTCTTTCAGGGAAAGGAATGTCGGAGCAGCAGCTGTTTGACTTGGGCACCAGTTTCATTCGCACCCGACTGATCACGATTCCTGGATGTGCCATTCCTTATCCCTACGGCGGCAAGCAACGCCAAGTCCAGGTTGACCTGGACACGAACGCGCTGCAATCGAAAGGATTGTCCCCGCTTGACGTGGTGAATGCAGTCAGCGCCCAAAATCTGATTCTGCCCTCGGGTACGTCGAAAATTGGAACTTTCGAGTACAACGTTGAGATCAATGGCAGCCCGAAGACCGTCGCAGAATTGAATCAGATGCCGATCAAAACGGTGGGCACAAACACGATCTACGTTCATGACGTAGCCAACGTTCGCGATGGTTTTCCTCCGCAAACCAATATGGTCCACGTCAATGGAGACCGGGCGGTTCTGTTGACTGTTTTGAAGAGCGGAAATGCATCCACCCTGGATGTAGTCGCCGGAATCAAGGCCATGCTGCCTACCATTGCCGCCACCATGCCACCCGAATTGCAGATGCAGCCATTGGCCGATCAATCTTTATTCGTTCGCGCTTCGATCGACGGCGTGATCAAGGAAGCCACGATTGCGGCTTGCCTTACCGGACTGATGATTCTGCTTTTCCTGGGGAATTGGCGGAGCACACTGATCATCGCCACATCCATTCCACTTTCGATCTTGACCTCGATTCTGGTACTTAGCGCGCTGGGACAGACGATTAACATCATGACCCTGGGGGGGCTGGCTCTGGCGGTCGGCATTCTGGTGGACGACGCCACCGTTGAAATCGAGAACATCAATCGCAACCTGGCTTTGGGCAAGGAAGTTGAACATGCCATTCTGGACGGCGCACAGCAAATTGCCGTGCCGGCTTTCGTTTCAACGCTGGCGATCTGCATCGTGTTCGTGCCCATGTTCTTTTTGACCGGGGTCGCCAAATTCCTGTTCGTGCCTCTGGCGGAGGCGGTGGTATTCGCCATGCTGGCGTCTTATCTGCTCTCGCGAACACTGGTGCCTACCATGGCCAAGTACCTGCTCCGCGGCCATGAGGCTGAAGCTGGGCGGGCCTCATCGAGGAACCTTCTGGTGCGGATGCAGATCCGCTTTGAAGAAGCCTTCGAACGGTTCCGTACGGGTTATCGCGGTTTGCTCGAGCGCTGCCTGCATCACCGGGCAATTTTCCTCACTGGCTTTTTTGCGGCCAGCCTGGCTTCGCTGGTATTTCTGATCCCCTGGCTCGGACAGGATTTCTTTCCCACCGTCGACGCAGGCCAGTTCAAGTTGCACCTACGGGCGCGCACTGGCACACGGATTGAAGAGACCGCCCGGCTCTCGGGACTGGTGGCACAGTCCATTCGCGAAGAAATTCCACCGTCGGAAATTCTGAGCATTATCGATAATATCGGCCTGCCCTACAGTGGCATCAACCTTTCTTACAGCAACTCCGCGCCCATTGGTCCTGCCGACGACGACATCCTGGTCAGCCTGAACAACGGACATCGTCCGACGGAAGAGTATATCCACGCTCTGCGCTTGAAATTGCCTCAGGAATTTCCCGGCGTGACGTTTTCATTCCTGCCCGCCGACATCGTGAGTCAGATTCTCAACTTCGGACTGCCCGCACCGATCGATGTCCAAATTGCGGGCTACAATATTGCCGGCAACCGGGAATTTGCCGGGAAACTACTCAGCCGCATACGGCAAGTTCCGGGCATCGTTGATCTCCACATTCAGCAGCCCTTTGACCAGCCTTACCTGAACGTCGATGTGGATCGAACCAGAGCGCAGCAGCAGGGGTTTACCCAGCGTGACGTAGCCAATAACCTGCTGATTTCACTGAGCGGCAGCTTTCAAACCACTCCCGAGTTCTGGCTTGATCCCAAGACTGGAGTGAGTTACTCCATCGCCGTTCAAACCCCGCAGTATCGAGCGCAGTCATTGCAAGATCTGGAGAATGTTCCGGTCACCGGTCCGAGTAACGCGCCCCCCCAAATACTGGCCAGCATGGCATCCATTAATCGGACAACGGGAAGCGCGGTGATTTCGCACTACGATATCCAGCCCCTCATCGATATTTATGGCGCGGTGCAAGGGCGGGATCTCGGAGGCGTGGCCCGTGAGGTGAATCGGATTGTTGATGACGCCAAGAAAGAGGCGCCGCGAGGTACTCAGGTGAGTATTCGCGGGCAAATCCAAACCATGCGGTCCTCTTATATCGGGTTGATCGGTGGATTGGCGTTCTCGATTGTGCTGGTTTATCTGCTGATCGTGGTGAATTTTCAGTCCTGGCTGGACCCATTTATCATCATCTCTGCTCTGCCGGCTGCGCTGGCCGGGATCGTGTGGTTTCTGTTTGTCACGCGCACCACCGTCAGCGTGCCCGCCCTCATTGGTTCCATCATGTGCATGGGCGTCGCGACCGCAAACAGCATTCTGGTCGTTAGCTTCGCCAACGAGCAAATGGTGGAGGGGCACGACCCGATCCTTGCCGCGCTGAATGCGGGATTCACGCGCTTCCGTCCCGTAATCATGACCGCGCTGGCTATGATTATCGGCATGGTGCCGATGGCGCTGGGGCTGGGTGAGGGCGGCGAGCAGAATGCGCCGCTAGGACGGGCGGTGATTGGCGGGCTGTTATTCGCTACCGTCGCTACATTATTCTTTGTACCGTTGTTCTTCAGTCTTGTGCACGGCCGCCGAAATCTGGCGGCAAAGGCAGACGCCAGGCACTAGTGCGATCTGGCTCAGGAGTTTCTAGATGAGAGTGGAACAAGAGAACGAAGTCCAACCGTCGGCTAAGCTGGAGAAAAATTCTTCCCAGTCATCCAGTCACTGGTGGATCGCGGTTCTGGCCTTCATCGCGGTGGTGGCGCTGGTAGTCTCCGGCATTCTGCCCCGCATTCAGGCGCGGAACACGCTAGCCAAAGAGACCAAAGAGATGGCTATCCCGACTGTTACTGCGGTCCATCCGCGGCGATCCGCACCGTCGAACGAACTGGTTCTGCCTGCCAATGTGCAGGCCTATATCGATGCGCCTATCTACGCTCGCACCAACGGATATCTCAAGAAATGGTATGTGGATATCGGTGCGCGAGTCACATCCGGCCAGTTGCTCGCAGAAATCGAAACTCCAGAAGTTGACCAGCAGTTACGGCAGACACGCGCCGACCTGGCAACCGCCGAAGCTAACCGCAATCTGGCTCAGATCACGGCAGATCGTTATGTGGGGCTGCTCAAGACCGACTCCGTGTCCAAACAGGATACTGACAATGCGCAAGCCAACTTCGCTGCGCAGAAAGCTACTGTTCAGTCAATGGAAGCAAATGTGAAGCGGCTGGAACAGTTGGTATCCTTCGAAAAAATATATGCCCCGTTTTCCGGGGTCATCACGGCTCGCAACACCGATATCGGCGCATTGATCGATTCCGGCAGTAGCGGAGGCGCTCGTACCGAACTGTTTCACATTGCCCAGCCTGACCGGCTGCGAGTCTACGTGAATGTTCCTCAGGTCTATTCGCAGGCGGCTAAGCCCGGCCTGACTGCCGACCTGGTGCTTTCGGAGTTTCCCGGACGACGCTTCTCGGGAACGCTGGTTCGCACCGCCAATGCCATCGATCAGAACACGCGCACGCTGCTGGTCGAAATTGCCGTGAATAATCCCACGGGAACGCTGCTGAGTGGAGCCTATGCGGAGGTGCATCTTAAGTTGCCCGGCGCCGCGTCTTCGTTCACTCTTCCGGTAACGACTTTGCTGTTTCGCTCGGAAGGCTTAAGGGTGGTCACGATCAAGGATGGGCAACATGCCGAGCTCACGCCGATCACCCTAGGCCGCGACTACGGTTCGGAGGTGGAGGTGGTGGCTGGGTTGACCGGCGACGAATCGGTAATCACCAATCCGCCTGATTTCATTGTGTCCGGCCAAGAGGTGCGGGTTGCCCCTTCGTCGTCGTCACCAGCTCCGGGAGGCGCGAAGCAGTGATGCCGCTTGGACACAAAGCGTGCTACGTTACGGTCTTGCTGGGACTTGCATTGCTCACCGGCTGCGCCGTCGGCCCACGCTATGCTCGTCCGGCAGCGCCAACGCCGGCCGACTACAAAGAAACTCCTCCGAACTGGAAAGAAGCCCAGCCCTCCGATCAAATTCTTCGCGGCAAATGGTGGGAGATTTACCAGGATCCGCAACTCAATGTACTCGAGGAAAAGATCGCCGTTTCCAATCAGACGTTGAAGGCATCCGAAGCGCAGTTCTTGCAGGCGCGGGCCTTGGTTCGCTACAATCGCGCGGACTTGTTTCCAACCATATCGACCGGAGTGTCAGCTACTCGCGAACGCTTCTCCTCCAACCGGCCCTTGTCCCAGCTTAGCGGCGGAGGCACGTTTAACGACCTTGTCCTCCCTGTTGATATGAGTTACGAGCCGGACGTTTGGGGCAAGGTGCGGCGGAATGTCGAGGCTTTTCGCGCCAGCGCGCAAGCCAGCTTTGCAGACCTTGAAGCGGTGAGCCTAAGCCTGCATGCCGAGTTGGCCATGGACTACTTTCAGGCGCGGGAACTGGACGCCGAGGCGCAGTTGCTCGACTCCACCGTTGCCAGCTACGAAAAATCCCTGGAACTCACCGAGAACCGTTACCACGGCGGCGTGGTTTCGCAGGTTGATGTTGCCCAAGCTCAGACTGTGCTCGAGACTGCCCGTGCCCAGGCGATCGACGTGAAAGAGCAGCGAACGCAGTTTGAGCACGCCGTTGCGGTGCTCGTGGGAGAACCGGCGCCCAACTTCGCGTTGCCGATCGTAGCGCTGAACGCCACTCCCCCCGTGGTTCCTCCCGGCCTGCCTTCGCAGCTTCTAGAGCGCCGGCCCGATATCGCTTCCTCAGAACGCCAGATGGCGTCGGCGAATGCCAACATTGGCGTCGCCAAGGCGGCATATTTCCCGTTGTTCAATTTCTCTCCTTCGGCTGGATATGAAACTACGGCCGTCGCCAATTGGCTTTCCAACCCGAGCAGCTTTGTCACAGTGGGAGTTTCTGCGATGGTCACTGTGTTCGACGTTGGCCGCCGCCGCGCCGCTCTCGACCAGGCTCGCGCCACCTACGATCAGACGGTGGCGGGCTATCAGCAGAATGTGCTGGTGGCTTATCAGGAGGTCGAAGACAATCTCGCTGCATTGCGACTGCTGGAGCAGGAAGCCAACACCGAGGCGGCGGCAGTTGCAGCGGCTGAGAACTCGCTTAACCTTTCTAAGAACCGCTACACCGGCGGTGTAACGACTTATCTCGAAGTGATTACTGCCCAGACCACCGCCCTGGCGGACGAACGCACTGCTGTTCAAGTCTCCGGGAGGCGCATGGTCGCCAGCGTACTGCTCATCAAGGCGCTAGGCGGTGGTTGGGATGCTATTAGCTTGGCAAAGCTCGACCTGACTTCGCGCAAGCCGTATCAGCCGTCACCGGCGGCGTCCCCCACCGGGCAATAGCAAGCCCTATGCGTTGAACTCCTCTGGCAAAATCCCCGACTGAGAACTACTCGGCCCCGCGCTTGCGAAAAGCATGCAGGACGACAGCACTGCTGATCGAGAAACTTCCAATCGCGCCCAAGGCCATGAGTTGTGCTATGTCTGAGCTGAGATGAAAGACGTCGGCGAACAGGGCAGCCAGGGCAAACACGATTCCCAGAATATTTAGCCACAACGGCGCACGCACGGGCTTGCTTCGCTCGCGATTGTAGAAACGCAACTGCGTCAGCACGGCGACCAAGCCGATGGCGGCAACTATGACCACGGCCAGCGGACTGCGGAATGCGCTCGACTTGGGATAGATAACGACCAACGCCAGCAGCCCGCACAGCAGACCGGAGGCGATGACCGTCCAGCGTCGAGACTTCGCGGACGAAGTGGGCGAGGTGGCGTCAGACACGACTGCCTATTGTAGCCACAGTCGAGCGCAGTTGCGAGTGGCGGGAACATCACTCAGGCCGAAAGCCACTCTGCCTGCCGCGGAGCGCCACGCGTCACGGCATAGAGAACCAGTTCCACCCGAGTGGAAACCCCAATTTTGTCGAAGATACGGAACATATACTTCTTTACCGTGTGTTCGCTCAGGCCGAGTTCGCCGGCCACGCCGCGGTTGCTGAGTCCGTCGGCTACCAGGGCCACCACTTGTTGCTCGCGCGGGGTGAGTAATTTCTGTCCGCCGCTGTTCACCACCCGCAGGGAGGGCACTTGGGTGACGGCATCAATCAGGTATCCCACTTGCTCGTTGCTGACCCAGATCTGTCCATCATGGACGGTCTGGATGCATTTGCAGAGTTGCCGGGGGGAATCGGCGAAGCTGAACAAGCCTCTCGCGCCCGAGCGGAAGGCGTTGACCACCTCGTCGCGGCCGGGAGCGTCCAGCAACAGAACCTCGACCACATCGGGATAGGCAAGATGCAGGCTCCGCACCAGCGACATATTGTGTTCAGCGTCCATCAAGGCAACGTCAACGGCATTCTCGGCAATCGCATTAAGGATGGAACCTTTGTCAATGGCGCAGGAGATGGCGCGAAAGTCCCGGCGGCGGAGAGCTGACACCAAAAGTTGGCAATGCAACTGGTTGGTCCCGGCGATAAGAACGCTAACTGCAGAAGAAGTAGCGATCGATAAAGGATTCATGGCTGGTCGAGAATAGCTATGAACGCTGGGGGATTCTGTGATGATCCGACATCAAAAGCATAAGAAGTGATGTGGAAAACTCCTGGGCGCAGAGATATTATTTCGTTTCCCGTTCTTGCACTCTGACTTTACGAGTGCCTATCGCTGAAAGCGACTCCGGAGACGTAGCCATACCCCCAAAGTAGTAAGCAGGAGCATCTTTCTGGGCCGGATTGTCTACCTTGGTGGACGGTACTTCCCATGTCTTGTGCCTCGCATTTCAAGCGCGTAACTTGCAAATTGCAATGGGACGTTCGCTCAGTCCTGGCCAAAAATTTGAAGGCGGAAGCAGGCGGTCAGCATGCGATTTTCAACTCGATCCATGGTTCTCCTGCTTGCCGGTTGCATGGTGCAAAACGTTTCGGGGGTTGCCACTGTCCACGCTCAACAGCCGGAGACAACTGATGAGCAAACAGGCGCGGCGACCGCGAAGTCCGGAATAGCGGACGGCAAAGCGAGTCCAGCCTTGACGGAGGCCCGCCGTCCGCTCTACCGGTTATGCAAAAGCGACGTCTTGGATATCAGTTTCACTTTTTCTCCGGAGTTCAACCAGACTGTCACCGTGCAGCCCGATGGTTACGTTTCCCTGAAAGCAGTGGCGCAGGTTTATGCCGAAGGAATTACCGTTCCCGATCTGGGGGCGTTGATTCGCGAAGCGTATACGGGTGTGCTGCGCGATCCTGAGGTGTCAGCCACTCTGAAAGACTTCGACAAACCCTTTTTCATTGCTGGGGGCGAAGTTGGCCGTCCCGGCAAATATGAACTGCGCTCCGATGCCACGGTTACCGAGGCCGTGGCCATGGCTGGCGGGTTTACGCCTCGTGCCAAGCACTCCCAAGTCGTGCTTTTCCGGCGAGTCTCGGATGAAGTTGTTGAGTCGCACCTGCTCAACATCAAATCCATGCTGAATTCACGGCAGTTGCAGGAAGATATGCACCTCAGATCCGGCGATCTAATATTCGTCCCGCAGAATCTGATCTCGAAGATCCGGCAGTTCATGCCATCTTCCAACCTCAGCCTGTACTCAACCCCAACACAGTTCTAAAAGGACTGAAGGACCTCACCCGCCTCACCGGAAGCTGACCAACGAAGACCGACCTAACAAATCCAGGCGCAGTTAAACTCCACATGCCAGAAGAACTCAGATTGGTTCCGAAACCGATACGCACCCCGTCTCCCACCATGCGGGACTTGCTGGCGGTAATTTTCCGGCAACGGCGGGTGGTACTGATCGTGTTTGTGCTTGCGCTAGCGGCCATCACTGCATACCGGCTGATTGCGCCTTCTTATGAATCCGAAATGAAGGTTTTGCTGCGCCGTGGCCGGGTCGATCCTGTAGTCGCGCCGACCCCCAGCCAGGCCGAGTTAATACGTCAAGGCGTCACGGAAGAAGAAGTGAACTCGGAGGCGGAACTGATGCACGATGGCGAGATCCTGCGAACCGTAGTGCAGCGCACGGGTCTGGTTTCGGAAGGCAGTTCGTGGTTTTGGAGCCTGGTTGGGGACAACGCAGAGAAGCGTCTGGCCCGTGCTGTACGCCGCATGGATAAGCGGTTGACGGTCGAGCCCATTCGCAAGACCGCGCTCGTTGATGTCAAGTATGAATCTTCTGATCCCGAGCAAACCGCCAAGGTACTAAGATCTTTGGCCGACGCCTACCTCGAGCGGCATCATCAGGTGCACCGGGCTTCCGGGGAATTCAGTTTCTTTGATCAGCAGGTAACCCAGTCACGCCACAGCCTGGAGACTGCCGAACTGCAACTTGCGGAGTTTACGAGAGACCAGGGAGTAGTCTCAGCTTCCCAGGAGCGTGACATGGCCTTGCAGAAGCTCAGCGATGCCGACGCGGACGACCGCCGAACCCAGGTCGAGCTAGCCGAAAACTCGGAGCGAGTCCGGGCCTTGCAGACAAAACTGAGCCTGTTGCCGGAGCGCACCCTGACCCAGATGCGCAACTCTGACAATCCCGAGTTGATGCAAAAGCTCAAGGCGCGATTGCTGGAACTGGAGTTGCAGCATACGGACTTGCTGACTGAGTTTGAGCCGTCGTATCGCCTGGTGAAGGAAGTCGAGCAGAAGATTACCCAAACCAAGGCTTCCATCACTGGAGAAGACCGGGCCCCGATTCGAGACCAGACCAGCGACCTGGAGCCGAATCATGCCTGGGCGAAATCTGAATTGATAAAGGCTGAGGTTGAGGGCAGGGCATTGACTGCCCACGCGACTGCGGAAAGTATCTTGCTGACCCACTATCGAGGTGCGGCCCATCAACTGGGGGAGCAGGCCATCGCTCAAGAGCGGTTAGTGCACGATTTGAAAGCCGCTGAGGAGCGCTACCTCCTGTACGTCGACAAGCGCGAAGAAGCCAGAATCGGCGATGCGCTCGACCAGGGAGGAATCCTTAACGTTGCCATCGCCGAGCAACCTGTCGTGCCGGAACTCCCGAAGCTCTCTGAATTGAGCTTCGGACTGATCGGTCTGGCTTTAGCAGGAACGGTAAGCGTGAGTCTGGCCTTCGTGACTGATTACCTGAGTCCTGCATTCCGGACCCCGGACGAAGTAGTGGCATTCCTGCGCGCCCCGGTGTTGGCATCCCTCCCACAGAGACAGAAAACGGAAGTTGAAGATGTTTCGCGAGGCCTACTATGAGCACATTTGTAAAGTTGTTACCCCCTAACGTGATTGACGAAGTTGAGCAATCCACGTCGATTCATGTAGAACCGCAGATTGAGCGGGAAGAACCGCCTCCACTTCATACAGCAGGTTGGACGCTAGAGTCTTTTGCCGAAGAACAGATCCGTGGCCTGGTACGCCAGGTGTTCTTGCCGGGCTGGCCCAGGCCTTGTCGTCAAGTGGTGTTCAGTTCGGTGGACCACGGAACTGATATCGCTCCGATTTGTATGCAAGTCGGGGAAACTTTGGCGGACGAGGGATCGGGAGTAGCGTGCGTGGTAGAGGCCAGCTCCTGGGATCGCGAGGGAGACGCGACGTTGAAAGACCGGCTGGCTGCGGTTGGCGGTGAAAAGCGATTTGGCACTTTGCGTGACTTGTCGCAACAACTCTCAGCCAGCCTCTTTTTCATGCCCCGAAGCGTATTTCTCGTAGGCAACGAAAACGGCTTTTCCACGGCTTGGTTGCGGTCGCGTCTCGCGGAATTACGCCTGGAATTCGACTACACCGTGCTGCAGGGACCTGCCGCAGGCGCTGGCAGCGAAGCCGCCCTGCTTGGGGCTACCTGTGACGGGCTGGTGCTGGTGTTGCAGGCCGACACAACCCGTCGGGCGACTGCCCAAAAAGTAAAAGAGACCTTATATTCCGCGAATGCGCGCTTGCTGGGTACGGTGCTCAGTGAACGTACTTTCCCGATTCCGCGTGCGATCTACAGAAGATTGTGAGACGAATGTTGCAAGCTGCGACCGTGCGCCGCAAGGTCATCCACGGTCAACCGGTACGTGGTTGCTGAAATACACACGACGAGATGAGCACTGAGAATCAAGCAAAAATGGTCTGGGACTCAACTAGCAGAGCCGTGCCCCTAACCACACTAGCCACGTGACCACGGTCCCCCATCTTCCTGTTCCTGACAATCCGGTTTGGTATGCGATTCAAACCCGTTACCGATTCGAGAAGAAAGTGACCACCCACCTTCAACGCAAAGGGATCGAGACTTTTCTTCCGGTGTTGGAGGAGGTTCATCGCTGGAGCGACCGCGAAAAGCGTGTGGATACTCTTTTGTTTTCTGGCTACACTTTCGCGCGTTTCAATGCTACCTCATGGTCACGAACGGATCTGCTGCGAACCGTGGGGGTGATCGGACTAATTGCGTTCGCGGGGCAGATCATCCCAATTCCCACCAAGCAGATCGACGATCTGCAAATGTTGTTGTCCCAGAAAGTGCCATGTGCCTTGCACCCTTTCCTGAAGATCGGACAGCGGGTACGGATCCGCGGCGGTTGCCTGGATGGACTGCAAGGAATCCTCGATGAACGCGGGGAGAAGAACCTGGTAATTTCTGTCGAGTCCATCGAGCGATCGGTGGCCATACGGATCGAAGGATACGAACTGGAGCTGATCTAAGTGCAATTCTCTCCTGCCAGCAAAACGCGATCCCCAATCGCCCCGGGTACGCTCCCCTCGCGCTTGATCCCTGGGGCGCTGGACTATGCCGATGCGGTTCCACGCAAGAAATCTGCTTCTGCGACGTTGGATGGAAGCTTGTGGAGATGGCAGCCCTTACTTCCCCTCACCTCAAAACCCAGTCTCTGGCGTACTGCGCTAAGGTCACGGCGCGTGCGCAACGTTCTGATCATTGGGGCCGGGCAGGTTGGCCGGCAGTTAGCCCGTCACCTGGAGCAGGAGGACTCGGCCCGATCTCGAGTGCTCGGGTTCCTGGATGATCGCGCACCCATCGGCGGCGCAATATTAGGCCGAATCGATGATCTCTCCCGAATTGCGCGACTCGAATTTGTCGACGAGATCATCCTTACTGTTCCAAGCCACCACCAAGCCACCCAAAGAATAGTTCGAGAAGCCCGGGCCAATCAGATTGATGTGAAGCTGGTCCCGGAATGTTTCGGGTGCGATCCCGCGCCGGTCGTTTTTCAGAAGTACGGCAATGTGCCTGTGCTCACCTTGTCCAAGGAACGAGTCCCGATTTTCCAGCTGCTGGTCAAACGCGGGATTGACGTGATGCTGTCCGTCGTTGGGCTATTGCTATCTCTACCAATCCTGGCCATCACTTACTGTGCGATCCGGCTCGATTCGTCTGGTCCTGCCCTTTATCGCGCTCCTCGATTGGGCCTCAAGGGCCGGCGTTTCTTGTGTTTCAAATTTCGCACCATGGTCGCGAATGCAGACGCACTTAAGCAGAAGTTACGCGCACACAATCAGCGCAAAGGGGCATTCTTCAAGATAGTCGATGATCCCCGGGTCACGCAGGTGGGTCGAGTACTTCGGCGCTACAGCCTCGACGAGTTGCCTCAACTCTGGAACGTCTTGCGGGGAGATATGAGCATGGTCGGGCCGCGGCCCCACCCCGTCGATGATTTCGAACGCTATGACCTGGAAGACTTGCAACGCCTGGACGTACTTCCTGGTATCACCGGACTTTGGCAGATCACCGCCCGCAGCGATCCTTCGTTCGCGCGCAACATGGCACTGGATCGTGAGTACATAGGACGGTGGACCCTGGGCCTGGATTTCCGGATCCTTTTCAAGACTCTGGCCGTGGTCTGGCGAGGAGAGGGAGCTTAGCTTGGGGGTATTTGAGCAGATATCGCCGCACACGTTCAGAGAAGAGGTTTTGGGGTGGACAATCTCCGCATGCTTCCGGCCCTTGTATGCGCTGATGGCTGCGCCGGCACTGCTCTTCCTCTTCACTATGACGGTGATGCTTTTCCGGCCCGCCGATTACCGTTTTCATTCTTACGACAGGTTTGCGTTTGTCCTGCTCATCTTCGTTGTGTTGTTGCGCTCTTGGACAATGCGAGTTCCAATCCGAATCGCCGGAGCGGTAGTTTGGCCCGTGTTCGCACTTCTCGTCTTGGCACTCTACGATGCGCTCTCTCAACCCTACGACCCCGAAACCTGGGGCGTGCTCGCCGCCAAATGGCTGGTACCTGTGGGACTCTATGTTCTGGCTGGACACATCTTTGAGGACGCTCGGTCCCGGCGCCAGTTCGAAGTCTTCGCATTCCTGGTGCTGGGCTACCTGTGTGTGATCGCAATCCTGTTCATGGTGGGAGCCACGGAATTTATCTTCCCACGCTACATATTGGACGAAGGCCTTGGAATTCACGCAGACCGCGCCCGCGGGCCATTCCTGCAAGCGGTGGCTAATGGGCTCACCTTAAATATGCTGGGACTTCTGGCGATGGATTCCTTTCGCCGCCATCGGCTGCCTAAGGTGCCGGCGGTCCTTCTGTTGACCGCTTTGCCTTTGGCCATTGTAGCCACTAAAACCCGCGCGGTCTGGCTGTCCTTCGCCGCTTCCATCTTGTGGCTGATGTTCTTTTCTCCGAGCCGTTGCTTGCGGCGCACCTGTTTGTGCCTGGTGCTTGGAGGTGGGTTGGGACTGATCGCAATGGTGGGTCTGGGAGACTCTCAATTGTCCCTGAAGGAGCGCTTGGAGGAAAGCGGCCCGGTAACATTCCGCTTGGCGGTCTATCAAGCGGGATGGGAAATGTTCCAGCAGAAACCTCTCTCGGGGTGGGGCAGCCTTGCGATGCAGGCGGAACTGTCGAGCCGGATCAGCGATTTTCATCAGGAACAGTTTTATTTCCATAACACCTATCTGGAGATTCTTGTCCAGTATGGAGTAGTCGGATTGGCGCTCTATGGATGGTTGATTGTTGGCCTCTTTAGACTGGGTCGAGGGCGGCCCGGCTTACATTCCCCGGTGGGCACTTTCCCAGATGCGCACTTTCGGTCGTTGTGGCCGTTGATAGTTGTGGTGTACCTGGTGAATGCGTGTTTTGTCGTGATGAACTATCAGTTCGTGAACGGCATCTTGTTCACGCTAGCGGGCATGTTAGCGGCACAGAATCGTCGCGATCGGGAAAAAATGAATGCCCTCTCAAGCTGAGGCCACCGCGCTGCCGACGATTACTCACACGGCAGCCGGCGTGAGTCCCTCCGGCCCCTTCTGTGGCGAAACCGCTCGCGGGGCCATTTATCTGGCCGCGCGCTATGGGCTGGGAGTGATCGTCGGCGTGGGCAACATGCTGGTCATGACGTGGTGGATCGGTCCCCATGCCTATGGTTTGTTTGTGACCGCCGTCGGAATCGTCGCCTTCCTTGCGATCCTGGCTCGGGGAGGGATCGACACTTATCTGGTTCGCAGTGAAGCTCCGGATGCCCGCATGTATGGCACTGCCACCTCGCTCATCCTGGTCGCCTCACTGGGGTTGGGGCTGGCCGCAGCGGCGGCCACGCCATTGTTCATTCGCTGGTATGGAAGCACAGAGTTTGTTTACCCATACCTCGCGTTGCTGGTGGCGATCCCGATGTCTGCTCTAACCGGGATTCCGATGGCTAAGCTGGAACGCGGCCTGGAATTCCGCCGGATTGCGGGGATCGAACTTGCCGGTCAGTCGCTGGGACTCGTGGTTGCGGCCACGTTCGCCTGGCTGCGTGCAGGCGTATGGGCTCCGGTGATGGGCCAGATCGCATGGCAGCTTTTTACTTTGATCGCGGCTGGCGCATGTGCGGCTATTCCTTTTCGGTTGTGCTTCGAAACCAAGCACGCGCAACCAATGCTGTCGTACGGAATCGGCCTTACTGCGTCTTTGCGAACCTGGCAGTTGCGAACCTTGGTTAACCCGCTGATCGTTGGCCGATTCATGGGCGCCGAAGCTGTAGCCTACGTCGCGTTAGCCATCCGAATTGCAGAAGCTCTCGGCAGTTTCCGTCTGGCCGCAGGCCGCATGGCGATTGCCGCTCTGGCTCGGCTGCAGGATCGTCGCGAGGAATTTCGTCGTGTTCTCGATCGAGCTTTGTATTTGCAGGTGATCACGCTGGGACCGCTGCTGTGTGCGTTTGCCTTGCTGGCGCCGTTTGTACTGCGGCACGTCATTGGCGCGCGCTGGGCTCCCAGCATGCTGATTTATCCATTTGCCGCCGTGGGGGTTCTGGTGAACTCGGTGTACAACTTGCAAGCCTCCGCATTGTTTGTGGTAGGAAAACAGTGGCTTGTGATGCAGTCCTATCTGGCCCATGTGGTTCTGCTGGCCGCTACTACACTCATCCTGTTGCCGCGTTTAGGCTTGATCGGCTACGGATGGGCGGAATTAATTGCTTGTAGCGCCTACTGCATAATTCATTTCGGCTTGGCCACAACAGTGCCCATTTCTTATAAGAAACTCCGGCCTTGGGTCGGAGGGTTCGCCGCTGGATTGTTCCTGGTTCCTGCGGGCTACACGCTGCTTCGCATGAATTGATTTTCAGTAAGCCGCCCAGGGCCGTTCGTCCCGATGCCAACCATCGCGTACATTTCCAATCTCTTTCCCTCGCCGGTTGAGCCTTATGTCGTCGACGAGATTCGTGAACTCCGCCGCGGCGTGACGGTTCTTCCTTGCAGCGCTCGAAAAGTAATAAATGGGTTGGACAAGAAGCTCCAGCCCTTAGCCGCCGAAACTCTTTACCTCCAGCCGCTGCGGACAGGAGCTTTGCTTCGTGCAGCCTGGCTATGGGTTACGAAGATTTCTGTTTTGGCTGGTTTTTTCCAACACGCCGTTTTCAGGGGAAGGGAACCGCTGAGACGGCGGGTTTTCGCATTGCTACACACGATACTGGGTGTTTATTACGCCGCTCTCCTTCGGGATCACCAAGTGAAGCACATCCATGTGCATCATGGATATTTCGGATCGTGGGTTGCTATGGTTGCGGCGCGATTGCTGGGCGTCCGCTTTAGCATGACGCTGCACGGATCCGACCTGTTGCTCAATGCCGCATTTCTCGACCTCAAGCTGAAGGAATGCAGCTTCTGTACGACGGTTTCCGATTTCAATCGCCGGCATATTTTGAAGCACTATCCCGGCGCTGCACCGGAGAAGATTCTGGTGCGGCGCTTGGGAGTAGATGACGCAGTTATTCGGCGACCCAGCGAGCCGCGTTCAATCTTTTCCATCTTGACAGTCGGCCGGTTGCACCCCGTCAAGAACCACGCATTCCTGCTGCAGGCCTGTTGGCTTCTGAAATGCCGTGGCCTGCGATTTGTATGTCGGATCGCAGGGGAGGGTTCAGAGCGTCAGTCGCTTGAGGGAATGATTCGAGATTTCGGTCTTCAGGCCAAGGTACGGCTGCTGGGACAGTTGTCACGGGATCAGTTGGACGAGGAATACGCCCGCGCCGATCTGGTTGTCCTCACCAGCCGCAGTGAGGGTATTCCGCTGGTGCTGATGGAGGCGATGGTGCGCGGCAAACCGGTGCTGGCGCCGGCAATCACTGGTATTCCGGAGTTGGTGGTCGACGGCGAAACCGGCTTTCTATATCAAGCAGGATCGCTCGACGATTTTATGGCGCGAGTCACTTTTGTCATGAAGACGGAGTCAGCTCTGGGCCCGTTGTTGCAGGCAGCACGAGAGCACGTGCTCAAACATTTTAATCGGGAAACAAATCTGGCCACAGTTTGTGATCTCTTCACTCCTTACCTCACAGCTCGACCCATTCACGCTTCTGACACTCCCCCAGAAATTGTGAGCGCCACTCATGAGGATCCTCTTTTGCAACAAATACAACTTCCCCTTCAGCGGTACTGAAGTCTATCTCTTCGAGCTTATGGATCTGCTCCGCTCGCAAGGACATGAAGTCGCGTTATTCTCCATGGCCGACTCGCGGGGCGAATCCACACCCTATGACCCGTACTTCGTGCCGCATATCGATTTCAAGGACGCCACGGCAGGATGGCTGGCCCGGGCTAAGCTTGGGGCGCATGCTGTCTATTCCACCGATGCCCGGGACCGGCTGCGGAAGATGATTCAAGTGTTCCAGCCCGATATTGCGCACGTCCGCAACATCTACCATCATCTGTCGCCGTCGATTCTTTGGGAGTTGAAGGAGCAGGGAATCCCGACCATTTATCACCTAAACGACTTCAAGCTTATCTGTCCGGTATACAACATGGTCACCAACGGCCACGCCTGCGATCAATCGTGCACGGGGAAGTACTGGAAGATGCTGGGCAAGGGATGCTACGAAGGCCCGGCCTCTTCTGCGACGCTGTTAATGGCAGAGGCTTACATTCACCATTGGATCGGGACCTACGGCAAATGCGTAGACCACTTTCTGACTCCGAGCCATTTTGCGAAGCAGCAACTGACAAAGAACGGGTTCAGCAGCGAAAGTATTACCGTGCTCCCGCATTTCCAGAACCTGCCGGAAGTTGCGAGGCCTGCCTCCACCGATTCACCGATCTTCTACTTTGGCCGTTTGTCGCCGGAAAAAGGTGTGGATCACCTGCTCCGAGCGATGAAGGCCTTGCCACAGGTCCGCTTGCAAGTCGCCGGCGACGGACCACAACGGGCGGAACTCGAGGGACTGGCTCGCACGCTGAGTCTGGAGAACGTAGAGTTCACCGGCCACTTGACCGGCAAGGACTTGGAACGCAGGATCGCGGGGGCGCGCTTCACGATCCTGCCTTCGCTTGCTTATGAAACCCTGGGCAAGAGCATTTTGGAGTCTTACGCCTGGCAGCGTCCCGTGGTGGCTTCTGATCTGGGTTCGAGGCGCGAACTTGTGCGCGAGGGTGAAACCGGCCTGTTGTATCCGCCCGGCGACGTGGAGCAACTGAGCGGTGCCATTTCATATCTGGTGCAACGGCCTCAGCAAGTTCAAGAAATGGGAATTGCAGGCCGGCAATTGGTGGCGACGCATCATTCGCCGGCGATTCACCACCAGGAATTGATGCAGCTCTACGAGCAGGTCTGTTCCGCGGCACATCGCCCTGCCACCCGCAAGCTTGCGGTCGCTCGGAAACGAACCCGCGTGGCTTTCATTGGAGGGAGAGGCGTAGTTTCGAAATACAGTGGCATCGAAACCTACTATGAAGAGGTCGGCAAGCGTTTGGTCGAGTTGGGATTCGACGTCACGGTATACTGTCGCACCTACTTTACTCCCGCTCTGGCAACGTACAACGGCATGCGGCTGGTGCGTTTGCCGACCATCCGGTCTAAACATCTGGAAACCTTGGTTCACACCCTGCTAAGCAGTATTCACGCGGCGTTCAGCAGGTGCGATATCGTGCACTATCACGCTCAGGGGCCAGCGTTGTTTTCATTCCTCCCCCGGCTCTTGGGAAAAAAGACGGCAGTGACGGTGCAGGGCCTGGACTGGCGTAGAAAAAAGTGGGGACGCTTCGCATCCCGTGTTCTTCGTCTCGGCGAACTGGCTTCGGCGCGGATTCCCGATGCCACCATGGTGGTGTCGCGTGCCTTGCAGGAGTACTACCGGTTCAACTATGGCCTCAAGACCACCTACGTGCCCAACGGCGCCACGCTTCGCGACCGCGGTGGTTTAGCGTACCTTCAGCAATGGAGCCTAGAACCAGACAACTACATTTTGTTTACTGGCAGACTCTCTCCGGAGAAGAATTGCCACCTGTTGATCGATGCCTACGAGAAGCTAACAACGCCGGTGAAACTGGTGTTTGCCGGCGGATCCAGCCACAGCGATGCCTATGTGGAAAGTCTTCGCCGCCGGACCAGCGACCGTGTTGTCTTTACAGATTGGGTCGCGGGCGACGCATTGAGCGAACTGCTCACCAATGCTGCTCTGTTTGTTCTTCCTTCCGACTTGGAGGGGCTCTCGCTGGCACTTCTGGATGCGATGGGATCTGGGACTTGCGTGCTGACCAGCGATATTCCGGAGAACCGGGAAGTCGTCGAGGGTGTGGGATTCACATTTCGTGCGGGAGATGTCGCAGACTTGGCACGCATGTTGGATCTCTTGCTTTCTCACGAACGCATCCGGGTCGCAGCGGCGCGGCTCGCCCGGGAGAGAATAAGAGACAAATATCAGTGGCCGCAGATTGCGCAGGAGATTGGCGGTGTCTACGAAGAACTAGCCGGCCTTGGTGCTGCCCGGGATCGGCCAACGCTCGAGCGTCTTGCTGAGCCTGCTGACGCACCGTCGAAAAGGGCTGCGTAATTTTCTAACACCCTACGTTCGAATCCGTTTGCTCACTCACGCCGCTAGCGCATGGGCAGCGAATCATCTTGTGTTATGTTGATTCTCTAGCCTCTCCACAAGAGAACCTGAGCATGAGAGTCACGATCTTCGGCGCCACTGGACTGCTTGGCAAGGCTCTGGTCCGCGAGTGGGCGTCGGATGAAGTCAACGGTCTCGGCTCGAAGGACGCGGACATCCGCGACCCGCACCAGGTTCTTGCAGCCGTGCAACGCACACGGCCCGAGTGGATCGTCCTGGCAGCCGCCTATACCGATGTTGATGGCTGTGAGAGTAATCGTGAGTTGGCGTTCGCCGTGAATTGCGCTGGCGCGGTCAACGTCGCCCAAGCTGCCAAAGCGTGCGGTTCCCGCCTGCTCTTTCTCAGTACCGACTATGTGTTTGACGGTCTGAGTACGACTCCGTACGAAACTGACCACCCGCGTGCGCCGCAGAGTGTTTACGGAAAATCCAAAGCCGATGCGGAAGAACAGCTCGTCCAGATTTTGCCGGACTGCTGCATCGTCAGGACGTCATGGCTATTTGGCACCGGCAGCAAGTGTTTTCCCGACACCATACTTAAAGTTGCTGCAACTAAGCCCGAGATTGACGTGGTGGACGATCAGCGAGGCCGCCCCACCTATGCTGCTGACCTGGCTCGCGCCATCATTCAGCTTTGTCATAAGCAGGCCACGGGCATTGTGCATGCGACTAACGCGGGCGATTGCACATGGTTCGAGTTTGCCCGCGAGATCATCCGCGACGCCGGATTGAATACCGTCGTACGGCCAACCACCAGCGATAAGTTCGTCCGCCCCGCCAAACGGCCGAAATATTCCGTGCTCTCCGCGAAGAGCCGTGCAAAATATGGCATCGATATGCCACACTGGCAGAATGCTTTGCAGGATTATCTGCTTGAAAGAGGCAGGGAACTGAGTTAGCAAGAAATACTGGAGCCTTGGCACCCGACTTTGAAAAAACCACCAGCGCGTTTACCATAGATCACGCTCTCTAACCTTCATCCAGGAAGCCCGTCAAACAGATTATGAAAAAGTCCTTTGTTCTGTGCACTTTTGTCCTCCTACTGTTCGTCGCAGCTACCTCCGCGCAATCCGCAAAGCCGAGCGGGCAAGAGCCCGCATTCCCTTACACGCCCGGTCTGGACGTGACGGCGATGGACAAGTCGGCCGATCCCTGTACTGATTTTTATCAGTACTCTTGCGGAGGCTGGAAGAAGAACAACCCCATCCCGCCCGATCAGGTCAGCTGGGACGTCTATAGCAAGCTTTACTTGGACAACCTGAATTACCTGCGTGGCATTCTCGATGAAGCTGCGGTCAAAGCCAACCAGACCGATGCGCTTACGCAGAAGATCGGCGACTTCTACGGTGCTTGTATGGACGAGACGACCGTGGAAACTCGGGGCCTGGCGCCGTTGCAGAAAGATCTCAATGCGATTTCACTTCTGAAATCGTCGAAAGACATCACGCCGCTAATCGCCCACCTTCAGCTCGCATACGGGCGGGGAATTATCTTCGCGCAGGGTTCAACCCAGGATCCCGATGACTCCGAACAGCAGATTGCCGAAGTTGACCAGGGCGGCCTGGGTCTGCCCGATCGCGACTTTTACGTCAAGGACGATGCCAAATCGAAGGAAACGCGTGAGCGTTACATGCAGTATGTGCAGAAGATGTTCGAACTCATGGGCGACGACGCAGCTACCGCGAAGAAAAATGCGGAGACTGTGATGCGGATGGAGACGGCGCTGGCCAAGTCGTCGATGACGCGGGTCGACCGCCGCGATCCCTACAAGTTGAAGCACAAAATGAAGTTTCCGGAACTGGCGCAACTGGCGCCGAACGTCGACTGGACAGAGTATTACGCGCAGTTGCAATATCCCAAGTTCGAGATTGTCAATGTGGCGACGCCTGAGTTTTTGAAGGAAGTCAGCCGGCAGATCACCGCCACGCCGATTGGCGACTGGCAAACCTATTTCCGTTTCCACGTGATCAACGCGGCAGCCGTAACTTTGCCAAAGAAGTTCGTGGACGAGAACTTTGAGTTCTACCGCAAGTATCTCCATGGAGCCAAAGAGCAGCAGCCCCGCTGGAAACGTTGTGTGGAGTATACCGACGAGGATCTGGGCGAAGCTTTGGGACAGGTCTACGTACGCAAGACTTTTTCGCCGGCGCTGAAGGCGAGCACGCTCGATATGGTTCGCCGCATTGAAGACGCGATGGGTGAGCGTATTCGCGCCCTCGACTGGATGAGTCCGGAAACCAAACAGCAGGCATTGACCAAGCTGGCCGGAATTCGCAACAAGATCGGCTATCCCGATAAGTGGCGCGACTACAGTTCGGTCACTATTGCAAGTGCCGATTTCGCAGGAAACGTGGCGCGCGCCGAGGAGTTTGAGCGGCGGCGCGACATCAACAAAGTCGGCCAGCCGGTGGATCACGGCGAGTGGGGCATGTCGCCGCCGACCGTGAATGCCTATTACAATCCGCAGATGAACGACATTAACTTTCCCGCAGGGGTGTTACAGCCACCGCTCTACGACGCCAAGATCGACGATGCTCCGAACTATGGCGATACTGGTGGCACTATCGGCCACGAACTTACCCACGGATTCGACGACGAGGGCAGCCAGTTCGACGCCAAGGGTAACCTTAAAAACTGGTGGACCAAAGACGACCGCGAGAAGTTCGACGCCCGCACCAAATGCGTGCAGGATCAGTATGCGCAATACGTGGTGGTCGACGACATCCACATCAACAGCAAGCTGACGCTGGGCGAAGACGTTGCCGATCTCGGCGGCGAAATCCTTGGGTACATTGCATGGAAGGGGGCGACCAAGGACAAAGACTTACAGCCGATGGAAGGCCTTACTCCGGACCAGCGGTTCTTCGTGGGCTTCGCGCAGTGGGCATGTGGCAATGAGCGCCCGGAGGATTTGCGGGTGCGGGCCATCACCGATCCGCATTCTCCGCCGAAGTATCGGGTGAATGGAGTGGTGGTGAACATGCCGGAGTTTTCCAAGGCGTTTTCGTGTAAAGCTGGCGCCGCGATGACGAAAGATCCGGCGAAGGTTTGTAGCGTTTGGTAAGCTGTACCAGGCGGGGTAGCTGCCCCGCCTGGAAAGAATCAAGCTTCGACCACGGCCGTTCTGGCCGGGGCAGAATTGTGCTCCCTACCCCAAGCGGCCATTTACAATCAACTGCTTTACCATGACCGAATCCCAGGCACGCAAGTTGATTATCGCGATCGATGGTCCCGCCGGCGTGGGTAAGAGCACCATTGCCTCGCGGCTGGCTCGCAAGCTCGGTTATGCCAACCTGGAAAGCGGTGCGATGTATCGGGCGCTGGCGCTCAAAGCCATCTTGTCGGACGCGTCGTTCGATGATGAGGCAGCGCTGGTGAAGCTGGCTGACAAGTCCCATATCCAGTTGGAGCCGACTTCAACTGGCAATCGGGTTTTGCTGGATCGTACCGACGTGACCCTGCGCGTCCGCGAGGCCGATGTGACGGAGGGAGCTTCGCGGGTTTCGGTCCATCCCCAGGTCAGGGCGTGGATGGTTTCCCGCCAGCAGGAACTGGGCGCCAAGGGCGGTGTGGTGATGGAGGGACGCGACATTGGTACGAAAGTCTTTCCCCACGCCGACGTAAAGATATTTCTTGATGCCGACCCGGTAGTGCGGGAGCAGCGGCGGTTGCAGCAGCAGAACCTCCGCGGCAGCGCGGCTCAGGCCACTGCCGCGGAATTGCGGGATCGCGATCAACGTGACCGCACCCGCACCGTCTCACCTTTGCAACCGGCCGCCGATGCGTTGGTGCTGGATTCGACCAGTATGTCAGAAGACGAAGTGCTGCGAAGAGTAGAGGATCTGGTCCAAAGTAAACTCGTGAGCTGACGGCGGCGCTCGCCCTCTGCAAAAACTACGGCTCCACCTTATACATCGCAGTCATTCCCATATCCATGTGCTCTTCGACGTGACAGTGATATAGCCAAATGCCAATGTTATCCGGAACCATGTCGACGGTCTCCATCTGTGCCGGTCCCAGGAACAGAACGTCGGTGTGTCTGCCATGGTCGAGCACGACGTTTCCGTGCCAGTGCGGAGTATGAAAGTTAGCGCCTTCTCCCATAGTCAAGAGGTACCAGCGCACGCGTTCGCCTTTCTTCATCGTCATCATCGGTCCGTTAGCGAAAAGGAAGCCGTTGATGGTGCCCTTGAAGTTGGCAGCCGCGAACCCCGTACCGGTCGGTGAAAGATTGCCATTGGTGTCGGCTGGAACGAATTCCAGTTTGTTCACGCCCTTGGGATCGCTGGTGTAGGCCTGGATGTTGTGATCGAGATACCAGCTCGTATTTTCGTCGAAAACCATGAAGAAGTTAACGAACTCCCGATCCACATCTTTAGGTTTGCCGTCGGCACGCGCCATGCCCCGCGCCGTGATGATGATGGCACCGATCAGGCCACTTTCCAGGGCCTGATTGCCATGTGAGTGGTAGAGCCAGACCAGTGAACTCGGGTCAGCCGGACCTGGGCCCGCACGCTCCGGAACCTCCCAACTGTAGACGTGCGTATTCCCCGGCAGTACATCATCATCCGCTTTGTCGTCGCCGGTTGTACCGTCGTCATAGCTAGCGCCCTCAGAAGCCTTGTTGTAGAAGACACCGTGGGAATGAACACTCGCAGGATGGGTTGCGTTGTTCTTGAAGACCACGCGGATGGTATCACCCACTTCGGCGCGCAAGATAGGTCCGAGAATTCCCGCGTGCTCCCATTCCGGTGCGCGAGGCTTCAACTTGCTGAAGGTCTGGTCGGTGTATTCGCGATAGATCGCCTTGCGATACACGGCTCCGATGCGATGCGGCCCCTGTTCGACAAACACATTGGGATAGCCGGAGAACTTCATGCCCATCATTTTATTGATGCCGTCCGGCGCATAGTTCCATTCCACTTCGTCGGCGGCGATGTAATAAATGCGAACTTTGCCGGACGCGAAATCTGGGGCGGAACGCGCCTTGCAAAATGGCACGACTCCGAAGCTTAAAGCTGCTACCCAGACTACGATTTTCCACTTGCTGTCTATGAACTGTCGCATGTTGGTCCTCCGGAGTGTCTGGTGGTTCTTTGTGTACAGGAAGCGGCCCAATACTAGCACGCGGCGGATTCCCGCCTTGGGACAATCCGCAAAAAGAATGGTCAGCGCTCACAGACTCGGCTCCTGATAACTGATATACAGGAAAAGTCCGCCGTCAAAATCTGGACTCACCGTAATGAGAATTCCATGAAGGTGAGTGTCCTATGGCGTGCGCTGCGGGTCCGGTTTCTCTCTTTTTTCCTGATGTTCTGCCCCTTCCGTCATTGCTCGAGACGCTGTCGGCAAGACTAATGTCCTTGATCCGGCTGCGGAGCCGACCGCCTTCGTGTTTATCGCGAAGAGTTGCACCGGCACTATCTCTGGTTCTGCTGCTAGGTTTGGCTTTGGCTCAGGATGCCTCGACCGGCGCCCTACGCGGCGTGGTCGTCGACAGTACGGGCGGTCGTCTTGGCGGTGCCGTCATTGTGCTGGTAAGCGACGCCACTGGGTTCCGCTACTCCCTCACTAGCGATTCAAACGGCGAGTTCGTTTTTCAACTACTTCCGCCAGGAGACTACTCTGGCCGCGCGACTGCGGTTAGCATGTCGCCGCAAGTGACTCCGCGGTTGCATGTAACCGTAGGTGGCACGACCGCGATCGAGTTCAAGCTGACGATAGCGGGACCGGCAGAAACGGTTACAGTGTCGGGCGCACCACCCCTGGTGGACACACAACCGGTCGCGGTTTCTTCCCTCATTGACAATCGAGCCATTCAGGAATTGCCGCTGGATGGCCGCCGCTTCACCGATCTTGCCTTGCTGACGCCGGGAGTGACCCAGGATCCACGGGGAATGACATCTGGCTCTAACGGCGATCTCGCTTTTGGAGGCATTCGCGGATACCAGTCGAGCTATTTGGTCGACGGCGCCGACGACAACAATGCCTTCTTCTCCCAGGCTCGTGGCAGATACCGGGCGCCATATCAATTCTCGAACGAGGTAGTGCAGGAGTTTAGCGTGTCTTCCAATACCTATGGCGCGGAATTGGGCCGCGCCGGAGGAGCAGTTATCAATGTGGTAACGAAATCAGGATCCAACCAACTCCACGGCAGCAGCTTTTTCTTCTTTCGAGACAGCAGCTTTGGCGCGACTCATCCCTTCCTCGATTTCAAGCCTCACGGTCAACAGCAGCAATTCGGATTAACATTGGGTGGGCCGATCCGGCGCAGCAGGGCCTTCTTCTTCGGCGGTTTCGACCAACACATTTTTCGTGTCCCCATCGTAATGCGCTTTCTGAACGGAACTTCCACGGTGACGCCACAAGCGCCCACGGGACCTCGCACTCCCGGAGACTACGATGCTAACGATGCCACGACGGTTTTTGCGGCTGCGAATCAGCTTTCCACTCTCGGCGGCCAGTTCCCTGCGCAGATGCTGGGGAATGCCGGGTTTCTGAAATTCGACATCGAGTTGACACCACACGAATCGCTGTCCGCCCGCATCGGTACTTCGCGCTATTGGGGACAGAACAATGTTTTCCTCGATCCCGCCAGCCCGCTTACCACATTCGCCATCAGCGATAACGGCCAGGAACAGGTAGCCACCGAAACCGGGTCGTTGTCCTTGACCAGCAATTTTTCATGGCGGATCGTGAGTCATCTGCGGGCGCAGTTCTCGCGCGATCTGGAACAGTCAAGCAGCAACAGTTCGGCGCCATCGACGACGATCATGAGTACAATTGACGGTTTTGGACGCTCGTCGATTTTGCCGCGGCAGACTCGGGAACACCGTCTGCACGTGACCGAAACCATCAGTATCGAAGGACGTCGCAACTCCTGGAAGCTGGGAGGAGATGCTTTGATTACGTGGATCTACAACTTCTTTCCGTCGCTGTCCGGCGGCGAATACATTTTCGATCCCATCAAGGTCGATCCATTCACCTTTCAGCCGATGGAGGCGGGTTTGGAACTCTCTCCGCTGCGCGCCTACGCCCACGAAGTTCCGAAGTATTACATACAGAACTTTGGCAATATGTCATCGCATCCTGACACCAACGAGTATGCGGGATTTCTCCAGGACACCATCCGCGTCACCAGTCATCTGGCCCTGAGTATCGGCGGGCGTTATGACTTGCAGACCTTCACCAAGAAAGGGCTGGTGACCAATCCGCTCTGGCCGGATTCCGGCAAGATTCCCTATAACCCGTACAACTTTGCGCCGCGTGTAGGATTTGCCTATTCGCTGGGAAATCAAAAGCCGCTGGTGGTGCGGGCTGGATACGGCTGGTTCTATACCCGTATTCCCCAAATCTACACTTCCACCATCGCCACCGAGAATGGACTCGAGTCGGCGAATCTTTTTCTTAACAATTCCAATTTCTACGACCATCAAATTTTTCCGCAATACCCGAACCCCCTGGTGAACTGTCCGGTCACGTCGACATCGTGCACTTTGCCGTCAGCTTTTTCGCAGCACGCTCAAGGCGATATTTCCGCCTTCTCGCCGAATTTCAACACGCCCAAAGTCGAGCAAGCCAGCGTGAGCATGGAAAAAGAAGTGGCCCACCGCTTCGCCGTCGGCGTTTCCTACATGTATGTTCATGGAGTGGACTTGATCCGCGCGCGTGACGTGAACCTGCCGCCGCCGGTCAATGTGGAATATCCGGTGTTTGACAGTACCGGGACTAGCTTTTTGGGTACCTATTACAACGTGGCTTCCTTCTCGACCTGGCAGATGACGCCCTCTTTCACCTGCCCTTTTCCGCCATGTATCAATCCTCTGGCGCGTCCTATCCCTCAGCTCGGCGCGATTGATGTTTTCGAGAGTGCCGCGTCGAGCGTATACAACGGCGCGACGCTCTCGATTCGCCGCCAGATGACTAGCGGCGTCTATTTTCGTTTGGCCTACACCTATGCCCACGCCATCGACGATGGTCAGGACGCCCTGGTCGCCGGCCAGCCAGCCTTGGTACAGAATTCCTACGCCCCCAACGCTGAGCGTGGAAACAGCGTGACTGACCAGCGCCAGCGGCTGGTGTTTTCCTGGATCGCGGAGCCCAAGCCGTTTCACCGTGGTCAGGAGTACCTTGGCCACATTTTTAACGACTGGAAACTGGCCGGGGTGTTCACCTATGGTAGTGGCCGGCCTGTAAACGTCACGGTGTCGGGCGATCCCAATCAGGACGATAACGACAGCAATGACCGCCTGCCCGAAGCCCGGCGTAATTCGTTCCTGGGGCCCGACTATGCCAGCACCGATGCGCGGCTCAGCCGCCGCCTGTACCTCGGCGAGCGCCTGAAGATCGACTTGGTGATTGAATCGTTCAATTTGTTGAACCGCGACAATGAGCTTGTGACCATCACGGAAAACGGCCTGACCAGCAACTCAGTTTACTTTGTGAAGATCAGTAACCAGATTGGAATCAACTACTTCCCCGGTCATTTCCAAGTGCCTACCAATCCCGTGGCGGCCACGAATTCCTTCCCTCCGCGCCAGGTGCAGTTGGCGTTGAAAATGACTTTTTGAGCAAAAGCTTTGGCTTTCAAGGGCAAATTTGCGCGCCGCATCCGGCCTTGGTCCTACATAGCCCTTGACTTGCGCGGAGAACCTTGCAATAAATGATGAGTCCAGATAGGACAGGTTTGGGGGTGTCGTTTCTTTGGCAGAAGTCAGATTGCAAGAGGGAGAGTCCCTCGAAAACGCACTCCGGCGCTTTAAGCGTAAAGTGCAACAGGAAGACATCATCAAGGAGGTAAAGCGTCACTCCTTTTATCTGAAGCCCGGCGAGAAGAAGCGCGTGAAGGAAGCTTTGGCGCGCAAACGCAGCCGGAAGAAAGCTCGTAAAGAGGCGGAATAAAAGACGAGGGTCGCTTCTCAGCGCGGCCCTCGTTGTCTCTCACTTGGCATTCCTTGGGGGGAACGCCACCCGGGTCCATCCAACTCGGGAAGTTCGAATGTCTAACCAGGCCATGTCCGTTCGGCGCATGGTGGCCGAATCCACAGCCGTATCGCGGCACAAACGAGGGGATGAAGCAACAATTCCGCGCACTGGCGCGTCCCGGTGGATGTTCTCGCACAAAAGCGAGACGTCATCCGGGGCACAGTCGCAAGGAGAACATCCTCAATGCAATTTCAGGACAAGGTATTACAGTGCGTTGACTGCAGCGCTGATTTCATCTTCACTGTGAAAGATCAGAAGTTCTTTCACGAGATGCAGTTCAAGAACCAACCCAAACGGTGCAAGAACTGCAAGATCAAGCGCGTCCCGATCATTAACTCTCCTTTACAGTACAAACCCAGGATCGAGACTCGGACCACCTGTTCGCAATGTGGCAGGGACACAACCGTACCCTTCCGTCCAACTCAGGGTCGACCAGTGTTGTGTCGCGATTGTTTTCAGGGGCGGCGTACGGCAGCGTCGGGCCTGATTAAAACGTCTACTCTGGCCAGAGTTGGCTAATGGTACACCGGGTCAGTTGCCCGGTTCTTCCATTCCCGATAAGTCACTGCGCATTCGTCCCAGCGTGCACTGGTTGGGCGAGTTCGCAGTGTCTCGCCTTCTAGGGCCACTCCGTCCGAGTTACTATATAAGGCTCGTATCCTCGGACGGGGTTGTTGTCCCCGTCTTTGCTTTTGGGGAAACAATGGCCAGCTATTACGTTGAGAATTTCGGTTGTCGCGCAACCCAGGCGGACGGGGCCGCTGTCGAACGCCAGTTCCGCGAACGCGGTTTGGTGCGCGCCAATCGTCCGTCTGAGGCGGAAGTTGTGGTGTTGAACACCTGCACGGTTACGGCTTCAGCCGATCGTGACGCGCGTGCGGCCATCCGCCGTGTGCGCCGGGAGAACCCCGGCTGCCAAATTGTGGTTACCGGATGTTATGCCCAGCGTGCGCCGGAAGAAATTGCGGCGTTGCCGGGGGTGAGCCGAGTTGTCGGAAACTCCCACAAGCATCGATTAGCGGAGATTGCACTTCAGCAGCGGGATTCCAGCGACGAAAACGGGGGCTCGGGGACATTCGTCCCACTGAGCAGTTTATCGACCGGCCAACGACCAACGACCAATAGCCAACGGCCGCTAGCCAACGACCAACGACCAATTTACGTTTCCGATATTTTCGCGCACACCGAACTGCTGGCCGCTCCAGTCTTCGATGCTGCCAATGAACGCACGCGGCCTAACCTCAAGGTGCAGGATGGCTGCGACAATCGCTGCTCCTTCTGCGTGATTCCATCGGTGCGTGGCCAGAGCCGGTCTTTGCCCTTGCGCCAAATTTTGGCCGAAGTGAACACTCTGGTTGCTGCTGGATACCGCGAGATCGTCATCTCTGGAATCAACTTGGGACGCTGGGGAAGAGATCTGGCTTCCGAACAGTCACGGTTCGAGGATCTCGTCCGCGCCATTCTAAAAGATACGGCACTCGAAAAACTTCGGATCAGCTCGGTGGAACCCATGGACTGGAGTGACGAACTGATTCAACTCATCGGCAACTCTCCGCGCATAGCCAGGCATACACACGTTCCCATGCAATCGGGCAGCGACCGCGTGCTTCGCGGCATGCACCGCAAATACCGGCCTTGGCACTATCGCGAGAAGATCGAAAAGATCCGCACCGCCATGCCCACGGCCGCCATCGGCGCGGACGTGATGGTCGGATTCCCCGGTGAAACCGAGCACGACTTCGAAGAGACCCGTCGCATGGTAGAAGAGTTGCCGTTCACTTATCTGCATGTGTTTACGTACTCACCGCGTCCGGGGACTCCCGCAGCTGCAATGCGCGATCAGGTTCCGGCCAACCAGGCCCAAAGACGCAACAAGGTGTTGCGGGACTTAGCAGGCGAGAAGAAGCTGGCGTTCATGAGGTCTTTTGTTGGTAAGACGGTGGAAGCCATTACCTTGAGTGGATTCGACGGTAGGCACACCGACTGCCTCACGGACAATTATCTTCAAATGCGCATGCAAGGACATCACGAGCCCAACCGCTGGACTCATGCGCTGGTCGAGGATGTACAGGGAGAAGCGCTGATTGCGAGGCGCGGATCTGAGAACAGACTCTATCCGAACAATTCCGCCAGTTCGTGTGGACTGTCCACCACCACGTCCGGTGGAGCAATGCTCAGCGTGTGCGGTGCGAAGCCATAAGTTACCCCGCAGGTCCAGAGTGCCGCATTTCGGCCGGTGATCACGTCAACCGAAGAGTCTCCGACCATCAAAGTTTCCTCGGGCCGCATCTTAGTGTCGCGCAGAATGCTGTGTACGCCATGCGGATCGGGCTTCTTGGTGGGGAAGCTGTTGCCGCCGTACACGTGAACAAAGAATTCCGCCAAACCCAGCGCCTCGACGATGGCACGCGAGGGAATCACCGGCTTGTTAGAAAGCACGGCCATCTGGCGGCGAATGCCGTTGGCGTGACTGACCGTTACCAGCATTTCCCGTATCCCGTCATAAACGTGGGTGTAGTCGAGTTTATGCACCCGGTAATACGCCAGAAAGTATTCCAGAGCCTCTTTCACATGGGCATCGTTCTTGGGATCTCCCAGAGCGCGGCGGACCAGCACGGGCGCACCATCACCTACGTAGGAAGCGATCACGTCACCGGGCAGTTCAGGCCGGTTGAAATGCCGCAGCATCGCGTTGACAGAATGAATCAGATCGAGGCGGGAGTCGATCAGGGTTCCGTCCAGGTCAAAGATTAGAAGCTTGATGGATCGAGGGTCGAATTGGCGGTGGAAGTGGATCAATGATGCCTTTAACCACGATAAGTATATTCTGAACTCGGCATAGGATTTACAATAGAAGCCCTGTGCAGCTGGCAGGTTAAAGTATGGCAACCAAGACTGAATCGAGAGTGACGGATGTGAACAAGGCCTATGAAGGCCTTTCCCGCGAGCAACTGATCGAAGCTTACCGGCTCATGCACACCTCGCGCCGCGTGGATGACCGCGAGATACTGCTCAAACGCCAGCAGAAGATCTTCTTTCAGATTTCCGGAGCCGGGCACGAGGCCGTGGGCGTGGCGGCTGCATTTGCCATGAAGCCGGCCTATGATTGGTTTTATCCCTACTATCGTGATCGCGCATTATGTCTGGGACTGGGCGCAACCCCATACGAAATGTTCCTGGAGGGCGTGGGTGCGGCCGATGATCCCAATTCCGGCGGACGGCAGATGCCTTCGCATTGGGGTTTTCCCAAGCTGAATGTAGTAACCCAGTCGTCGCCTACTGGGTCCCAGGTTTTGCAGGCGGTGGGCTGCGCGGAAGCTGGCCGCTATTTCCAGTCTCATTCAGCTGCCGCCAAGCGAGTTTCGGGTGATTATCGGGAATTCAAGAACGTGACTTTCCAAAAAGATGAAGTCACCTACGTCTCGCTGGGCGATGGAACCACCAGCGAGGGTGAGTTCTGGGAAGGGTTGAATACTGCCTCCAATCGCAAGCTGCCGGTTGTGTTTGTGATCCAGGATAACGAATACGCGATCTCTGTTCCAGTCGAAGTGCAAACCGCCGGTGGGAATATCTCGCGGCTGGTCTCAGGATTCCCCAATTTCCATTTCGAGGAGATCGACGGCACGGATTTGGTTGCCACCTACGCGGCCTTCACTCGCGCAGTTTCTTATTGCCGAGCCGGCAGTGGGCCAGCCTTCATTCACGCCCATGTGATCCGTCCCTATTCGCACTCGTTATCGGATGACGAGCGGGCCTATCGCCCCGATGCGGAGCGGGAGCGTGATGCGGCACGAGATCCGGTATCTCGCATGCAGATGTTTCTCATCCGCGAAGGCATTCTCGATGAAAACGGCATTAACCGCCTGGAGAAACAGGTCGAAGACGATCTCCAGATCGCTGTGGATCAGGCGCTAGCCGCGGCGTTGCCCACACCAGATTCCGTGATGCGATTTATTTATTCCCCGGACCTTGACCCGACCTCTTCGGCGTTCGAGACCGAACCGGCAGCCGGTGACACGGCGGACACGAAAAAAGCCGCCCCCAAAACCATGGCCGACCTGATCAATGCCACCTTGCGCGACGAGATGGCTCGTGACCAGCGCATCGTGATGTTCGGCGAGGACGTTGCCGACTGCAGTCGCGACCAGTATCTGCAGGAAAAGCTGATCAAAGGCAAAGGCGGCGTTTTCAAGCTGACCTCGGGTTTACAAGGCGAATTTGGTTCCGACCGTGTCTTCAACTCTCCGCTGGCCGAAGCCAATATCGTTGGCCGCGCTACCGGCATGGCTACGCGCGGGGTGAAACCGGTAGTAGAGATCCAGTTCTTCGACTACATCTGGCCGGCGATGATGCAATTGCGCAATGAACTACCGCTGATCCGCTGGCGCTCGAACAATGGGTTTTCCTCGCCGGCAGTAGTGCGCGTCGCGATTGGCGGATACCTCACCGGTGGCGCCATCTATCATTCGCAGTGCGGAGAGAGCATCTTCACCCACATTCCGGGCCTCCGGGTGGTGTTTCCATCGAATGCATTGGACGCGGCCGGCCTGCTGCGGACCTCGATTCGTTGCGATGACCCTGTTCTTTTCCTTGAGCACAAACGGCTGTATCGCGAGACCTTCGGCCGGGCGGCATATCCCGGTCCGGATTACATGGTTCCATTCGGCAAAGCGAAAATCGTGCAACCGGGTATTGATCTTTCAGTGATCACTTACGGCGCAGTGGTTCCGCGTGCGCTACAGGCAGCGCAGAAGATCGAACGTGAACACGGAGTAAGAGTCGAGCTGATCGACCTGCGCTGTTTGAGTCCGTTCGATTGGGAAGCGATTGCGACCTCGGTGCGCAAGACCAATCGCGTGCTCGTCGCCTATGAAGACACACTGAGCTGGGGTTACGGCGCGGAGATCGCAGCCCGCATCGCAGATGAACTGTTCGACGATCTCGACGCGCCGGTGCGCAGGGTTGCGGCGAAAGATACGTTCGTGGCGTATCAGCCGATCTTGGAAGACGTCATCCTGCCGCAGGCCGAAGACCTGTTCCGTGCCATGAAGCAGCTCGCGGAATACTAATTGCGGGAAAGTGAAAAGGCCAACCTAGTTCAAAGGTGCGGATATCTTCGGGGCCACAGCGTCACTGGACAACGCAGATTTCACGAAGAAGCTGTGGTCGTAGAGGCGGCGGTACATCACGCCCGCGATTTCCGCGGCTCTCGGCCCGAAGACAGCGCGGTCGCCTTCCAGGAAAATCACCACTACTACACGGCCAACGTCGGTATTCGCATAGGAAGCAAACCATCCGTAGCGCGTTCCCGCGTGTGAACAGGTTCCGGTCTTGCCAAGAATCTCTTCTTCGCTGAAATTTACCCGCAGGTGGCGGGCGGTACCGTAAGTAACCGCGCCTGCCATACCGTCGGAAATATCCGGGATGAGAGGCGCAATGTCGAGACGGCGTTTCACTCGTGGCTCGAAGTTCGCGACTTCTTCCGGCGAGGTGGGATGCTGTAGATAGTAGAGCGTGCCGCCATTCGCGATCGCTGAAACCATGGCCCCAAGTTGCAGCGGCGTCATGGAAATGCCTTCGCCGAATGAGCACATCTTGCCAACGCCGCCCAGCTTGGAAGAAATCTCCTCTTCCGGAT
The DNA here is from genome assembly GCA_035484735.1 of Terriglobales bacterium. Taxonomy (GTDB): domain Bacteria; phylum Acidobacteriota; class Terriglobia; order Terriglobales; family Acidobacteriaceae; genus JABCZH01. The sequence goes on along the minus strand of DATHOQ010000054.1, from coordinate 92,926 downwards.
AAGTTCCCAGGTTTTCGCCGGCAATGTTGTAACCAGCCATTTCGCCGAGTCCATATTGGTGGGCGTAATAGCTGACTTTCTCAAATCCCAACTGGCGGCCCAATGCCTCAAAGTAAGCGTTGTTAGAGTGGGCGATGGCGGTAGTCAGGTTCATATTGGAGCCGGGGCCCAAATGAACTTCAGTGTCCTTGGTAATCAGACCCTCGCTCAAAGCTGAGAGCGCCACCGAAAGCTTAATGGTGGAGCAGGGCTGAGCGCCACTTGAAAGCGCGAGTCGCTGGTTGACCATGGCCAGAATGCGGCCGCTGGTGGGCTCGATGGCAACGACAGTACCATTCAGATTGCCCAACGCGTCGATTGCAGCCTGGCGTACCACGGGATCTTCGCCAGCAATGTTGTCGCCCTCAGTAACGTCATCGGCAAAAGAACTGGTGGAGAAACGCTCATAGTAGCGGTGACGGCGATGTGAACTGGTGGTCTGCAGACGCGGAGTGGTGACCGCGCGGCTGTGGGCCAACCGCCGCATGCGTTTCCTGGTATGCGCACCCTCACTGATCTTCTGTGACTTGGATTTCTTTGGAGCTAACGCGTGGGTGTTGACCGTGGCCGCGAAGCCGGCTTCGCACAACAGCACCATAACGAAGACAACAACTACACCCAGGCGCGCAAAAAGTTTATGCAACGTAAACTCCAGAATTAGCACTACTTGAGGAGCACGGCAGATGCCAATAGCAGGCCTACCGGTAAGTGCTTGCTGTGTCTGATCTTATGAAAGTTTGCGGCCCGACGCAACCAAAAAGTAACAGGCACAAGAACTAACTCAATTGAGATAACCCGCTGTCAACACAAGAGTTGCGTCGCATTTCCCGCTGGGCATCGGACTTTAGTAACTTCCCGCTTGGTTACTGGAACGATACTCCCCAAAAAATGGCAAACCTTTTCCCTCGCCGCGCGGGCACGAATCAGCGCACTTCACTACATGGTCTCGCCGCGCCTGCGCAGAAACGCCGGAACATCCAGGTCCGACTGCTCGAAGTTGGCGATCATCGCGTCGCGCATGGCGTCGATTCCAGTCACTTCGCACGACGTGCTCGCCGCTGGTTGAGGACTAGCTTCCTCCATAACCATCGGCGGCGGCAGCGGATCGCATTCTGGTTCAGGTTCTAGAAAATTATTGGTCTCTCGCGAAGAGATGAACACCGGCTCGATCTCACGACGCCGGCGCGGGACCCCGGAGTCACGGAATCCGGTAGCGATCACCGTGATCTTTACCGAATCCTTCATCTTTTCATCGAGCACAGCGCCGAAAATAATGTTGGCGTCTTCGTCGGCCGCACTCTGCACAATACTGCAAGCTTCCTGCACCTCGGCGAGTTTGAGCGATGTCGAACCAGTGATATTGATGAGAATGCCGCGGGCGCCGTCGATCGCGCCGGCTTCAAGCAAGGGCGAGGCGATGGCCTTTTGCGCCGCTTCAGTGGCGCGACGCGCGCCACTGGCAGTGGCTGCACCCATGACGGCATAACCCATTCCGGCCATAATCGCTTTCACGTCGGCGAAATCGCGATTGATGATCCCAGGAATGGTAATGATGTCGGAAATTCCCTGCACGCCCTGGCGCAAAATGTCATCCGCTACGCGGAACGATTCGAAAAAGCCGGCATCTTGCGCGACCGCTAGAAGCTTCTCGTTGGGAATCACGATGGTGGTGTCGACCGACTCCATCAGCTCTGCAATGCCCCGCTCGGCCTGCTGCATGCGGCGTTTACCTTCGAACGCGAAAGGCTTGGTGACCACGGCGACGGTGAGTGCGCCCATCTCGCTGGCCAGCGAAGCAATGATCGGAGCGGCTCCGGTCCCTGTGCCTCCGCCGAGGCCGGTAGTCACGAAAACCATGTCGGAGCCTTCGAGCACTTCGATGATCTTGTCGGAATCTTCGAGTGCGGCCTTGCGGCCGACTTCGGGGTTCGCGCCGGCCCCCAGGCCGTTGGTGAGCTTCACTCCCAACTGGATCTTCATCGGCGCGCGGGACATACGTAAGGCCTGTAGGTCAGTGTTCGCAACAATGAATTCGATGCCCTCCATGCCGGCATCGATCATGCGATTTACCGCGTTGCCTCCGCCCCCGCCCACGCCGATGACCTTGATCTTGGCGTCGTTGCGAGCTTCCTCGTTAAAACTGATGCGAATGTTGTCGTCGTTTTTCATATTTGTACCTCGTTGTTAGCTGCAAGCATTTAGCGCTTGGCACTTAGCATTTGGTCATCCGAGATTGCCAGAAGTCTGCAAAATCTCTGACGGCTAAATGCCAAGTGCTAATTGCTGGCTTCATGCCCCTTTCTTCGCGAACAATCCCATCAACCGCGAACTCCAGCGCGTGTCCTGCACGCCACGTGCAATCCGCGAACGATGAGCGTAAAGTGCCATCCCCAGAACCGTGGCAAATTCCGGCTCCGCTAAGGTCGAAGGCATTTTCGCCAACGGCGCGGGCCATGACAAACGCAATGGCCGCCGCAGCACCGATTCGGCAACATCCACGATCCCCGCCAGGCGTGATCCCCCGCCACTGAGCACTACGCCGCCGACACAAACTTCAAGCGTCCCACTGTGGCGCAGGTTGTCGCGCAGCATTTCGAACAACTCCCGCGCCCGCGGCTCCAGGATTTCGCCCACCATACGTTGTGGAATCAGTCGAGATGGCCGATCGCCGACCGATGGAACTTCAACCTCGTTCGCTTCGGGAACCAGAGTGACGACTACGTTGCCATAAATCTTCTTGATTTTTTCTGCCTCGGCCAGCGGAGTGCATAGGCCGACGGAAAGATCGCTGGTGAAATGGTCGCCGCCAATCGGAATCACCGCCGTGTGGATCACTGCGCCTTCCTGGAAAACGATCAGGCTGGTTGATCCCGCGCCTACATCCACCAGACAGACTCCCAACTCGCGTTCGTCGTTGCGGAGGACCGCCTCCGCGCAAGCCAGCGGCTCAAACACAGTGTCGTCCACTTGCACGCCGGCGCGGTTCACGGCAGTGACCACATTCTGCGTTGCGCTGGCGGCGGCGGTAACCATGTGCACCCGGACTTCCAGGCGCATGGCCATCATGCCCAGCGGATCATGCACACCGCCCTGGTCATCGAGAATGAAATCCTGCGGCAGCAGGTGCAGAATCTCGCGGTCCGAGGGCAACGGAATGGCACGCGCCTTGTCGACCGCCGACTTAATCTCGTCGCGAGCAATCTCGCGGGCGCGGGTGCCAAAGTTCAGTCCTCCGTGGCTGTTCACTCCACGAACGTGGCCACCCGCAACCCCCAGCAGCGCCCGCTCGATGGCGGTCCCTGAAGAGTCCTCAGCCTGCTCAACCGCTTTTTGGATGGAAGCCACAGCCTTATCCAGATCGCAGATCACGCCCTTGCGCGAACCGCGCGATTCCGCCAGCCCGTGTCCGCGGTAGCGTAGTCCGTTGTCCGTGACCTCAGCCACCAGTACACAGGTCTTGGCGCTGCCTACGTCAATCGCCGTCACGAAATGTTGATGCTGGTTCGCCATCCTGATTTAAGGCTCCTGCCCTTTGGGAATTCCCGCACTCGGCTTCTGTGGTTTCGGCGTCGTTGCACTGTTATTAGGTGCGGCGGCGGGGCTGGTTGGTTGAGTTGCAGGGGATGGCGTTTGCGTCGCCGCCCGTAGCGGAGGCGCCGGTACATTGGCCGGGTGCTTGGCGTCAAGCTTCTTGCCTGAGGCTTTGTGATGGTGTTCTTTGGCAACTTTCTTTTTGCCGGCCGGCAGCTTGGCGGCTGGCTTGGCAGTTGGCAACAGTGCAGGTGTTGGAGCTGCCGGCTTCGGCGTAGTGGTTTCATGCGCCACCAACGCCGCGGGCTTTACGCCCGCCGCCACCGCAGCCTTCGCAACCGACAACGAGAGTGGCGGCTCTTTCACCGGGCCTTGCAAATCCGGATTGACGACGATCTGGTGTTCGTAACGCAAATCCACCGAATCGAGCCGGGCAAATTGCTGCCGCCATTCCTGTGCATGGCTGATATAGATCTTGAAGCGGGTTAAGAAATCAGAAGCCCCCAGGTGCACCAGCACCTCACCGCCCGAGTCGTTGGCCAGGACTTTCACGTCATCCGGGTCCGAGAGGTCAACCTCGCTCAAGCCCTGGGAATAATGCCCGCCCTCGGAATCCAGTTCGCTGAGCAGTTGGTTGTAAATCTTCATGCGGGGAGCGCGGGTAGATTGCGGCTCGCCTGCGTTCATGCCGAGAATCACCGGGAAAGAAAACTTCTTTTTGCCGCCGACAGGCAGTTCCATCAACGTTCCAGTGGCGTCAGTCAATAGAATCTTCGAACCCAGCCGCACGAAGGCAACGGGCGTGCGCTCATGGATCTCAATCTTGATACGGTTGGGCACGAAGCGCATCACGCTGGCTGTTTCCACCCAGGGAATCTGCTCGAGCTGCTTTTGCCGTTGATCGAGGGGAATAAAGAAAATATTGCGGCCAATGTCTTCGCCCATGACCTCCATGACTTGCGGACGAGTAACGTTGCCCAGGCCGCTGATTTCAATGTCGTCGCTCGATTCCACACGAAAGCGCCAGGAATGCTCGCCGTAGTGGTAGACCGCGCTGACTGCAAGCCCGCACACCAACACCACCAATGCAGCCAATGCGCCCCAAGTCAGGCGCGTGGCGGCCTTTTTGGGCAGGGAACCGCGACGGACAGAAACTCGTTTTTGTCCGCGCAGGAAGGGTGACTCGTCATCCACATCCAAGTCGAGCCGGTGCGCGTCGTCCAATTCCTGGCGCGAGGGCTCGTCGGCCTGTGGATACAACTCTTCCTGCGAGATGGTGGAACCAGACTTTCTCGCCATCAATACAGGTCAGTTGTCGTCAGCGAATCGCGTGAGCGTGACTACTATAACGGCTTTTGGGGAGTTGGGGTAGAGAAAATCTTGGTGCGGGGGGCATGCTCCCGGCGGGTGCCTTCCAGGACAGGATTGCGGAAAGGACGGTGAACTATCCCATTCTCCGGGTGACCAGAGACAGAAAGAGCGTTTCAAACTCAGCACTCATCGGTGTAGCTGGGGTTACGCGCGCACAGACCTTCTCGCACAGTACGGCCTTCGTGTAGGCCATGCCGTTCCGGCTCACATCATCACCGCTTATTTCGATCTGACCACCAGACCCGTAGATTTCATCTAGGATCGCCTCGGGGTAGACATACTCAATTCCGTTGGCAGACCACGAAACAATATTCTCGGAAAGCATGCCCATTTCTACCAGCGTCTCCTTGAGGCCGACGCAGTGAACAGAATCAAGCACCGCGATGATACGTTCGCGATAGGGGCTGCGCTGAATATCGGTCAGCAGGTTCTTCGCAGTGTTTAGGATCTCCTTAATCCGACCATCAGAATTGGCGCTAATAACGCTGAATTGCTGGTTCGGAAACTTGGTGGTCAACACTTTTTGAATGAAGGCATGGTCTGACTTGCCCTCCACTAGGATAATCACGGATGGGAGGTAGAGTGTTTCGAACCGGTTGCCCAGTAAAAAGAAGTGAATCTTGTTGAATTCAGCTTGTGATGACACTCGCTGGACGGTTATCTCATCGGCCGCCTTTTCGATCATGAAGTTGTTTGAGATATTCCGCCGATCAAGGAATATAGTGGAGTGGGTAGCGAATATTAGGGTCTTGATGTGCGCAAAGTACCTGGCGCGATGCTGCCTATCGAAAAGGAAGTCTGCCAACATTCCTTGAGCTTCGGGGCTGATTCCAAGTTCCGGTTCATCTATCAGAAAGGTATCGTAGTCGTTATCTAGCAGGCTGGTGATCAGCGTTGTGATAAGTCGAAAGCCCGAGCTTGAGTACGAAAGGTTATGCCCTCCGGCAGATATGTACTTCTGCGACATTGAGTTATCTGGTACAGTTTGGAGAATCTCCATATCGGAGCCCAAGAGAAGTTTAATGATCTGCTGTAGTGAGCTCCGGCGATTGTCTGAAAGTTCCGCGATGGCCTGCTGCAGGTTCAGCGGTGAGTTATCCATATTCTGCTGTTGACGCCAGAAGTTGAGGAACTCGTTGTGCCGCTGCTGTTTTCGGATGCGATTCGGAGTGAAGTAGCCCAACAAATTGAAATTCTGATATCGAGCGGGTCCCAGATACGACGCGTTGAGGCCGATTTCCTGAGTAAGGGTCTTTAAGATGTATGTCTTCCCGCAGTTATTGCGTCCGACCAGCACCGCGTATTCGGAGCTTTTGATCTCTTGGAGAAGAGCTGTCGTCAAGGATGGAAAGGTGGTATTCGGCTTTTGGTCGAATAAATACAATGTTCTCTTACCCAAGCCGGCCTAGCCTCGCAGGAAATTCGGCGGAGCCATGACGCGCAATAACTTAGCTTATACCATTAGGTGATGTTACGGGTTCGGCATTTGGCTCCAATGGAATGGCCGCCCCAGGTAAGTTGCTCTTATCGCCTAGTTCTGCGACGATAAAGACCATGTCACGCAATGTGTTCGAAGATATCGGATTCTCACCCGAGAAAGCCGCAGCGCTAAAGCTGAAAGCCGACCTGCACACCAAGATCGTGAAAGCTACGTCCCGTCATTCACAACGTGAACTGGAGAACATCCTGCAAACGTCGCAGCCGAGAATCAGCGATCTGCTGAGGGGCAAGATGTCCAAGTTCAGTTTGGACATGCTCGTGGAGTATGCCGAATGCCTGGGGTTGGAGACCACTATCAAGACACGCGCTCAAACCCGGGGAGCATCAGCAGGTACCGCAGATCTCTCGCTCTAAGGGCCGCCTCACGCCGCCTTTTTCCGCTTGCTCCCACCCGCCTTCGCAATCCTCTCCACCTGCTCCAAATGGTTCAAATCATGCCCGGCGAACATGCGGACGAGGTGTGCCACCGTCTCCCGCCCGCGCTCCGAGTGCATGCCGTGGTTCTCCCAAAGCTTCTTGGGCAGGGCTTTCAACATACGCAGATTGTTCTCGCGCAGCACGCGGAAAATCTCGAGCGAAACTTTGGGGTCGCGCGTTGCATAGTCGAACGTTTCGGCCCACACGTCCTGATCAAAAGCCTGAATGGGGACGCCATCGCTGCCGATAATCAGCCGCATACGCCAGCTGCCCACGATTTCTGCATCCACTAGATGCGCCAGAATCTCGGCGATCGACCACTTCCCCGGCTCGGGGCGCGCGGAAAGTTGCTTCTTGCTGAGGGGTTTGATGAGCTTGGCCAGCTTCTTGGCGGTTTCGCCTTGCACTTGGAGCGGCTCTTTGCCTTGCATATAGCCGGTAATGCGTTGCGTGTACTGTTGTGGCGTTTCCTGCATGGGATCCTCCCGCGAGTCAGTGCGAACGCTATTTAGACCGCGCTGAGGGACGAAACGATTCGAGAAAAATACGCGGGCAGCTAGATCGGGTCTGCGCTGGGAACCGCCGGAGGCCGGGGCATCACCATCTCGATTCGCGGCCGCGAGACGAGCGCCGGGATATCCATCTGTACCAACTGTTGCCGGACCATCATCCGCGCTCTACTGCCTTCCAGCCGGGCGCAAGCGGCTTGCTGCCGTGCAAACTGAGTCTGGACCGAGGCCATGCGAACCTGGGCCATCTCCATCGCGGCTTGGGCGCGGTCGAACCGGGTTGAGGTCCGTCCCATCGCGACTTCTGCCATCGCCATCAGATGGTCAGCTTGCCCCGAAATGCGCTCAACGGCAACTCGTGCCTTGGATGCAAGGCAATTCCCACCGATCCTGCTGACAAAATGATTGCCCATGAACAGTGTCAGTAAGCCTACTGCCATCCAGTACGTCGCTTTTTCGGAAGCCATGTTGTTGCTCCTCATCCGGTTATGGAGATTAGACGGGGGACCTCAAAAATCGTTATCGCCCATGTTGCACAATGTTATGTACGGGTTGTGGCGAGGAAAGGTTTCCTAGACCCCTGCCTACGTGGAAATCAACGGTTCCAAGGCCTTATTTGCCAGTTGCGCCAGGATCATCGGCCCCAACTGTGAGACGCTGCCAGCGCCCAGGGTCAGAATCATGTCACCTTCGTGCGCAACGGCAGCGGCAGCTTCTGCTGCCTCAGAGAACGACGCGATGTAATGCGCTGGCCGCTCACCCTCCTCTTCGATATGCCGGGCCAAGGCTTCGCCAGTGATTCCTTCAATGGGTGGTTCGCTGGCGGCGTAGATATCCAGAATCAACAGCGAGTCAGCATCACCAAACGCAGTGGCAAACTCTTTCATCAGGTCCCGAGTACGAGTGTAGCGATGCGGCTGGAAGATGACATGAATCTTGCGAAATCCGCATTGTCGGGCAGCGGCCAACGTAGCCCGGATTTCCGTTGGATGGTGGCCATAATCGTCGATGACGCTGACGCCTGCCGCTTTGCCGCGAAGCTGGAAACGGCGATCCACGCCGCGAAAGTTTTCGAGGCCGGAGCGAATCTGATCGGCGGAAACGTCAAGGCCGATGCCGACCGCTATCGCGGCAGTAGCATTCAAGACGTTGTGTAGGCCAGGGACCTGAAGCTGAAATTCTCCGAGGGCCTGACTCTTGTATGTGACCTTGAACTGACTGAGTGGCCGGGCGTTCCCGCTGATGGGAACGTTCTTCCCCAGGCTGACTTGGAAGTCGGAACCGCGCCGAGTGCCGTAGGTGACCATGCGGCGGCGAATCTGAGGGAACAGGCGACGAAGAATCGGGTCGTCGTTACAGACCACCACCATGCCATAGAAGGGCACGCGATCCATGAATTCCAGAAATGCCCGCTTTACATCGCCCATGTTGCGGTAGCAATCCATGTGCTCGCGGTCGATGTTGGTGATCACAGAGAGAATGGGAGACAACTTGAGAAATGACCGGTCGCTCTCATCGGCTTCCGCCACCAGATACTGCGATTTCCCCAGGCGAGCGTTCGAACCCATGGCATCCACGCGCCCGCCGACGACCACCGTGGGATCGAGGCCGCCGGCAGCCAGCACAGCGGCGACCATGGAAGTGGTCGTGGTCTTGCCGTGCATGCCGGCGACCGCGATGCCATACTTCAATCGCATCAATTCGGCCAGCATTTCCGCACGTTGAATTACAGGAATATGCAACGTTCCTGCCTGCCCAATCTCGGGATTCTCCGGCGAAATGGCGGAACTGGCAACTACCACTTCAGCCCCGGCAACGTTCTCCGCCCGATGTCCCTCGAATACCGTCGCGCCGAGATCCGCAAGCCGCTCGGTCACGGCGGAACTCTTGAGGTCAGAACCGGAGACTTTATAGCCGAGGTTCAGCAGTACCTCGGCGATACCGCTCATGCCGATTCCGCCGATTCCGACGAAATGAATGCGCTGGATTTTCGCGAACATAGATCAGACTTCTCGCCGCCAATAAACGCAGATTAACGCGGATAACATCAGCGATTCTGGGCTATTGTGGAAACAGATGCAAGTGGAGTCCCGCCAAAGACTACTTCGCGGCAACAGAGTGGGCGGCGCCGAGGCGTTCCAGCGCACGGTCAACTACCGCCTGCATTTCGCGCGCGTATTTCACTTCGCGCCCTTTGGCTAGAATCTTTCGCGCTTCCTCGGGACCGTACCAGGTGGGGTTGCGCATGGGCTCATGAGACTCTTCCGTGCGCTCGACTTCCATGAGAAAGGCCTTCACTACGAACTCGCGCACGCCGGGGGTTTTCCAGAATACGCCTTTTGAGTGGATGTAAAGGTGAAAGTGACGAGGCTCGATGTGTCCGCGGACACCGGCTTCTTCCCAAGCTTCGCGCTCGGCTGCCTGACTGTGTGACAACGAAGGCTCGGGCGCACCCTTGGGAAACGTCCACTTATTGCCTCCATTGGTGTTGACCAATAGGAATTCAATGGACGACTCGTGCCGCCGGTAGCAGACGGCCGCTACTTGCAGCGGTAGAGCAAACCGAAGAAATCTAGGTGCCGCCAACTGCCAATCCTCCGCTGAAAGTCCCAACTTAGCCATCCTAACGGCAGAATATTTCAGGAGTATTAAAATGCAGCAAAAAAGGTGCAGCCAGATCGTTACTGAAGTCCTTATCGGGAGGGCTCAGGAAGCTTAACAATCGGGTTGGGCACTTAAAAACAAGAGTTTAGCAAGAAGCCGCAACGGCTCCCCGGACACTGCCCAGCCGTACCCGAGTCTATATGGGATTTCGCACGTCCAATTGGAGTAGCATTTAGTTGATCAGGCAGTGATGTTTAGCCAACTCAATCCGACGACACCAAAGAAACCGGCGACGATTCTTGCGAGTTCCGTGGCGGTACATCTGCTGTTGCTGGCGTGGGTTCTACATAGTCCCGCACCGATCTTTATCTCTCCATCTTCCGTGATGCAAGGGGAGCATGGCACTGGTTTGCACTACCTGTATTTCCCCGGCAAGCCCGAGGTTTCAGAGGAACCGCCGCGACAGGCACACCTCACCTGGACTCGCCCATCGAAGGTAGCGAAGGCGCAACACAAGCAGCCTCCGGTCTCCAAGGTCGAGTCAGACACAGAGGTTGCTGCCGTTCTCGCACCCAATGAGCGGCCTGCCGGTTCTCTCTACGGATCGCTTTATTACGGCAAAGCTACTGGGCCCGAAGTTCGGCCTGCATTGCCTGTCGTTGCTCGTGACCCGGCCATTGGTCCCGACTTGATGCATGAGATCGCTGGCGATGTGGTTGTCGAGGTGACGATTGATGAGCAGGGGAAAATTACTGAACTGAATCTGACCCAGAGCCTGAGCCCCGCGATCGATCAATTGGTTCTGGCCGCGGTGGGCAAGTGGCAGTTCCTTCCGGCGACGCGGAACGGAACGCCCATCCCTTCCAAGCAGGACGTTTACTACCACTTTCCCCGCTAACGCTTGCTGTATCCCGCAGCTCGTTTGGCTGGGCGGTTACCGTTGCCTTTTTCCGCGCCCACAGTTTCAAGCTGGACGACTTCCGCCGAGGTCTGGGCCTGCGCCTGACGATCGTTGCGTGCCTGCCGCCAATTTACTTTGGGCATCATCATCGAGGAATCGATGCGGTCGCGATACTTCAAAGCAATGTTCATCAGCGAATCGAGTAACGAGTCGGAGAGCAAATGGGGTTGCAGGCCGAGTTCGATCAGCTTGGAGTGTTTCGCATTGTAGTAGTGCTCTTCCGCCTCGACGCGCGGATCAGGAATATGGTTGACTTCGACGGCAAGACCTAGCTTTTTGCCTTCCGACTGGACCGTATGAGCTAAATCCATCACCGAGAACTGCTCGGTAAACTGATTGAATACGCGGAACTCCCCCTTGGCAGCGGGATTCAGGCAGGCAATCTCAACGCAGCGCACGGTATCACGAATGTCGAGGAACCCGCGGGTCTGTCCGCCTTTGCCATAAACCGTGAGTGGAGTTCCGATGGCGGCCTGCACGCAGAAACGATTTAGCACGGTGCCGAAGACTTCGTCATAATCAAAGCGATTGATGAGGCCTTCGTCCATGGCTACTTCATCGGTAGTGGTGCCATAAACCACTCCTTGGTTCAGATCGGTGGCGCGCAAGCCCCAAATCTTGCAGGTGAACATGATGTTGTGGCTGTCATGCACCTTGGATAAATGATAAAAAGAGCCGGGTTGCTTGGGGTAAGGCACCGTATCGGTGCGACCGTTGTGTTCAATGGTGATGTAGCCTTCTTCGATGTCAATGTTGGGGGTGCCATATTCACCCATGGTTCCTAGCTTGATGAGGTGGCAATCAGGCCTGAACTCGCGTAGGGCGAACAACAAATTCAGTGTGCCGACGACGTTGTTCACCTGGGTGAACACCGCGTGTTTGCGGTCGATCATGGAGTAGGGAGCAGCGCGCTGTTCGGCGAAATGCACCACCGCATCCGGCTCGATGGCCTGGATAGTGGCGGAGAGAAAGTCGTAATCCATCACGTCGCCGACAAAAAGATCGATCTTCTTGCCGGTGAGTTCCTGCCAAATCTTCAGCCGTTCGGAGAGCGGACGGATCGGGGTCAGGGATTGCACGCCGAGCTCAAAGTCCCATTGCCGGCGAATGAAGTTGTCAACGATGGAAACCGAGTGGCCCCGGTTCGACAAATAGAGTGCAGTGGCCCAACCGCAATAACCGTCACCGCCAAGTACAGCGATCCTCATGTCTTATCCTCCACAGACCAAACATCTTGATGAATTCCCCCATTGTATCGCAGCAGCCTGAATATCATGGGGTTCCGGGCGGAGAATTTTCGCTGCCAGAAGCCCGAATCGGATGATTGGTGAGGACTAACTTGCCGCCGCTCTCGGCCAGTGTGTGAAGCTGTTCGCGGCCTACAAGGTTTTCAAAACGCGGGACGGCGGACTCCTTGGCCACGATGTAGGTGGTCTCCGGTCGTAGCCACAGATCCCGGAATTGAGCATCGTTGATAAAGACATCCGGCACGCCGGGAGCGTAGGCCCCATATTCGAGATTCATGAAGCGGCCGTTCAAGAGCAGAGCTGAGCGATTGGTGTAAAAGAAGATGGAAGAGAAGGTGTAGTAATGGTGATCCACAATCAACGTGCCCGGCGGCGCGTTCTCGATTGCCTCCGCCAGCGGCCGAGAGGACAAGTAGGGATCGAAAGCCACCATCGCGACACGTGCTGCATGAAAGAAGAGGACCATCATTAATGCTGCGGAAATGGCCGCGCGTTGAGCCCCGGCTTTGAAAGTTCCTACCGCGCCCAGACAAAAAGCCAATACAGCTATGGTCAACGGCAGGCGAAGATAGGCAAACGATGCCAGTGTCAGGTCCTCCATGTGTCCTAGCGACAATTTGTAGGCGCCCGGGTGCGCGCTTAGCGCGGACGAAATGTCGCCAGCGGCAGATGCACTGCGGCTGAGGAACAGGATCGCGATTCCGGCCAACGCGGCGCATCCCGCGATTACAGTTAGAACTCGCGTGCCCCATCGTATCCAAATGACATCTGTCGCCAGTGTGCAGCCCAGCAGCAGCGCCAGCGCCGGATAGCAAGGCATTGAGTAATATTCCTGCGTAGTAGAAAACGTGAAAAACACGAGGATGAAGCCAATCCAGCACAGGGCGAGCAGCCGGGTCCGGCCAGCGCGGTCAATCGGCTTGAACGACAGCTTCGCGATGGCAGGGAAGTACACACTCCAGGGAAAAAGCCAGAGCAGATGAAACAGCCAGAAGTAGAGCCGTGGCACAGTGTCGTAATCACGCGGATAGCGCAGATTCAAGAAACGCAGCAGTTGCTCGTTGATGAAAAAGAACCAGAGGAACCCGTGATATTCTCCTGGGCCGCTGTGCAGCGTGAAGGCGAAATACGGCGGGTTGCGCAGTGTGGCGAGAATGTGCCAGGGAGCCGCAATCGCGATCACAATCAACGCCCCGAGGAACGGGTGCAGCCTCTTCCAGACTTTGGCGGAGAATAGTTGTTGTGTGACGAAGAGGTAGATCAATCCAGCCGCGATGGGAAAGACGATCCCGATCAAACTCTTCAGCAACAGACCAAACCCTAAACTTGCCGCCAAAAGAAAAGCCCACCATCGCGGATGACGTTCTTCCTCATCCAGCACACGCAGAAATGCCCACATGGCCAGCGCCACGGTGAAGGTGATCATCACATCGGGTATGAGAATGCGAGTGAAGAGGAAAATGCCAATGCACGTCGCCATGCACAGGCCGGCATAGAGTCCCGCACGTCTGCCAAATGCCCATACTCCAAAGGCCGCGGTCAGCCAGGCCAGGCCCATGACCGAGAGCGCGATGGGGATGCGCGCCGCCCAGTCGTACACGCCAAAGACTTTGTAGGAGAGCGCAATCGCCCAGTAGATCAGCGGCGCCTTTTCCATGTAGGCCACGCCGTCGAGCCGGGCCGTGACCCAATCCCCCGAGCTGAGCATGTTGCGTGCGATCTGGGCCTGCACGGCGTCCACGTCATCCATCAACGAGGGAGGCGAAACAATGCAACCCAGATAAACCGCTCCAGCTACCAGCAACACGCCTAGATATATGTGCCAGTTTTTTCCTGTATCCAGTCCTTCACCGCCGCGGGAGTCGCCGCCGTCTGAATTCGCCATTTTTTCGTCCACAGGAACAGAATCAGCAATCCCCATAATTGGTAGCCAAGATTTGCGCGCTTCGATAAATGCCGCTGCATGACGGCCTCGATCGCTGCGGCGTCAAACAGTCCTGCGTGCTCGGAAGCGCCCGCGGTTACGGTCTCGACGAGCAGGGAACGAAGCGGCCCGCGCAGCCATTCATGAGCGGGAATGTCGAAGCCGATTTTCTTTCTGCTCAGAACCGAGGGCGGGAGTTTGCCTTTCATCAATTCTTTAAGAATGAACTTTTGCCGCGAGCCGCGGACTTTGAGCGAAGCCGGTAGGGTCGCGGCGAATTCCACGATGCGATGGTCAAGAAAAGGCGGACGCACTTCCAGAGAATGCGCCATGCTCATGCGGTCTGTCTTGGTCAGAATGTCATCCGGCAGGTAATAGCTCTGATCGAACCACAAGTAGGGAGAAAGCCCGTCTCCAGGAAGCAGATTGCGCAATTCTTCCAGCTTGCCGAGAAGCGTCCTTGGAAGCGGAGATCGTAGGAGCTTCTGTTTCGGCGCATCAGCAAAAGTTCCGTTCCAGTGCACATGCGCCCGCTCCGGCGGCATCTGGCAGCCTTCCAGGAAGCGGCTGGCTTTGTATTCGAATCCGATCTTCTCATCGGACACCGGCGACAGGCCCAATCCCGCCCCCGCGAGGCGAAATCCCCAGCCGGGCAGCCGTCGCGCGCCTTGGGCCAACTGATTCGCGCGATGGGTGAGATATCCAGCGAACAATTCATCCGCGCCCTCGCCACTGAGACTCACCGTAGTCTTGGTCTTGCTGAGTTTAGAAAGAAACCAGACCGGGAGGGCGCCGGCATCCGCGCTAGGCTCGTCGGAGTAATAGGCAAATTCTTCGATCGCTCTCTGAAGATCGCACTCCGGATTGAGATCGAGTTGCTCGTGGTCAGTTTGATAGAGGCTTGCGACTTCTTTGATATATGCGCTCTCGTCAAAGCTGCGCCCACGAAAGGAAATGGAAAAAGTCTTAAGCCGCGAACTGGATTCCGTAGCCGCGTAATGCAGAATCGTCGAAGAATCAATGCCCCCGCTCAGCCACATGCCCAGCGGAACGTCGGAGACAAGATGTTCGCGAATCGACTGGCGCAGCAGAGCGTCAAGTTCTTCCTTCGCCGATTCCAAGCTCTTCTCGCGAGGCTCGGGGAGCGGGAGAGTCCAGTAAGCATCCGAAGAAACTTTGCCGTCGCGCCACTCCAGCCATCGTCCGGGTGCGAGCTTTTCGATTCCCTCGACCAGGGTCCAAGGGGAAGGAATGTAGTTGAGGGACAGGAAGCAATCGAGGCCGTCGAGACTCAATCGACGTTCGATCTCCGGATGGACGAGAATGGCCTTGAGTTCCGAACCAAAGAAGAGATCTTCTCCGCGGCGGGCGAAGTAGAGTGGCTTAATGCCCATGCGGTCGCGGGCCAAGACCAGACGGCGGCCCGATTCCGTCCACAACGCGATCGCAAACATGCCACGCAAGCGGGAGAAGCAGCCGGTGTCCCACTGGAGAAAAGCCCGTAAAACAGTTTCGGTGTCGCAGTGGGATTCGAAACGATGCCCAAGCTTTTCTAATTCGGCCCGCAGTTGCAGATGGTTGTAGATCTCGCCGTTGAAGACGATAGTCGTGCGGGCTCTGGCGTCGGTGATGGGCTGGTCGCCGCCATGCAGATCGATGATCTTCAGCCGGGTGGCTCCGAGCGAAACAATCTTAGACTCGAAAACGCCCTGCTCATCCGGTCCGCGATGAATCAGCGTGGCCGTGGCGCTGCGAATGCGCTCGGGATCGGGAATCCAATCCTTATGTGTAAAGCCGACAATACCGCACACGGTTTAGAACCCCTCTCCGTTCTGAATTAACCAGTTTATCCAATATTGCCCAGCATGCGAGGGTTCCTCTGTGAACCTCCGTGCGCCCTGTGGTTAAAGATGTTGGCTCCGAATCTGATGCGTCGCACCCCCCGACAATGTCTCCCACCCCCGCCGCGTAAGGTCCCAGAAGATCAGATACCCAGCCACACCCGCGATGGCCAACAGCGTAACCCCCCAGAACCACTGCTGAAACACCAGCTTGCCGATCCCGAAAAGGCATCCATAAACCAAGATGACTCCCATCACCCAGTTGAAGGTATTGCTGGCCAGGTCACGGACTTCCGGCAGCTCAGGGACCTGCCGGGCGATATGCTTCCAGCCGTACACGCTGGGATACACCCGCCGATAAAACGCCACCAGCGTCGATTCGGACTCGGGTTTGGTCACGAAAGTTGCGATCAGCCAAGCCACGGTTGTGATCCCGCCAGTGATGAGCGCCTTCTTGGCATACACCAGGGCACCGTTGCCGGTGAAAGCAACTCCGTTGAGCGCGATCGTCACGGCTGCAGCCACGATCATGGCGGAAATCTCGCTCCACGCATTGATACGCCACCAATACCAGCGCAGGATGTAAACCGCGCCGGTGCCGAAGCCGATATTCAGCACCAGGTCCCAGCCTTGTTTGATCGAGGTCAACTGCATGGCCGTGTATCCGCTCGCCAGCACCAGCAGGACCGTAAACAATTTGCTGACGAGAACGTAATGCTTCTCGGTCGAATTTCGCACCAGAAAACGCTTGTAAAGGTCGTTGACGAGATATGAACATCCCCAGTTTAGTTGCGTGCCCACCGTGGACATGAACGCAGCCAGAAACGCGGCGACCATAAGCCCGCGCAAGGCGGGTGGCAAGTAGTCCCGCAGCACCATGACATAACCCTGCTCAGGATTTTGCGCAAAGGCGGCACTGGGATGCAGTCCACCATTGGGGGAGTACACCGCCATGGCTACGAGTCCTGTAATAATCCACGGCCAGGGACGCAGCGCATAATGCGCGATGTTGAACCACAGCGTCGCGCCCAGGGAATTCTTTTCGTCTTTCGCACTGAACATGCGCTGCGCAACGTACCCGCCGCCGCCGGGCTCGGCCCCGGGATACCACGCCAGCCACCACTGCATGCACAAGTAAACGAAAAAAGTCAGCAGCGGGAGGGTCCACAGCGCGTCAGTCGTCCAGCCCAGATGGAAGTCAGGCAGGAAAGCCACGGGATCCGCGGCCCGCACGCCGCTCTGCCGCACATTGTTTTCCACTACCTGTAGCTGTACTTGCAACGCCTGCATGCCGCCAATCTTTGCTACCGCAACCCAGGCCAGCACCACGATCATGGTCATCTTCAGTGCAAACTGAAACAGATCGGTGACCAACACTCCCCACAGTCCGCCGATGAATGTGTAAATACCGGTGAATGGAATGAGGACGAAAATGCAAATCAGTAAAGACGTAGTGTGGGGATCGCTCAGCGTGTACTGAAAAGTATGTCCGGCGAGAGACAGCCGCACTACACGCCCTTGGGCAATTGCCGGCCCGAGCAAGACGGTGATGATGTTGATCATGGCCTGAGTCACCCATCCCAGGATGAAGCAGTTCATGAACAGGCCCAAGTACACGGCTTTGAAGCCGCGCAGAAACGCTGCTGGCTTGCCGCTATAGCGAATCTCGACAAACTGCACATCGGTCAGAATCTCCGCCCGGCGCCAGTAGCGCGCGAAGAAAAACACCGTAAGCATGCCACCGACGCACAGACCCCACCAGATCCAGTTACCGGCGATGCCTGACTTTGCCACCAGGCCGCATACCAACAACGGAGTGTCAGCAGCGAAAGTCGTAGCGACCATCGAAGTGCCCGCCAGCCACCAGGAAACATCCCGCCCGGAGACAAAGAATTCTTCCGTATTTCCGCTGGATCGCCGCCGGTAATACATGCTGATCAACAGATTGACCAGCAGGTAGCCGACGATGACGATCCAATCGGTTGCGGTGAGAGGCATGCGTTTCTAGGTTACAAGGAGTTTGCTCGCTGCACGAGCCTAAGGGACCTTGCTCGGCAATGGTGGTCTTCTGAGGGTCCGTGACTCAGTGCGGCTTCACTGAGACGGTACGTATCGGATGCTGACCGATTGGAAATTAGGATCTTTCCTAGAGATTCGAGACTTCTCTGGATAAGTAACGACAAGTTCTGTAGTCGATGCCCACCGTACCTTCACGTCTATTAGGCCCTGATTGCCCCAGGTCACAGCACCGTCGTTGTCGTCTGCAACAAAGACATGAACCGGCCGATACAAGGCATACAACGAAAGCTGTCGAGCAATCCAATTGGCCCTAACAACAGAAACCACCGTCGAGTAACCGGTCATTGCTCCGCCGTTTCGGACCATAAGTATGGCGTCCCATCTTTTGTCCGGGGAAACGAAATCCGCTATCACGACTGTTCCCATGCGGACGTAAGCACTGCATGCTACAAAGCTACACATCGCGAGCAGAGCGATAGCGAAACACCAATTCAATAGCTTGCGACTCAGCATTTTCATGTATCCACCCACATAATAGTCGTTCACAATGTCAGCAGAGGCAGTTTCTGTTATATGGCCATGATTGAACACTTACAACGTTTGTTTTCCTATGACGATTGGGCGAACCGTGAGGTCCTAAATGCGCTGCACTCTTTGGAGGCTGCCCCACCACGCTCAGTGAAGCTGCTGGCGCATGTTCTCTCTGCCGAAAGGTTGTGGTATGAGCGCTTGCAGTTGCAGAAGCAAACCTATTCGGTGTGGCCCGATTTTTCGCTGGAACACTGCAAACTCGAAGCCGAAGAGATGCCAAAGCTCTGGAAGGCCTACTTGCAAGCACTGAAAGAAGACGGCCTGACCCGGACGCTTAGTTACAAGAATACGAAAGGCGAGAGTTTTAGCAGTTCGAAGCAAGACATCCTGATGCACGTGATCATGCATTCCGCTTATCACCGTGGGCAGATCGCTGCCGATGTGCGCGCTGCCGGCTTCGCCCCACCCTACACGGACTTCATTCATGCCACGCGTCAGGGATTCCTGGAAGAGGGCGAATAGGCTGGCTCGGACGCTGCCGTGAGAATGTGGCGAACACCACCGCAAGCAGAGTCAGCGGAGGCACCGCGAGGAGCGTGTAAACCGGAACCTGTACCACTGCCCGTATCCGCTCCCCGGAGATCAGCAGGGAACTCAACGAAATGATCACCGCCATCACCCACTGCCATCCCTGGCTCGCAAATGCAGCTTTGGCCAATGCCCGCGGCAGCAGACCCATGGATGCGATCGCTCGGCGCTGAACCAAAAGAACCAGCAGCGGCGGAATGAGCAAGACCTGGTTGTAGGCAGCGACCGGGATGAGTGCCAGTGTCACGATCGCCGCCCAGCTCAACGCCCAACCAAACTCGCTGGACTCCGGCCCACATGTTCTCCACTTCCAGTTCAGCACGATCAACGTAATAACCAACGCTGCCTCAATCACCCGAGGGAGGACGGAAGGGAAGAGAATATAAAAGATCGAGGGGTTGGTTGCGTACTTTCCGTAGTCATACACCGCCGCAACAAACTCAAATAACCAATGTGGAGACAGTGCCTGCGCCCCCAACAGCAATGCCAACATGGTTACAGCGAAGCTCCAGACCATGCGCTTGCGTTCGGCCCAGCGCCCCACTGTCCAGATCACAAACCACACTACAAATAGCCCGGAGAGCTGTGGTTTGACGGTCGAGAGCGCAAGCAGGAATCCGCTCAGCACAAACCAATTGCGAACCAGAGACGCCGCCGCCAAAGCCAGCAACAATGCCACTAGGGCCGTAAGGTTTTGCATGTGAAATTCCAGGACGGCCGGGTAGCTGCTTACTGCCAGTAACATCGCCGACGCAAGCTGCAAGGGCCTAAGGCGGAACCCAATGGTATGCATCCACAGCGGGACGCTCGCCGCGATACTGAACAACAAGAACCAGCGGAACACCTCAGCCACGACCGTAAAAGGTAGAGTCACGGTCGGCGCCAGTAGGAAGACGACATACAGAGGGTAGAAGAAAGATTCTCCCCATCGCGGATCAGAGGGGCTAGCGGGATCAAGGGGCCGCCCGTAAAAACCTCGCTGAATGTCACGGGTCACTTCCACGCTATAGGGATCGCGACCATGAAGCAGCAGTTCACGCGCGCCCAGCCAGCGGGGATAGAGGTCAGAGTTGTTGCCGATGGGGACCCCATTGCTTTGCGCCGCGATCGTGTTCGCCGGAATAAGAATGGTTTCCGCCCAATGCCAGACGCCGAAACAAACAAGCAGAGAAGCAGCCAAGACAAGCCACGACGATCTGGCCGAGCAGTTCAATCTCACGCCTGCATTCTAAACGCGTCTAACCCAAGGCGGCGTTGATTGATTTGTAGTTGGGCAGACGCAGTGCCATGCGTGATATTTTGAGAGCGTCGAGTTTAAGTTGGATTCCATGAAAAGACATTTGCTCCTGTTACTAGCCCTGCGCGGATTCTTGTTCGCCGCTACCGATCCCGGAGTCGAACCGCTGCCTGAAGCCATCTCTAATAACGCCGTTGCCATTCTCAAGGTGAAGGGCCAGGCTGAGCTTTTTTCCTTGATGGGCATCGGCCCCAAAAAGACCTGGGATGCGGTCACCAATGTGGCCTATCAACTGGATACAGATTCGGGAAAGGTTTACAACATCCACGCTGTTCCCGGGACCGCCGGCCGGGTCGGAGCTATGGCGGTGGGAGCCGCGAATCACGTGTTTCTCATGGGAGGCTACGTGCTCTTCGAGCGTGGGGGCATGGCGGTCCCGGATGTCGGCAAGTACGAACCTGAGCACGACCGCTGGTTTCGACAAAGTGACTTACCGATTGCAGTGGGCGAGGCGGTCATCGGGGTTTACCGCGATCGTTACATCTACCTTGTCGGCGGACGCACAAATGGGGGCCCGGTGACCGATGTCCAAATGTACGACCTCGATAAGAACCGGTGGTCGAAAGCCACGCCGATTGGTACAGCAGTGTTCGGTCACGCCGGCGCTTTGGTTGGGGACACAATTGTTTACGTTGACGGGGCTGTCCGGAATCCCGAAGGAAATTCTGCGCGTTTTGTCGCATCCGACGAATGCTGGAGCGGCAAGATCAGCCATCACGATCCCACCAAAATTGAGTGGACCAAGCTACCGTCGCATCCGGGGACGGCGCGCTTCCGTATCGCCGCTGGCGGTTCGGAAAGAGATGAAAAGATATATTTCTCCGGCGGCAGCGACAGCCCGCACGATAATGCCGGCATTGGCTATGATGGCAAACCGTCGGAGCCCTCCCCTGTGACATTCGCGTTCAACCTGGGTGCCCATAAGTGGGAGACGCTTGACGAAAACACCCCCGACCCGACGATGGACCACCGGGGATTGCTGGTAACGAAAAGCAACCTCGTCATTATCGGCGGAATGGGAACAGGGCAAACGGTTACCTCCAAGGTAACAGCGCTGCCGAAGGAAGCGAAGGCCAAGTCACCTGTGACGGGACCTACCTCGCCCTAGCCAGCACCAACGTGACATCATCCGGTTGTTTGTTGGCGCCGATCCAGTCGTCGACCGCAGCAGTCACGACTTCGCTGATGCGCACCAGCGGCTGGTCGCGGTTTTCACGCAGTAATTCAATTAACCGCTGCTCGCCGAATTCTCCGAAGTCATTCTCGGGTTCAGTGACGCCGTCGCTGAAAGCCAGAAAGATCTCGCCCTTCCGCAGTTGCACCGAACTTTCTTCATAGGTGACGTTATCGAACAAGCCCACCACGGTTCCTCCGCAGTCGAGCCGCCGGATACTTCCGTCTTCACTCATCACGATGGGTGGCAGGTGGCCGCCGTTGGTGTAGGTCAGCTGGCGTTCCGTGCCGTTGTAGATGCCGAGGAACAAGGTTGCGTATTTTTCCGACGGAGTGCTTTCATAAAGCTGATGGTTTAATAAGGAAAGCAGCGCGGAAGGCGATACATCCAGATTATGCACTCGAGACGCCCGCGTCATGGCTGAACCGGAGGCGACTCCTACGGCCATCGGTTCTCGCAGCGCGGGGATGTCCTGGAGGCTATAGGCGCGCACTGCCGAGTGGATGGTAGCCATCAGTAAAGCCGCCGAAATTCCTTTGCCGCTAATGTCGCCCACAGCCAGAATCAATCTCTCCGAATCCAGAGTCAGAAAGTCATAGTAGTCGCCACTCACTGTACTCGCAGGCCGGCAGAATCCATGCACCTCCAGCGATGCCAATTGTGAAATATGGTGGGGGAAAAGCTGAGCCTGCACTTCCTGAGCGATCACCAGTTCGTTTTCGAGCTTTTGTTTTTCTTTCTGCTCTTCGATCAGCTTCTCCAGCGATGCCGTCATCGAATTAAAAGAGTTGGCCAGAGCTGCAACCTGATCGTTTGACTTCACTGGAATACGATGTCGGAAGTCGCCGCGATTGATGTGTGTGGTGGCGTCGTAGAGTTGGGCCACGGTGCCGGTGACGGTGCGGGTCAGGCTGGTGCCAATGATGAGCGCTACCATTTCAATGACTCCAAAAGAAAGGGCCACGAACAACAAACCAAATTCGACGGCTTGCGCAAAATCGCCCAGAGCGGCAAACAGACGCTCATAGATCTTAGACACTCGGGTCTGGACGCCGATCCCAGCCGGACTAAGTCTGCTGCTGGTGTCCCAATCCACCACTTGCACTGTAGTTCCGAAAGTGACTTGAGGGTCTATACGTGCTGCTGGCGGAGGCACGGTTCCGGCGGTGAATGTGGGCCGTAGCGCATCCTTGCCCGTGTCTAATACGTAATCACCCTCCGGTTTGTTTAATGTAATAGCCACTTTCGAGCCGTCGTTGGCGGCAGTCTTCCTGCCTTGCCCGGACTCGACTTTGCGGAGGCTGAGTCCGGTCGCGTAGAGCGAGATTTCACCCAGGTTGGCGGCCAGTTCCTGCAGCATGTGCTGGTCGAAGGCTGAACTGGAAAGGACGGTCATCGTATCCCCACCGACGGGGACCGTCTGAACCGAACGCAGATAGAGCCGGTCGTGGTCGCGTACGATGCCGTGGAACGAACTGCCCAGGTGGGCAGGGAGAACCGGAGGAGCCGAGCTATCGCCGGCAGGAGTGCTGTTCAGAACAATCTTCTTGCCCAGCCAAATGCAAATCTGGCGATCGGCCCAAATCTTGTCTTCTTCACGTACATCCTGAAAGGCCTCGAGGCCGCTGTGCCCATGTTTCATCTGGGCGGCGACCTGTTGAGCGATGGCGTGGTTGGCGGATTCCAGACTTACCAGTTCCGAATCCAGACCGGTGGTGACAATGAAGGTCGCGAACTGCCCGGCAAATAAATAAAAGGAGCCGATGGCGAGCGCCACCAGCAAAACTACAGGAATCACACCAATGAAAACGTAGGTGACAATCAGGCGGTTGCGCAACCGCCATAGCATCCTGGCTTTTACCCAGCGGAAGGCCAGAACCAGAAAAAGAAGGATGGCCACGAAACTCAGGAAACTGACCCAGCCACCGAGACTGTCCGCAAAAGACAGCTTGAACCAGCCGCCCACCTCTTGCAGCACAAACAACAGTACATCCAGAGCCAGCACGTAAGAGGCGACCCGCGCCACCTTGGAGGTGGGCAAAAGGCCCGCGTCAGCGACCTTCATGCGGAGATGGCGAAGGGACAAGGTCATGTTCCAACGAATTATAGATGGTGAACCCAGCCCTGGGGTTCCAGCAAGGAGTCAGCACCGGCAGTTCAAATTTCGGGGTAAAAGTCAAAAAATGCTTCCAAGCTGGTCTTGAGCTGTTTTTCAATCTCATCCTTGCTGCCCTCGAGCACGTGCATGGTGACATGAGCTTCGCGCCCATTCTTCAGCTTAAGGGTGGCGTCGCCCACCTGCTCGACTTCTTCCGACGGCAGCAGCCGCAATCCATAAACCAAGGTCAGATTTGCCATACCACGATTCTAATAGCTTTGACGTGGATTCTTTCCGCTTACGCGTGCCTCAGGCATTCTCTGCAGGCGGGCCTTTCGTTTAGAATGCCCTGTGCTCGAAAAACGCCTGACCATTTTGATCAGCCTTGCACTGGTGCAACTAGTGACTGCGCAGCAACCACCACAGCCGCAAGTCAAATTGAATGTCCTCAACGTGTGCACGCCGTCGGCCGAAGATCAGCAACAAATTTCTTCTGCGCTTCAGCGAATTCCCCTGACTACCTCTTTCACTCAGGATTTCGAAATTGATCGCGGACGCTCGCTGCTGGATCAAGGAGCCGATCTGCTGAAATTGGGGCAACTGGCCCAGAACGCGCAGATGTCATCCGACCCGGGAACCTCGGACTGGGTGCGAGTGCGCCGTGAATTCCCGTCACCGGGAACCTTCGCGACGGTGCAATATTCCTTCAGCAAGGATTCCAAGAGTTTGGTGGAAACCCTGGTTTTTCGCGTGCGCGATCCCAAGGATTTGTTGCAGGTTGCCATCGAAGACAGTGCCTCAGCGGTGGCCACTCCGGCGAACATGCTGGCGACTGACACCCCTGCCACGCGAATCAAGCTGGAGCGGTTTGGCAAACCGTCGATTGTGTTGGCTCGGTGCCTGGGAACCGAAGCAGGTCCCCCGCCTGACCAGAATGCGTATGAGCCGCTGTTTCGCAACGCTTCCGCGGTCGCCGCAAACTATCGTGATCTGTTAAGTGTGCGTCACATCGTGCCGGAGGAGTTGGCGCGGGTCGGAGCCATGAGGGAAAAACGAAACCCAGTTCTTAAACCGATTGCACCGGAGAAGAAACCGCAGTAGCGCGGGTTGAACCCAAATCACGAAGTCAGCAATC
Organism: Terriglobales bacterium; assembly: GCA_035484735.1. Taxonomy (GTDB): domain Bacteria; phylum Acidobacteriota; class Terriglobia; order Terriglobales; family Acidobacteriaceae; genus JABCZH01. The sequence goes on along the minus strand of DATHOQ010000054.1, from coordinate 68,140 downwards.
TAATAATTACTTCTTCTATGGACAACATTCGTAACGTCGTCATCATAGGATCCGGTTGCGCTGGCCACACGGCTGCGCTGTATACCGCACGCGCGAATCTGAAGCCACTCGTGCTCGAAGGACACGAACCGGGTGGCCAGCTCTCACTGACCACACTGGTGGAAAACTTCCCCGGGTTTCCAGAGGGCATCCAGGGGCCGGAGCTCGTCGAAAACATGCGCAAGCAAGCAGCGCGCTTTGGCGCCGAATATAAGCACGGCCACGTGACCAGCGCCGATTTGAGTCAGCGACCCTTCAAGCTGCACGTCAGTCACGAAGTTGTCCATGCCAAGACATTGATCATCGCCAGCGGAGCTTCCGCGCGCTGGTTGGGATTGCCGCACGAGCAACAACTCATCGGTCACGGAGTTTCCTCCTGTGCCACATGCGACGGATTCTTCTTTTCCGGCAAGGAGATCGTCGTAATCGGCGGTGGAGATTCCGCCATGGAAGAAGCCACTTTCCTGACGCGTTTCGCGACCAAGGTAACAGTGATTCATCGCCGCGATTCGTTCCGTGCTTCAAAGATCATGCTGGAACGCGCCCAGAACAATCCAAAAATCCAGTTCTTGACCGACACTGTTGTCGAGGATGTGTACGATGTCAACCACAAAGAAGTGACCGGCCTGAAGCTACGCAATGTGAAGACTGGCAAAGTCTGGGATTTCCCTACCAGCGCCCTGTTTCTTGGGATTGGCCACATCCCCAACGCCAAAATATTTGAAGGTCAGCTCGATGCCGATGCCGACGGCTATTTGAAAACTACCAAAAACATTTTCACCAAAGTCCACGGCGTCTATGCCTGCGGAGATGTACAGGACCGCCGCTATCGCCAGGCGATTACCGCCGCCGGCACGGGCTGCATGGCGGCGCTCGAAGCGGAGAAGTTTCTGGAAGAGCAGGGAACCTAACCATCAAGGCTGTATACTCCACCGAGGTGAGCCATGGCGCAGGTCCAAGCTAGCTGTCCGCATGTGAAAGAAATTCGCCAGGTCACGCCCAGCGGCCAGGGCTGCAAAGAGTGTTTGGAAATGGGCGATACCTGGGTCCATCTGCGTGAGTGCCTTATTTGCGGCCACGTGGGTTGTTGCGACTCGTCCAAGAACAAGCACGCCACCAAACATTTTCATAAGACCAAACATCCCATCATGCAATCGTTTGAGCCGGGAGAATCCTGGAAGTGGTGCTACGTGGATGAGGTCTTTCTGCAATAGCCGGACGGATGCATGCTCGGAAAGTTTCCATGAAACAACAAGAATACAAAGGCAAAGCGATCTCAGTGCTGTACGATGCCCAGCGCTGCATCCACGCGAAAGAGTGCGTGCACGGAGCGCCCGAGGTTTTTAATCCTCAGACCAAGCCCTGGGTCACGCCCGACAATGCTGAAGCCAGGGCGATCGCCACCGTTATCAAACACTGTCCCACCGGCGCTCTCCATTATCAGGCGGTCGATTCAACTCTGGCGGAACGCGCTGACCCGTCGAACACGCTGATCATTGCATCCCACGGACCACTATATCTGCGGGGGAGTTTCGTGGTAGTGGCGGAAGACGAAAAGGAATTGCTTTCCGACATGCGGGCCGCGCTTTGCCGCTGTGGAGCCTCGAAGAACAAGCCCTTCTGCGACAACAGCCACTTCGCCGTGGCATTCGACGATCCCGGCACCGCCGCTCCGGGTGTCGATGCTCGCAAAGAGATGGCTACCAGCGGAAAGCTGCGTGTGGTTCCGACAGCGAATGGGCCACTGCATCTACAGGGACAACTCACCATCCGCAACGCCGCCAATCAGGTGATCTTCGAGGGAACGGAAACCTGGCTGTGCCGCTGTGGAGGATCCGGCACCAAACCATTCTGTGACGGCAGTCATGAGCGGGTCGGATTTCAGGCTGAGTGATGCGCTTACGGTCTCTCGTTTGTGATACAAATCCTTTGAACCATGGACCTGCCAAGCACTCCTAAACTCACCTTCAGCCCTGGTGCGGGCTTCCCATGCTGAGGGCGTTCTTCATCTCTCTTTCGGAAAGCCACGGCCTGCGCGCCGTGGCCGAGAGGTCGGCCATTGGACAAAGACTTTCCAGCCGCTTCGTTGCCGGCACCCAAGTCGAGGATGCACTCCGCGCGACTCGCGTCGTCAACCAGTCTGGCCCCAGCGTTTCCATCGACAACCTGGGCGAGAATGTCACTAACGCCGACGAGGCCCGCGCCAGCGCCGCACTTTATCACCAAATGCTCGATCAAATCGCTGCCCAAAAGCTGAACGCCAACATCAGTCTGAAGCTTACCCACATGGGCCTTGATGTGGACGAAAAGCTGGCGCGCGATCTGGTGGTAAGCCTGGTGGCTAAAGCCGCAGGCATGACTCCGCCCAACTTCGCCCGCATTGACATGGAAGGCTCACCTTACACCCAGCGTACGCTCGATTTCGTACACGAGTTGCACCGGTTGCCGGGAAATCGAGGATGCGTCGGTGCCGTCATCCAGTCGTATATGCGAAGGTCGGAGAGCGACGTGGCGAAGCTGTTGGAAGCAGGCATTCGCATCCGGTTGTGTAAAGGCGCCTACAAGGAACCGCCGGAGCTGGCCTATCAGAAGAAATCCGAAGTCGACGACAACTACGTCAAACTGATGAAGGTCCTGATGAAGAGCGGGATCTATCACGGGCTGGCGACTCACGACGAAAACATCATCAACCAGGCCAAGACCTTCGCCACTCGCGAGAATATCTCCCACCATGCTTTCGAGTTTCAGATGCTGTATGGCATCCGCCGCGATTTGCAGCAGAGCCTGGTGAAAGATGGCTGGGGAATGCGAGTCTACATTCCATTCGGGACCGAGTGGTATCCCTACCTGATGCGGCGGCTGGCCGAGCGTCCAGCGAACGCACTTTTCATCGCCAGGAATTTACTCAGAAAGTGACTTCGGCCGCAGATTCACACCGATCTATTCTTCCGGCGCCCGTTCGTTGCCTTCGGGAGGAGCAAGCGGAAGCTTGGAAGCGCCGTCGAGCATATTGCGTTCCTCGGGCGTGAAGCGCTTTTTATAGTCGTCGGACTCGATAGCCCGTTGGCGAGCATCGGGCGGCATGGCACGCAATGTCTGCAAAGCGCCTTTCACTGCCTGGCGGCGATCCGGCGGAAGTTGCTGCCAGCGCTGGTAGAGCCCCCGTGCTTGCCCCTTCTGCTCTGGCGTCAGGTGCTCCCAGGTTTCCATCCGGTTCAGCATGCGGCTCTGCTGCTCGGGCGGCATATTGTTGAAACGCTGCAACTGGTTCCGCAGTTGCTGCTGACGCTGGGGCGGAAGCCGGCGAAACCCGGGATCACTTTCGAGCGCCTTCCTCTGCTGCTCGGGAGGCATGTTTCTGTGCTCGTTCAGCCATTGACCGGCATGATGACCCTGAGCCTGCGCGTGCCCCGGGTTCCTGGGAGAGCGGTTTCCCTGCGATGCAGAGGCAGAAGAAGCAGCCAGTGCCAGCGCAAGGATGCCGGTTCCCATCCATCTCGACATGGCTCTCAACCGCAACACATTTCCCCCTGTCCCATGGCTCTACCACACGCGGATCTTAGGATTACGGATTCGCGTTGACATCCTGCTGCACCTGCAAATCATCCAGCACATCGAAATCGGAATACAACTCGCTATTCTTGTCCAATGCGTTCAAGTCGCCCACTGCAGATCCCGGTTCGGCGACCATGGTCGCCACCTGGCCGTCACCATGGTTGCTCAGACCGGCATCATTGCGGAATAAGGTAATGCTCATCACCATGAGCACCGCCAGCGAAACTGCCAGCGCCGGCCTGCGCAGCCATTGCCACCAACCGCTCGGCTGGCCTTTCTCTTCCCGCACTCTTGCCATTAGCCGCGTGTCGAAATAAGGCGAGGGCTCTGGTGCCCGCCATTCATCCAGCAGCGCCATGGTCTGGCGCATCTCCGCCAGCTTGCCGGTGCAGGCAGCACAACTCTTCAGATGATCACCAACCTCGGAGGCGGCCGTGTTCAACCCGGCAGCCAGGTCCGGCATCAGTTCGCAAACTTCATTGCATTTCATAACCATACCCCTCACAAAAACTCTTTCAGCTGCACCCGCAGCGTTTCATACGCGCGGAAGAGCAACGATTTAGTGGCAGATTCGCTCAACTTCAAAACCTGCGCAATCTCCCGATAATCCATTTGCTGATACTTGTGCATCACCACGGCGGTTCGTTGCCGCTCAGGTAAACTCTGCACTCGCTGACGAATGGCCGCCATGCGTTCCCGGCGCAGAATGGTTTCCTCGGCGCTCAGCGATGTATCCCGCAAATCCAAAACCTGTCCTGTTTCCTGGTCCGGCTCGTCAACACTGACCGTGTTTTCCGGGCGCTCATGTCGCGAATCGCGGGCATGATTTACTGCCAGGTTGGTCGCAATGCGGTACAGCCAAGTGGTGAACTTCGCGCTTGGCTCATAGTTCCCGCGCGAGCGATACACTCGCAGAAAAACTTCCTGCGCCAGATCTTCCGCCGCCGCCACGTTGTGACACATGCGGTACATATAGCTCACCATCGGCCGGCGATACTTCTGCACCAGATATTCGAAGGCTCCATCGTCCCCAGCCTTCACCCGCAGCATGACGTCCGCATCGCTGACCGTCGGCAGCGGACGAGTCACCACCGAGGGCTGCGCCTCGCCGTAAGGCATAGCGCTCCTCATGGTCAGCAACCCGCGATCGATGGCCGCGCTGCTCACATTGGATTGAACCCCTCCCCCGGGCGAAAGTTGCGTCTTCCCAGGGCCGGGATTTGGCCCGGAAGTCCCTTGGGAAGAAGGGTCTGGAGCCGCTTTGGCGGGGATCGGTTTGCGCGGCATAGGATGTCGAGGCAAAAGCCTGGAAAACTTGGGTGAAACCCACCCTAGGCTAGCTCAAACCCTAGCCTAACACGGAGTTATAGTGGTGGAAACGGTACGTGATGGTAGTGCTTGACGGCCTCGCCAGGGTCGGTCGCGTCCGCAGACAGCACCCTGTTCCTGTTGAAAAGGGGCCGGGATATTCGGCCCATCCCAGTTTGCTGGGAGCCTCAGCAGCTTGTAGTATATGAAAACCATTTAGGAAATTGCGGGGCGCTTAACTCAGCGGTAGAGTGCCACCTTCACACGGTGGAAGTCATAGGTTCGAATCCTATAGCGCCCACCATGCCTTCATTTCCGAGACCATCCGCTCCTAGCCCCCTAAACTCAAATAACTTGCCGGCCAGCGCGTCTTTTGCCCGCGTCGTGGGTTTGCTACAGCGCGCCCTATCGGCAGTACCCAAACATCGACTTTTGAGGTATCTTGTCGCAACCGATTTTGCGCGCCCTGACAAGCCTAAGGAGAGTCTTATGAGATCGACACTGAGAGTGATTCCGATCTGGTTGCTGGCAGCCGCATCTGCCTTTGCCGCGCAGCCCAATCGCATCCCTGGTTCCATCGACGGCAGCCAGACCGTGGTTCTCAATGGCAGCGTTCACGCGCAGGCCCGGCCTGAGTACGATCAGGGAGCAGTCCTTCCCTCGCTCCCGTTGCCCTACGTGGTTATGTTGACCAAGCCGTCCGCCGCTCAGCAAGCAGACTTGGACCAGTTCTTGGCGCAGCAGCAGGACCCCACCTCTCGCAACTATCACAAGTGGCTAACTCCGGAAGCCTACGCCGACCGCTTCGGACTGAGCCCGAGTGATACCGAGAAGATCAGCGTCTGGTTACGCTCTCAGGGGTTTACCGTTGTGCAAGTCGCCCGCGGTCGGGATTGGATCGCTTTCAGCGCTACGGCCGGCTTGATCGAGAACGCATTTCATACTCAGATTCATCGCTACAGCCTCGACGGGGAATTGCACTTTGCCAACGCCACTGAGTTGACTATCCCGAAGGCATTAGCAGGCGCGGTCACAGGCTTGCGCGGCCTCGACGACTTTCGCTGGAAACCGATGGGAGTGCACCAGGTTGTACACCCAGGCTCGATTCTGCCAGTCATCCTGGGCCCGTTGTTCACCACCGGCGGCGGGAGCAATGGGAACAACTTTCTGGCTCCCGACGATTTTGCCACCATCTACGACCTCACTACGCTCTATCAGAGCGGGATCGATGGCGCAGGCATGAAACTGGTCGTGGTCGGGCAAGTTACCGTTGTGATGGCGGACATTCAGGCGTTCCGCTCCGGTTTCAATCTGCCAACTAATAATCCGACGGTGACAGTGGTTCCCGGCACTAAACCCGGAACCAGCCAAGACGATCTGCTGGAATCTGACTTGGATCTGGAGTGGTCGGGCGCGATCGCGCGCAATGCCAGTATCATTTTTGTCACTTCGAACGATGTATTCAGTTCTGCCACCTACGCTATCGACAACGACCTTGCTCCGGTCATCAGCATGAGCTATGGAGGTTGCGAGAGCATCAACGCCGGGTTTATCGCTGCCAACGAACCCAGCATGCAGAAGGCCAACGCCGAAGGAATTACGTTTCTTGCGTCCTCGGGGGATTCGGGCCCAGCCAACTGTGATGACCCGAACGAGACGAGTGCGAGTCAAGGCCTGGCAGTGAGCTACCCCGCCAGCAGTCCCGAAGTAACGGGCATTGGGGGCACCGAATTTAGCGGCGACTTGCCCCCCAACACCGGCTTGTATTGGAACACTACGAACGGCGCCAACGGCGGCTCGGCCATCATGTACATTCCAGAAACTTCGTGGAATGATGCAGCTGAACCGCCACCCTCGCTGGCCTCCAGCGGCGGGGGCAAAAGCAGTTGCCACGCCTCTCCCTGTTCCGGAGGATTTCCCAAACCCTCCTGGCAGGCGGGTCCGGGTGTTCCCGCCGATAAAGTGCGTGACGTGCCCGATATATCCTTCAACGCCTCGGCGGATCACGATGGCTACATCGTGTGCAGCACAGGTGGACCCCCCGGGGGGAATTGTCCCGGTGGGATCGGAAACGGTTTTCTTGAAGTCGGCGGAACCTCGGCGTCGACACCGGTATTTGCGGGAATCCTTACGTTGCTCAATCAACAACTGGGAAACCTGCCGCCCGCCGGCCTGGGAAATGTTAATCCCACTCTGTACAAGCTGGCTCAGACTCCGGCCAAAAATGTATTCCATGACATCACCACCGGCAACAACATCGTTCCCTGCACTAAGGGCAGCCCTAACTGTCCGAGTGGGCTCACGTTCGGTTACAGCGCGGGCGTTGGCTATGACCTGGTGACGGGCTTAGGCTCAATCGACGTGAATAATCTTTTCAATAACTGGAACGCGGATAAAGTTCCCACCTCCGCAGTTCTCAGTGTGACGCCAATTACGATCGGTGCGGGATCGACCCAATCCATAACGCTTACTGTGACGGTTAGTCCGAACTTGGGCGACGGCACGCCCAGCGGGTCTGTTACTTTCTTTCTTAACGGAACCACGTCCGTGGGTAACGGAACGCTCAGCAAGGGTTCGGCCAGCCTGAGTTACAATCCCAAGTCGCTCAAAGCGGGCACCAACACTTTCACCGCCTCGTACGGTGGGGACGTGAATTTCGTTGGCTCCAAGTCGTCCGCGGAGATGGTAACGGTGCAGGACTTTACGGTGGCGCTGCCATCCAGTCCCACCACCGTTACTGTGAGCGCTCCGGGCGGCAAGGGAACTACCAAGCTCACCATCACGCCCGAATTCGGTTTCGATCAGGCGGTGAGCTTCAGTTGCACCGGCCTCCCCAGCGAAGCCACTTGCATCTCCGGCACCGTAACCCCGAATGGCGCACCCGTAATGACGACCCTGACAATTACAACGACGGCTCCGTCGGCCAGCCTGCGCCATGAGTTCGGGGGCGGCGGCCTTTTTTATGCATTGCTGCTGCCAGGGCTGCTGGGCGTGGCGTGGCTTCCACTCGGCAACAGGAAGAGCCGTTTTCACCAGGCACGCCTGTTGGGACTGACTGTGGGTCTGATATGTCTGTCACTTTGGGTTTCATCATGTGGTGGTACCAGCACACCTCCGACCCCGCCTAACCCGGGTACGCCGGTAGGCACTACTACAGTGTCGATCGTCGCTACGGGAGCATCGGGCGCTCCCAGCCATTCGGTGGAAATCTTGCTGACGATAAAATAGATCATGCTCGGGAATGACCTGACTCCAAACGCGCCGGGATCGACGACACTCGTAACCTTGGAGCACTTCCGCGATGTTCCACAAGCCCTGCTGGCAAAGGGCAAGCTGGAGTGGGCGGGAATCGACTGCTGGCTCGCCGACGGCAATCTGGTGCGCATGGACTGGCTGTTGTCGAACGCCATTGGCGGCATTCGCTTGCAAGTACGCCAGCCGGATTTCGAGTCAGCTCGCGCAGTCCTGGATGAGCCTATCCCGCCGGAGTTCAGCGAGGAGGAGGTTGGCGAATCCTTTGCCCAGCCTCGCTGCCCGCGCTGTTGCTCGCTCGACATCGGTTTTGAAACCATCGACCGTTTCTGGACTTTCGGGCTGTGGTTGCTGCTGTCCGTTCCAATCCCGATTCGCAAGGACCATTGGAAGTGCTACACCTGCAACGTGGAATGGGTGGAAGACTGATCTCTCAGCAGAATTGTCATCCTGAGCGAAGCGAAGGACCTGGGCGAGCCGCGCGACGGGGTCGCGTTCTGTGCGACCCAATCACCGCGCGTTTGGCTCGCTTCCTTACCCGCCGCCCCTTACGCTTTCACCCGCACCCGTGTTATTTTCAAAGCTCTTCCTGAATAAACATGATCCGTTCTTACAAAGGTGTGACGCCAACCATCCCGGCTTCCTGTTACGTGGACGACTCGGCACAGATCATCGGCGACGTGGTGCTGGGTGAACACGCCAGCGTGTGGATGAACGCCGTCGTGCGCGGCGACGTGCACTCCATCCGCATCGGCGCACACTCCAACATCCAGGATTGCAGCGTGCTCCACGGCATGAAGGAACAATACGGCGTCTTTCTGGGCGAATACGTCACTGTCGGCCACTCAGTGACGCTGCATGGCTGTGTGATCGAAGGCCGCTGCTTGATCGGCATGGGATGCATCATCCTGAATGGAGCAAAGATCGGCGCCGGATCCATCATCGCCGCTGGCACGCTGATTCCTGAAAAGACAGTCGTAGAGCCGGGCTCGCTATGGATGGGATCGCCCGGCAAATTCCGCCGCAAACTGGAGGAAAAAGACCGCGAGAGCATCATGCGCTACGCCAATAATTATTTGGGATACAAAGCAGCGTATCTCGCGGAGAAAAAATAGCAGTCGGCAAGCAACGTATAGAATTGTCATCCTGAGCAAATTTGTAAGACTTGTCATCCTGAGCGGAGCAGGAGGTTCGCGTATGCGAACCTCCCGCGTAGTCGAAGGACCCCTGCAATCTATATTTCTTACGTGCCGCTGCAAGGCATTCTCCCGTGCTGTATGGGGAGAATTCCCTGAGACGCCGGGATAGATGTTAGGCTCGTCGGGGTCCTTCGACTCCGTAACTACTTCGCTTTGCGAAGTAGTTACTCCGCTCAGGATGACAAAGTTGGCTAGAAGCCAAGAGCCGGTTTTCCATGATTAAAGCCGTCCGAGGAACTCGCGATCTGCTGCCGCCGGAGACGGCGCTGTGGAACTTTGTCGAAGCCGCGGTGCGCGATGTCTTCCGCGCCTACAACTTCCATGAGATTCGCACGCCCATCTTCGAAGAGACGCAGCTATTCGCCCGCGCCGTCGGCGAAGAGACCGACGTGGTCTCGAAAGAAATGTACACGTGGGAAGATCGCACACGTGCCGAAAGCGAAAAGGGCCAATCTCTGACCCTCCGTCCCGAAAACACCGCCGGCGTCGTCCGCGCTTATATCGAGCACAAACTCTGGGACCGCGGTCTCAACAAGCTCTACTACATCGGACCGCAGTTCCGCCGCGAGCGTCCGCAAAAAGGCCGCTACCGCCAGTTCTATCAAATCGGCGCAGAGATGCTCGGCCCCGCCACATCGGGCAGCGAATCCCCTGCTCGCGATGCGGAAATACTGGAACTACTGGCAACTCTGCTTGATCGCTTGGGAATTGAGAACTGGACACTCGAACTAAACTCCATCGGCTGCGCAAACGATCGCGCCAAGTACAACGAAGCCTTACGCAAAGCGCTTGAGCCGGTAGCGGCAAAAATGTGTACCGACTGCCAACGTCGTGCGGTCACCAATCCGTTGCGTGTGTTCGACTGCAAAGTTCCCGAAGATCAGCCCGTCATCGAGACGCTTCCGCGCATCAGCCAGTATCTGGACGAACCCTGCCGTAAACACTTCGAGCATGTGCAGGAAATCCTGAAGGCAGTCGCTGTTCCGTTTACGTTGAACGATCGTTTAGTCCGCGGGCTCGACTACTACACGCGCACCGCATTCGAGTTCACGCACGGCGCGCTGGGGTCCCAGAATGCCATTCTCGGCGGGGGCCGCTACGACGGACTTTCGGAATCGTTGGGCGGCCCCAGCGCTCCCGGCATTGGCTTTGCCATCGGCGAAGACCGGTTAGTGCTCGCATTGAAAGAATCCGCAGAAGCAGTACAGCCCAAGCCGGATGTCTACGTCGCGCCGCTTGGCGAAGGTATGAACCGCGAAGCCGCCCGTCTGGCGCGGAAATTGCGGCGTCATGATGTCATCACTGAACTAGGCGACGAGACTTTTCGGCTGAAGAAGTCATTTGAAGTCGCTACCAAGCTGGGCGCGCGTTTCATTCTCATTGTCGGCGAGAATGAAGTGAAAGCTGGCGCCTTCGCCCTGAAGAACCTGGAAAGCGGTGAGCAGGTTTCTGTGGCGCGAGCGGAACTGGCGCAGAAGATTCAGACAAGCCGATAAGATCCAAGGCACACGTCAACAAAAGCATTTCGCAAAGGATGCTATGAAACAAATCTTATTCACCGTTCTGATCTTTCTGTCCATTTCCTGTTGCGCGCAAAACGCAGGAATCAGCGCTTCACAGCAGGCTCTAGTCGCTCAAACCCAGGCCGTGGCCCAGGCGCAGAAGTCCAAAGATGGCGATACACTCAAGCGCCTGCTAACCGATGACTTCCAGCAGGTAGGCAGCGAAGGCAAACTGCACGACAAAGATGACTTCACCGGCGATGCCAAAGACGGCAAGCTCACCGACTACACACTTTACAACCTCAAAGTTTTGTCGATAGACGAGAACGCGGCTATCGTCACCTACGATGCCGTCATTCACATGACCGAGGGCGACGACTTGTTGGCGCCGCGCTATCAGCACCTCTCCGACGTGTGGGTCAAACAAGGCGATCAGTGGCGGTTGCGTTTCCAGCAAGCCACGGCGCGGCGGCCGATCGACTGATCATGCCGCGGAAGCTCCCCGAGCATTTATAATCTTGCATCCGGCTCACGCCGCATTCCTGACTCAAAAGGGGCGAATTTGCTCGACTTCTTAGGCGATCTTCGGCGGACCCACATGTGTGGAGGATTGCGTGTTTCCGATGCCGGCGGAAAAGCCGTGCTTATGGGCTGGGTGAATCGCCGCCGCGATCTCGGCAACCTGATCTTTATCGATATCCGCGACCGCTCGGGCATTTCGCAGGTGGTGTTCAATAAAGAGCGGAACGCCGCCATTCACGAAAAAGCTTCAGGATTGCGCAACGAGTACGTCATCGCTGTAGTGGGCGCGGTCAAGCTGCGCGACGCCAATACCGTCAACAAGAACATTCCTACCGGTGAGGTTGAACTGGTCGCTGAAGAACTGCGTTTGCTCAATGAATCGAAACAGCCGCCGTTCCTTCCGGGTGATACGGTCCTGCCCAACGAAGAGATGCGTCTGAAATATCGCTACCTCGATCTGCGGCGCGACGCTATGCAGCACAACATCGAACTGCGGCACAAAGTCGCCCTAGCTATTCGCGAGAACCTCTCAGGGCAGGGATTTTTCGAAATCGAAACTCCGTTCATGACGCGGTCCACACCCGAGGGCGCACGCGACTATCTGGTTCCCAGCCGGGTGCAACCGGGATCGTTCTACGCACTGCCGCAATCACCGCAGTTATTTAAGCAAATCCTGATGATCTCGGGCTTCGACAAATATTTCCAGATCGTGCGCTGTTTCCGCGACGAAGATCTGCGTGCCGACCGCCAACCCGAGTTTACTCAGATTGATTTGGAGATGTCCTACCCGCAACCGGAACGGGTATGGGAAGTGGTGGAAAAGTTTCTGACGGCCGCCTTCAAAGCTGCTGGCCATGAAATCAAAACCCCATTCCCACGCATGAGCTATGACGAAGCGATTCGTCTTTACGGCAGTGACAAGCCTGACATGCGCTTGCCCGAGATGACCGACGTGCGCGAAGCCTTCACCGCCGCTGACTTGGAAAAACTGGGAGTGAATGCCGCGCTGCCACTGCTGGCCATCCGGATTCCGAAAGTTGGCAAGCTCTCGCGCAAAGAACGCGACGAAAACAAGGAATTATTCGGCGCCCACACCGCAGAGTTCAACCTGCTCGACATGGATCGGCTGGAAAAGTCCATGCCGGACGCGGTCGAGCAATTGAAAGGGCTATCTTCAGCCCACCTCGACGATCTGATCACTCTAGTAGGAGCGAAGAATTCCTCTAATTTCAAGACCACGATTGGTGGCCTTGGAAAAGTCGCAGGCGCCTATAGGTTGCGGCTGGCTGACAAGTATCGCGAGAAGCATAAAGCTTTCGAGAGAACCGGAGACCCGCGTCACGACTTCCGGTTTCTTTGGGTAACGGATTTCCCCATGTTCGAGTATGACGAGGAAGGGAAGAGTTGGGTGCCGGCGCATCATCCTTTCACCTCGCCGCATGAGAAGGACATGGACAAACTGGAGTCCGACCCAGGCGCGGTGCGCGCGCTGGCCTACGACGTGGTGCTCAATGGCACGGAGTTGGGATCGGGATCGATTCGTATTCATCGCCAGGACATCCAGCGACAGATCTTCCGCGCTTTGGGCATGACAGAAGACGAAGCTCGCGCCCGCTTTGGATTCTTCCTCGAAGCGCTGGAATATGGCACCCCTCCGCATGGCGGGATCGCGCTCGGTCTCGACCGCATTGCCATGATCCTGGCGGGAGCCGATAGTTTGCGGGAAGTGATTCCGTTCCCCAAGACCGCCCGGGCAGTGGATTTGATGGTGGACGCCCCGACACCGGTAGCGATAGAACAGGAAGAGCAGTTGGAGTTGATGTCAGCATGGTCTGAACTTTCTGACACCGAATGGCGACTTGCCCATCTCTGTGACGAACTGCTATCTGTGACTGAGATGTCAATCCTCGACAGGGATCTGCCCGCCGATACTAGCGAGCGGCAGGTAATCGCCCTTATTCTCGGGAAAGCTCGCAATGATGCCAGAGGCGCAATAAGGCTGGCAAAAGCTGGCTACGGCGTACAAGCGGCTGGACTTTGTCGATCAATAGTGGAGGCAGCGATCAACGTTCAATACATCGCCAAGGACCCAGCGAAGAGGGCATCTGCATTCATTGACCTAGCGCGAGACGAAAACTGGAAGCTATCCAATAGGTTGAAAATGCACCCTCACTCCAGAGAAGTTGAAGAGGTCCTGTTTGCAATCGATGGGAGAGCGACAAAAAGCGACTGGCCGACAAGCCTCGTGGCTAGGGCCTACGACGTTCAAAAACCATCGTATGCCTACGACATAGTATTTTTAATGTTGTCTCATATCTTGCATTCGACACCCTCATCGCTTTCTGGTCAGCTACGACCGGGGGAACGTCAACGGTTTGTTATGCAAATCGGTCGTGCACATGAATGGGTCGACACGGCACTTGCAACAGTCTTCATCTTTTTTGCACAGGTGGCTGAATCGGCTCTGATAACCTTCGGCCTTGAAAAAACAGATCTTGAGCGAGTCATCGCGGCCTTCAAAAAGCTACATCCCGACGTTGTTTAGCCTCGATAACACGCGTAGGGTAGCCACCTTATCTTAGGGTATGTCAAAGCTTTTGGGTGGCGCAGCGGTTCACCGCTGCTATTCAGGAACTCAGAAAGATCGGCTTTAGCCGCTGCGGTACTTCGTCCCGAGACAAACTGGGGCAGAACTGAAGGGGAGAGTCTTTCGCTGTCTCCACTAAGCCTGCGTTGACCAGTCGGCGCTAGATATACTCACGAGTGCATTTTCGCGTCCGGCTCAGGTGCTCAAAGTGGTTTGCGATTTTCTTACTTTGATGCAGCCTTACCGACTGTTTGCATTCGGGACAGAAAGCCCGAGTTTCGTTCCTAGCCGCTGCCTCATTTGCCGTAATCTCCTTGCGGTCGCCGGGTTTTAGCAATGCGGTTCTCATCGGCGCACATCATAGACCTAGGCATGTGGGGTTTGTCAAAGGCCCAATCTGCAAGAAACACCTTGACTCTGCGTTCTATTTCACGTAGGGTATAGCGTTCCGAGGGCTTAAGTAGCTGATTTGCCCGACGAACCTCCGCTGACAATCGCGGCTTTTCCCAAAAAGTGAGAAACTTTCGGGTCAGGCGGAGCATCTATACCAGTAACCAGAGCTTTCCTGTACAACCCATCTGAAATGTGTCGTTTACGTGCTCTGGCCCGCAGCGCGGCAGTACGTGGATGGGGGTTCGACTGGACGGCTCGGATCAGGAGTGAAACCTAATTATGCGTTCTGATCGTGTTTTCGATGCTTTACAGACATTACGGAACCGATATATGCTTTGCCAGCTTGCCTCCAAAGCTACCCGGAAGTTTCACAAGCCCAACACCCGAATCCAGGAAACCATGAACGAAGTGTTGGACCGGATTGCAAGCTCGGAACGGCAGACGGTTCTGTCGGAGCCGGAAAACTTCGCCGAGGCGCAACGTAGGGCTGCGTAAAACCAGCCCCGCTTTTCCCCTCGCACGGGCAAGTCTTTCCTGAGTGACCCTCCTTTTGAAAATTCCCTTCGCAGGTGAACTAGATAATGACCATCGCAGAATTGAAAGAAAAAAACATAACTGAGCTGACCAAGATCGCCCGATCTTTGGATCTGCCCGGGGCCAGCGGTTTGCGCAAGCAGGACTTGATCTTCAAGATCCTCCAGGCGCAAAGCGAAAAAGAAGGCCACATCTTCGCCGAGGGCGTGCTTGAAATCCTGCCTGACGGCTACGGCTTCCTCCGCTCGCCCGACTATAACTATCTGCCCGGCCCCGATGACATTTACGTGTCGCCCTCGCAGATTCGCAAATTTGACCTCAAAACCGGTGACACCATCAGCGGCCAGGTGCGTCCTCCGCATGAGGGCGAAAAGTATTTCGCGCTGGTAAAGATCGAAGCGGTTAACTTCGAGTCGCCCGACGAGGCCCGCAACAAGATCCTGTTCGACAATCTGACGCCGTTGTATCCGCAGGAGCGGTTAAAGCTCGAAACCGTCCGCGAAAACGTCAGCGCTCGGGTGATGGACCTTCTCACTCCCCTCGGCAAGGGACAACGTGGTCTCATCGTTTCACCCCCGCGCGCCGGCAAAACCATGCTGTTGCAGAACGTCGCCAACTCGATTACGACGAACCACCCTGAAGTAGTGCTGATGGTGCTGCTGATCGACGAGCGCCCGGAAGAAGTCACCGACATGCAGCGCTCGGTTAAGGGCGAGGTAATTTCTTCGACTTTCGACGAGCCCGCCGCGCGCCACGTGCAAGTTGCCGAAATGGTGATTGAGAAAGCCAAGCGGTTGATCGAGCATAAACGCGACGTGGTGATTCTGCTCGATTCCATCACACGTTTGGCGCGCGCCTATAACACGATTGTGCCGCCCAGCGGCAAAGTCCTCTCCGGCGGTGTGGATTCGAACGCGTTGCAGCGTCCGAAGCGCTTCTTCGGATCGGCACGCAACATCGAAGAAGGCGGTTCGTTGACCATCATTGCTACGGCTTTGATCGATACCGGTTCCCGCATGGACGACGTGATCTTCGAAGAATTCAAAGGCACCGGCAACTCGGAAATCATTCTGGAACGCAAACTGGTGGACAAGCGCGTCTTCCCGGCGATTGACATTCAGCGTTCCGGCACGCGAAAAGAAGAGTTGCTGATTCCAAAAGAAGACCTGACCCGCATCTGGGTTTTGCGCAAAGTCCTGAATCCGCTGTCGCCCGTGGAAGCGATGGAATTGCTGATCGACAAACTCAACAAGACCAAATCGAATGGCGAATTTCTGGCAAATATGAGCTCGTTGTAAGGCTCCGCAACCAACCCTGCCTGTTCGCGTAGAGACGTAGGTGGCTACGTCTCATTTCTTTTCTCTGCGCTCTCGATCCCTTCTCTGCGTCCTCTGCGATCAGCTTTCGTTTTTCGATCAGATGTACCTAGGTACCATGGTACAATCAATCCATGAGTGACAGCTTTAGTGTGGAACGCATTCAAACCGGGGTCCGCATGGAGAAACGCCTGCTGAAAGTGCTGAAGGCGTTTGCGGAATACAAAGACATGACGCTGGGTGACCTGCTCGAAGGCATCGTGCTGCACGCCTTTGACGGCAAAACCCCCTTCAGTCCCGAATCCCTGAAACGCATCGCCGATCTCAAGAAGTTCTACGGCCTAACCCTAAGCGCAAGCGCCAGTCATCGCCTGCAAGAGTCGAATGCGAAGAGAAAAGTCGACAATTCAACCCGCCGGTCGAGGAAGTGATGACGAAAGACGCCAACAAACTCGCCCGGACCGGCCTGCAATGGTCACTCGGTCTGGTCTTGATCTACGAATGTTCGCGGCTGGTTTTCTCCGCGGGCGCGAGGCATTCTTTTGAGACAAACCACTTACCGCAGTGGTTTCGCGTGGCCATTGGGTCGGTCGAACTGCTGGGTGCGATTTTGTTTCTGATCCCGCCAGCGGTGGTGGCGGGGGGCCGTGTTCTGCTCGCAACCTTCGGAGCGGCAGCCATCATCCACATTCTGCACGGCCAGCCTGATGTAGGGTATTTGGTGATTTACGCGATGGCAGTACTGACGGTCACAACAGCGCGCGACCACTAAGCTATCCCGCGTTCGTCCTAGCTTGGTCCATCACATAGACGCGGCCGGGGAGCGCGGCCTGAATCTTGTTCTTCTCAAAGCTGTCCTTGATCCGCCGCCGCAATTCGCGTCCCACGCTGAATTGCTGGTTAGGTTTGGTCTTTAGCAGCATCAGATACTCCGCCTCGCCATTGCCCACGCGATCAATGCCCGGCACTCGCACGTCGCTGACAATCTGATTTGCAAACGCTGGATCGTGACGAATCTCCTCCCCGATTTGCTGCAGAAGTTCGATGATGCGGTCGCTGGGTTCGCTGTACGCCACCACCACTCGCATCGCCACTTGCGACCAGTCGCGGGTCAAGTTGGAGACAATAGTGATCTGACTGTTAGGCACGACGTGGACGGTGCCATCGTCATCCCGCAGCGTGGTGCGGCGCAGGCTCATGTCCTCGACGGTACCCTTCACCCCGGCAATGCTGACTTTGTCGCCAATGTCGTACTGATTGTCCAGCAGAATGTAGAACCCGTTGATGAAGTCCTTCACTAATGTCTGCGCGCCGAAGCCAATGGCTATACCAGCCACTCCCGCGCTCGCCAACAGCGGTCCGAGGTCGAACCCGAACAAGGGCAGCACCTCGAGCGCGGCCACAAACAGGATAACGAACACGCCGACACTGGTAATCACGCTGGTCAGAGTGCGGACCTGCCGGGTACGCAACCCAGGCAGCCCGCGAGTTTGAAGAGCGGCAGCCTTCCCAGCAATGGTCCGTAACATCCAGATCAGCAGGCACGCGACCACGGTTACTAAGAGAATCTTGGGACCGTCGTGACGCAAAAAGGTCCGCGTGTCTTCGCCCCAGCCGCGCACCACGTCTTGCAAATTTACTTCCGCGGGTATCAGCATGAGATTGTGGTTGCTCGCGCGTGATTATAGCAAGTCGCGGGCAATCGCCCGCCCCCGTATAATCTTTGACATTCCAGTCTGGTGAGGTAACTGTGCGATTCAAGTTGGTGATCGTGTCTCTGTCACTTCTGTTCTTCACGCTCGCCCTGCCATCGTGGGCGTGGGCAGGAACTCCTGCCCAGAGCCCACAGGCCCGTGATCCACTGGCCATTCCCGTGGATCCGGCGCGTCAGGCGGCGCAGGAAAAAGAAATGGCCAAGAAGGCCAATCAGGAGCGGCAAGCTCAGCTTCGCCGCGACACCGAACACCTGTTGCGATTGTCCACGGAATTGAAGCAGTATGTGGACAAATCAAGCGAAAACACGCTTTCTCTGGAAGTCATCAAGAAAGCCGAAGAGATCGAGAAACTGGCGCACAGTGTGAAGGAAAAGATGAAGGGCAACTGAACGCCCTTCTCCCGGTAGCCGCAGGCTGGGCAACGTATTCTGTGACCGCGTGATGTTCTGTCCTTCTCCGCACGCTCCCAAACCCTTGGTGTTTGCGATATAATTGCAACTCGATATCAACAAGAAGGATGACATTAGCCATGCCTCTGCCCCAGACTGAAGCTCCGGGAAGATTGCAAGCCGAACTGATGTCGCGCGGCTTGCGTATGACACACCAGCGCCGTACCATCCTCAGCGTTGTCGAGACCGCGAAACAACATCTCGACGCCAGTCAGATTCTGCGACGGGCTCGCAAACTCGATCCCCAGGTAGATCGAGTCACGGTGTATCGCACTCTCAAGCTGCTCAAGCGGCATGGCCTGGTGGATGAGCTCGACCTCATGCACATGCAGGGCGAGAAGCATTTCTATGAGCGGCGGCCACAGCGCGACCACATTCACATGGCCTGCCTGCGTTGCGGCAAGATCATGGAATTCGAGAGCGACCTTTTCGACCGTTTAAAGGGCCAGATTCAGCGGGATTGCCAGTTCCACATCATCGTGACCCGCCTCGAAGTCGGCGGCTACTGCGCGCAGTGCCGTTCGGCCAGCAAACAGTAAATCCTACTATTGCATGTGGTTGCAACAACTCTGACACATTAAATCTGTGTGAATACCTTGACCGGGAGATTGACTGCCCGATAGCATTACATCACTGAACTAAATGCAACTCAGTTGCAATTATGCTTGGAATCAAGGGTGGCCTTCCGAGCCGCACCTATACCAAGACCAGGGGATTGTGTCGGGATGTGGAAAACGCTACAGGATTTTATCGCGCGGTTGATCGGCATCGTAATTCCACTTCTCTTTGCTTCGGGAATCGCCTGGGCGAGCGTGGGTGGCAGTATCTCCGGGACCATTAAAGATCCGAGTGGGGCAGTCATTGCAGGCGCAGTCGTGACCGTGACCAACACAGACACGGGTTCGAAGCAGATCGCGAAGTCGAACGCCAACGGCGCTTATAGCTTTGCGGTTCTCTCGGTTGGACACTACTCGGTCGAAGTGGACTATCCCGGATTCAAGCCGTATCGTCGCGTCGGCGTCGACCTTGACGTCAATAGCGCACTGGTGGTTGATGCCGTGCTGCGGGTGGGCCAAAGAACCGACACGGTAACCGTGAATGACAGTGCGGTTCATGTGGACACCACCAGCACGCAAATGGGCGAACTGATTACCGGTGCCACCATGACTTCCGTTCCATTGAATGGCCGAAGCTATACCGACTTGCTCGCTCTTCAGCCCGGCGTCGCTCCCGTGACTTCCATCTCCTCGGCAACGGTGCAGGACGTTGGCGCCAGCGCATTCTCGCCTTCCGGCGATTTAAATCCTGGGACCATTTCCATCAACGGCCAGCGGGAATTTGCCAACGGCTTCATGGTCAATGGAAGCGATGTCGAAGAAGACGTCAATATGGGCACGGCGATTATCCCTAATCTCGATTCGATCGCCGAGTTCCGTATTCTCACTAATAACTTCGATGCCGAATATGGCGAATACAGCGGAGGTCAGATCAATGTCGTAACTCGATCTGGCACCAATGCGTTTCACGGCGATGTGTTCGAATTTCTACGAAACACAGACCTGGACGCGCGCAACTACTTTTCGCCGACTCGCGGTACCTTTATTCAAAACCAGTTCGGAGCAACACTCGGCGGTCCGGTGGTACGAAACAAGGTTTTCTTTTTCGCCGACTACCAGGGCACTCGTCTGACGCAGGGAGTGAGTACCGGGCTGATTCCTGTCCCCTCCATACAGGACCGGTCCGGCAATTTGTCCGATGCCGCCAGCTCATTCACGACTGTCGATCAGAACGGAAGCACTGTCCCCACCACCGTCAGTGGGCCCTATTGGGCCAGCCTGCTTTCCCAGAAGTTCGGTTACGGCGTCACCGCAGGCGAACCGTATTATGTTGCCGGATGCACCAGTTCGGCACACTGTGTTTTTCCCAACGCCGTGATTCCACAAAGCGCGTGGTCTACGCCGGCCCAACATTTACTTCAATACATACCTATCCCGAATGTTGGAAACAATAATTTCTCCACTTCCGCTGTAAATGAGAGTCTGGACGACGATAAGGGCGCATTTCGTCTCGATGCCAATACCGGCTGGGGTTTGATGTCCGCCTATTACTTCATCGATAACTTCACGCAGGGCAACCCTTATCCGACCGCGCAAGGGGGAGCGAATGTGCCCGGTTTCAACGCTCTGAATCTGGGCCGCGCCCAACTGCTAAGCCTCGGCAACACGAAGACTTTGGGAACGACTGCCGTCAATGAGTTTCACTTCAGTTATATGCGCGATGCCACTGACCTGGGGCGGCCGCAAGGCGGTTTGGGCGTCAGCCTGGCATCGCAGGGCTTTACCGTGGGGGCGGGCACTTCGGGGATTGTTCCCCTATCACCGCAAACCGAAGGGGTTGAGAGCGTCGGCTTCAATAGCTTTACGATTGGGACCAATCCCAATCAACTCAAGCAGATTAACAATACATATCAATGGCTCGACAATTTTTCCAAGGTGATTGGGAATCACACCATCAAGATCGGCGGCGAATTTCACTTCGATCAAGTGAATACTTTTCCGATTGCGCAATTCAATGGTAATTTTCTGTTCTTCGGAAGCGAGACCGGCTCTGACTTCGCGGACTTCCTTTTAGGCGTCCCCAGCCAATACAACCAGAGTCAGTTGCAACCCTTCTATGGCCGCAACAAGTATGTGGGTCTGTACGCACAGGATAGCTGGCGTCTGCGGCCTAACCTCACTTTGAATTATGGTCTGCGATGGGACCGGATCGAGCCTTGGTACGAAAAATACAATCAGCTCGCGGTGCTGGAGCCGGGCAAGCAATCGGTTGTCTTCCCGGGCGCGCCCGCCGGCATCCTGTTTCCCACCGACCCCGGAGTTTCGCGCACGCTCGCGCCCCCGGGAAATCTTGATTTCGCCCCGCGCGTTGGCCTCTCTTACTCGCCTAACCCCGGTGGGGACGGTCTGCTTAGCAAAATTGTCGGAGGTCCGGGCAAGACAAGTCTGAGGGCTGGTTTCGGCATGTTCTATACCGCAATCGAAGCGTTGAGCATCGGAGTACTGAGCGCGAATGCTCCCTATGGGACCACCTACACCAGTCCTGCTCCGCCGCTGTTTGCAACTCCGTTCATTACGGCAAGTACTGGTCAAAACCTCGGCCAGAACTTCCCGGTGCAACTAGCGCCGCTAAACTCTTCGGCCAGTCATCCCGATCCCAACATTAACTGGTCGCAATATGTGCCCATCACCGGTATCCCAGCCTATCCGACCAGCAACCGAATTCCTTACACCGAGGAATACATGCTTTCTTTGGAGCGTCAGTTTGGGAGCAATACTCTGTTCAGCGCGAGTTACGTGGGGAGCCAGGCTCATCGCCTGCTGGTGCTGGTGGAAGCAAATCCTGGTGATCCTGGTCTCTGTCTTGGTCTGAGCCAGCCGAGCCAGGTGATGCCAGGCACGCCTACCTGCGGCCCGTTTGGTGAAAGCAACGCATACATCAGGGCAAACGGTCAGGTGGTAAACGGAACCCGCGGTCCGTTAGGCCCAAATTTCGGGAGTGACACCAACCAGGCTTCCGTCGGTAATTCCAATTACAACGCCTTGGAGATCAGCCTGCGTCACACCAGCGGACGTCTGCAGTTTTTTGCTGGTTACACTTACAGCAAGTCTCTCGACCAGTCTTCCAATCTGGGGGAGGAGATCAATCCGCTGAACCCTGCTCTCAGCAAAGCACTGTCCGCTTTCGATCTAACACACAACTTCGTGGCGAGCTACAACTATCAAATTCCGTTTGAACATCTCTTCCGCGCCGCGAACCGCTGGACCCAAGGCTGGGCGCTTTCCGGGATCACCCACTTCAGCACTGGTTTTCCTGTGACCATGTACAACTTCGGCGACAACTCTCTGCTGGGCACCGAGCCAAACGGCATCAATAACTACGGCGTCGATGAGCCGCAGTACACTCCGGGCCCGCTCAACTTGAACCACAATCCACGGCAAGACAATCATGTCTATTTCAACACCGCTTTGTTCAGTCTGCAGCCTCTAGGTCAGCCCGGAAATGCCAAGCGACGGTTTTTCTATGGTCCGGGGATGGATAACTATGACATGGCATTGTCGAAGAATCTGCCGGTGACGGAATCGAAGTCATTAGAGTTCCGCGTGGAAGCATTCAACATCTTCAATCATGCCCAGTTCTATGGGCCTACATCGGTAAACGGTAATATTAATAGCTCCTCTTTCGGACAGGTAGTTAGTGCAGCCGCGCCGCGGCTTATGCAAGTCGCGGTCAAGTTTACATTTTGACCGCGACTTAGCACGCTAAGAGGTTGCTTATGAACTTAGAGGCCGGCCTCTCCTGCTGTGATTCGCATCCCGTAGAACGAACGGTAGACGAAGAAGAACGAAACCAGGAAGAAAGCCAGAGCTAATCCGTGAGTGAGAGTGTCTCCGGCATCGGTCGTCAGCTTAACCGCCAGTTCTACCGCCAGCAAACCGAAGAGAGTCGTGAACTTGATTACCGGGTTCAATGCCACCGAAGATGTGTCCTTGAACGGGTCGCCGACAGTATCCCCGATCACGGTTGCATCATGCAATGGCGTACCTTTCTGTTTCAACACGACTTCGACAATCTTCTTGGCGTTATCCCAGGCAGCGCCGGCATTGGCCATGAAAATTGCCTGATACAGCCCGAATATCGCGATCGAAATAAGGTAGCCGATGAAGAAGAATGGCTCCACAAACGCGAAGCACAACGTGCCGAAGAAGACCGCCAGAAAGATGTTCAACATCCCCTTTTGTGCATACTTGGTGCAGATCTCGACCACTTTCTTGCTGTCGGCAACCGAGGCCTTCTCTACACCTTCCAGTTTGATATTAGCTTTGATGAATTCCACGGCCCGATAAGCGCCCGTGGTTACGGCCTGCGTAGACGCACCCGTAAACCAATAGATCATTGCCCCGCCCGTAATCAGGCCGAGGAAGAAAGGCGCATGCAGCAACGACAGTTTCTGCACATTTTCAGTCAGCCCGTTGGTCAGTGCCATGATGATGGAGAAAATCATCGTGGTCGCTCCCACCACCGCCGTTCCGATCAGCACCGGCTTGGCTGTCGCCTTAAAGGTGTTGCCCGCACCGTCGTTTTCCTCCAGCAAGTCTTTGGCGCGTTCGAAGTTCACATCGATGTTGAAATCTTTCTTGATCTCCGCCTTCACGTTCGGCACCTGCTCGATCAAAGAAAGCTCATAGACGGACTGTGCATTGTCGGTAACCGGACCATAGGAATCTACCGCAATGGTCACCGGGCCCATGCCCAGAAACCCGAAAGCCACCAAGCCGAAAGCGAAGACCGCCGGCGCAGCCATCAATGTTCCAAGTCCCTGCAAGCTGAAGTAGTAGGAAATGGACATCAGAGCTACCATGGCCAGCCCCAGGTAGTAAGCCGAGAAGTTCCCAGCCACGAAGCCTGACAGAATGCCGAGCGATGCTCCGCCTTCCTTCGCCGAAGTCACCACTTCATTTACGTGTCGTGACTCGGTCGAGGTGAACACTTTCACCAGTTCCGGAATCACTGCTCCCGCCAGCGTGCCGCAGGAAATGATCGAGGCCAACTTCCACCATAATGTGGTATCGCCGCTGAGTTCCGGCACGATCATCGAGGAAATGAGGTAGGTGATCGCGATCGAAACCACCGAAGTGATCCATACCAGCGAGGTCAGCGGCGTTTCGAAGTTCATCTCTTTGGCGCTGCCGTACTTGGCTTTGGCGATCGCCCCATTGATGAAGTATGCGGCCGCGCTCGAAATAAGCATGGCGATGCGCATCACAAAGATCCATACCAGCAGCTGTACCTGAATTTTCGGATCTTTTACGGCCAGCAATATGAACGTGATCAGTGCCACGCCGGTGACGCCGTAGGTCTCGAAACCGTCGGCGCTTGGTCCAACCGAATCGCCCGCGTTGTCACCCGTGCAGTCGGCAATCACGCCAGGATTGCGCGCGTCGTCTTCTTTGATCTTGAAGACGATCTTCATCAAATCTGATCCGATGTCAGCGATCTTGGTAAAGATGCCGCCCGCGATTCGCAACGCCGCAGCTCCCAGCGACTCGCCGATGGCGAATCCGATAAAGCACGGACCAGCGTAATCTCCGGGAACGAACAGCAGGATGAACAGCATGAGCAGCAGCTCCACGCTGATCAGCATCATGCCAATGCTCATGCCGGCCTGCAGCGGGATGTTGTAAATCGGATAGGGCTTGCCCGCCAGGCCCGCAAATGCAGTTCGCGAGTTGGCAAACGTGTTCACGCGGATCCCGAACCAGGCCACGCCATAGCTGCCTGCGATTCCGACAATACTGAACAGAAGAATGATCGCCACCCGCATGGCTTCAAGCTTCAGCAGCACGCCGAAGTAGAGCAGTATGATGACCGCGATGAAAATCCACAACAGAAGCAGGAATTTGCCCTGGGTGATCAGGTAGGTCTTGCAGGTTTCGTAGATAAGTTCGGAAATCTCGCGCATGGCGCGATGCACCGGCAGATTCTTGAGCCGGGTGTAGATGACCAGACCGAAGCCCAGGCCAAATATGCAGAATAGAATGCCGATCATCAGCAACTTGTGCCCATCGATGGCATTGTTCAAGAAGCTGACCGACGAGAGATCAGGGAGTTTTAGATTGGCCTCACCGCCGACTTCTCCGGAAGGCTGAGCGAACGCGACCGATGCCAGAATCACGACCGTTACGATGGACGCCAAAGTCTTGGCCCACGTCCGGGCGAGACGGCATCCCTGGGACGCAGCTTGAGCGAGCCCGATGCGCATAAAATTCCTCCACCAAATTAAGTATTTAAGGATGACTGACGGTTTCAGCTTTCCGGCGCACTTGCTCCCCACTCTCAACCCGAGAGACCGGGAGCATATATTGGCCGGAGTTCCGAACACGCTTCCACCGCAAGACTCAAAAAGGAATGCTGAGCTTGGCCGCGTCGGATGTTCCTTGCGTCCTACTAAACATATCAGCACAAGCGTCTACAGCAAAAGTCGGCGGCCAGGGAATGTCGCTTCCCTGAAGCTGACTCGGCAACAAGACTCGTCTTTATAACATGTTAGGGAGAGATGGTCAAACTAGCCGCAAGGTGTTATTTCTTCGCGCGGGAGACGAGCGCAAAGCTTTGCGCTTCAGGCGGGTGCATGGCGGTCTCTAACCAACCGGAGCGCTGCTTGCAATGGATCTTCAGCTACCTGATCGACCAGTCCGGACTCCAAGGCGTATTGTGCGCCAATCTTTTCAGCGGCCACGAACATCTGCAAAGCTGACGCCTTTCCGATTAGACGTGACAGTCTTTGCGTTCCGCCCCAGCCGGTAATCAAACCGAGCGCGGCGCCCCGATGGCCAAAGATTGCGTTCGGCGAAACGATTCTGTAGTGGCAGGCCAGCGCTAGATCCAGGCCACCACCCATACAATAGCCGCAGATTGCAGCGCAGACCGGTGCGGGAAAACGCGCAACTGCATCCATGAGTTGCTGTCCCAAGCGTGAGAATTCATAGGCCGCCGGCGCTGTCAGCCCGACAATTTCTCGTAAATCGGCTCCGACAGAAAAGAACTTTCGACTCCCCGTAATGATCAGAGGTTCCGGATCAATTGTGATCTTGTTGAGCACATCGACGAGTGCCATTACCCGCGCGCGTGTCAGACGGTTCATGCCATCGTCAGACTCCAGTTGCAGTATCCGGACTTTGTCGGTGCGGTGTAATGAGAAAGGGGCTCCATGCGCGGCAAGAGGCATTAGATTAGTGAGCTGACGTGGAGGATCACAAAGGTCATCGAGGAATTTTCTCCACTGCGAAGTTTAGCCGCAATCTGGCTGTCAACCGGTTGCCACGCCGCGATGCTTGACATTGGTGCGGATGAATTTAACGATTTCATCCATGGCAGTCCCCGGCTGAAAAATGGCAGCAACCCCGATGTTCTTCAGATTTGCGATGTCTTGATCCGGTATGATCCCGCCGACGACGACTACTACATCGTCCATCTTGTTCTGCTTGAGAAGATCCATCACCCGGGGCACGATGGCATTGTGCGCGCCAGAGAGAATAGAGAGCCCAATGACGTTTGCGTCCTCTTGTAACGCGGCATTAACGATCATCTCCGGCGTCTGTCGTAATCCTGTATAGATCACTTCCATACCGGCATCGCGCAGGGCGCGTGCGATTACCTTGGCTCCGCGGTCATGACCATCCAGACCCGGCTTCGCGACCAGGACGCGAATTTTCTGCTCAACCATGTCTTCATTTAACCACAGGTGGCCCGAGGAATCACAAAGACGCGTGTTCCACGAATCTGATCTGGCTATTTCTCTTTGAGATCCAAGCTCCTCCACAGGTACCAGCAAGCTACGCTGCGATACGGTTCCCAAGGCCGGGCAAGCTTTTCCATCTGCAAAGGCTTCGGCAGCTTTCGCTTATTGTAGTGTTTCTTGATGGCCGTCTGTACACCGAAGTCGCCAGTCGGCAATATATTCGGTCGCCTCAGTGTGAACATGAGGAACATTTGCGCTGTCCACGTGCCGACACCTTTGACTTGAGTTAAGTGTTGGATTACTTCTTCATCGGATAACTCATGCAGATTGCCGAAGTTGAGTTCGCCACGGGCCGTTCGTTCCGCTATGTCGCGCAAATAGGACGACTTCTGCTTGGAGAGACCTACGGATCGCATCTGCGGTTCAGTTAGTTTCAAGATCCCTGCCGGGGTGACAGGGTCGCCGGCCAGTGCAGCAAATCGCTTGAAAATCGTGACCGCCGCTTTTCCGTTCAATTGCTGGTACACGATGGCTTCAGCCAGACTGTGAAATACTGGCAGCCCGTACTCGATGCGGCAGGGTCCGACACGCGCAATAATATCTCGCAGAATTGGATCAGATTTCTTCAGGTGGTTAACGGCTGCACGCATGGGAGTGTTGAACTCAGCTTAGGCAGCGAGGATAGCAGAACTCGAGAGGGAAGCAGCTACGTAATACTGGCTTCCGTATAGGTCCCGTACACGTCGCGGAGTGCCTCGCAAATCTCGCCGACAGTCGCGTAGGCTCGCACGGCGGCCACGATGTAGGGCATCGTATTGGCCGGTGAGATTGTGTCCTTTGACCCAGCGTTTGGCTCTAAAGCCGCGGCTCGTTTAAGGTCATTCAAACAACGGCGTACATCTTCGTTGGATCGTCGCTTTCGCAGTGCCTTGAGTTTCGCTGATTGTCCCTGTGCCACGCTTTCGTCGATATAAAGGATATTGGGCGATCCCTCCTCGATGACGAACTCGTTAGCACCCACGATGATTTTTTCCTTGGCCTCGACTGCTCGCTGATTCTGATATGCCGCCTCGGCAATTTCTTTCTGCGGATACCCACGTTCTATCGCATTTACCATCCCGCCCATCGCGTCCAGTTTATCGAAATAATCCAACGCCCCCTTTTCCATTTCTAGGGTCAAGGCCTCAAGGAAATACGACCCACCCAGGGGGTCGACAGTATTCACCACTCCCGACTCGTAAGCGACGATTTGCTGAGTGCGTAGAGCGATCCGTGCAGCTTCTTCGGTGGGAAGAGCCAACGCCTCGTCATAGCCATCGACGTGCAGCGACTGGGTGCCTCCCAAGACCGCAGCCAGGGCTTGCAGAGCCGCACGCGCTATGTTGTTCAGCGGTTGCTGTGCGGTCAGCGAAACTCCGGCTGTCTGCGAGTGGAATCGCAGCAGACACGAGCGCTGGTTCTTGGCTTTGAATCGGTCTTTCATGACCTGGTACCAGATCTTGCGCGCCGCCCGGTACTTGGCGATCTCTTCGAAGAAATCGTTGTGCGCATTGAAGAAGAAACTCAAGCGGGGACCGAACTCATCCACATCCAGGCCGCGCCGCCGCGCCCATTCCACGTACTCGACGCCGTCGTAAAGTGTGAATGCCAACTCCTGCAGCGCAGTGGAACCAGCTTCGCGAATGTGGTAACCGCTGATGGA
Source organism: Terriglobales bacterium (assembly GCA_035484735.1). Taxonomy (GTDB): domain Bacteria; phylum Acidobacteriota; class Terriglobia; order Terriglobales; family Acidobacteriaceae; genus JABCZH01. Next base: position 39,768 of record DATHOQ010000054.1, on the reverse strand, counting down.
AATGGTATTGAAGCGAGGTGTAAACCTGGATCCGAACTCAAACGTATCTACCACCAGTCGCATCGAGGGCGCAGGCGGGTAGATATATTCCTTCTGCGCGATGTATTCCTTAAGAATGTCATTCTGGATAGTGCCGGAAATCTTCTTCCAGTCGGCCCCCTGCTTCTCCGCGACCACCAGATACATGGCCCACAACACAGAGGCAGGAGAGTTGATGGTCATGGAGACTGTGGTTTTTTCGAGATCGATCCCGTCAAACAGGATTTCCATGTCTTCCAGCGAATCAATCGCCACGCCGCATTTCCCAACTTCTCCCTCACTTGCCGGATGGTCCGAGTCGTACCCCATGAGCGTCGGCAGATCGAACGCAACCGACAATCCACCGCCGCCATGCTCAAGAAGATACTTATACCGCTGGTTGGTTTCCTCCGGCGAAGCGAACCCGGAAAACTGCCGCATGGTAAAAAGCTTGCCACGATACCCAGTGGCGTGGATGCCACGCGTAAACGGAATCTCTCCGGGATGGCCGAGGTACCGATCGTAGTTCCAGTCTTCGGGCAAGTCGGCTTGTGTATAAAGGCGGCGGATGGGGACACCGGAGATTGTCGTAAAGCGGGCGTTCCCGTTCTCATCCAGATTGCTGCCGGTCGCAGCTCCTATCGGTCGCTCGGGAGTCTTCTCCAAGGTTGGGCCCAGGGTTTTTTCCGCCCAATCCTTCTCGCTTGCCGAGGGATGCCGTCCCTCAAAAACATCGCTGATAGGATTTTCCGCGACTCGTGGTTTTTTGTCAGGCATAAGCATCCATCCAGATTAGATGATAAGAGGAGTTCGGGTGCGGAGCAAGGTGAGAGACTTTCCCAACCACGTTCTACAAGGCCTAGGTAGAAACCTTGCTGGCCACGTCTGCCTTGGGTTTGCCAGCTAATTCCCATGCTTTGGCGTACTTCCAGGAGACGTATACCGAGTGATAGAGGTGCAGCAGAAGACCCTCGCGGCCGTCAAGAAATCCCAGCCGAATGAAATAGTTGTACACAAATGTCAGAACCGGGCGTACGACGATGTTGGCCACGCTGAAGCCGCGGTGACCTTTCGCCAGCGCCAGCTTGGCGCCCAGAGAAGAGTAGCTGTTCATGTGCTCAAGGTAATAAGACAGTGTGGGATACGCGTAATGTATCAGAGGATTCTTGAATCGGCCGACCGCGCGACCGGCTTTTAATTCGTAACGATCATGGGGATCGTAGCCCGTCGAATAACCTTCTCCTCGCCGGAAGAGCCGCAGCTTTGGATCTGGGTAGAAGCCTCCAAAACGAATCCAACGTCCCAGAAAAAGGTTCTTGCGTGGTATCCAATAACCATTTAGTGCCTTGGGGTCGGCAAGTACAGTCCGAATTTCGTTTGCCAGGCCGGGAGAGACTTCTTCGTCGGCGTCAAGCGCAAGCACCCAAGTTTGGGTGCAAAGCTCAAGCGCATAGTTCTTCTGAGCAACGTGGCCTCGCCAAGGCTCGATGACCACGTTGACCCCGTACTGCTGGGCAATCTCACGAGTGCGGTCGGCTGATCCTGAATCCACCAGGACGATCTCATCGGCCCATCGCACACTTTCCAAAGTGCGACCGATATTGGCTTCCTCATTCAGGGCAACGATGGCAACTGACAGTCCCATAGGCCGAACCGTACAGAAAATTAATCGTACTGCCGGACGTGTATTCTCTCATACGCTAGATGCCCCGAAGTGGACGAGAGGGCAGTTCCGGTAACCCGATTGAATCTCGGGAATACCAGAACTGCCATTGCCTTTCGATTCCACTACTGAGGTTGCTGAGACGGAGGCATTACCGATTGCGGATTTTCGCGCACCGCCACATACGGTACGTTAGGCATTTGTGTGACCTGTCCGCGTTCGGCATCGGCCATGATGATTCCCGCATGATCGAGCAGCAAACCGGTGGCGCGGTCCATCTCCACCTGCGATTTTTCGTAAGCGGCCTTCGCCGAAACCAAATTGGATTCCGCGGCAGTCAGCGAGGACTCGTCTTGAAGCACAGCCGTTGAAGTGCCCACCCCGACGGCCAGCTTCTTCTGATCGGCGTCGAGCGTCTGCAACTGAAAATCAACCGCAGCTTGTGCCGCGTCCACGCTGGCCCGGTTCTGCTGGGTGTCGAACTGGGCATTGCGGACTTCAATTCGAACCTGGTTTTCAAGCTGCTGCAAACGAACCTGTGCTTGCCGGTATTCCAACTGCGCGCGCACTTCGTCAGCCTGCGCGACACGGTTTCGCAGCGGGATGTTGAGCGTTAACCCAAGTCCTTTGTCGGGAGCCACCGAGGTTACCAGCTGGTCCAATGTGCCGCCATATCCGACCGGACCTCCGTTGCTAAACGGCGGCGCGGCTGTGCCAGGAGTGAAGCACTTTCCGAACGCAGACGTGAGACAGCCCGGCGGAAGAATAGCGGGACTCACATCTCCACCGATTCCCGAGCCGCCGTAATATGCGTAGAGATTCAACGTGGGCAACAGCGCGTTGCGCACGGCTTTATTGTTGATCTCGCGGCTGCTCAAATCGACCCGCGATTCGCTCAACTCGGCGCGATGTGCCAAGGCGTCGTTGATCAAATTCTGTGTCGGTATCACTGGTTCCTGCGGGGGTAGTTGCATGACGGAGATGGGGATCACTTCTGCGCCAGCCAACGTAGGATCTTCAAGGTTGCGGCTGAGCGCGTTCTTCATCAGTAATTCCTGCAACTCCAGGTTGGTTTGCGCGAGAATCACGTTCTGTTGATTGGTAGAAACGACGCTCTGTGCGCTGACCACCTGAATCGGCGGCATGGTTCCAAACTGCACTTGCTTTTTGTTGTCTTCAAGTGTTCTTTGCGCGAAAGCCAGTGCATCCTGTTGCACCCTCACGTTTTCGTAAGCGTACACCAGGTTCCAGTACAGGTTCTCGACCTGATCGACAGTAGTAATGATCTGCAGGCGGAAGGCCACGTCCGAAATTTCGCGGTTGTTCTTGGCGATCCGGATAAAGCGCGTGTTCGAAAGGGAACCGAAGCCCTGCAACAGTTCCTGAGTGACTCTAACCTGGAAATTAGACGCAAGGCTCGGTGTGTAAGAACTCGTTGGATTGCTGGTGGTGACGTGCGTGTTATTGAATCCCACGGAGAGATTCGTCCCCCAATGAAACCCCTGCAGGTAGGAGAAATTGGCAGTGCCGGTATTCGTATTTACCACTGGAACAGGAGTAAACACACTCGTTGACTCCGCGAAGCCCCGGTCCATCTGAAGCGTGCCGGTGAGCGTGGGATCGAAACTGGTGATGGCCGCGCCGATCCCCAGGGTTGAACTCACCAGACCGTTGGTGCCCGTGCCCACTCCACCCGCAGCCACGCTGGTGCCGCCCGTGCCCGATCCCACCTGACCGCTGAGGCCACCCGTCCCGCCGCCCGGCGTATTTTGCACGATGCCGGTGTTCACACCTAGAATGTTGGCCCCGCCTTTGGCCCGTAGAATGTCTGTGTCGGCAATGTTCAGGTTGTAACGTGCCAGCACGATGTCGAGATTATTTTCCAGACTGAGTGCAATGGCATCGTTAATCGACAGCATGATCTTGCCGTCGTGCAGCAACTGGTCAACGCGCGAAGTATTGCTCAGGTTCGGTGGCGGCACCACGGCTGATTTGTAAGGTGCAAGCACGTTGGGAAACGACGAATGAGGCTTTGTGTAGTCCCTCACGATGCCTGGAGCCTGCACCTGTGCAGCTACAGGCTGTGGAGCCTGAGGCAGCGCCGGCTCGCTTGTTTGCGGGGCCGTCTGCGGCGCGACTTGGGTTTGCGCCCAACCGCTGACTACCAGGGTCCCAGTCAGAATAATGGCGGCAAAATGCCGCAGGAAAAGATCGAAACGGGCAAGAAACATTGTGTCTCTCCTTGTGATACTTGCTGCTCAAAACCTGTGAACTTGTTTTGGATGCAAACTATCCGAGAACCATCCGAAATTTCAGCTTGCTTTAGACTAACGCCTGGCTGCGGCGCATTAGAGCGGAAATTGTAAAGATTTATAAACCAGGATAGAGCTTCTAGCTGGAGGAACCGCGATCTGAGAAAGGAAAAAGGCAGCTCTCATCATGTGAGAGCTGCCATGTTTTATCGCAACAAAATTAGCGTGCTTACGGCTGAGCGGGAGGCATCACCGACTGCGGATGTTCGCGTGGCGCCACATAGGGCACATTGGGCATGTGCGCCACTTGTCCGCGTTCAGCATCCTCCATGATGATTCCGGCGTGATCCAGCAGTAGACCGGTGGCTCGGTCCAATTCCAGTCGCGATTTTTCGTACGCCGCCATAGCCGATACCAGCGTGGATTCGGCCGTCGCCAGGGCCGATTCGTTTTGCAGCACCAGCGTGCTGGTGGAGGCCCCCAGTTTGAACTTCTTTTGTTCAGCATCCAGAGATTCGTGTCCCAATCTCACGGCGGCCTGGGCCGACTCAACGCTGGCGCGGTTCTGTTGCACCGCGAACTGCGCGTTGCGGACTTCGATACGAATCTGGTTCTCGATCTGTTGCAGACGCATCTGTGCCTGGCGATATTCTAATTCCGAGCGGATCTGCTGGGACTGAGCTGCGCGGTTGCGTATCGGAATATTCAAGGACAAACCCAGCCCCTTGTCCGGAGCTGAGGAATCCACCAACTGGTTCAAGGCGGTACCGAAACCGACAGTTGGTGCTACGGGGGTTTGTAGGCTAGGCGGGATGTTAGGGTTGGGGCCAGCGCAGAATCCCTCCCCTTGCGCCACCGCGGACTGGTTTGAGCACAGATTCGCCGGATTCTGCGAGCCAGCCAAACCCGAACCTCCATAGTAGGCAAACAAATCAAGTGAAGGCAGCAAAGCACTGCGGACGGCCTTATTGCTGAGTTCGGTGCTCGTCAAGTTAATGCGCGCTTCCGCCAGTTCTGCGCGATGGCTGAGTGCCGTGTTAACCAGGTCCTGCGTCGGCTGAATGTCCTCTTGCGCTGGCAAGCTCACGGTGGAGGTGGGAATCACATCCGCATCCGCCAGCCGCGGATCAACCAGCGTGCGGCTCAGAGCGTTCTTCATCAATAACTGCTGCAATTGCAGGTTCGTCTCAGCAAGCGTCAGGGCTTGCTGGTCGGTTGCCACTGTGCTCTGCGCCCGAACCACCTCAATCGGCGCCAGGCTGCCGATTTGCACTTGCTTCTGATTATCCGACAGCGTCTTCTTCGCGAAGGCGATCGATTCTTGCTGCACTCTCACGTTTTCGTACGCGAACACCAAGTCCCAGTACATGCCCTCAATCTGATCCACGGTGGTGATGACTTGCAAACGAAAGGCAACATCGGTGATCTCGCGATTGTTCTTGGCAATACGAATGAAACGATTGTTGGCCGCGAAACCAAAACCCTGTAGCAAGTGTTGGGTGAGTCTGAACTGGAAGCCTGTGTTAACCAGCGGGCTCAGAGTCGTGAACGGGCTGTTGGTACTGACACGGCTATTGTTAAAGCCCACCGACATGTTGGTACCAGACTGGAAGCCCTGAGTGTAAGCGAAATTGTAAGTTTGCGTGTTTTGGGCGAGCACGGGCACACCAGTAAACGAGCTGCTCGCGAGTTGATTGAAGTGATCCCATTGCAGCGTGCCGGTGACGATGGGGTCGAAGCTGGTGAGGTTCGGTCCGATACCCAAGGTCGAGACGACGAGGCCGCCGGCGCCAGTACCCGCGCCTCCCGCTCCGGCGCTGGTGCCGCCGGTGCCGGAACCGACTTGCCCGCCCAGTCCACCAACGCCACCGCCGGGAGTGTTCTGTACAACACCAGCGTTCACGCCGAGAATTGATGCGCCCGACTTGGCCCGCAACACATCAGTGTCAGCGATATTAAGGTTATATCGAGCAATTCCGATGTCGAGATTGTTCTCCAGAGCCAAGGCGACGGCGTCGTCGATAGAGATCATGAGCTTGCCGTCTTGCATAAGCTGGTCAATGCGTGCCGTGTTGCTCAGGTTGGGGGCCGCAACCGTGCGCGACATGTAAGGTGCAATAGGATTGGGGAAGTGCGAAGCCGGTTTGGAATAGTCCCTCACCACAAACCCTTGCGTGGAAGCTCGTTGAGCCGTTTGGGGTGCCGGAGGCAGAGTTTGGGTCGCGTCCTGCGCGACACCGACTATCGATAATGCGCCAACCAGCAATACCGCCGCCGTTAGCCGGTTCATTGAATTCAAACGTGGCAAAGACATTCGTTTTATCTCCATGCTAGAAAGGCTGTTCGTAAAGATGACAGTGCCGTGCCCAAGATCAACATTTATTACGCGCAAAGCGCGCCCCAAGTTTCAATTTTTCCTGCCCCGGGTGAACTGCGCGTTGCTATGAAGCCGCCGACGGAATGCAATAGTATAGCTGACAGGATGCGATTCATCGCTTCCCAACCCGCGCAACGGTGTGAAACCGCAGGGACTTGCATCATCTGACCAGCGGAAGCGCGGAGAAAACCAACCGCTTCTCATGCGCAATTTCAAAATCGTTCTCGCTTATGACGGCTCCGACTTTGCAGGTTGGCAGGTGCAGCCTGATTCCGCCACCGTCCAAGGCACACTAGCCTCGGCTATTGGACGAGTCACCGGCGAAAAGGTCTTGCCACAAGGTTCAGGACGGACCGACGCGGGCGTCCACGCTCTCGCCCAGGTAGCTACATGCGCCCTCGAATCGTCGATTCCTGCGGAGAATCTGCTGAAAGCCCTGAATGACCTGCTGCCCCCCTCCATTCGCGTGTTTGAGGTAGGTGAGGTACCGCTCGACTTTCATGCACGCAAGTCTGCCCGGGCGAAGACTTACCGCTTTCGTATCTACCGTGGTGCCATTTGTCCGCCCTTTCTGGCTCGCTATGTGTGGCACCATCCTTATCCTCTGGACGAGAATGCGATGCAGCAAGCCGCTACTCTGGTGATTGGCGAACATGACTTCACGTCATTTGCGGCGGTGGATCCCGAGCGAGGAAAAAGAGAGGGCGGTGTTTCCAATATGCGCCTGATTTCCGAGTCGAGTTGGCAGCGCGAGGGCGAAGAATTGATTTACACCGTCCGGGGCAACGGCTTTTTGCACCACATGGTGCGCAATCTGGTGGGGACTTTCATTTTGGTGGGGAAGGGAAGTCTGCGGCCGGAAGACATTACCAACATATTAGAGGCCAAGGACCGATCCCTGGCAGGTGCCACAGTGCCAGCCCACGGGTTGTACTTGGTCAGCGTGGAGTATTGACGCTGTAGCACACGCGTATTCTCCCGCGTAAACTGGCCAAGGCAGATGACCACCGATGCACCAATAGCGGTTCGGAAGATCACGTCGGTCAATCCGGCGACGGGAGAAATCCTGCGCGAATTCGAGCCCGCGACCGAGACCGAAATAAACACCGCTGTGAATCACGCTCAAGCCGCTCAGCCAGGCTGGTACAGACTGGGAGTACGGCATCGAATCGGCGTTCTCGACAAATTTCGTTGGCTCCTTCACGAGAAGAAGGCGGAGATTGCCCGGCTGATTACCAGCGAGAACGGCAAACCCCAGGTTGAAGCTCTGATCACCGAAGTCCTGGTGGTGCTCGATGCCGCGCGTTTCTACTCGGAAAATTCCTACACTATCCTGCGCGACCAAACTGTTCCACATCGCAACCTCGCGATGAAAACCAAGTCCGGCCGGCTAATCCGCGAGCCTTATGGGCTAGTCGGAATTATTTCTCCATGGAACTATCCGTTCTCGATCCCTGCGACGGAGACTCTAGCCGCATTGGTTGCAGGCAATGCGGTCATTTTGAAACCGTCGGAATTCACCTCCTCCATCGCGCTGGAGCTGGCCGCGTTGCTTCTGGGAGCGGGTGTGCCCAAGCATGTTTTTCAGGTGGTCGTTGGCGACGGTAACACAGGTTCGGCGTTAGTGAACGCAGACATCGACAAGTTGGTCTTCACCGGAAGTGTGACCACCGGCAGGCGCATCGCTCAAACCACGGCTGCCCGCCTGCTGCCAGTCGTGCTGGAGCTGGGCGGAAAAGATCCCATGCTGGTGCTCAACGATGCCGATATCGATGTGGCCTCGAGCGGCGCGGTTTGGGGAGCGTTCATGAATGCGGGCCAGGCTTGCCTGTCGGTCGAGCGCTGCTACGTGCATCGCAATTTGTATAAGCCATTCTCTGAGGTGTGCACACGCAAAGCCGCACAGTTGCGGATTGGAAATGGAATGGATCCAGAAACTGACCTCGGCCCTCTAATCCACGAGCGCCAACTGCGCAACGTGGAAGCCCATGTCGAAGATGCCCGGCTCCACGGAGCGAGGGTGCTAACCGGCGGCGAGCGGCGGCGAGACCTCGGCCCGAATTTCTATGCGCCCACAGTACTCGCCGACGTCACGCACGAGATGCGTATCATGCGCGAGGAGACCTTCGGGCCGGTGCTTCCCATCATGCCGTTTGACACTGATGATGAAGCCGTTCGCTTGGCCAACGATTCCGACTATGGTCTTAGTGCCAGCGTTTGGACACGGGATCGTACTCGCGGCGAGGACTTGGCGCGGCGCATCCACGCCGGTACCGTGATGGTGAATGATGCAGTATCCTGTTTCGGCGTCAGCGAAGCTCCCCACGGCGGAGTGAAGGCAAGTGGCATCGGCCGGACTCATGGAATCTTCGGGCTCGAGGAGATGGCACGCATCAAGTATCTCGACTCCGACCGGCTGCCCGCTATGAAAAAAGTCTGGTGGTACGGATATGGCGAATCCTTTACGCGGCAGATAGAAGGCTTCGTCGATCTGATGTTCGCCAGAAGTTTCGGCAAGAGACTGCATGGCGCGCTACGCTCTGCTGGCGTACTTACACGAAAGGGCAAGATCTAGATTATGAGCAATGCTGATCCCAAACGCGAATTGCTGCGCCACACTCTCGCGACGTTGGCCTATCGCGGAGCGAAAACTGTTCGCGATGCACCGTCCACGTTTGCCGATTTCACTGGTGCGGGACGAACCCCTGCACAAATCCTGGCTCACCTTGGCGATCTTCTGGATTGGGCGCTCTCCATGTCGGACGGAAGCCGGAAATGGAACGACTCGAAACCTCTGCCGTGGAATCAGGAGGTCGAGCGATTCTACGCCGCGCTAAAAAAGTTTGATGACTATGTTGCCTCGGCGGAGCCTATGCAGGCGCCGATCGAGAAACTTTTCCAAGGCCCGGTGGCCGACGCGCTGACTCACGTCGGCCAGTTGGCCATGATGAGGCGACTGGCGGGTGCTCCGATACCGGGCGAAAATTATTACGCCGCTGCCATTGAGGTCGGCCGCTTGGGTGCGGATCAGGTTCCACCCAAGCGCTCCTTTTGAGTGTCTTAGTGGCATCCCGCAAAAGGCTTCGCGTAAAATAAGTAGCTGGTCGAATCGAACGATGTGCCGGTTTCACGAGGATAAACTGTGGCCACTAGCGGAACTGTATCCACCGAAGTAGCGCAACTCCCCAAGCATAAAGTCAAGATCAAGAAGCCGGGGCAGCGCGCCTGCAATGAGAAAGATGCGAAGGGCAAGTTCTGCGGCGGTCATCTTAAGCGCTGGTTCTATTCCGAAGACGTACAGGAGCAAGCTTGCGGCGACGCTGAAAAGGCTTGGGGGAAAGACGCCGAGGTCTACCGTTGCGAGCATTGCAAGACCCTGTATTTGCCCAGCCCCGATGAGTCGAGCATCAACGTTGCCGGCCCCGGGCAGACGTCGATATTCGGCCTGACGATTCCCGGCAAAGAGCGGTGAAATCCTCCGAACTCATCCACGACTGGAATCTCACCGATTCTCCGTCACTGCGGCCTGCAGGGCCAGTTCTGCTAAACGACGAGACCCTGCGCGACGGCCTACAGTCACCTTCGGTGCACGATCCATCGATCGCAGAGAAGCTGGCTATCCTTCACCTTATGGAGGCGCTGGGAATCAATTCTCTCGATCTCGGTCTGCCTGGCGCCGGCCCGCGCGCAGTGGAGAGTGTGGAAGCGCTGGCCCGCGAAATCGTTCAGCACAAGTTAAAGATCAGGGCGAACTGTGCCGCCCGCACTCATGAGAGCGACATTCGGCCCATTGCTGAAATCGTTCAACGCACTGGACTGAACATCGAAGCCGCGATGTTCATCGGCTCTAGCCCCATCCGCCGCTACACCGAGAACTGGACTGACGATTTTCTGCTTCAGACCACCGAAAAAGCCGTGAAGTACGGCGTTTCCCTCCGGCTCGACGTCATGTACGTCACCGAGGACACCACGCGCTGCGATCCGGCGACCGTGAAGCGGCTTTATTCGACCGCAATCAATCATGGCGCGAGATCGATTGTCATTTGCGACACTGCTGGGCACGCTACTCCGATGGGAACGTTCGCGCTGGTGAAGTTTGTGATGGAGGAAGTAGTAAAACCTTCCGGCGAGAAGATTCGTGTTGACTGGCACGGCCACAGCGACCGCGGCCTCGCCATCGCCAACTCGATGGCGGCTCTGATCGCCGGCGCCGATTGTGTTCACGCTACGGCGCTCGGCATCGGCGAGCGCGTAGGCAACACTCAAATGGACCAGATGCTGGTTAACCTCAAACTAATGGGGATTCCACCCTGGGACAATCAGGATCTCACCCGGTTGAAAGACTATTGTCAGACGGTGTCGCGCGCCACCAGCGTGCCGATTCCTGCGAATTATCCCGTGGTCGGCGAAGACGCATTCCGCACCGCTACGGGCGTACATGCCGCGGCAGTTATCAAGGCCTACAAAAAGAACGACATCGAATTGGCCAACACGGTTTACTCCGGCGTTCCGTCCCATGTGTTCGGTCTGGAGCAGGTAATCGACGTTGGCCCGATGAGTGGCAAGTCAAACATCCTCTACTGGTTGGAGCATCGGAGCATCCCCTCTTCTGATGACCTCGTCGAACGCATTTACAAACGCGCCAAAGCCTCCGACCACACGCTCAGTGAGACCGAAATTCTGGAGTGCGTGGAGCAAGCCAAAGCGCATTGATCTGAACAGGACTTCGCGAGGCCAGGGTTAAGCGCTATAGCGGCGGCAGGATTTGCAAAGCAAACTGCATCTGCTCGGTCCCCACCGTAGCCATTCCTAGAATTGCCACGTCCCCGTCAAACCCTTCTGTGGTTGGCTTCCAACTTGCCAGTCCATTCACGTCAGATTGTGCCGCGTTCTGCCCGTTGAATAAAATAACTGGAGACGAATTGTTATAAATGTTGGTATCTCCCGCAGAGATAATGGTCGAGTCACCTCCGGCTCGCTCCCCGGTGTACTGGAACGCGACAGTCGCTGCAAGTACTGGATTAGGAGGAACGGACGAATCCGTTACCCGCACGACTACCGGTTGGAGTACTTGCCCGGCCGTCACGATCTGCGGATTTCCGGCCACAGCCTGAAGTTGTAAAACCGAGGCGGGGACAGATGTCCCATAGAAGCTGAGACAGGGACTGTTCCCCGGCCCGACGCACGCACTCACCTGCACATCGCCCGCCATGGAGGAAATCTCCAGTATCGAGCTGGCATACCCGCTGGAATTGGTCGGCACCGTGGACGCACTCAGTTCGGCCGATCCCTTGAGAATCTGGAAATTGACGCTGCTGCCGCTGAGCGGAAATCCATTGGATAAGACGCGCGCAGTGAGAGTCACATTTACGGTCGCGCCTTGCATAATCGAGGCCGTCTGTGGAACCAGAGCGATATCCAACGCCGACTCGCTGCCCACCAGTGTCGTCTGTACCTGCTGAGGACTGGGGTATGAACCTGGCGCCAACTGCGCGGTGATAGTCATCACGTTGGCACTGAGTACGGTGACGAAGCTGGAGGCCTGACCGTCCTGGTCGCTAAGCACGGTGCAACTTCCGGCCCCGGAACATGCAGAGAAACCTGCGGCAGGGCTGGAGGTAAACACGACGCTTGCCCCCTGCACCGGAGTCTTACCATCGGAAGCAAGAACCTGCACCTGGACCGGGTTTGGCGCCTGTCCTCCGACGGGCGTCCGAGGGTTTGCCCCAGCGATCAGGCGGAGAGTGTCATTCGGCCCGGCGCCATAAGTCAGTACGTCGCTGAGGACGGAACTGGCCAACGTGGGAGGATCGGTTAGCCCAATATTCTGCACGCCGTCGGCCATGGGGGATGCAGTTACCAGGATTTGATCGGCCGAAACCGCCAGCGGCTGCGCGATCACGTTTCCGATTGTGACTCGCGTGTTCGCCTCGAACCCTAATCCTGAAACCGCCAAGGCAGTTCCGCCCGCCACGCTCGCCCGCGCCGGGTTTATCTGGTCGCCATAGAGAATTCTTGCAAGATAGCGGTAGTCGGGTCTCCCGTCGCCGCGGATGTCGGAAATTCCAATTCGGAAGCCCGAGGTCTGCGTCAGCTGCGCGTTCAAGATGGTCATCCCAAATACGGAGGAGTTGAAAGCCGACGGGGTATTCGCGGGGGCGGGCGAGTTTTCCGGGTCCGATATTGCCCACATCCCGATTACCGGCTGCGACTTGCTCTCCGAGGCCGCGGCCGTCTCGTCCAGTGCGGTCACCAACACAGAGAGTGTGCGGTTCCCCTGTCCAAGGAACTGGAAATAGTCGATGTCCCCATAAGGATTGAACGAGGCCTTCCAATCGCCGCCCAGCGGCACGGCGGCAGGCGTCTGATAGCTGGTGAGGGGAAACGGATCTTCGACTGACAGCGCGCTCGTTTGCATCAGGATGTCTTGCTCTGTATCGTTGCCCAGGCTTACGCTCACCAGGATCGGCGACGACTGTCCTGAGGGTTCCACTTGCGTCGGCCCGTAAGGTTCCAGGGCATATGACCAAAAAGCGTCAATGCCTTCGACGGTGAGTTGAAATTGCGCGCTGGTGCCGCCGTTGGGAATCTGTAATCCGCCAAGATCGAAGAATGCCTCAAGTGTTGTGTCGTTCGATCCAAACTGATTCCACGGCTCCCCGCTGCTATCGTTGAATCCTGTTACGGTGTTGCCCGCATTTCCGCAGAACAAAAAGCCGGAAACCGAAGTTGTGGAGATGGCGTGTGAAGCCAGCCCGCTCTGGGGGTCAATCCATCGCGCGATTACGTTGACCCCCTGCATGCCTTGTGCGGCTAGGCCGCTGGATGTAGTGAAGAACACGCTGCCATGAATGCGCGCCGTACTTGCGGAAACCCCCGGCTTTTGAGGAAAACGATCCAGGTTTCCAGTTGTCGGATACAGCCGGGACAATGCCGCTTGATCGTCAATCTTGGGCTGGTAGGGATTGGGAAAGCATAGCGTGATGGGAACACAGTTGGGCGGATCGGTCTGGTGCATCACCGGAAATCCGGCGTAGTCATCAGAAGTCGGTGGCGGATTGCCCGTTAGCACATTGATATTTACTTGCGACCAGTCGAGTCCCAACACCCGTCCCAGCACGCGCACCAATCGGTACTCCACGTCGGGAAGCTGAGACGACGTCTGTGCGCAGTTGCCATTGATAACAACCAGAGCGTGCAGAAAGTTCGCGCTGATTCCAAGATTGTCGTCTCCGCCAAAGGCCGCGTTATAAAAGCATTCTGTCGGGTCTCCAGCGCCCTGTCCCAGCAGCGCATCAGTGACGGTGCCGTCTTCGTCGTAAACCACGCCCAGCGGCGTGCCCGTGGCCGAAGGCTCGATGTCCGCCGGCATGGTGATGGTGCCATCGGGATTCACGTACACATTGGCGCCGCTGACGTTTTCGGCAAGTTGCCCGCCGTGAGTGGCCACGACAGCCGCGATCGGAACTGAAGTCCACTGGCTGAGAGCAGAGGCCACGAAAGCGTCGGCGGTGGGTCCAGGCAGGATGGGGCTAAGATCGTCCTGATCGGTGTAGTAGGTGATCGCTCCCTGGCTCCACGTCAACGGCGTTCCCGCCAATCCGGGGTTGAAGTAGCTGACGCCGGCAATGTACTTTGGCCCGCCCGCCCGTGCCATCGGTAAGACAATGGCGAGTAAGGCAATGACTGTGGCTGGCGGAAGAAATGCACGCTTAGCGAGCCAAAGAGGTCTCACTGCCAATCCTCCTCTGTGCGGTGCAGAGCGCGGAAGAAATCCCAGGGTGGCAGCCGGAGGTTTACAGGGAAGTGGGCTCGCGTTGGTCCAACTTTGCGCGGCTCAATAACGACCTGGCCCCCTGGGTCCACTCCGAATCGCCCGGATTCGCCTCCCACTGGGCTGGTCAGTCCCAGCTTGCTTGGCGGGTAAAGAAACAGCATCACCCGTTCGCCCTTTTGGTAGCGTTCCCCGGCCTGCCATAATCCCGCCCATTCGTGAATAACCAGCGTCTGCCCAGTGACCGTCCCGCGCAGGCCCTGATCCACATGAAAGGTAACGCGCATGACCGCCACACCATTTGCATGCGGGGTCAATCGCTCGACGGACTTCACCGTGCCAGAAAAGATGTATCCGGCTTTCAGGGTAAGAGAGGGCCGCTGCGGCAAGATGCGAATTCCCGGCGGATTCAGCGGCTTCACCGCCATCGCCGGAAGCGAACCAAGAAGCATCAGTCCCAGAAGAAGACACTCGCTGCGTGAACACGGCATCGCAAGCCTCGCAAGCAAAGAGAGATCGAGGCCAGCCATTGACGGGAGTGAACCAATGTTAGACGCCGCAGGTGAAATACGATGTGATCGCCGTCACAAGACGAGTGTGATGGATGAGCGTCGTGGTGCCTGAGCGTGGGGACGGGCGCCCTCGCCCGTCAAGGAACGAAGCTCGGTAGCTGGCGGTTGTCCGAAAAACTGCGAGATCAACGAAGGCTAGGGCGTGAGCTCGAACACAACGCCACAGCCGTAGGGTGCGTGACAGTTCAAATCTCCCCCATCCTCGGTGGTGCCATAAAGATTTTCCTGTTGATCCACAAAGACTCCGGTTTGTGAATATGCGCCGTGAGTGCCGTCGAATGCCGCAAGAATAGCGAAGGTCGCGCCGCCCTTCAAAGTGAATACCGTTCCACAGCCATCACCGAACCCGAAACACGCCAAATCACCGCCCACAGAGGTCGTGCCGTACAGATTGCCCGCCGCATCTATCGACAGTCCTCCGCTCGGCTGATTTCCCTTTGAACCGTCCAAGCCGTTGAATACATGAACGACAGAGAATTGCCAATTGCTGCCGGACTGCGGCGAGAGCTTATAGAGCGTCCCGCAACCAGATTCTGGACACGCGAAAGATCCGCCCTGCTGCGCCTCACCGTATAGGTTCCCGAAGTTATCGATTGTTACACCGCCCGATGGATAGCCGCCATCGAGGCCGTCAGTGAAGTTGTAGAGAGTGTTTTCGGTCCAGCTTCCGTCCTGATTGGGTATCAGCTGAAACACTGTACCCCACTCACCGGTACCGCCGAAAATCGTCGTCCCGTAGAGATTCCCAATAGCATCGAAAATAACTGGTCCGGGCTGCGACGACTGTCCCTGATTTTGGCCGACAGGGAGAGCGTACAAAGTCGTCTGCGTCCATGTCCCGCCTTCAGTTGGAGACAGCTCGAATACTGTTCCCCCGCAAGCGTTAAAGCTGTTGCACGTCCCGCCGTTAGTGGTGCCGTAGAGGTTGCCCACCGAGTCGAGGATGACGCCAGATATTGAATAGCCCCCCGCCAACCCGCCCTTGAAACTGTAAATAATTGTCTCAATCCAACTACCATCCGGGTTGGGGGCGAGTTGGAAGACTGTCCCAGCGTTTGCGGCTCCGCCGTAAAACGTAGTGCCGTAAAGATTGCCGACTGAGTCGAGCGCAAGCCGTGCTGACGCATTTGGATTCGCGCCATCCGTGCCGCCTTTGAAGGCATAAATGATGCTTGCATTCCAGCTGCCGTCCTGTCCGAGGCTGATCTTGTAGACCGTGCCGCAAGGATTGAGTGGAAAACAATCATCGTTGCCGCCGTAGGTGGTGGTTCCGTAGAAATTTCCGGCACCGTCACCAACTAGCCCGCTCGGGCCGTAGCCAGTGGTGGAAATCGCGCCTTTGAACTTGTACTCCTTGCCTTTTGGTGCCGCCCAGGACACTGAAGCGGTTACTACAAACGCCGCAATGACGAATGCAACGCACGTCACTTTCGAATGTTTTTGTCGTGCCATCTTTCTACCTCCACTTGCAGATTTGCTGAAGGTCCGGGCCTAATCCGAGCGATTGTACTCCGGTGTTGAGGTCTACAACAGAGAGACGAAAGTCCCCCGCAACTCGGTGGGCGAGGAAAGCCGCCGGAGAGCTGCTAATCACCACAGCGCCAACAAAGCGGCCTTACTTCCTCCTCCGCCCGTGCCGCTCCGCCGACAAATAAGCTCCACTAAGCAGCAGCAATCCCGTAAGAAATGCCCAGAACATCAAACTAGCCGACAATGCAAACGGCCCATAGACTTCCTGAAAATTCAGCCGAGGCAGCGCCAGGATGTACGCGTACTTCAGAATCTCCGACAGCAATCCCATGATCACCGCCGCCGGCAGCACCGCCGTCGCCGGAACTTTGCCATTAGGCAGCAGCCAATAAATCAGAAAAAAGATAGCAATGCTGGTGGCGATGGCAAACACTTTCATGCTGATGAACCCAGCTAGCCGCATTGCGGCGACATCGTGGCCGAAGGTGAGACTTCGCAGCAGCACCACGTTGCCGGCAGTCAAGCCGACCGAAAGCAGAGCCAGTACGCCGCAGCCAAACGCCAATCCCAAAGCAATGAGTTGATTTCCCCAGTACGAGCGATTGTTCGGAAAATGCCAGATACGGTTCAACGCGACTTCCAGCGGCAGAAAGATTCCCGTCGAAGTCACCAGCAGAATCAGGAGAGAGAAAATCTGCGTGCGTTGGCGCGCGCCGACCAGCGCGTTCAGATTGCGAATCACGAAGTCCTGCCCGGCGGGAAGACTGTCGCGCAGCAGTTGCACCACCACTTCATACATTGCCGCCGAATGAAACACCCGGCGGATGAGCGTCAGCAACAGCAGCACGAAAGGAAAAAAAGAAAGAATGGCATTCGCCGCCACCGAGAAAGCAAAGGTGTGAACCTCGGTCCGCAATAAATATTTTGCCGTCGAAGCCAGCAGCCCGGAGCGGGCTTCGGGGGAACGCTCAGATGGTAGCGGCCCGGAGGCCGCTTTGGTGGTCAATGGAAGTGGCTCAGTCAAGTGGGTTAAGCCAATATTATCATAGAGTTGCGAGAGTCCCACTAAAGGCAAGAAACATCCCTAGCGCCCGCGCAGTCGCGGTGGCCGAATCAACTTGTCCGGAACTGCGGGTCACATTCTAAAACGTTTCACTAACTGAAATTCTTCTTGCCAGAAAAAAACTTCCTGCTATATATTCTCTGCTCGTTGCCACAATTCAGTGCAACAGTGTTCGTAAGTTCAGGCTGATGTTGCGTGTACCGCCGTCGCAATTCGCGCCACCACGACCGGCTCCAGAGCTTTGCGCCGTGCTCTCCCAGCACGGCGGAAAGCTCCGGAGCTTTTCTTGTTGCGCCCGAATTCAACGGTGCGCGCAGCCGCGGCTGTTTCGTCCACAGGTTTTGAGGGGGGTTGTGAAGAAGCGTCCGCTTCGCGAGGCCCGTGGAATTTCACACATAGAAGAGGCGAAAGGAGTTTTTTGTGAGAGAGAAGGGCACAGTAAAGTGGTTCAACGGGGCTAAAGGATACGGGTTTATCCAGCGGTCCACAGGGGAGGATGTCTTCGTTCATTTCTCCGCGATCCAGGAAAACGGTTACCGCACCCTCAACGAGGGTGAAACCGTCGAGTTCGACCTGCTGAAGGGACCCAAAGGTTTCCAGGCGGCTAACGTAGTCCGCGGCTGAGGCCTCGCTTTTCCAATTTCAACCCTCGCAGTAACCGCTGCGAGGGTTTCTTTTTGTGGCCGACAGTGCCCCGAACCACGTAGCCCCAGACGCATAGCCTGCCCTGTGGAAGTCGAAGGGTCTGGGCAAGTTCCATATCCTCAGCAATTTAGTCGGTGATCTTTTCTTGACATCCGTTTTACCCGCAGTGTATTGCCCTCAGGCCTGTTTTGCGTGAAATTTCTCCTGCAAGGAGAGAGTACTCATGCCCGGCACGACCACTTACCTCGCAGCTGCCCCGGAGAGGATCAAGTTTGCCCCCGCTACTCGCATTCAGGAAAGCTTAGTCGCCTCTCCGGAAAAACGAATCCTGATCTTCCTGGCACAGCACACGCCTGTCTGGATCAATTCCGATCATCTGACCCTGCTGGGCTTCGTCTCTCAGTGCCTGGCTGGGGCTTGTTATTTCCTGGCGCGACTTAACCCCGACGCCCTGCTCTTGGGTATCGTCTGCCTGGCACTCAACTGGCTCGGCGACAGCCTCGACGGCACACTCGCCCGGGTTCGCAACCGGCAACGTCCGCGTTACGGCTTCTATGTGGACCACATCACTGACACCATCTCGGCGTTCTTCTTGATGGGCGGGTTGGCGCTGTCAGGCTATGTACATCCCGGTATTGCCTTCGGAATGCTTGTGGCGTTTCTGATGTTGTCCATCGAAGCCTATCTTGCCACCTATACGCTTGGCCGGTTTCAGCTTTCCTATTGGAAGTTCGGGCCCACGGAAATTCGCATTCTGCTTGCCATCGGCAACCTGGCCTTACTTCGACATCCGCTGATCAGGTTTCTGGGGAAGCCTGTCCTTCTCTTCGATCTCGGCGGCGTAATCGCCATTGCGGGCATGGCTATCATGTTGATCATTTCGGCGGTCAAGCACACTGCCCAGCTCTACAAAGAGGAGAGGCTGGCATGACCGCGAACTCGCGCCTCCGTCTCCTCTGCTTCTCGCTGGTGGGAGCCGTTGGAGTTGGCGTTCAATTGGGCGTGCTGGCTACGCTCATCGCGATGAAGATGAATTACCTGCTGGCCACGGGGATGGCGGTGGAAGCAGCTGTCCTGCACAATTTTCTGTGGCACCAGCGCTTCACCTGGCGGGACCGCACGGGCAGCAGACGGGAAGCGTTCGATCAACTGGTGCGCTTTCATCTCAGCAACGGCTTGATCTCACTGGTCGGCAACTTGCTGCTAATGCGTCTGTTGGCAGGATGGTTGGGCCTGCCCGTGTTGGCGGCGAATCTCGCAACCATCTCGCTATGTTTTGTGGCCAATTACGTCGCCAGTGACCGCTGGGTCTTTCTATCCGTCCGGGCGATCGCGCATCAGCATCAGAGTGCGCTCGGAGAAGGGCAGATAGATCAAAGCCGCAGTGACAGCGAGGGCCAATCCCATCCCGATCTGCGGAGCCAGCAAGAATGGCGAGAGGGCCCAGAGTTGATCGAGCACAAAAACTCCGGGGAACAGGCAAAGGAATTTTCGGCTGAGGCCGGCTACGTCGAACGCCACCGCCGAAAGCAGATACAGACGAACCGGAATGCCGACCGCAGCCGATATAACCAGGATAGCGATGATCCAAGCCGGCCTTCCGACCCCATGCTCCAGCAGTTCTATGACTACACCCAGCCGGGCCAATGCTGCCATGTAAAAGCTGAGATACATGATCTGAATGAGCAGAAAGAGTACACGCACGTATCCGTGCGGAACCGTAGGCAGATCTTCGGAGCTAGTGAGCAGGGAAGTTGTCGGCGCAGACTTGGAAATCGGAGGCGAGGCTTCGGGAGCTGAAACTGCGGCTTCGATCCTGCCTCTTTCGGCAGTCTCTACCGGGGGAAGAAATCTGTATCCGCGCTTCGCCAGAGTCTCGATGAAGCGCGGATTGGAAGCGGAATCACCCAGCACTTCGCGGAGCTTGTTAATGATGGTATTCAGACTGTGGTCAAAATCGACGAAGGTATCGGCGGGCCAAAGCTTCTGCCGCAATTCTTCTCGGGTTATGATCTCGCCCGCGTGCGCGAGAAGCAGGACTAATACCTGGAAGGGCTGGTCCTGGAGCCGAAGCCGAACCCCCGACTTGCGCAGCTCACCGCTGGCGGTATCGACTTCGAACACGCCAAACCGGAATATTCTTCGCGTCTCGTCAGCCATCGCACGCCATCATAACGTAGTCAGGAGAGGGCAAGACCGTAAGCAGCGAATCGGAACGAGGATCTTCGTTCGCACGGTGATCTTAGCTATCGCCTGCTTATCAGCATCCGCCGAACAACTCAAGCCCGAAACTGTCGCTGCCTTCAATCACTATGTGGAGCTGGGCGAACGACAGATGTCCTCGACGCCGTTTCTCCACATTGACGGACTCCGGGCCGCGGATCGCGATGCAGAGTTCACGCGACTGAAGGCAGGTGAGGTCATCACTGAACGCCTCCAGACCCGCGATGAAGGCCAGCCAATTTCAGTTCCGGGTGGCCTGATCCATCACTGGATTGGCACTGTCTTTATTCCCGGCGTGACGCTAGCCCAGACTCTGGCCTTCCTCGAGGACTACGACAACCAATACAAGTTCTACACGCCAGATGTGCAGCGGTCGAAGCTGATCGAGCGGGACGGAGACCACTTCAGAATATTTCTCAGATTGCGCAAGACTAAAGTCGTGACCGTGATCCTCAACACCGAGTACGATGTGAAATACACCGGCCTCGATTCCGAGCGTGCCACCTCCGACTCACACAGCACGCGTATCGCCGAAGTGGAGAACGCAGGCAAGCCCAACGAATCCGAGAAGCCGGTCGGCAACGACAGTGGCTTCCTCTGGAGATTGAATTCCTACTGGCGATTCCAGCAGCGCGACGGCGGAGTATACGTGCAGCTCGAAGCCATCTCGCTGACCCGCGACATTCCTACCGGTCTTGGCTGGCTCATCAGTCCATTCATCACAAGTATTCCGAAGGAATCGTTAGTGTTCACGCTTACACGTACGCGACAGGCTTTGGTACAGAAGCCTTCGGGAGGGAGGAATTGACAATGATGAGGCACTTACGGTGCCTAGCGTGCTTGTGTCTGCTGTGGATCGGTCCCGTTTCCTTTAGCCAAGTGATAACAATTCGCGTCATCAATGGCAAGAACGGACGTCCGCTGCCAAAGAAACACATCATGGTCTCTCTGCGCGATGAGAATAACGGAAAAGGATCGTCGCATATGCAACTCGAAACTGACGTCCGTGGCGAGGCAAGGTTCACGCTCCCGGATCCGGTCCCGGCCCGGTTGTCGGTCGTGGTCTTTCTTAAATCGAGGTCTTGGCGTTGTGGGTGCTCGGCACTTGTCGCCACCCAGGAAGTGATTCAGAAAGGACTGGCAAAAGGCCAGGCGTTCACTGGAGCGGCCATACCCGTGGTGACGGCGCCCGGAGAAATCTCTTTTGCCGCTCATCGCCGTCCATTCTTTGATTGGCTCCTGCTTACATTGTTTGCACCGCTGCTGAGCTGACCGCGGATATTTGTTTGCAAGAGGCGTGGATTTAGCCCTTCCCATTCTTGCACTCCCACCAAAACTTTCTCCGTATTTCCTCGACATCGTTTCCAGCTATACGAGACGATTTCAGTTATATCTCCCGAGCAAAGCATGTCTCTCCGACTTACTAACTCGTTTGTTTCTGATATTTTGCCTCTAACTCTTTTCTCGAGAAAGATTTGGCGGGAATTTCTCCCTACAGTGATGATTCCAAAAGACCGTGGGGGAGGGGGTATATCGACTAATGTACTTCCAGCGACACCAAGTCTCCGTCTTCGGCTCCGACAGCTTTGTAGTTCACCGAGACCTGGCGGTTCACCCACGCACAGGAAAACGCGTCCGCCCCGACCAGAGTCATCGATTTGTAATCCGGAGTCTTCAACTTCAGCGTCTTCACTCCCGATGAGAAAATCACGACCGCTGCCGGAGGCTGAGAGCAATCCACTGAGAGCAGTTTTCCCTTCAGGTAGTGGATGGGCCGCCGGTCAATCTTCACCTCGGACGGAGCTTCCAAGTCTTGATCGAGGTCGATGGGCGGCGCAGGTTGGCTCGCAGCTTTGTTCAACGGTTGAGTGGCTGGCGCGGTTGTGCTCCCTGCCTTACTTGCCGGCTGCGACGCCGCAGGCACAGTCGGCTTGGCTGTCGCAGCGGCCGAGGTGGGCGAAGAAGTCGCGGCAGACGTGGCAGCAGGTGCAGCCGCCGTGCGCGTTGGCGCCACGCCATACTTCATCAACGAGGGGAGATCTTGCAGATCGTTGTGCGCTGCCGCTGCCACTTGTGCGTCAGAACCTGCGACGAGCCGTTGCAGCAATGCGGTGGCCGCATCCCAGTCTTTCGCCGCTGCATAAACTCGTGCCATCTCCAGCAAGTAGCTCTGATTTCTCGGCGCCAGCCGAATCGCCGCCGGCACTGAGTCCATGGCCGCATGAACGCCGCCGCCTACGCGCTGGGCCCATCCCAGCATGTAATAGGCTTCGGCACACTCCGGCCACTTTTCCAAAGTGAAATGCAAATCCTGCATCATGTTGGCCAGCCCCGCGACTTCCTTTCCACTGGACTGAGCCTCGCGAAACTTGGTAAGCGCCATGTAATAACGTGGCCAGGGATCCTTGTTGTCCAACTCCACAGCCGCTCTAAACTCTTCGGTCGCCGGATCAAACTCCATCTTCACCAGATGGTCCCACCCGACACCGCGATGAGCGACCGCATTGTCGCTCAAGCCCTGACCGGCAATCGTTTCGAGCAGCTGGCGCGCCTGATCGTGGCGTTCGGGCAACCGCAAATCCATCTCCGCTACGGAAGCACGCCCAATCGCTTCGGGAACATCGCTGGTGGTGATGCCTATGTCGTCATATGTAACTGGAGCCGCAGTAACGACCGCCTTGGCGGGAGTTGCCGTCAGAGAATGAAAATAGTCTTTCACTGCCTGATCCAATTGCGCCGAAGTCATCCCGTAGGCTTTCTGGATCGCCTCGTCCACCGGAAGCTTGTCGTTCTTGATCAAGCCGAAGTAAGCCCCGGTCTCCGTCAGCTTGTTCTTGTTGATGAGGTAATGCATCACCATCCACGACTGCGCGTAAAACAAGGTTCGGCGACCGTTGCCGCCAGAGCTGTCCGGCTTCGCTGCGAACAGCGCAGAAATAGGCATCCAAGGCGATGCGTTCAACAAGTCAACCAACGGTTGCGGCGGTTTGCCAGTGCCCGACGGTTTCCCGAGCACGGTTTGCCGGACCGCTGGATTCGATTCGGGGTCCTCGCCGATCTGCATCAGTTTGTTATCCAAATGAAGGCCGGCAAAATACTCGACGAAGCCCTCATCGAACCACGGCTGCGTAGGCGGATAGTTGTAATTCAAAAGCATCTTGCCGAACTCATGCGAAATCGCCCGCCAGCTGTCAGCTTCCGCCAGATCGAGGACGAAGAATTCACGGTCCTCGCCGGGAATGGCAAACGCAGCTTCAAAAATGGGTTTACCCTGCGGCGAGGGAGCGGCGTTCGCGTATTCATCATCGCTCTTGAGAGCGATGATGTCGACGGGCAGCGGTAAGTTCACACGGCCTCGTGCCAATAGTTGAGCGAAGACGGCACGCATCTGCTCAAATCGCGCCGCGACTTCGCGACCCTGCTTTTCGTCGCCATCGGTAAGAACCAGGAAATGACTCGAGGCCACTCGAATCCAGTGAGGTTCAGTGGCGAAGACTGGCGACCCTAAGAACAGCGCGGCCAAGAGTGAAAGGGCAATGCACCGGAGAGGAAGTAAATTGCGGGACATGGCAGCGAATCTGCAGTCATGCTAGCACGGGTGCCATC
Source organism: Terriglobales bacterium (assembly GCA_035484735.1). GTDB lineage: Bacteria > Acidobacteriota > Terriglobia > Terriglobales > Acidobacteriaceae > JABCZH01. The sequence goes on along the minus strand of DATHOQ010000054.1, from coordinate 16,105 downwards.
CCGTTCATGAGGTGGCAAGCTTGTTAGCCGCCCAGCGCGCGTGTTCCGCCACTACCGGGTCGTCATCGGCTGCCAGCTTCTCAAGAGCAGGAACGAACCTCTGGTTCCGACTGTTGCCCATGGCGATGACTGCGTTCCTTCGAAGACCAGAGCGTTTGGTCCGGCGAATGGGCGAGCCGCGAAACGTGTCGCGAAACTCTTCGGCCGTCATCTCTGCAAGCCACTCCAGCGCGGGATTGACCAACCCTTCACGCGGCTGAAATTCCTCAGTTGCGGTAGTCGGAGCTTTTCGGTTCCACGGGCAGACATCCTGGCAGATATCGCAGCCGAAAACATGTCGCCCTATTTCTTCTCGCATGTCTTGCGGGACATCGCCACGCTTTTCGATAGTCAGGTATGAGATGCAACGGTTGGAATCGAGCTGGTAGGGCGCGATCAGCGCATCCGTGGGACAAGCATCAATGCAACGGGTGCAAGAGCCGCAACGATCTGGGGCAGGGAAGTCGGGCGTGAGTTCGAGCGAGGTGATGACCACGCCAAGAAACAGCCACGAACCCATCTGCTGATTCAGAATGCAGGTGTTTTTGCCGATCCATCCTATGCCCGCATACTTGGCATAGACGCGCTCTACCAATGGGCCGGTATCGACATAACAGAGGGTCTGAAGTGCCGGCGTCTCTCTGGTTATGAGAAGGTTCTCGACCTCTCGCAGTTTGCGCAGCACCGCGTCGTGATAATCCTCTTTACTCCAGGCGTAGCGCGAGATCCATCCTCGATCGCTGTCTCCCACTTGGATGGAGTAAGGATGTGCAGTGTTGTAGTTAATGGCACAGACGATCACGCTGCGAGCCCAGGGAACTGCCCGATGCAGTGACGCGCGCTTCAGATCCCCGGCCTCATCCCGCTTTTCGAGATATTGCATCTCGCCAGCATGTCCGGCGGCGATCCATTCAGGAAAACGGCTAAGCTCGGGAAACTGCGCGACAGGAGCGATGCCGGCCAGCTCAAAGCCAGCATCGTGCGCTGCTTGTTTGACGAACGCCGCCATTTCGCCGACCGGTTTCAATCTGTGGATTCCAAAGCTGCAAACTTCATTATGCAGCAATTAAACCGATGCGTTTTGGACCATTGCTTTCAGCGCGGAGGAGAAAACAGAACGCAGCTCATCGGCGTGCTCCTCTGGAATTGACTTGGAGATCAGGAGCATGGCTGTTCCATGGGAAATCGCCCACAAAGCGAGACCTAGACGTGTGTGATCGTGAGGGGATCCTCCGAGACGCTCAGCCAACTTGGCTTCCACCAGCGCCATAGTGGGCCGATGTTCCCGGATCGCGCTCTGGGCCGGCCGTGGCAACTGGTACGAGTGTTCATAAAAAAGCTCGTATTCATGGGGATGACTCAATGCAAACTCAACATATCGCTCACAGGCTTCTTCTGGAGATTGGCAGGTGCGCACCACATCGGCGACATCTTTTTGCAAGCGCCGCAAAAGCGCATGCAAAATGTCCCGCCGGTCCTTAAAGCGACGGTAAACGGCAGGAGTATTGGTGCCTGCGGCCTTGGCTACGGCACGCATGGTGAGGGTCTTCTCCGCTCCCTTCCTCCACAACTTAAGAGCGGCGTTCAAAATACGTTCTTCGAGATCAGGATCAAGGTGCCGCGGCATGCTTATCCTCGGTCACTAAAACGTTTAAATAAGTGTTGACAGCGTAAACGTAACACTGTATACGTAATGAGTATAGGTCCTTTCCGGCAGTTTGCAAGCACAATCAGGAGTTTCGCGAATGCTTTCCTGGGATGATCCAGACGACAGGGTTGCCATTGTTCAAATGGACGCGGAACTGCGTCACGCGGAGTTGGAGCTGATCAGCGCACAGTGCGCCACCCACCAGCTTCGTCTGCGTTTTTCAATCGACGATCTTGCCCGCTTCGGGCAGCGCGAAGTGTTGCGGAAGGCCATCGCCGCCGCCACCGATTTGAACGATTACTACAGTTCCATCGAAAAGCTGATTCCGCATGAGGCGGCAGGCTCCATTGCGGGTGGGGTGCAGTTGCCCGAGGAACAGATATCTCATGCCACGGAGCGAGTACTGGCGTATTTGCGAGAGCAACGTGACCGACACTATATTGCTGGTGAGCCGCTCAGCGCCGAGCACAAGGCCCTGATGCGGCCATTCTATTCCCCAGGCATTCTCGATCGCGTGAGAATTGTGCAACTGGCCGGAGCACGACTTACAAATCCCTCATTTTATTCCGACGCGAAGGCTCTAGGCATCGTCAATCTGCCGCAGGTCACGCACATGGCCTCGCTGACCTTCATCGACGTTGTGGTGTTTAACGACAGAATCACGGAGCGCGATCTGTTTCATGGGTTGGTGCATGCCGTCCAGTTTCAAATTCTTGGACCTGAGCGTTACACTCGCGCGTTCGTTGAGGGCTTCCTCAGGACGAATTCGCACTTCAGCGTGCCACTCGAGGCCCATACCTTCTCGCTGGAATCGAAGTTTGCGCAAAATCCGACAGAAGGTTTCTCAGTCGAAGAGCAAGTCCGAATCTGGGTGAGAGAACGTCGGTACTAGCAACGAGATTTATGCTGGTTGCGGTTTGAACACCATTCCCCGGCTGGTCTTTCCGTTCATGACCACGATCAATGGCTGTTCAAACTGCAGATGGCGTACGCACCCTCGCTCCTCAACCGCCGGCTGAGCGCTCAGCCATTGCCAGGCCACGAAACCTTCGCCAGCATCTGGGTTCACGGTGAAGTACCCAACCTGGAATGCCGTCAGGTTCTGAAAAAAGTGACTGCCTTGCGACGGGGTCACGCGAAAGTCACGGAAGCCGGCTTCTACAATGACCCGTGCTCCTGAGATTTCGTCCCACTCCACCGGAATCCCCAGCCAGGGATCATTCGATCCCCAACGCCCCACTCCAATCAGCAAATACGGCCGGCCGCTTTCATTCAACTTTGCGTTCAATTGAGCCACGCCCTCGGCAACTTCTTGACTGCGCGTCCTCTCAAATCGGAGAAGATCAACCACGACGACGTCATGCAGGTCCTGAATCCTTCCATTTCCCAGGACTTTGCTGCTCTGACAGACGAGTAGCTCCGGCTTCACATCCTCCATGCGCAACTCTTCGCCTTCACGCGAGAGCACCAGCGGGCGAATCTGGAGAAAACCGAACTCGGACGGCCCACGCACACTTCCCGGCAACCGCACCGCGAACTCGATCTCCACCGGACGTCCGAAAGCGTCTTCGCCGATCTTCGTCAGGCGCTCCAGAATTCCGGGCAGAGGAAACACGTCATGTTTGAGAACGGGGGCGAAGCTCACGACGCGTGTGCCGGGCCGGCTGAGTCCGTCATACACGATGTGATTGTCGGCCGAATAGGTAGAACCAACAGTGTGCAAGGTATCGTCGCTCTCTGCCGCGTCAAGGCCGAATTGCACTTCCCGTAGATCGGCCAGCGGGTCCTCATGATTTTCTACGTGGTTCAAATCCAGCGCCCAGAACTCGCGTTGCGAGTTGGCCAGAATGTCCTCCACCGATGAGAACTGCACCAGGTTCCGCGGATAGCGTGGACAGAAACTCAGGCACTTGCCTCCGTCCACCACCGTTCTTCCCATGCCCAACGCTACCGCGGCAATTCCGTCGCTGTAGCTCATGGGCGGAACGGGATAGAAATTGTGCGACCGCACCACGCCGGAGAAATCAGGATAAAACCGCTGTCCATGGATTGCCCCCACCACCTGTTGCAGAATCACCGCCATTTTTTCTTCTTCCAGGCGATACGGCGTCGCCCGGACATAGGCCTTGGCATGCTGGCTGAAAGTGGAAGCGTAGACGCGTTTAATGGCCTCCATGAGCTGTGCCAGGCGGATCAGAAGATCAGCATGCTGGTTGCCCAGCATGAAAGTTTCGTACACACCGGTGAACGGCTCGTACTGAGAGTCTTCCAGCAAACTCGAGGAACGCACCGCCAGCGGATAGTGCACGTCCGCCAGGAATGCCAGCAGATTCTCCCGCAACGGGGCAGGGAATGTCCCAGCCAGAAACCGTTGCTGGATTTCGGCGTCGTCGCTCGAGTGCATGGCGAAATCGAGCAGATTATTTTCGCTCAGGAAGCGGTCAAACACATCGGTCGCCAACACCACGCTGGGCGGCACCACAATACGAACGTGAGGAAAACGCCGCGCGATGCGGTTGTTGTGCAGCAGATGGCGCACGAAAGCCAGTCCACGGGCCTTCCCCCCCAGAGAGCCGCCTCCAATGCGCAAGAAGTAATGTTCGCCCGCCTTGAAGGTCGCGGGGTTGAAATCGCCGATCAGTACCTGACTCTGTTCGCTGCGGTAGTCGGCGATGGAGTCAATCAGGTCATGCCGCAAATCCTCAAGCGTGGAGAAATCAGAAACCTTGCGAGGCCGCAGCTTTTGCGCCAGTGCGAACTCGGTGCGCGCCCGCAGCCAACGCGAAAAGTGATTGCGCTCACTGTGGTAGGCAATGCTTTCCTCGGGAACTTCTCCGAGCCGCGCTTCCAGTTCGTTCAAATCGCGGGCCCGTGCCACTTCGGCGTGGTTGGGCAAACGGAAAACAAAGTCGCCAAAGCCGAGGTGCTCGGTCAGCAGCCGCCGCAGGTCCCGCAATAAAGTCGGTGAACGTTTGCGCAGGAACGAACAACCTTCGGCATTGGCACGCGCCCGGAATTCCGTGCGGCTGGATTGCAGAACGATAGGAACGTCCGGTACTTTTTCCTGGATCCGTCGCGCCAATTCGAAACCAGCTTCGGTACTCAGTTCTCCGCCGAGCGGGAATTCAATATCGGACACCACGCCCAACAAGTATTCGCGATACTCCGTGGCCTGCTGAAGTGCGTCTTCGTAGGTGGAACTGAGCAGAATCTTGGGCCGCGCCCGCAGCCGAACCAGTTTATGCGCTACGTTCAGCCCTTCGCTGATGATCCTTCGAGACTGCGTAATCAACTCAGTATAGATTGCAGGAAGAAAAGCCGAGTAATAACGAATGTCATCTTCCACCACCAGGATCACCGGCACGCCGATGGTCCGGGTGTCATGGAGCACATTCCGTTTGTCTTCGATGTAACTCACGATCGAAATCAGAATACGGACGTTGCCTTGCCAGAGGAAGATCGACTCGACATCGGTGACCGGATTGCGGGCGACAAAATTCTTGATCTCGCGATAGTCGTAGGCCAGCACCACCACCGGCACGTCGAGCCCGGCGGCTTTGATCTCGCGGGCCAGTTGCGCCGCATCCATGTCTTCGACTTCCAGATTGGTGACGATCAAGTTGAAGCGCGGCTGGGAGCGGGCCAGTTTTAGAGCTTCTGCGCCACTCGAGACGTGTGTGATGCCAGGAATCTGTTGCAAATTGAGTTCAAGCGATTCCCCGATCAGCAGTTCGTTGAGCCGGCCATCTTCCCGCAGAATGAAAGAGTCGTAGAGGCTCGAGACCAGCAGGATGTCCTGCACTCGGAAGGGCATCAGATTCTCGAAGCCCTCGAAGAGGCGTTCGGGATCGACGAAGGGGTCGGGGGTGTGGACGACGGACATGAGTGCTTGGCGTCAGTATAGACGGGCAAGGGCCGCGTGAGCAGCGCGCCGAGCGCGAGAGGCCAACGGCTATCCTGCTGTCTTGTTATGTGGATTCTTCGTGATAAACATCCTTGAACGCCAACATTGATCCGAGCTTCTCCTCCGCTCCTTTCGGAAAACCGCACCTAGTGGCAAAATCGGTCGAGTCCTTGTAAGTTCCAAACAGACGATCCCAAAGCGGAATGTCTGAAAAGTTGTACTTGTGAACGTTGTATTGGTGATGTATGGAATGCAATTCCGGAGTCTGGATAAAAAACCGGAGCCACCTTGGCGTCCTCATGTTCGTATGGTAGAAATATTCGCCGGTAGCAGCAAAGAAGTTGTACCAGAACGCACCCATCATCGAACACCCCAGCAAAGGATACAGAACAAGAGCGCTGAGGATTGAATCGCTGAGTATTTCGATGGGGTGTTTGTAGAACGAAGTGGCAATCTCGATTCGTGATGGCGAATGATGCACCTGATGGAAAACAAGCCAGAATCCATTCTTATGCCTTAGCACGTGCCACCAGTAGAAGAAAAATGTCCCGATGAACCATCCCACAAAGCCTTCCGCTAGAGGTGCGTTCCACGAGGACAGTTTGAAGAGCGAGAATCCGAACAGGCGAATCCAAACTTGAGCCAGTGCCAGAGTAATTCCTAGCTGAACCAGATTAACCAGCAATGCTCGCCAGTACCAACCCTTCGCTTCGGGCAATTCACGCCCAGGAAACACTCGTTCCAGCACAAGGAAGATGATGGTTGCAATAGCGACGAGCATACTTGGCAGAGTCATAGTCCACCTTTCCAAGCAGCATGCGGGGCAGAACTTCCCACCCCGCATGACACGTGACGCCGCTCGCGGGCGAGGGCGCCCGCGCCACATAAAAACTACACCAGCCCCTGATCCAGCATCGCATTGGCAACTTTCAAAAACCCGCCAATGTTCGCGCCGTTTACCAGATTGCCCGGCGTGCCGTATTTCTCCGCCGTCTCGAAGCACGTCTTGTGGATGGCGATCATGATCTTGTGCAGCCGGTCATCTACTTCTTCGCGCGTCCAGCTCAAGCGGGCGCTGTTCTGTGCCATCTCCAGGCCAGAGGTCGCCACGCCACCGGCGTTCGCGGCTTTAGCCGGGCCGTAAAGGGTCTTGGCATCGAGGAACATCTTGGTGGCCTCGAGAGTGCAAGGCATATTCGCGCCTTCCGCCACCAGCTTGCAGCCGTTCTTTAGCAGATTCGCTGCGTCTTTGGCTTTGATTTCATTCTGCGTGGCGCTGGGGAAGGCGCAATTCGCCTTGATGTTCCAGATGGGATTGTGGTCCAGCTTCACGTCTGTGGGCATGAAGACGGCTTTCTTGTACTTGTCCGTATATTCACGGATGCGTCCACGCCGGACGTTCTTCAGCTCCATCACCCAGGCCAACTTCTCGCGATCAATGCCATCGGGATCGAAGATCACACCGTCGGAGTCCGACCAGGTAATTGGTTTGGCGCCGAAGTCGAGCAGCTTCTCGACCGTGTATTGCGAAACGTTGCCGCTGCCGGAAACCAGGCACAGCTTGCCGTCGAAAGTTTCCTTGCGGGTCTTTAGCATTTCGTTAGCAAAGTAAACACAGCCGTAGCCCGTGGCCTCGGGACGAATCAGCGAGCCGCCCCAGTTGAGACCCTTGCCGGTCAGCACGCCGGTGAACTCGTTGCGCAGGCGCTTGTATTGGCCAAACAGAAAGCCTATCTCACGGCCACCTACGCCGATATCGCCGGCGGGAACGTCGGTGTCCGGGCCAATGTGGCGCTGCAATTCGGTCATGAAGCTCTGGCAGAAGCGCATGACTTCGTTGTCGCTCTTGCCCTTGGGATCGAAATCCGACCCGCCTTTGCCGCCACCCATGGGCAGCGTGGTCAGCGAATTCTTAAAAACTTGCTCGAACGCGAGGAACTTCAAAATGCCGAGATTAACCGAGGGATGGAACCGCAGTCCACCTTTATAAGGACCGATGGCGCTATTCATCTCAATGCGGAAGCCGCGGTTGACCTGAACGTCTCCGCGATCGTCAAACCATGGCACGCGGAACATTAACACGCGTTCCGGCTCGGTGATGCGCTCCAGAATCCTCGCCGAGCGGTATTCGGGATGCTTTTGCAACACCAGCCGTAGCGAGTCCAACACTTCCTGCACCGCCTGGTGGAATTCCGATTCCGCCGGGTTCTTCGCCTTGACGGTAGCCAGTACGTCTTCAATGTAGTCGCCCGAATTCTTGATTCCGGGCGGAGTCATAACGCTCATGGTCGCATTCTCCTGTTTACGAGGGCTGGGTGAATCATGGAAACCGTGACTATGTTACTGCGAGAGCGGGTTCAATGCCGCTGTTTTTTGCCGCTCGTCCCTCCGGAAGCAATCCCAATAGGCGATTCTCAGGCCATACTATCTCGGCCAAAGCCCTGTAACTCATTGGCCCAAAATGGGAATTGGCCCATTGTGCAAAGCAATTTATCCGGTTCGGAGTCAGCAAGGCGGGCATAAGCTCAAAAAGACGAGCCGCGCTGTTCTCCGCTACGCGTCCTCTTAAACTTCATTTAGGAAGGAGAAATAAATGCCACAAACAACTGCCATTCAAATCTCGATTATCAATGCCAGCACGGTGCTGACTGACACCGAGATTCGTCCTGTGGTCAACGCCTTGCAGCAACAAGTCACCACCGATTTTCGCCCGGCATGGGGAACCGATGCCGAACTCACATTTATCCCGACCGGCTCTTCGCCGCCAGTCGGCACCTGGTGGCTTACCATTCTTGACGATTCCGATCAGGCCGGTGCTCTCGGCTACCACGACCTTACTCCCGACGGCCTGCCGCTGGGCAAGGTCTTCGCTGCCACCGACTTGAAATACGGCAATAGCTGGACGGTTACCGCCAGTCACGAGCTGCTGGAAATGCTGGCCGATCCCAACATCAACCTCACGGTGTTTGTCCAGAACGAAGAGACGACTGGCACTCTGTATGCCTACGAAGTCTGCGACGCCTGCGAGTCCGATGCATTTTCCTACAAGATCGGCACCGTGCTGGTCTCCGACTTCGTGTTTCCCTCCTGGTTCGAAACCTTTCGGGCCGAAGGATCGACGCAATTCGACCAGACCAACAACATTTCAGAACCTCTTGAGCTAATGTCCGGGGGATATATCGGAGTGTTCAGCGTGACCGACGGCACCGGATGGCAGCAAGTCACCGCGCAAAAAACGCTGACCGATGCAATCCACCGCGGCAACGTAGGCAGTCGCCGCGAACGGCGGCGAACGCCGCGTACGCAATGGGTGACCAGCCATACCTACAAAGAAATCACTCACCGGACGACGCTGTACAAGGAACGCCTGCAACAGGTGTTTGCGCGCAAAGCCGCAGCTTAGGTTGCTTCGAAGTTCATGCAAAGGCCCCACGCGGAAGCGTGGGGCCTTTATTCTTTGCGATCTTTGCGAAAAACTTTGCGTCCTTAGCGGTTAAAACGTATTGATTAGGAGTCCCACAAGACTGCCAAGCGCCTAAACGAAGTGGAGCTACACACCCAGCTTCTTGACCTCTTCCTGGTAATACTTGCGATAGAGGATGTCCCACTCTTGGCTGCCTTCGAGGATGGTGCGTTTCTGGTTCTCGATCTTGTGCCGGGCGGCCTGATCGATTTTTTCTTCCTGATTGAGCAGTTCTTCCATTACCCTGCGCACTTCGAGGCGGATGGTGTTGCGATCTTCGACGAAGTCGAGTTCATTCACTTCGGCCAAAGCCTCCGTGACCGCGTGTGCGACCTTATTCACTTTGTCGCGGCTGACTCTCACAGCACCGCCTTGTACTTGCGCACCAGTTCCTGCTTCACCTTGCGGAACATTTCCTGATAGTTGGCGCCGGTTTTCTGCATCTCCGAGGAATAGGCTTCCAGAATGACGCGCACCTCGTCGTTGATGCGGTCTTCGAGGGTGAACTCCTCGAGCATCGCGGCGTGGACCTTCTCGGTGACCACGGGCGCCGCCTTGGTCTCAATAAAGTTACCCGCAATGAGTTTTTTGGTGACTTCGCGGGCCAGATAGCCCACATATTCTTTCGACAGGAGCATGAGCGGAGTCAGGAGTTGCTAAGAAACATTTAGTGTAGCACAGGGAAAGGACGTCGTTGGTCGTTGGACTTTGGTCGTTAGCAAACATGGATAGCGACGCCTCAGGGTTTGCCGACGACCAACGACTATCGGCCAACGACACTTCGAGCATACAATATCCACATACTTCGGAAATTCTTATGTCACCCGCGCCTGACGATCTCGCCAGCCTCAAAGATGACATGATTGCCTTCATCGAGGGCCACGGACTGCGCCGTTTCCCCGGGTTTATCGACTACGAGGAAGTCCAGAGCGTACCTTGGAAGTCAGCCGACAATCCCGACGGCTGGAAAGATTTTGTCGAACTCGCCAAGGCCGCGGGCGCGCCGTTTCTGATCATGGACTCATGGAAGCTGGAGCGCGAGGAGCTCGATGCCATGATCCAGCGCCTGAGCAACGCCGAGTTTACCAATGATGAAGACATCGAAGAGGCCCGCTGGCTGCGGACCTACGTCGGCAAGACCGGCTTCGTGCAACTCGGTTTCGCGCACCAGGGTGTAATGATGGTGTATGAGTCGTCTACGCCGTGGTACGACCGCTATCAGGGGATACTCGAAATGGCGGAAGACTTCAGCGGAATGCCCATCGACGAACCCGGATTTGACGACGAGCCGTAGGGCGGTTCGTTGTCATACTTCTTCCTGTGAACCTCTGTGTTCTCCGTGGTTCCGTTTTTCACCACAGGGGAACAGAGTCACCAGGGGAACAGAGTCACAGAGAGAGCAACCCATGAAGTGGCTTCACAGAACGGCGGATGTGGCGCAGGCCAAAATCCTTGCCGGTCAACTGCGTGCCATTCCCGGCTTGCGACTGGGTGATGAAGCTGCCACCACCCTCGCGCAGCTATCGATCATTCGTGGCATCACCGATCCTGAAACTGCCGAACACTTCCTGAATCCATCGCTCGCTCATCTTCACTCGCCTTATCTAATGTCGGGCATGAAAGCTGCTGTCGACCGGATCGACGCCGCCATCGAACGTAAAGAAGGCATCCTCATCTACGGCGACTATGACGTTGACGGCACCACTGCGGTCGTCATCCTCAAGACCGCGATTGAGTTGTGCGGCGGCGCGCCCGACTTCCACGTTCCGCACCGGATCAAAGAAGGCTACGACTTGCGCGGCGATGTCATCGAACGCGCTGCGGCTGCCGGCATTCGACTCATCATCAGCGTCGATGCCGGCATTCGAGCCTTTGCCGCCGCGGAGACTGCACGACGGCTCGGCGTCGATCTGATCGTAACCGACCACCATCTGCCCGGCCCCGACGGCACTCCGCACGCGCTCGCAGTGTTGAATCCGAATCAGCCCGGTTGTAAGTACCCGTGCAAAGCGCTCTGCGGTGCAGGAGTTGCCTTCAAGCTTGCGCAGGCGTTGATGGAGCGGCGGCTGCCACATCGCGATCAATCAGCTCTGCTCAAGTCTTTTTCCAAGATTGTGGCCATCGCGACTATTGCTGACTGCGTGCCGCTCACCGGCGAAAACCGTGTTTTCGCAAAGCTTGGATTAGAGGCGTTGCGTTCGGCCGTCAATCCCGGGCTCAAAGCGCTGCTCGAAACCGCGCAGGTAAGCGGGCGTCCGCTAACTTCCAGCGAAGTCGGATTTCGCGTCGCGCCCCGAATCAATGCCGCCGGGCGCATGGACATCGCCGCCGATGTCATCGAACTCTTCAGCACAAAGGATGTCGCCCGCGCCCGCGAGATCGCCGCCAAGCTCGATCAACTGAACTCGGAGCGGCAGGAAGAAGAACGCCGCATTCTGGAAGCGATCGCGGCCCGCTTTGAAGAAGACCCCACGCTGCCCGCGTCGTTTTGCATCGTGGTCGACGGAGAAGGCTGGCACCGCGGCGTCATCGGCATTACTGCAACTCGCGTGGTGGAACGCTACGGCCGTCCTACGCTGGTGGTTTCGCGCGATGGCGATGAAGCCCACGGCTCAGGCCGCTCTATCCGCCCCTTTCACCTACTCAATGCCCTGGAATCCTGTTCGCACCTGTTCACCCGCTTCGGCGGACACTCTCACGCCGTGGGTTTTTCTCTGCCTGTCGGGCGAGTCCATGAGTTGCGCACCCATCTTGATCTCTACGCGCGTGCCTGCTTGACACTCAGTGACTTTGAACCCGCTCTCAACATTGACGCCGAGCTCGAACTCGGCAACGTGACCCCGGAATTGTTCCAGGCCCTTAGCCTTTTGCAACCCTTTGGAAGTGGTAACCCTGAACCTGTCTTCACCGCTCGCGATGCGCGGCTGATGGCGCCTCCGCAAATCATGAAGGAGAAGCATGTCAGGCTCAAGCTGGCCTGGAATGGAGACGAATCGAATAGCCAGGCTAGTCTAGCGACACCCCGCTGCCATCCGGATTCCGACGCGATTCCCCGCCGCTCGGAGAATTGGCGAAAGTCCGTCGTTTATAAAGCTCTCGGTTGGCGATTGGCAGAGCGAGTGCAACAAGCACAGCTTCTTCCCGGCGATGTTATCGACATCGCATTTACCCTCGACCACAATGACCATCCCGACTTCGGTGGATTAGAACTTTCGCTGAGAGATTTCACTTCTCAAACCAAGGCCGCGCCGGAAGTTGCTGCGGAACCGGTTGAATCTGCGATGAGCGGACGCTAGTCCCGCATCGCCGCCACCGGCCAGACATAATTCATCGGAGCATGGTCAGCCAGTTCGCGCACTCGAATGTTTCCGGGTCGCCACGCATAACGAAACAAAAAATGCCAGCGGGCTCGGCGGTGGTCCTTCGAGATGAACTTTTTATCGGGATTCAGAGTCACGTCCCGCTTGTGATCGATATAGTGAGGTTGGCCGAAGTGCTCATATCCGAATTCTTCTGGCGGGACGCGAGTCACCAAATCGCAGCAATCCTGGAAACGAAAGTTGGCAACCCCTTGCAATGAACTGACGAACTGCGCATCGCCTACGCGCGGCGATCCAAAGGTGAAGAGCGCATCGGGTTTCTTCAGTCCGGCCAGCAAAGTTGCCATCGCGGCCCCCAGGCTGTGGCCGGTGTAGAGCAGCCGATAATCTCCCAGCGACTCCAACCATGTCAGAAGCTCCCGTTGCACTTGCCCTAGAGCCGCGGAGAATCCCTTGTGCACTCGGCCTTTGCCCGCCCATGACACTAGCTCCAGATCGACGTCGTACCGCAGGTTGCTTGCATCTTTGACGTCGGTTCCTCGGAAGACAACGACTGCCAGCCTACGACCCGGCTGCGGATCATCTCGCAGAGCGACAAGACAATGCGTTCCCTTTCCGTGTGCACTACTCAAGCTCTCCAGAAATCTGTAGGGCGTGAGTCCAATGCCCAACAAGTTTTCTCGAATACGATTCTGGTCGAACCCGAACTCAGGATCCTTCCGGCAATAGGAGAGCCGGGCCATCCCCGCACACAGAATTGGCTCGGATTGCATCGCACCAGGTGGGAAAAAACCTTCGCGAACGCCTGGATTAAGAAGATCTTCCTCTCTGGCTGTATAAGGGACGCGCGGGTTCATCAGTGCCTCCTCGTAAAACCGTCAGACCAACGTAGTTCCCCAGGAAACCCGCAATCTTACACCTGAAAAGCAGGACGCTCCCGTCGAAGCGCTTCCTGTAGGCTTTCTGTAAACTTGTCTTCAGATGCCTGTTTCCATCACTCATTTGCGTCGCTGGTTTGCCGCGGCTGCCATTGCTCTTGTGCTGGTGGTGGGCGGCGTCTATTTCTACGCCAAACAGCGAGTACAGAATGCGCTGAAACAGATCCCCGAGAAGATGGGTGTCGAAATTCAACAGACCGCCACTGGCTTCACCATTTCAAAGTCCGAGCAAGGACGCACTTGGTTCAAGATCGAGGCCAGCAAAGCGGTGCAGTTCAAGCGAGGTGGACGAGCCCGTCTGCACGATGTGACCGTCACCATCTATGGACGTGACTCCAGCCGCTATGACCGCATATCGGGTGCTGATTTCGATTACGACCCGCAGTCCGGCGATGTGAGCGCGCAAGGCGAAGTTCAAATCGACTTGCAGGCGAACCCCAGGGGCACAGCGGATCCTGATCAGTCCGCGCCCAGCGGTCTCAAGAATCCCATTCACCTAAAAACCAGCGCCCTGGTTTTTAATCAGAAGACTGGAGATGCCTCAACCAAAGAGCGTGTCGACTTTAGCTTGCCGCAGGCGACCGGCTCAGCGGTGGGACTCCGCTACCTGGCAGGAAGCGGCGAACTCACGTTGGAGTCTCAGGTGAACATTCAGACTGGGAAAACGGGCGAGACCCTTACTGCAGCTCGGGCCATGATCGTGAAGACGAAGCACCAGATTTGGCTCGATCAGCCGCTGCTAACCACCTCCGCGCGGCGGTGCCAATCCGACCAGGCGACTATGTTTCTGCGTCCTGACAACCGGGTCAGTCGTATCCTGGCCACGGGAAATGTATTGATCCAGACGGACGCTGAGCCAACGGCGAAAGCACATGGCGATCAACTCGAACTCCTCATGGGAGAAAAACGAGAAGGGTTGCGCACCGCGATTCTTTCTGGAAATGTGACTGCGGAAACGTCGGGAACGCAACCGATGCAAGGCAGTGCCGGACGAGTGGTACTCGATTTTGCTGGAAAGAATCAGGTCACCAAAGTTCACACCGAAGAAAATGTCAGGCTGGTCCAGCACCAGACTTCGACGGGTGCGTCGCATGCTTCGCAAGATCTGGAACTGACCTCATCCGCTGTGGATTTCTGGCTGAACGGTGGCCGCCGTCTTGATCACGCAGAGACGTGTGGAGCCGCCCAGATTTCAATTCGACCTGCCGAATCAAGCGCAGGGCCGCAAACGGTGGTGACAGCTGGCAAGTTTGAAGCTCATTTCGACGATTCCGGCCAGCTCTCAACCGTTCACGGTGCTCCCGACGCTCATATCGTGAGTAAGAATCCCGGGCAGCAGGATCGCGTCAGCACCAGCCGCACCCTGGACGCCGCCTTTCAACCCGGACACGGCATCGAATCGCTGGTTCAGCAGGGAACTGTCGTCTACAACGATGGCGATCGCAAAGCCTGGGGCGAACAAGGACGCTACACTCCCGCGGACCAAATATTGATTCTCACCGGCTCGCCTCGCGTCAGCGAGGGGGGTATGACCACAACCGCCCTGACGATGCGGTTGGAGCGCGCTACCGGCACCGCTTTTGCGGACGGCGATGTCAAAACCACTTACAGCGACTTGACGCCCCAGCCCAATGGAGCGCTCCTGGCTTCTTCCAGTCCGATTCATGTTACTGCTCGTTCGATGACAGCACATAGCTCGGCCTCGACCGCGCTTTACCGCGGAGGAGTGCGGCTGTGGCAGGATGCGAATGTGGTGGAAGCGCCGGCGATCGATTTCGATCGGAACCAGCGTTCGTTGATCGCACAAGGAACGTCCGCAAAGGGTGCATTGGCACAGCCCGTGTCCACCGTCCTGGTGCAAAACGACTCGCGTGGAAACTCTACTCCCGTGGCCATCACTTCTTCCCGCCTGAGCTATGCCGACAGTGATCGCATTGTCCATTTCGAGGGCAACGTCTTAGCCAAACAAGCAGATGTCACTATCACTGCTAAACAAATGGACGCATTTCTCCAGGCACGCGGGCAGGTGTCTGCCAAACAATCGTTAACTGCGGGAAAACTGGACAAGATCGTGGCAACAGGAGATGTCGTAGCCACAGAACCCTTACGCCGAGCTGAAGGAGAACGCTTGATCTATACGGCCGTGGAGGATAAGTTTGTGCTGACCGGTGGTTCGCCTAGCATTTTTGATGCCGAACAGGGCAAGATTACCGGGGTTTCGTTGACTTTCTTTAGACACGATGATAGGGTGCTCGTAGAAGGCGAAGCAAACACTCCTGTGGTAACACAAACGCGAGTGGCACGATAAATGCGAGCACGTTGATGCGCACTCTGGCCACGGATGAAATTGGCAAGTCTTACCGCGGCCGCCGCGTTGTGAACGGTGTCAGCCTGCGGGTCGAGCAGGGAGAAGTTGTTGGTTTACTTGGCCCTAACGGCGCTGGCAAGACCACAACATTTTACGCGATCGTTGGTCTGATCCCCCCTGATACGGGCCGCGTGCTGTATGACGGCCAAGACATCACTGACGTTCCCATGTATTTGCGGGCGCGCCAGTATGGCATCAGTTATCTCCCACAAGAAGCTTCGGTCTTTCGCAAACTGACGGTCGAGGAGAACATTCTCGCCGTGCTTGAAGCGCAGCCTATGTCGTGGCATGAGCGCCGCGAGAAGATGGAGAAGTTTATCGATGAGCTTGGCTTGGAGCACATTCGGCACAATCGGGGCTACGCCCTCTCGGGGGGCGAGCGCCGCCGGGTGGAAATTGCCCGATGCCTGTGCATCAATCCAACA
>DATHOQ010000053.1:0-117096 GCA_035484735.1 Terriglobales bacterium | reverse complement strand
GAATTACGACGGAAAAGGTCGGAGTTCTATCCGACCTAATTGGTCGGGCTTCGACACGGTGCGGGATGCTCAAGCTAACCAAAAAAGCGGATTATGCGCTGATGGCGATGAAGCACCTCGCCGAGCATTCGACGGAAGGCTCGCGTAGCGCTAAAGATGTAGCCGACGCTTACGGAATGCCGCCCGAAGCGCTGGCCAAGATTTTGCAGCGGCTGGCCAAGGCCGGCTTGTTGCAGTCGCAGCATGGCATTAACGGCGGATATACGCTGGCCCGGGCGGCGCACACGATTTCGGCCTTTGAGGTCATTCAGGCTATCGACGGTCCGCTGTTTATCACCTCCTGCGTCACCGTGCGCGGGGAGTGCGACCAGAGCGACCGCTGCAACATCCGCGAGCCGCTGCGCAAGGTGAACGACAGTATTGAAGCGGTGCTGAAGCGCATCAAGATTTCGCACATGCGTGAAGAGCCCGAAGAAATCGGGAGCGACGTTCCCAAGGCCGCGGAATTGGTGACAATTACCTGAGCCGAGGCGGAATCCGGAACATCCAACGAGTTATCTAAAAATTGAACCATCGAAGGCAGGAGAGGCAACAATGAGCACGGAAGTGAAAATCCCCCAGGCACTATCTGAAACACAGCATGCCGCTCCCAGCGGTGTGAAGCTGCCCATCTATATGGACAACCACGCCACCACCCCGATGGATCCTCGGGTATTGGAAGAGATGCTGCCCTATTTCATGGAGAAATTCGGCAACGCCGCCAGCCGGAATCACTCCTTCGGTTGGGCCGGTGAAGAAGGCGTGGAGATCGCGCGCGAACGAATTGCCAAGCTGATTGGCGCCACGCCCAAAGAAATTATCTTTACTTCAGGCGCCACCGAAAGCGACAACCTCGCCATCAAGGGCGTGGCCGAGATGTACAAGGAGAAAGGCAACCACATTATCACCGCCGTCACCGAGCACAAGGCGGTGCTCGACACGTGCAAACGACTGGAAAAGTACGGATACCGCGTCACCTACTTGCCGGTGCAGAAGGACGGTCTGGTTGACCTCGAAGATCTCAAGCGCGCCATGGATGACAAGACCATCCTGGTGACCATCATGTTCGCCAATAACGAAATTGGCGTGGTGCAGCCGGTGGCTGAAATCGGCAAGCTGTGTCACGAGCGCGGCGTGATCTTCCACACCGACGCGACCCAAGCCGTGGGCAAGGTCCCCATCGACGTGAACAAGATGAACATTGACCTCATGTCGATTTCCGCTCACAAGATGTACGGGCCGAAGGGAGTCGGCGCGTTGTACGTTCGCCGCAAGAACCCTCGCGTACAGATTTCCGCGATTATCGATGGCGGAGGGCACGAACGCGGCATGCGTTCCGGCACCTTGAACGTCGCCGGCATCGTGGGTCTGGGCAAAGCTTGCGCGATTGCCTCCGAAGAAATGGCAAAAGAGGCATGCCATCTCGCCGGAATGCGCAACCGGCTGCGTGACCGTATTATGAGCCGACTTGATGAGGTCTACATCAACGGCTCGTGGGATCATCGCTTGCCAGGGAATCTCAACATCAGCTTCGCTTATGTGGAAGGCGAGTCGCTGCTGATGGGAATCAACGACATCGCGGTGTCCAGCGGTTCCGCCTGCACCTCGGCCACGCTGGAGCCATCTTATGTATTAAAGGCGCTGGGGACCGGCGATGACCTGGCACACAGCTCCATCCGTTTCGGCATCGGCCGTTTCAACACCGAGGCCGAAATCGATTACGTAGCCGACCGCGTGGTGGAAACGGTGTCGCGCTTGCGCGAACTTTCACCGCTGTACGAGATGGCGAAAGAAGGCGTTGATTTGAAGACGGTGAAGTGGGCAGCAGAATAGGTTTTGGGAAGGGCACGGCTTCAGCCGTGCCGCTGAAGTTCAGAAAGATGTAGGGCTTTAGCCCCTGCGGATTCGAAAACGAGGAGAACTAAATCATGTCATACAGCGACAAGGTAATTGATCACTACAACAACCCGCGCAACGTCGGTTCCATGGACAAGAACAGCTCCGAGGTCGGAACTGGCCTGGTGGGCGCGCCTGAGTGCGGCGATGTCATGAAGCTGCAAATCAAGGTGAACCCGCAGAATGGCATCATTGAAGACGCCAAGTTCAAAACCTTCGGCTGCGGCTCGGCCATCGCTTCTTCTTCGCTTGCCACCGAATGGGTGAAGGGCAAGACCGTGGAAGAGGCACTGGCGATCAAGAACACTGAGATCGTGAAAGAGCTCTCGCTGCCGCCGGTAAAGATTCACTGCTCGGTGCTGGCTGAAGATGCCATCCGCGCCGCCATCCACGACTGGAAGAAAAAGCAGGAAGTTGCCAAACCGGTCGCGGTCGCGGCCCAATAGGCGGATGAACGTCGGGAAGACGACATGAGTGCAACCATTGCCACCACCGCGCCTGCCAAGGGTGTTCTTGTGACCGACAAGGCCCTGGCCAAAATTCGCTCGGCGATTGTCAAAGAAGGCATCTCGCCGGAGCAGGGCGGTCTCCGCCTGGGCGTGCAGGGCGGCGGATGCTCCGGCCTGAGCTACAACATTCGCTTCGACACGCAGCCGCGGGAGCGCGACCGCATCTTCCAATTCGACGACGTCAGAGTGTTTGTTGACCCGAAGTCGTTCATCTACCTGCATGGCATGACCCTGGACTACCAGGAGACTCTGATGCAACAGGGCTTCGTGTTCACCAATCCGAATTCGACGAAGTCCTGCGGGTGCGGCACTTCGTTCTCGGGATGACCGGTGTGCGGCGGACACTCCTGTCCGCCAGGATTTTTCCGCCACGGCATCCATTTTCGTCAAGGATGAGGTTCACCGTGGCGAATGTGTCTTATGACTGAACGATCTAATGCCGGGATGGTGGTTCTAGCCAACAGCGAGTCCAGCTCTGCCTGCTGGTCATGCGGAGAGATGCGGGCCACGCACTTCTGTACCTCATGCGGCAAAGTGCAGCCTCCCGCTCCGGCTGATCACTTTGCTTTTTTCGGACTGCCGCGAAAGTTGAACCTGGATTTGGCTGGCCTGGAACGAACCTTCTACGAACTGAGCCGCAAACTGCACCCTGATCTCTACGGCACCGCCGATGCTCGCGAGCAGGAATGGAGCCTGGAGCAGACTTCGAAATTGAATGACGCCTACCGGACTTTGAAAGACCCCATCGGGCGTACCCAGTATCTTCTGCGTCTCGAAGGCGTGGAACTTGAAGAGCAATCGAAGGCCGCCACCGAAAAAGCCCGCTCGGCGGGCGAGATGAAGCAGCAGATTGTGCCGCCAGATCTTTTGGAAGACGTTTTTGAACTGAACATGCAGCTCGAAGAGTTGCGCATGCAGAAGAAGATGGGTGAAGACGATCCCGCGCTGATGGAAGAGATCGGCAAGCAGAAATTGTCGCTCGAAGCCAAACAGGAGGCGCTGCTCCACCAATTGAAAGGTTATTGGAAGGAGTGGGACGACGCGGCCGAGAGCGACGTGGCCACGCGCGCTAAAGTCCGCGACAAAATGGTGGACTTGTTGAACCGCCGCAACTACATCAGGAATCTGGTACGGGATGTAAACGAAGTTCTCGATATGTAGAGACGTAGCCAGCTCCGTCTCTACAGCGAAATCACTATGTCAGCTGACCGTATTGTCGGAATCGATCTCGGCACCACCAACTCGCTGGTGGCGTTCATGCAAGGGGACAACCCTGTCGTCATTCCTGGCGACGATGGGTTGAACCTGGTACCGTCCGTGGTTGCGTTGGACGAGCATGATCAGATCGTCGTCGGCAACTCCGCGCGAAAATATCTGATTGAAACTCCCGAGCGCTCCGTCTATTCCATCAAACGGTTGATGGGCCGTGGACTGGAAGATATTCAGGAAGAACTGAAGTTGTTCCCCTTTCAGCTGGCGGACGACCTTGAACCAGGGGAAGTCCTGCGCATCAAGCTCGGTCGAAAGACCTTCACTCCACCCGAAATTTCGGCGTTCATTCTGCGCCAGCTCAAACGTAATGCCGAGCGGTTCTTCAACGCCACGGTCAGCAAGGCGGTCATCACGGTTCCGGCGTATTTCAACGATGCCCAACGCCAGGCTACAAAAGATGCCGGCCGCATCGCCGGACTCGAAGTCCTGCGTCTGGTTAACGAGCCCACGGCTGCATCGCTCGCCTATGGGTTGGACAAGAAAAAGAACGGCATCGTTGCTGTCTACGATCTCGGCGGCGGTACTTTCGACGTCTCCATCCTCAAGCTGCACGATGGCATTTTCGAGGTCATCTCCACCAATGGCGACACGCATCTTGGCGGCGATGACATCGACAACATTCTCATCCATATTGCGCTCGACGACATTCGCGGTGACATGGGCATGGATGTTTCGCGAAACGGGGAAGCTGTCGCCCGAATTCGCAAGGCTGTTATCGACACCAAGATTGCGTTGTCTTCCCAAGGCACGGCCCATCTCGACGTCGAGTTGCCCCAGGGCGAGCGTTATCAACGTGAGATTACAAGAGAGCAATTCGAGAAGTTGATTCTGCCCATCATCGATCGCACCGTCGGCCCCTGCAAACAGGCTTTGAAGGACGCAGGACTGAAGCCAGAACAAATTGACGAAGTGGTGCTGGTTGGCGGTTCGACCCGCATCCCCAGGGTCCGTGCTCTGGTCGAGGAGATGTTCAAGCGCACTCCACACACTGGCCTGAATCCTGACGAGGTCGTGGCTTTGGGCGCTGCGGTGCAGGCCAACATTCTGGCTGGAGGTTCCGAAGCCACCGAGAACATGCTGCTGCTCGATGTGACTCCGCTTTCGCTCGGCATCGAAGTCGCGGGTGGCGTCACCGACAAAATCATCCTGCGCAACTCGACCGTTCCCGCGTCCGCAACCCAGCACTACACTACGCAGATTGATGGACAGGTCAATGTCGCCATCCATGTGCTTCAGGGCGAACGTGAACTGGCAAAGGACTGCCGCTCGCTCGCACGCTTCGATCTAAAGGGGATTCCCCCCATGACTGCCGGCATGCCGCGCATCGAAGTGAAGTTCTTGATCGACGCCAATGGCATTCTGCATGTCTCCGCTCGTGAGCAACGCAGTGGCGAAGAAGCTGAGATCCAGGTTCAACCCAGTTACGGCCTGACCGACGATCAGGTCGAGAGCATGATCCTCGATTCCTTCGACTACGCCGAGGAAGACTTTCGTCAGCGCCAGGTGATCGAGGCACGCAACGAAGCCGACACTATCCTGGCCGCGCTGGAAAAGGGCAAGCAGAGTCCAGCGTGGGGCCAGCTCACCAGCGCGGAGAAAAAGCAGATTGCGAAGTTGGAGAATGCCCTCATTCAGGTAAGAAACGAAGACGACTACGCTGCCATTCGCAAGGCCATCGACACTCTCAACCAGGCCACCATGCGTCTGGCGGAATTAATGATGGATAGCGCCGTCAGTTCGGCGCTGACTGGAAAGACGATGGACGAAGCCGACCTGGGCGAGGGCCCAACCGCGCCCCACCCGGTCGCGAAAGCAGAATTTAAGTAGTTGAAGCCTCTGTGATCTCTGTGGTTTGCATTTCTCAACCACGGGGGACACAAAGGGCACTGAGAACGGAGCCAACATGGCACACACAGAAGAATCTGAAGCAGGTACAATCGCCGTCGCTGGAGAGAACACCGTCCAGGTCACATTTTTGCCTGAAGGCAAGACCGTCGAATTCGACCACGACAAGCTTCCCTACAAGGATCATGGCAAGGAACTGTCCCTGCTTGACGTTGCGCTCAACTACGGGGTTCGCCTGGATCACGCCTGCGGTGGCAACTGTGCCTGCACCACCTGCCACGTATGGGTAAAGGAAGGCGCGGAGAATCTTTCCGAGATGGAAGACGACGAGGCTGACCGCCTTGACATGGCCGCCGATCTGCAACTAAACTCACGCCTCGGTTGCCAGGCAGTGATTAAGAAACCCGGAAAAGTCGTGGTGGAGATACCTGCCTGGAACCGCAATTACGTTTCAGAAGAACACTAAACAGCTGAAGGATTCTTATGCCGAATGATCTCACCTGGGATGACGCCGTTAATATTGGAATTGCGCTTTCGGAAACCCATCCCGACCTCGATCCTCTTGCAGTTCGCTTCACCGACCTGCACCGCTACGTGACTGAGCTTCCAGATTTCAAGGACGATCCCAAGAAGTCCAATGAGGGCAAGCTGGAAGCCATCCAGATGGCATGGCATGACGAAGTCATGGATCGCACGCAGGGCTAGATCGGTCTCCGCAAAATAAAATGGGCACGCTTTCGCAGTGCCCATGTTCTGCTATCCAAACAATTTTCCTATCCCACCGTTGCGGGCACTGCGTCTTCCACGCTCGCTTCCCGCAGGAACTTCGCCGCTTCCTCCGGCGGAGTCGGATTGATATAAAACCCCGTTCCCCATTCGAATCCCGCCGTCTTGGTCAACTTCGGCATGAATTCGATGTGCCAGTGATAATGATCGTTGGTCGGGTCCTGCACCGGAGAGGTATGAATTACCAGGTTGTAGGGCGGATTATCCAGCACACGGTCGGCCTTCATCAGCAGCAATTTGAGTGCTTTCGCCAGATTCTCAAACATGTGCGAAGAAGAATTCTCAAACGCCGACTCGTGCTGTTTGGGAAGAATCCAGGTCTCGAACGGGAAACGGGGCGCGTAGGGAGCCAGGGTTAGAAAGTCTTCATTCTCGGCCACCACCCGTGTGGCCGCCTCGGTCTCCTGCCGAATGACATCGCAAAACACGCAACGTTCTTTGTAGATGTAATACTGTTTTGCTCCCTCGATTTCTTCGCTCACGTAAATCGGAAGGATGGGCAGCGCGATCAACTGCGAATGGGCATGTTCGAGCGATGCGCCGGCAGCTTCCCCATGGTTCTTGAAAATCAGGATGTATTTGAAGCGCCGGTCTTTCTTGAGATCCAGAATGCGGTCGCGGAAAGTCCAAAGCACGTCCTCAATGCGCTTGGAAGGCAACGTGGCCAGTGTGGCGTTGTGGTCGGGAGTCTCAACGATGACCTCGTGCGCGCCGACGCCGTTCATGCGGTCGAACATGCCTTCGGCCTGGCGGTTCAGATTGCCTTCAATGCCGAGCGCGGGAAACTTGTTGGGAACCACGCGCACTGTCCATCCCGGCGAATCGCGTTGTGGCGGAGGTCCGCCGTTGGTGTTGGGCCGATAGGCCTGAATCTCGGGCGGAGTCTTGCCCTCGTTGCCGTAGCAGAAAGGACAGAAGCCGCCCTTCAGTTTCACTCCATCACGGGCAAAGTCGGTGGGACGCTTGGCGCGGTCGGTCGAAATAATGACCCATCGGCCAACGATTGGATCTTTTCTCAGTTCAGGCAAGTATGAATCCTTTCAATATGAGGGCACAGTCAAACCCGTTATTTTACGCCACGGGGAAGGCACTCCGAAATACCTCAAACTGCGGCTGGCGGGACTGTCCTTCATAATACACACTCACTACATCAAAGCGCCATTGGCACGAAGGTGCCATATGACGAAGGTACTCCCGGGCCACCAAGATAAGGTTCCGCTGCTTTTCCCGGTCCACGGCGGCTTCGGCGGGCTTCATGTCGTGAGCCGTTCGGGTCTTGACCTCGATGAAACAAAGCACATCTTCGTCCCACCCGATGAGATCGATTTCTCCGCGACGATTCGGAGAACGGAAATTTCGTGCCACTACTACATATCCGCGGCGGCGCAGGAAGAAGTAAACATCTTCTTCGCCCCGTCGTCCGATGCGCAGGTGGGCGGGAGAGTTGTCCGGTGGCAAGGTGTGAGCGATGATCCAGTCGAGGGCGCGGACGGCAGCGTGAGTGAGTCGACCGCAAGACATAGGGGCTCACTGACAACCTTAACAATCCCGCCGCCAAAAAGCTGTGACGGATGTCACAATGTCAGGACGCCCGCGACACAATCGCGGAGTTGGGCTGCTCAGAAACTCCGTTGAGCTGCTCAGGATCAGGTGCTGCGGCAATGACCCTTCTCCTCAGATTGACCAACCCCACTCCCAACAGTGCAATCGCCCCACCCACCAGCGACAGCACTCTCGGAACTTCTCCCAGCCATATCCACGCAATCGCGATAGCGAGCACAGGAATTAGATAAAGCAGCGAACTCATCCGTCCAGCAGGGCCATGTGACATGACGTAAGCCCACGCTACGTAGGCCAGCGCTCCGGGAAAAATCCCCAGGTAAACTACCGCCAGTGTTCCGCCCAATGGTGCCGTCCTCATGGCGTGCGGTAGTCCGCCGCCAAACGGCAGCATGAATACCGTCCCCGACCAGATGGAGTACGCCGTGAACTCCAGAGCGTTGTAGCGTCCCAGATAATGTTTCTGCTGCACCATGTAAATTGCCGAGGTGACTGCCGCCGCTAGAATGATCAACGCCTGCGGCGAGATGCGAATGCCATGGCCTTCTCCGCTGGCAATGAGCGACACTCCGGCAAAACTCACCAGAATTCCCATCCAGCGTCGAGGCGTCAGTTGTTCGTGGAGAGTGAAGCTGGCGAGCAATGCGGTCCAGATCGGTACTGAAGCGATCAGCAGGCTGGCGGCGCCGGCGGTGACACGGGTTTCCCCGTAGTTCAAGGCCAGATTGTAGAAGCTGATACCAATGATTCCGCTGAGAACAAAACCTGGAATGTCGCGCCCTTCAGGCCGGCGAAAATGGGCGACGCTCGCATAAACCGCCAGCACCACCGACGCCACTACAAAGCGCAGCACGGCTAGCTGGCCCGGCGAGTACGCCCGCAGACCGGCGCGAATGCCGGCAAATGCCGAGGCCCACAGCAGCAAGGCTGCCGCCAGTGCCAGCAAGGCGCGAGTTGTGAAACGGGTTGTCATTGGCATTCGAGCGAACCATGGTTCCTTGGAAAAAACGGGGACGGGGGAGGACTACCCGTCCCCAGGTCGCGGCTCAGTTGCTCCTGGCCACTATCGAGATGGACTCTTCAAGAGCGTCCATTGCGATGTCAGCTTCGTCTTTGCTCACCATGAGCGCTGGTGCGATGCGGATGGTGCTCGGCCCGCAGCCCAGAAAAAGAATGCCTCGTTCGAATGACAATTCGACGATGCGGTCGCGTTCCACCGCGCCATATTCCTTCGTCTTCTTGTCTTTGACGATCTCGACTCCAATCATCAGACCGCGGCCGCGAACGTCGCCCACGATCTTGTGTTTACTGGGCCAGTCCGCCATGCGCTTCATCATGTGATTGCCGACTTCAGTGGCATTGCGCATCAGGCCTTCGCCTTCAATCACGTCCAGAGTAGCCAGGGCCGCCGCAATACAGACTGGATTGCCGCCGAAGGTGGACGCATGGGAACCCGGAACCCAGTCCATGATTTCCGCCTTGCTCATAGTGATACCCAGAGGCATGCCGGAAGCCACGCCCTTGGCCATGCAGACGATGTCCGGCTGCACCCCGGTGTGTTCGATCGCCCACCACTTGCCGGTGCGGCCAATGCCGCTTTGCACTTCGTCCGCTACAAGCAGGATTCCGTGCTTGTCGCAAATGCGCCGCAGTTCCTGCATGAACACGGTGGGAGCGACTACGTATCCACCCTCGCCCTGTATGGGCTCAACGAAAATAGCTGCCACTTCCTCGGGCGCAAGTGTCGTCTTGAACAGCTTGTCTTCGATGAAGCGGGCACAGCCCAGCGCGAATGCCTCGGCATCCTGCGGGCCGCCTTCGCATCCGCGGTAAACATCGGGATAGCGAATATGAGTCACGCCCGGCACCAACGGCGCAAAGCGCCGCCGCTGTTGGGGTTTGGAAGCGGTGAGTGACAATGCACCCATGGTGCGGCCATGAAAGGCGCCGAAGAACGCAATGATGTTCTGCCGCTTGGTGTGATACCGCGCCAGCTTGAGAGCACACTCAATCGCTTCCGCGCCCGAGTTGCCGTAGTAAATCCGATGCGGCCCCGGCATGGGCGCGATCTTCGAGAGCCGCTCCGCCAAGGTCACCAGACTCTCATAGTAGAAATCGGTGCCTGACATGTGGATCAACTCGGCCGCCTGCTTCTGAATTGCGGCCACTACATGGGGATGGCAATGCCCGGTTGAAGTCACGGCTATGCCTGCGGAAAAGTCGAAAAACTCGTTTCCATCGACGTCGGTAACCACAATCCCGCGGCCATGCTTGGCTACCAGCGGATAGGAGCGCGTATAAGACGGCGAAACATACTTGCTGTCACCTTCGAGCACGCGCTTGGCATTCGGGCCGGGTAAAGCGGTCTTGATCTTGGGACCAGTCAGTGTCTGTGTTGGCATTGGATCCTCCAAAAATTCGGTCGTTGGGCGTACGTAAGTGGCTGTGGGCCACGGCCGTTCTCGGCAAAAAGGCGAACTTAGAGGCTTACCGAGATTCGCAACAGGAGGATGGAAAACTAATCGCTACCGAAAAGACTAGGACGTGAACGAGAAGGCAGCACCGCGAGATGACGTCGTGGACACACTAAAGAGTGTAGCCAGCAGGCGGGCAGGTGCGAGTTGGGGTTCTGTTGATACATTGGAACTCATCTGCTTTTGATTATATCCGTTTGTCAGCTTCCGCGTAACCCCCAATCGGCGATGACCTTTTGGTTGGTCGTCCAAGACAAATCGAATCCCACACGGGCCGTACCGCGTCTCATAGTTCTACCCCTATGACCGAGAGCCAACGCCAACTCCGCTTCAGCGTGATCCTGGCCTTCGGCCTGGTCTACTTCTTTTGGGGATCGACCTACCTGGCCATCGACATCGCTGTGGAGAAGATTCCTCCCGCCCTCATGTGCGGCATCCGCTTCTTCATCGCAGGGGTCTTCATGCTGGCGTTTTGTGGCCTGCGTGGACGAAAGATCCGCTACAACCCGCGCCAGTTAGGGCAAATGGCTGTGATCGGCATTCTGCTGCTGGTAGGCGGCAATCTCACTCTCTCGTATGCCGAAACCCATATTCCCTCCGGCCTAGCGGCCCTGATCGTCGCGGTTGTGCCTCTTTGGTTCCTAGTGCTGGATGCTCTCCTGCTCGGCGATCACCACGTCTCCCCCCGTGGCAAGGCGGGGCTCGCGCTGGGGGTGGCTGGTCTTGTTGTTTTGTTATGGCCGCAGTTGATGGCCACCACCCACTTTGAGCGAAAGGAGCTATGGGCTTCGCTTAGCCTGCAAGGCGGTTGCTTCAGTTGGGCGCTTGGTTCGGTCCTGGCCAAGAAATGGAAGTCCCCAGACGTGGATCCGTTTTCGGCCACGGCGTGGGAAATGATCGCTGCCGGCCTCGCCAACCTTCTCATTGCCTTGGTGGCGGGCGACCTCGCGCGCGTGGTCTGGACCACCCGCGGCATCAGCGCAGTCGTATATCTGGTGATCTGCGGATCATGGATCGGCTACACGGCTTACATCTGGCTGCTCGGCCACGTACCGACGTCGAAAGTGTCAACTTATGCATACGTCAATCCTGTGGTGGCGGTGTTCCTGGGATGGCTCGTCTTGCATGAGCCGATTGACGCTTACATCCTCGGCGGCAGTGCGATTGTGGTTGCGTCAGTGGTGCTCGTCACCAGCGCCCAAGTAACACGCAGGTCGAATGGGGAGTTGCCCTTAACAGAGACGACTTGAGATTAACCGCATCACCCCCCTTGCCCCGACCTGAATCATTTACAATAGATGGTAGATTAGGTATCCAGTTGTGAGCCCCCCTACGCCGTACCGTCCCGGTCTTTCCGCCCTCACGCACGCTGAACCCGCCAGCCGTGAGGTGTCAGGGCTCCGCCATGTAGCCCGTGTGTTGGTGGTGGATGACAATCCTGACACCATGACCCTGATGCAGGAACTGCTGGAGACACAGGGTTACAGTGTAGTCACGGTTGCGGATGCGGCACAGGCTGAAATGGAGATCCGCCGCGAACTCCCGGACCTCATTCTTTCCGATGTCATCATGCCGGGAAAGTCCGGTTATGAACTATGCCGCGAGCTGAAGGCGGACCCAGCTACCCGCTTGATCCCGTTTGTTCTGATCACCGGGCTGGCGGACCGCGAAGACAAACTGCGAGGCATCGAAGCCGGGGCAGATGATTTTCTAAATAAGCCAATCTTCTCTGAAGAGTTGTTCGCCCGGGTGAATTCCCTGCTGCGGCTTAAAGAGTTCACCGACGAATTGGAGAATGCCGAGTCAGTACTCTGTACGCTGGGCTTGAGCGTCGAAAGCCGTGATCCTTACACCGAGGGCCATTGTGAGCGCCTGGCGGAAAGCGCCGCCAACCTTGGTAGGCATCTCGGTCTGGACGAAGCTTCTATTGTGGCCTTGCGGCGTGGCGGGTATTTGCATGACCTGGGTAAAATCGCAGTGCCAGACGAGATCCTCAAAAAAGGCAGCAACCTGACGCCGGAAGAGTGGGCGGTCATGAAGCTGCACCCGATTACCGGAGAGAACATCTGCCGTCCGTTAAAATCGCTGCGCCTCGTCCTACCCATTATTCGGCACCACCACGAACACTCCGATGGCAGCGGATACCCTGACGGTCTACGGAAAAGTGAGATTCCACTGCTCCCCCGCATCCTTCAGGTGGTTGATGTCTACGACGCGCTGCGCACCGCCCGGCCGTACAAGCCCGCGCTCGGCCACGAACAAGCTGCACTCACCATGCGGAAAGAAGCGCAATCGGGTCTATGGGACGAGGAACTGGTAAAGGCATTCTTTTCCCTGCTTTTGCAGCGGGCGGCGTAGGTGCCGTTTTTTCCTGTGCATTGCCGCCTCGCTTGACTACACTTCCTATGCTGAAAATCCTTGACTGAGAACCGTCGCTTGCCCTCTCCCATCTACAGCATCGTTCTGCCTGCGTACAACGAAAGCGAGCGCATTGCCGCGACCGTCGAAAGTATCTTTGCCTTTGCCTCACAGAAATCCTGGCAGGCCGAAATCATCGTGGTGAATGACGGCTCGACTGACGATACTGCGGAAGTCGTCCGCCGCTGCGCGGCAACGCGTCCGGGGGTGCGACTACTAGAGAATCCTGGAAACCGCGGCAAGGGCTATAGCGTACGTCACGGAATGCTGCAAGCGCAGGGTGAAATATTATTGTTCAGCGATGCTGACCTCTCTTCTCCCATCGCCGAAGCGGAGAAGTTGTTTGCCGCCATCGCCAATGGGGCCGACATTGCCATCGGCTCGCGCTGGCTAAAAACCGAACTACAGCTACGTCGGCAGCCTTTATATCGCCAGTTCTATGGGCGGATCTTCAACTTGGCCCTTCGCTTGATTCTGGGACTGCAGTTTAAAGACACTCAATGCGGATTTAAGGCTTTTACCCGGCGTTCGGCACACGCGCTTTTTGCGCTGCAGAAGATCGAGCGCTGGGGATTCGATCCAGAGTTGCTCTACCTGGCTAAACGTCTACACTTGCGCATCGAGGAAGTGCCCGTGGCCTGGGCACATCGCGAGGGCACGCGCCTTAACCCGCTGCGTGACGGACTGCGCATGTTCGGCGAGATGCTACAGATTCGCTGGAATGGCCTGCGCGGGGAATATCGGGCTGCGCCTTCCTTATCGCATCCTCTCTAAGGAGAGTACAGGCCGACGCACTTCAGACCAGGTTTTTCGGGACGACCCAGGAAAACGCTCGTATCTCTACCGGGATCACGATTCACTTCTGAGCAATGGGGGCATTACGAGAGGTCGAGATTGCGGCGTAGCTCACTCCATCGCAGCTGGAAGCAACTTTTCCGCAAGTGGCTCTTCACCGCGCGAGTTAGCACTGCGCCTAATGCATTCTTCGAGAATATGCGGTACTTCGGACAATGCTCGATTCGAATATGTGCTGGCCTTGCTACGAAAATCATTGAACGCCGAAGGCTCCAACATATGCTCAACGCTGGATGCAATTTCTGTGAAGCTCTTCACCACCATGCCATAGCCCATTTCGGTCACCCACTCTGCGTTAAACCGTTCTTGCGGCAAGGTTCTCGCGTTGCACTCGACGATTACCGGCAAGTGGAATTGAAGCGCTTCGCTGATCGACCCGGGCCCCGGCTTTCCAATGAAGAAGTCCGCCAATGCCATGTAGTGCTCCACATTCGAAGTGAATCCTTCCACCAGCATCGGCTTCCGCGTCTTCAGGTTCTTAAGCGCAGTGGCAAGCTTGTGATTGTGGCCGCAAATCATGATCAACTGGACATCAACCTTGCTTTGATCGAGTCTCTTGGCGATATCTACCATCACACGAGACCCATGTCCTCCGAACAGCACGATTCCGGTCGGACGGTCGGGATCGAGGCCAAGCCGCTTCCTTTCGGAAGTCCGATCTACAGACCTCTTCGCGTAGAAGCGCGGCTTTAAGACCATCCCCGAGGTTTGAAAGATGCGATCAACCGAGTGTCCCATGACCAGGGCTTGCTGCTTGGCTCGTTCCGTGCCCGCGATGATAAATTCAGACTCTGGTTCGATCCAGAAGCGCGGCGGGTAATCGGCTAAATCCGTCAGCAGGGTAACGAATGGCGTCTTCGTTCCATTTCCTCGAAGACTATAAGCCATTTGCCGATTGAAGTGCGGGATCACGGAAAGCACCAAGTCGGTGGGATGTTGCTCCCAATGAGCCTGTAGTAGTTTCACGACCCGCGAATGATAGACGCGTATTGTACTTTGCAGAAGCACCAGTAACTGCGGCGAGAACCGCGTCCACCCTTTGCGCAGAATCAGGTTATAGGCATCCTCGATGTGCAGACCAGTGGCGCGGCGAGCCACGTCGAGTGGGGCCAGTAACTCCTGCACATTGAGCAGGCTCACCTCCCACGCGTGGTGCTGCGAGGTAAGCGCATCTTTCAGAGCATCGGCTGTGCTGCGATGTCCGCCGCCGGCGTGGTGAAAGACAATAGTGAGCTTGCGCGGGCCTCCACGTTCCAACCCCAATGAACCTGTCCCGTTAAATCTCATGGTCAAGCTAGGGGACTCGGTTGAGCCGGCGTCAGCTGCCGATATTTTCGTATTCCGCATCTTCGTGTAGCCCTGATTCTCTTGCGAATTCAGCACTTGCGTCATCCGTTTCGCCCAGTTCTTTGTCAGAATCACGATCCTCCGCCCGCTCATGGTACTCACGAATCTGTACGCCTTCGCATCCGATGGTGATATAGGTTTGCCGGGAATCGATCCAGCCGCCCGCGTTGTAGTATTGGATGCCGTCTTGCTGTTGCTGCAGGGCTTCGTGCGTGTGTCCGCAAAATATGCGCTCCGCTCCCCGCGACCGGGCGTGCAACAGCGCACCGGAAGCCACTTTCGAAGACATGCGTAACCAGCGCGTGTTCAAGCGGTCAATAAAGCGCGCCACCGGCTTGCCCTTGAGGTCCAACTTCTGCATCTTGAGATAGATCACGGTCCAGAAATGGTTGAGCCGGAGGTTGTTCACCACGAAACGGTCGAACTGATGCCCGTGAATAGCCAGATGCTGTACGCCCCCATATTCCCACGCGTATTCCTGGTACACCTCCACGCCCACCAGAGCCGACATGATGTCGGTCAATCCCTCGTCGTGATTGCCTTCCACCCAGACCACTTCTATGTTGCGCTTGGGATTGGAAAGCTTGCGGATCTGGCCGAGAAACTTCCACTGCTCTTTGGTGAGCCGGCGGAAGTCCAGGTTAGCGAAGATGTCACCCAGCAGAATGAGCCGCCGAAAGCGGCTTTGCTTCAACAGACGCGTGGCTTCCCGGGCACGGCTGCATTCCGACCCCAGATGCAGGTCGGAGAGGATCAGCGTGTCATGGACGGACCCTTCATCCATGCACCATTTCTAGTGCAAACATGTTACAGGGTGATGAACGGCAGGTGACAATCCGGTTAATGGGGTAGCCCGAAGGTAACAGCAGCCTCAATGTTGCACGGGCGGAACATATTCCTTTGGCAGCGTGGCTCCCTCGCCGAAAAAGAACTGTTCCATCTGCTTCACGATCGCTTCCTGATCTTCGCGGCGGGCGGGGTTTAAGCGATATTCGTTCAGCAGCATCTTGCAAAACTCGATCCACTGGTTCCAGGCCTGCTGCGAGACGTTGTCATACACCCGTTTCCCCAAGTCGGTGTCAAAGGGAGGCTCGTCCAAACCGGGCAAATCCTTTTGCAACTTGACGCAGAAAACTCTGTGTTCAGCCATGGTTTCCTCGGAAGTTAACAGAGAAAATTATCTCACATCATTGCCCGGGGCATCGCTCCGAAAAATTCATCCCTGCTTCTCTTCAAGCGCGCTCCATCGTGAGTAAAGTGTTTCCAGGTCCCTCTGCGCGGCTTCCATCTCAGTGTGCGCCGCTAGTAGACGAGGACCGTCGCTGGCAATCGCCGGATCCTCCAGTTGAGCGCGCTTGGCCTTCAATGACTGTTCTGCATCGGCCAGGCGTTGCTCGATGGTGGCATATTCGCGCTCCTCCATATAGGAAAGTTTCTTTCTCGCCCGCGCGGATGGCCCGGGAGACGAGGCATCCCGCGGAGAAGAACGCGCGCTCGTCTTCGTCAGTTGCTTGCGCTCCGCTTGCCAGGATTCCCATTGCGAATAATCGGCAAAGCTTTCCGCACCGCCCTGCCCGTCCAGACCCAGTACCACGCTCGATACCCGGTCGAGCATGTAGCGGTCATGCGTAACCAACACCAGCGAGCCACGGAACTCCAGCAGGCTTTCCTCCAGTATCTCTAGCGTCGCAATATCCAGGTCGTTCGTCGGCTCATCCAGCAGGAGAACATCGGCAGGTTGAAGCATAAGCTGAGCGATCAAGACTCGCGCCCGTTCGCCTCCCGAAAGCCGCTCTACCGGTTGATTGAGCTGTTCGCTAGTGAAAAGGAATCGCGCCGCCCATGAGGCTACGTGAATTACTCGATCTTGATATGTGACCGAATCACCGTCCGGTGCCAGCGCGCGGCGCAAGGTGACATTCGAGTCGAGCTCGCGAGTCTGGTCGAAGTACACGATCCGTAACCAATCGGCCCGGCGAATCTCTCCACAGGTTGGGGTCAGTTCTCCGCGCAATAACCGCAGCAGCGTAGTCTTGCCACTGCCATTCGGGCCAACCAGCCCGACTCTCCGCCCGGCGGAGATGATGAAGTTGAGACCCGCAAACAGCGTGCGGTCTCCCATCTGATAAGACACATTCTCCAGTTCGATCAACCGCTTAGTCTTTCGATCGCTGGCAGAAAAATCCACTTGCGCGGTTGCCATCCGAGTTCGTGTATTCAGGTCGGCTAGCTCGCCCATCAACTCGTTGGCCTTGCCGATACGCGCCTTGGACTTCCTTGTCCGAGCTTTGGCTCCTCGTCGCAGCCACTCGATCTCGTTATGCACCAGGTTTTCCAGAGCTTCGTGGCGCTTCGATTGTGCGTGCAGAAATTCTTCTTTCTTCTCCAGGAACGTACTGTAGTTTCCCCGAACACGCAGCAATCCATCTGGATAAACCCGGCTCAGTTCAATCATTTCAGTCGCGACATTCTCAAGGAAGTAGCGGTCATGACTGACGACCACGCAGGCAAATGCGCCCTCCGCAAGCAATCCTTCAAGCCACTCGATTCCGGGCATGTCTAGATGATTCGTGGGTTCATCCAGCAGCAAAACATCGGGTCCCTGAACCAGCGCCTGGACAATAGCCAGGCGTTTCTGCCAGCCTCCGGACAAGGCGTTCGCTTCCGCCTCCAATACCTGAAAGCCGGCGCGACCCAGCGTTTCGGCGATGCGAGTGGCCCCCTCTGACTCCGGAACCGCGGCCTGCTCCATCGACTTTTCGACGACGGAGCGCACCGTGGAACCGGACTCAAAGGTCGAGTCCTGCTCCACGAAGCTGAACCTGAGCCGTTTTCGGACCGCCAATTCTCCATCATCGGGACTCACGCTACCTGCCAGAATGCGCAGGAGAGTGGATTTTCCAGAACCGTTCGGGCCAATGAGCCCAATACGATCACCTTCGGAAACTGTGAACGAAATATCTTGAAAAAGCGGATTCGCCCCGAAGGACTTCGTGATTCCCTGGGCATTAATGATTGGCGGCAAGGACTAGGCTAACTCCAATTCAATCTTCTTCGCAGCAGGATCCAGCTTCGCGATTCGAAAGCTGCGAATCTGTCCGGCACGGATGGCTTCCGGCTTGGCAGCTCCTGAACCCGCACCGCCCTCCCAGTGCGCCTTCAACATGGAACTTAGCGACGTTAAATCTGCCTTCGATTCAGTCAACGGCTTTCCCTCTGCCGCACCCGTAGCAGCGATTCGGCACATACTCTGGATGCCTTCACCCAGTTCCACGCGTGCTTGTCCGCCCGAAACCTCCATCACGCGGCCAGAGACCACATTGCCTTCCTGGCGTTCTGCGATGTATTCCTCGATGCTGGTCGGAACCAGTTGCTTCATCCCCAGCTTCAGCCGCCGCTTCTCGGCATCGACTTCGAGCACCTGCGCTTTCACCGATTGCCCAACCTTCAAAATGTCCTGCGGATGATTGATGCGCTTCTCGGCGCTCATGTCGCTGACGTGAATCATGCCCTCGATCCCTTCGGCAAGTTGGATGAAAGCGCCGAAGTTGGTGAGGCTGGTGACCGGGCCTTCGACCGCCGAACCCACGGCAAACTTCGTTGCCACGTCGGCCCACGGGTCACCGAGCGTCTGCTTCAGACCCAAAGAGATACGTCGCTCGCCCGCGCTCACGCCCAGAATCACGGCTTCCACGGTGTCACCTGGCTTGACGACGTCACTGGGCGTCCTTACCTTCTTTGCCCACGACATCTCCGAGACGTGGATCAGCCCTTCAATCCCCGGCTCCAACTCTACGAACGCACCGAAATCCATAACGCGCGTGACTGTGCCGCGAGTCCGTTCACCCGGCTGATATTTTGCCGCCACCGAATCCCACGGATCAGGCTCAAGCTGCTTCATGCCGACGGAAATGCGCCGCTTCTCCGCATCAATCTTTAGAACCTTGACTTCGATCTCTTGCCCCACTGACAGCACATCCGCCGGCTTGCTCACGCGGCTTCTGGAGATGTCACTGACATGCAGCAGCGCATCCACGCCGCCAATATCGACAAAAGCGCCGTAATCGGTCAGGCTGCGAACCGTACCATGCACAGTTGCACCAACTTCGACCTCGGAGTAGCGGCGCTCTTTGCCCGCGCATTCCTCTTCTTCAGCGATCACGCGGCGGTCCACGACCAAGTCTTCCTCTGCCTCGTCGAGTTTGGTAATCCGGCAGCGGATTTCCTGTTCTACCAATTTCGCCATCTCAGCCGCATCGCGCACGCCGCTGCGCGATGCTGGCATGAATGCCCGTACTCCTACGTCCACGCTCAGGCCGCCTTTGACCACTCCCGTCACCGTGCCCATGATCGTCGTCTTCTCGTCGAAAGCTTTCTTCAGTGATGCCCAATCCGTCGGCCGCTCGATCTTGCCTAGAGAAAGCTCGTAGTAGCCTTCGGGGTCGCGGCCCTTGATCGAGACCATTAGCTTGTCGCCAGCCTTTACCGGTTCCTTCGCACTGTGGAACGCGGTTAGGGGCAGGATCCCCTCGGTCTTAAAACCGATGTCGACCAGGACCGAATCTGCAGTGACGGCAATCACCGTGCCTTCGCGGCCTTTTCCCGCCTCGGCGGGTTTTCGCGACTTGCTCTTCTCGAACTGCGAGAGGAGGTCTTTGAATGACTCGTCAGGTTGGTTGATAGTTTGGGATTCGGCACCGTCTGGATTGGACATGAAAGGTTACGGCCTCACGTGGAAGAATCGTTCAATTAGGATAACACTGTGCAATCTGCCGCAGCAGGGGTTCGAAGAAGGCCATTGTGAAGGCTGGAATCAGCTGAAAACACAAGAGTAGTGTGGTGGGCCCTCTAGGATTTGAACCTAGGACCAATGGATTATGAGTCCACTGCTCTAACCGCTGAGCTAAGGGCCCGCCTGGGCCTTAATCTAGCACAGACCAGTCGTCGTTCGGGCCACCACCATCAGTACTCGAACCTCAATTACAGAAGCTTCCCCCAACGGTTGCAAATTGTTGTCCTTGCTCGACCTGGCGATTCCCGATACAGCTTGACGCCAGCCAGGCCGAGAAAGATAATCCTTCACTGCTCGGTGTTTCCGCAATCGTCCTCCCCCTTACGGTTTGAAGCCGGGCCGTTCCCGTTTCACTAGCGTGAGTAGCCGCGATTCGTGCATCCCGCACGCGGAGGCTTCGATGGCGAATCTGAATCAATGGAATAGGGTTCTCGCAGTCTCGTGGGTTCTCGTTGCAATGGTGATTGCCTCGGACGCCCAGATTTTAACTACTCTGGCCAACACTCCTGGCGAAGCCGTGTTTATGTCACTGACCCAAGGCTTGGATGGCAACTTTTATGGCGTAACGGCCACCAGCGGCCTTGATGGCTACGGAACGATTTTTAGTGTTACACGGCTAGGGCAGGTCACGACGCTTTATAGCTTCTGTAGTCAACAAGGATGTTCAGACGGCGACGCACCGTACGGCACCTTGCTGCTGCAGTCCGATAATGGCGGCTTTTATGGAACGACGTTCGGCGGCGGGTCCGATAATAATGGAGGAACGATTTTCGAGATTTCGCCGGCCGGAGCGTTTAAGACTATTCATCGCTTCTGCGAGGACGGGAACGGCTGCCCAGATGGGGACCAACCCTACGACGGATTGATTCAAAGCGCGACCGGGGACTTTTACGGAACTACATATCGCGGAGGCGCGATCGGTGAAGCGGCGGGCACTGTCTTTAAAATTAGTCCAAAAGGCGTGCTAACCACCGTTCACGTTTTCGAAATCAATCAGGGCGGCTACGAACCAACTGGCGGGTTGCTTCAAGCGACTGATGGCAATTTGTACGGTACGACCTCAGGGGGCGGGCCGCGTCGTTTCGATTGCGGCAACGGATGCGGCACCATTTATCAATTGACGGCCGGGGGCCGTTTTCGAACAGTCCACCAATTCCAGGGATTCCAGGGAACTGGCGACGGCTCAACTCCAATTGCCGGACTTACCCAAGCACTTGATGGAAGTTTCTACGGCGCAACTAGCCAGGGTGGTGACCTGTTCTGTACTTTTGGCGGCGACGTAGGCTGCGGGACGATTTTTCAGCTCGCACCCGATGGAACACTAACCATACTTCACACCTTTGAGGGCACCGATGGTATGGGGGCCGAGATGGCTCCGATCCAAGCGACTGACGGGAATATTTACGGAACCACCGCTATCGGAGGCGCGGGGCTGGACTGTCAAAACGGTTATGACGGCTGCGGGACGATATACCAAATTACTTCGGACGGGGAATTCACGAAACTCTACGACTTCTGCACTCAAGGGGGGCAGCAGTGTCCTGACGGCTCGTTGCCCAACGGTCTTATACAGGGCACTGATGGTAAGTTCTACGGCACAACCGCCAGTACCGTGTTCAGTCTGGACATGGGTCTTGGACCGTTCGTTGCCTTCGTTCGCACGTTTGGCACAATCGGCAAGACCGTCGGTGTACTTGGCCAGGGGTTCACTGGAACCATAGCGGTCTCAGTCAATGGCATCCCTGCGAGCTTCACTGTAAAGTCAGACACGTTCCTTGAGGCCACGATTCCCGTCGGCGCAACCACCGGCTATGTCACCGTGACCACGCCCGGCGGCGCGCTAATCAGCAACGTGCCGTTCCATGTGATCCCTTGAACGATGAGCAACGCGATGGGTTGCGCATTGCACAATGGGTTGCACACAAACACCCGATTCAGAAGAAAGGCCCCGATCTACAGCCTTCGGGGGTCATCTATCCGATTGAAAACACGTTGCACGTGCGTACACCAACGCTTTATGAGTCCACTGTTCTAACCGCTGAGCTAAGGGCCCTGCCTGGGCCTAATCTAGCGCAGACCGACCATCATTCGGGCCGCCACCATCAGTACCCAATCCTCAATTACCGAAGTTTCCTTCAACGGCTGCAAATCGTTGTTCCTGTTCGGATTAGATGTAATTCTATGAGTTCCCCGGCGTGTGCGCGGTCGGAGCCGGGTCTATCATCATGGGAAGCGAACTGGCTGGCCAACCACAGTCGTGGAGAGACCTAAACTCCAGCGCCAGAGCCTTTATCGGCCTGGTGACCGTCCTGGGCACGGCTGTCCTGCTCTACGGCGCTATCCACCAGAGCAGCAAGAACATTGCGGAGTTTATCTGCTATCTGGGAATCGCCATCCTGGCCTCCCGGCTCAAGGTGAATTTGCCTGGAATCAAGGGCACGATGTCAGTCAACTTCCTGTTCATTCTGCTCGGCATCCTGCAACTCAGCGTCTCGGAAACTCTGATCTTGGGCTGCGCTTCCATCCTGGTGCAATGTCTGTACCCAGACCGTCCCAGCGCGATTCAAGTAACGTTCAACATCTGTTCCAGCGCGGTTTCAACCGCCTTGGCCTACGGCGCGTATGACCTCTCGCTGTCCCGTGGCCTGGTCACCAGCCAGGCTTTGGCGCTCGGCATCGCCGCCTCGATTTACTTCGTAGCCAGTACCGGGTCGATTGCCACCATCATTTCCTTCACCGAAGGAAAGTCGCTGCGCAAGATCCTGGTCGAATGCTATTTCTGGTCATTCCCTTACTACTTGGTGGGTGCCGGCATTGCGGGAGCAATTGGCTGGTTCGACACCGCCTTCAACTGGGAGACCT
Source organism: Terriglobales bacterium (assembly GCA_035484735.1). Classification (GTDB taxonomy): domain Bacteria; phylum Acidobacteriota; class Terriglobia; order Terriglobales; family Acidobacteriaceae; genus JABCZH01. The sequence goes on along the minus strand of DATHOQ010000053.1, from coordinate 94,441 downwards.
CGCTGCTGGTGGTGCCGGTCGTCTATCTGATCTATCGCTCCTACAGTCTGTATCTAGGCAAGCTGGACAATGAAAAACTACACGTAGAGGAGATGGCTAACCTTCACTTGCGGACCATCGAAGCGTTGGCCCTAGCCATTGAAGCCAAAGACCACACCACCCACGATCATCTGCAGCGGGTAAGGATTTACGCCATCGAAGTAGCTAAAGAATTGGGCATCACCGGCGGCGACATGGAAGCACTGCACGCCGCAGCTCTGCTGCATGACATTGGCAAGCTCGCGATTCCCGAACACATCATCTCGAAACCAGGACGACTCACTCCCGAAGAATTCGAGAAGATGAAGATCCATCCCGTGGTCGGCGCCGAGATTCTGCAACGCGTGCGCTTCCCGTACCCGGTCGTGCCCATCGTTCGGGCGCATCACGAGAAATGGGATGGTTCGGGCTATCCCTTTGGCTTGCGGGGCGCCGAGATTCCGATTGGCGCTCGCATTCTCTCCGCCGTGGATTATCTGGACGCATTAGCCTCCGATCGCCAGTACCGGCGCGCTTTGCCTCTGGAAGAAGCCATGGGACGGCTGGCCGAGGAGTCAGGCAAATCTTTTGATCCGCAAGTGGTGGATGTTCTGCAAAAACGCTACCGGCAATTGGAAAAACGTGTTCACGCACAATTTGCCAAGGAACGGGAAGAGGACACGCCGCTTTCTACGGACATGAAAATCCAACGGGGTCTGGCTCCGGCGGCGGGCTTCGAGGACGCGACCGTCAAAGACGCTCCCGGGCGGGAAACGACATTCCTTTCTTCCATTGCGGCGGCCCGTCAGGAAGCACAGACTCTGTTTGAGCTCAGTCAGGATCTGGGCGCCTCACTCAGCCTTACGGAGACGCTGTCGGTCTTTTCCGTGAAGCTAAGGTTGCTTGTGCCCTATGATGCCATCGCGATCTATCTGCAGCGCGGTGGCGAACTGATCCCCGAATATGTGAACGGCGATAACTTCCGCCTCTTTAACTCGCTGCGAATTCCGGTGGGACAAGGCCTATCCGGATGGGTGGCCCACAACAAGAAGCCGATCATCAACGGCAACCCCTCGGTTGAGCCTGGCTACCTTAACGACCCCAGCAAGTTCAGCACACTGCGGTCGGCTCTGGCGATTCCATTAGAGGGAGTGGCCGGAGTCATTGGTGTGCTCGCCCTTTACCGTGGTGAACGCGATGCCTTCACCTCGGACCACCTGCGCATCCTGTTGGCGATCAGTTCAAAGATGGCGCTGGCCATCGAAAACGCGGTGAAATATCAGCAGGCGGAAAGCTCCGCTACCACCGACTATCTCACCGGACTTCCCAATGCCAGGTCGTTGTTCTTGCAACTCGATCGCGAACTGGCCCGCTGTAAGCGCGACTCGACCTCCCTGGTGGTGATGGTCAGTGACATGGATGGCTTCAAGCAGATCAACGACCGCTTCGGACACCTGGAGGGGAATCGTGTCCTGCGCTTGTTTGCTCAGGCACTCAAGGAGAGCTGCCGTGAATATGATTACGTAGCACGCATGGGCGGAGACGAATTTGTGGTGGTCGCGCCCGGTCTGCCCACCGACTCCGCAGCCAAGAAAGCCGATCAACTTCGCGCGCTGGCGAAACAGGCGGGAGTGGAAGTTTGTGCCGAAGACATCCTGTCGCTAAGCGTCGGACAAGCCGTATACCCTGACGACGGCAAGGATGCGGAAGAACTTCTGGCTGAAGCAGATCGCCGGATGTACCTGGAGAAGCAGCGGCATCCTGCCCACAAGAACCGCCGTCAACATGCCCGGCTGAAATGCCGTGTCACCATCGAGGTCCACCCCGACAGGGCCTCCGGTCCGCTCTTCGCCAATTTGACCGACATCAGCCTGGGTGGCTGCTACGTTGAAACCAGTAACATCGTCCCCCCAGGTACTGAGCTCAAACTGACCTTTTCCGTCGATGACGGCCAGCTCCATGCTCCCGGCACAGTTGCCCGAATTGATCCGGGAATAGGACTCGCAGTGCAGTTCAAGGAATTGAACCGCGAGGACAAAGACAAGATGCATCGCATTCTGGAGTTCGTTCAGAACAGCACGGTGCTCTACGATAACCGCTACCTCAAGATGATCAACGCCGAGCGCGCCTCTCAATCGTAAGTCCTGCGGCAGGATTATCCAGATGTACTTTCCAGGAAAGAGTGTTACTTGCGGCCGGGGTGGGCTTCGCCCTTACCTGAGAACAACGCGTAAGGCCACTCACCCTTTTTTGGCGGAGCAGGGATGCTAGCCGCTGCCGGACTAGGTCCGCTCGTCCAGTCCGCTGGCGCGGGCTGAATCGACCAGATATTGCCCCGTTGCTCCAACTCGATTCCCACCAGCCAATCCTTGCCCAGCGCAACACTGCTCGTAACTCGTGCCCGGACGCTGAGTCCGCCCGGCAAGTCTTCAATCGAGACTCGCAGCCCCACGTTCACGGCTCGCGGGAGACGCACCCCACAACCTTCGCAGTTCACTACCACGGTCTGGCAATGCTCGCTGAGGCTGACTCCCGGATCTAGGCTAGTGATGCGGAGAGGAATCTGTGCGCGCAGCCGGGTACTTCGCCGCATGGCTTCGTAGGTGGTTGCTCCTGATTCCATGTTCCTTGTGGGATTTTACGGCCTGGATGGCTGCTTGCAGCCGGTCCAGGCCGCGGAGAGGATGACGGAAGTAACCGCCATGAACTTGAGCTGTTGTTATTCAGAGAGAGCACGGTTAGCGGCTCGCCAAACCACCGGCGGTCTCGCCCCCATCGGCGGTGTACACGTGGCCGGTCATGTAAGCTGCATCATCTGAGGCCAGGAACGCGAACAGCGCCGCAATCTCCTCTGGCTTGGCGTGCCGCTGCAGGGGAATCTTTGCATTCACCTCGTCGAGCATGGCGTCGGTATACTCCGCGCGCTGCATTGGTGTAAGCACGTATCCCGGCGCCACCGCGCACACCCGCACCCTGGGCGCCAGCTCGAGCGCCATCGATCGGGTCAGCTCAATCACCCCGGCCTTGGTTGCGTTGTAGTCGGCATAATAGGGGTAGCCCATGACTCCGTTGGTCGACGCTGTTTGCAAAATCACCCCGTTGCCACGCTCCCACATGTGCCGTGCGGCTGTCTGCGCCACATAGAACACACCCGTCAGATTCACCGCGAGTACTTTGTCCCATTCCGCAGGGGTGATATCGAGGAAGTTGTGTCGAATGCTGATGCCGGCATTGTTGACGAGCACATCAACACCGCCCATGATCCGCACCGCCTCGGCGAATGCAGACTGCACCTGCGTGAGATCAGACACGTCCGCAGACAAAGTTCCAGCCAGCGCCGGAAGTTGCTTTTGAATCTGCTCGCGAGCCTTGGCGTCACGGTCGAGTACACAAACCGCCGAACCTTCCTCCAGAAAACGGCTGGCCGTAGCAGCGCCAATGCCACTGGCGCCGCCCGTGATCAGCACACGCTTGCCATTGAGTCCTCGCATTGAGGATTTCAGGATAGAACGACAACCGCGCAAATAGCTAGGTGGGCAACTGAAAAGTGACTATTGAGAATTGCTTTTCATCACACCGGTTTGCCACGAAAGAAATAGATCAACTCAATCACCAGAATGATGACGACAGTCAATTCCAGGAAGAATGCCCGGCTCTGGTTGAACTGGTCCACCATGAAGCGATAAAGCTGTTCGGCAGTTTGCACCTTTTGCGTGACCAGGTCTTTGTAATCTGGCACGCCAACTTTGGCTGCTGCCAACTTGTACAGGCGGGCCGAGAACATATCACTGAGGAATTTGATGGCATTGTCGGCATGCTCGGTGAGTTCATTCACGTCGAGCAGTACGGTATGCAGTTTGGTTGCGGCACGCGCCAACCGCCAACGCGCCAGGATTCCGGTCCCTTCATCCAGCGAGGCATAAACCAGTGCCAGCTCACGGGTGAGCAATTCATCATAATGGCGGAATTCCAGCAACTGCGAGTTAGCGTACTCGAGCAACTGGATCGCAGTCTCCGCCCCGGCTTCCGTGTCGTAAAGAAAAGCTGCATTCCAGCCGATCACTGCCAAATCATTGGGATAATACGAAATCCGCGATTGCAGAATTTCATTGCGTTCGCCATCGGAAAGTTGTCCCGTCTCGCCACGTACGATCTGGGCAATGTGCGCACCCTGCGTCTTGCACACTTCGTCGGCCGATGGCGATCCCGCCATCTCGCGGACGTGAAAAATGAAGTAGTCCTCGCTCAGCCATTCTTTGTAAGGCTTGACCAGCGCCGGCGCCGCATGCTCCAGCTTTTGACGCGCGATGCGAGAGGCATGAGCCGAAAAATCCACGTCCCAGACCCAGCGGCTTCCGCGACGAATCAGCGTGTCCCAATCGCCAGAAAAAGGTAGCTCCAGCACCACGCTCACCACGCCATAGTCGTAGTACTTGATCTGGCCATCCAGCCTCTCGCCGCTCTCCAGTACCAGAGGCTCAATCGGCTCCACCACCGGAGGACGCTCGTACCGAACGTATCCCGGAGCCTGATGTTTGAGCGTGGGATGTTCCAGCGTGCGTGCTCCAAAAATCTGCTGCAACTGATCCAGTCGGATTTCCTCGCAGACATCGAACTGAATCAGCACCAGCACCGAGCCGTGCAGGGCGGAATCAGTCGGGATCGATTGCGTGGAGAGTGAACTCGGCATATCCGCGACCTGGCGGTCGGTAACGGCAACGGCGGGTTCGTTGTCGCGGATCATGGTGGTATCGGCGTACCGGGTGGGCCAGCTACCGGTACCTCTATTCTCCCAGAATCCGGGCATCCTTGGCGATACTTCACTTACTGTTTTAGTATCAGCAGGTTAGCGCGACTGCAGAGCGGTCTGAATTACTTCCGCCAGATGCGAAGCACGGCGGCTCGTACCTTGGGCGATCTGCTCGCGGCAACTAAATCCATCCGCGATGATCAGCGAGTCCGGTGCCGCCTCCCGCACTGCTGGCAGCAATTCCAGTTCACCAACTGCCATCGAGATCGCATACTTGTCTTTTTCGAAGCCAAAAGATCCAGCCATACCGCAGCAGCCCGGCGCCGGGGCGTAGACGTCGATTCCCATTTCCCGCAAGACCGTTTCCTCGTCCGTCATCTTCATGATCGACTTGTGATGACAGTGTCCGTGGACGAGCGCCCGCCGTTGCAGCTTCGGGAGCCGGAAATTCGTTGCCCTTTGTGTGAGGAACTCGCTTAGCAACAGCGTCTGTCGCGAGAGCGCCTGTGCCCGCGGATCGTGAGGAAATAAGTTGGTCAATTCATCGCGGAATACTGCCGCGCAACTCGGCTCCAGAACTACCAACGGAGTTCCCTTTTCGATTTCCGGCACAAGCGCGTCCAGAATGTTCAAGAGCAAACCCTTCGCGCGCTCCAGCATTCCCCAGTCGTAGAGCGGACGCCCGCAACACAAGCCAGCTTTAGGGAGCTGCACATGGAAGCCCGCTGCTTCCAGAACTTCGACCGCGGCTTTGCCGGTGTCAGGCAGGAAATAGTTACTGAAGGTGTCCGGCCAGAGCAGTACTGGGTTTCCATTGCGATTGCGTGGCTGCCGCCGGCTAAACCATGCGCGAAACGTTTCTCGAGCAAAAGCTGGAATGCTTCGCTGCCGTGGCATTCCCGCCGCAAACTTCGCGACGTCTCGTAGCAGCGGCGTCTGCGTTACCAGATTCGCGAAACTGGGCGCGACCGAAGCCAGACGAGCCCATGTGGCGATATTTCCGAAGGCAACCGCGCTACGCGGACGGCGCCGTCCTTCGTAATAATGCGAAAGAAATTCCGCTTTGTACGTGGCCACGTCGACGCCGACGGGACAATCGCTCTTGCATCCCTTGCAGGCGAGGCACAAGTCGAGTGACTCTTTCACATGCTCGTCCTGCCAGCCGTCACGAATTACCTCGCCCTTGGTCATCTCCCATAGCAAGTGAGCGCGGCCTCGCGTGGAGTGTTGCTCTTCCCCGGTCACTCGGAAACTCGGGCACATCACGCCTCCGTCGTAGTGCCGGCATTTTCCCACCCCTACGCAGCGCAAAGTCGAGCTGGCCAGACTGCCATGGTCTTCAGGAAACTTGAAATGCGTCTCCGGCTCCCATGGACGATATTCAGCGCCGAGGCGCAAATGCTCATCTAATTTGTAGGGTTCCACCAACTTCCCCGGATTCATTTTCCACGCCGGGTCCCACAGTGCCTTGAACTCCCGAAACGCCTGCATGAGTTCCGGGCCAAACATGCGAGGCCACAACTCCGCCCGCGAATGCCCATCGCCATGCTCACCCGACAACGAACCACCATAGCCGATCACCAGATCCGCAGCTTCTTCGACAAACTTGCGATACTTGGCAATGCCTGTGACCGACTGCAAATCGAAATTGATGCGCATGTGGACACAAGCATGTCCAAAGTGCCCGTACATGGCGCTGTGATAGCCATAACCGGCCATCAGTTTGCTCAGGTCACGTAAATAGCTTCCAAGTCTCTCGGGTGTCACCGCCGCATCTTCCCAGCCTTCCCACTCCAGGGGTTCGCCCGGAACGTGAGAAGTCGCTCCCAGGGCGGATTCCCGCACTTCCCAAACTCGTTTTATCTGCTGCTTGTCGGTGAAGAGCCGCATCTGCGGAGGGCTGGAACCTCGTGCCAGCGTGTGCATCAACTTCTGTGCTTGCGATTCCGCTTCCGCCTGCGTTGTGGCACCGAACTCCGCCAGCAACCATCCTCCGCCCGGTGGGAATAGGGCAAGGCCTTCGGAATTGATCCCCTTACGCCGCGTGTATTCCACCAGCAGGTGGTCCACACCTTCGAGTCCGATGGGTCCGTGAGCCATGATTTCCGGCACACGATCGGCGCATTGAAAGATGTCTGCGTAGGCCAGAACCAGCAGCACGCGTTCGGGCGGACTCTCCACCAAGCGGCAAGATGCTTCAAGCACCGTGACGCACGTCCCTTCCGACCCCACTAACGCCCGGGCCACGTGAAAACCATTCTCCGGAAGAAGCCAATTCAGGTTGTATCCCGAGACTCGCCTTGGAATATTGGGATAGCGCTGGCGAACCATATCCGCATAGCGATCGCGTAGCCTCTTAAGACCCCCGTAGATTTCACCCCGCCGGCCGCCTTCGCGAATGATTCGTTCCAGTTCCTCCTCGGACGTTTGGCCGACCTTCATCCGCAGGCCGTCATAAGTCAGGACTTCCAGTTCTTCGATGTTGTCATCCGTCTTCCCCGCCATCACCGAATGCACCCCGCAGGAATTGTTGCCGATCATGCCACCGAGAGTGCAGCGATCATGAGTCGCTGGATCAGGCCCGAAGGTCAGACGATGTTTCTCCGCCGCGTTACGCAGATTGTCGAGGATCACGCCAGGCTGTACTCTGGCGATGCGACGGGCGGGATCAACTTCCAAAATCTTCGCCATGTACTTCGAAAAGTCGAGTACCACAGCGACGTTGCAGCACTGCCCGGCAAGCGAAGTTCCTCCACCGCGGCATAGGATTGGCGCGCTGAATTTCCGTGCCACTGCGATCGCGGCAACGACGTCGTCCACGTCGCGGGGCAGCACTACACCTATCGGCACCTGCCGGTAGTTCGACCCGTCAGTGGCGTAGAGAGCGCGGCTGCCGTCATCGAAGCGGACTTCACCTCGCAGTTCGCGTTTGAGCGCGGCGGCCAGAGCAGCGGCATCGATTTGCGCAGACTTCGAAGCTTGAGCGAGTGCGGCGAAATTGTCGGGCATGGAGAGAATTCAGACTAGAAGATTTAGGCTGTCTCGTAAATGGCTGGGTAGGAACGCCAACAATGGGTGGCGTAATTCGCCTGATTGCGTCACTTATCCGAGAGCGGTATCGGCGTGTGATCGTTGGGATGTAGGTCACGGCTCCTGCGGAGTCGGCATCTTGCTGTGCTTTTCAAATGTGAACAGTTTAGTCAGTAGCTTATGTTTAGATGCTAGAGCACCCAAGCTGTAAGCAACCCCGGCGTAAAACGGTGCCGTAACCGACATTTGCGCCCACACGCGGACGGGGTCGCTGGCGAGTGGGTTCTGCCAAGTAGGCATGACTGTCTGAATTTCAAAGAAATACTTCATCGCCGTCATCGAACCGCCGAGCAGCACAGACGACGGAGCATGGTATTCCAGCATTCTGTATAACAGCACCATCGTTGGAAAAATCCATGCCCAAGTTGAAATTGAATACCGTCCTTCATGCATGAAGTTGCGAATGATACCCGGTAGAATGCGCGCGACGTTGACGTACCCAACCAACAAAGCAGGAAGAATGGTCATCAACTCGAAATGCTGTAGGTACCAATCCGTTGCCGGTATGTCAATTGAAACGTGTAATATCGGCGCAACCCAACCGAACCAATGAAACACCAGCCACTCCGAAAGATGCATGGCGCAACTGTATGCAACATAGGTATGCAGCATGAAGGCGGCAATGTAGCCCAGAGAGGACCCCTTCTCGACTATGGCGGGTACAGGCGATGCCATGACCATCGAAAGCTACCACCGGTCTGCCCGGGATGGCAAGCAACATTGCATGACGCTGCGCGTTGCCAGATCAGATCGGATCTATCGCCTATGCATGCCTCACATACCTTGTCCCATAATCCGCCAGGCTCAAAAGCAGCAGTAGCAACAACCAGAAAATCGAGGCAAAGATCACCATCTTGATCAACTTCTCGCTGGCGTACTTCACGTGCATGAAAAACAGCACCACCAGCAGGGCTTTGCAGGTCGCGATTACCAGTGCCACGACAGTGTTGAATGGGCCGAGGTCGATAAAGGCGACCCTCGCCGTTACCACCGTCAAGATCATCAGCGCGATCCAAATTCCGTAATACATCTTGCTCGAAAGAACGTGTTCAGACATGGCGGCTCACCCCAACGGCTTCCGGTCGATCAGATACAGCAACGGAAAAAGATAGATCCACACAACGTCCACGAAATGCCAGTACAGACCGCCCATCTCAATCGGCGTGTAGTACTCCGGCCCATAGCGGCCCTTCATGGAGTGATAGAGCAAATAGGTAAACAGTCCTACCCCTATGATCATGTGCAGCGCGTGCAGTCCGGTCATGGCGAAGTAGAGAGAAAAATAAATCTGTGCGTGCGCCGGGTCGATGTGAATTTGTGGATAGTCGCGGATCAGGTCCGAGACATCAAAAGACGCTCCCGGAATATGGTGCTCTTTGTACTTGGCATACCATTCGACACCCTTGATCCCCAGGAACGCGAGACCGAAAATCAACGTAAGCAGGAGCAGAACAATCAGCAGTTTACGTTTCCCCATCTGCGCGGCGCGAACCCCGAGCGCGACGGTCAAGCTGCTGCAGATTAGGACGATGGTATTGACCGTTCCCAGAGTGATGTCCAAACTCCGGCTGCCCGCCGCAAACTCGTTGAAATACCAGAGGCGATAGATGAGGTAGGCGAGAAACATCCCGCCGAAGAACATGATCTCGGTGCCAAGGAACAGCCACATGCCGAGCGACGCCGCGTCGCGCTGCTGTTGCACACTGGTGAAGTGATGGAGTAATTCCGGACCGTGATGTTCAACCGCGACTGGGCTATCGCTCAACGGAAACCTCCTCCGCTGGCGCGGGAATCTCCTCGTAGTTGTAGGCTTCCCAGGTCACCACCGGCGGAACGTCGAAATTGAAGGTGGGTGGTGGCGACGTGGTTTGCCACTCGAGGCCAGCCGCGCCCCAGGGGTTGTCGTCGGCAAGTTTTCCGTAGCGCATGGACCACAGGAAGTACACCATGGGCAAAACATATCCCACCGCAAGGATGGTCGAGCCCGCAGTGGAGAGCACATTCAACACCTGAAACTCCGGCGGATACTGCCAGTACCGCCGCGGCATTCCCATGTAGCCAAGAATGAATTGCGGGAAGAACGTCAGGTTAAATCCCAGGAAAACAATGAGCGCGGCAAATTTTCCCAGCCACTCCGGGTACATTCGCCCCGAAATCTTCGGCCACCAGAAGTGCAAGCCGCCGAGATAACCCATGACAGCACCGCCGACCATAATGTAATGGAAATGGGCGATGATGAAATAAGTGTCGGTCACGTGAACATCTATGCCCAGCGCAGCCAGGAACAATCCCGTCAGTCCGCCCATGGTAAAGAGTCCGATGAAACCGAAGGCGTAGAGCATGGGCGTAGTGAAGGTAATCGACCCTTTGTACATGGTCGCAGTCCAGTTGAAGACTTTGATGGCCGATGGCACTGCGACCAGATAGCTCAGCGCAGAAAAGATCAACGCGGAATAGAGAGAGATGCCGGCGACAAACATGTGGTGCGCCCAAACCAGAAATCCGAAAACAGCAATCGCGATGCTGGACATCGCTACAAACTTGTAGCCGAAGATTCGTTTGCGAGTGAAGCAGGCGACCACTTCGCTTTCCACCGCCATAGCCGGCAGAATCATGATGTACACCGCGGGGTGGGAGTAGAACCAGAACAGATGCTGGAAGAGCAGAGGGTCGCCGCCGCGCGTGGGGTCGAATATCCCGAGATGAAAAACACGTTCGAAGACTACAAGCAACAACGTAATGGCCAGGACCGGCGTACCCAACAGCTGAATGACGCTGGTGGCGTAGTGCGCCCAGATGAAGAGTGGCAGGCGAGACCACGTCATCCCCGGCGCCCGCATGCGGTGAATCGTTACCACGAAGTTTAAACCGGTAAGAATGGACGAGAAGCCGGCGATAAAAATAGCGACTCCTGCTTCGACCACCTTGGTATTGCTAAACGCAGTGCTGAACGGTGTGTAGAAGGTCCAGCCGGTATCGACGCCGCCGGTGCAGATGCAGTGCAGCATGAGTATCCCGGCAATAATGTATAGATACCAGCTCAGTAGATTGATACGCGGGAACGCAAGGTCCTTGGCGCCGATCATCAGCGGCACCAGAAAATTGCCCAAGACAGCGGGAATGGAAGGAATTAAAAAGAAGAAGACCATGACCATGCCGTGCATGGTGAACAACTTGTTGTAAGTATCAGCTTGCACTAAATCGCCAGCAGGAGTCAGAAGCTCCAGCCGAATGAGCAGGGCGAAAAATCCTCCGATAAAGAAGAAGAAAGTGATCGACACCAGATAAAGCAGCGCGATTCGCTTGTGGTCCGTAGTCAACAGCCAGGACTTGATGCCATATTCCTGGTTGAGATAGTTCTCGCGTTCGGGAGTAATGACAGCCGTCGCCATAACTATTGCACCTTCGATTCCTGCACCTTCGCGCCCGCGGCGCTGGGCGGCGCACTCAGAGATTTGACGTACGCCACCAGTTCGGTCAATTGCTCTTCACTGACCAGTCCTTGAAAAACCGGCATGATCGGCTTGAAACCCTTCACCACCTTCGCGCTGGGACTCAAGATCGATTCGCGGACATAGTTCTCATCGGCAATGACGGTCCGCCCGTCTTCCAGTTGCACCGGTTTGCCGAAGACCCCCACAAGGTTGGGGCCGCGGCCTTGAGTGTCAGAGCGATGACAGGTCACACAGCCGAGCTGCTGAAAAATACTCTCGCCGTTCGAAGCTAGAGAGCCCGACGTGTTTCCTCCCGAGAGCCATGCTTGATATTGCGCCGGCTCCATCACCACCACCTGGCCAATCATTCCTGAATGTTGCGAGCCGCAATACTCCGCGCAAAATAAGTGATACACGCCGGGCTTGGTGGCACGGAACCATGCCGTGGTATATCGACCGGGAAGCACATCCTGCTTGATGCGAAACGCCGGAACGTAAAAGCTATGAATAACGTCCTGTGACGTCATGATCATTTTCACGTCGCGTCCCATCGGCACGTGCAGTTCGTTGATCTCGCGCTGACCCTCGACGTGTTCCAGCTTCCACATCCATTGTTTAGCGACAACATAGATTTCAGTCGCATCCCGAGGAGGAGTCCGCTCCTGGAAGAAAATGAAAGCGCCCCACACGAAGATGACCATAAAGATTCCCAGCGGAACCACTGACCAGGTAATCTCCAAAGCGGTCGAACCTTCGATCTGCTCGGCCACGCGACCGGGTTGGCGCCGGTAACGCAACGCGAACACGATGATCATCGTGAAGATGGCGATGCTCATGAACGCTGACAGTAGGATCAGGAAAATGTAAAGCGCATCAACATTTCCCGCCCCGGCAGAGGCTCGTGCTGGCCAAAGTGGAAGGTTATCGAACATAGTCTAGACAGCTCGCTGCTTTCGTTCCGACGCAGACCCGAGACGAAACATCACGATCAAAAACGTTCCCAGCATGAAGATGGTGGTGCCGGCGGCAATCTTCAGAATTCGGCTGATAATCGCGCTGTATTTTCCCGTGTCGGGGTTGTAGTGGTAGCAATACAGCAACACCTCGTCAACGATGCTTCCAATCTTGTTCTGCGAGGCCTGAACCAATCCCAGACGCAAGTCTTTGGGTGCGAACTCTACTCCGTAGTAGTACTGCGCGATCTTGCCTTCGGGAGTGAGTACCATAATGGCGGTCGCATGGGCGAACTGGCCAGTCTTGGGATCGTATTCGTAGTCGAAACCCGCAGCCTTGGTTAGCGTAGCGATCGAACTCTCAGGGCCGGTCAGGAAATGCCAGCCTTCAGCAGCCCCGGGCCGGCCATAGCGCTTGAGGAACTCCGCTTTCTTCGCGGTTGCCATTTGCGGCGTTTCCTTGGGATCGAAGCTCACAGTGAGAACGTCGAACTCCTTGCCGACATCAAACTTCAGCACCCGTAAGGCGCTTTCGAGCCCGCTGAGAACTTCTCCGCATAGCATCGGACATTGGTAGTAAACCAGATTCAAAATCAGTGGCTTCTTGCCAAAATAATCGGCTAAGCGAACCGATTGGCCGGTTTCATCGTGGAAGACAAGATCCGGCGGAATCTGGTCGTTCAGGTGTTGCTCGATGCCGACATTCTTTAACCCCGGTGGCCGCATGTTTGCGGGCGGCGACATGATCCCCTGCGTCATTCCCTGCCCGAAAGCAGTCGCCGCCAGCCAGGTCGCGCCGAGGATCGAGATGGCGATCGATCTAGCGATGCTATGTCTTGTTCTAGTCATCACCGCTTCTTGCCTTTCGCCGCCGACAGGTTGCCGGTATCAGCCCGCTGCGTGGCCTGGTTCACAACACTCACCTCCGAGGGCGGCGGAACGCTTCCGGCCTTCGGCATAGTCGGCAGTCCGCGTTGGGCGATCAACTGTATGGCTCTGTCGATTGGAATTCGCACTACACCTGCCTGCTGATCCACCCAACCATAACTATTGAGACTTTGTTCTTCCCGCAGAAGGAACTGGTTGATTTCTGACCGTTCGTTCTTCTCCAAGCGGGGTTGTGGGAAAGTGTTGATCTCGTTAGGCGGAACTTCCCGTGTGTCGGCTTGAGTTTGCTGCACTAGCGGACTCTGCTGCGGCTGATGACTGCGCTCGAACGCATCCATGGCATGGTAGAGGCCCAAAAGCAGAACAGCCACAACGATCACGGCCACGGCCAGCCCTGCGAGAAAGCCGTAGACACTGCGCGGCGTCAAATCCTGGAGCTCGACTCCGGGCGCCCCAGCCTCGTGTTTTACCTGCTCAGCCATGCGCCGGCTCCAGTACTTCCCTGGCGTCGACGTCATTGACCGGCAGGAGCGGCATCGAATTCAAATTGCGGAAGAAAAACCACAACCAGATACCGCCCATAGCTACTGACAAAACTATATCGGCCCAAGTCACATTCAACCGCCGTGAGAAATTCGGCTCGATGTTCCAGAACAAATCCAGGTAACGCATCAGTAGCATCCACACCGCCAGCCACACCATTCGTGTAATGTCGCGCTTGAACGAACGCGAAAGCAGGATCACGAAAGGCACGGCGAAATGGAACACCACCAGCCACAGCCCGACGAAGCCCCAGCCACCGTTCAGTCGACGCATGTACCAGGTGATTTCATCAGGCAGGTTGCCCGCCCAGATGATCAGCCACTGCGAAAACGAGAAGTATGCCCACACCATGATGAACGTCAGCATCCACTTCCCGTGATCGTGTACAAACTCCGGCTTCAGCCAATCCGACATTGGCTTGTACTTCACCAAGATTCGCTCCACCACGATGGCGAAACACATGGCCGACAACAATTGCCCAATCAGGATCACTAAACCATAGATGGTCGAAATCCAACTGGGATCGATCGACATGACCCAGTCAATGGCGGCAAACGACACCGTGAAGGCATACAGAATGATCCCTGGCCCGCTCAGCACCTTGAAGCGCTTGTTGTCCCTCACCGGCGGTTGGTCCTGTTCTCGTGACCACTTGGTCAGGAAAAATGACAGTAGATTCCAGATGGCAAAGTAGATCGCGGCACGGACGATAAATCCGTTCACCGAAAGATACGATTTTGTGATCTCCTGCAAATGTTCTCGTAGATGTTTATCGGCAATCGAATCCAGCGGCCTCGCCCAGATGTAGAGCCGGGGAAGCCCAAACAGAATCGGCACAAATAAGATAGTCATCAGGGGCACACAACGCATCGCCGCACCCAGAATTCGCCGGATTACCGTGCCCCAGCCGCCGCCAGTCAGATGGCGGATCATCAGAATGACCATCGATCCCAGAGTCACGCCCAGCCAATCCATATATGCCAGCAAGTAGCCGCGGAAGAATTCGTCTGGCCGAAGCAACGCGCCTCCCAGGGCAATCACGGCAAAAATGAGGCCGACAACCAGCGAATATCGCTGGATGATCCTGGCCACTGGCGGGGCCATGGTTTCGGATTGGTTCGGTCGAGCCGCGCTCATTGCGGACCGTCTCCCTTTGCCGGGTCAGAAGTCGATTGCATCTCGGGCAGCATAGCTCCGGATCCCGGTTCACTGCGGAACACTGGGGCCGGTGAAGGTATTTTCTGTCCCGCCGGAATATCTGCCGCCGACGCATTCTGGCTCAGTTGTAGCGCCCGGATGTAAGCAACAATGTTCCAGCGATCCCGAGCTGAAATCTGCGAGGCATAGTCCGGCATGGCGCCAAATCCATTCGTCATCACATCGAAGAAATATCCCAAGGGCGCTTTGCGCAGCCTTTCCGTGTGATAAGAAGGCGGCTGGCGATAACCGCGCTGCACAATCACGCCGTTTCCATCTCCCAACTGCGAGTGACAAGGGGAGCAGTAAATATTGAAGCGTTCACGCCCTCGCGCCAGCACTTCTTCATTCGCGGCAAACGGCAAATAGTCGCCGGGATTGCTGCCTACTTTGCCCGTGTAAAAATACGTATCTTCATGCAGTTGACCCCGCGCCACTGTGCCTTCGACAGGCGCGCGCGCCGACCGCAAATCGCCATAGAAATCGCTCTTCGCCAAGGGCTTGAAGCGTGGCTGGTCATGCATATCCTGGCGGCATCCCGCCAGCGCAAGCACAGCCAGCAATCCCAGCGGCGAAATTCTCTGCAAGGTCCACATGGTCTAGTCGGGGACCTCCGAGATGGCCCGCCCTCCCAAACTCTCCAGGAAGCGACGCGTGTCCACCGGGCTGTATTTAGGATCGGAAGCGAACACAATCAAAAAGAACCGGTCCTTGGTGGCAAAAGCAAAGCGCGGCACGTTGAACACCGGGTGATAAGGCATGGGCAACCCGTTCAGCGCCAGCATGCCGAACACTGCGGAAATTCCGGCAAATAAAATCGTCATCTCAAACGTCACGATGATGAACGCCGGCCACGAATGATATGGTTTGCCTCCCACGTTGACGGGATAGCTGCTGGTCGAAATCCAGTATTGCAACAGATATCCCGAAATCCCGCCGACCAAGCCCCCGATTAGAGTCACCAGCGGCACGCGGTTCTTGTGAAACCCCACCGCCTCCGCCAGACCTTCGATGGGAAACGGGCTGTACGCATCCACTTTTTGATATCCCGCTTCATGCGTGCGATGAGCCGCCGCGACCAGATCGCTGGGCGAATCAAACTCCGCCATCGTCCCGTAAATCGGCGCGCGCTTCACTCCTTCACCTCCGCCTCAGGCAGCAGGGTGCGCATCTCAAAGATCGAGATCATCGGCAGCAGCCGCACGAACAAGAACATGGCCGCGAGGAACATGCCGATGGTGCCAATGTAGGTCATCCAATCCCAGCGCGTCGGGTAATACATTCCCCAGGACGAGGTCAGGAAATCGCGGTGCAGGCTGACCACTACGATGATGAAGCGCTCCAGCCACATGCCGACTAGAACGACGAGTGATACGAAAAACAACGCTATGGGGCGAGAGCGCAGTTTTCTGATCCACAGCACCTGCGGGATCACGATATTGCACAACAGGAGCGCATAGTATTCCCAACGGTACGGCCCGTGCAGCCGGTTCCACAGGGTGAACGCATCGTAACGATTGCCGCTGTACCACCCCATGAAAGCTTCGATAATGTAGCCATAGCCCACAATCAGACCCGTCGCCAACATCACCTTTGCGGCATTTTGCAGATGGAGCTCGGTGATGAAATCTTCCAGGCCATACAGTTTGCGGATTGGAATCGCCAGCATCAGCACCATCGCGAAGCCCGAGTAAATCGCGCCTGCTACAAAGTAAGGAGGAAAGATGGTCGTGTGCCAGCCGGGGACAATGCCGACCGCGAAATCGAAACTCACCACGGTGTGGACCGAAAGCACCAGCGGCGTGGCCAGTCCCGCCAGCAGCAGATACGCGGTTTCGTAGCGATCCCAATGCCGCGCCGAGCCGCGCCAACCCAGTGCCAGAATTCCGTAGACAATTTTCGCCGCCCGGTTGGTCGAGCGGTCGCGCAGCGTAGCCAGGTCAGGGACCAGTCCCACAAACCAGAACAGCAGCGAAATCGTGGCGTAGGTTGAGACGGCGAATACGTCCCAGATCAGCGGACTGCGGAACTGCGGCCACACTCCCATGGAATTGGGATACGGGAACAGCCAATACGCGAGCCAAGGCCGGCCCACGTGAATCAAAGGAAAGATGCCGGCTGCCGATACCGCAAACAGCGTCATAGCTTCGGCGAAACGGTTGATCGAGTTGCGCCACGATTGCCGCAACAGTAACAGGATGGCGGAGATCAACGTGCCAGCGTGTCCAATTCCGATCCACCATACGAAATTGATGATGGCAAATCCCCAGCCGATGGGAATCGTCACACCCCAAATGCCCACACCCTTCACAAACAGATATGCGATGGCGTACAGCATCATCATGGTCAGCAGGAAAGCCACGCCGAAGCCCAGGAACCAGCCATTGGACGTCGGCCGCGTCAGCACGATGGAACTGATTTTGTCCGTGACCGTGCCGAATGTGTATCCCGGCTCCATGACTGGAGCCCGCCCGGCTTCACCTTGTTCGATTCGTTCGTCCATGTCTTAATTGTGACCTTCTACGACTCCAACTCCTCGCTCGGATTACGAATCTCCGCCAAATACGTCGTCCGCGGCCGGGTATTCAGGTCCGCCAGCAGACTGTAATTTCGCGGATTGCTCTTGAGCTTCGACACCCGGCTATCGGGATCGTTGATGTTTCCAAAAACGATGGCGTTGGCGGGGCACGATTGCTGGCACGCCGTTTGCAGTTCGCCATCCGCGATCTTGCGGTCTTCTCGCTCGGAGTCAATCCGGTGTTCGCTGATGCGCTGCACACAGTAGGTACATTTCTCCATCACGCCGCGGCTGCGCACGGTGACGTCGGGATTTCGCATCATCTTCAGCTGGGGCGTCTCCCAGTCCTGAAACAGCAGAAAATTAAATCGCCGCACTTTGTAAGGACAATTGTTCGAGCAATAGCGCGTCCCCACGCAGCGGTTGTACACCATATCGTTCAAACCTTCGCTGCTGTGGACGGTCGCGCCTACCGGGCAAACCACTTCGCAGGGCGCGTTCTCGCACTGCATGCAAGGCACCGGCTGGAAATAGGCCTTGGGATTATCGCGATCACCCTGGTAGTACGCATCTACGCGCACCCAATGCATGTGACGTCCTAAAACAACTTGTTCCTTGCCCACGACCGCGATGTTGTTTTCCGACTGGCAAGCCACAATGCAGTTGTTGCAGCCAACGCAGGCGGTGAGGTCAATCGCCATTCCCCAGGCGTACGGCTCTTTTTCGTAGGGATAAGGCTTATAGAGAGTTAGATCCTTCGGCGGCTCTTCTTCCTTCGCGAACTCAGGCTCTTTGTGATACTCCTCCAAGTTCGCGGCTCGCACCAACGGGCGCGTGCCTACCGGCGTGTCCATCGTCTGATAACCCTGAGTCGTGGCGAGCTTGTAGGTTTCGCCGGTCTTCTTGATGCTCACGCCGGCAGTGAACCAGGGGGTGGAACTGGTACGCAGCGCGTAGAAATCGAAGCCTGCTCCCGTTCCAACTCGTCCCGCTCGCCGCCGACCGTAGCCTAAGAACACTGTGATCGAATTGTCCGGATGTCCAGCCTGAACCCAGACTGGAGCAGTAACTTTCTTCCCGTTGAGTTCCACCGCGATCATGTCTTCGGACTTCAACCCCAGCCGTTCTGCCATGGCCGGACCGACCAGCACCGGGTTGTCCCAAGTCATCTTCGACATCGGCTTGGGAAGCTCTTGCAGCCAACCGTTGTTAGAGAAGCGACCGTCGTGGATCGAGGGATCGCGACGGAAGTTGATATCCATTGCGTTTCGGTCCGTAACTTGAACCAAGCCCTTAAATTCACGAGCCCCGATCGGCCGGTCGGATAAGAACCCCAAGTCGATGTTTTGAATTCTTGTCGCAAACGTCGTGCCTTCAATCCAGCCGTCGTTCAGCGACTTTCGCCAGAACATGTCAAAGTCCGCGCCAGTATGCTGCTTCTTCCAGTAGCTTTGAACCACTTGATGGCTGCTGGGATCAGGTTGGCCTGCCAGAGTCGCTACCAGTTCATGCGCGCTCTTTCCACCGTAGAGCGGCGCAATCAGCGGCTGCACAATGCTGACCGTACCGTCATAAGCGCGAGCGTCGCCCCATGCTTCGAGGTAGTGCGCCTCGTTGATGTGCCAGTGGCAGAGTTCCGCAGTTTCGTCCTGGTACAGCCCCAGATGCACGCGCAATGGAATGTTCGCGTTCTTGAGCGCGTCAGCGAAGTTCAGGTCGGCAGGGGCATCGTACGCGGGATTGCCGTCGATGATGACCAGCATGTCCACTTTGCCCCCGCGCATGTCGGCAACCAGACCCTTGAGCGAGTCGGTCTGGTTGATCGGATTCGCATCCACGGGATCGGTGTAGAAGACTGTCCTGCCGACGTTGCCGAGCATCTGGTTTATCTGGTGAGCCAGCGCATGCACTTGCGGCGGCTGATGATCTCCGGCAATCGCAACGCTGGATCCGCGATGAGCCCTCAAATCATTTGCGATCGCCGCCACAAATTTTTCCCCCTGATTGCTAAAGACGTCTGACGGATGGCCTTGCTCCACAAACTTGTTCAACATCTGTGCCACGCGCTCAATCTCGCTCGCACGCATCGGCAGCCGATGGTCCGCCTTAGCCCCGGTAGCGCTGGTCGTGCTCTCGACCACATACAACCGGCTCATCTTGCCGGAATCCGGGTCCCGGCGCTTGGCGAAGTCGCGAATGTAACGCACATTCCCAGGGAATCCAGCCGAGAGAAAATCAGCGTCGAGAGAAACTATGACATCAGCGTTTTCCAGCTTGTATTGTGTCTCCACTGGCTGGCCGAACGCGAGCTTCGCACCTTCCAGTACATTGTCGCGATTCACTGGCTCATACACATGCCACTTGGCCTGCGGAAAGAGCTTCAATAGCGAGCGTATTTGATCGGCCAGTGTGGGCGACGAAATCGTGCGAGTAAGAATGCGAAGACCCGCGCCCTGCACCGCTTTTTGCGCGCTCAACGGTCCACGAATCGCCTCCAGAAAATTGCCCCATGTACGAACCTCGCCGAGATTGTTGATGGTCTGAGAGCGGTCGGGATCGTACATCTCAAGAATCGACGCCTGCGCGAATATGTCGGTCCCGCCCAAACTCGCCGGATGCTTGTCGTTACCTTCAATCTTGGTGGGCCGGTACATGTGACTCTCGACCAGAAGCGGCGCAGCGTATCCGCCCATGGTGAAAGCCGTCGCGTAGAACATCGGCCGCCCCGGGATCAACTCCTCCGGCTGCCGGACATAAGGAACGATCGGCTCGAGCGGTTGCTTGGTGCAGGCCGTCATGCCAGCCATAGCCAGCGATGCACCCATCAGCTTGAGGAAACCGCGTCGCGAGACCGAGTCCAGCCACTCAGACGCACCTTTAGGAAACTCGCGGTGCATCATTTCCCGCCACTCGGGGCTACCGGCCAGCTCTTCCAGGCTACGCCAGAACTCCGGTCCTTTAGTCTCGGCCAGACGAGCGCGAACGTCGTCCAGATCAAGCGTGCCCTTCTTGCTTGGACAAACCTCTTCGCGGTGCTGCTTTCCGTTTTCGTCTTCCGTCTTCATCATCAAAACTCTTTAACGGTGACACGTCGAACAACTCGTAATGTCCGTCACCGTTCTCAACTTGTACTTCTTCACCAAATCCGTTCCCAGGGAAAGCTGGTCTGTATATTCTTTGCCGTCCATCGTAACCGGCTTCAGGCTCGACGGCGGCTGGTAGCGCATGTTGAAAACCTGGTCGCGCGGGCGCAAGTTCTTCGCCGGGTCGCGATGACAATCCAGGCACCATTCCATTTGCAAAGAATATTCGTTAAACATCAGCGGCATGCGGTCTACCGGCCCATGACAAGTGTTGCAGCCTACGCCCTTATTGATGTGAATGCTGTGATTGAAGTAGACAAAGTCGGGGAGATCGTTCACCCGCGTCCATACCAGCGATTTCCCGCTGCGAAAGCTTTCACGCACTGGCTCGAGCAAGGCCGCTCCAGTCCAAATCTGAGAGTGGCAATTCATGCAGGTTTTGGTGGGTGGAATACCGGCAAAACTCGAAGTCTCGACCGAGGTGTGGCAGTAACGGCAATCAATTCCCAGCCCAGCCACATGATGCTGGTGACTGAACGGCACCGGCTGCGGTCGCGCCACTTTGGCGTAGGTGATATAAGGCGAACGCTGCAATTCCAGTACAGCCCACAACAGCGCAGCGATCAGGAAGACGGCCCCGTATATCGTGGCGCGGGATATCGTGTTAGTGCTGCGATGAAAAATCTGCATCAGTCAGAGCTTTCAGTGCAGCGGGACGAGTGCCTCGCCCCAGTGCTTTTGTGGAACCGCATGAACCGTTGCGTCTCAGACTGTCGTGAGCGTGGTTTGGAAACTAAGGATTATAGCAGTTTCAAATCGCAGCTTGTGCAATGGATGGGAATTTTTTCTGCGGAAATCTCGCCCAACATCTTCACGATCAAAAAAGCCATTTGACTGAACAGGAAGCCTACCGCAAGTTCATTACCAAAAGCCGCGGCTCAGTCATTTCTTCAATGGCATAGCGCAGACCCTCGCGCCCTAAGCCGGAATCTTTGATGCCACCGTAAGGCATGTGGTCGATACGAAAAGTAGGAACATCACCGGCAATGACGCCACCCACTTCCAACTCTTCGTACGCATTGAACAGCAGTTTGGCATCCCGTACAAAAATGCCGACTTGCAGGCCGTACGACGAGCGGTTGATCTGTCGAATCGCATCGTAAAAGTCGTCGTAAGGTTCGACCGTGACCACCGGAGCAAAAATCTCCTGGCAATTCACTTTCATGTCCGGGCGAGTGCCGGTCAGCACCGTAGGTTCAAGCATCGAGCCCCGGCGCTGTCCGCCGATGAGCACACGAGCCCCTCCACCCACCGCGTCCTGGATCCACTCGCTGGCGCGAATCGCGTCACTCTCACGAATCAGCGGCCCCACGTCGGTCGAATCGTGTAACGGATCGCCGCTCTTGAGCTTCTTGACCCCGGCGAGCAGAGCGTCAGTAAACTTAGCGCACACCGAGCGCTCCACCAGGATGCGCTGCACCGATATGCAAGTCTGTCCTGCATACCCAAAGCCGCCTGCCACACAGCGCTCTGCCGCAAAGACTACATCAGCGTCACTGTGCACAATGACGCCTGCGTTTCCTCCCAGCTCCAGCAAAACTTTCTTCTTACCGGCGCGCCGCTTGATGTCCCATCCCACCGGCGCGCTGCCGGTAAAACTGATCATCTTCAAGCGTTCGTCGGTTACCAACAACCCAGCATCTTCGTTCGAAAGTGGAAGCACGTTAAGTGCCCCATCGGGCCAGCCTGCCTCCTGCACTACCTCCGCCAACAGCAGCGCAGTAAGCGGAGTCTGTGGCGCTGGCTTGATCACCATGGTGCAACCGGCAGCGATGGCTGGCGCCACCTTGTGCGCCACCAGGTTGAGTGGAAAATTGAACGGAGTGATGCCCGCAATCGGGCCCAGCGGAAATCGTTTTACGATTCCCCATCGCCCGACGGTAAATTCCTGCCAATCCAGCGGAAGATACTCGCCATAAATGCGAGTGCTCTCTTCCGCTGCTACTGTAAACGTGAAAATACTGCGTTCCACTTCGGTGCGGGCAGCTTTGATGGGTTTCCCCGCCTCCTGCGCCATGGTGTGAGCAAATTCTTCTTTGCGCTGGCTGATGCCCTGGGCCACACGGCGCAGCATGCGTTGCCGCTCGAAAGCCGGCAAACGACGCGTGGTGCCAAAAGCCTTTACCGCGGCGGCAATGGCCGCTTCCGCGTGTTCTCGCCTGCCCTGAAATACCCGGCCGACCACGCCCCGGTCGTAGGGCGCGCGAATCTCAATCGGGTCGCCTTCTTCAACCCACTTGCCATCCACCAGAAATCCTTGCGTGGTCACGGGAGTCGCTGTCATCTGGGCCATGGGTTTTCCTCACACCTCCGAAAGGCAGACTGTAAGATTATAGGCCTTCGTGCAGTGGCAGCAACAACGCAAGCCTAGGCCTTCGACGAGACTTATGTTGACTTCAATTTTGGAAATTAGCCGGCGGCTGCGCAACCGGGAACTCTCTCCAGTGGACCTGGCAAGAAAATGCCTGGCGCAGATCGAAAAACTTAATCCGGCACTCAACGCCTTCATCACCGTAACCGCGGAATCCGCCATGCAGCAGGCAAGACAGGCCGAATCCGAGATCCTGCGTGGAGAAGATCGCGGCCCGCTGCACGGCATTCCCCTCGGATTGAAAGACATCATAGATACTGCCGGCACCCGCACCACCGCGGCCAGCGCTTTGTTCAAGGACAGGGTTCCAACTCAGGATGCCGAAGTCGTGCAGCGTTTAAGAAGTGCCGGTGCAGTGTTTCTGGGCAAGCAAAACCTGCACGAGTTCGCCTACGGCGGCAGCTCGATGATCAGCTACTACGGCGAAGTCCACAATCCCTGGAACCCCGCCCTTATTGCCGGCGGATCATCCGGAGGATCAGCCGCTGCCGTGGCCGCTGGCCTTGGCTTTGGAGCCATTGGCACCGACACCGCCGGTTCCGTCCGCGAACCCGCAGCGCAATGCGGAGCGGTGGGGTTCAAACCCACTTTCGGACGAGTCAGCACGCGCGGCGTAATTCCACTTTCTTCGTCACTTGATCACGTTGGCCCGATTGCGCGAACAGTTTCCGATGTCGCAGTGTTGTTGCAAACCATCGCTGGATTCGATCCGGAAGATAAGAACAGCGCCGACATACCGGTACCTGACTATCTCGCAGCTCTTCAAGTTGAAACTAAGAAATTATGCATTGGCATCCCGCGAAAGTTCTTCTACGAAGACCTTGATTCGGAGGTAGCCGCCGTCGTCGAACTTGCGCTTGCTGTCCTGAAGAATCTTGGCTGCGAGATTCGCGAGATCAATCTTGAAATCCCCACCGACCGCACGCTGCAAGCTGGCGAGTCGTATGCGATTCACCGGGAATTCGTCAGAAAAAGTCCAGAGTTATACCAGCCGGAAACGTTACGTCGTATCCGCAGCGGTCAGAACATTTCAGAGGCGCAAGTCGAAGCCGCCCGGCAGGATTTGGTGAAAGCACGCAACGAAATCCACAGCGTATTCGCGAACTTGGATTTTATCGTCACTCCAGCCGTGCCGATTCCGGCGCCGCAACTTGCCGAACTCAAGCAGAACCCTGATCTTTTGCGCCCTCGCGAACTGGTTTTGTTGCGTAACACTCGGCCGTTCAACGTCTGGGGGCTGCCCGCGATTTCCGTTCCCTGCGGATTCACCCGCTCCGGACTGCCAATTGGTTTGCAGATCGCCGGGCCACCGTGGTCGGAAGCCGCTATTCTCCAACTGGCCAATACCTATGAGCAAGCGACAGACTGGCACAAGCACGAGCCGAATCTCGTTGCTCTGAGCAATCGTGCTCGAGAAACTGTCTGACGGCTGCAGCAGTAACAGGTATTGCTAAGATGTTTATGTGCCCACGGCCCGGAAGCCAACGTCATCTACCCTCACCGTACCTGCCCTTTCCCAAATTCCGTGGCTGCTACATGGCTTCTCCACGCGAAAAAGCGGAATCTCCAAGATTTACGGCGGCCATTCTCTCAACCTGGGCTTCACCAAGCACGATTCTCGCGCCGCAGTCGAGCGCAACCGGGCCGTGTTTCAGCGACAGGTCGGCGCAGTCGACGGAAATCATCTCTGGCCCCTAATCACCCTGCGCCAGATTCATTCCGATCTCATCCACAGTGTCTCGAAACCGCCTCAAGAACAGCTCGTCGGCGATGGCCTGATCACCGATACTCCCGGACTCGTGCTCGCCATCCAAACCGCTGACTGCCTTCCGGTCGTGCTCGTAGACACCAAGAACCGTGCCGTCGGAGTCTTCCATGCCGGCTGGCGTGGCACCGTTCGGAGGATCGTCGAAAAGGGCGTCGGTGAAATGCGCGGCTGCTTTGGTACCCGGCCCCGGGACATCGAGGCCGCCATCGGGCCGGGAATCCGTGGCTGCTGTTACCAAGTAGGGGAGGAAGTCCGAACGAACTTTGAATCCCAGTTCGCTTACGCTGCCGATCTCTTCCGCGAAGTTGCGGAGTCCGATCCCGTCCGCGAAAAGTACCCGCTTCTATTCCTCACCGCCCGCGCTCCCGGCCATAGCGAATTGCCGACAAACATTTTTCTGGATTTGGTCGAAGCCAATCGCCGCCAATTAATGGACGCAGGAGTACCGCGCAAGAACATCCATGCCTCGCCCCTTTGCACTTCATGCCATACGGATCTGCTCTTTTCTCACCGCGTTGAAAAAGGGGTGACCGGACGGATGATGGCTGTCGCTGGAATTCGGCCAAAATAGTCCATCTCTAGGCTTCTCCCAGTTCTCCTGATACAGTCTTCACGCCGAGACTTGGCTAAGAGGAGACCCTATGTTTCTAGGCATGACTTTGCTCTACATAATCATCGTGGGCCTGATCGCCGGGTGGGCCACCGGCAAGATCATGAAAGGCTCGGGCTACGGTCCGCTCACCGACATTTTGCTCGGCATTGTGGGTGCAATTATTGGAAGCCGGATTCTCGGCTTGGTGGGAATCTACTCGAGCGGTGGGCTGCTGCCCAATATTCTGGTCGCGATCGTCGGCGCGGTGATCCTCGTCGCCATCGTTCGAGCGATCAAGAAAGTCTGACTATTTTTTCGCCGCCTTGAGCCTCTGCTCCAGGCCAGCCAACTCATCGTCCAATCCTTTGGGCAAACGATCTCCGAACTTGGCGAAGTGTTCTTTGATGCGGGGCACTTCATCCAGCCAGCCTGGAACATCCACGTTCAGCAGTTTGGCCAGCGTCGCGGGCGGTAAGTCGAGCCCTTTTACGTCAAGGTCAGCGGGGTCAGGCAGCCGTCCAATGGGGGTTTCTGTGGCATGTACCTTGCCATCGCAACGTTCGAAAACCCATTTCAACACGCGGCTGTTTTCGCCGTAGCCCGGCCACAGGAACTTGCCATTCTCATCCTGACGAAACCAGTTCACATAGAAAATCTTGGGCAGCTTCGAGGATCGCTCTCCGATTTTCAAATAGTGCGCGAAGTAATCTCCCATGTTGTAACCGCAGAACGCGAGCATAGCCATCGGATCGCGCCTCAGTTCGCCAACTTTGCCGGCGATGGCTGCCGTGGTCTCACTGCTCGCAGTCGCCCCCAGGAAAGTACCGTGCTGCCAGCTAAAGGATTCAGTCACCAGAGGCACGACGCCCGCCCGCCGGCCGCCAAATAAAATTGCGTCGATGGGCACACCCTTCGGGTCTTCCCACTCCGGCGCAATCGCCGGGCACTGTTTGGCAGGGACGGTAAACCGCGCGTTAGGATGCGAAGACTTTCGGCCCGCTGACGGCGTCCATGGCCGCCGCAACCAATCGACCAACTCCGCTGGCTTTTGCTCCGTCATCCCTTCCCACCAAACATCACCGTCCGCCGTCATCGCACAGTTGGTGAAGATGGAGTTCTTGGTCGCAGTCAGCATGGCATTGCGATTCGACTTCATGTTGGTGCCGGGAGCGACACCAAAGAAACCGTACTCAGGATTGATCGCGTAGAGCCGGCCATCAGCGCCGAACTTCATCCACGCAATGTCATCGCCGACCGTCTCCACCCTCCAGCCGGGAATGGTCGGAATCAACATCGCCAAATTGGTCTTCCCACAAGCCGACGGAAACGCGCCAGTAATGTACTTCACTCCGCCGGACGGGCTGATCAGCTTCAGGATGAGCATGTGCTCCGCCATCCAGCCTTCGTCCCGCGCCTGCACAGATGCAATGCGCAGCGCGTGGCACTTCTTGCCTAACAGCGCATTTCCACCGTATCCCGAACCGTATGACCAAATCTCACGCGTCTCCGGGAAGTGGCAAATGTATTTCTGCTCGGAATTGCACGGCCAGGTCGTATCCTGATCCGTCTGCTTGAGCGGCGCGCCAATGGAGTGCAGCCCGCGAACAAAATCTGCGTTGCCCAGCGCCTCCAGCACCTTGGTCCCCACCCTTGCCATGATGTGCATATTGGCCACCACGTAGGGCGAATCCGTAACCTCGACGCCGATTTTGGCGATGGGCGATCCAATCGGGCCCATACTGTAGGCAATCACGAACATGGTGCGCCCGGCCATGGATCCGGCAAAAAGCTGGCGCAGCTTCTCCTTCATCTTGGCCGGATCTTCCCAGTTATTGGTCGGCCCAGCATCGTCCTTGCTCAACGAGCAAATAAATGTCCGGTCTTCCACTCGCGCCACATCCGCGGGATGCGACCGCACCAGAATACTGTTGGGCCGTTTCGCTGTATCCAACGGGATCGCCACACCAGTTTGGATCATCAGCTGCGACATCGTCTGGTACTCGGCCGCCGAACCATCACACCAGTGGACGCGGTCGGGCTTGCACAACTCTGCCAGTTGCTCCACCCACTGGGTGAGGGGTTTATTGCCGCTGGCGGCGGATTCAACTTCAATGGTTACGCTGGCCATAAGGATAGACGGGCCCAAGATCAGGCCCGGAAGAAGACTCTACTATTGTCCCTCTTTCCGCCCTGACTTCCAAGTGATATGGGGGCGCAAGTTGGATGATAAACGATGATAAACAGCCACAAACAATTGTCTCAGAAAGATTTAGGGAACCTGAACTTCTTCGCCAACTATCGCCTCAAGATGGTCCAGGGTCTGCGCCACGGTCAACGAATACATCTCGCGCCCAACTCCCTCGCCCGATTCCAAGGCAGTTTTCAAGTAATGGCCCGCAATCTCAATCGCCAGGGAATCGGTAATCACCTTGCCCGTGCGATTCGCGTACTCCACCCATGCCGGATGTGGCAAAGCGACCCACACCGTCCGACCATCCACCAGAAACTTGATGTCCACGGCGTCAGCGTGGCGGGTGGCGATAGCAACGATCAATGCCTGATAAATGCAGTGGACTTCTTTTTTCGACCATCGGTCCACCGCATGGAAATCCTGATACATAAGAAAACTATATCGGAGCAGCATCCGGCGGAGCAAACCGAACCGGACAATCCACCACAGAGCCACAGGGACATAGAGAGACGACAAATTCTTTTGAGGCAGCCCCCGGGAACAAACATAGGCGCGTTGAATTGCCTTTTAGTTTTCTCTGTGGCTCTGTGCCTCTGTGGTGGATTTATGATGGGTAGGATGAAAAACTTGGGCATCCTGCTCTCGGGACGCGGCTCGAACTTCGAAGCCATCGCCAAGAATGTCGCTAAAGGCGAGATTCCCAACGCACGAATCTCAGTCGTGATTTCCAATCGTGCCGATGCTGGAGGCATCGCCACTGCCCAGCGCCTCGGAATTACCTCCGTAGTAATCGCTTCTAAAGGCAAAGAGCGCGAAGCCCATGACCGCGAAGTCGCAGCAGTATTGCAACGACACAACACCGACCTCGTCTGTCTCGCCGGATACATGCGCCTGCTCTCGCCGTGGTTCGTGCGGCAGTTTCCGCATCGCATCCTCAACATCCATCCTTCGCTGTTGCCCGCGTTCCCCGGCCTCGAAGCCCAGGAGCAAGCCTTTGCGTACGGCGTGAAAGTCTCCGGCTGTACGGTTCACTTCGTGGACGAAGAACTCGACCACGGTCCCATCATTGTGCAAAAGACGATCGCCGTACTCGACACCGACGACGAACACTCCCTATCCGCCCGCATTCTGGAGCAGGAACACATTGCATACTCAGAGGCGATTAACATCGTGCTTGAGGGAAAGTTCAAAGTCCTGGGACGACGACTGGTGAATCCGCGGTCTAATATCTGAAATCTGTAATAATGTCGGGGCATGCAGAACTTCGCCCCGGTTGACGAACAACTCGCCTACATCAAGAAAGGCTCCGCCGAAATAATTCGTGAGGCCGATCTGCGCGCCAAACTGGAAAAGTCGTGCGCCTCCGGCAAGCCGCTGCGGGTAAAACTCGGCATGGACCCGACTGCTCCCGACCTTCACCTCGGTCACACCGTGGTTCTGCGTAAGCTCAAACACTTTCAGGATCTCGGCCACACCGTCATTTTTCTTATCGGCGATTTCACCGGCATGATCGGCGATCCCACCGGCCGCTCGGTCACCCGTCCCCCGCTGTCGCCCGAGCAGATCGCCCAGAATGCCGAAACCTATAAAGCTCAGGTCTTTAAGATTCTCGATCCCGAGAAGACCGTCATCGATTTCAATCGCCGTTGGTTTTCAAAGTTCACCGCTGACGATTTCATCCGTCTCGCGGCCAAATACACGGTCTCGCAGATGCTCGAGCGCGAAGACTTTCACAAGCGCTTCCTGGAAGAAAAGCCGATTGCCGTACACGAACTGCTCTACCCGCTGGCCCAGGGATACGACTCGGTCGCTCTCGAAGCCGACGTTGAACTGGGAGGCACCGACCAGAAATTCAATCTGCTGGTAGGCCGCGAATTGCAACGCGCCTACGGACAGGAAGCTCAAGTCGTGCTGACCACGCCGATTCTCGAAGGGTGGCGCTCTGGTCCGGAGAAAATGTCGAAGTCATTGGATAACGCTATCGGAATCTATGAACCGTCCGTGGAGATGTACAGCAAGATCATGGCGATCTCGGATGAGAAGATGTGGAGTTACTACGACCTACTGACGGATTTGTTGACCGCCCAGATTGACGAGCTCAAACGAGGTGTCTTGACTGGTGAACGGCATCCGATGGAGATCAAGAAGTCTCTCGCTAAGCTGATCGTGAAAGATTTTCATTCTGCAGAAGAAGCTGATGTAGCGGCCAGGGACTGGGCTGCGCAGTTTCAGGAGGGCCGCATCCCTGATCACGTTCTGGAAGTGGCGATCGAGGTGACGGAAAACGGCGTGCGCCTTGACAAACTGCTTTTCCGGGTCGACTTGGCGGAGTCCGTCAGTGACGCCGGAAGAAAGCTCAAGCAAGGGGCCGTAAGAGTGAATGGAGAAATCCAAACTGATCCGGTCGCGCGCATCGATCTTAGCCATCCCGTTACACTGCAAGTGGGGAGAAAAATTAGAAAGGTATCTGCGAGCCTGATCACGGGTGTTAGGCCGAAGGAATAGCTACGAGTGTGTTTAACGTCCCGCCGCCATTCCCCGGTGCTACACTACTTCTCACCATATGCCTGACAACACCCGTTCCCGTACCTGGCTTTGGATCGTCATCGGTGGCGGAGCCTTCTTCCTGTTCACCCTGGCGGTGTTTACCTTGGTCTATCTGATGCTGCACGCCGGCGGCGATCAGGCATCGCTTAGCGGCTTCGGTGACAAGATTGGCGTCGTCGAACTCGAAGGCGTCATCCTCGACCCCAAAACCCTTGTCGGACAACTTAAGAAGTTCGGCGACGACGATTCCATCAAAGCCATCATCATTCATGTAAATTCCCCTGGCGGCGGCGTGGCCGCCTCGGAGGAGATTTATCGCGAAGTCAAGCGCATCCGCGACGAGAAGAAAAAGCGCATTGTGGCTTCCATTGAAACCGTCGGAGCTAGTGGCGCTTATTACGTCTCCGCCGGCACCAACAAGATTTATGCCGACAACGGCAGCATCGTGGGCTCGATCGGCGTGATTGCGCAGTGGGTGAATTATGGCGATCTGCTGCGCTGGATGAAGCTTAAGTCTGAAACGCTGAAAGTCGGCGAATTCAAGGACACCGGCGACCCCACCCGCGAGATGACTCCCGCCGAGCGCGCCTACATGCAATCGCTGATCGACAACATGTACGGCCAGTTTGTGAAGGCGGTCGCCGACGGGCGCCACGCCAAGGAAGCTGACATTAAAGCCATCGCCGATGGCCGAGTTTGGACCGGGCAGGAAGCGCTGTCCATGCACCTGATCGATCAGATTGCCGACTTCCAAGCAGCCGTGGACGATACAGCCAAAGCGGTCAATATCAAGGGTGAGCCCGTGCTGGTGCATCCTGAGCGGCGCCGGGAGACCGCCTTCGACTTGCTGTTCGGCGACTTGTCCCAGTGGCTGCCGACCCGCGAGAAGCTTATGGACAACCAATTGGGGTTCTACTATCTGTGGAAGTAGGAAGACAAGCCCCGACCCGAGAACTACAAGCCACTTGCGCACAACCCCTGAAATTTGAGAAGGTTATGGGTGTCCCGATGTGGCGCGGTAGCCCGAGGTGCCCAGACAGGGCTCGCGGACGCGAAATCACTGACACGGAGCGAACAAGCGTATGACAAAAGCGGATTTGATCGACGAGGTCTCCCGGCTGGCGGAGTTGACTCGCAAAGACAGTGAAGTCATCGTCGAAACCATTTTTGACAGCATCGTGCGCTCACTTCGCGTGGGCGACAAAATCGAGATTCGCGGCTTTGGCAGCTTCCGCACCCGGCAACGCAAGCCACGTGTCGGCCGCAATCCCAAGACCGGCGACCGAGTGGAAGTCCCGGCCAAGAAAATTCCTTTCTTCAAGCCCAGCAAAGAATTGAAAGACTTGGTGAACACCGGGGCTGGAGAAACCGCAGCCCCGGCCCCTGCGCCGTCGACTCCGTAAGGTACTGCGCGTTCCGGAGCCTGCCCTGAGCGTAGTCGAAGGGTGTCCTCTGTGGTTAAATCAGTGAGATGTTTGCCCGAAAGATCCGCGTGGAATACGACAACAACGGTCGGCGTCTTCCCTGCCCTATGAAGTGGCTGGACAGCTTCTCCATGCGCAATTTCACCAACGCCACCGTCTTTGACGACACTCTCCCCATCGCCGACGGCCTCATGGAGATCGGGCGGAACGTTCCTATTGGTGAATTGAAAGTAGCAATGGAAGACTGGTTTCAGCGGAAGGGCTATCTGCCGAAGAACGCGACCCTAATCCTGACCGGCAACTGACTGGTCGTCTCCCGTAAAGAATTGTCATCGAGATTTGACGAGAAGGTTACAACCCGCACCCATCCACTCAGGCAGCCCCACATCCAATCAGTATGGGCACGCAAATACGAATTTCGGGGCCAGGAGCTTTGGAGGTCACTGCAGGAAAACAGACCTTACGGGAGCTCATCGCGGCTCTCGCCAAGGAAAAAGAAGAAGCCTGTGTTAAGCCATCAACCCAATGGGCCCGGGTTCTAGGGCTGACCTTGACAGTGGTGATCAGCGCCGGCTGCTGGGCGCTCATCATCGCGCTACTTCTCAGGTAGGACTACTTTTCGTAATGCAGCAGCGAGAACACATCGTACCCCTTGAGCTTGTCGCGACCGTTTAGGAAGTCGAGTTCCACCACGAATCCCAGCCCGGCAATCTTTGCGCCTAGTGATGACGCCAGTTTGGTAGTCGCTTCCGCCGTTCCTCCGGTCGCCAGCAGATCATCAACGATCAGTACATTCTGGCCCGGCAGGATCGCATCTTTGTGAATTTCGAGGGTGTTGGTGCCGTATTCGAGCGCGTAATCGTACTTGGCCGTCGCCGACGGCAATTTGCCCGGCTTACGCACGGGAACGAACCCGGCGTTTAGCCGATACGCCAGCGCCGGTGCGAAGATGAACCCGCGCGCCTCCATTCCCAACACCAGATCGACATCCTTGCTGATGTAATGTTCAGCCAGCGCATCGATCAGCATGGCAAAGCCGCGCTTATCTTTAAGCAGTGTGGTGATGTCGTAAAACAGAATGCCTTTCTTGGGAAAATCTGGGACTTCACGGATCAGCTTTTTCAGCGGCTCGCAATTCATTTCCGGCTTGATTGCCGCAACCTTGGTCGACATTACCAGGCTCCTTCAATGCGAAATGTGGTCAGACCCGCGACGGGCTTGGCATCATGCTCTTCCACGTCATCCACGCGCGCCGCACGCGGCCCCTGCTGCAAGCGCGATTTCAATCCGACGAGCTGATCGCGGGTTCCCATCGCCAGCACTTCCACGCTGCTGTCAGCGTTGTTACGCACCCACCCGGCGATGCCCAGGATGTGCGCCTCCCGTTCCACAAACCAGCGAAATCCTACACCCTGGACGCGTCCGCGCACCAGAAACCGGCGAGCTTGAGTAACGGATTGTTCCGCGGCACCCACAGAAGTTAGAAGTTAAATGTAAAGCTCACTGCGCTCTTGATAGATACACGCCCTCGGCCGTATCCACCTTGATCTTCTCACCCTCATTGATGAACGGCGGCACTTGCACTACCAGCCCAGTTTCGGTCTTGGCGGCCTTGGTGACACTCGATGCGGTCGCGCTTTTGAGTCCGGGTTCAGTCTCTACCACCGTGAGGACCACCGTCTGTGGCAACTCAATGCCCACCGCTTTGCCATCGAAAAACTCGACTTGGATCTGAAGATTCGGAGTCAAGTAATCCACCGCATCGCCCAGAATTTCCCTGGTCAGATGGGTCTGTTCGAAGTTGGTGGTGTCCATGAAGTAGTAGCTATCGCCATCGGCGTACAAGAATTCCATTTCTTGCTCGTCCACGTTGATCTTCTCAATCGGATCAGGTGAGCGGAAGCGGTGCTCGAACATCGCGCCGGTGCGCAGATTGCGCAGTTTGGCCTGGATGAACGCGCGCAGGTTGCCGGGCGTACGGTGCTCGACGCTAAAAACCGAATGCAGATCATTATTGTGCTTGATGATCATGCCGGGGCGAAGCTGGGTCGCAGGAATAGCCATTGCGGGAAAAATCTCCTTTTTTGATGGCGGCTGGCTGGAGGACGCGGGCAGGCCACTTTTTCCACCAGACACGAGGCTCGAAAGCTTTATTTTACACGCACTTGGGGCATTATGGAAAACTGGGGGGAGATCGACACTCTGGTTACCTGCCGCGTTTGCTCGTCAGGCGACTAGAATGGCTGGAGATTCATCCAAGAACTCAAGATTTTCATGAGAAGGAGTGTTTTTATGCGTGTAGGAAAATATGAAGTCTCCGAAGGCAATCGCGGCAACGCCGCAATTACGTTCCTGCTGATTGGGCTGGGCGCGGGTGCCTTGCTCGGACTATTGTTCGCTCCCAAGGCTGGCAAGCAGATCCGCAAAGATTTGCGCCGCAAATACGACGACGCCCGCGAAACCGTGGAAGACTGGACCGAGGACGCACGCGACGCCGCCGAAGAAGTGATCGAGCGTGGCGCCGAATTTGCCGAGGAAGTGCGCGACCGCGTGAGTCCCCTGGCCAAGAATCTGCGGAGACGCTAAGGCAAGCCGCTTCGCCGGAGTTTCTCAGCCAAAGATAGACGAGAAAAAGCCTTTAAGCTTGCCAAAGAAGCCGTGATGGGTTGGCTTTGGAGGCACAACCACCGCTTCGAACGAGGCCGGCATAGGCATGTCGCGCAGAGGAAGCAACTTTGCTTCGTTCGCAGGGTCAGCCTGCACCGGCGGCGGATCGTCGGCCCGAAACACCATGGGCACGTCTACGTGCACGTGAATGTCATTGGGTTTCGACGCCGGTAGGGCAGTGGTCTCTGATCCCGATAGAGGACTCGGGTCCGAACTCCTAGTTGCCGAAGCCAGCATTAACGGAGTTGTGATAGGCGGGCAGCCACAATTCATAGGAGCCGCAGTATCCGCCGCACTTAGCTTTCCGGAATGAAACATCACTTGCTGGGTTGATTTCACCTGGTAACTGCCATCCCCCAAAAGTTCCGAAACAATCACCGCCGCGGTGTTCCCTGGCAGAGCCTGAACGCAAGTATCGCCGTGTGAGTTCACACTCACCCCATAATGAAATTCTCCCGGCCCTGCCAGCAGGAGGCGGAAGTCAGGAGTAAGAATCGAATCTGCTGCCGCGTCGAGCGAATAATTCGTTTCCAGCGCTCCGGTGCTCATGCCCAACATCAACGTGCGCCCATTCTGCGAGCTAGTGACCGACACTGTGGTTCGGGGGCAAACCAGTACTTCGCCGCCGCGTCCCAGACGTAAAACAGCGGTATCTGCCCCCGCTGTCACTGCCGACCCTGTACCCACGCGACTACCTGCCAACATCACCCCACCGGAAACTCCCGATTCTGGCAACACCTCGCGCGAAATGGCTGGGACAGGCGCTTGCGTAACCGCTTCCTCCACCGGGTGCAAACGAACCATCAGGCGATTTCCGGCCGCATCCCAGGTGAAGGCGACGGGTTTGCTTAAATCCACCACAACTCGCGCCACCGGTGGATCCTGCTGATACTGGCTCAGCCTTACCCCATTGATCTCGCTGCCTCGGAGGTCAAGCCGCTTTTCGCGCCCCGCCAGGCGCGCATTCGGCAGATCAATAACCAGGCGCTGCGGATTCTCCAGTTGACTAATCGCGGGAATTAAAGGACGGCTGGAAATGATCTCGACCACCGGTCCATTCGTTTCCACCAAAGGTTGAACCGAACGAACGAGAGCGGGATTCTCCGAGCTGGCCAACAATCTGGGACTGGACTGTCCCACCGCTGCGGCTGGTATCAAGAGCAAGGCGCCAATGAACCGCAGAAGCTTCATGTTGGGACGAATCCTAGACCAACGATACCACTTGGGTTACAGCCGGGAGAAGTAGTGCCTAACGCACGAAGGTAAGAAGATTTAACTGCAACGGCGAACGGCAACTGTTTTTCGTCTAGGGTTCGGAGAGGAACTCGTATTCGTCAATGACCGCAGCCACGGCGACCTTACCGTCAGGACCGCCTTCATCCACCCGCACGACTTTGCCCTTACAACGGACGCGAATGCTCTCGGTCAGCGTGATTTCGGGTGGCAGGGTCAGGGTGAATTCGATGGCTGAGCCGGCGGTGATTGCCGAATCCACATAGAAACAAATGCCCCGCGCGCTGACATCGCGGGTCTGGGCAGCCTTCTCCTGCGCTCCGTCCTTGGCATACGACACGGACACCGGCAAGCGCAGCGCAAACCGGCGCGTGGCCCGTTTGTTGTCCTGCGTGGTCTCGGCCATGACCCCTCCGGAAGTCTGTAGCATGGCGTGTCGGCAGGCTTGTGTCAAGCTGTACTTGCGGGCACTCACTCCTGCCGAATGCGCCTGATGTAAGCTGTTTTTAGGGCGTTATGGTCTTTGTCCTCGACAACTACGACTCGTTCACCTACAACCTGGTGCAATACCTTGGTGAACTGGGTGCCGAAGTTGAAGTCCGCCGCAACGATCAAGTAACGGTTACCGATGTGGAGGCCATGCATCCCGAACGCATCCTGGTCTCACCCGGCCCCTGCACTCCGAATGAGGCGGGCATCAGCGTCGAACTGATCCGCCATTTTGCCGGCAAGGTTCCAATTCTGGGCGTCTGCCTCGGACATCAGGCAATAGGGGCGGCCTTTGGCGGCGAAGTCATCCGAGCCCCAAAACTAATGCATGGTAAGACCAGCGAAGTGCAGCACGACGGCAAGACCATCTTCCGCACCCTACCCTCACCCCTGACCGCAACCCGCTATCACTCGTTAATCGTCAAAGAAGAAAATCTGCCCAAGGACCTCGAAGTCAGCGCATGGACCAGCGACGGAGCTGGCTCACGCACGATCATGGGTTTGCGGCATCGGCGGTTTCCTGTCGAGGGCGTTCAGTTCCATCCGGAAAGCGTATTGACCGCCGAGGGCAAGCAGTTGATCAGGAACTTCCTGGGACTAATCTGATTAACTTGTAGCGTCGGCGTCCGCGCCGGCTCTCTGCGAGGGCGTCTCGCCCTCGCCCTATCCACCCCTATTTCCCAAACACCACCTGCACCAACGGCAGATCCTCCCGCAGGAATCCAGTGGGGTGCGCGTAAGTCACGTACTCTGTTTGTCCGTTGCCCTGCGCAAACTCCGGATGCGCTTGCCCGGTGTAGTTGACGCTGCCCTTATATGGCGTCTCACCCATAAACAACAACGTTGGCGCCGACCACGGCCCCCATGGCGTCGACGAAACCATGTAATACATGTCATTGTTCAGCGCCGGATTGTAGATGTTCATACACACGCCAAGATATGCGTTGTAGAAAACTTGATTAGCCGCCGCGCCACCCTGAAAGATCGTGACTGCGTCCGTGGGGTTTGTACTCCAATTGCTATTCCCGGCGTAATACGTCCATTGCGTAATGTCCAGCGCATCCGCCAATGGCACCTTCGCTACCATGCAGTTGTCTACTAAGAAGCCACTCGCACAGCCATAGGAGTAGAGAATGTCATTGACCACCAGCGCACCTGAGTTATACGCCTGATCTGTCGGTCCCCACATCAACGTCGGCGTCCGGCTCCCAGGATTTTCAATAGGCCGTGTAATCCCTTTTCCGGGAGTGTAGACGGCGATTCCAGTACCCACCGTATCCCATCCATTCATCCCAGGGGCGCCCCGATACAGCTCGTAGTAGTAAAAGAGCACACGATTTCGTGCCGTGTCGTTGATCACCGGGCCATCCCACATGGCGAACTCCGCGCCACATGGTTTCACGGTGCAATGATTCTTATCGTGTTCGTAGTTGTACTCTCGCTCCCAGGAAAGATACGGCAAGTATTCCGCAGGCGCGCCCGTGCTGTCTAACAAGTCATGATCGAGGTTGATGCCTTTGGAAGCATCGAGATTCGTAGTCCCGGAGAGAGAATTGTCGTCCCAGTAATTGCCCAGTATTCCCGGCACCGACATCGGTGTATCGCCAAACGTCCAGACGGACGTGCCGTCTATGAGCGCGCTGAAGGTGCCGTCGCGGCCATAAATGACTTTGTTTTGCTTGATGATGCCAAGCGGGGTTACGGACACCACGGATGGGATTGCGGGAGAATTCTCGCCGGCGTAAGCGGCTCCAAGGATAAAGATGGGAATGAGACTAACGAGAACAAGTGTTTTGAGGATCGCCACGACGACTCCTGGAACTAAAATGAGAATCTACCACACGGTTTTCGCTGATCTCTAGAGCAATTAGTCCAGCGGTTTGCCTGAGAAGAAAGTCTCAGAGCAGTCCCCACTTACTATTCGCCGCCCCTCGCGCGTTCCACTGCCCTGAGCACCGCCTTGGCCTTGTTCATACACTCCTCAAATTCCCGTTGTGCATCGGAATCAGCCACGATTCCCGCTCCGGCCTGCAAATAAGCCTTCTTGCCCTTCATCAGCAGAGTGCGAATGGCGATGCAAGAATCCAGATTGCCTGCGAAGTCCGCATACAAAACCGACCCTCCATACACCCCGCGCCGCACTGGCTCCAGTTCTTCGATAATCTGCATGGCCCGCACTTTCGGCGCTCCGGTCAAAGTTCCCGCCGGAAAACATGCCGCGAAAGCATCGAGCGCATCGAGATCCGACCGCAGTTTCCCTTCCAGCGCCGAGACGATGTGCATGACATGGGAATATCGTTCCACAAACATCAGATCTCGCACTTTCACCGATCCATATTCGCTCACCCGCCCCAGGTCGTTGCGCCCAAGATCGACCAGCATGACGTGCTCGGCACGCTCTTTCTCGTCGGCCAGCATTTCTTTCGCAAATCGGCTGTCCTCTGCTTCATCCCGTCCGCGCGGACGGGTACCGGCAATCGGCCGGTATTCCAGCTTGCGTCCGGTCACGCGCACCAGCATCTCCGGAGAAGACCCCAGCACGTGAACATCCCCCATCCGCAGGAAATACATATAAGGCGACGGGTTCACCGTACGCAGCGCGCGATAGACATCGAATGGCGAAACTCCAGGGGTGAAGTCCAACCGCTGCGAAAGCACTGCCTGAAAAACATCGCCCGCACGGATGTATTCCTTGGCTCGTTCCACCGATTGCAGAAACTGGCCACGAGCCGAGCGCGGCTGAATCTTCAGCTTGCCTTTACTCCTGTTCGCCGATCCTCGCCACAATGCAGGACGCAACCCAGCCGCCAGCTTCTTCTCCAAAGCTGCGATATCTTTTACAGCCCGGTCGTAAGCCTTGCGCGGACTCTCCCGCGAAACATCCGCTGTCGCGATAATCTGAATCTGATGGCGTAGGTGGTCGAACGCCAGCACCCGGTCGAAGAACATCAGCACACAATCGGGCAAAGCCAGGTCATCCTTCGTATGGCTGCCAATATTCTCCAACTGCCGCACGCTGTCATAGGCGAAGTAGCCGACCGCGCCCGCCGTAAACGGCGGCAAACCATCGTCGATAGTAAGTGAATGCTGCCGCAGCAACTCCTTCAAGACCTCCAGAACATTTCCCCGGCGCCGTTCTATCCGCCTGCCCCGCCGCACTTCGATGTCCTGACCCTGCGCCCGTACCCGCATGTAGGGCTTTGTCCCCAGGAACGTATAGCGCCCGACCTGCTCGCCCCGTTCCACGGATTCAAAGAGAAAGGCATCCGGTTCCCCGGCCGCAATAGCCAGAAACGCCGAGACCGGCGTCAGCAGGTCAGCCGCCACCGACTTTGCCAAGGGGATCAGCGTCGCCTTGCGAGCAAGCCGCGAGAAATCTTGATAATCGAGAGTAACCATGCATCTCCAGGCTTCGGGCGAAGCCGCC
Source organism: Terriglobales bacterium (assembly GCA_035484735.1). Classification (GTDB taxonomy): domain Bacteria; phylum Acidobacteriota; class Terriglobia; order Terriglobales; family Acidobacteriaceae; genus JABCZH01. The sequence continues at coordinate 55,198 of DATHOQ010000053.1, read as the reverse complement.
CCATTATATAAGTCAGGCTCCGACGCTGGTTTCGCGGGTTTCCGCGCATTCCTTGCTTGCTTCCCTATCCCGGCAACGGCTGGTACATGTTCGCCAGTAACCACCGTATGAATTGACGGATTGCCTAACAGGCTGCAAGATAACTGTTTAGCCACTATCCCCATCGGTGAAACGTCATGCAGATTAGGTTCTGGGGGGTTCGCGGTTCAACACCCGCCCCTCAGCCCGAAAACATGCGCTATGGAGGCAACACCTCTTGTGTGGAGGTGCGGGTCGGAGACCACCTATACGTCTTCGATTGCGGCACCGGCTTTCGCGTCCTCGGGCAGGCTCTCCGGAGCGAGTTCGGCACACGTCCGGTATCCGGAGACATTTTCGTTTCCCATTTCCATTGGGACCACATTCAGGGGCTTCCGTTTTTCGGCCCACTGTACGACAACCCAGAAAGCCGATTTGAATTTCACTGCTCCAGCCGCACTCGCAGCCTGAAACAGGTATTTGAAGAACAGATGGCAGCCCCCTACTTCCCGGTGGGGCTAAACCAGATGCGAGCCCAGCAGAATTTCCATGATCTGGAAGAAGGCCGTATTCAACTGGACGCGGCCACACTGCAAGCAAGTTGGCTCAATCATCCTCAGGGCTGCATGGGTTTCCGCCTGGAGACCCGCGACGGCGTTGTGGTGTACGCCACGGACAACGAGCCCGGCCACGCACTCTTCGACAAAAACGTTCGCAAACTGGCTGCCGGCGCCGACGTTCTTATCTACGACTCCCAATACCTTCCTGAAGAATACACGGCCCGCAGGCGCGGCTGGGGGCACAGCCACTGGCGCGAAGCCATCAATGTGGTGATGGAGAGTGGAGCCAAGGAGCTCATCCTCTTTCACCATGACCCCGACCACGACGACGCCTGTATCGACAAAGTGGTCAAGGAAGCCAGTAACTACTATCCGCGAGTACGGGCTGCCGCGGAAGGCATGCAAATGGAAGTTCTGAACGCCCGTTCCGCCGTAAAGTAATATCCACCTTGGCTGGCACTTTGGCTTTGGGCTGCTTTGGGCTTCATGGAACTAGTCGCTTCTTCGCCTCTTCAACAATCGCAGTGTAATTAGGCAGAAACGGCTCTACTAATGCGCTTTCGAGGAGCCCTATGAGGCCCCATATTGCCCGAAGCTCGGAAGCGTCCCGAATGGGCACGGTGGACTCTTGCTCAACGTCGGCGAGCATCTCGAAAAGAATGAGAGCCACCTCTTTTTTGAGGACGAGGCTTACGTGACCCGCGAATATCTCATCGAACGTATTCATGCTGCCGCCCCTCACTTTCGCATCCCATAATCCCACCAACCGCTCTAAACTCCAATCACGAATCGGCAGAGTGAGCGCCCGTTTGGAATCCTGGATTACAATGAATGTAGTTCTTCGAGCGGCGGTTCGCATCGAAAAGAGGCTCGAGTGACGCAATTTACAGCAGCCTGGCCGCGACTCACGATGACCTCGGTCATCGACATTCTGCTGGTCGCAGTCATTATTTACGAGTTGCTGGCCCTTATCAAAGGGACGCGGGCTTCCCTCATGCTGGTGGGTGTGGCCGCGATGGCACTGGCGTTCTACTTGTCGCGCTTTGGCCAGCTCACCACTCTGAATTGGCTGATCAGTACTCTGCTTCCCTATACTGTCTTTGCCCTGATCGTAGTTTTCGCCGCCGAGATTCGCCAGGCTTTAACTCGGCTCGGACGCAAACTCACCTTTAGCTCTTCCCGAGCCTCTGAAGAAGACGCCTATGACGATATCGTGCTCGCTGCCAACCTGTTTTGCCAGAACCAGACCGGAGCGCTGATGGTGATCGAGCGTGAGATTGGTCTGCGCACCTATATCGAGAGCGGAGTACCACTGGACGCCCATCTTTCCTACGATTTGCTGGCTACGATTTTTCGTCCCAGTGCGCCTCTGCACGATGGCGCCGTCATTATTCAAAAGGACCGCATCGCCGCCGCCGCCTGCTTCCTGCCGCTGTCCATGAATCCCGTGCTGTCCACCCAGCTCGGTACACGGCATCGCGCCGGTATTGGCGTCACCGAGGAAACCGACGCCATTGCCGTAATTGTTTCCGAAGAAACCGGCGGCATCAGCGTGGCCATCAGCGGGAAAATTGAACGGGACCTCACTGTCGAACAGTTGCGCCATCGCCTGGGCGAGTTGCTGCGCCATCACGTGCGCCCGGCTACTCTCCCAACCCCGATAAGCCATGGCATGCCACACGACGAGGAAGTGGGGACCTCGCGCTCCCACTCCACAGACTCACGCGTCAATCAAGAAACTGACGTTCGACGATGAACGACTTCTTCCAGCGCGCCGTGCTCCACAATCTGGGTCTCAAGCTGATCGCACTTTCCCTGGCCGTGGGATTGTGGCTCGCTCTTGCCCGCGATCCGGTGGCGGAGGTTGCAGTAGAAACTCCGGTAGAAGTTCGCAATCTTCCCCAGGATCTCGAGATCAGCTCCGAAATTGCTCCGAGGGCGCAAATCCGCCTGCGGGGCCCGGAGAGGATCGTCCGTCAACTGCAACCCTCCGACGTCTATGCCGCCATCGAGTTCAGCGGCGTCAGACCCGGCGAGCGCACTTTCGACCTCACCGCGCAACAGATTCATCAGCCTGCAGGCCTGGAAGTGGTCCAGATCGTGCCCAGCCAGTTCCATCTGACCTTCGATGTGCGGCTGACTCGCGCTGTTCCTGTCCAACCACGTGTCATCGGCAGCTTCGCCCAGGGATACCACATCGGCCAGATCGTCACCGATCCGGCCACCGTAACCATTACTGGACCGAAAGGGCGCGTTGAGGCCGTGGATTCTGCCACCACCGACCCCATCGACGTAAGCGGGACCATGAATCGCGTGACTTTCGTCCGTCATGCATACGTTTCCGATCCTCTCGTCCAGGTTACTCATGCTGCTCCTGTGCGGATTACGGTTATCATGGAGCAGGCGCCCGGCAGCGGCAGCCGTTGACCAACTCCGAATGACATCGCAAACACGACAACTTTTCGGCACCGATGGCATTCGTGGCGTCGCCGGGGAATTTCCTTTAACCCAGGAAAGTACATTTCTGATTGGCCACGCGCTGGGCCACGATCTGGTTCACACCAATCCGCAAGCCAGCGTGGTCATCGGGCAGGATACTCGCGAGTCGAGCGCCTGGATCGCCGACCGGGTCACGCTCGGCCTTGCCTCCTGCGGATGCCAGGTGCACAGTGCCGGCGTCATTACAACACCGGGAGTCGCTTATTTGGCGCGCTCTCGAAGATGCGCGGCAGGCGTGGTGATTTCCGCTTCTCACAATCCCTGGACAGACAATGGAATCAAAGTGTTCTCCGGCGATGGCTACAAACTTCCCGATTCCCGCGAGCTGGCGATAGAGCAGGAAATATTCGCTCTGGTGCAAAACCCCGAACTGACGTCGCCTCCAACCAGCACGCCGACCGCAAGTCTGCCGGGAGAGTCCAGCCTCAGACGCGCTTATATCGAGTGGTTGCATGGCAACGTAAAAACTAATCTCAGCCGGCTGAAAGTATTGGTGGATTGTGCCAACGGCGCGGCCACCGCCGAAGCGCCGGAACTCTTCCACGCTCTGGGCGTTCAGGCGACGTTTATCGGCGCATCGCCCGACGGCCGCAACATCAACGAAAACTGTGGGGCGCTCCATCCCGAGGTCTTGGCCAAGGCCGTCGCTAAGAAGCCTGGCCAGTTCGATCTCGGTATCACCTTCGATGGAGATGCCGATCGTGCCCTGTTCTGCGATGGCAAGGGCCGCGTGGTTAACGGCGATGCAGTTCTTCTGCTGGCGGCCCGTGATTTGCAATCCCGCGGGGCTTTGGCCGGCTCGGCCGTGGTGGCCACCACCATGTCAAACATGGGTCTCGAAATTGCTCTTCGTAATTCAGGCATCAAGATGTTGCGCGCCAACGTTGGCGACAAATACGTACTTGAAGAAATGCAGAAGACCGGCGCGATTCTCGGCGGCGAACAGTCCGGTCACATAATTTTCCGCGACGGCGACGCCACCACTGGAGACGGCCTGCTCACCGCCTTACGGGTAATGGAAATCCTCGCCCGCACCGGCAAACCTCTGGCGGAACTGGTCGGCGATCTCAAAGTCTTTCCGCAGACCATTCAGAACGTTCGCGTTCGGGAGAAGACTCCGTTCGCCCAGGTGCCGGAAATCCAGCACGCCATCGATGCCGCGCAAAGCGAACTCGATGGCAACGGACGCGTCGTGGTCCGCTACTCAGGCACCGAGGCGCTGGCACGAGTGATGGTCGAAGCCGAGTCCGAAGAAAGAATGCGGGCGCTTACTCATAACATTGCCAGCAGCATTAAGAATGCCCTCGGTGTTTGATATGACTTCGCTTCTGTCCAATGCCGCCGCGTTCTGGAACCTGATCCTGCTCCTAGCCGCGATCATAATACTCGCCGGATTTCTCTACGGATTTGTTTTCCGACGCCTAGTTCGGAAGAGAAAGATCGCCGGTGCCCGCGACCGCAGAATGCTGCGCGAAGCCGCCGAGCGTGAGTCGGATCGAACTAGCTAATCAAGGTTATTCTGCGCTGATCGGCTGCGAACAAAGTTACTCCATGTCCCGCCAATTCGTTCCCACTCCCATTTCCACCAACAGTGGCACAGTTAGCGCGTAAGCCCGTTCCATCCGTTCCTTCACCAAAGATCGCATGACATCAATCTCCGCTTCCGGCACCTCGAAAACTAGCTCGTCATGCACCTGCAAGGTCATTCTCGACGTCAGCCCACGCTCGCGCAGCTGCTCATCAATCCGGATCATCGCAATCTTGATCAGATCCGCTGCCGTGCCTTGCAGCGGCGTGTTAACAGCAGTCCGCTCAGCAAAGCCGCGCAGGTTAGCGTTCTTGCTGTTAATGTCGGGGATCGGCCGCACCCGGCCGAAAAGCGTCGTAACCCGTTGCGTGCGGCGAGCCTCTTCCAGAACTTGCTCCCGGAATTTCCGCACTCCGGCATACTTCTCGAAATACGCATCGATGAACCGCCGCGCTTCTCCCGGTTCAATCCCCAAGCTCTGCGACAGTCCAAACGCCGATAGCCCGTACACAATCCCAAAATTCACCACTTTTGCCTGCCGCCGGTGATCCGGAGTCACCATCAGCGGTGGCACGCCGAACACTTGAGAAGCGGTCAGCGTGTGAATATCATCGCCACGGCGATAAGCCTCGACCAGCAACGGATCCTGCGAAAAGTGCGCCAGCAGTCGCAACTCGATCTGCGAATAGTCCGCTGCTAGCAGCACATGTCCCGGCTCTGCCGTGAATGCAGCTCGAATCTCCCGCCCAAGTTCAGTCCGAATGGGAATGTTCTGCAAATTTGGATTGGTAGAAGATAGCCTCCCGGTAGCAGTTCCGGTTTGACCGAAGGTTGTGTGCAGCCGCCCCGTGGCGGGATTCAGCAGCGCCGGCAGAGCATCCACATAAGTCGACTTCAGCTTGGTCAACTGACGATATTCCAGCACCATGCGCGGTACTGCATGGTCTTCCGCCAATCCTTCGAGCACATCGACCGCGGTCGAGATCGTCTTCCCTTTGCCATACTTCACGGGCTTGGGCAGGTTCAGTTTGTTGAATAGGACATCGCCCAGTTGCTTCGGAGAGCTGATGTTGAACTCATGGCCAGCCGATTCGTAAATCTCTCTTGCTTTCGACGCAATCTCGCGCTCCAACCGCGACGACATCTCCGACAGATTCTTGCGATCAATCTTGACTCCCGCGTGCTCCATCCGCGTCAGCACTGGCACCAGCGGCAAATCGATCTCTTGGTAAAGCTTCAACAGCCCCGCTTGCTCCACTTCGGCACGCAACACCGTCGCCAGTCTGCCCGTGACGTTGGCAGCTTCAGGCAATCCTCCGCTGACCTTCATATTGAAGCGTCGCAAAGCCACGTCGGCCAGCCGATGTGATGGATACGTCGGGTCCAGCAAATAGGAATACAGCATGGGGTCATGCTGTACCCCGCGTGTGACGGTCCCCATCGGAGCCATCGCATGAGCAGCCGCTTTCCAATCATGGATAGCTTTTGGCAAATCGGCGTCCGCCAAGACAGCATTAAGCCTCGACGCCGCTGCTTCATTCTCCGCTGACACCGTCACCGCCACTCCCGGTACCGAAGAAATGGCCATGCTACGAGCTCGCGTTGCGGGCGCTACTTCAGCTAACAGCGGCAACATCCCACTTTCGGATTCCTCGGGTTCGTCTTCATCTTCTTCCGCGATCTTCGATTCTGCCTCGATCGCTACCGCCAGCGCGCCTCCCACAGGCATGGCTTGCAGCACGGATTCCACATCGGCTGCCGATTTCGCATCACTGTAATGCGCCTCGCTTACCTCGGCAATTGGCAGCAACTCTTTCAACAGAGAGGTAAATTCCAACTCAGTAAACAACTCACGCAGCGCTTCCCTGTCCGGCTCCCCCATCTTCATCGCGTTCTCGTCCAGCTCGATCGGAACGTTGCAGTCAATGGTCACCAGTTGCTTACTCAGTAAAATGTTGTCGCGGTTGTTTTGCAGCGACTCGCGATACGTCTTCTTCTCTACTTCCGCTGCCCGTTCCAGCGCCTGCTCCACCGTCCCGAACCTCTGGATTAGATCGACAGATCCTTTGTCGCCGATTCCCGGAGCCCCTGGAATGTTGTCGATGGAGTCACCTCGTAGCGCCATCACATCTACCACTCGCTCCGGCGGCACGCCGAGAATCTCTTCCACTTTCTGTGCATCGCAGATCAAATTATCTTTTGGCGGATTCAGAACCTGCACCCGGTCGTTCACCAGTTGCAACATGTCTTTATCACTGGATACCACATACACAGGATGTGCTCGCTCCGCCGCTTGACGCGCCAGCGTGCCAATCACGTCGTCCGCTTCGTAGCCCGGCATCTGAAGAATTGGGATGCGGTAGGCCTGCAAGGCCCGGCGTATGTACGGTATCTGTTGTGCCAGATCGCCAGGCATTTCGCTCCGGTTGGCCTTATAACCGTGATACTCCACTTCCTGGAAGGTCTGGCTCTTGAGATCGAACTTCCGCACCGTGGTAAACGCTTCGGCCTGCTGGTCGCGAAACGTGGGCGCAGCCACATCAAACACCGCCGCCAGATATTGCGGAGAGAAGTCATCCCGCAACTTGCGCAGCATGTTCACGAACACATAAACCGCTGCCGTCGGCACGCCAGACTTGGTAGACATCCCACGCTGCCGCGCCATGGCGTGATAAGCGCGGAAGATGAACGACATGGCATCGATTAGGAAAATGCGGTTGGGATCGGCTAGGCCTCTGACTACTGACGGAGGTGTCGGCGCTGGTGCCATGGTCTCAGCAACAGCTTTTCTTTGTGGGGGCACGAAGCCAGTTTAGCAGCCGCAAGACCGACGTCGCGGGACCGGATGCTTCAAGCTGACAGCTGACGGCTGAAATCGAGCGTTACTTCTTCCCGTACTCCGTCGTGTAATGCAACTTGATCTCGCCGCACGTCCCCTGCTCCGGCGAATAGACCACGCAGCTGTCATAAGGCCGCGAGTACACGTGCAGGCTCACTGCTCGTTGGTTGAACTCACGGGGATTGAGCACTCGATGCACCGGCTCCAGAGGATCGACGGCGCAGGGATGAGCCGGATTCATCTCCACCGTATCTGTCGCCTCCAGGCGGCAGATCCCCTTGTCCAACTCCTGCTCAATCACGTGGAAGTTCTCCACTAATAACCTGCCAATGGGCACTGCCATCCAGCAGTTCTGGTCGCGATGATTGTGTACCGAACTTACCTGTCCGACTTCCCAACAGATGGCCATCAACTCGTAGAGCGGAGTCTTGTCGATCAAGTTCCGGGTATAGTGCTGGCGGTCCCAGGTGAGATAGCGCTCCAGCGTGTCCGGAACCACCGGAGTCCGTTCGAGAAACTGGAAAATCTGCTCCGTCCCACAAAACGCCGGCTCGGAGAGCTTGCGCAATCCGGCAACAAAATCCTCAATTGGAACCTGTTTCGCCAATGTCTGTGTACCCATATCTTCCCCTCCGACCAACTAGTATATCGCCCCAAAGCAGGGAATAGGCTGCCGGGCTTCACTCCACAAACATGCAATCCCCATACGAGTAAAAGCGGTACTTCTCCGCTACCCCATGTCCGTATGCCTCCAACACCCGCTCTTTCCCGCCTAATGCGCATACCAGCATCAGCAAGGTAGATTGCGGCAAATGGAAATTGGTCAGCATTGCTCCCACCACCCGAAACTTGTATCCCGGATAAATGAAAATGTCTGCTTCTCCCCCGCCTGCTTCGACTTTGCCCGTGCCCGATTGAGCCGCCACATACTCCAGCGTTCGCACCGTCGTCGTCCCCACCGCTACAATTCTGCGGCCAGTTTCCAAGGCGCGGTTAATCTTCTCCGCTGCCTCGTCTGAGATCACATAAGACTCGCGGTGTAATCGGTGGTCTTCCACGCGGTCCACACGAACCGGCTGAAAGGTTCCCAGCCCAACATGAAGAGTGATCTCCGCCATTTCAACGCCTCGCTGATGCATCCGATCCAGCACTTCCGGCGTGAAGTGAAGACCTGCCGTAGGCGCAGCGACTGACCCGCGCTCCCGGGCATAGACGGTCTGATACCGCTCCCGATCGCCCGGCTGATCTGCCCGGTCGATATAGGGCGGCAGCGGCACATGACCCAACCGGTCGAGCGCTTTCCAAAACTCAACCCCAGGACCAAAGCGTATTCGCCGCTCGCCGAAGCTACCTCGCTCGACGACCTCAGCTTGTAGTTCACCGTGCTCCCCAAAGAACAGTTTTTCACCTATGCCGATCTTTCTTCCCGGCCGCACCAGGCATTCCCACTCGTTCGGCTCCGGCGAGACCTGACGCGTCAACAGCACTTCTACCCGGCCCTTCAGGAAATCCTTCGCCGCTGGGTTTTGTGCGCTAATTAGCTGCGCGTTTACACCGCTTCGCTGCCCGTAAAGCCGCGCTGGAAATACTTTGGTGTTATTGAAGACGACAAGATCGTCGGCTCGCAGCAGTTCCGGAAACTCCCGAAACCAGCCATCCGCCAATTTTCCGGACGACCGCTCCAGCCGCAATAACCGGGAAGCTGCCCGGTCGGGCAGTGACTCCTGGGCAATTAGTTCGGCGGGAAGAGAGTAGTTGAATTCAGCAACCAGCACGCCGGTTAATTATAGAATCAGTGCCTGGTAAACAAACGGATTGTCTTCGCCCACGCGCCTGCGGTAACATACGCGAGCGCTCCCCTTCAGTTGCTCTCAGCCTATGTCCAGCGAACGCCAGCATCGACGTGAAATAGCCGTGTTCGGCAAGATGCTGTACGACCGCGGTTATGTGGCGGCCATGGACGGCAACTTATCTGTGCGTTTGGATGACGAGCGCATTCTGGCCACACCCACATCCATGAGCAAGGGGTTCCTGCGTCCCGCGGACATGGTAATCGTCGACTACGAGGGCCACCCCCTCGCCGGCCGTCATAATGTTTCGAGCGAAATTGCCATGCACCTGCTGATCTACAAGCTGCGCCCTGACATTCACGGCATTGTGCATGCCCATCCCCCGACAGCCACTGGGTTTGCCGCCGCGGGCATCGCCCTCAATCAACCTCTGGTCTGCGAAGTCGTCATCGGCCTGGGTTCGATTCCCCTGGCTCGCTACGGCACTCCGGGAACGCCGGAACTCAGTGAGACGCTGGAACCACTGATTCCCCAGTACGATGCCATTCTCATGTCCAACCACGGCGTGGTCGCCTATGCCGACACCGTCCACAACGCCTATATGAAGATGGAAACCGTGGAGCACTTTGCCCAGATCGCCCTGGTGACCCACCTTCTGGGACGCCAGCAACCGCTCGAGGGCCAGGATCTCGAAAAACTTCTGCTCGCCCGCGGCAAGTATCAGGGCTCGCACTCTCTCGCCCCTATGCCCCTCGCCTGCGGGTTGGCTGCGGCCGAACATCGCGGCCGTATGGAGCATTCCGAAGCGTCGAGGCTCGAAGATGCTGACCCGCCGGAAACCGCTTTCCGCAGCCGCGCACGAGCCAAGAACTAGAAGCCTTACTCCCCTCCGATCCGGAAACGCATCCCCGCCCGAACATTGACACCCAGCGCCGGATATCCCACGACCTCGTTGTACTGTTTGTCGAGAATATTCTCGAGGTTTACATACGCGGTTACGCGGGAGTTGATGGCATACCAACCGCCAGCATTCGCCAGTACGTAGCCGGGCGCATGATTGATGTTGAAACCGAAGAAGTCCGAGTCCGCGCGCCTGCCAACGAAACTTCCACCTAGATTCGCTCCCCAGCGTTTCCCTAGATAAGACAGCAAGCTGGCCGCGGAGTGTCGAGGACGCCGCAGCAGAGGATCCCCGTCAGCAAAGGGTGGCGCTGTGCCCGGCGGCGCCTCCAGAATCTCCGTGGATGTGTACGTGTAGGACGAGTTCCAGGAGAGCTTTGAATTGAGCCTTCCCTGCAACTCTAGCTCTGCGCCATGAGCCAGAGACTTCTCCAGATTGATGTACTGCCCGAGAAATGTCGTCGGATTCAGTGTGATGAATTCGATTTGATCGTGGAACAGATTGTTGAAATAAGTGGCGTTCAAAACAACTTTGCCGGTGAAGAAGTTCTGCTGGAACCCGGTTTCAAAGGCTCGGTTTCTCTCCGCTTTCAGATTGGGGTTGGGAATCTGAAACGGGCCGATACCGAAGGTTTCTTCAAACCGTGGTTCTTTGATTCCGGTAGCGTAAGAAAACTTGAGGCGCGTTCCGGAAAATATCTCGCCTCCACGCAAAACCTGTAATCCCAGGGCAATCCGCGGAACCCCAGCGTTGCCAAACGTCGTGTTATGAACGAAGCGAGCTCCGGCCACCACGCTCAGCCGGCCAAGCACAAGCGCTTGCTGGCCGTAGATAGCGTCGTTCAATCGCAATCCGTGGGCAACCGTCGGCGGAGGCGGAATGGGGTCGCTGACCGTGCCGTTTTCGTCTTCGAATTCATATCCAAACGTGGTGTGGGCCCAACTGCGCTCCACATAATCGCCCTGGTAATCGAATCCGGCGCGGTTGAAGCGGGCATATTCTGCGAAAGGAAGATCGACCTCGCCGAACGGCGTCACCCGCCCTGGGTTGGTAACAAAATCTGTGTTGGCCCTTCCCAGTGTCCATTCGTAGCCAGTAATGCGATGCGCCCAGCGCGATGGCCCGGTGATAGTCAGTTCGAGGCTCGCAAGCAAGTTGTTTTGCCGCGCGCGCTGATCGAGATCGGGGGACAATAACGGCTGGCCGTTGAAATTCCACTCCCCTTGCACTCCACTGACGCTGTTGTCGTGCCGCATTCGTAAACGCAAAGCCGCCCAATTGGTCAGCTTTGCTCCCGCGTTCACGCCTACAAGAGAATTTGAATAAGCGTCGTTCGGGCCGGAGCCGGTGGTGTTGAACTGATTTCCGAAAATATCGTAATCGAAGCGGCCATTCGCGCCCGAAAGCGACGCATAGCCGTTCTCGGTTCCGTAGTTGCCCGCGTCAGCCCCGAACCGTAATTCCGGGACGGGAGTGTTGCCAGTGCGCGTCCACACTTGCACCACGCTGGTCATCGCGTCAGAGCCGTAGAGAGTGCTTTGCGCGCCACGCAGGAACTCCATCCGGTCAGCCTCAGTCAGTGGAAGAGTTCCGAAATCAAAAGTCCCTCCGGGCTGATCAATGCTCACTCCATCTACGATCACTTTGTTATAGTTGGAATTGCCCCCCTGCACGAATAGCGACGACAGTCCGCCGCGCTGCCCCGCCGTGGCCACCACGGCGCCGGGCAGAAAACGCAGGGCGTCGTTGGCCGCGACCGGGTTCATCACTTGCAGTTGTTGGCTGCTCAAAATGGCTACACTGGCTCCGCCATCCTCGCTCGGGACCGGGTTGCGGGTCGCGGTCACCAGCACCGTCTCCGCCGTTGTGGCCAGCACGAGATTTACGGTTATCTCTCCGCTGTCGGAAATGTCAACAGTCTGTGGGGCGAAGCCAGGTGCTAATACTCGCAGACGATACGAGCCCGAGCCAGCATTGCGAAATACCACTGTTCCCTCGGGCGACGAATCCTGTACTGCCACTGGAGTCGAGCTGCCAGCAGCAAATAGCGCAACCTGGGCCCCGGCGACGACGGCGGATTGCGGGTCGACAACTTTTACTTTGATTTCGGCAGTAGAAGCAGCCGCCACGGAAACAAGAACAACCAAGACGAGAATGCTGACGGGAATCCGATGGAACCGCATGTGCACTCCTCCTTTATCACGCGAAAGGGGTTGGTGTTGGCGGTTCGCGCCGATCTCCTGGCTTGGCGAGTTAGGACAATTGTGCGACGGGCCTTCGCCCGCCAGACACTTCCATCCGGCGATCGCAACCAGCCTTCCCAGGGATTTCTCCCCAGTGACTGGCTGCCATTTCCTCGCTTACAGTTGCGCGGCAGCGCGGGATTCTCACCCGCTTCCCTCCTCACCAGTGCTGATGAGGGTGCGCGAACCAAAGTATGTTGGGAAAGAACAAAAACTAATGTTGTGGGAATTTACTCGCCCGTGCTGTGAAAGTCAATTGCGCGATCCTCGCCGGTAGTGTCCTAGCACATAGGACACCACCTCCTCGCCGCTGTAGATGCACGCTGTGCTCGCCCGAATGTTGTATAAGTAAATCCATGATCCCCAAAGGCCTGCTTGACATCCTGGTCTGTCCCGACTGCAAGAAATCTCTCGCATTGAAAGAGAACGGAGAGGGTTTGAAATGCAGCGCATGCCAACGGGTTTATCCAATTCGGGACAACATTCCCATTTTGTTGATCGATGAAGCCGTAACCGACCCCGCCTGAGCAACCCGTCTCACCTAGGCGCAATTTGATCCACGCTGGGCCATGTATCTCGCTCCCTGGTTGCAGAGCGACACAGTATGTCAGGTGACTGCACACTCTGCCACCCTGTTGAAACCAGTTACCAAATCGAAGGGGCAATTCCACCCCGCCGCAACTTATTGTATCGCCAAGGGTTTAATTCAAGTATGAGACTCTTTTTCTGGAGGTTTTGTAAGACCGTTAATGCGGCAATGAAATTGCAGGTAACTTTCACGGCATCTGCGGCGTCTAATCCGGTAAAGGGGTCGAGTCGGAGGTGATGGCGATGAGAGAACGATTCACGACAATGGAACTAAGCGCCTTACGCAGCGACCTGTTGCAGGGCGGCCTGATCGATTCCCGGGAGGCGGCAGAACTCCTGCAGGTGTTCTTGATGGGTAGGGGTTACGGGGTTTCCCAGCAAGCGGCATTCGATGCTGCCGGTCGGGTGGAGATGTCTGGTTGCTCCATTCCGGTGTTGCAGCACGAACTGGAGAATTTGGCCATGGTGATGTAAGCAAGGCCACAAAGATCTACAGGGACCTCGAAACCAAGTCGCTCCCTGAAGGTGAAGCAGTAGACGCGCCGGGCGAACCAGCCCGGCCTTCTTTTTTTCGTGCAGCTTTTGGCTCTTAGCCTTTGGCTTTTGGCTTGAATCAAGAATGGCCAGGCCCCTGCAGGTAGCCGGAAAGGCGAAGCGCGTAAGCCAGGATCTTGAGCGAAAAGCTAAAAGCCAAAAGCCTATTCATACCTCAAACTTTCCACCGGATCGAGTTTGGCTGCCCGCGATGCGGGCACCGTCCCAAACAGTATCCCCACCAGCGACGAAACCAGGATCGCCACAATCGCCGAAAGCCCTGAAATCGGAATGCGATATTCAGTCAGGAACCGCAGGGAGAACGGCAGTGCCAAACCGATGACCACCCCCGCAAATCCGCCAATCAAAGAAATCAGGATGGCTTCCGACAAAAACTGGTAACGAATGGACCGATTGGTTGCGCCGATGGCTTTGCGAATGCCGATCTCGCGAATTCGTGAGCTCACCGTCGCCAGCATAATATTCATGATTCCGATCCCGCTCACCAACAGCGTAATGGTCGCAACCAGCAGCAGCACGATGGTCAGAGCATTAGCGGTACGGTCGGCCACTGCCACCAGCTCGGTGAGGTTCTGCACCGTGTACACCGATTCAGGACGATGTCGGGACTGGATGACCTTCTTCACTTGCTGCGTGATGGGAATCACCATCGAAGGTTCGGCGGCCGAAAAATACAGCTGCCGCACATCCGCGGTGTCGGTAAAGAAACGGGCCACGGTGTAGGGGATCAGCATGGAGTTGTCGGTCACCTCCGATTGTCCGAAAGTGTCCACTCGCTCGCGGAATGTTCCAATGATGGTGAAAGGAAGGCCATTCACTTTCACCGTCTTGCCGATTGCATCTCCCACCGACCCATAAATCTCCTCGGCGATCTTTTGCTGCATCACTCCGACTTTGTTGCGTGCCTGTTCGTCCTGGGCATCGAAGAACCTTCCCGAAAGCACCACCAGATTGCGCACCACGGTGTACTCCGGGAACACCCCCAGAGTGCGCAGATCGCGTTCCTTGCCACCCCCGATGGGAATGCGGTCGTCCAGAGGAACTACTGGCGAAGCGGCCACGATCCCCGGCACCTGCTGCAAAACCGCGTACATGTCGTCAATGGTTAGCAGGTCAGGAGTTACATTGCGCTGCGCTCCACCCTGATATTCAGCATCGATCAGGTTGGCCCCAATCGATTGGATCTGGTTGAGAACGTACTGCTTACCGGTCATCCCGATGGTGACTACCAGAATGAGCGAGGCGGTGCCAATGACCATGCCCAACGCAGTAAGAGCAAAGCGTACTTTGTTGCTACAGAATGTGTCGTAGGCGAAGCTGAGAATCTCTCCCAAAACCAACTTGGGAGGACGATGTGTCGGCGGGATGGCGCTGGTCGCCACGCTCTTTTAGATGCTACGCGCGACGCAAAGGCAGCGCAAACCAGGAAGTCGTCTTTTTCGCTTCAAGAAGTCACCCCTTCGAGTCCGCTGCCGCCCCTTTGACGTAGTACGCAGCATGCCCCGGATCCAACCGCCGCCCCTTGGCACTGAAAATCCGGAAGTGCATCACCTCAGCCTTTTGCAAGGCAAATTGCAGCGTCGTGGCCAGCACTCCAAACCCGTACTTCACGCTCCGGCTGAAATTGATCGACGAAGCCTCTTCGAAATACTTTGTCGGACAAGACACCTCTCCGATGCGAAACCCGAAATACACACACTGCGCCAGCATCTGGTTGTCGAACACAAAATCATCGGAGTTTTCGAGCAGTGGCAGTCGAGTGAGAACGTCCCGGCTGAAGGCGCGATAGCCGGTATGATATTCCGACAGTTTCACCCCCAGAAAAAAGTTTTCAAAAGCCGTGAGAAAGCGGTTGGCCACGTACTTCCACAACGGCATCCCCCCGCGCAGCGCCGTTCCCCCGATAATGCGTGATCCCAGAACGACGTCATACACCCCAAACGCAACCATACTGGCCATCGCTGTGACCAACAGCGGAGTGTACTGATAGTCAGGATGCAACATGATCACAACGTCCGCACCCGAAGCCAGCGCCTCCCGGTAACATGTTTGCTGGTTGCGCCCGTATCCATAATTCTGGTCATGCACGAAACATTGCAGTCCCAGTTCCTTGGCAACCTCAAGGGTACGGTCAGAACTGTGGTCGTCAACGAGAATGCAAGCGTCTACCAGGTCAGGGAGTTCGCCCACCGTTGCCTGTAGGGTCTTTTCCGCGTTATACGCTGGCAATACCACGGCGATGCGCTTCCCGTTGATCATCGAGTCATGATAACTCTTGCCGAAGCAGTTCCAGTCGCCCAAACAGCTGTGTACCAGCGACTTTCTTGGTTCACGAAAGCCAGCACGCAAAAAAACGCCGCCTGAATCAGGCGGCGTTGTGCCAATAAGATCGATCTTTATTTACTTAGCGATGCCCGCCTCCGTGCGATCCCGAGCTATGGCCGCCCGAACTGCCGTGCGATCCTGAGCCATGGTAACCTCCGCCTGAGCTACCGTGGTAACCGCCGCCCGAGCTGCCGTAGTTGTGTGACGACGGAGCCGAATAGCCGCCACGACCGCCGTAAGAGCCTCCATACGACGGACTCGCGTACGACCGGGCGGAATAGCTGCCACGACCGTACGACCCACCACCATACGGGCTCCCGTAGGATCGGCTGGAATACCCTTGGCTATACCCTCCGCGACCCGCTGAACCAGAGTAGTTAGAGTAGCTCCGCGGCGCCGACTGCACTGATCCCGAAGGGCGTGGAAGGCTGTTGCCCATGCGCGATGAACCGTAGGCCGAGCCTTCGTTGCGAGCGCTCATGGTGGAGCGGTTCGACATGCTTCCCGCCGGAGGACGCGGCACTGACCGCGAGTTCATCGACGACGACGACGAGGTCGAACCGGTAAAACCGCCCCGCGTGGACGAAGACCCTTGATACGACCGCATGCTATTTTGCGGCGGACGAGGTGTGTAGTGATTCATGGCCATTTGTGTCGGCTCGGTTCTCGACTGAGCTAACGAACCGCTCGTCGCTGGCCTGGGACTGGTGCGTCCGGCTGGCGCAGGCATGGACCCAGCGTGCGTCTCCGGAGCATGCGCAGCAGAAGAATTCTGCGTGCCGCGTGCCGCCGCCATCTGGCTCGCCGCCGCTCCAGACACCGCTGGTGGAGTCATGCGGCTGACAGTCGGCCGCGAAAACGAATTGGAAGCAGGCCGCGCACCTGGACTAGCCTTCGCACCCAACTGGCTTTCCCGCGTCGGACTCACATTCACTCGGTTTAGCGATTGAGCTCCTTTCAAATCGTTGGGGCTCACATGGACGGAATTGCCATGCACCGACAAACCATGCTGCAGAGTATTCTGCGACACCGCGTTAAGCGCGCCCGGCTTGTTCGCGTTGGCCAAGTGATTTGCCGATAATCCGCCCCTCGCACCTGAAAAGAAATTGTTGGTCTCGCGATTGATGTTCGTGATCCGCGTATTGCTGACATTGACGTTGCGGAAGTAACCGCGGCTCACACCATACAACGGGTGAAACGGTTCCCGGAAGCCCAGAGGACACCAGCCGAACCGGGGTCCACCGAAGCCAAAACCGAATCCAAAACCAACCCCTATGCCCCAGCCCGGCCCGCCAAACCATCCCACCAGCGCGGGCGCATACCACGGTCGCGCCCAGTAGGGTCCAGGTATCCATCCCCAACCGGTGCCGACGTATGCCCAGCGGCCATAGTGGAAAGGCGCAAAGCCCCACGGGGCATCATCCACCCAGGTCCAACCCCACGGACTGACCCAAATCCAGTGGCCATAGCTATATGGTGCCCACCCAGGAGCCACCGCTGTAGGCGTCCATACCGGGCCATAGTCTGAGTAGTTTTTCCAGCTCCCGTATTGATCAAGATCCTCGGAACCAACCACGTCCGGATTCACGTATTGGGCAGAAACCGAGTTGTCCCCGCGCATGTCTCGCGTGCTGCACCATTCGTCAAAACCATCCGACGGAGGAGCATCGTTGATCTCGTGCTTCAGAGAATTTCCTTCACTGAATCGCGCCCATTCGCCGTCATGAACACGCACTGGCGAACCCTGACCGGTAGCTTCACCCTGACCCTTTCTCACCGTGACCGTAGTCGAGTCCCCATTAGGATCGACGTCGAAACGATAGTCTCCGGACTTGGTCAACGTGAACGCCAGATTGGGCGTGTCAACCTCCCACACCTCGCCGTTCTCCAGATGCCTTACATGTACATTCAACGCGCCTTGGTGGAGAGTCACTTGCACCGCATTATTGTCAATGTTGGTCAGTGTGAGGCTGGTCTCGGAGTCGATTCGCAGTACGCCGGTGCCTACATTCAACTCGCCGCGCGAGTCTTTATCCGCCCAGACGTTGTCCGCATTGGTCAGCGGACGGTTCGCCGAACCTTCCACCCAGTCCCCGGTTCCCTGCGGCTGAACGGAGACTTGTCCGGTCATGTACTGTAAGCGCGCCACGCGCCCCGGAGGATCTGAAGCTTGAGGATTTCCGGCGTTAGGATCCCCACCTTGAGGCCCCATAGCCTGTGGATCAGCCCCTTGGGGATACGCAGCTTGCGGATCTCCTGCTTGCGGACCTGCGGCGGAATATTGCGCCCACGCAGTTGCCGCTGCTAAAAGGATTAAAATGCCTGCCAGTAATAAACGCCCACCCGACTTCATGACTCCCCCTTTTGGAAGACTGCGCCGGCAGCTCGCAATCTTTCCGGGAGTCGGCTACGCCGCTAGTCAAGCCTAGACGCAACCGACTCCATTCACTTCAGCCTTACCTGCCACTACCCCTTCAAACCCGCATCTGGGAGCCTAGTTGCGCGGGTCACATATTACCCAATCTCTCATGCTCTGATATAGATGCAAATTGTCTTCTCCCGAGCAACACTACCTGCGCTCTTCCCCCTACCTATGCAAACCTCTGCATCCATAACACTTATGAGGGACCTTCCCACCCGTTCGGGCTATTGGCCCAAGCCTTGGCGGGGGGAATAATGGCTTCAGTAAGCTTCATGGGCCAAAGCCAGCAGGGAGTTTAGAAGTGGATAATCGCCGTCGTAACACCCGAACCAAAGCAGTTTTGCCGGTGCGAGTCTCCGGCAATGAAAGTTCCGGCGCACCCTACTGCGATCTGGCCCATACCCTGGACGTCACAGATTCCGGCATCCGGCTGGGTTTCGTCCGCCGCCAGCTTCAGGTGGGCAGCCGGCTGACCATCCAATACCGCCAGCACAAAGCGGAATTTCGGGTGATTTGGATTTCACAGCTTACCCGTCTCAAGGAACACCACGTCGGTCTGGAGGCCCTGGTACCACGCGATGTCTGGGGGCTGGGTGTTGATTTGAAGAAGTGCCCGCAACCCACGCAACCTAAACTGTCTTCGGATCAACTCGGCGTCTAAATCGGTACTCGTAGTTACTCGTCCACCACGTGATTTCGCAACGTCCCCACGCCTTCCACCGTAATCTCAATCAAATCGCCCGCAACTACCGGCCCGACGCCTTCCGGCGTGCCTGAGGCGATCACGTCTCCCGGTTCGAGCGTCATGACGTCGGCAATGTAGCGAATCACTACATCCAGTGGAAAGATGAAATCCAGCGTATTGCCCTGCTGTCGAACCTCTCCGTTCACCCGCGTTTCTACGCCCACTCCCGCCCAGGGATCAATCTCATCCGTAACCACCGGCCCCACCGGACAAAAAGTGTCGAAGCCTTTTCCCCGTGTCCATTGGCTGTCTTTTTTCTGTAGGTCGCGGGCGGTGAAATCGTTCAGCACGGTGTAACCGAGAATCAACGGCTTCACATCTTGATCGGCCGAGAGCTTGTGGCAGCGGTGACCCATCACTACAGCTAGCTCGCCTTCGAAATCCGTACGCTGCGAGATTCGTGGACGCCGGATATCTTCGCCCGTCGCCAGCAACGACGACGGCGGCTTGAAGAACAGAAGCGGCTCAGTTGGAACTTCGTTCCCCAACTCGGCTGCATGGGCCCGATAATTTCGTCCTATACAGACAATCTTCGACGGACGCACCGGAACCAATAACTTCGCTTCTGCCAACGGCAGGCGGGCGATAGCCTTGGTGGGCACATCCTCGACGTCACCGCCCTCGTCCGGCGGTTTGACGAAGATGCGAGTGATTTCATCTTTGCCCGCCACGGATTCGATTAAGCCGTATTCCGCCCGGCCGTTGTGATGGAAGCGGCAATATCTCATGGATTCGAGTTTATCCCGAATTGTGATGAAGATAGCAAGCTTGTCGTCCGATGTTACTGAAACTAAAATACATTTATTTGTATATTGTAACTCTCAACAATGCTACACTTTCCTGGTGACGAATGGATCCCGTCGTTCACAAAGACGCCGTAATTGCTTGGGAAAGTGATTCCAAAGAGGTGCTTAGCTCGTTTCCGGAGACGGCGAAGTACAACTTGGGGTTTGACTTGCGTTTGTTGCAGCAAGGGCAACAGCCGACGGACTACCGGCCGATGAGTTCAGTTGGTCCAGGAGTCTTTGAACTACGGGATCAGGACGAAAGGACATGGTATCGCGTGATTTATCTGTCTAGAGTTCGCGACGTAATCCATGTGCTGCACTGTTTTGAAAAGAAAAGTCGCGAGACGCCGATAAGGGAAATCAACACGGCGCGGCAGCGCCTGAAGGCGGTCCGGGCACGAATGATGCAGGAGAAAAAGCATGGCGGACGGACGTAGCAAGTCAACTCACATAACCCGAGGCAATGTCCTTGATGACTTGGGATTTTCGCCCGAGCAGGCCACAGTCTTGAAGTTCAAGGCAGACCTGTATCAGGCCATTCTGAAGCACGCGCGAAAGTATTCGCAAGCCCAGTTGCAGGTGATCCTGGCAGAACCCCAGCCACGCGTGAGCGAACTGCTCAACGGCAAAATTGCCAACAAGAGCGTCGATAAGCTGCTCTACTACGCCGGACGCCTCGGGATCGAAGCCAAAGCCCGGTTCCCACAAACCAAAAAACAGGTCGTTCGACGACAACTGGCTGCGGCGGCGCGCTAGGAACACCTGGTTAGCTTCCCAAAATCCCCATCCGCTTCCCCACCCTCCCCAACACTTCCAACGCCTGCTGCAACTCGTCTTTCGTATGTGTCGCCGTCATGATCGTCCGAATACGCGCTTTCCCCTCGGGCACGGTCGGAAACGCGATCCCCGTTCCCAGCACGCCTTCCTTGAACAACTCCCGAGAGAAGTCCATGGTGAGTCTGCCGTCGCCAATAATGATCGGCGTAATCGGTGTCTCACTCGGCGGGGTAGTCTTCCCCCCGATGTCGAAGCCCAGTAGACCTAGCTCTTTTTTCCAGAAGCGCGTGTTCTCCCACAATTTTTCCATCAGTTCCGGCTCCTGCTCCAACACATCGAACGCTGCAATGCAGCTAGCCGCCACTGACGGCGGATGCGACGTCGAGAACAGAAATGGCCGCGCCCGGTGATACAGAAAGTCAATCAGATCGCGCGTGCCGCAAACGTACCCACCCAGCGCGCCAATGGCTTTCGAAAGCGTCCCTACCTGAATGTCCACTCGCCCGTGCATCTTGAAATGATCCACGGTACCGCGCCCATTGCGGCCAAGCACGCCGGAAGCATGAGCATCGTCCACCATCATGATGGCGCCATACTTCTCTGCCACTTCGCACAGTCCAGGCAGGGGGCCGATGTCGCCATCCATGGAGAAAACGCCGTCGGTGATCAGCAGCTTCTTCCCCGGCTGGTCTTTTACGCTAGCCAGTTGTTGTTCCGCGTGAGCTACATCCTTGTGATTAAAGACCAGAATCTTCGCCCGCGACAGCCGGGCGCCATCAATGATGGAAGCGTGATTCAACTGGTCGGAGATAATGAAGTCGTCTTTCCCCAGCACCCCTGAAACCGTCCCCGCATTAGCCGTGAATCCCGACTGGAAGACTACGCACGCTTCCACGTTCTTGAAGCGGGCAATCTTTTCTTCCAGTTCCATGTGGATCTTCATAGTGCCCGCGATAGTACGCACCGCACCCGATCCCACTCCGTACTTGCGCGTGGCTTCAAGCGCCGCCTCGCGCAGCTTGGGATGCGTCGTCAATCCCAGGTAATTGTTAGAAGCAAGATTGATGACCTTCTTGCCGTCGAACGTGCAGACCGGGGCCTGCTCATCATCCAGCACGCGCAGTTTGAAATGCGTGCCCTTGGCTTTCAGGTCGTTCAATTGATCGGTAAGGTACGAGAGCGGATTAGCGCGAGCAGTTGCAGTGGCCATGGAATCTCCAACTTTGCATGATCAAAGAATGTGCAACCTGGACCTAAAACAATTCCATAATAACTCGTTTGCTGGCGGGGTTCCGGTAGCATCCTGCGGAGAACTGGTTACCTTACTTAGGCTTGGAAGGCGCGATTTGTACTTCGATTGCTTGAACACTGTCTGACTTCGTCATATCCACGGAGATTACACCAAGACTTCCACTGTCATCGCGCACTTGAGTGGTTCGAGTTGCCTGCGCTCCAGAGGGCCCCGAACGCACAGTGTCAGTCGTCACCACGGTCACTCGCAGGCCCGCGCTGGGATCGCCGGCGTTTGCCTGTTCCACCCGTTGAGTGGTTTGTTGACTCCGTGAATTCGTCCGCTGGGTGGTCGTAACCCGCTGCACCAGGTGCAGGTTGTTGTCACGGCCCGTTCCCGCAACGTCGATTGAATAGGTCTCTTCTGAGTTATGTTTCTCTCCGGAGGTGTCCTCCGATTCCTTACTCACGGTGTGGGTGACTTCTTCCAGCCTGCCATCGGAATCTGGGCGGGAAACTCGCTCCTCCCTGCTGCGGTTCTGATCCTCACCCTTGATTGTTTCTTGCCGCGTTTCACCCACCTGCCAGCTTCCGGAGCCATCTGGCAGCAGTGTCGTCTTTTGAACCTGCACTGTATCGCCGCTGCGTTCTTGGCGCTCCTGCGTCTGCATAGCAGGAGCCAGGCCGCCGTCGACGTTGGGAAGCATCACGGTCGTTTTCGTCTCTTCAACATCCGCACTGGTCTTCCGCGTCTCCTGAACTTCACGCCGAACTAACTGAAGATTCCCATTCGCGTCTGGATTCGAGGTCGAGCGTATGACTCTTGAGGCGCCACCCGGAAGCGCCTTCTTCTCTTCTTCCGTGACCTGGAAGAGAGTTTTCGCTCCGTTGCCATCTTGCACAAATGTGCGAGTTGTGCTGCGCTTGGTCGTAGCGTTCACACGCACGGTCTCGGTTTCGGTATCCTGATAAGGGTTGAGGCTTCCGTCGGGTCCGCGTATCTGGAGCGATCGCGCATCAACCGTTCGATCACCGCTCTGCGTATGACTCTGGGATGTAACCGTGGGATTTGCGTTGTCGGCTTTCGAGTCCGTCGTAACCGTCCACGATTTGCTCGAATCGCCGGTCGAGGAATCCGGTGTCTGGGCCAAGACGACGCCTGATAAGCAAAGACATACGCCGATCGCTAAGAACAAGACCCTGCGGAGATGTCGAGCGTATTTGCATCCTCTTGGTTCGTCGCATCCGGTACGGTTACCTACGGTCGGCATACTGTCATTGTCAACCTTGCCACGGTTGATGTCCATCGCTGCGAGAGGCAGTCCTGAGGCGAGTTTTGCCCCGAGTTGAAACCCGGACGCCGTACCCCTCATTCCCTCCCCGTCTGGCCTTCCGAAGACGACACCAGCTCTACCAACTCCTTCAGGCTGGCGACTTCGAGATCGGGCTTCCCCGCAGCCGCCTTTGTCGCGCCTGCACCTTCGCGCGGCGATGGTCGATTCACCCAAACTGCGGCGATCCCCATGGCTTGCGCTGGAATGACGTCGTGATAGATGCTCTGCCCGACGTGCAACCACTTCCCCGGCGCGACCCCGAGTTTGTCTTGCGCGATTTGAAAAATCCTCTTACAGGGTTTGTAACAGAGCGCCTGTTGCGCAGTGATCACCTGATTGAACTTCACTCCCAGCTTCGGTGCCGTATCCGCAAACAGATCGTCGTCAATGTTCGAGATCACCGCCAGCTGATAACGGGTCTTCAGTTCGCGCAGCGCTGCGACGGTGTCAGGAAATGGTTGCCATGCGGCCAGCGATTCCGGCAGGGAACGCATTTCGGCTTCGCTGGGATCAAACCCCAGTTTCTCCCCAAAACCACCAACCACCAACTGTAAAACTTCGCGATAGCTGACATACTTCTTCTGCTCAGCCTCGAGTTCCAGCTCCGAATACATCTTCAGCAATGTGACGTCATTGATTCTCTTGTTATGTGCCGAAAGAATGGGGCGCAATGCGGAGAAGATGCCAGCTTCCCAATCGATCATGGTGCCGTAGCAGTCGAAGCTGAGTACCGCGAACCGGGAGAGGTCGATCATGGCTTGATATCTGAGAGAAACAGGATACCTGACGAATTTCAAAACAGGCCGTCGACAGATCGGTTTTTCTGCAAGCTAAGTCTTTTCCGTGCGAATGGTGCTCGCCAGCGGTGGGGTTGTGGCTTGATCCGGCTCCAGGCCCGGCAGCGGGTGCGCACCGGTGTTTGCGGCATCGTCTTCTTGCTCGGGCGCTTGTTCCACGGGGCGCGGTTTCTTGTCCAGAAATTTCGCGGTGTTCAACAACGGACGTCCAAGGGATGGGTTATAGCTCGTCCACGCGCCTTCGGCTCCCGATTCACGCTCGAAGAGGGCACGCATGCTCTCCATTTTTGAATCAAGATCATCGAGATAATGCAGTACCAGCGCTTCCGGAAACATGGGTAGCTTGGGTGAGCCGAACTCGTATTGCCCATGATGACTGATGATCAGGTGCTCCACCAGGGTCTTGAGTTCGTCCGGGAAATCCGGCACTAAGGCCAGTTTGACCTGCAACATTTCCAACTCAATGATCATGTGCCCAAGCAACTGGCCCCGCGTACTATAGGAAAACGACCGATTGTAAGTCAGCTCGTGAATCTTGCCGATATCGTGAAGAAACGCGCCCGTAAGTAAGAGATCGCGGTTGATATGCGGATAGTTCCGGCAAATCAGATCGCAGGAACGGCACAGCGAGACTACATGGTCGAGTAACCCGCCGATGTAGGCGTGATGCAAGGTCTTGGCCGCGGGAGCGTTACGATAGGCCTCGGCAATTTCCGGATCAGCCATGAACGCTTCCACCAGAGCCTTGAGATGTGGATTCTGAAACGTCCCCACAAATCCCGCCAGTGTGTGCCATAACTCGCCGATGTCCTTGGTGGTTTTGGGCAGGTAGTCGGCAAAGTCAATCTCCGCGTCCCCAAGTTTGCGGATCTTATGGATGGTAATCTGGAATCGGTTCTTATACTTGTTCAGCAGTCCCTTGATCTTGACGAAGTCATCCGCCTCGAATGCGTTGAGACAATCTTCTACGTTGTCCCACATTTTGGCTTCGATCAGGCCGCTGCGGTCGCCCAGTGTCAGCGCCAGGTAAGGCTCGCCGGTCTTCTTCGGTTTTACCTGCTTGGAGGCAACCACAAAGCTTGAGGTAATGACTTTGTTCTCGTACTGGCTGCACTCCGATAGGAAGAATTCCTTCATAACATCTTTGCTTCAACAACTCTTACGACGGGAAATTGGCGCCCGTTCGCAGCTTACCTCAGAATATCCCTAACTTTTTCTTCTTTTTCAGCGGCTTGGCTTTCGCGTCCGCGGTTTCTGTTTCCACCGGTTTCGTCTCATTGGGACTGGCAGCGGTATCCACGTATCCCGGCCTGATGTCTATAAACGCCTCGTCCCGCAGCTTGGTCAAATACTCACGCAGCGCCGGCTGTAACTTTTGCATGTAGACAGCGTCCTGAATGTGGGGCTCGATCTCGCTAAACGCCGGCACTCCCGCCTGGTGATGCTCGGTAACCTTCAGGATCACGTAACCTTGCCGGGTCTGGATCACCTTCGAAACTTCGCCAGCCTTCATGGCGAATGTGACGTCATCTATTTCCTTGGCCATGGTTCCACGCTTGAAGTAGCCAAGGTCGCCCCCTTGGGCAGCCGAAGGTCCATCAGAATTCTTCTTGGCGACGTCCTCGAATTTGGCCCCTTTTTGAATCTGACTCAGCAAGTCGTCGGCCTTGGTTTTTGCGGCCTGGAGTTGCTGCTCCTCAGTGGAGTCTTTGGCCTTCTTCTCCGTCGAAACCAGGATCTCACTTAACTTGATTTGTTCAGGCTGGTTGAGTTCAGTCTGGTGGGTATCGTAAAACTTCTTCTCTTCGTCCTTGTCAATGACCAGCCGCTGTCCGACTTCCCTCCCGATCACTTGCTGGGTAATGATCTGGTTGCGCATGTTCTGTTTGAAATCCTCAAATGAAATACCTTGCGCTTGTGCGGCTTTTTCCAGTTCCTCCATGCTGTCCAGGTTCATCTCCTTGCGCATCTGGTCCAGCTTCTTGATCAGCTCGGTGTCTCCGCTAATGCCCAGGTCTTTGCCTTTTTCCAGCAATAACTGCTGGTCAATCAAGTCGCGTAATACATCCTTATCTTTTTCCGCGACGACCTTGTCGGCGTTGATCGGGTCCTGCTGCTGCGCCTCTTTTCTCAGGTCTTCCTGGCTGCGCACATACTCGCTACGGGTAATAATCTGATTGTTGACCCGCGCAATAATTTCCTGGACCACCGTGTCCGCAGTCATCGCAATCGGCAAGCCGGTCATGCAAGCGAACGTAAACAGAAGAAAGCGTTTTCGCATAAGAATTCCACAGGCCGCCGCAGACGAAGTCCTCGGTGTCTGGAATAACGGCCTTTGGTAAATTGTAACGCCGCCCGTCTGCTCCCGCCACTGCATCTCCTGTTATGATGTCTCGGTTTTCCCGATGAGGGGCTACGAATTTGAGCTCAGGGGGGCGTGGTGAGGATCGCTGCCTGTTTCGCGCTTGTCATAGTGGTTTTGGGGAGTCTGAGTATTCCTGCCAGAGCACAACAACAAAAGAAGCTGACTGACTTCCCGAACCAAGTGGAACTGGAGAAGATGGCGGCCCGCTTTGCGCCCACACCCCTCCGCGTGGACACTTCGGGACTCTCTTCGAGTGACCGTCAAGCGTTGATCAAGCTAATTCAGGCTGCCCGCGTCTTAAATGACATCTTCCTCAAGCAACTATGGGACGGAAACACTGCCCTCTATGCGCGTCTGCAAAAAGACGCGTCGCCGCTGGGCAAAGCCCGGCTAAATTATTTCTGGATCAACAAAGGCCCCTGGTCAGACATCGACCAATTCAAAGCGTTCCTGCCCGACGTTCCGCCGATCAAGCTGCCAGGCGCGAACTTCTATCCAGAGAGCATGTCGAAAGATGCTTTCGAGCGCTGGGTTGCTCAGCTTTCTCCCAAGGAACAGGACGATGCCAAGAGCTTTTTCACCATCATTCGCTGGGCAGAAAACAGCCCGTCACCGGCCAACAATCTACACGCTATTCCTTACAGCCGGGCCTATGCCGACGACCTCACCCGCGCCGCTGGCCTGCTGCATGAGGCCGCCGCGCTGACCGACAACGAATCTCTGAAGAAGTTCCTCGACCTGCGAGCCGACGCCTTCCTTTCCAACGACTATTACGCCAGCGACATGGCCTGGATGGACCTGGACGCGCCGCTCGATATCACCATCGGCCCTTACGAAACCTACAACGACGAACTTTTCGGTTACAAAGCGGCGTTCGAGGCCTACGTCAATCTGCGCGATGACCAGGAAACCGCCAAGCTTTCCGCCTTCACCGCACATTTGCAGGACATCGAAAACAACTTGCCTCTGGACCCTCAATACCGGAATCCCAAGCTGGGCGCGGCTGCACCGATCCGCGTGGTGGATGAAATCCTGAGCGCCGGCGACAGTGCCCACGGCGTCCAAACTGCCGCTTACAACCTGCCTAATGACGACCGCGTGGTGCAGCAAAAGGGCAGCAAACGCGTCATGCTTAAGAATGTGCAGGAAGCGAAGTTTCGCAGCGTACTGCTTCCTATCGCCCGCCGCACCCTGACACACGATGCCATGGTCGACGTCACTTTCGAGCCATTTTTCACCCACATTCTTGCGCACGAATTGATGCATGGGCTGGGCCCACATCAGATCAAAGTCGGAGACCGCGACACCACTCCTCGTGAAGAACTCAAAGACCTATACGCCGCCATCGAAGAGTGCAAAGCCGATGTCACCGGCCTGTTCGCCCTGCAATACATGATGGACCACGCTAAAGAAATGGGACTGAGCAAGGTTCTGGCCTCCGATGAAGCCGCCCAGCGCCAGCTCTACACCACTTATTTAGCTTCTTCGTTCCGTACTCTACGCTTTGGTTTGAACGACGCCCACGGCAAAGGCATGGCGATCCAGTTCAACACCTATACCGACAAAGGCGCATTCATCCAACACGACGACGGAACCTTTTCAGTAGATGCCGCAAAGATGAAGACTGCGGTCAACGAACTTGACCATGACCTTCTGACCATCGAGGCCCAGGGCGACTACGCAGCAGCCAAGAAACTACTCGACGAGAGGGGCGTGATCCGTCCCGCTATGAGAAAGGCTTTGGACGGCCTTCAAGGCATTCCTACCGACATTGAGCCCATCTTCGTAACTGCCGAGGAACTAGCTCCCACCAAACCCGCTCCTCCTCAACCGATCAAGAGTCGCAGTCACCGGGGACGTCGCAATTAGCGTTCGAGTTGACAGGGCTTAAAGAATCGCTTTATACGAGAGGTGCAGGATTATTGTCTCGGGCCAGAGCGAGAGTAGTCACATCGTTATGGGTGGGAGGAGCGCACATGAATTGTTGAAGCTTATCGAGGATGGAAAGACACAATTCCTTGGCGCTCACCGCAGTCGAACCTTGCAGACTGGCTTTGACCGCTTCCAGCCCGTACTCTTCGCCGCCGCACTTCGCTTCCACGATCCCGCGTGAAACCAGCATAAGGGCTGCTCCAGGCTCCAGCGCAACCGTGGACGCATCGCTCGTGCTGTGGGAGAACAGCCCTAGTGGCAGTCCTGTGGCGGGCAGCTCCGCGATTCCGGTTGTGTCTCGCACTAATCCCGGAGTGTGGCCGGCGTTAAAGTAACAAACCGTCCCCAGATTCTCATCGTAGCAACCTGCAAAAGCAGGACAGGAATGCACCCCGCCGGCGGTTTCCAGGATTGTTCTGTTGAGCTGAAGACACACCTCGATCATAGCCTCAGCCTCGTTAATGTCTTCTTTCGCAAAGAGTTCCGCGCCTAAAGTCCGGAAGGTATGTTGTGCCGCCGAAATGATGTCGCGGCTCTCTTCCAGGCCGCCAGCCACGTCGAGCAGCCCAAACAACACCCGCTTTGGGCTAACGCGAAGAAAGTCGTAGAAATCACCGCCCACGCGCTGGCCGTAGTAGACCGCCGACAGGTTCGCACCCTTCAGCTCGGGCACCTCGGCCTGCACCGCGTCGCGCGTTGGAGGAGGTTGTGATTTCCCGAAATTGAACAGCGGGCTCATGGCAGGTCGAGCCGAGAAGTTAACACAGAACTAGCCTCAGGGCCAACTACTAACGTAGGCCATTGACGCGCCCCCGGAACTGTGACAAAATGCGCGTCACTTCGTTATGAGCCATCGTTTTCAACAACGGGCTCGACCGCAACTCTGGCTTACAGTAGCTGCCGCTGCTTTTTTCCTATTTCTCGTTCCCAACGCTGGCGCCCAGAGTGGCGGAGTGGCTCCCCTAGGCGATCCGAGAACGAATCAGCCGCCGAATACTGATATCGAGAATGTCACTGAAGCTTACCATCAGGGCGGATCCCTTCAGGTCACGGTCCTCTCCGAGAACAAAATCAAGCTCGACCGTCAAGCGGTGGTGCGTCTCCACTGCGACAATCCCGCCGGTACAATTTATCAAACCACCAAGAACGGCTCTCAAACTACTTTCCTAGGATTGTCGGTGTGCAAGTACAGCCTCGAGATAAGCGCGGCTGGATACCTAACCACCCAGAAGCAAGCCGAAGTCGCTGGTCTCACCGACACTCTGCAACTACAGGTGACGCTCCAAAAGGATGCTGCGGCCATCAACCTCGACGCTACTGGCACTTCTGACGCGCTGATGTCATCGAAGGCCTCGAAAGATACTGCGGCTGCCGTAGCTGCCCTGAAATCTTCCAATCTTAAAGAGGCCAAGAAGCGCCTCGATTCAGCATACCGCTCGGTGCCCGAAAGCGGACGGGTCAACTTCCTGATGGGATACTTGTTCTTCGAACAGAAGGACTACGACCAAGCCACGACTTATCTGAATCACGCGATTACTCTAAGTCCCAGCGATGCACAGTCGCTGGCATTGCTCGGCCGGGTGCAGCTCTTACGTAACCAGTACGAACCCGCCAAGGCCTCCCTGGAGCGTGCGATCATAGCGAATCCTAATGACTGGATGTCGCACAACCTTCTGGGCAACGTTTACCTGAAGCTGAAGCAGTACGATAAAGCCCGGGAACAAGCCCAGCTCGCGATCGACCAGGGTAAAGGAGACGCCGTCGCCGCCCGCCTGGTGTTGGGTGAAGCCCAAGCCGATCTGGGTCACACCGCCGAGGGAATTCAAACCCTCAAGACTTTTCTCGCGCTCGCCCCGGCCAATCCGCAGGCTCCTCAGGTACAGCAGTTCATTTCTCAACTGGAGCAACGGGCGGCGAGTACCCCGACCGAAGCAGCGATGCTCACGACCGTGGTGCAAACTTCCCCAGCTGGTGATCCTGACCCCTTGGCTGACACCACCGAACCTGAATTGTCCGTGGCATGGCAACCGCCCGGAGTCGATGAAGCGAAACCTTCAGTCGCCGCTGGCGTGAATTGCCCAACCGCAGAGGTGCTGGCGAAGGCCGGCGACCGAGTAGAAGAATTGGTGGATAACGTTGGCCGCTTCGCTGCCATCGAAGATCTGCTGCATGAAAGACTCGACAATCAGGGCAACCCCATCAGCCGAGAGACCCGCAAGTTCGACTACGCCGCTTACATTTCCCAACCCCGGACGGGAGTTCTGCTCGTAGACGAATTTCGCACCGAGCGCTACGGTATCGACAACTTGCCCGATCAGATTGCCACCTCCGGATTCCCTGCCCTGGCGATGATCTTCCATCCCACGATGCAGCCGGATTACGAGATTACCTGCGAAGGACTGGGAGATTGGAAAGGACAAGCTACCTGGCTCATGCACTTCCGTGCCCGCGAAGATCGTCCTAGTCACATTCAGGATTACGTGGTCGGCACCCATACCTACCCGATTCGGTTAAAGGGACGCGCCTGGATCACGGCTGACAAGTTTCAAATTGTCCGCATTGAATCGGAGTTGATCAGTCCCTTGAAAGGAATTGGATTCCTCGCAGAACACCAAATCGCCGAATACGGCCCCGTTCTGTTCGAGAAGAAAAACGTGCAGCTATGGTTGCCAAAAACCGCTGAGGTATACCTCGATTTCCATCGTCACCGCTACTATCGCCGTCACAGCTTCGATAAATACATGCTGTTCTCGGTCGATTCGACCGACAAGGTGAATACCGCCAAACAAGGTCCGCCCGGTCCCGGATCAACCTCTCCACGCAGACGCAAACGTTGGCAGGCTTAGAGACTCGTCACCGCTACTGTCCGTATTTACCGGTAAGATATTTCCCCACTTCCTCTTCGAGCTGCCCGTAATCCGAGTGGATCACCGCGCGTAGCGCAGCTTCTGTGGAGCTTCCCTGCCCGAGCCGTTCCAGCACCCGTTGCAGATCGCTCATACCGTAGGTGTCAATGATGTACTGCACCGCCGCCAGCGACTCTTCATAGGCCACCGCTGCTTCCAGCGGCGAGAATCGCATGAAGCCTGCTTCCAGCGCATTCAGCGGAATCTCGTGTTGTGTGCGGTAGAGGCCGGCCAGGCGGTTTCCGCCGGAGAGTATTTTGGGTTCGACCGCCTGCGCAATGCCTTCGTTCAACCACTGCGGACAGCGTCCCGCCGAAAGCTGGTTGATGAAGGAGTGGGCCAGCTCATGTTTGAGCACGCGCGCCAGTTCCGGAGTGACAGAGTCGAGACCCCGAATCGGGATACGCAATTTCCCGTCATTCACCGCTCCAGTCCATGAGGGTGCCCGGGTAACATCGAAGAAAGCCTGGTCGGTATAGATCACCACCGCAACGCTGCGCGGCGTAATGCCCAACTGGCGGTTCAGATCATCGTAAGCCGACTCCAGCGTGGCTAGGAGTTGACCGCGCAACGCTTCCGAAGTCTGCGAGCCTTCATAATGCAAGGTGAAGTGTCCACTCTCCCGCTCGGAGTAATTGGCCTGCGCGGTAGCGTCGCGCTCGGCTCTATCCAGGTACTGCTGTACCATGGCATCAGGTCGCAACTCGAGAGAATGTTTCCAGGTACGAATCGCCTCCTGGTCACGGTCTGCGGCAAACTGGACGTAACCCAGAACAGTGAGTGCGTCCGGAGAATCGGGCGCGCTGCGTACCGCCCGTTCCGCATACGGCAATGCCTCAGCGGCCCTTCCAGTTTTAACCAGCACGGCAGCGTAATAATTGAGAATGGTTGGGTTCTGACCATCGAACCGCAGAGCGGTGTCTAAATAAGTGCGCGCCTTGGGATATTTTCCATGATCGAACTCGTGCTTCCCGGCAATAAAATACCCAGCGGCAATGGTCGCTCCATTCCCGGACTGCTCCAGCGCCGCAAGTTGCTCCTCGTCAACATGATCATCGGAAACGATCCGGCTAATGAGTCCTGCATCATTTTTCAGATTATCTGCGGGCACGAACCCCGGCAGATCATGCTGGTCCCCTGTCGCCGGAGAGTTGCTCGGAGGAGGAACTCCGCCCGTGTCGATCCGTTCGACCAGCGATTTCGGGATACCATAACTATCGTCTCCAACGTCATACTCAACGCGAGCGCCATTTTCTCGAACACGGTCGGCCCAGATGATGCGGCCATTCTTCAAATGGATGACTTCCGCCTGGACGTAGCTAGGCGAAAGCACACATGTACAAGCACTTACGAAGAGGATGACAGGTGCCCGCATTGAGGCGCATTCTAGAACACGGGGAGCCGCTACGCAGGTGACCAAGGGAGTGGCACGAACGCGACGTAAGTTATGCCTGGCAGTGGCCTTACTGGCCGCAGGGATTCCCGCTTTGGGCCAGGAAATCACGCCCCATGCCAGTTCCCCTCAAGTCCAATTCGGCGGAGCATCAATTCCGCACAGCGCCTCAGAAGACCTCTTTCTTCAGCTGAGCAACGTGGGACTCGACGGCTCGCGAGTTTATCGTGCACGTGATCTTTCCATCGACCGTGCCGCCTTCCACATTTCCTTTGATGACGGTGTCATCGGCTTCACCCAGGATGTCGCTGGCTGTGTGACCGGAGCGTTCTTCGAAGGCGAGGGTGAAATTCTGCTGACTCCGCCCAATCAGGTCGAACGCGCCTCCATGACTTTGCAAACCGGAGCAGCCATCCTTGAGGAACGCTTCAACAACGCATATTTCCGTTTCAACGATGACACCTTTATCGAAATGCAGCCCTATCTCGTCCCCACAGATAATTCGCCAGAATTCATTTCTCGTTGGAACCAGACCGCGCGCAATCTCGCAGAACCGGATGCGTTGCGCTTGTTCATGACCTTCAGCGAGCGTCTACCCGTAACCGGAGCCCCGCAGAAGACCGCTAAATTGTGCTCGGACCCGGACGACCGCTTTCTGCATGCACGCCTGCAAGGACAGACGAAAGGAACTTTCGACGTCTTCTTTGACTCCGGCGCGCCTGAACAAGTCTGGGCCGCCCAATCGAAGACCGCCGAGGGCACAACTTACTACAATGTCTGGACTTCATATTCCCTGCTCAAGAAGAAGGCCGAGACACAAGGCGCTAATAGCATCGCCATCGAAGAGGGCAGAGCCAGTGCCATCGACATTCTTTCAAACCAGATTCGCGTCGATATAAAACCACCCACCACCATCGATGCGGTCGCAACCCTGGATTTGCAGGTGCGGCAAGGAGGTCAGCGGGCAGTAGTGTTCGAGCTGGCAAGATTACTACACCTCAAGGAAGTCCTGGCCGATGGTCATCCAGTCGAATTCATCCATAACCCTTCCATCGAGGGTACGCAACTCGCACGTCACGGCAATGACCTGGTGGCTGTCGTTTTTCCCGTCCCGATTCAAACCGGGCAAAAAATTGAACTGCGCTTCACCTACGGCGGCGAAGTCTTGTCGGAAGCTGCCGCCGGACTGCTTTACGTGGGCGCGCGAGGAACCTGGTATCCCAATCGCGGCATCGCCATGTCCAACTTCGATCTTGAATTCCATTACCCGCCGGGTTGGACTTTGGTGGCGACTGGGAAGCGAGTGGATGCCCCCGCCCCCATCGCGACCGTGCTCACAGAATCGGCCCCGCCCGCCGAACAATCGAGCCGCTGGGTTTCAGAGCGTCCCATCCCGGTAGCCGGATTCGACCTTGGCAAATATCAACATGTCGAAGCGCGTGCAGGCGACGTGATGGTGAATGCCTATGCCACTAAAACTGTTGAACGCGGATTCCCAGGCGATAACGAGACCGTTGTCCCCGACGTTCCCTCAATCAGCAGGACCGCTCCCCCGTTGTCAGCCACTGCGCCTCCACCTTCCCCTGCGCGGAATGAACAAACAGTCGCCAATATGTCCGCCCACGCCATCGAATCCTATGCGCGCTGGTTCGGACCTTATCCTTATCACCAACTGGCGATCATGCAATTTCCCGGAAACATGAGCCAGGGCTGGCCCGGGCTGATCTTTCTCTCCAGTCTTTCCTACCTCAACAACGAAGAGAAATCTCACCTCCATCTTTCCCCCGTAGAAAAAACTCTCATCGACGTAGTCATAGGACATGAGACCGCGCACCAGTGGTGGGGCGATCTGGTCACTTGGAACGACTACCGCGATCAATGGATCCCGGAAGCTCTGGCGAATTACAGCGCGCTAATGCTGGTCGAAGCGGAAGATTCGACGAAGTTTCACGAAGTGCTGGACAAATACCGGAACGACCTCTTCTTCAAGAACCCAGCTGGCGTGCGTTTGATGGAGGACGGCCCCGTCACCTTGGGCACACGCCTCTCTTGTTCCCAGTTCCCCACCGGCTATGAGGCGATCAGTTACGGACGCGGCACCTGGTTGTTTCACATGCTGCGCGACATGATGCGCGATGCAGAACCATCCGGTGGCGCGGCAACCGCTGACTCCACTCTTGACGAGCCTTTCGTACGTGCATTGCGCAAGGTGCGCGAACGTTTCGAGGGGAAACCCATCACGACCCGGGAGTTGCTCCACGTGTTCGAGGAATACTTGCCGCGTCCTTTGTGGTATGAAGGCCGCAAGTCGCTTGATTGGTTTTATGACGGATGGGTCAATGGAACTGCGGTGCCCCACTTTGAGGTTCACGGAGTGAAGTATGTGGATACTACGGGCGCCACCACTATCACTGGCATGCTTTTGCAGAAAGATGCGCCCGATGATCTGGTGACGCCGGTGCCACTGTACATTTTCCACTCCGGAAAGATGACGCTGCTGGGACGGGTGTTCGCCGATGGTCCCGAGACTCCGTTTCAGTTGACTGCACCGCCTGGTGTCCGCAAGATCTTGATCGACCCCAACCAGACGTTGCTGGCACGCGAGCCATAATTTGATGGCTTGGGTCCTTCCCACATTGCGCATCAAATTCCCGCAATGGATACGCCTATGACTTCGCTCCGGCGGGGCTTCCACTTGGACACCTTGGGGCCGCCTGCAAACCATTCAAAATGAATCCCTCCCCTTCGTGCTTGCCCCTTGCTTCGCCTGGCTGACGAAATGCAACAGTCCGTCTGTACCTTCGAGCAAATCAATGCAGAATGTGACTCAGGCAGCGGCAAACGAAATCCGACCACCGGTTCGGCTCGACCCCTTCGAAGAGCCGTCCGCTGCGCAGAACACAATTCTGGTCGTAGAAGACGAAACCTTCGTGCGCGAAGCCGCTTGCGACATTCTGGAGGGCGAAGGCTATCGCGTCTTGCGCGCGCGCAATGCGGCGGAAGCCCAGGCAGCATTTCGCCGACAGAAGGGTGTCGTGCAGCTATTACTCTCGGATGTGGTTCTGCCTGGCCAGAACGGCCCCGCGCTGGCCAAGGATCTGCGGCTCGCTTGTCCAACGCTCAGGGCAGTTTTCATCTCAGGTTACCCCTTAAACACAGTGACAAGATATGGCCTGACAACGGAACATATGTCCTACTTGCCCAAACCGTTTTCGGGGGAGTCTCTGCTGGGGAAGGTTAGACAAGTTCTGGAATCGAAAGAAGAACATCTCTCTTATTAAGCTATACGAGCACTCTAATCAGCTTGCAATCCCAAGGCACGCTCACACCGATGCTTTATGCGCGCGCTCGCTGTAGCGAGTCGCCTCAAGAATCTCCCCCGGGATCTGCGTCAATGACACCACTCTTTGCAAGACTCCGGCTTCGGCGCATGATCGCGGCATGTCATTGATCGCGGTGACGATATTGGCCGCCGCATCGTAGGCATTCTGAAACTGCACCGTGTTGGCCGCTTCTTCATCCAGCGAAACTCCGGAAATGCTTGCCCGCTGGTCCTGCAACTGGCTCAGGATCGACTGCGACGAGCTTAATTCCGCCGAGTCATTGGAGACGTCATTCCCCACCGAGTACACGATGTTCGAATAGTAGTCCGTAGGCGATTGACCACCTGCGACCGGCTGATTTTGCACCGCAGCCAGCACGATTAGGTTGCCATTGCTGCCCGCTGTTCCATCCGAACTGGCTGCGATCAGCGCCGGATCAGTAATGGCCACAGCCATGCCGGCCGCAGCCCCTTGCCCGGATGCAGGCGGCGGAACAAACAGATTCCCGCCGGCCTTTCCATTCAAGTCAAAACCCTGCTGATTGGCGGTGTTCAGCGCGTTCGAGATCCCCGCCGCCAGTGTGTCCAGATTCGACAGCAAGCCGGGAATGGTCTGGTCTCTGGTCTGCAACAGGCCCTCCAGGTCCCCCGAAGTCAGATCGGCAGTTATGTCTGTACCTTGCGCATAAATGTCTTGTAGACCGGAAGCATTAGTTTGGGTGTTAAGTGCGAAACTCTGGCCACCCACCACTAGTGCCGTCCCGTTCGAGGTGGTTAGAGTCAGGCTGTTGCCGCTCT
The DNA here is from genome assembly GCA_035484735.1 of Terriglobales bacterium. Lineage (GTDB taxonomy): Bacteria > Acidobacteriota > Terriglobia > Terriglobales > Acidobacteriaceae > JABCZH01. The sequence continues at coordinate 18,543 of DATHOQ010000053.1, read as the reverse complement.
GAATGGTCGAAACATCGATCAGATTGGAAAGGTTCCCAATCAACACATCGCGTTGATCTACCAGTGCGCTGGCATCCTGATTTACCCCCTGCAACTCGCTGATCTGGATATTTAAAGTCGCAATCTGGCCGGTAAGTACATTCACCTGGCTCACATCCTGGCTGACGTTTGAATCCAGGTTCAATTGTTGCTGGCTCAGGTTGTTAGCTACATTGTTGAATGCCGTCGCCATGTTTCCCGCGGCAGTGAGGGCGCCTTGGCGCAAGGCGAGGTTGGTTGGGTCAGTCGAGATCTGATTCAGACTGCTGAAGAAGTTCGAAATTTCCGTTCCAATATCTCCGCTGCTGGTGGTGAACTGCACTTGCGCCTGCTGCATCGCCGTCAGCGATGCGTTCAGCTGCCATTGCTGCTGGGTTTCTTCCTGAATCCGCATCTGCAAAATGGGATCGCGCAGGCTCTGCAGTTTCTCGAGCGACACTCCCGTTCCGTAGGTCACCGAACCCACGACGATCGGACTGCTCTCCACTAGCACCGGCTGCAGGCGTGAATAACCCGGAGTGTTAACGTTTGCGACATTGTTGGTGGTCGCATCCAGCGCCCCCTGTTCGGCCCCCAGAGCTCCAGTCGCGATCGCCAGCGATCCGTAGAGACTGCCCATGCTTTATCCCTTCGGTCTTATCACTCCCAAATTCTGGCGGGAAAGTAATTTCGGCGCTGGGTAAGTAGTTCCCGAACTCGCCAACACCCGGCAAAAAATGTCCACCGTGCGGCGCTTGCGCCGCAGCAATGCTGCGTACTTACGGTTCAGCCCCGCTACCCGTCTGGCGGTTTCTTGCAAATCATTGGCCAACCTGGCGTGGGTTCTAACGTAGTCTCTCTCCGGAAATCCGACAGCAAGTGCACACAATTGCCGGCAGAGTTCCCGCTGTCGAGCGGTTTGCTGATCGAGTTTTGCCGGAGTGGTCGTCATCAGCTCCACTTGGGCCCGCTCCAGCGAATCTGCCAAGGCCCGCAGCAAAGCCAGCCGTTGGGTCAGAAGTTCAGGGAGAGAACAGGGAGAGGTTGAAGCCATCTGAGTCCAGTTCAAGCCAGGCTGTCCACCCGGTGGGGCGTAGTTACGGACGGATCGGCCACCTCCCGGTTACGATTGGAAACCTTGGCGCGCTCGCGCCGCGGTCCGCGCTCCTGCGCAGTTTCGTTGCCCAGCCGACCGGCAATTTGTGCCGGTTCCGTAAGTTCACTTGCGATTTCGTTCATTGCTCCCTCACTAGGCAGCGCGGTTCGTGGTCAATGCGGTCAGCAACGCGCCCGCCGTTTGTTGTGCCGACACCGGATAGTTACCCTGCCGCACTTGCTCAGCCAGCGCCTCCACTTTCCCCTGCCGGATCTCCGGCAATTGCAACACGGCCGTGCTCAGCGCCTGTACTCTGACCTGGTCGGTTGACAACTGCGTGCTGTCGGCCTGTACTTCTGCGCTTCCCGCTCCCGACACTGCCCGCGAACCTGTTTTCCCGGCTTGTCCAGTATCCAGTGTTTGCCCCGCGTTCGCGTTTAAGTCGATTCTCATCAAAAATCTCCCCGCCTGCCTTTCTCCTTGCAATTCAGGTATCGTCAGCGGATTAGGAATCTTTAACCCCCGCCCGCTCGACCCTACTCACACCTTCTATCTTTTCATCTCATCGGCGGCGCGCTTGCAGACTTTAGTCTCCTCGCACCCCACCCCCACTAAAGTGCCACCCCTGACAATGGGGTTGTCGCAAACGTCCACTCATGCTAGAAAATGAGACACACCTCCACCTATGCCGACCGCCTCCCGATCCGCGCTCAGTTCCCGTCACAAGCCCACCGGCCCCAAGATCCGGGCGGCGGACGTGATCATTCCCGACAAGCTTTATTTCCGCATCGGAGAAGTCGCCGAGCTCTGCCATCTCCCGGCCTATGTTCTGCGCTTCTGGGAGACCGAGTTTCCCCACCTCAAACCGGTCAAAAGCAGCACTGGCCAGCGCATGTATCGCCATAAGGATGTGGAGAGCGTATTGCGTATCAAGAAATTGCTTTACGAGGAGGGTTTCACCATTGCCGGTGCTCGCCAGCAGTTAAAAATCGAGACCAAGACCGACAAGAAGCAAACGCCCTTACCCTTTCCCGAGCGCGATTCCGACCTCAAGTACATACGCCAGGGACTGAAAGACATTCTCGGCTTGCTGTCTACCCGCCACTAAATCCGGACCAATCAGATCGCATCGCACGCCACACGGAATCCGTAATCGCCATACTTGAACTGGGGTGGAATGCTGGAGCGGGACGCGCAACGCGTCACCTTAATATGATGACGCCACGACCCGCCGCGCGATGAGCGGCGCTCACCCGACTCCGGCCCACGCGGGTTCCGCTCCGGCGAAGACGCATAGTAATCGGCGTGAAACCAGTCGCTGCACCATTCGTGCACATTCGCACACATATCGCGGAGGCCGAATCTGTTGGCATCTGAAGACCCCACCGCTTCCGGCCCGTTCGTCCACCGCAGCGCATACTCCCGCAAGGATTCGGGTGGAGCATCGCCCCAAGGAAAGAGCTTGCCATCCACTCCGCCGCGCGCCGCGCGCTCCCACTCCGCCTCGGTCGGCAATCGGTAATGAGCCCCCTGCTTGCCGCTTAGCCACTCGCAATATCGGGCCGCCTCAAACCAGGAAATCGCCACCACTGGCTGCTGTGGATGATTGAAGTTTGCGTCGTCCCACAACGGTGGCCGCTCGGCTCCACTTGCCTGCATAAAACTCGCATACTCGTGGTTGGTCACCTGACACTCGGCCAGCCGGAAACCATCCACCCACACCCGATGCACTGGGCGTTCGTTATCCTGGCCATCCTCCGATCCCATCAGAAACCAGTCCGCGGGAATTGACACCAGCTTGGGCCCATCATCGTTCTCGTGTAGGCTGGTTGGCTGCCGAATAGCGCTCACAGTATGCAGAGCCTAGCACAAGTTTTCGGAAGGAGAATACCGTGAAGAAACTCAAATTCAAAACCAAACTCGTGGGTCAGGCGGGCAGCTCGGTGGCCGCGGTGAACGCGCCATTCGACGTAAAGGAAGTCTTCGGCACCATTGCCCGCGTGCCGGTACGCGGTACAATCAACGGCTTTCCCTTCCGCTCCTCGCTGATGCCCATGGGTGGCTGTCATTACATGGCGGTGAACCGCACCATGCGCGAGGGCGCCGGATGCAAAGCCGGAGACACCGTCTCCGTCGTAATGGAGCGAGACACAGCGCCCCGTGTCGTCGAGGTTCCCGCCGCCCTCAAGAAAGCCTTGGCCAAAAACAAAACTGCGCAAGCCAACTGGAAGAAATATTCATTCAGCAATCAAAAGGAAATGGCGCTCGCCATCACCGGAGCCAAGCAGGAGGAAACCCGCGCCCGCCGTCTGGGCCGAATCATGGACATTGTCAAAGCCGGAAAGAAGTGGACACCGTAGACTCCTTCTCATGTTCGCAGCACCCCCACCACCCGCGCCACGTCATTCTCCTGAAACAAACGTATTCCCGCCACACCCGCCGCTCCCGCCTCCGTACAGGCACGCGCATTCTCCAGAGTCACCCCACCCAGCGCCAGCACTTTGATCGGCTGCTCGCATGCTGCACGCAGAGTACCCAATCCAGCGGCCGACAAACCCTGCTTCTCAAACACCGGAGCCAACACCGCCATATCAGCTCCTTCCGCCGCAGCGCGAGCGACCTCAGTTAGCGAATGGCACGATACGCTGATCACCGGCGCCGCACCCATACTCCTCCGCCACACTGCTCGCGCCTCGCCCGCCGAAACATCCTCCGAGCGCAAATGCACTCCAACCGCCCCGCAAGCAATCGCTACGTCAGTCCGCGAGTTGATCAGCAGCCGTGTCCGCGAAGAATTCTCTCGCACTGTGCGCACGGCCTCCCGAGCTAGAGCTTCCAGTTCGCGCACACTTAGATCCTTCTCCCGCAACTGGATGAAATCGACTCCGCAGCGGGCTGCTTCCGCAATCTTTGCCAGCAGAACCCGGCACCGGGACATTTCGTCCCCCGCAAACTGTGTCCGGTCGGTAATGTAGTAAAGCAGCAAAGCGATTGAGCAGTAGTTCCACTTCAAAGTTAATGCATTTTCTTGACTTTGCGTTCTTAGCGGTAGTTCTTGGCGAACTTTGCGGTTAAGAAGTACTCGATCGCGAGGAACGCAGGGACATGCAAAATGCACACAGCAATCTTGCGGCGCTCAACTAAGGGTTCGTCTTCGCAATCTCCGGCATGGCGGTGGCATTACGCCTCGGTTCCGGACCCAGGTGATACTTGGTCAAGCCATCGCGCAGGAACTCGAACCCTTCCTCCGGCGAGTCCACAAACTTGAACAGCTCCAGGTCTTCCTGCGAAACCGTCCCCGAATCCACCAGTGCCTGGAAATTGAGCACCTGGTTCCAGTACTTTTTGCCATAAATGGCAACCAGAATCTTCTTCGCCAGCTTTTGCGTCTGCGCCAGCGTCAGAATCTCGAACAGCTCGTCCAGCGTTCCAAATCCGCCAGGGAAAATCACCAGTCCTTTTGCCAGATATGCAAACCAGAACTTGCGCATGAAGAAATAATGGAATTCGAAATTCAGGGAGGGAGTGATGTGCGGGTTCGGATTCTGTTCAAACGGCAAATGAATATTCAACCCAATGGTCTTCGCGCCCGCTTCCTTCGCCCCCAGGTTGGCCGCTTCCATGATCCCCGGTCCTCCACCGGTGGTGACCACGAAACGGCGGCGGCGGGCGGGAATCTGGATCGACCACTGACTCAGCAAGAAAGCCAGGCGGCGCGCCTCCTCGTAATACTTCGCCATATCTACGGCTGCCAGCGCCTGCTTCCGCTTCAGCGCCCCTCCCGCGCCTGCGGACTTCGCGCCACCGTCCAGCACTGCCAGGTTCTTTTCAGAGACCTTGCGGCTCTCGAACCGCGCCGACCCGAAAAACACTACTGTGTCTTGGATCTGCTCCCGGCGAAAACGCGCCAGGGGCTCGGAATACTCAGACAGAATGCGGAGAACTCGTCCGTCGGGACTATTGAGAAACGTAGCGTTCTCATACGCCAGAGGTGCGCGTTTGGATTCATTTTCAATCATGGCCAGATTCTCTTTCGTGAACCGAAGAATACTTCAGGACCGCTCCCCTTCGTGGTAGTGGATCGCTTCCCAAAATCCGACCCAGATGTCCAGCATCCCCAGGCCGCTGCAAAGCCCCCGAAAGAACCCATTGGCTACGACGGCCCGCAATGAAGGATAAGTCAGCAGCAGTCGGTTGTCAGTCCACTCCGGCCGCCAGGGAAGGATCACCAGCAACACTCCGACCACCGCGCAAACAAATACAAACAGCAGCACCGTGACTCGGTGCAGCCAAAGATCAAGCGGCGTAAGGCGAAGAGATTCGCGGTTTTTTGATCCCGATTCTATTACTGCGGGCGAACCAGCAGGCCGCTCGGGGGAATCGATCCCCACCCCGACCGTAGCTGAGGTTCTGTCCTGGGAGGTCTTGTCCTGGAAAATCCTGGGATCCGCCGTCACGCGGCACTCCTGAAAAATAGAGGCCGCTGGATTTTGTGAGACCACGTCTCAAGCCTTGGGGAAGATTGACCCATCGGGACATTCTACGACTTCAGGGTCTTAATCCGCTCGGCAACGTCGCGATAATCAATATTGCTGCCGTACACTTCCATAAAGTGACTCAAGGCAGCCGTCTTATTTCCCGCGACTTCGTAGGATGAGGCGAGTTCGTAATGCAGGGCGGTACGAGTGTCTGCGTCCAGCGTCGGCAACGTGAGTGCTTTCTCATACCAGCGAATGGCCGCTTCCGGCACGCCTTTGTCCAGGAAACACTGCGCCAGCCAGGTATAAGTTTGCATGATCTGCGGGAAGGGATTCCCATGCTCCACCGATTGGCACACCTTCTGCAGCTCACCAATGGCTTCGTCCAGCAAGCCCATTTCGCGGAAGGCGACCCCGAGGTTGTAATGGGTTTCTGGATCTTCCTCCGCACTGGTGGTTTCCTCTTCCAACTCGTGCTTCAGCTCTCCAAACATGTCCGCCAGGTCTACTCCTGCCCCGGCATCGGACTTGGAGGGCGGAACGGCTCCGGGTACTTGTGGAGCCAACGGTCGAATGGTTGAAGGTTGATACGTAAATGTCGGAGAAGCCGCTGGCGCAGCCGCAGCAGCGGCTGCCATTGCCGCTGGAACCGCGGGTGGCTCTGGAACCGGCACAGTCTTTGCTGGAACTGGTACGGCCTGCGCCACCGGAGCCTCGGCCAGGAAACTATCTCCCAGAGAAGATTCCAGATCGCTCACCAATGCGTCCAACCCCGGGGCTGGTTGCGCATCGGTTGCCGCCGCCATGACCGGTTCAGTTTCGGCTTTGACGGCAAATTCCCCGGCGATTGTCTGCGGCAGGAACCCGTCTCCCAAAGAAGACTCTAGATCGCTGACGAATGCATCGAGCGCAGCCGGGGCCGGTTCCGGAGTCGCCGGCGCTTCCTCGACCTGCACTGGATTCTCGGCTACTTCCACCGAGACCACCTCAGCCGCCGGCGCATGTTTCCTGGCATCCTCGAGTTCAGCGCGGAGCGCCTCCAGCTTGGCCGCATCGGGTTTCAATTGTTCCAGCTTACGGAAGGCGGCTTGCGCTTCCTCCGTCATACCATTAGCCAGGTAAAAACGAATCTCTTCTACAGCATCGGCTACTGCGGCTTCGGAAGACCCAGCGGCCGGCTTGTGACTTGGCGCGTCGCTCTTCTTGTTGCTGGCTGCTGGCGCTTCCGCGAAGCCTTCTTCCCATTCCGCCGAAAGATCAATCTCCTGGCTGGGCGAGGCCTCTACCGCGAATTCGGCGGTCTCCGCTTGCACCTCGGCAGCATGGAAGAAGGGTCCTGATTTTTCCGCGGCCGCGGCTGGAGCTGGAACCGTTGCCGCGTCGGCGATCTCGCTGACCTGCTCTTCTTCGCTGACCACCGCAGATTCCACCCGCGCCGCCGCCCGGTCCGAAAGCGCTGGCGTCGAAGCCGCACGCTCCTCGTACTTCGCGGACAGTTCGCCGTAACGAGTAGCTTCGTCAGGACATCCCGCTTCGTGGTAAATACTTTCCAGTGTGCGGCAGCAAACTGCCGCTTCCGTGAACCGTTGCGCCCGGGTGTGCAGCGCCGCCAAGCGTTGATTGATCCGCAAATCCCGCGGTGCCTGCGGCAGAGCCGACATCAAAGGTCCCAGCGCCTTGGCCGGCATATTGTAAGAAATGAAAAGTTCAGCATCGGTCAGTGCCGCACGCACCGCCAATGCCACCGGGTCAGCGTAGCGTTGATCAATGAACGGCGCCGTGGCCTCCAGTTCATCCACCATCACGGCGCCTTCTTCCGCACTGATGAGCCGCGCCCCTGAGGAAGTACCGAGCTTGCCCAGCACTTGCTGATAGTTGCGGGCATGTAGCTGGTTCTCGGGCTCGAGCTGGGTCAATTTCAGATAGTAGTCGCGCGCCTTCTCCAGTTGATCGGACTGCACAAAGGCATGCGCGAGCAATTCGTATACCTCAGTGATGTGGGACGTGTCGCCGGCCTTGTGTAGGAGTTCGAGCAAGCTTTCGAGGGCCGCTGAATTTTCGCGGAGATGCCCAATCAGAGAATGCAAATTCTCTATCGTCTTCCCCGAGTCCGCAGCCAGCAATCGATCACAATGTTGTTGATAAACCTGTAAGGCCTCGGCAAAGTGGCCTGCCGTCATCAACGCCTCGGCATAACTCAGGACTGCCGTGATGTCGTTGTGCACCGAGAGCAGTTTTCCCGCCAGCGTTCCCGCGTCCGTCAGTCGCCCGGTTTGAACGTAAGCTTGCAACAAGGTTCGCAAGCCGTCAGGATTACTGTCCAGATCAGCCACTTTTTCCAGGCACTCGACGGTCGCCGCCATGTCGCCCGCATCAAACGCATTCCGGCCCCGCAGCAGCAAAGCGTAACTGCTGCCCGGATCCAGCTTCAACATCCTTTGCAGAATCTCTTCCGCTCCCTCTAACTGGCCTTTGGAACGTAACGTCTCGGCGGCGGCAGAGAAAATCTGCCAGGCTTCATTCTTCTTCCCCAGCCGCACATAAACTTCGGCCAGCTTGGTGCGCATGGCCACGTTTTCCGGATCCATCTCCAGAGTCTTCTGGAAGATGCGTACCGCTTGCTCCAACTCGCCGTTGTTCAGGAATTGTTCCGCCACTTGCAGGTACTGCGCGCGCGCGTCGTTAAACAATCCTTGTTGGGTGTACAATTCGGCCAACCGGAGCACGCAGTCGAGCGAAGACTTCAGCTTGCTCAACTTCTTGTACATAGCGATGGCTTTGACCGTGAAGCCCTGCGATGCGTAGGCATCGCCCACAGTCTTGAAACATTCCACCGCTTTCTCTTGGTTGCCCAGGCGCGAGTACAGATCGCCCACGGTGTTTGCCACCGTCAAATCCTTGGCGTCTGCTTTCAGAACCTTTTCGTATTCAGTGATGGCGTTTTGCAGCTTGCCCTGCTGGACAAACTTCTCCGCGGCACTGAGCACCTTCTGTTTGTTGAAGCCAAACCCAAACGCCATAGAAGTGTGGACTCCAGCTCCGTTTCAACTCTTAGCCCGAAAACCTTTCACCGATCTGTTTCCGGCAAGCGGACCATCCCCAACCCGGCCACTCAGCTATCGGGAAATGTTCTTTCGGACAAGGGTCATTGTACGGCTGGGTCTTCGGAATCGTATGGTTACTAAGGGTTACCAAAAGTGAGTGTACGACTGGGTCTGAGCCAGAGTCGCAGCCTTTCGCGGTTGGCCGCTGCATCAATGCTGCGCTGCTGAATCTTAGGGAAAAGCCCGACACCAACCCCGCCGATTACTCCCGTAACCTCACTCACCAGCAACATCCCGCCCCACTTCGGGTTAACATTTGTGAAGAGGGATTCCGCATGAAGCAGCTTTTGGCTTTTACTGTGTTTGCACTTTGCCCGTTGTGGGCGCAACAACCCGCGTCTCCCGCGATGAATATGCCGGCTCACGATATGCAGTCTATGCCAGGAATGGACGACGACGGCGCCTCCCACGCTATGAGCTCAATGGAAGGTCATCACATGGACATGGGCCCCCACATGAAGATGACTCCCATGCGCGCTCTTCAGCCCGGTGATCAGGAAAAAGCCGACCAGATCGTGCAAGCCGCTCGTCGTGCCGCTGAAAAATACTCTGATTACAAAGTCGCCCTGGCAGACGGTTTCAAGATCTTCATGCCCGACCGACCGCAGAAGCAATATCACTTCACCAACTACAAGTATGGATTCGAGGCCGCGTTCAGTTTCAATCCTGATCATCCTACTTCGCTGCTCTATGAGAAGAACGGCGACGGTTACAAGCTGATCGGCGTCATGTACACCGCTCGTAAAACTGCCACGCTGGAAGACCTCGACGCGCGCGTGCCACTCAGCATCGCCCAGTGGCATGCCCACGTGAACCTATGCTTGCCTCCGGGGGACAAGATGGAAGCAGGGAAACCCAACTCGCAATATGGTTTCCACGGTTCGATCACCACCCAGGCAGAGTGCGACACAGTCGGCGGTCGCTTCATGCCCCAGATCTTCGGCTGGATGGTCCACGTCTATCCCTTCGCAGAAAAGCAGGAAGACATCTGGTCCGTTGAGCGCCAGGCTCACGAACACATGGACTAGACAGAGGTGAGTAGGATGTTGGGCGTTATGTGATTGAGTTGACTGCTTCCTTGATCGCCTCGCCCAACTGCTTCACCGCCCACTCAATCTCCTCATTCGTAATCACCGCGGGAGGCGCAATTAGCAAATGATCCCCCGCGACTCCATCTACACACCCTTCCATGGGATAAACCATCAACCCTCGGTTCGCCCCCGCCTGCGCTACGCGCCCAGCGAAGTTTAACTTAGGCTCAAACGGCCTTTTGCTGGTCTTGTCAGCTACGAACTCGACTCCCCATAGCAGCCCGATCCCCCGCACATCGCCGACCGCATCGCAGTCCAGCAACTTCTCTAGCCCAACCTTTAGCAACGCCGCCGCCGATCCCGCTCGCGATCCATCCGCCGCCCCCACCAGATTTTCCCGCTGTAACACCTTCAACACCGCTCGCCCGGCCGCCACCGAAATCGGATGGGAATTGTAAGTAAACCCATGCATGAACGCTCCCGATCCCTCTGCGATTGCATCTACAACCTTCTTCGTCACCAGCACCGCTCCCAGCGGCGCGTAACCACTCGACAATCCCTTGGCTGTAACCAGAATGTCCGCCGCAACGTCCCAATGTTCCACTGCAAAATTCCGCCCGGTGCGTCCCATGCCGGTCATGACTTCGTCTGCAATCAGAAGTACGCCCTGCCACCGGCAAATCTCGGCCACGCTTTGCAAATATCCCGGAGGTGGTACTACCGCGCCCAAAGTCGCCCCACTTACCGGCTCGAAAATAAACGCAGCCGCTTGGCCACCCGCTGCCAAAATCACCTTCTCAAGATCCGCAGCATACTCCTGCCCGCAGTTTCGACAGCCGTCGGTGCAGTCATAAGCACACCGATAACAATACGGAAACGCCACATGCGCGAACTCTCGCACCATCGGCAAATACATCTCCCGCCGCCGCGTGTTTCCTGAAACCGCCAAAGCCCCCAGTGTTGACCCGTGATAACTCTGGCCACGGCTGATCATCTGATACCGCCCGCTCTGCCCATTCTCGACTTGATATTGCCGCGCCAGCTTCAGCGCCGTCTCAATCGCCTCCGATCCGCCGCTGGTAAAGTACACACAACCGCCGGCAAAATTCTTCCCGGCGAATTCCAGTAACTCCTTCGCGTACTTCTCGGCAATCGGTGTAGTGAACTGGCTGCTATGGACAAACTCCAACTGCTTCGCCTGATCCGCCATCGCCGTGGCAATTTCTGCCACTCCGTGCCCAACGAAGTTCACCGCCGCCGATCCAGAGAAATCTAAATACCGCTTTCCGTCGGCATCCCACAAGTACACGCCTTCTCCGCGAACCGCGGAAGCAAAAGTCTTTCGAAATGACCGCCGCAATAAAGCGGAACGATCTGGACGAACACTAATATCGCTCACGCCTCGGATTATCTGGCGCAGTGCCAACCGCTGTCAAAGTTCCGCGATGAAGTGACTCAGGGCTATCAACTCCACACACCGGGAACTCTGCTACGCTCTGGATAACCACTCGCGATGCGCAAACTTCTTCGCTATCTACGGCCTTCGCACCAGCACAGCGTCTTCTCGGCAACCGTGCTGCTGATGTCGGCCGTCATGGCTTCGCGTGTCATCGGATACGTGCGCGAGGCCTACATCGCCTGGGCCTTCGGCGCCGGCCCCCAGACCGACGCTTACGTCGCTGGCTTCACCATTCCCGACTGGCTTAACTACCTGGTCGCCGGCGGCACCGCCTCCATCACCTTCGTTTCCATCTACACTCGTTTTCTCGCCGAGAAAAAAGAAGAAGACGCGCAGAAGACCTTTTCCATCATTATTACTGTGATGACCGTCGTCCTGGGGATCGGCACCGCCCTCGCCGAAATCTTCACTCCTCAGATCGAGCGCCACCTATTCAGTGGCTTCAACTCCGACCAACTCGCCCTCTGCGTTCACCTCACCCGCATCCTGCTGCCGGCACAGATATTCTTCTACGTCGGCGGCGTTGTCTCGGCGGTGTTGCTCTCCCGCCGCCTGTTCCTGTTTCCTGCTTTCGGTCCACTGCTCTACAACGTGGCCATCATCATGGGCGGAGTCCTGTTCTCCCATCAACTGGGGATCTCCTCGCTCGCCTATGGTGCTCTAGCCGGCGCCATCCTCGGCCCTTTTCTGATCAATGCCATCGGAGCTGCCAGCATCGGAACCGGCTACCGCATCTCTTTCGACATTCGCAATCCCGCATTCCGCGAATGGGTTCGCATGTCCATTCCCCTGATGATCGGAGTCTCGCTGGTTACCGCTGACGACTGGATTCTTCGCTACTTTGCTTCCGGCAGCGTGGGAGACATCACTCGCTTGAACTACGCCAAGCGTCTGTTCGCCGTACCCATCGCCGTATTAGGGCAAGCCACTGGTCAGGCTTCGTTGCCTTTTTTCGCTCGCCTCTTCGGCGAACAACGCATGCCGGAATTCGCCGCCACCGTGAACGCATCCATTTCTCGCATCGTAGCCGCATCATTGCTAGCGACCGGTTTAATGACCGCGACTGCACTTCCTCTCATGGATCTGGTCTATCGCCGCGGACACTTCCACTTCTCAGATTCCGAAACCACCGCCATCTATTTCTTCTGGTTCTCATTGTCGCTGGCGTTGTGGGCGGCGCAATCGCTTTACGCCCGCGCTTTCTATGCCGCCGGTAATACTCTGACTCCCATGGTCGCCAGCACGCTCATCACGCTCGCCTCCATTCCTATGTATTCCGCGCTCTATCACGCATTTTCCACCCCTGGACTCGCCATCGCTTCCGACCTGGGAATTCTGGCCAATACGCTGGCCGTGGCCCTGCTGCTCCACCAACGTAAGCTGGTGCCGATGGATGGATTGGAATGGAGAGAATTAGGTAAGGCGAGTATTACGGCAGTGGTTGCAGGACTGCTGAGTTATTGGGTTGCCAGTGGAGTGGTGATTCAGGGCAACCGCATGGCCGACCTCAAATCGCTGGCGTTGACTACGCTCACTTGGGCTGGAGCGGTTGCCGCCGGCCTATGGCTCACACGATCACACTTGCTTCGCGATCTGCTCAACCGGAAGGGTACAAGTTACCCCCGCGTTGCAGAAAAAAGCGCTGAAGAACTCAGTCGTGGCGTCGAGCCGTAAGACTTCACTTTACCTCTACGGAAACACCCGAAACAGATCCTTCAGATCTGTCTCCTGGCCCGCATCGCCGAGAAATGGAGATACACCGAAAATCTCCTCCAGCGTCCGCAACGTCGATCCGTGAGTGTAGTGAATCGTGTTGGAGTATCCGCCGCCTTTGGCGAACGGGGAAAGAACAATCATCCCGATGGGTCCATCGCCTTCATTAGCTTCGTCCCAGGTGATGAACAATACTCCATCCTTCTTATACGCAGCCGAGTTGAGAATTGCGGGCACATTCTGCGAAAGCCAGGTGTCCCCATCTGGGATGTTTCCGGCAGTACAACTATCGTGCATATCGTCGCACAGATTCGGGGTTATGAAGTTGTAGCTGGCCACAGTATTATTCTGCAGGTCCCCAGCCAATTCCGTATAAGGCCGCACCTGCGCAATGCAATACGCAGAATTGGGATTCTGATTGCCGGTCACGTCATCGAAATAAACGAACGCATCATGTTTTGGCGCGTACAACTGACTGCCGTTGGGATCAACGGGACCCTCATTTACCAGCGGGCAGTCAGTGCCGTTGATATTTTCCTCGTACGCCTTCCATGAGATACCGGCATTCTTGAGCAACGTCACCAGATGCTGAGTAGTGTTCTGCGAATTCTGGCTGGGCAGGCCATCATTCAAAATCCCAAAATTGGTTCCCGCCTCCAACCACAAATAGTTCGGCAGACTGGGATGGAGGTTCGGCGGGTTGTAGTAGGCCTCAGCATGCGAAGCCATGGGGACAAGGGTGTTATTAATATACGGCGCTTCAGAGTTGCCTTTGATGTCCAGAGTCCCGTTACCCGTCCAATTGTGATTCTCCATGAGAATGATAAATACGGTTCGGATGTGATGAGGCGTCGCACTCACCGTCCCATCCGCCTTTTTCGTGGCGGCAGCCCACGAACAACGCCCGGCGCCAATCACTAAAATACCGGCCAGCAAAGCAATTAGGATTCTTGAATTGATGCGGGTCATACGAATCTCCTTGCGCGGCGTTCTAAACGGCAGGAATACTAATCAGCTTGGTGACGATATAAGAAAAGCGGGCTTCTCGCAAGCGCAAAGCATATGCGAAGACCGCCCGCCATTGATCGTGTGACTAACTCCTAAGCGCGTGCCGCCACTGCTTCCGTCGAGCTGGCTGTTGCGGACTTCACTTCCTCGCCGTTGGGTTTTTGTCCGGCCTTGCGGATATCGATGCCGCCCTTGAAGAACGCGCCATCCTCAATCGAAATGCGTGCCGCCACCACATCGCCAGTCAACGACCCGTCGCTGCGGATGTCCACCCGGTCACTGGCGGTCAGGTTGCCGCGAACCTTTCCCAACACCACAATCTCGCGCGCATTGATGTTGGCCGCAACCACACCATTGCGTCCGACCGTCACCCTATTGCCCGCCAGGTTGATCGATCCTTCGACTCGCCCATCAATATAGAGCGACTCCGAACCGCTCACCTCTCCTTTAATAACCAAAGACTTTCCAATCGTCGCCTGGTCGGCCGCGGTGGCTGTAACCGGTCGCCCCGCCGGCTCGGGACTCGAAGTCATGGGAGTAGGCATGGCCGGACGCTCGGGTTCACCCGGCCGCATTGGAGTCGTAGGAGTCTGAGTCGTGGGCTTCCACATGGCGCTAAAATTCCTTTCCTGAGTAGGGATCGAACGATGTCACTGGCATTTCAATCACCAAACCGCATTTTACTCCGCAAACCCTGTGCCGTCTTGTGGAAATTGGTTGATTAACCCGCCACCTGGCCCTCTGAACCGCGCAATTTATCCCTACCCCCAAGGCAGTTCTTGCTCCCTTCCGGTATCCTGACTGAGAACTGAAACCGGCAACTGAGAACCGGGTTTACCACCAAATGCTCTCGGATTCCATTATCCTCAAGAAACTCGAACGCCTACCCAAGCGGACCGCCGGCTACAAGCAATTAGTCCGCGAGATGGGCCTCCACGGCGATGCCCGCCGCGACCTCTCCGACCGCCTCGAACGCTTGGTCGCCGGTGGCCAACTTATCCAGGTCGATTCCGGTCACTATGCGCTCCCCCAGCCCGTCACCAGCAAGAACAAGGTCGTCGGAAAGCTCAGCATGCATCGCGATGGCTTCGGCTTTGTCACGCCCGACCCCACTTCCCTCAATGAGTCGCTGAAATCCCGGCTATCCGGCGATATCTTTATCCCTCCGCCAGCCGTTGGTACCGCCATGCACGGCGACCTGGTTCTGGTTGAAATCGTCAACGTCCGCCCCGACGGCCGCGCCGAAGGTCGCATTGTCCGCCCTGTCAACCGCGCCCATGCCACCGTCGTGGGCATTTTCCACTACGGCCCACGCCGCAATTACGTCACCCCCATCGACCAAAAGATCTCGCAGGACATAACCATCCCCCCCGGCCTAGAGCGCCCAGATTTAGCATCTTCTGTTACCCCTGTGCCCTCTGTGGTTAATTCAGTTTCCAGACCACAGCGGGCCAAGAAGCAAAACGATCCTCACCGAGTCCTGGGCGAAGAAGCCGCCCGCCGCGCGACCTGGGACGATCTCGAAAATGTCGTCGTTGACGTCGAAATCACCGACTGGCCCAGTGCCACGCAAAATCCCCGCGGCAAAGTGGTCGAAATTCTCGGCTACCAGGACGACTTTGGCGTGGACGTCGAAATCATCATCCGTAAATTCCATCTTCCGCACCGCTTTCCGACCGAAGTGTTGGCGCAGGCCCAGGCAGTCGAATCGATCATCCCCGCAGCCGAAGCCCGCACCCGCCGCGACTTCCGCGATCTACCCATCGTAACCATCGACGGCGAAACCGCCCGCGACTTCGATGACGCCGTCACCGTCCGTCATCTCGACAACGGTAACTTCGAACTCCAGGTCCACATTGCCGACGTCGCCCAATACGTCACTCCCGGCTCCGCGCTCGATCACGAAGCCCGTATGCGTGGCACCAGTGTCTATTTCCCCGACCGCGCTGTCCCCATGCTGCCGCTCGAACTTTCCACAGACATTTGTAGCCTGCGCCCGCAAGTCGATCGCCTCGTTCTGTCCTGCGTTATGGAAATCGACCATCACGGCGAGATCATCAACTATGACCTATCGGAAGGTATCATCCGCTCCGCCGAGCGCATGACCTACACCGATGTAAGCGCCATCCTCGACGGTGACAGCGCCTTGCGCCGGCGTTACGCTCCCTTGATTGGCACATTTGAGATGATGCGTGACCTCGCCCTGATCCTCAACCGCAAGCGCGAACGCCGTGGCTCCATCGACTTCGATCTCCCTGAGCCCATCATCGAATTCGACGACCACGGCCTCATGAAGAGCATCACCCGCTCCGAGCGCAACATCGCGCATCGTCTGATAGAGGAATTCATGCTCTCGGCCAACGAATGTGTCGCGGGATATCTCGAGAACCGCCGCATCGCCTCGCTCTACCGCATCCACGAAAAGCCCGACGCTAAACGGGTCTACGACTTCGAAGTCATCGCTGCCACTTTCGGCTATTCGCTCGGCGTCGGCCCGCTGCCCATTCAGCGCATGCAGTTCAAGTCCGACCGCCGCTCGAGCTATGGCACCGGCAAACGCCCGCGCGAAATCGAAATCCCGAAAGAAGTCCACATCACCCCCCGCATGTACCAGAAGCTCACCGAAAAAATCGCCGGCAAGCCCGAAGAACGGATTCTCTCCTTCCTGATGCTGCGTTCTCTAAAGCAAGCCCGCTACTCAGAGGAGAATCACGGACACTTCGCCCTCGCCGCGCCCACCTACACTCACTTCACCTCACCCATCCGCCGCTATCCCGACCTGATAGTCCACCGCATCCTAAAAGAAGTATTACAAGATCGTGTGGCGCGGGCGCCCTCGCCCGCGAAAGCTGTAAACCGTCCCATCGCCGACGACACTCCCTCCCCCTGGTCCAAACGCCGCGACCACGCCGCCCACCGTGACGCGCTCGCTCCCGTCACCGGCCCCATCTCACTCGCCGAACTCCACGACATTGCCGAAGAATCCAGCCATGCCGAGCGCCGCGCCGATGAAGCCGAGCGCGATCTCATGGAATGGAAAAAAGTGAAATTCATGGAAGACCGCGTCGGCGAAGATTTTGACGGCCTCATCATCAGCGTCACCAAGTTCGGTTTCTTCGTCGAACTCACCGACCTCTTCATCGAAGGCCTCGTCCCCCTAAACTCGCTCGATAACCCCTACGACAAAAAGAGCGACCACTTCCTCTTCCACGAAGACACCCGCCAAATCATCGGCCAGCGCTCCCGCAAAACCTACAGTCTCGGAGATCGCATAAGAATCGCAGTAGATCGCATCGATCCCGTAGAAAAGAAAATCCAGTTCGCAGTCTTAGAAGACCACCCGAAGCCGACAAAAACCCGTAGAAGGTAAAAGTGGAGGGTTTGTGTGGAGACGGGCACAGCTCGGCCAGCCGCCACATGGAATTCCGAGCCTCTATAGAATTAAGATGTCCAAGGAGCCACCGACATGCCGACCGAACCCAATCCCGAAATCAGTCCCGCATCAAACTCCGACAATAATTCCAATCCCGCCGCCGAGCACGTAGCCAGCGCCCACCAACTCCTGCAAGAACTCCAACAAAGAGTCGGAACCCATCCCGAACTCGGCGAAGCCATCACCAAACTAGAAATGGCCCTCAACAGCCTCGCCATCCAAACCGGCGGCCTGCTGTAATCGTGGACACTGCGAGATTGGTTAGCGAGCAAGGCTTTGCGATTCTTCCCGGAATCCTCTCACTGCATGAAACTCAGCTCCTGGCAGACGACCTCGACAGAGTCACACTGCGACGAAGCAAAGCTGGTATACGCCATGCCCTCAGATTCCCTGCCGTCGCAGGGTTGGCTCGAGAGCCCCGGTTGCTCCGCATAGCGCAAGAAATTCTAGGTTTGGAAGCTTCCCCTTTCCGCGCAACCTTATTTGATAAGTCGCCGCAAGCAAATTGGCTTGTCGTATGGCATCAGGACACAGCGCTACCCCTCCGCCACCGGCGCGACATTCCCGGCTGGGGCCCGTGGTCCGTGAAGGACGGCGTTACATATGCGCACGCGCCTGCGCGTGCTCTATCCAGAGTGGCGGCACTTCGTATTCATCTAGACGACTCCGGGACTCACAATGGACCGTTAAGAGTCTTACCCGGGACCCACACTCAAGGTGTGCTGACTGACGATGCAATTCAGGAGTTCGCGCAAAACGTGACCCGTCGACTGTCTTGTCCCGCGAGGCGGAGTACTGGCCATGAAACCACTTCTGGTTCACGCGTCTTCCAAATCTCAGATGGAAATACCTAGGCGAGTCCTGCACATCGAATACTGTGAAACCGCAGTGATCGACACAAATTTGGAACTGACAGTGGCCTAACCGCCGAAATAAAAAAATAAGCAGAATTAAAATCTAGAAACCAGCAGCAGTCCCAGCCCAATCGCCACTAGATCTTCCGGAATAGCCACCGCAATATCAGGAACGCGCAGTGCGCGCACCAGCCCCACCCGCGCGTAATATCCGGCAAAAGCCCCCGCA
Source organism: Terriglobales bacterium (assembly GCA_035484735.1). Lineage (GTDB taxonomy): Bacteria > Acidobacteriota > Terriglobia > Terriglobales > Acidobacteriaceae > JABCZH01. The sequence continues at coordinate 120 of DATHOQ010000053.1, read as the reverse complement.
ATCGCGCCCACCGCTCCAGTCACCGCCGCGAGCCATGGAGAAACTCCCGCCGCCACCCCAACGCACGCGCCCGCAAGCAGTCCCGTAACAACTCGCGCCGAAAGCCCACGCGCCGACGTG
>DATHOQ010000052.1:0-92881 GCA_035484735.1 Terriglobales bacterium | reverse complement strand
CCCTTGGCGCGCCGGCGCGAAATCACCGCCTGCCCCGCCTTGGTCTTCATACGCGTGCGAAAACCGTGCGTCTTCGAGCGGTGACGGCGGTTGGGTTGGAACGTGCGCTTAGGCATGAAACTTGGCTGCTCCTGACTGGATTAGTAGATGCTATGAACGCTGAGTGAAACTAAGAGTATAAATGAGGCGTGGCGAGACGGGCAAACGCCGCGCTCCAGGGCAGGCCCGCCGCTGCACCACTCGCGCGGCAGTTATAAACTCGGCACTTGACAGAAGTTTCGTTTAGCAGTTGGAATCCTGTGCTCGACAAAAAACTGCCACGAAGATTTCCGCAGAGCGGAAAAAATTGTGCTACTATGCCGCCTGTTCCTGCTCATGGATATTTTTCTGGCTCCAGCGAAACCGCCTACCGTCCGGCGGTCTGAGCGGGGGATTTCCAGCACTCATAATTGAATAGCGGGCGCTGATGACGGTCAGGCTCCCGGCCGAACTTGATATGTCAGTTCCGACTCCCAGTCTCGCTCCCAATCCGTGGTTGCGCATCCTTGAGGCGCTCGAAAAGAAGATCAACCGGCACTCCTACGACACCTGGTTGAAACCTACCCGCTACAGCCACTCCAGCGGAGGAATTCTTTTCGTACGCGTCCCCACCGTGGAATTCCGCCACGTCGGCGATAAGTACAACGACCTCATCCAGGAAGCGCTGGACAATCTCGGCCTGGAATATCAGGACGTGCAGTTCGTGACCCCGGAAGACGATCCCGCATCCACGCCGGTTCGCCACGATGGCGGTCTAACCGCGCACTCCACGCCGGTGGTGAATCCTTCGCAAGCCCGGTTTGACTGGGACGGCGCGGCCCAACTCAATCCTCGCTACACCTTCGACGCCTTCGTGATTGGCAGCGGCAATCAGTTTGCCCACGCGGCTTGTCAGGCAGTGGCAGAGCGTCCATCCAAGGCATACAACCCACTCTTCCTCTACGGCGGCGTAGGAATGGGCAAGACCCACCTCATGCAGGCGATAGGCCATGAAATCGCCAAGCGCATGCCGCAGTGCGCCATCTGCTACGTATCCAGCGAGAAGTTCACCAACGAGATGATCAACTCGCTGCGCTACGACAAGATGACCAGCTTCCGGGACAAATTCCGCAACGTCGATGTACTGCTGGTGGACGACATCCAGTTCCTGGCCCAGAAAGAGCGCACCCAGGAGGAATTCTTCCACACCTTCAATGCCCTGCATGAGTCCATGAAGCAGATCGTGATCGCCAGTGATCGTCCGCCAAAGGAGCTGGCCGAGGTAGAAGATCGTTTGCGCAGCCGCTTCGAGTGGGGATTGATCGCCGACATCCAACCACCGGATCTCGAGACCAAAGTCGCCATTCTCCAGAAGAAATCCGAGCAGGAGAAGGTCACGCTTCCGACGGATGTGGCCCTGTACATCGCCTCCAACATCCGTTCAAACGTCCGCGAACTGGAGGGTGCTCTGATCCGCCTGGTAGCGCACTCTTCTTTGATCGGCGCTGAAATTACCCTCCCCTACACCCAGCAGGTGCTCAAGAACTTTATCGATTCGCAGGCCCGCAAAGTCACCATTGAGTCCATCCAGAAAGCAGTGGCGGAACAGTTCGGCCTGCGCCTGGTCGAAATCAAGGCCAAGAACAACTCGCGGGCCATTGTCTATCCACGACAGATCGCCATGTACGTGGCGAAGCACATGACGGAAGCGTCATTACCGGAGATCGGTAGGCAGTTCGGCGGCAAGCACCACACCACCGTTCTGCACTCGGTCGAAAAGATCGACCAGGCACGCAAGACCGACAAGGATTTGAACAGGCTGCTCAATAAGCTGACCGAGCAGTTGGGCGGATGAATTGCGGTTTCCGCATCGATTTCCACTTCTCGCAGGTGTCTTCTCCAGCCAACCTGTGAACTTGATGTGGAAGCTGTGTACGAAACCGGACTAGGATTTTCCCAGTCTGGGATTTGGTCTCCGGTGCGTCCTATCCGGTCCTAAGGTTGGACATCACAGGAGCCGCCCGAAGCTGATAATGGGAAGGTAGTTGGACACGATTTCCACTTTTCCCTAGCGCCTACTGTTACTGCTGTTTTATAGTTTTTTAACTTGATGTTAGAGAAGTACTCAAAGTAGCGCCACTAACCGGGGGGTGCAGGTTATGCCGGTCGAAGCGATTGCGTCCGCTGTGGAGACCACCACCATGGAAATTACGGTCAGCAAGTTTGAATTGCTGCGCGAACTGACTGCAACTCAGGGAGTGGTGGAACGGAAGACCACAATTCCAATCCTGTCGAACTATCTCTTTGAAGCTGCTGGCGACAAGTTGTCGCTGACTGCGACTGATCTTGATCTGAGCCTGCGAACCTCCTGCGCGGTGAAAGTGAAAAAAGAGGGCTCCTGCACTATCCCCGCCCGTAAGTTGCATGACTACGTAAAGCTCCTTCCCGACGCCGACATCACCATCAAGCTGCTGGAAAATCATTGGGTCAGCATTCGCTGCGGACGGTCCAACACGAAAATGGTCGGGATGGCGAAATCGAACTTCCCCAGCCTGCCCACATTTCCGACCGCCGGAGTGGTAAAGATTCCAGCGCAGGTTCTGCGCAGCATGATCGCGAAAACTGGGTTTGCAATAGCCAGCGAAGAATCGCGCTACACCCTGAATGGCGCGCTGATGGTGCTGAAGCCGGAATCGATCACCATGGTCGCCACCGACGGCCATCGGCTGTCGCACATCGAGCGTCCGGCGACGAAGTTTGAAGGCGTCTCGGGTGAGATGAAAACGCTGGTGCCCAAGAAAGCCATGGACGAACTGAAGTCGCTGCTCGATTCAACCGACGCCGAAGAAATCGAATTTGCGAAAGATGAATCGACGCTGTACTTCCGCATCGGCAACCGCCTGCTGACTTCCCGCCAGCTCACCGGCCAGTTCCCCAACTTCGAAGCCGTGCTGCCGAAAGACAACACCAAGTCAATCGCTGTCCACGGGGACGAGCTCAGCCAGGCCATCTCGCGCGTAGCCCAGTTCGCCGATGAACGTTCGCGTGCCGTCCGCATGCGCCTGGAAAAGGGCGAGCTGAAGCTTTCGGCCTCATCCAGCGAAATGGGCGAGTCCGAAGACACCATCGAGATCGACTATCAGGGAGACCTGCTCGCCATCGGCTTCAACGCCCAATACCTGCTCGACTTCCTAAAAGCCACCGGCGGCGGCGAGATCAAACTAGAGTTCAAGGACTCCCAGTCCGCAGGCCAAATGCGCCCTGCTGAGGGCGAGGAGTATAAGTACCGGTACATTGTGATGCCGATGCGGATCTGAGACACGCCAGAGCTTTGCGACGCCGATAAATGTGTAGATACGGTACCCTCGCTGCCGTCGTTCTTTCCAGCGCCGTGCTGTTTTCCCAGGAACCCGCACCTTCTTCACTGCCTTCCGTTCCTCTCACTGTTACTCCCCTCTCCGTTCGGCCCCTACTGATTTCAGCGAGGGCGAAAGACGGAGTTGTCGGGGAACTCACGGCAAGCGACCTTGAGATCGCGGAAGACGGGAAGCCTGTTCGCATCCGGCAAGTGCGCAAACTGGATCAGGCGCCGATGCGGTACTGCGTTCTTTTCGATACCAGCAACTCAGAGCGTGACCAGTTCAAGTTGCAGCAGATGACGGCAATCCGTCTGCTTCAGCAGGTAGTGCGACCTGGGACGGACCGGGGTTGGGTCAGTTTGTTCGATGCCGCGAGTAACGATGGCAAAGAAACAGGCAGCCCAAATGATGTTGCTATTTCCATTGCTGCATCCAGGCCCGGCGGCGGCACAGCACTTTTCGACGCAATGGCGCAGTGCGCCAAGCGTATGGCGGAGGATCCATCAGAACTACCGCTGCGGCGAATGTTCCTGTTCAGCGATGGTGATGACAACCAAAGCCACATCACGCATGAGCGTGCCATTGAAATGGCGTTCTTCGTGGGCCTTCGGATCTATGCAATTGGCCCGGAGGATCCGCATCATACCCACGGATCGAACATCCTGAAAAAATTTGCTGAGAATAGCGGAGGTGAATTCTTCACTTGCGATCGCCCGACGGACATCGAAAAGATCGCTCCCAAACTCAACGGCGATCTTCGGAATCTGTTTAATGTGAACTACGAAGAAGCCGAAGCGAAACCTGACAACGGCCCGAGGCGGATCGAGGTAAAGTGCCTAAAGAAGGGTGTCACGGTTCTCGCACCAAAGTGGATATATCCGCCGCGTCCCTGAGCTTGAACGTTCCTAATTAGGAGGGTTCGCCCCGTTCCGTACGTGCTTGACCTTCCCACCCTCCCCGCCGTACATTGGCCTGCAACTCAGGAGGCTCTCCCATGCTCAGCGGATTCAAGCAATTCATCCTTCGCGGCAACGTAGTGGACCTGGCGGTAGGCGTCGTAATCGGCGCGGCGTTCGGATCGGTAGTGACGGCGCTGACCAAAGACCTACTGACGCCGCTGATTGCCGCCCTGGTGGGCAAGCCGGACTTCTCTGCCTTCAAGTTCACTATTAACGGCTCGATTTTTCCGGTGGGCGACTTCATCAATGCCGTGGTTTCGTTCGTGCTGATCGCCGCAGCGGTATATTTCTTCGTGGTCACGCCGATCAATGCTCTCATAGCCCGCGTGCGCAAAGCCCCAGCCCCGGCCGATCCCACGACCAAGAAGTGTCCCGAATGCCTCAGCGAGATTCCCCTCGACGCCAAGCGCTGCGCCTTCTGCGCCCAGCCGGTCATGGGCAAGGCAGCGTGATGATCGCCCGCAGACTCGTTATCGCAGTGTTCATGCTTTGCGTAGGCGCGACTACATACGCCCAGGAGCAGAAGAACGAACCAGCACAAACTTCGGCTCAGCAACCTCAGCAGATCCGTGTATCGCACGACGTGATGCAAGGCCTCATTATCAAGAAAACTCAGCCTAAGTATCCGAAGGATGCGCGCAACCAGCGCGTACAGGGTCCTGTCCTCCTGCAAGCGGTTATTAGCGAGACTGGCGATGTCAAAGATATTCGGCTGGTCAGCGGCCATCCGCTGCTTGCTCCCGCTGCCATCGACGCGGTAAAGCAATGGAAGTACCGGCCTTACCAGCTGAACGGAAAGCCGGTTGAGATCGTGACGATGATCACGTTGAACTTTCAGTTGCACTAAACATACCGCGACACCTGGCTCTTGTAAGATGACCCAATGAACCGCCGAGCAATAATCCTCGCCCTTGTCACCCTTTTAACCTGCGCCCTCGCCGCCCAGACAGCGCGACAGCATCCTCCTTCAAAAGCGGCAGCGCCCGCGCCCGGCGAACTCTCCAACGGCATCTATCGCAACCCTTCCTTCGGATTCACCTACAAACTCCCCTACGGCTGGGTTGACCGCACGCCCGAAATGCGCGAAGCCTCAACCGACCCGGCAAAAGAAATGGTACTGCTGGGAGTCTTCGAGCGGCCTCCGGAAGCTACAGGCGAGGGCGTTAATTCAGGCGTGGTGATTGCCGCAGAGAGTGCAGCGTCCTATCCCGGGCTGAAAAGCGCAGCCCAGTATTTTGGTCCCCTCGCAGAAATTACCACCGCCAAAGGCCTGACCGCGGTGAATGAACCCTACGAGTTTCCAGTGGACGCAAAGCCCATCGTGCGCGGCGATTTCGTCAAGAAAGTTGGCAATGGGAGCCTGCATCAAAGCACCCTAGCCTGGCTGGCGAAAGGCTACGTGGTGTCATTCACATTCATCGGCGACAGCGACGACGAAGTGCTGCAACTTTTGGATGGACTGACCTTCGGCAATAAACCCGCACCAGCGACCCGTAAATAGCTGTCAGCTATCAGTTATTAGCCCTCAGCAAAGCTTAATGGGCCGAGAGCTGGTAGCCAACGGCTCACAGCTATTCCACCCCTCCCTAAATGGCACCAAAATCAGGGTTTACCGCTCCGATTCCGGGCTGAAAAATCCTTCAAAATATGCTAGAATAAGAATCAATATTCAGAGCCGTAAGTGCTAGTTATTTCAGTAATTTGCCTCAATCCTGAGGCACTGGAAAAACGCCCCCGGCCTGAGCTCAAGTCCGGGCAATCTCCAGGGAGCAAAATGGCAACAAAAGGCATCCCCGCAGCCGTTGAAGTAAAAGAAAAAGAAGTCAAAGAAAAAAAGGCTCCCGCCACCAATGGAGGCAACGGCGATTACACCGCCGACTCCATCAAAGTGTTGGGCGGCATGGAAGCCGTTCGCAAACGTCCCGCGATGTACATCGGATCGACCGGTGAGTTGGGACTGCATCATCTCGTCTACGAAGTCGTCGATAACTCCGTCGACGAAGCGCTCGCCGGTCACGCCGACAAAATCGAAGTCACCATTCACCTCGACAACTCGATCACCGTCGTCGACAACGGCCGCGGCATTCCCGTAGGCGCAATGGACATCGATGGCGAAAAGATTTCTGCCGCGCAAGTCGTGATGACCACACTGCACGCCGGCGGAAAGTTCGATGCTTCCTCATACAAAGTCTCCGGCGGTCTGCACGGCGTCGGCGTTTCCTGCGTAAACGCTCTCAGCGAAGAACTCGCTCTCGAAATCTGGCGCGACGGTTTCACCTGGGAGCAAACTTATTCCAAGGGCGAACCCACCAGCAAGCTGAAGAAAGCCGGCGCCAGCAAGAAACGTGGGACCAAAGTTCACTTCGTGCCCGATAAGAGCATATTCACTGCCATAGAATTTAACTACGACACCCTGGCACAGCGTCTCCGTGAACTGGCGTTTCTGAATAAGGGCTTGCTGATTACGCTCACCGACGAGCGCACCACCGATCCTAAAACCGGCGAGCCGAAGACCACCGACTTCAAGTACACCGGCGGCATCGCCGAATTCATCAAGCACTTAAATCGCGGCAAACAGACGCTGCACGAAAAGCCCATCTACATGGAAGCCGAACGCGACGGCGTGGTCATGGAGATTGGTCTGCAATACAACGACGGATACTCGGAAACCGTTTTCAGTTTTGCCAATAATATCAATACCGTTGATGGTGGCTCACATCTTTCCGGCTTTCGCACCTCCCTGACCCGCACCATCAACTACGCTGGCCAGCAAATGGGCCTGTTCAAGGACGTGAAAGAGAATCTTACTGGCGACGATGTCCGCGAAGGCTTGGTCGCGGTAATCAGTGTGAAGCTGTCGCAGCCGCAATTCGAAGGTCAGACCAAAGGCAAATTGAATTCCGACATCGCGGGTACGGTGCAGGCGTTCGTAAACGAGCGCCTGGGCGCGTTCCTCGAGCAAAATCCTTCCGTCGGACGCAAGATCATCAACAAGGCCATCGAAGCCGCGCGCGCCCGTGAAGCTGCGCGCAAAGCCCGCGACCTCACCCGCCGCAAAGGCGCGCTCGACGGCGGCGGTCTGCCGGGCAAGCTGGCCGACTGTTCCGAACGTCAGCCCGAACGCTGCGAGCTGTTTTTAGTAGAAGGCGAATCCGCCGGTGGCACCGCCAAGCAAGGCCGCGATCGCCGCTTCCAGGCCATCCTGCCGCTCAAAGGCAAAATCCTCAACGTCGAAAAAGCGCGCTACGACAAGATGCTCGGCCACGAAGAAATTCGTGCCATGATTACGGCGCTCGGCACCGGCATCTCGAAAGAAGATTTCGACTCCAGCAAACTGCGCTACGGCAAGATCATCCTCATGACCGACGCCGACGTGGACGGAAGCCACATCCGCACTCTGCTGCTGACGTTCTTCTTCCGCCACATGCAGGACCTCATCAAGCGCGGTAACATTTATATCGCGCAGCCGCCGCTGTACTCCATCAAGAAGGGCAAGTCGCTCCAGTACATCAAAGACGACAAGGAATACGTCAAGGTCATGGTGAAGCGCGCCTCTGAAGGCCTGAGCGTGCGCTACGGCGAGGGTGCAGCGAAGCTCGAAGGCACAGCGCTGGCCAAGTTCATCACCGTGCTCGACGAATACTTGAAGCTGTTCGAAAAAGTGGACAAGCGTCTGCGCGACGAGAAAGTAACCGAACTCCTGCCCAAACTCGACCTGGCTAAACGCGCCGACTTCGAAGGCGACAAGGACACTCCACCCAGGAAGATCGAGCAACTGGAAAAAGCGCTCAAGAAGCTCCAGAAAGAGCGGCAATTCAAAGAAGTCGAGATGCACTTCGATGAAGAGCACACCCTGTGGTATGTGCGTTACGTGAATTCGCAGGGCGCCGAACATCTCATCAATTGGGAGCTGGCGTCAACCGCCGAGTTCCGCCAACTGCTCTCCAAGTACAAACAGATCCAAGCCAATATGGAGCCGCCCTTTGTGGTCGAGAGCATCGCCAAGGCCGCCCCCAAGAACGGTGACGCCGAGGAACTCAGCGCCGCCGAACGCGAGGATGAAGAGAAAACCCTGAAGAAGATCGGCAAAGAAGCGCCGGCCAAGTCCAAGCGAAAAGAAGCGGCTCAGATCGTGGAGAAAAACACTCCCCGTGAACTGCGCGATCACGTTCTCGCCGAAGGCAAGAAAGATTTCGTCACTCAGCGCTACAAAGGCCTGGGCGAAATGAACTCGTCGCAACTATGGGAAACCACCATGGACCCGGAGCGCCGCACCCTGCTCTCGGTGAAGCTCGAAGACATCGCCGAAACCGACCACATCTTCACCACCCTAATGGGCGAAGACGTGGAGGCGCGCCGCAAGTTCATCGAAGACAACGCGCTCGATGTGAAGAATTTGGATATCTAAGAATTCGCCGCGGATGTGCATTAATGCAAGAGCGATAAATAGCATACTGACCCGCGGAAGCCGGCAGGCGATTGCGCTATCGTGCATATTTCTATGGGCTCATGCGTCGCAAGCGCAGAGCCCTCCTCCCAACGATCTCAAACGAGTCTCCGTCCGAATCTCGACGGACCGCGCTCGTTTTCGTCTCGGGGAAGACATTCGGCTACACGTCGAGATTTGGAACGAGGGCGATCAAGACCTATTCGTTTTTAGAAAGATCGACAACACCATTGCCAATTCCCTGGCCACAATCGATCTGACCCTATACCACGGCGATCAAGCGGACAGACCAACGACCACGGCCGTTTCAGACTCGTTTAGCAGTGAACGTTCAAGTTATCCGCCATTAGCCGATGAACTGCCCAGATACTGGATTGCTCTTCCACCTCAACATTTCTATGGCGGAGAAGTGGTCTTGAGCGCCTCCTCCTTTCGGAAACTGAGCGTGCCCGGAAGATACCGAATACAAGGAAAGTACAAATCTCGCGGCTTCTTGGCTCAAGATATAAATAACCCATTAGCGCACTATGCTGAGGAGCTGAAACAATTGCCTTATGAGGCATGGGTAGGCGAGGTCGAAACGAATTCGGTTTGGATTGAAATCGCAAATAAGCCCTAAAGAGTCCATTCGAGCATGAAACTTAAACGTCGCGCGGTCGACACCTTCCGCTCACTCGCCAAGTGACCCTCATCCTCCTAGCCACCTCCGAATCCATCCCCAACCTGACCAAAGACGATCAGTCGTTAATCGCTCCCCTAGCCAAACTCGGCATCGAAGCCCGCCCGGCAATATGGAGCGATCCCCGAGTGAACTGGCGTCAAGCCGATGCCGTCCTAATCCGCTCCTGCTGGGACTATCACCTGCGTCTGAAAGAATTCCTCGCCTGGACCTTCACCCTCGAACAAGCCAAAGTACGAGTGTTGAATCCAGCGCCAATGCTGCGCTGGAACACCAACAAAATCTACCTGCGCGAGTTAGAAGAAAAAGGCGTTCCCATTGTTCCGACCCTCTGGCCTGAACTCGGTTTTCAGCTCAAGCAAGAACTCCAACTCCGAAAATGGAAACGAGCGGTGGTGAAACCGCGAGTTTCAGCCACAGCCTACCGAACCTTGCTAACCAGCCTCGATAACGCCGGCGACGCGCAAACCCTGATCAATGATCTTATGAGCGGCGACCTTATGCGCGGCCCCGGCGCCATGGTGCAGGAGTTTCTCGAAGAAGTGCAGTCGCGTGGCGAGTGGTCGCTAATTTTCTTCTCTGGCCAGTTTAGCCATGCCGTCGTTAAGACTCCAAAGCCCGGCGATTTCCGCTCACAGGAAGAGTTTGGCGGCGATATAAGAAATACGCCTCCTTCCGAGTCCCTGATTCAGACCACCAGCCGCGCCCTCGCGGCGATCCACCCCACTCCCCTTTATGCCCGGGTGGATGGCGTAGAAAGCCGCGGCCAGTTTCGCCTCATGGAACTGGAGTTGATTGAGCCTGCTCTATACCTGAACTTGGCCGACGGTGCAGCGGAGAAATTTGCGGACGCGATTGCACGTAGCTGTTCCTAGTCACCAGGAAGGGGTTCGCGCCGGGATTCCCGCAGTTTCTTCCGTAATCGTCCCCGGACATGGTAAAACACTCGCCTGCACAGTATGGGGAAGTTTTTCACGCGCGAACGCTTCGGACGGCCGCAGGTCCTCGCCGGATTTCTGCTGCTCGCATTCATGGGCCAGTGTTTCTGGCTTTTGCTTTCACGTGGCCAACGGGAGGCAGTCGATTCCTCTCAGATCTTTCGAGTGCAGGAAGGCTTGCTGCAATGGCGGGGAGAATCAATCGCGGGGACGCCTTCAACCAACCGCCTCGAGGCGGGAACGTTTCCTCCCCCCGAAATCGACCAGAACGAAGGCTACGATCCCAACCATTCGCCGCTCTGGTACTTGCTGGCCTCGGCTGCGCTGCTGGACTGGCATCCTCCCGACGTGAACACTCCACGCTACTGGGGATGGTTGGAGCGTTTGCCCTATCTCGTGTTAGGCGTTTTGCTCGGAGCTTCGGTGTGGTATGTGGCTCGCCGGCTGTACGGAAACGCCGGCGGCTATATCGCACTCACACTCTATTGCTTTTCTCCCGCCATCCTCCGCGGCAGCACATTGTGGGCTACAGAACCGGAGATGGCGGCTGCCTGGGGAACCTTCGGCGCGATATTCACTGCCATTGCCGTGGCCCACACTTTGTACGCCCCGCGCGAAGTTGTCGTCTGGAACTGGCGGCGCATTCTTCTTCTTGGATTGTCACTGGCACTTGCAGTGGGATGCCAATTTTCGCTGATTATCCTGGCGCCTATGGCGCTGGCCTTCATGTTGTATGTCGCACCCACCCGGCGGAAAGCCGCTATCGTTATATGGCTGTCAGCGTGTGTAGTGGCGATGCTCTTGCTCTTCGCCGCATACGGCTTTCGCTTCGAATGGTTCTGGCAGGGAGCTCGCCATGCCCGCTTTTTCCAATTCGCCTGGCAGGCCTTCGCCATCAAGTGGTCGTATCAACGCCTGCTCGGCCAGATCGGACAAGCTGGTCCAGCTTTGCTGGTCACATTTCCCGCGGCGTTGATCGCGTATTTCATGTGGCGGCGTTCGCGATACTTTGGCAACACTGCGCCGCTCTTAGTCGCGATCTTATTTCTGTTCTTGGGACTGGGTATGCCCCACTATCCTGGGTCTGGGTTTCTACTAATGGCTGTGCCATTCCTGTTCGTATTCGTCGCCGGCATCGCAGCGGATCTCCTGGAAACTAGTCAGCGTGGGGCGGTCATGGCATGTATTTGGGGATTGCTGCTGGCGAACGCCCTATGGAATCTGATGGAACTGGCCCACGTAGGAAGAGGCTGAGGCGGCCGGACGACCCTGCTGAAAATCGGTGGGCTGCTATTCCCCTGTGCAACTCTGTGTTCTCTGTGGTTAAGCTCCTAATGTCCCTGCGGAAAGCTCCTAGCCCACCCTGACCCGCCCAATATTTCCTCGCAACCTTTGCCGCCCGGCAACGTTCTAACCAACAAGGGAGGCGCGCCATGCCGCTGCGACAGGAGTATGATGAAATTGTGAATCGCTGGAATCCGTCTACAGTGGCGGCGTTTGGCTTGTTGCTGCTTGGCCTTATGACCACGAGTGTGGCCCACGCGCAAGTCCATGCCGCTCCTCCCTCGGTCACCTCAATGGGATTTGGCGGGCGTGCCATCAACGGTTCGCGACCCAGCGTTACCTCGCTCGGCACGCGCGGATACACTCCCAGATCGAGTTCAGGGTCTGGCAGCCATGGCCCTTATCACCGCCCGCGATATCCGCAGGGCAGCGTCGGCTATTACGGAGCGCCGTATTTCGGCTACTACGATAACGGCTATTCCGACGATGGAACCAGCCCTCAGAACTATGCTGCTGAAGTTCAGTACGCTGAAGCTCAATACGAAGACCAGTACAACGATGGATCAGCCCCGGCGTATGTGTCCCGCCCGCCTGACGCCGACACGCAGGCAGAATTAAACTCCGCGCTTCCCGAAGCAACACCCGAGCCTGCAACTCCCACAGTGCTGGTTTTCAAGGATGGTCATCAACTTGAAGTCGAGAATTACGCCATTGTCGGAGCCACGCTCTACGACCTGACCGAAGGCCATCGTCGCAAAGTTGCATTAGGCGATCTCGATTTGACCGCGACTTCGCAACAGAACGACGACCGCGGAATCGACTTCCACATCCCTGAAGGCACTGTAGGCAACTAAATCTAAGAGATATGCCAAGGATATCGATCATCGCGTTACTGGCCATCGCTCTCTCGCCGATGTCCGCCGCACAAATGCGCGGCGGAACCCACACGGCGATCGGCGGAACCGGCTTCAGACATTTCCGCAGCGGCGGTTTCGGTTATCCATTCTTCTATTCAGACTACGGCCCGGAATCGGCACCTTATTTCCCCGCCCCTCCCGTGGTCGAGGAAAGAAGCATCATGCAGCCGGAACGGCCAACCGAGCCGCTCATGATCGAATGGAACGGCGACCGTTTCGTGCGTTACGGTGAAACCCAATCAGCCACAAAATCCCCGGATTATGTGGAAGCAACGTCCGGTAAAAACCTGCCGGCTCAAACCCTCAGCCACGATCTTCCGCCGGCGACTCTGGTATTTCGCGACGGCCATCGCGAACAGGTCAACGATTACGTAATCACCCGCGGAGTTCTCTACGCCCGTGGCAATGGCTACAGTCAGAATTCGCGCAACATCCAACTCTCCGCGCTCGATCTCTCCGCAACGTTTCAAGCCAATCAAGATGGCGGCGTGAAATTCGCCCTCCCGGAGAGGCCAAATGACGTCGTAACCCGGCCCTGATTTCCTCACCTTACCGCAAAAATGGTGCCGCACTCGACATCCCCAATCGTCGTTTTCCAGTCCTCTCAGTAGCTTTATTTCATGCTATAATTCTACATACGCAAAGCGCACTTAACATCCTGTAAATGCAATCGTTTACGCTCATTTATTAGCAGCTGGAAGCCAACCGCCAATAGCTAGGAGCCAAAAGCTTTATGGCCGACGATCAGAACCCCGAACTCCCCTTAACTCCTCCGCCTGGCGGAGATGGCACCGGCATTCCCGGCGCCGCCAACATTCAGCCCGTCAACATTGAAGACGAGATGCGCCGTTCCTATCTCGACTACTCAATGTCGGTCATCATCGGCCGCGCCCTGCCCGACGTCCGCGACGGATTGAAGCCCGTCCATCGCCGCATTCTCTACGCCATGTACGACATGAACTTGCTGCACAACCGCAAGCACAGCAAGTGCGCCGGCGTCGTTGGAGAATTGTTGAAGAAGTACCATCCCCATGGCGACAGCGCTGTATACGACGCGCTCGTCCGCCTCGCGCAGCCCTGGAGCCTGCGCTACCCGCTGATCGACGGTCAGGGAAACTTCGGATCCGTCGACGGCGACCCGGCCGCAGCCTATCGATACACCGAGTGCCGCTTAACTCGCATCGCCGAAGAAATGCTTGCCGACATCGACAAAGACGCTGTCGACTTCGTCCCGAACTTCGACGAACAAACCAGCGAGCCTACCGTTCTGCCCACTCGCATTCCCAATCTTCTGATCAACGGATCGAACGGCATCGCCGTCGGCATGGCCACCAACATCCCGCCCCACAATCTGACGGAAATCGTCGACGCCACCATCACGCTGGTGAACAATCCCGCCGCGCAGTTGCCAGAGATTCTGAAAATCGTAAAGGGTCCCGACTTCCCTACCGCCGGTATCATTCACGGCAAGAGCGGCATCCTCGAAGCCTACACTCACGGTCGCGGCCGCTTCATGATGCGCGCCAAGGCCGCAATCGAGAACATCACCAAAGAACGCCAAGCCATCATCGTCACCGAAATTCCCTACCAGGTAAACAAAGCCCGCCTGGTCGAGCGCATTGCGCAACTGGTCAACGACAAAATTATCGACGACGTTTCGGACATTCGCGACGAGAGCGACCGCGACGGCATGCGCATCGTCATCGAACTCAAACGCGGCGGCGAAGCCCAGCTCGTCCTCAACCAGCTCTTCAAACACACCTCCATGCAGGAAGGTTTCAGCATGATCTTCCTCGCCGTGGTCAACGGCCAGCCCAAGGAAATGGGCCTGGTCCAGGCCATTCAGCACTTCATCGATCACCGTGTCGACGTCGTCCGCCGCCGCACCGCTTACCTACTGATGAAGGCGAAAGAGCGCGAGCACATTCTCGAAGGCTACATCACCGCGCTCGATCATCTCGACAACGTCATCACCATCATCCGCGCCAGCGCCAATCGTGGAGACGCTCGCGAGAACTTAGTCGCCTACTTCGCCGGCAAGAAAATCGACATCAACGTCACCGGCCGCGCTCCCAAGCTCGATCCCGAAAAGCCATTTACCGCCATCCAGGCTGAAGCCATTCTCGAATTGCAATTGCACCGCCTCACTCGGCTTTCGATCGACGAAATCACCAAAGAACTGAATCTCACTCGCGACAACATCGCCGACTTCGAATCTATCCTTGGCTCAGAAAAGAAACTGCGCGGCGTGATCATCAAAGAACTCGAAGAAGTCAAAAAGCTCTACGGCGACGAGCGCCGCACCCGCATTGAAGACGAAGCTGCCGAGATCATGCTCGAAGACCTCATCGCCGACGAGCAAGTCGCAGTCACGGTCAGCCACGGCGGCTACCTCAAGCGCACTCCAATCTCCACCTACCGCATGCAGCGCCGCGGAGGCACCGGTCGCACCGGCATGAAGACGCGCGACGAGGATTTCGTCGAGCATCTCTTCATCGCCTCCACTCACGCCTACATTCTGATTTTCACCAACACCGGCCGCGTCTACTGGCTCAAGGTCTACGAAATTCCCGACGTAAGCGCCGCCGGCAAAGGTAAACACGTAGGCAACCTGGTCTCGCTGCAACCCGGCGAAACCGTGCGCACCATGCTGGTCGTGCGTCATCTCGACGAAGAAGGACGCCACATTTTCTTCGCTACCCGCAACGGCACCGTGAAAAAGACCGAGCTAAAAGATTTCTCGCACGTCATGTCGCGCGGCATCATCGCCATCGGCATCGAGAAAGATGACGAACTGGTCGGCGTCACTCTGACCGACGGCAACCAAATCATCTTCCTCGCATCCCACGATGGCCAGGCCATCCGCTTCGAAGAAGACGACGTCCGCTCCATGGGACGCCCCGCCTACGGCGTTCGCGGCATGAACCTCGACAAGGGCGATTACATCGTCGGCATGGCGGTCACCGCGAAGCCGGGCGTAGGGGAAGCGAGTCGTGCCGAAACGAAAGCCAAAAATGAGGTTTTGGCCGCCGAGGGAGCCGACCTGATCCCCGAAAAAGGTTCGCTGATTCTCTCCGTCACCGAAGGCGGCTACGGCAAGCGCACTCCCGCCGACGAATACCGCCTCCAGGGACGCGGTGGCTCCGGCGTAATCAACGTCAAGACCACCGAGCGCAACGGCAAAGTCGTAGGCATCGCGCAGGTCACCGAGAATTCCGAAGTGATGCTGATCAGCCACTACGGCAAAATCATCCGCATGGATTCCAGCACCATCCGCGAATCCGGCCGCGCCGCCCAAGGCGTGCGCCTATTACAACTCGAACCCGGAGACCGCGTAGCAGCAGCAGTAGTGATCCCGCCAGATGAGGCGCCAACCAACGGGGGCACGCTGATTCAATAGCGCTCATGTGGCAGTCCCAGACGGTCCCACTGACCGAGACAGGAACGCCCTGAATCGTCGAATGAAACCCAACACCTGTCATCCTGAGCGAAGCAGGCGTCGCGCTAGCGCGAGGCTTGCGAGTCGAAGGATCCCTTGCCTGTCGTAAGCGCCGCGAACGTTGCAAGGCGTTCTCACCTGTGACTTGTACAGACCCCTTGCCGCGGAAGCCGCAGAAGTCGTCCCACTTCGCCACTTCTGATCGCAGCGACTCATATCAGCGTACGCGTTCAGGCCACGCAACCTCCGGCTAACGGCAGGGCCGGCAAACGGGAGGGCATGACTTCAGTCATGCCGCTACGCTCCAATAAGAACGCGGGCTTTAGCCGCTGAGGTCGCCTAGCTCAGTTCAGGGATTGCTCTTTTTATCGGCCCCCACCCCCAATCACATTTCCTTGACAGGCGATTGCCACAAGCGGAGAATGCATGGGTCTTCCCCCGAGCACTTCTCGAGATTCCGCGACTGTGTCGTAAACTGAAAGGCATCCCGTGAAATCACCTCGACTCGCCTGCCTGTTGGTAGTCCTTGTCAGCCTGCTGGTTTTGGCCCAGTCCAGTCACGATCAACTCGCCAATCAACCGAACGGGGTGCCCACTGCTGAACAACCGCATTCGGCGCTGGCCCCGAATTTTTCCCAGAGGTCGCAAGGCTTAACTTTGGCCGGGGACTCGGGCAGAACACTGGGGATTCGGAAGGGATCTCCACCCGCGCAGGGCTTGAGCTTTGGAAACGCCGTTGATTATGGATCCGGTGCATATCAGCCCTATACGGTAGTAGCCACGGATGTGAACGCGGATGGCAAACCCGACATAGTGATAGCGAATCGTTGTGGAGACAACAACTGCAATGCATTAGACACATACGGCATGATAGGCGTGCTCTTGGGCAACGGCGATGGAACCTTCCAGACAGCGGTGACGTACGTCTCGGGCGGGTACGATGCCCGCTCAGTCACTGTCTCGGACGTAAACGGAGACGGGAAACCTGATTTAGTGGTTCCAAACTACGAGGGGACCGACCGGAGCACCGACCTTGGAACGGTAGGGGTGCTGCTCGGTAACGGCGATGGAACCTTCCAGACGGCTGTGGTCTACGCGTCAGGTGGATACTTTCCCTATTCAGTGGCGATAGCGGACGTTAACGGTGACGGCAAACCCGACATGGTGGTCGCAAACGCTTGCGGAAACGACCAGTCCTGCAACGCGAATGGTACGGTCGGCATTTTATTGGGGAATGGCGATGGAACGTTTCAACCCGTGGTGACCTACGACTCGGGCGGGCGTGATGCACTTTCGGTGACGTTGGAGGATGTAAACGCAGACGGCAAGCCCGATATCGTAGTAGCGAACCAGTGGCAATGTAATATCTGTGGCGATGCGGGTGTGGTGGGCGTGCTGCTGGGTAATGGTGATGGAACTTTCCAAGCGGTGGTGACCTACGGTTCGGGAGGGTACAACGCCGATTCCTTGGTGGTTCAGGATGTCAATGAGGACGGCAAACCCGATATCTTGGTAGTCAATTTTTGCGGGGCCGATCATTCCTGCCAGCCAGGCAGTTCAGTGGGAGTTTTGCTGGGCAACGGTGACGGCACATTTCAAATGGCTTCTACCTATAGTACCGGCGGGGCATTTGCGCTTTCCGTTGACGTTGGGGACGTAAACCAAGATGGCAGACCGGATCTGCTGATAGCAAACTCTTGTGTGAGCGTCGAAAATAACGGAGCTTGTCTCGGGAGTGGCACCTTAGGTTTATTGTTGGGCAACGGTGATGGCACTTTCCAAACGCCGCTCACCTATGGGTCCGGTGGATATGCCGCCCGTTCGGCGATGCTGGCGGACCTAAATGGCGATGGCAAGCTCGACCTGCTGGCATCGAATCAGTGCGACATCAATGAAAACTGTTCAGTCCTTGGAGTTGTTGGCGTCCTCCTAAATACCACAATCGAGGCGACGACAACCGCCCTTACCTCCTCGCAAAACCCATCCAACTATGGGCAAGCCGTCACGTTCATCGCGACTGTAACGGCCCAGTACGGCGGTACGCCTGCCGGCTCGGTGAGTTTCTTTGACGGCGGCACGAACATAGGCAATTCCAACCTCAACGGCGGCGGAGAAGCAACTTTGACAACCTCCACCTTGTCGGTAGGTACGCACAGCATCACGGCGACCTACACTGGAGATGCTAATTTCGCATCTAGTACTTCACCTGTACTGTATCAAGTCGTGCAGGGAGCTATCGTCGTACTCTCGCCAACGAGCCTGAATTTCGGCAACCAAACGGTTGGGATTACCAGCAGTCCGCAAACCTCAAGCTTGATCAACACGGGAAACGTCGCCCTGACCATAACCTCGATAACGGTCACCGGAGCGAATTATCAAGACTTTCCCGAGACGAACAACTGCCCCAGTTCCTTGGCCCCAAACGGTATTTGCACCATCAGCGTGATGTTCAAACCATCGGGCACGGGCAGCGAGAACGCAAGTGTGAGCATCACGGACAACGCGCCCAACAGCCCGCAGTCGCTTCCGCTCAGCGGCGTTGGCGTGTTGCCCGCTGTAACTTTCTCACCCACCAGCCTGACCTTTGCGACACAACTCGTCTACACCAACAGCCCAGCTCAAAAACTAACGCTGACCAATACCGGCCTTGGCATTCTGAAAATAACCTCCGCAATAGTCTCCGGTCAGTTTGGCGTCAAGACCGACTGCGGAGAGACGCTCGCTCCAGGAGCCAACTGCACAGCCAACGTTACCTTCAAACCCACAACCAAGGGCCCGCTGAGTGGCTCGATCTCCATCACCGACAACGCACCCGGCAGTCCTCAGAGCGTGCCGCTATCCGGCACCGGCACATTCGTGCAGCTGACCCCGACCACTCTGAACTTCGGAACGCAACCGGTAAACACGACCAGCGTCCCCAAATACATCACGCTGGTCAACAAAGGCGACGCGACGGTAAATTTCACTGGTACAGGAATCAGTATCACGGGCGCAGATCCAGGAGACTTCGCGCAACAAAACAACTGTGGCACAAGCGTGCCGTCGGGCGGAAACTGCCGTATCAAGGTCACGTTCACCCCAACCCAGCAAGGCAAGCGAAGCGCAGATGTCTCCGTCAGCGACGACGGCGGAGGCAGTCCCCAAACGGTCCCGCTGACCGGGACAGGAACGCCCTGAATCGTCAAATGAACCTGTCATCCTGAGCGAAGCAGGCGTCGCGCTTGCGCGAGGCCCGCGAGTCGAAGAGCCTGCCCTGAGCGACGCCGAAGGGCCCCCTTGCCCGTCGTAAGCGCCGAGAACGTCGCAAGGCATTCTCACTGTACTGCCAAGAGTCGAGAGGTTTATTCCCACTTCATGACTGATAATCGGGGTTGAGGGCGCAAGGCCTGTGGCTTCGGCTCGCCCTTGTCCCACCGATAACTCTTCTGATTCCTGGCTCTCTAGGTACTCGCTACTTACTGCCCTTCAACATCTCCACCACCCGGTCAAAATCCTCGAGCGTCGCGTACTCAATCACAATCTTCCCTCTTCCCTTCCTATCACTGATCCGCACCCGGCAACCCAGCGACCGCTCCATCTCGCTCTGTATCGCGCGCACGTTAGGATCCTGCTCCTTGTAAACCTGTGCCGGAGGAAAAGCTTCCTGTGGCAAGTTGGCGCGGTCCACCCGCTCAATCAACTGCGCCACCGACATTTTTCCGTCCACCGCTTCTTTGGCAATAAATGGAATTGAAGGCGCATCGGTCAGTTGCAGAAGCACCCGCGCTTCGCTGAACCCCAATCTTCCTTCAGCCAAATACTCCTGTACCTCAGCCGGAAGCCGCAACAGCCGCATGTAATTCGCCACCGATGCTCGCGCACATCCCGTCCGCTGCCCAATCTGCTCCTGTGTTAGCCCAAAGTCACGGCTCAACCGGGCAAACGCATTCGCCTGCTCAAGGCAATTCAAGTCCTGGCGTTGCAGGTTCTCGACGACCGTCATCTCCGCCGCCTGCTGATTCGAAATCTGCCGCACGATCGCAGGAATAGTTATCTCACCCACTAGCTTGGCGGCGCGCAATCGCCGCTCACCCAGTACCAGCGTGAAGCGCCCAGTCGAGGACAGTCGCACCACGATCGGCTGTATCACCCCACTCACCCGGATCGACTCCGCCAACTCCTCGAGCGCAGCCTTATCAAACGCCCGCCGCGTCTGGTAAGGGTTTTCATCAATCTGATCCAACTTGATATGGACGACCGCGTCACCCGGCTCGCGCTTCAGCCCCGCCGCGCCATGTAATTCCGGCAAGATTGCCGGCTCAGGCTCAGCAGCCACCGGACCCATCGCCACCACCCGAGGCCCCACCGGCAGCAAAGAATCCAACCCCCGCCCCAAAGCCCGCCGCTTCTCCACCGGCTTCTCAGCAACATTTTCCGCAGCAGTCGTCATTTCTCCTCCAGAACGTGTAGCCCCACAACCAACTCATCCCCGACAGAGTGCAACCAAGTCATCCCCAACACCCTTGTCATCCTGAGCGAAGCGAAGGATCTCCTTCTCCTCGGATGCCGCCCAGATACATCGACCATCATCGATCTTTAAGATCGATGATGGTCGATGTATTCCGCTCCTTCATCCACCGCTTCCAGCGCGGCGCATTCACCACTTCCTTCTCCTCGCCAGCCGCATCCGCCGCAGGCATCTCCCGCAAATTCATCGTGTGCCCAAGTATTTCCTTCGCCAGCTGGATGTAGCTCTCCGCCCCCCGCGACCGCACATCATAAATAAGGACAGGCTTGCCATGGCTAGGCGCCTCCGCCAAACGGACGTTCCGCGGAATCACCGTCTTGCACAATTTATCGCCAAAATACCGGCTCAACTCTGCCGTCACCTGCTGCGCCAGATTGGTCCGGTCGTCGAACATCGTAAGCACGACGCCCTCGACAGAAAGCCCAGGATTCAATCCCGACCGGATCCGTTCGATAGTGTCCAGAAGCTCCGAAATTCCCTCAAGGGCAAAATACTCAGCCTGCATGGGAATCAGAACCGCGTCAGCGGCGACCAAAGCGTTCAGTGTGAGCAGATCGAGCGCCGGCGGGCAGTCCATCACGACATAAGCGAAGCGATCACGAATCGGCGCCAGCGCATCGCGCAAGCGAAATTCCCGCCGCTCTGCCTGGACCAACTCGAGGTTCGCTCCGATCAGATTCTTGTGCGACGGAATGAGCCAGAGCTGTTCAAGCTCAGTCTTCTGAAGCGCGTCTTCGGCGCGCGCCGAACCCATCAAGAGATCATAGGTGCTGAGTCGTTCGGGATCTTTGGAAAAGCCCAAGCCGCTGGTGGCGTTCGCCTGGGGATCCGAATCAAGAAGTAAAGTGTTGACCTCGGCGGCGGCAATGGAAGCGGCCAGATTGATGGCGGTCGTAGTTTTACCGACGCCGCCTTTTTGATTGGCAATCGCTAGAACGCGTCCCATTAAGTTTTTTCGGAGATGCCTGAGAGCCACTCGCAGAATAGTTCGAAGCGGCCTGGAATTGCAATGACGGATTTCGGTGCAGAAGAGTATCGAAGAGATTCTCGTGTAAGAGTAAGGAGTTGACGAGCGCGAGGAGCCATCTTTCCACAGAAGTTTTCGGTTGTTTGCGCAAGGGATCTTTGCAAGAGTGTTCCACGTGGAACAATTCCGGCGTCCCATTAGGTAAGACCGTCGAATCTTGGATAGTCCAGACTCCTGTAACCACGTGGAACATTCTTGATTTATTTATTGAATTTTCTCAAACCTAGAACTTGGTCTCAAAAAATTGTTTATTCCGCACATATTGATAGCTTATCCCACTTTACTATTAACATTCGGCTAGGCTAACCATGGAAAGCCATATTTATCGCCAAAGTTGCAGATACCATCCCACTTGTTACCTGTTTTGATACTTGCCTTTCTAGGCGATTTCTCGAGAACGGCCGATGAGCAGGACTCGGCTTGCCGAGAGTGGGAGGCGGACGGGAGCGTCCCAAACAGCGCCGGGAAGTAGTTCGGTGGCTTGGGTCGTCTGGGCTTGGCCGATCATGAGCGCCAGCCGGCCTCCGGGAGCGACGAGGCGGGCGGCAGCTGGGAGTGCCGACGAAAAGCGCTCCACGGCTCGGACGGTCACGACGTCGGCTAAAGGGCCGGCGTAGGCTTCGGCGCGGTCGGGCACTATATCGATGTCCGTCAATGTAAGAGTGCGGGTGAGTTGGCGCAGAAACGCGACCTTCTTGTGGTTCGATTCGATCAGGGTGAGATGGAGTTGAGGCGCCCAGATTTTGATGGGGACTCCGGGGAAGCCGGCGCCGGAGCCGACGTCGATGAGGGAAGTGGCGTGTTCAGGGTTGGGGAAAAGGTGCTGGGCGGCGAACAGAGATTCGCCGAAGTGGCGAGTGACGATCGCTTCAGGCTGGCGGATGGAAGTGAGATTGATGCGGGCATTCCAGCGGAGTAATAGATCGATGTACATCGATATATGATTGAGTTGCGCGGCGGAAATTATTCCCGGTGTGGCCAGGAACGGTTGCAGCAGTTCGGCGATGCGGGAGGTCTCCATGGATGGAGAGATTGTAGAGGGCGCGGGGTGATTTTGCGAAGGCGAACCCGCGCTTTCGAAGATGTAAAGGGTTATAGCGGCGGCAAAGCGTTGCTTGCGAGGAAGATGTCACGGTGCCTGCACCCGCCCCTTGCAAAAAAGCGCAAGGAGCGGGGCACCCGGCTAGATGGCCCAGCGCAGTGATCGCAGACGTTAGAACAGCCGCTGCGGGTAAGCCGCCAGCGAAAGCAGGGCCGAGCTTGTTCCGTTATTGTAAGGAGAGCCCGACACTTCGGTGGTGCTGCCGTCGGAGTTGATTTGCAGCAGCCCCACCAGGCCGTTGGGAGAACTAAACTCGGCAACGTAAATTCCGCCGCCAGTGCCGGAATTGCTTGCCGTCGTAAGACCGCCGATGGAGATAATCTCGCTGGAATCATTCAGCGTGGTGATGCCCACGTAGGAAATTCCCAGTGGACTCTCGCTGAATCCGAGCGATGTCACCTGCTTGGAAAGATTATTGCTCACATAAAGAAACTTCCCGTTCGGACTGATCCACGGATCACTGGAATCTTGTCCCGCGCCCAGGCTGCCGTCTCCGCCCAAGCTCGTTTCCGTGCCCAGCGTCCCGTTGGAATTGATGGGATAAATTTCAATCTGCGTTGTGCCGCCCGTGGCGTCCCCGAAGACGGCGTACTTGCCGTCACTGGTAATGTCCACGCCGGCCGGCCCATTCAACCCGGCATAAGGGCCGTTCTCCGTTAGGACTCCCACTGAGCTGATTGAAAATGAATCCACCAGATTCGCCCCATAGCCGTAACCCACCACGAGTGTCTCCCCGTCCGGGGTGACCCTCATGCCCGACACCGACTGCCCGGGAGCATTATTGTAGGTGCCGAGTAGTTTCAGTTTGCAGCCCGCTTGAATTTCAAACACCCCGATATTTGCCGAGACGCCGTAGGCCGCGAAAAGCGCTTTGCCGCGCACCGCCAGCCCCATGCTGTAGCCGAAGCCGTTGCTGTTCCCTTCCGGGTCCGTATAATTCCCGACTTTCGCCAGCGCCGGAATAGTGAATGCCGCGATGTCGCTGGTGCCGGCGTCGCCCACGAAAAGGCACTGATTCGCGCCGCTCCCCGCGAGGACAATGCGGACCAGCGCGAAATCACCGCCGCCGCCGCCGTTTCCGCCTGTCTGCAAGACGTTTACCGCGTCGAGACTCATGCCTTCCAGCTTGAAAATTGTCGCCGAATTCGCAACGGATGATGGATCGTTATTTGTGACTACATAGTGGCCGCCCTGCGCCAGTGCCGGTGCAGGTAAAAGAATGAAGATTGCTGCCAGCAGGGTTATCGCAGCTGCTAGTGAAAGAATGTTTTTCATGTTCATCTCCTTGGGGTCTATATAGTCGGATCAGGTTTTGACTGACATGCTAGCAACAACAGCGGAAGAGTTTATAGAGACTTTTGGCCCCGTGTTTTGACTCGATGGAAATCAGGCTCGGGGTCTGCCAAAGCGTGCTTTCTCTTGGTTACGGACTCACCTGAAACGCCACATTACCCGTCAACACGATTCATGGGCGGTGCGGATCATGGAGAAACTTGACCAGAGCTTCGTTGATTTAGGGTCAATGAGTGCTAACGCCTGTTTACACCAACATCGCAAAAGCCCTTCCTCTTAAGGAACCCCGACTCCGCACATGGCTGGCAGACGTGAAGATTACTTACGGACGGCATAGTGCAGCTTGACCACGCCGTCTGTGAACTTCTTGCAGGAGATCAGTTTTAGAGGCACAGAGCGGCGGCCGGGTGCGATCAGCGGAATGCCTTCGCCTATAAACGTGGGAATCACGTGAATCATGAACTCGTCGATCTCTCGTTCGTCGAGAAACGATGCAATGATGCCAGCGCCACCCATCATCCAGATGTCTTTTCCCTTTCTCTTCCGCAGGCGGGTTGCGAACGCTTTAATGGGTTCGCTCACGAACTCCACGCCCGCAGGCGCTGGCGATTGCAGGAGACTGCGTGTGAAGACATAGTTCTTAACTTTTGTATCGAAGGCCGACCCGGCCACGCCTTTCTTTTGAAAGTCGAGCACCATATCGCATGTCTTCCTGCCCCACAGGATCGTGTCGATCGACTTATAGAACGCACCCATGCCGTAGTTGCCCTTCGGACTCGGACGGTCGAGCCAGTCGACGGAGCCATCGCTCCGGGCAATGAAGCCGTCGGCGCTGGTGGCGATGTAGACAATGATTTTTCGCTTGCGGACCATAGCAGCACAGGGAATGGTTAAATCCTAACCCGGAACGCCTTCCGAGTCACTTGCATTAGGGGTTGCAACTTGGGCATGTGGCAAGATCTTCCGAAAGTGACAGCCTGGATGTTTGCCAGATTCCGGCATTACTTTATGGGCGAAAAGTCGGTCGGACGCATGTACGTCGAGTCTATTCTTTCCACCAGCTTGTTGGCCTGCTCGGATTTCATCACTTCTTGAAACTCTGGATCGGCCATCATCGCGTCCCAGTTTTTCTTCGCTTCCTCCTGGCTGGGATGAACTAGGATATCGACGAACGTATTGTTCCAATCGGGAGCATCCTCGGGTACCCAGTCACCCACGACCTTCAGATCGTGTTTGGCGAGTAGTTTTGAAGTCGTGTCGCGAAACCGTGACTCCAGGGCTGGGAGTTTGCCGGGAACAACGTGATAAACACGAAGCTCGAAGACGCGATTGCTATCGGCTTTCACTTGTTCTAGCTGGGCCAGTCTGACTGTGACGAGCGACCCAGCGGCGCAGCAAACTAGACCGATTCCGAAAACGGTCCAACGGTTCAATTTCCAAAAGCTGGTTTTCATAGTTACCTTTCTGCGGCAAATCTCTAGTCCGCAATGGGCCTGATGGTCCCGGGGCCATTTACATGACAGTTCCTCGTTGCTTTAGGCGTCCAAATAGTGTCGGCGGGATGATCACCGCCAGGGGACCGAGTGTGAGAAAGCCAAACTGATACCACCACGGCACCGGTATGCTGCAAACCTTTATGTCGATCAAAAAGGCAACCGTAATCGTCACCATCAGTGCCAGGAAAATCGTTGCGCCACGGCGAATTCGCGCAGCGACGCAACCACCGACGGTGGTTGTCATGAGAAACATAATCGGCGCAAGAACGACATACGTCGCTTGATTCGGGGTGAACAATTTCAAGATCATCCAGTCCGCAGCAAACTTTAGTGTTCCCATGAAGATGTACACGCCCATAGCGATGCTTATGCTGATGAAGCAATTTTCGCTCCGAAGCGAGGACCAGACCATGGAGGGCGCAGAACGGAAGGCTTGACTCCAAAACCAACGAGACGCGGTGAATCGCGATGTGGATTCGATGCGAAGCGTGTATTCTTCGATCAGGTCGCCTAATAAGGCCTCACGATAGGGGTCCGGCAGAAGAGATTCGAGAAGCCAGCAAGCGAAAGTTGGCGGCGAACAGCGCCTCATATCGTCCCCCAGTGGCCTTTCAACCCAGCCGTCATGCTGCGAATAGTTTGATTGGATATCTGCAGCGCCCGTTCGCCTGCCGCCTCGACGCGAAAGAGTCGTTTCGCACGGCCCCCCCGCTCCGGCGTCGGGTCGCCGGTAAATGAGCTGACATAGCTTTTTTCTTCAAGTCGCTCCAAAGTCGCGTACACGGCACCGATAGAAATATTGCGACCGGTGCGCTCTTCAATCTCGCGTCGTACGACCATTCCATGAGCAGCAGCATCCAGACGCACCAGGGCGAGCAGGATTATGTGTTCCAGAGATCCGAGTAGTTCTCCCCGCTTCATTTCTACTACAATATAGAATAAATGGAGTGGAGAGGTCAAGCGCCTAGTCAGGTGCGCCCGAATCCGAGGAAATGAGCCATATTGAACAGACTACCAAGATTCTCTGCGCTAACGTGTCTCCGGTGCAGGACCGGTGCGACCAAAATTCTGGGAGGTACGATGAGCACAACCGTAATGATGGGACGGATTGCAGAAGTGTCGCCGCGTCCAAGCGCCAGAATTACCGGTATCGTTTATTTCCTTTACTTTCTGACGGCAGTCCTCGGCGAGTTCTTCCTTAAAGGGCTTGTTGTAGACGGCGACGCCGCGGCTACCTCGAATAACCTTCTCGCTCACCAGCCTTTATTTCGGTTGGGGCTGGCGACCGGCCTCGTCGCGACCGCGTCCTATATCGCAGTCACGGCACTCTTCTATGGCTTGTTCAAGCCCGTGGATAGAAACCTTTCTTTGCTCGCGGCGTTTTTCGGGCTGGTGGGATGCGCTATTACGGCTTTCGGTAGCCTTTTTCAACTTGCCCCTTTCGTCGTCTTGGGAGGCGCACCGTACCTGAACGTATTCAATATCGAACAATTGCGGGCTCTGGCGTTGATGTTTCTCAAACTCAATACTCTGACCGCCGACATCTGCCTCGTACTTTTTGGATTCTATGACCTCCTGATCGGGTACCTCATCTTTAGGTCGACCTTCCTGCCTCGATTTCTGGGTGTTCTGATGGCACTCGCGGGTTTGGGTTGGCTGACCTTCTTGTACCCGCCGCTGGCGAACTCTCTGTCCCCCCACGTGCTGGTGCTCGGCTTCCTCGCGGAGCTATTGCTGATGCTGTGGCTCCTCGTGAAGGGCGTGAACGTTCAACGATGGAAGGAGCAAGCAAGAGCAGCATGAAAACCGGCGGGCCCATCGCCGCGACCGGGAGCGGGTCTAATTTGCCTGCGCTTAATTCAATGACGTGCGTAAAGGAGAGACGAATATTAGCGCAGCAATGATGACGCAACGGATTGCAAAAGTGTCGCCGCGTTTCAGTGCCCGTGTGGCCGGAGCCCTTTATTTGCTCAGTGTAGTGACGGCAGCAAGCACCGAGCTCTTCTTTCGCGGAAGGTTGAATGTCGCAGGGGGCCTTGTTGCGAACGCGGGTATGGCCGCCGTGACGCTGATCCTCTATACCATCTTTAAGCCGGTAAACAAACGCCTCGCTTTGCTGGCGGTGTTCTTCAACTTCGCGGGACTCACCTTTGAGGCCCTTCGATTGAATCCTAGGGGCGTAGACGTCGCCCTGGTATTTACCGGATTCTATTGCCTCCTGATCGGCTACCTCATGTTCAGGTCGACTTTTGTACCCCGAATTATGGGCCCGATGATGGCGTTTGCCGGTTTGGGCTGGCTGACCTATCTGTCAAATCCGCTCGTAAACTATCTGTCCCCCTACAATCTGGCCTGCGCCCTCCTCGCAGAAGCATCGGTGTTCGTGTGGCTCCTCGCGATGGGCTTGAACACACCGAAGTGGCGAGAGAAAGCAAGCTTGGCGAATTAGCCGAACATAGCCCGGCCCGAGGGAGGCGGCGTTTGCCGTATTCCGGACGACTTCACGCCAGCGCTTCAAATGCGTCGACGATAATGTCTTCGGTGATCAGTTCCGGGGTTTGAAAATACGTGAAGAGCAAGCCTATAGTCATCGCATCCAGTATGCGGACAAACTTCTCGGCTGACATGGGCAGCTCTTTCGCTGATACGACTTTCAGTAATTCCTTTGCCATGCGCCGATAGGTGGCCGCGTTCTGTTTCGTCAGATGGGACCGCATCGGCTCGTGCGTCAGCGCGTATAGTTGAAATGCAGTTGCTGCGGCAGCCAATAATGCGGGGACAGACGGAACGCGCCCCGGTTTTCGTGTCAGGCGATGAACGCCAGGTTGGATTGGCGGGAATCGAGTGCGGGTCTGGCCGGACGTCCGGGTTGGCGCGGCGCGAGTTGACGCAAGGTCGACTTTTCCAGCGCGGCGACGAAGGCGGGCGTACCCAGCGGACGTCCGGTGTGGGTCGAGCGGCGCAGGGCAGCGATTACGGTTTCGGGCTCCCCGGCGGCAAGAAAATCGCGCCATGACGCGGGGCTCCAGTGGGCTTGCCAGCGTGTCGTGTCCAAGCATCCGTCGGGGGCGCCGGCACCATGCGCCGTGGCACTCGACCACTTCCACTGCTCCGCGTTGGCGACCATGCGAGCGCGCACCGGGTTCAGTTCGACGTAACGGAGGGCCTCCCAAAGATGCGATTCATCGAGGGGACAGGAATAGAAGCGTCCCTGCCAGACGTGGCCGGAAGAGGCGAGGCGGGCGTTCCAGTAGGTGGCGTAGCGTCCGTGAGTGTGGCGGAGAGCGTCGGCCAGAGCGGTGACAGTGCGCGGCATGGCGATTAAGTGCACGTGATTGGACATCAGACAGTAGCCCAGGAGCGCAACCTTGTAGAGCTCGAAATACTGCCGCAACAACTGGAGATAAGTGGCGCGGTCGGAGTCGTGGGCGAAGACGAGTTGTCGGGCATTGCCGCGCTGGGTAACATGATGAGGGAGATCGGGGATGGCAACCCGCGGCAGACGCGCCATGCATCGAACGTATCAGGTTGGCGGACGAGATGGAGAAGATTAATGGGCTGGAAGTTGTGGTCGAGTTCCAGATTGGCACAGAAAATTGGGGTCAGTTCCGTCTGTCCCCGCATTTGCCCCCAGCATCGTAGCCGCTCGGAGAACCCTTCTTCATTTCACTTATGCATTCATACAGACGGGACGTACCCCCAATTAATTTTGTAGCTAGGCAATCAGTGCGAGGTTACGCTGACGGGAATCCAGGGAAGGCTTCTTGGGGCGGCCTCCCTTTTGTGGGGCGAGCAGTCGCAGAGTCGACTGTTCGAGAGCGATTGGCGCTGTTGAAATGAATTGCAGTTTAGCTGCACTTTTTCGCCTGGCTTTGATCCACTTTTTCGTTGCATCTGGAAGTTCCGCAGCTTAACCTGATTTTCGTAGGCCACCCCCCCAGGTCCACCTCGTAACACTATAAAGATCAAGAACTCTGGAGGAATAGTCGTGAAGAAGTTTGTATACACAGCAATGTTGCTGGCGATGCTCGCGATGGGAGCTTTCGCTCAGAATCATTCCAGTGCGGTAAATGCGGAACCGACGGGACAATCGCGCGCGAACGGGAACTGGGGGCAGCAGTTGGAATTGACCAAGACGGGCGGTCCACCACCGGCATGCAAGCCTTGTCTTTTTTATGGCGGCGACCTTACACCGGGTGATCATTTTGCGTACGGCTTTCCGGATGGCAACAGCCTCACTCGCCCACTTACTGAAACACTGGGCGCGGTTCAAGTTCCTGCCGGGGTGAAGGCCACGGTGCAGGGGCTACTGGTCAATGTGCTGGCGACCGCGGGCGAGTTCAATCCGAAGACAGCTACGTGGGAAATTCGCAGCGGTGTGAGTCCAGGCAACGGTGGGAAGGTGGTGGCGTCGGGTTCGGGCGCAGCCAATGTCGCGCCGACCGGCCGCAGTGCGTTCGGCTTTACCGAGTTCACGGTTGCTGTCGAAGCCAGCGCGACCCTTACCGCTGGAGAATATTGGATCAACGTTTCCCCGCAGTGCACCGTTACTACGGACAACAATTGTTCCGAAGGTTTTTTTGCTTCGAATACCACGCAGCAAACAAATAACTTTCGGGGAAGCGCGCAGCCTGCCGGGCAGATGTATTTCAACTCAAGCTACTTTGGCTTCAGTTGGATGAACTGGTGCGATCCGTCGATCGGTATTAACTCCAAAGAGTGTGCTGCCCTATCGTTCGGCATCATGGGAATCGCGAACTAGCCCGCGGGCTGCCCGAGATCAATCGGGAATGGAGTCTGATAACGGAGTTTCTACAAGGAGTAATGCAGTGACCAAAAGCAATCGCTGTAAATACGCATTTTTCTTTCTTATCGTTACCTTGGCTGCGAGTGTCTCAACGGCCCAGACGTTAACCACCCTTATCCAGTTCGACTACACCCATGGCGCGTTCCCTCAGCCGACGTCGCTGGTCGAAGATGTGAGCGGAAATTTCTACGGAACGACCTATTCGGGAGGGATGTATCAGTTGGGCACGATCTTCAAGCTTACGGCATCGGGCACCCTCGACATGTTGAATAGCTTCACTGGGCCTAATGGCGTCCACCCATTTGCAGGGCTCGCGCTGGGAAGCGATGGGACTCTGTACGGAACCACATTGGGCTTTGGGTTCAACACGCCCGATCACTACCCTCACGAGTTTTCTGGTGGCAACCTCTTCAATGTGACCGAAAATGGCAAACTGACGACCTTATACACATTCTGTTATGGCACCAGTTGCATAAATGGCTCGGAGCCTCACGGGGGACTGGTGCAAAGTCAAAGCGATGGAAATTATTACGGCACGACATCTTTGGGCGGGGCTTTCAACGAAGGGACGATCTTCAAAATCACGCCGCAAGGGGTGCTGACCACACTGTATAACTTCTG
The DNA here is from genome assembly GCA_035484735.1 of Terriglobales bacterium. Taxonomy (GTDB): domain Bacteria; phylum Acidobacteriota; class Terriglobia; order Terriglobales; family Acidobacteriaceae; genus JABCZH01. The sequence continues at coordinate 61,988 of DATHOQ010000052.1, read as the reverse complement.
CTCCCAGCCGGGTTGCGCTGATGGAGCGCGTCCCTTTGCGACCCTGATTCAGGCTACCGACGGAAATTTCTACGGCACGACATACAACGGCGGCGCCAGCGGGTCGGGCGCGGTGTTTTCGGTGACTCCTGCGGGCGTATTGACGACACTTTACAGTTTTTGCGCCCAGGCGGGCTGCGTGGACGGCGCCCATCCCTACGCGGGTTTGGTCCAGGGCAGCGACGGCAACTTCTACGGCACAACTTACGGCGGCGGGATTAGTGGCAAGGGTACGGTTTTTCAGATCACGGCCGCCGGTGTATTCACTACGCTTCTCACCTTTGAGGGAGGGCTACAGGGATCGCGACCATATGCCACTCTGGCGCGAGGATCGGACAACAATTTCTACGGAACTACTACCACCGATGGAGCCAACCAGCAAGGAACCATATTTGAGATCACCCCGCAGGGCGCTTTCACCGCGCTCTATCAGTTCTGCTCTGAATCAGACTGCGCGGACGGCCTCAATGCCAAGGGTGGACTTATGCAAGGCAGCGACGGCAATTTCTACGGAACGACCCAGAACGGGGGAATCAACGAAGGTTGTCCGTTGTGCGGAAAGAGCGGGGAGGGAACGATCTTCAGTCTCGATGTCGGTCTGCCGGCTCCGAAAGGGACTTCACGCTAACAGTTGAGACGTAGGCGGGGCTGTCTCATGATGACGTGGAGATCGCCGGTGCCGTAGTGTCGCTTTAGACCTTTGGGCATGAAGAAGATGTTAGGAGCTCTTCGCCGCGAAAGCTGTGATCGGTGCCCACACCCGCCCCTTGCCAAAAAACGCAAGGAGCGGGGCACCCCCCCGGTCGTTTTCTAAGTTTCCTCGGCGGGGCGGTCGAAGCCGGGGAGCAGAAAGGTTACCGGGTGAGATACCAGCTTGACTCCCACCTCTTTCAGGAAGCGTCGGGCCTTGGCTTCGCCGATGTCGCGAGCGCGGACGGCCAGCAGGAAGCTGAGCACGAATGAAGTAAGAATGTTGCACAGTCCCACCAGCAGGATGCCCGTGAATGACAGGATCACGTCGGAGGCGTGGAGTTCGCCGGTGAGGCGGGCCGCGTCCAAAGCATAGGCGAGACCGGCCGCGCCCAGGGTTACGTGACGCACTTCAAGCGGGATACCGAAGAGCGTGAAGAGAATGGGAACGGAGCCGAGCAGGAAGCCGAGAACGATGTATCCAGCGGAGCCGGCAGCGTGATGCTTGAGCCAGTGAGCGATGGCGTTGGCGCGGGCTGGTCCGAGGCGGCGGCGAATACGCAGACTATGGGCAATGGCCGATTCCATACGGGTGAGCGCGAGGTAGTTTGCCGTCCAGCCGGTGGCCAGCGATGAAAGCCACAGAAGAACGCCGGTAACGATGGCGAAAGGTATGGTCAGCGAGGTCAGCGGGAAGAGCATGTGAATGCCGTGTTCGGCCTCTTCAGGGGTAAGAAAAGGCTGCCCGGTGACGGCGTTCCAGATTCTGTCGACTGCGATGGAAGCGAGGATGGCGCCGATCAGGTTTCCGATGGTGACCAGGGTTTGGGTCTGGGAAATGGCTTGCAAGCTGGCCATGTGATCTTTTTCGGGATCTTCCATGGCATCGACCAGAGTGGCGGCGGTGGCGGCGGGCATCTTTGAGGCCAGCAAGAAGCCGCCGGCCTGCATCAAGAGAAAGCTGACCGTGTAATTCAAGGAATGGCCGATGGCGACGAGGAATGGCGCATGGATGAGCGATGAGATTGAATATTTGAAGAGAGCGGTGAAGCACGTAATCACGCCGGCGAGGATTGCTCCCCACCCCATGGTCTTCCATTGGGCGTCGTTCTTGGCGATGTAGTGAGTGCCGACGCGTCCGGTCTTTTCGACTATGCTGCGGGCCAGCCTGCGAGTGCTGGCGCTTATCACGCTGCCGATCTTTCGTTGCGAGGCAAAACCGTGAACGATGGAGACGGCGAACTTTCGCGAGTCCGAATCTTTGCGCTCGAGACTGAGCACTTGCTGAATTCGCCAGAGCAGAGATCGCAGGAGGCGAATGCGGAAAACCATGTTGGCTGACGAACCTCGTTCTTCAATCAGCTGAGAGGTCTCGCGTAAGTAGGTTTCACAGGCTTCGCGGCGGGTCTCCCATTGGGGAAAGTCGTCGGGATTGCGGGCCACGTGTTCGACCAGAGCGGGAAGACTGAAGAAGCTGGATTTGGCGACACTCTCGTCGTCGGACAAGGCGAGGAAGTCCCGGGCCAAGGCGATGTTGGCGGCGCGCAAGGCAAGGAGTTTGCTGGACACGAGGACCGATGCATGTGACGGAGTGAAGATGGCGGACCACTCGGTGACCAGGGAATCGGGAAGAGATGCTACCCACTGGGCATCGGCCTCGCACAGATTGAGGGAATCGAGTAAGACATAGAGATCGCCCTGCACTTCATCGACGGGGACCAGATGACGCAGAGCGCGCGCCAGCAATTCATGCAGAAGGAAGGCCTCGTTGGGGAGTCCGGCCTCGGAGATGACCCGGATATAAGAATGATGAGACCAGAAATCGTATAGGACGGCGCGAATCTCATAGCAGCGGGGATGGGCATCGACCTCGGCGGTGAATTGGACGAGGCGCTCGGTGCGAAACGCCGGAGGCATATCGAGAAAGAACCGCAGAGCGCCATACATCCAGGTCGCTCTCTCCCGTGAGGGGCCGGGCGGAAATGCCAGTAGATCATCGAGCTGATAGGGAGTCGTCATCTGCCTCTGGGACTGTTGGTGGATTGTACGACCGCGATGCGGGTGGTGGCTACTTCAACGAGGAAGGCGCTGAAGCCTGCCAATCTTAGAGACGAATATCTCTATTGACAGTGCCATTGGCTGCGATAAAGTTACTGGCTTTGTGCGGCTTGGCCTATCCCCAAGGCCGTGTCTCAGTGCAGGACGTGTGTGTCCATAGGAGTCACCGACAAGAAATTCATTTACAAGGAGGTCGAGAAATGAAATCCCGTACTTTGTACCCTGTACTTTGTCTGCTGCTGGTTGCCAGGATGGCCAGCGCGGCGGTTCCAGCAGGTTTCCAGTTTCGTTTCATAGAGTATCCGGGTACCACGACCACGCAGCTCTACGCGGTAAGCAGCAACGAAATTGGGGTTGGCATTTACCTCGACAGCAGCGGTGTGCAGCATGGGTTCATGGTGAAGAATGGTAAGTACCAGACCGTTGACGACCCCAACGGCGTAGGCACGACTGTCCTGAGCGGTGTCAACTCAAGCGGGACGGCGGTTGGTTACTACGTCGATGGTTCGGGGTTCTTTCACGGGATCAGCTACTCCAACGGAGTTTTCACGGATGTGGGTCCTGCGGGCTCGCCGGACACCTTGGTTGCGGGAATCAACGATGCCGGAATCATGGTGGGAGCGTTTTCGGATACCGACGGTATCGAGAAGGGCTTTGTTTTCGACGGAACGAACTATCAAACGGTATATGTTTCTGGAAGCGAATATACGTTGCTGTACGCCATCAACGCGAGCGGGGTTTCCACGGCGGACTGGGCAAACACCGGCGGTAATCCGGAAGCCTCGATCTACAACGGATCGACATTCACCACGATCAATGTGCCGGGCGCAGTTGGAAGCTATGCTCATGGCATAGATTCGGCGGGAGACGTGGTGTTGTCCTGGAGTGACAGCTCGGGGGTAATTCACGGTGCTGGGTTGATCGGCGGGAAATACACGAAGTTCAATGCGCCTGGATGCGTGGACACCTACGGCGATGGAATCAACGATCAACACGTGGTGGTGGGAGTCTGCCAGAAGACGAGCGGGTTCTCGGGGTTCTACGTGATTTATTGAGGAGTGAGCGGCGGAGATCAAGCCCGATGCCGTGCTGAAATTGTGGCGAACCGGCCTTCAAGGCGTCAGCGCGCCGAGAGGGTCAGACTGAAAACGGTACCGCAGCCTGAGTTCTCGACGCCGCACTGGGTATCGCCACCAAGAACCGCGGTGCCATAGAAAACGCCATTTGGAGACAGAACCACGCCACTCGGATCAGATCCCAGGGGCGATTCAATGATGGGGAAATCGAAGATGTCGGTGTATTCGCCCTTGGTGTTCAACTGGTAGACGTATCCGCCGCTATGGGCGCCGGTGTCGGCGCCGTGGGTGCCGTAAAGGTTACCGCGTGCGTCGCGAATCGGGCAGCTGCCTCCCTCATTGTTGGGAAAGATGGGGGTGAACGCATAGAGCGTTTTGAAGCCGCCACGTCGATCGATTGTGAAAATCGTTCCGCAGCCATTGAAGCCACAGCCAAGGTCGCCGCCCTCGCCGGTTACGCCATACAGACCACCCGAGCCATCTGGAGTAATACAATCTGGGTAACTTCCATCTGTTTTTCCCGTGAACTGGTATAAGACGGTAAATTTTCCGTTCTTGGCGACCTCGTATATCGTCCCACACCCCAGCTGGGCACAACTGAGGTCTCCGCCTTGCGCGGTAAGGCCATAAAGGTTGCCCTCGGAATCCATCGCCAGAGTGCCTACAGGCTGTATGCCGTCATTGATCGAAGTGAAGGTGTGAAGTACGCTGAACTGCCGAGTGGCACTCACTTCATAGACAAGCCCACAGCCGTTTCCATTAGATCCACAATTGGAATCGCCGCCATAGTACGTGGTGCCGTAGATATTGCCCGACGCGTCGAGGGTGGGGGTAGTATTAGGGTATCTCCCACCCTGGAAAGCACTGAAGAGATGAAGCGGCGTTTCATTGCCACTTGTGTCCAGCTCGAAGACGGTCCCAAAGCCGCCATTGCCGCCCCCGGTTGTGCCAAATAAGTTGCCCGCAGCGTCTTGAGTAACTCCGGCGACAGGAGTGTTACCATCCAAGTTTCCCTTAAAGCTGTAGAGCACCGAATATTCGCCGCTGCTGGACACTTCGAACACGATCCCGCAGCCGGCTCCGCCACCATTTTGACAGGAAGATAAGCCCCCGCTGGTTGTGGTGCCGTAAAGATTTCCTTGCGCATCCCGAAAAATGGGGTTAGGACCGGCCCCATCCGGCGACATGGTGAAGGTGTGGATCAGATTTTGCGTGAAGTTCTGGGCTCGCGCTGACGCGCCTGCAGTCAGCAATCCGAGCAGTGCGCAAAAACAAAATCTAAGGGCTCGCATGGATTTACTCCTAAACCCTGAAGCCTCGTCAGCCCAAGTGGGGCCGAAGGTGCGCAACACTATAACATCGGCCACCACGTAGTTTGTCACATAAATCTTATGGAATTCAAAGACTGCCAGGCAGGCGAGCCGCAAGCCGCCTGTCAACCGGAAGCGGCTTGCCGCAGCTCCTTGCGCTCTACTCTCGGTGATCGCCAGCAAAAGGAAGTGGACGCAAAGACACTGGAAATACAGGGGATAGCATAGCGGTAACGGTTAACCAGCGGCTTGGGCATGGCTGAAAAGGTGGGGTTGGGTTGGCCTTCGGGCATCTGATCGGGGCTGACGGCGGCTGCTAGACTGCCGTCTATGCCCGGCGTTATCACGAAGGAGCATGAAACCGAGACAGTTCAGGCCTTAGTGCAGTTACTGCGGACGCGGTCCTACGAAGAGATCCGGCAGCGGATGTATGACAATCCACCGGGGAGTGCATGGTGGTTGGCGTGCAAGACCGAGCTGGATATCCGCAATGGGGAGCAGATGGCGGCGGCGCTCTCAGTGACGTCGCGGGTGCTGGAGCGGCTACGGGCCTCGACCGAGCATTTCGAACAACTGGCGGATACGCTTTACCACACCACTAGCGAAATCGCAGGGCAAATGCGGAGCGCGAAGGATGCGTCGCGGCGGCTGGAGATTGCGGTGTATGTGACGATTGGGATCACGTTGGTGCAGTTGTTTAATTTGGTGTTTGAGGTTTTTCGGAAGAGATAAAACCTGTACCACAGAGGGCACAGAGACACACAGAGTAAACCCGGCCACGGATTTGCGATTGATTTTCAGGAAAGCCCTTTACCGCAAAAGATCGCCAAGAAAGACCGCAAAGGACGCGAAGAAATGCCAGGGCGACTCGCTCGACCGGACAGCCGAGGGCGGCTGTCGCCAACGCGAGCTGAGAGCGACTACATTGTTTTTTCGATGGCGGCGCGGAGGTCTTCGTACGACATCACGCCGGGGTGGTAGAGGGCTACGCGGCCTTTGCGGTCGATCAGGACAAGAGTTGGCGTGGTGCTGGCGCCGTAGCGGTCGAAATTGGCTTTGCTGACTGGAACGGGGACAGTTTGTAGTCCGGGATAGAAGTGCTGCCAGACCTTTTCTGCGTAGGCCAACTCATCTTTTGGTTTCGCATCTTCCCCGCCAGCCGTGTATCCGTAGAGCTGGGTGGGAGCGAGTACCGTCAATCCCTTAGCAGCAAATTCAGAGCTTAATTGGGCGATGACGGGGCCTTCGTGTTTGCAATCGATGCACCAGTGCGCCCAGAAAAACAGGAGAACTGGAGATCCTTTCAGCTGCGGGGGTGATTTGGGGCTTGGTCCAAGGTATTCACCGAGACGCAGAGGTGGAGCGAACTGGCCGGCGAGGCCAAGCAGGTTCAGGTTCTTTTGCAAGCGCGCGCGAATGGAAGTGTTGGCGTAGGTGGTCAGGCTGCGGCGAAGCAGAGCGACGGCCTGTGTCTGCTGACCCCGGCCGGTAAGCACCTGGGCTTGGACTTCAATGGCAGCACCGAGGGCAAGAGGCAGGCGGGGTTCGGCGTCGAGCCTACGATGCTGGAGCTGCTCGTGGGCTAGGGATTCAGTTTGCTTGGCGTAGGTTGCCGCCTGGTCGAGCTGGTTGGCGGAGAGTGAGGCGCGGGCCATCCAAGAGAGGGCTTCGAGATAATCGGGATCGACACCGTGAGCGGTGCGGTAGTTTTCCAGTTCAGTGGTGGCGGCAGGAAAGTTGCCCTGCGCGAGGGCGGTGCGAACGTCGGTCGTGAGATCGGCGAAAGAGAAAGAAGATAGCAAAAGAAGAGCTGTAAGAAGGCGGAAGTTCATGGGGATCCTAAAACTCAAGATAGCATGGACGAAGCTGGCCAGGGCATTGTGGGCCAGCCGATTCCGCAGCGTATCAGAAGGCCAGCAAGCATAGTTTGACGTAGTCAAGGCCCGAGGGATAGCAGGCCGAGAATGCGGAGGCGGTTTTAATCACAGGAAATTTTTGCAGACACGGCAGCTCACCTGAGCCGCCGTTTATATTTGTCGTAGAATGTTCGAGTAACGGAGGCTGCGATGGCTTTGAAGGTAGGAGATGTAGCGCCAGATTTTGAACTGCCCGCGGTGCAGGATGGGCAGCAATTGAATGTTCGATTAAGTGATTTTCGCGGGAAGAAGCATGTGGTGGTGACATTTCACCCACTGGACTGGACGCCGACTTGCGGGGAACAACTGCCGGCACTTAACGCCGATCGAGAGAAGTTTGCTGCGTTCAACGCCCAGGTTTTGGACATCAGCGTGGACTCGATTTACAGCCATAAGGCGTGGCAGAAGTATGAGATTGGCAATATGCAACTACCGATGTGCTCGGACTTTTATCCGCACGGGGAAGTGACGAAAGCATTTGGCATCATGCGCCAGGAACCGCCCCTGAATGGAATCAGCGAACGGGCGGTGTTTATCGTTGATAAGAGTGGGAAGATTGTGTTCGCCAAGGTGTATCCGCTGGACCAGGCGCCGAAGAGCGAGGAGTTGCTGGAGGCGTTGAAGGGAATGAAGAGCTAGGCTAAGAGCGGGCCACGGATTTTCACGGATAAATCCAGGGGAAGACATTGATGAACGCACTCTTTACTCCGACTGCACCGACCGGAAAGATGGCGATCGCGCCATCACTTCGGCGTCTGATCTGATGCGGCAGAGAAAGCAGAGCGGTACTTCGGGTTCCCCTTTACTTCTGTCACCCAGGCGTCCTTTCCGTTGGTGACCACATAGAAATGGAATCCGAGTTGCCACAATTCTTCGCCGCTGATCGAATTCGCATCGTTGGTAAATAGCCGGTTCGCCCACTCTTGGGTTGCCTGCTGGTTGTGGATCACCAGAGCAGGGCCACCTTTCCAGTTTTCTTCATCGGTCCCGAAGATATTCCCCTTTTTGAAGCGGCGCTGGACTTCAGGCAGCAGTGCTCTCCTTTGGTCCGGGCTGTCCAATTGCCGTATTTCTTCAACCGGCCCCTGGCTGGGTGGGCGATAGAGGACCTGCAGAATGACGCAGTCCGAGTCACGGTAAATGATGGCGAACTGGCCCGCTGCCATTATGTAGCGGAACCACTCGGGTGGGGGCGGCGTCGGATAATCGCCTATGAACAGGTAGCTAACGCCGGAGGGATCGACGGCAGCGAATTGGGTCGAGATTGCGGCTGCCGGGTTGGGCTCGGAACCATGGGAGAGACGATCGTCGAGCCGGGAAAGTTCGGGATGCTGGTCAAGAAGATAAATGGGATCGAGGCCGGAGACGTAGCGGTGGCTAGTGTCGTAGAAGAACAGCTTAGGGAAATCCGACCAGTTGAAGTTGTAGATCAGGGCATCGGGTGGAATGTTGGCGTGCATCCAGTTGGTTGCAGCTTGATAGTGACCGGCAGGTTTCGTGGCTGCGATGATGGATGTCCGCGCCGTGCGAAGGTTATAGGCCAATACGGCACTTAACAACACCGCGATAAAACCCAATGTTTTCCAAGGGAGTCCTTCGGATTGATTCAGCGATGCGACATCCTCTTCGGGATTCTTTTCGGCAAGAGGAGAGGATACGACGGATTGGTTGGACCACACAGTTTCAAGCGTAAAAGCCGCGAACAGGATGGCAAAGGGTGGCCAGTATTCCAGGAAGCGGGTGAAGCGGAGAGAGATGAGCAAAAGGAAACTGGAAAATAACAGGAAAAGCAGGGGACGTTGCAGCTTCCGCCGGTCGCTCCTGCTGCCGGCCAGCGCTGAGCCGAATGCGATATAGCCAACCACCATGGCGGCGCACGCGACCATAGAATCGTTCAAGAACTGCCACGATGCAATGGAATACCATTCACGGCCTACGACGGTTTGGGCCGAGGTGGAACCCGACTTGGCAGCCAGATGTTCGAAGAAGAGTTTTGCGTTTCGCGGGAAGTAGGGATGAATCACGAAGCCGGCTATGGTGCCGAGACAGGTCCAGAGGATGGGGCGCCATTCGATTCGCCGTTCACTCCAGTACGCCACCACGGCCCAGATCACAACCAGCACACCTAACATCACAAACAGGTTGTAGGTCCACACATACAGGAAGGCAACGGGTCCCAGCCAGACATATTTTCTTTCGAACAGCAGGAATATGCCGGCCACGATGAAAAGAATGGAGACGGCTGATGCACGGGTCATGCTCATCCGGTAATAAAACGCCCAGGAGCATGCGAGGAGTGCCAACAGCCACAGCAAGGGATAACGAATGCGATAGCGCAAAATGAGCCAATACAATGAGAAAACCGCGGCGCTGGCGAACAGCACCGTCCCCAATTTGGCGCCCCAGCTGAGGTCGGCGAACCAGGTGAAAGGGATTAGCAGTAAATGGTAGAGGAAATGTTGATCGGCGTAGCGGGACGCATTGAGGGCGGTAAGAGGTAACCAGGTGAAAGCGGGCAAATGTCCGTGCCGCAAGCCCTCCCACAACAAGCGGCTCCAGCGGATGTGGTAATAGCCGTCGAACTCCCCGCAACAGATGCTTTGCACAGAAAACTGCAGCCACGACAAAACCAAGACTATAGACGTGGCGCCAATCGCCCAGAGTAACGCGCCAATTCCGCGAACCGAAGCGGAAGGTTCGCTGCTTAACCTGGTTTTGCTGTTCTGAGTGGTCATCTTCAGTATTGGGTAAAGTAATGAAGTTCGTCAGCTAATGCAACTCAGAGAGTGTGGGAGCCCTGGGGACTTGTACCTGGTGGACGGATTGGAGTGAGGGTGGGACTTTGTCGCGGGCCCTCGATCTTAACCACAGGGGGCACAGAGGCACACAGGGGAAAGCCCTGGCCGCGAATTTTCTGAATTTGCACGGATCAATGGAGATCCTTCGACGCTTTCCTATTGCTTTCCCATAGAAAACCTGAGAGGATTCATATGGCAAAGCCATAGGAGATACGCATGGGCGATAAAACCGACGTTTGGCAAGGCACTTTGGCCCTGATGATTTTGAAAACGATTGAAACGCTGGGGCCGCTGCATGGATATGGAATCGCGCGCCGCATTGAGCAGACCAGCGGAAATCTTATTTCCCTTAACTATGGGACGCTTTATCCGGCGCTGCTGAAATTGGAGCAGGAGGGATCGATCGCTTCGGAATGGGGGGTGTCGGAAAACAATCGCAAAGCTAAGTTTTACAGGCTGACGCGCGCAGGACGGAAGCAACTCAACCAGGAAGCACAGGATTGGGAGCAGACAACTGCGATCCTGGCGCGATTTCTCTCGCCTACGGAGGACCCGGCATGAAACGGCTACGCGCATGGATGCTGCGGATGAGGGGAGTATTTCCCAGTCAACGGCGTCAGCGGGAGATGGCGGATGAGATTGAGAGTCACGTGCAGATGCATACCGAGGACAACCTCCGCTCCGGTATGAATCGAGAGCAGGCGCGGCGGGAGGCGATTCTTAAGCTGGGCGGAGTGGAGTCGACGAAGCAGGCTTACCGCGAGCAAAATACGTTGCCTTTCATCGAAACTTTCTTGCAGGATCTGCGTTTCGCGGTCCGGCAACACCTGAAGAATCCTGGATTCACTTGCACAGCAATCCTCATGCTGGCGCTTGGCGTGGGCGTGAGCGTGGCAATCTTTGAGTTCGTGGACGCAGCGCTGATCAAACCATTGCCCTATCCAGAGCCGTCCCGGCTTGTGAATGTGACGGAAAGAGTCGCTCTCATTCCGCGCGCCAGACTTTCATATCTGGACTATCTCGACTGGAAGAAACTCAATACCGTCTTCAGCTCAATGGATGTGTTTACGGGAGACGGTTTTGCGCTACGTGCTCCTACCGGTTCAGAGCTGGTAGCGGGTACGCGCGTGAGCGATGGATTCTTTCGCACGCTGGGAATTGCGCCGATGCTGGGCCGTGACTTTTATTCAGGTGAGGATTTGCCGGGTGCGCCTCCCGTGGTCATGCTGAGCTACGCGACCTGGCAGAAACGATTTAGTGGGAGAGCGGATGTGATTGGCCAAACAGTCATGCTCAGTGACGTGGCCAATACCATTGTCGGCGTGCTGCCGCAGAACTTTCAGTTCGCTCCCAACGGGCGGGCAGAGTTCTGGACGACGCTGCGGGCTTCTGGTTCATGCGAAAAAAGGCGAAGCTGCCACAATCTCGATGGTATCGGACGGCTGAAGGATGGTGTCTCGGTACAGACCGCGTTAGCCAATGCGACGGCGATTGCACGACAGCTGGAACTGCAATATCCGGATACCAACCAGGGCCAGGGTGCGAGCGTGCTCCCGCTTTCGGAAGTGATCGTCGGAGATGTCCGTCCCATTCTGCTGGTGCTGCTGGGGGGAGCCGGTCTGCTGCTCTTGATCGCTTGCCTGAATGTTGCGAGTCTGCTGCTGGTCCGGTGCGAAAGCCGGAAACGCGAGATCGCAGTCCGCGGCGCGCTGGGGGCATCACGTGGGCGTCTTATTTTGCAATTTATAACTGAAGGCTTGGTGCTGATAGCAGGAGGGACCGTACTGGGACTGCTACTTGCATACGGGGCGATACAAATCCTTCTGCGGCTGATCCCGGCGGACATGATGTTCAGCATGCCATATCTGCGCGGTCTGGGATTGAATCTACATGCGGTTGTCTTTGCGCTCGGTATCGCGGTGCTCGCGGCAGTACTGTTTTCCGTGACTCCCGCTCTGCGTTTGGTGATGTCGGAGATGCGGGAAGGTCTAGCGGAAGGCGGGCGTGGCTCGGCTGGAACTTTGTGGCGGCGTTTTGGCGCCAACCTTGTCGTGGTAGAACTGGCCATTGCTGTGGTGTTATTGGCGGGCGCCGGGTTGCTTGGAAAGAGTTTCTATCGTTTGCTGCATATCGATCTTGGGTTCGCGCAGGATCACCTGGCGACGTTGCAGATCGCGGCACCGGACTCCAGTTACTCCAAAGACGAGCAGGCAGTTACGTTGGCGCGGCAAGTGGTAAGCCGCATGGCGAGCTTGCCAGGCGTGAAATCGGCGGCGCTCGGCAGCGTACTGCCGGTGAGCTTTAATGGCAACACGACGTGGATCAGGTTTCTCGACCGGCCGTACCACGGCGAGCACGATGAAGTGAACGAACGGGACGTAAGCTCCGAATACTTCACTACGCTGAAGGCGAGGTTGTTGCGGGGCCGCTACTTTACCGACGCGGAAGATGGGTCGAAACCGGGAGTGGTCGTCATTAACCAGGCGCTGGCCCGGCAATATTTCCCCGGGGAAGACCCCATTGGTAAGAAGCTGATCCACTATGATCTGGATCCGAAATCGACTCGGGAGATTATCGGAATTGTGGATGACATCAGGGAAGGGCCGCTCGATTCGGAGATATGGCCCGCCGTTTATTATCCGCTGAACCAGGCTGCCAATCCCTACTTCGCTTTGGTGGTTCGGACGTCGCAAGCTGAGGAGTCGGTGCTTCCAACGCTGGTCAGCACCATTCATCAGATTGATCCCAACATTGGTACCTACGACGAAGCGACCATGACACAGAGAATCAATGATTCGCAGACCGCCTATTTGCACCGTTCTTCGGCATGGCTGGTGGGAGGGTTCGCAGCTCTGGCATTGTTGCTGGGCGCGGTCGGACTCTATGGAGTGATTGCGTATTCAGTCAGCCAGAGAACGCGGGAGATTGGGGTGCGCATGGCGTTGGGCGCGCAACGCGGTTCGGTGTACCGACTGATTTTGACGGAGGCGGGATGGTTGACTGCGGGCGGAATTGCCATTGGGCTGGCTTGTTCGGTGCTGGCGGCGACTTTAATGGGTAAGCTGCTGTTTGGGGTCCGTGCTTGGGATTTGTCGACGCTGGCGGGGGTGGTTGCGGTGTTGGCGGCGTCCGCTTTGCTGGCTAGCTATGTGCCGGCGCATCGGGCGGCGTCGGTGAATCCGCTGGAGGCGTTGAGAGCGGAGTAGGAGAAGCTCGTCAGCCTTAGGATCAATCCGCGCGCAGAGCTTTCATAGGATTGATGGACGCGGCGCGCTGCGCGGGAAGCAACGAAGCTACTAACGCAAGCATCAGCACGAAGACCGCGGCGAGGGTCAGCACCAGCGGATCAAAGGGGCTGACGCCGAACAAGAATGAGTTCAGCAAATGCGAGGCGGTGGCGGCACCCAGTAATCCCAAAACACAACCAACGACTGCAAGTTTGGCTGCGGAGCTGAAGACTAATCGCAGAATTCCTGATCGTTGTGAGCCTAAAGCAATGCGGATCGCCATCTCCTGGGTGCGGAGAGCAGCCGAGAACGCGATCACACTATAGATCCCTAGCGCAGCCAGCAGCACTGCCGCAATAGCAAAGGCGGAGATGAGGGCGGTGTTGAAGCGGCGCGGGGCTTCGCTACCGGAGACCGCTTGCTCCATGCTTTGTACCTGGTCAAGCGGCAACTGCGGATCAATGGAACGGACGGTGGCGCGAAGAACATTGGCCATCTGCTCGGGCGGCATTGCGGTGCGTACGGCGATGTAGCCACCGTTGCCAAAGAGATCGGTCGGCGAGGCCAGGGAACCTATGGACTTTTCAATCTGTCGAACTGGCTGATAGAACTGTTCCTTGTCGGGAAGATCGGGCGAGTTCTCCTTCACGTCCGCGACTTCTCCTACAACGGTTAACCAGGGCGTCTGCATTTCCGGTGTCCCGTCGCGCAGGCGCTTGCCCACGGGATCCGAACCTGGCCAGTAGTGTTCGGCGAGCTTGTGGTTCACGACCACGACCAGTTGGGTATTCGCCGTGTCATCCTGCGAGAAGAAGCGGCCTGCGAGTAAGGGAATTCCCATGGCTTGCAGATAATCGCCTTGAACCACTACCGTGGTGGCGAGGTTTATATTGGCTCCTTTTGGCGGCGCGTAGCCCTCGGCGATGAAGGCGCTGTTACTGTTGCTGCCGGACGCCGGCAGGAAGGACGTGAGTCCTACCGACTTTACGCCGGGAAGCTGCTGCACGCGGCGAAGCAATTCGTCGTTGAATTCGTCCAATGCGGCCTGAGTTGCGTAATGTTGCTGCGGTAGCGAGTAGGAGGCGGTGAGGATGTGATCAGGGCGGAAACCGAGATCGACAGCGCGCATCTTTTCAAAACTCCGCAGCAGTAAACCGGAAGCGACGAGAAGTACGAGCGCGATGGCGATTTCACCGACGACTAGCGCTGAACGCAGGCGGGCATGGCCGCCGCCGGCTGTGCCGGTGCGTCCACCTTCCTTGAGAGAGTCATTGACGCTGGTCCGTAGAGCGGCAAACGCCGGCGCCAGCCCGCAAACCAGGCCGGTAAGAATCGCCAGGACGATCGCGAATAACACGACTTGCCAATCGAGACCGATCTCGTGAATACGGGGCAGGTTCTCAGGAAGCCGGCTCACCCCAACCCGTAAGGCGACCGCGGCCAGAATCAGACCGAGGGTACCTCCACTTACGCTCAAAACCAGGCTCTCAAGAATGGCCTGACGAAGCAGCACGCCGGCGGGAGCTCCCAGCGCCAGGCGCACAGCGATTTCTCGGCGGCGGCGGATGGCGCGGACCAGCATCAACCCGGCGAGATTGGCGCAGACAATCAACAGCACGACAACGATGGCGAGAAACAAGATGCGCACCAACTGCCGAGCGTCCTCTACGGTTTCCTCGTGCAGCGAACGCACCACCGCGCGAATATGCAGACTGGCCATGAAGGCGGGGTAGCCGCGCATCGTCTCCTGAGCTGCACGTTCAGCATCGCTCTCGGCTTGCGCCGCTGTGATGCCCGGCTTGAGCCGACCCACCATGCTGAAGTTCCAACTGGCCTCCGCCGTTTCGCTGGTTTCCTGCGGGGTGAAGCTCATGGGAACCCACAGCTCGCTAATGTTCAACCGTCCGGGTACCAGGGGGAATTCAAAGTTGCGCGGCATTACGCCGATGATCACGTAGGGTTTGCGGTCCAGCAGAATCTTGGTTCCGAGCACACTCGGATCGCCGTGCAAACGGCTTTGCCAGAGCGAGTAGCCGATCACCGCTACTTGCTCTTTCTGATCGTCTTCCTGCTGGGTAAAGAATCGGCCCATCAGAGGCGCAACCTCGAGAGCGGGAAACACGCCGGCTGAGAGCCGGGCCGCGTTCACCTGCACGGGCTCGCCTATGCCGGATAGTTCGTAACCGGTTTGGCGATATCCGCCAAGACTCTCGAAGCTGTGGGTATCGCGCGTGTAAGCCTTGACGTCCGGAACGGTGACGCCGGCCTCACCATTGCCTCCCACATCCGCACCCTGAATGACGTCTGTGAGTGCCACCAGCTTTTCGGGTTGCGGGAACGGCAGCGGGCGCAGCAGCACGCCTTCGACGATGGAAAAGATCGCGGTGGTGGCTCCGATTCCGAGCGCAAGCATTAGTACAGCGGTAGCCGTAAAGCCGGGTGACTTCAGCAAATGGCGGATAGCAATCCGGAGGTCATGGAAAAGCATCGGCACGGCTCCTACGAGATCATTTGGGCGAGTTTAACAGTCCCTGCTTATCCAAATACGGTCGGGGCTTAGTGATTGTTCCCGTGATCTATTGAATCAGATGGAAGTGGGTGGTGGTAAAGGCGTCCGATATCGAACTACAGTGTCCGCGACTGGGACACTGGCTATTTTGCGAGATTCTTTCACACGGGCGAGGACGCCCGCGCCTACAAAAACCAGGGGCGGCTTTTTGGCCGCCCCTGTTGAGAATCCGAAGCTGAAACTTATGCGCGGGCTGGGCTTTCGCCGCCCTTGGCGATTCCGGGCCGTCCGGGCTCGGGTTTCAGTACTTGTTGCACGCCGTCGTCCTGACGGGGTGGCGGAATGATCTTGGGCAATTCTTTGCCTTCGATGATCAGCTTGATTTCGTTGGCATCGAGCACTTCGCGGTCGAGCAACGCCAACGCGATTCGGATCAGAGCTTCGCGGTTTCCGCTCAGAATACCTTTGGCGGTGTCGTAGCCCTGGCCGATCATGCGCCGCACTTCTTCGTCAATCTTAACGGCGGTGGCTTCACTGTAGTCGCGGTGCTGGGCAATCTCGCGTCCGAGGAATATCTGCTCTTCTTTCTTGCCGAAGGTCAGCGGGCCGAGCGCGCTCATGCCGAATTCGCAAACCATCTTGCGAGCCATTTCAGTGGCGCGTTCGATGTCATTGCCAGCGCCGGTGCTCATCTGGTTGAGGAACATTTCTTCGGCGATGCGGCCACCCATCATGATGGCGATTTCGGTTTCGAGATAGTCCCGGGTGTAGTTATGTTTATCGTCGATGGGCAACTGCATAGTCACGCCCAGAGCCATGCCGCGGGGAATGATAGTGACTTTGTGCAGAGGATCGGAATTAGGCAGCTTGGCGGCCACCAGAGCGTGTCCGGCCTCGTGATAGGCAGTCACTTTCTTTTCGTCTTCCGAGAGCAGGAGCGACTTACGCTCCACGCCCATCAAGACTTTATCTTTGGCCAGCTCAAAGTCGTACATGAGCACGGCTTTGCGGTTCTGACGGGCTGCGGCCAGCGCGGCTTCGTTGACCATGTTGGCCAGGTCTGCGCCTGAGAATCCAGGTGTACCACGCGCCAGGACGGAAAGATCGACATCGTCGGCGAGAGGAATTTTGCGAGTGTGGACGCGCAGAATCTCTTCGCGTCCGCGCACATCGGGACGGCTCACCACTACGCGGCGGTCGAAACGTCCGGGCCGCAGCAGGGCGGGGTCGAGCACGTCAGGCCGGTTGGTTGCGGCCATCAAGATCACGCCTTCGTTCGATTCGAATCCGTCCATCTCGACGAGCAACTGATTCAGAGTCTGCTCGCGCTCGTCGTGGCCGCCGCCGAGGCCAGCGCCGCGGTGACGTCCGACTGCGTCGATTTCATCGATGAAGATGATGCAGGGGGCATTCTTTTTGCCTTGCTCGAAAAGATCGCGAACCCGGCTGGCGCCGACGCCTACGAACATCTCGACGAAATCGGAGCCGGAGATGGAGAAGAAAGGAACGTTGGCTTCGCCGGCGACCGCTCGGGCCAGCAGGGTCTTACCGGTTCCCGGAGGGCCGACCAGCAATACGCCTTTGGGAATTCGTCCACCGAGTTTCTGGAACTTTTGCGCTTCGCGCAGGAACTCGATAATTTCTTTTAATTCTTCCTTGGCTTCCTCGACGCCAGCGACATCTTTGAAGGTAACTTTCTTCTGCTGCATGGAGAGCAGACGGGCGCGGCTCTTGCCAAATGAAAGTGCTTTATTTCCACCAGTTTGCATCTGGCGGATCATGAAGAACCAGAGCGCTGCCAGCAGGACCAGAGGCGCGAGATTCAGCAGCCAACTGGGCCAGCTTCCGTTGCTGATGTCTTTGATGGTAATGGTGACGCCCTTGTCGCGCAGCGTCTTGATCATGTCGGGGTAGTTGCCGGGCACGGTGGTGTGGAACAGCGAGCCGTCAGTCTTGTACTTGCCCCGGACTTCCATGCCGATGACGGTGACCTCGTTGACGCTGCCCTGGTCAACATCGGACATGAATTGGGAGAAGTTGACTTCTTTGTCTTTTTGCCCGGAGCTGCCCTGCTTCACAACTGTCCATAGCAGGAACGCCGAGACCACGATCACCAACCAGAAAACTACTGTCTTGACTGTCGAGTTCACCTAAACAACTCCTGAGGAAGCAACATGTCGTTCCGAAGCAAACTACAACTTCTGCACTGTCTTAGATGCCCGTCCCCGCATTTCGATTAGAGAAATTCCGATATCTCTGACATTTTACCGCGTATTGAGGAAAAAAGGAGGACGTTCTCGCCGTGACTTAAGTCACGCGGATGCCTCAGCTTGCAGAGGCCAGATAAGGCAGATTGCGGTGGGCTTGGCCGGCCGAGCCCAGGCCATAGCCGACCAGGAACGCCTCATCCACCAAAAAGCCGAAATAATCGGGCTGCAACTGGACGCGCCGGGCTGCCTGGCGGTCGAGCAGAGTGGCCACTTTGACCGAAGCCGCGCCCCGACTACGCAAATCGCTCATCAGGAACTCCGTGGTGACGCCGGAATGGATCAGACCTTCCACCAACAGAATGTGCTGGTCGCGAATGTCGGCGTCGTGGCTGAAGAAGATTTCAAGAAAGCCCTCGGGCCGGCCCTCTTTTTCGCGGCGATATCGAGGCTTAATGAATTGACAGA
This sequence comes from Terriglobales bacterium, assembly GCA_035484735.1. GTDB lineage: Bacteria > Acidobacteriota > Terriglobia > Terriglobales > Acidobacteriaceae > JABCZH01. The sequence continues at coordinate 43,690 of DATHOQ010000052.1, read as the reverse complement.
TGACCGGGGTTTCTAGTGCGCGTACCAGGTCAGACATGAACATGAAGCCGTTCTCCAAGAGCGCCAAAGCATGAATGGTGCTGCCCTGATAGTCGTCGGAGATTTGCCGCGCGATTTCACGTACGCGCTTCTGAATCTGCTCGGCGGAGATCACAGTGCGTAGTTGTTCGGCTTTGGCGACGGGATTCATGGGTGACGTACTATCTTCTCAGATTTTGAGCGGGAGGTCTGGTTATTCCAGTGGCACCTCTTGAATCATAGCGACCTCATCGCCATCCTGCGGTTGTAATTCTACCGGTGTCGGCAAACCGCGGACCCAGACCACTTTGTTTCCGTCCACGACTAGCGGCCAAAGCTTACGCTCGGAACTGGTCAGGTCTTGCCCAGGCAGCAACTCCTTAATCTTCTTGGGAGCCTTGGTATGAGCCGGCCAAAAGCGATCTCCGGGACGCCAATTGCGTGCACGTAACTCTTTGCCCAAGCGCGCACGGTTTAGCAGGCGATCGGGATTATAACTTTCGAGGCGGTTTCTTGGAATCAAGACCACTTCTAGGCGCGACTTGATCTCGGGAACCAGGGTCGAGCCGGGAATTGGTAAAGGATACTCGTAGTCGGATGGGACGACCGCTGCGGCATGCTGTAAGCACAGGTCGTGCTTTTTCCGGGTCACGACCCAGCCTGCCGGAAGCTCGATTGATTTGGTGAGGGGGGAAGATGCCAGGGCCCGAATTTCCTCCACGTGATGAAACTCGAGACGCGGGGTCAGGGATTCGCATACGGTTTTGACCACGCGGCGTTGCAAGGCGAGCGGTAGAGCGATTAGTGCTGTCGAGTTCAGCGAACTGGATCCGTCGGCCCAGACTTGCGGCAGCACGCGCGCGACTTCGCGCTGCCAGTAGTCTTCCTCGGTGCGGGCGATCTCGGCGGTTTCGGCCAACGTCTCGCGGACGGCTGGGTTCAAGAAGCGTTCCAGGCGGGGAAGGATGCCGTGGCGCACCCGGTTGCGGGCGTGGCGGAGGTCACGATTACTGGCATCTTCGCGCCAGGGTTGGGCGAGACTTTTCAGATAGATTTCCAGATCTTTTCGCTTAGTCGCCAGGAGCGGGCGGATGATGGTCGCGCCGCTCTCAGAGTCGGGGATTGATAGTTCGGGATAAATTCCTGCCAAGCCCCTCGTACCGGCGCCTCGGGTGAGTTTGAGCAGAAGGGTTTCGGCCTGATCGTCCAAAGTGTGGGCGGTGGCAATTCGGTTGAGGCGGGCGTCGGCGAGCAAGTGCCGGAAATATTGGTAGCGCAACTCACGGGCGGCGGTTTCGATGCTCAAATGTTTTTGTGCAGCGTATGCGGCGGTGTTGCCGCTTTCACAGTGCATCTCTAATTTATGGTGCTGGGCAAGGTCGGCGACGAATTGTGCGTCGGTGTCGGAGGCGGCTCCACGGAGTTGATGATTGAAATGGACGACGGAGAGAACGATGCCAATTTCTGAGCGGAGGTCGAGAAGCAAACGAAGGAGTGCGACCGAATCGGCGCCTCCGGAAACGGCCGTGCCCACACGGTCTCCGGCTTTCAGCAGCGCGTGCTTGCGAATATAGGCGAGGACGGTGGTGGCGAGGGGCTGCACAGCAACATGGTACATCTCTAACCCAGCATGTTGTTCACATCGCCGTGAGCAGGTGCACCTTCCAGAGCTTGATACGTCCCCGAAGCCTTCAACTCGTCCGCCATTCTGCGCAGTAAACCAAGCGTGGCCCTCATGGGAGCCGATCCCAGGCTCACCCGCGCCACGCCTAGCTTCCCGAGTTCCGTTATGGAGAGAGATCCTGGTCCGGCGAGAATGTTCAGCGGGCATTGAACATCTTTGACGAATTGCTTGATGGTTTCGGGATCACGAAGCCCGGGGAGGAAGACACAGTCGGCTCCGGCATCGCGATAGGCTCGCAAGCGCCGCAGAGCATGGTCGTATCGCGAGTCGGGCGATCCTACTTGAGCTAGATAAACGTCGGTGCGGGCATTGAGCACGATAGGGACACCGGATTTCTCCGCGACTTCGCGAATGGCACGGATTCGCTCCAACTGCAACGGCAAGTCGATCAGAGGGTGCTGCGGATCGTCGGTGCCATCCTCAAAGTTCATTCCGACAGCACCGGCGGCGATCACCGCGCGCGCGGTTTCGGCGGCGTCTTCCGGAAGCTCTCCGTACCCGGCTTCGACATCGGCGGTGACTGGGACCCTCATCGCTCGGGCGATGCGAGCTACATGGGCCAGCATTTCCTGGCGCGAGATCTTCTGCCCGTCAGGATAGCCGAGCGAGAATGCGATGCCGGCGCTGGTGGTGGCGATGGCGGGAAAGCCGGCTTGTTCGATGATGCGGGCGCTGGCTACGTCCCAGACGTTGGGGAGGAGTAGGACTTTGCCGGTGTGATGCAGGGCGCGCAGGGCATTGGCTTTCCGAAGAAGAAGATCGGGCATGAATTGATTCTAAGTGAAAAGAGACGGGCGAGGACGCGCGTTCTCCGTTAGCTCTGTCTTACTAAGCCTTCTTCGCTTTCATCTTCGCCATAAATTTGCCAACGCTGACGACGGCGCGGCCGACGGTACCGCGGCCGATTTCCTGAGTGTCGTCGCGTGCGGTGACGCGGACGGTATAGAAGCGGCCATCGTAGGATTCGAGGGTGGCCTCGGCGCGAACTCTGGCCCCAATGCCGCTGGCGGCGCGGTGCTCGATGTTGATGGCCGTGCCAACGGTGATCTCGTCGCCTTCGCAGTAGGGCTGGAGTGCGTGGAAGGCTGCGATCTCCATCAGGCGAATCATGTTGGGAGTGGAGTAGACGGGCGGCAGGTCGGGATGCCGTGATTCTAGAGTGTGCTCGAAGGCTACGGTTTCTTCGGCTGTGCCGTGGGCGCCGATGGGGATGGGTTTGGGCATACTTACTAAGGCTCCTTGCGAAGAAAAAGCCAGCGATTCTATCGAATCACTGGCTTTGACCTTGATGGTGTTCCGTCGGTTACGCCGCTGCCTTCGCTACCCGGCGCGCTTCGATTCCATCCAGCGCTTGCCACAAAGCTTTGGCGGCATTCTCGGCTGTATCCAATGCCTTCTCGGTGTACTCTGGATGCGCTTCCAGTTGCTTGGCCAGTTGTTTGCTCCAGACTTGGGAATGAAGAACGTCGGCGGTGGTGTGCAGGGTGAAATAGGTCGTAGTTCGCTGATCGGCGCCGTACATTTCTTGCAGGCCACGGGCCTTTTCTTTGGCTACGCGAGGCACTTGCGATTCGTAGGCGTAGAAGGCTGCGAGAGCCTCATCCGGCGTGCCTTCGCTGGCTACACGGTGGAAGAAGGTGGTGAGCTGCTTGATTTCGGGTAAAGGCGAATGGCGGCGGAGGTTGCGGCAGGAGCCCATGCCTTCGGCGAAGTCGAGCCATAGCTCGGAGTGGGCGCGGGCAGGCTCGCCAAAAACGTCTTCTCCGCCCTTTTCATCGGCGAGGTTGGCCAGAATGGCGCGGCGCAGTTCGCCCTCGTCCAAACGTACGCCCAACTCGGCGAGGTAGGTGGGGAAGGCTGCGACGTGATGGTAGTAGTCCTGGGCGTATTCGCGCAGATCGTCACGGGTGAGCTGGCCCGCGATCCAGGCTTGGTAGAAAGGATGGCAAAGCAGGTCGTATTTGGCGATGCGCGTCTCGAGCTGCTGGAAGAATTCGGTGTGATTCATTGCGGCCTCCGGAAAGAAACAATATACGAGGCGCGGGGCAGTGTGGCAACTGGGTGGCCGGAATTCTTGTTTTGGGAATTGGTTCGGATATTTTGTGCGGGAGGAGGCGTTGAGGGGTGGGATTGGGCGAATAATGAGCGATACAGGCAATTCCGAGTCAAAACACATCGCAGAGTACGCTGAGAAGATAAAAACAGGAAAACCATTACCACAGAGGTCACAGAGGGTCACAGAGGGAAAAGACTATGAGAGAGAGTCCATGAGATGACGAAGCGGGTATTTTTGTTTTGGTGCTTGCTGGTGGGCCGGTTGTGCGTGGCCGGGTCCGGTGACGTGCCGGAGATCACGCGAATCTCGCCGACCAGCGGAGCGGAGGGTACACGAGTTGAGATCACCGGCACGCATCTGCGGGAAGTGAGCCGCGTTGTCTTTGGCACAACCGGCGCGGATTTCAAGATAATTTCTGCGGAAACGTTGATCGCGATTGTGCCGCATCGGACGGCGACTTCGGTTATTACGCTGATTGCGCCGCAGGCGCGGGCGGCGAGTCCGTGTGCTTTCGTGGTAGAGAGCGATCCGCGAGTGCCTGACGAGGCGAGCTTCAAGGCTGGATATGTGAATTCGATACCTGTGCCGGAGGGGTTTTCGTCTGTGCTGCTGTGGGGAATTGCGATTGCCGACACACGAGTTCCGGGATACGCGTCGGCGACGATTGAAGTGGCGTGGACGCAACTTTCCTGCCGGTCGGACGGTCATGAGGTTGTGCTCAACGATGACCACGGCACCGTGCGAGGTGGCCTGTACCGGCGCAATCCCTGGTTTGGAATCAACGATCATGAGCCGTTGCCGATGGCGTTTGATCCTCTGAATCGTGCGGTGATTCTTCGCGTAGGCGAGCGACCTGACAAAGTCTGGCACTTTTGGCCGCCATCACAGAGGCCGCTGCTGCCTGTGGGACAACTGGAAGGCTGCACTGTGAAGGCGCGAGTGAAGATTTCTCCTGGAGCGCTGCTGCAAATGGGTATGGATTACTGGCGCAATCCGACGATTGTGTACGGCCCGGGTGACAGTCACGAGGCTGGGGCCAGTAACTGGTATTTTTCGTCGGAACGTTGGCAGGAAGCGGAGTTCACGGACATCGGCGGAGTGACGTTTTAGCCGCTGATATCGCAGAAAAGTGCAGATAAATCTCAGAATTGATCTTGACTTTGGGTTCCGACCGGAGGACAATCCGTGCGCTTGGGCGTGGTACCGTCCCCCAACGGTCGCCAGCTAAGCCGCGTTTAGCTGTTAGCCAGGCGAACCCTGGCAGTCTCTCAACTCCGGACCGGGAGGATTTCAATGCGAAGAACAATAATGATTCTGTTCATGGTGTTGGTGGGAATAGCCTCTGTCGCTTCCGCACAGAACTACACGGTGACTGACTTGGGCGTGCTTTCTGGCGATAGTGCCAGTGAGGGCTTGGAGATTAATAATTCCGGCCTGGTGGTGGGATGTTCCGATACCTCAGACATCACCACGTATCCTTGTTCGTCAAGTTTCCCTGGCCAGGCTTTCGTGTGGAGCCTCAAGAGCGGCATGCAGGGTATTGGCGTGTTGAGCGGAGGGGTCTTCAGTGAAGCTTATAGCATTACCGACACTGGCCTGGCGGTGGGCTACTCCCTGGACAGCCAGGGCGTCAGCACCCCATTTGTCTGGACGAAAAGTGCGGGCATGAGCGCGTTGCCCACGTTTTCGGGCGCTACCTACAGTTTTGCGGGTCAGGCCAACGTGAAGGGCGCAATCGCCGGCAGTTCCAACTCTGGTGCTAACCCCTCGGTAATCCTTCCGGTGGCCTGGATCAAGAGCGGAAACGCCTACAAATTGCTGACGCTACCCACTCTTTCCGGGGCGGTGATCAGCTTGTGTTGCAGCATTAACAACAGCGATGAAGGAGCTGGTGTTGCGTTTCTCGATTACACGGGAACGAACTACCACGCTTTTCGGGTCAAGGCCACCGGGGCCGTCGATCTCGGTACCCTACCCGGCGGCACCATCAGCAACGGCATCTGGATTAACTCCTCCGGTGTGGTCGCAGGTTATTCCAACAGCTCCGCCAGCGGCTCGAACTGGATTGCGGTGGCGTGGGACCCAAGCAAGAAAATACACAGCTTGGGGACGCTGCCGGGTGGCACTAGCAGCGCCGGCAACGGTATCAATGACTCGAACCAGATCGTCGGGTTCTCCAGCACAGCGACGAGCACAAGTGACGCTATGATTTGGACCCAGAAAGGCGGCATGCAGGACTTGAACAATATGATCGCCGCGGATTCCGGTTGGGTGCTGGAGGTGGCTAACTCGATTAACAATTCTGGACAGATCACCGGCTACGGCACCATCAACGGAGAAAGCCATGCGTTTCTGTTGACGCCGCAATAGGGTTTGTAAGGCTGGCGAGCTGGGAGTTCAGCACGGAAGGATATCGAGCGAAACTTGAGGAGCCAGCAGCGACCTAAAGCGCGAGTATCGACGCGCTTCCTCAGCTACTTCTTTTCCGTCTTCTTGCTGGATGATTCAGACTTGGAACTGGATTCCTTCTTGGATTCGGACTTCGGCTCGGATTTCGAACTGGAGTCGTTCTTCGACTCGGACTTGGATTCAGACTTCGACGTGGAGTCGGAGGACGAAGCCGAGCCGCCCGACGACTTCTTGGGGTAGTCGTTCACGTACCATCCTGAGCCTTTGAACTGCACGGCGGGGGCGGAGATCATTTGTTCGATGGGGCCACCGCATTCCGGACATTTCTTGGTGTGGGGAGCAGCGAACGTTTGGATTCGCTCGAAGCGATGGTGGCACTTCTTGCACTCGTATTCGTAAAGTGGCATGGACTCCTGGATCAGCGCGCGTAACGATTCTGTTTTAATTCTAGGGTGTGCGCTTCTCCGCCGTCAATTTGCTGGGGCGTTGCCGTAGCGGGCTCACCACTTTTTGAAGATGACGGCCACTGCAGCCACGATCATGACAAAACCCACGGCGTAGTTCCATCGTAGTGGTTCCTTCAGATACAGAATCGAGAAGATTGAGAAGACGGTCAGGGTGATGACTTCCTGAATAGTCTTGAGCTGCGCAGCGGTGAATTCGTAGGAACCGATGCGATTAGCCGGGACCTGAAAGCAATATTCCGCGAAGGCGATGACCCAGCTGATCAGAATCACTTTGAAGAGTGGGGCTTGACGGTATTTCAGGTGGCCATACCAAGCAAAGGTCATGAAGATGTTGGAGATGGTGAGAAGGATGATGGTGGTCATGCGGACTATTTTCTACCAATTTGTTAATTCTTCACCACAGAGGACACAGAGAGCACAGAGGACGGCCACTGCTTATGCAATCGGATGGTAGACTCGGCTCCATGGCGTTGGAAGAAAAAGTCGATCCTACAGGTTCTAGTCCTTTGACCCCCGGACTGTATCTGGTGGCGACACCGATTGGGAATCTGGAGGACATCACGCTGCGGGCGGTGCGAGTGCTGAAAGAAGCCGACGTGATTGCCTGCGAGGACACGCGCCAGACACAGAAGCTGCTCAATCATTACGGTATCGCGACCCGAACCACGAGTTATCACGAACACAACGAACTGACGCGTGCGCCGGAACTGGTGCTCGATCTGGAGCAAGGTGCGCGGATCGCGCTGGTGACCGATGCGGGCATGCCAGGAATTTCCGATCCGGGATTCCGGTTGATTGGGCTGGCCATCCGGCATCACGTGCCAGTGGTGCCGATCCCGGGAGCATCGGCGTTTCTGGCGGCGCTGGTCGCGAGTGGGCTGCCAACGGATTCGTTCCGTTTCAGCGGATTTCTTCCGGCGAAGCAGGGCCAGCGGCGAGCGCTGCTAGAGAGTGTTCGGGAATCGCCCCGAACGCAAGTGTTCTATGAGGCTCCGCATCGGGTGAAAGAAGCGCTGGAGGACGTTGTTGAGGTGCTGGGAGCGTCGCGGCATGTGGTTATCGCGCGCGAAGTGACCAAGCTGCATGAAGAATTCCTGCGAGGGCACGCGGGTGATGTGCTTGAAACGCTCAAGACTCGTGGCGATGTTAAGGGCGAGATTACATTGCTGATCGGAAAGGCGGAGGAGGCGGAGAAAAGGGCTGCGCCTTCGCGAGCGAGTGTCCGGCAGCGGCTGGAGCAGGTGATGACGGAAGAAAAGCTGGACGAGAAGGCCGCGCTCAAGAAGGTGGCGAAGGAGATGGGCGTGTCGAAGAGCGAGGCGTACCGGGAGTTGCAGAGGAGCAAGTGAATGCTTGACGGGCGAGGATGTCCGCCCTCCATTACTCTCCTTTTGGGCTTAATTCACGTTTGACGGCTTCGCTGACTACCTTCCCGTCCACCCGGATGCCTTCGGCGGCGAAACGGGCCATGACATTCTTCATGACCGTCCCCATTTCCTTTATGGCCGGCGAACTCATTTCCGCGATTACGGCTTTTACTCCAGCTGCAATGTGTTCTTCGGTGGCGGCTTTGGGCAGGTAGGCTTCGATCAGGACGATTTCGGCTGCTTCTTTGTCGGCCATTTCTTTGCGGCCGCCTTTGAGGAACTGCTCGACGGATTCTTTGCGCTGTTTGATCAGCGTGCTCAGCACTTGCTGGGATTCCTTGTCGTCGAGCGGGGCCATCTTTTCGATTTCGCGATTCTTGAGGGCGGTCTTCACCATACGCAGAGTGGATAGACGCTGCTCCTCGCGAGCCTTCATGGCTGTGGTGATGTCTTTCTGGATCTGATCGATCATAGTCATGGAGGGATTATAGCGGGAAGCAGACGCAGCGAGCTGTGTCTCTACCGCGAGTGTGGGACGTGCATCGCAGTTCGTGCGGTAAACTAAGACTCATCCTGATGCTACGCAAGAATCGCCTATTCACGCCGGGCCCGACGCCTCTTCTTCCCGCGGCCCAGACTGCCATGGCTTCGTTTGCCATGCACCATCGCACTGCCGATTTTCGGGCACTGTATTCGCGGGTGCTGGCCGAGATGAGGGAATTCATCGGCACGAAGAATGATGTGCTGGTGCTGGCGTCTTCGGGGACAGGAGTGATGGAAGGTTCTGTCTCGAACCTGACTTCCCCAGGCGACAAAGTTTTAGTGCTCAGCGCGGGGAAGTTTGGCGAACGGTGGCGCGATCTGGCGAAGGCTTTTGGGTGCGCTGTGGATTTGGTGAGTGCACCCTACGGTCAGACATTTGCGCTGGACGAGATTCGCGGGAAGCTGACTGCGGATGTTCGCGCGGTGTACATGCAAGCCACGGAGAGTTCGACCGGAGCGCGGCATGATGTGGAAGCGGTTGCGCGGTTGGTGCGGGAAAGCGGCGGTGACGCCTTGCTTGTGATGGATGGCATTACCGGTCTGGGCACGACGCGTTTCGATGTGGATGGCTGGGGAATTGATGTGATCATTGGAGGTTCGCAGAAGGCGCTGATGATCCCGCCAGGGCTGGCGTATTGCGCGGTCAGTGAGCGCGCCTGGAAGCGGATGGAGATGGCGAAGTCGCCGCGATATTACTTCGATTTCCGCAAAGAGAGAAAAGCTGCGGCCAAAGGCGAGTCTGCGTTTACTCCGGCGACGTCGCTATTTGCGGCGTTGGGGGCGGCCCTGGATTTTATACGGCAGATGGGCGATGGGGATGTGGCCGCGGGCCGGATCGCGCTGATTGAGAATGCAGAACTGGCGGCGGCGATGACGCGGGCTGGGGCAAAGGCGATCGGGCTCGAGTTGTTCGCTCCGACGTGTCCGGCGGCCGCGCTCACGGCAATTCAAGCACCGAGTGGTGTGGACTCGAGTGCGATGGTCAAGCAATTCCGCGACCAGTTCGGTGCTGTGGTGGCTAATGGACAATCGGAGATGAAGGGGAAACTGTTCCGCATCGCGCACCTCGGCTACTACGATTATCTCGATACGATTGGGATTTTGGCTGCGCTGGAGCATGTGATGGCGGGCGCGGGACGGATTATCGAGTATGGCAGTGCGGTGCGGGCGGCGCAGGAAGTTTATGCGAAGGCGTGAGAAGGCGGGCGAGGACGCGGGCGCTACTCTTTAAGATGGCTACTCCTGAATCAAGATGAAGATTGTCGTAGCTGAAAAGATATCCGCTTCGGCTGTGGATCTGTTGCGCGAGCCGCGCTGGATCGTGGTCACGCCTGACAACATGGAGGGCGGCCTCGGGGCGCAACTGGAATCGGCGGATGCGCTGATCGTGCGTTCGGCGGTGCAAGTGAATGCGGAGTTGCTGGCCAAGGCTCGCAAGTTGCGGGTGATTGGCCGCGCCGGTGTGGGTGTCGACAACATTGAGCTCGATCCTGCCACACGGCAGGGCATTGCAGTGATGAACACGCCCGGCGCCAATGCCGTGGCCGTGGCCGAACACACGCTGGCCATGATGCTGGCCATGGCGCGTCACTTGTGCCGGGCCAACGACCTGATGCACGCCGGCAAATGGGAAAAGAAATCTTTGCAAGGAACCGAGTTACGCGCCAAGGCCCTGGGCATCATTGGGCTGGGGCGAGTCGGGATGGAAGTTGCACGCCGGGCGCGAGCATTTGGGATGGAGATCATCGGCCATGATCCCTTTGTCTCAGTGGTGGTTGCGAAAGAGCAGGGGATCCGGATGGCGACCCTGGAAGAACTGTATGCAGCCGCCGATTATCTGACCTTGCACGTCGGCCTCACCCCCCAAACCACCGGGATGATCAATGCTGCGACAATTAAGAAGATGAAACGTGGCATTCGTCTGGTGAACTGCGCACGCGGCGAACTGATTGATGAAGCTGCGCTGGTGCAGGGGTTGAAGCAGGTCCATGTGGCCGGAGCTGCCTTGGATGTTTTTGCGGATGAGCCGTTGAAGAATTCGCCGCTGGCCACGTTTGAGAATGTGATTCTAACTCCTCATATTGGTGGGTCCACTTTCGAGGCGCAGGAAGCAGTGGGCTATCAGATTGCGTTGCAAGTGAAGGAGTATTTGAAGAGCGGCGTGATCCAGAACGCGGTGAATGTTCCCTCGGTATCGCACGATGAGTTTATCGAACTACAGCCCTACATCGTGCTGGCGGAGAAGTTGGGTTCCTTCCTGGCACAGGTTAGCGAGGGAGCGCTGGAAGAAATCTCGTTACGCTACAGCGGGCATATTGCGGAGTGGAAGACGGATTTGATCCGCAACGCCGCGATCAAAGGCATTCTGAACGAGGCGCTGGAAGAAAAAGCTAACCTGGTGAATGCGGCGGCGATTGCCGCATCGCGGGGGCTGCGAGTGCATGAGGCGCGCAAGGCCAAAGGCTCGACCGGCGGGGCGGGCAGCGTGCTGTCCATGCTTATGAAGACCCAGACCGAGGAGCACCTGGTAAAAGGCGCGGTATTGCATGGCCAGACACCGCGGTTACTGCACGTGGATGGAATCGAAGTGGAAGCGCCGTTGGAACGGAACCTGATTTTTCTGAGCAACCGCGACGTACCGGGAGTGATTGGTAAAGTGGGGACGATTCTCGGCGATCACAAGATCAATATTGCGGATTTCTCGCTGGGACGGCGTGTGGGAAATGGGCCGGGGGGGATGCGCGAGGCCATCGCAGTGGTGCACGTGGATGGAGTTGTGCCCGACCGTGTGCTGTCGGCGCTCAGGAAAGTGCCGGCAATCGCGCGGGCCAAGGCGATCCGGCTGGCATAACCCGGCGCGCGTCCGGCTGACTAATAGAACAAGACCGAGCCGGAGTGATGTGGCACAATTCTGCATCAAACATGGAAGAGGAGAACGGGATGCTCAAGTGGGCAGGGATTGCGCTGGCAGTGATACTTCTTCTAACTTCAATTGCCCTCAGTCAAGACGGGCGTTTCGATGCCAGCATTAACGGCGGCGAGGTGTTTACCAACACGGCCAGCGGGAATGCAGTTGTACAAAGCGCCACGGCGGGGCCGGTCATCTTTGGCACTTTTCGTTATAAGCTCAGACCTAAGCATTCATTGATATTCAATTTTGGGCGAGCAAGAAATTCTCAGACCTACCTGGCTGGCGACAACTTTCACGTTGTGAACTCGATTTCGGAGGTCACGGGAGGGTATGTGTTCAGTCCATACCCCAAGGCCAAATTCGCGCCTTTCTTTTTGGCCGGCGGTGGAGCGCTGATTTTTAGTCCCAGCAGTACCTGGGTCTTTTTTCCCAACCTTCCGAACAATGTACTGGACCGGGTGCAGGTGAACTTGGGGGCGTCAAGTCAAACCCAGTTGGCGTTTCTCTACGGGCTAGGAGTGGATTATCGACTGCCGTGGTATCCAAAAGTCTCATTTCGCATGCAATACCGCGGTTTTCTGTACAAGGCCCCCGACTTCAAAGTAGATGCGAATTCGGGCAGCATGGTGAACTTCTTTACCGGCGGCAGGGAACATATGGCGGAGCCGTCGGTTGGATTTGTGTACAGCTTTTAGGAGTTCAATGCGGCTTTGCGGAGTTTGCGGCTCTCGGCCAGCAGGGCCATGGAGTGCATCAGGTTTTGCAGGGTCACGATGCCCACCAGACGCTGATCTTCAACTACTGGAATGATGCTCAGATTGCGGGCGGTCAGCTTGCGGAATGCCGACGCCAGCGATTCTTTCTTCTGTGCCACCTCGAAGATGCGGTTCATGACCGCCTGCACGTAACCGTTGCCTTCGGCGCGCAGGGCCTGGAGGATTCTCTGCTTGGAGATCACTCCCACCATATCGCTACCGCGGATCACGGGAAAATCGTCCTGCAAAGAGTGGACGGCTTTATCTAGCGCGTCTTCCAAAGTATCGGCGGGCGAGAGGGTGGCGAAGTCGGTCAGCATGATGTCCTCAAGGCGCACGGTTTCCAGAACCGACTGAAATACCGCTGAACGCTCTTCCAGTTGCGCGGCGATAAACAGGAAGAAGCCGATCATGGTCAGCCAGATGTTCCACAGCATGCCAGTCAGCATGAATAGAGTGGCGAAGGCCTGGCCGATGGCAATGGCACGGCGTGTGGCGCGAACGGAACCCATGCTACGGCTGAAGATGGCGCGTAGAATCTTTCCGCCATCCAGAGGATAGGCGGGCAATAGGTTGAATAGGCCAAGCCACAAGTTCGACCAAACCAAGGCCCGCGGCAGATTGCTGGATTGGAGGTCCCAGGGTTTTGTCCAAAGATGGATCTCGGGAGCTACGGCGAGCAGAATGCTGGCGGCGGCAAACGCGATGGCGAGATTCACGACAGGGCCGGCTATCGCGATGCGAATATCCCGCTTCCAGGTCAGGACACCGGGTTCGATCGGTTGTTGAGTCTCATCGAGGAGCGTGATCCCGCCGATGGGGAGCAGGATGATGGCCTTGGCGGGAATTCCAGCGTGGGTCGAAACCAACGCGTGACCGAGTTCGTGCAAAACCACGGAGGCGAAGATAATTCCTACCAGTGCCAGGCCGCGGCCCGCGTTGGCAGGCCCATGCGAAGCCGACTCGGTCAGCCACACGAACAGCAGCAAAAAGAAAAAGGTCAGATGGATGCGGAGTTCGACTCCGAAAATCCGGCCTGCCGGTATGGACCAATTTCTCATTCGCAAACGCCTGCCCTTCTATTCTATATAGTTTTAGACTCCGGACGAGCGGCAGGATGTGGTTTCGTCAGTCGGAAGTACCCAGGCGCAGCCAAGATATGAGAGTGATCGCAGGACAATTTCGCAGCCGAAGGCTACAGTCACTGCCTGGGATGGAGTTGCGTCCCACCAGCGATCGGCTTCGGGAGACGCTCTTTGACATCCTTACGGCGGGCAATCCTGCGGCGCTGGAGGGAACGGTTTGGATTGATCTTTATGCGGGAACGGGAGCGGTGGGGATCGAGGCGCTGAGCCGGGGCGCGGCCATGGTTTACTTTGTGGAATCCGCGCCCGATGCCGCTGAGTTGATTCGGAAAAACCTGCAAGCATTGGGGATAACTAGCGGATTCCAGGTGCTGAGACAGGATGCGGTCCGGGCTTTGCAGGCATGGGATAAGAGTGGCATCCGGGCCAACTTTGTGTTCATGGACCCGCCGTATGTCATGGAAGCGGCGTACGCTCAGGCTCTTACGACTCTTTCAAGTTCGGCATTCCTGCTGCCCGAGACTATGGTGATGGTTGAGCATCAAAAGAAATTCGATCCCGGCGAGCAGGTTGCGGCATTGCAGCGGTACAGGCTGCTCAAGCAGGGAGACGCGGCGTTGAGTTTCTATCGCAGGGGATGAGGACGGACCATCGCAAGCATTTCGGGGGAGGGTCACGGGCACGCCTTCCGTGTGTTTCGATTCACTGGGTTTGCGTGAAGTGTTATTGGCCATGGAGTTTCTTCAGCATTGCCACGGCATTGGAATTAGCTGGGTCCAGTTCCAGAGACTTCTCGTAATTCCGGATGGCGAGATCGTTTTGGCCGTTGTTCATGAAGGCTTCGCCAAGGCTGTCGTAGACATTGGAAGATGCGGGATACAATTCGACATTTTTCTTAAACGTGAGGATGGCGTCGGCCAGAAGCTTGCGGCCCAATAAACTGTATCCCGCGCGATTGATGGCAGTTTCGGAAATAACACCACTGGCGAGGTCGGCAGAAAACTTCTGCAATGCGGCTGCCGCACCCTCGCGGCGCACCGCCTGTGCAAATTGCATGCTCGGCGAATCGTAATCATCGTACTTGAGCCAGGAAAATGCGGGTTGGTCTCCGCCCAGGACATCGGCCACTACTTCCCGCGCGATAGACAGTCCGTTCTCCCCATTGGTGAGCATGACAACTCCAGACTTTGTGCCGGGCCTGGCAACCACATAGGCTTTGAAAACGCCGTTGTCGCCCCAATGCCAGAGCGATTCGCCTTGCGGAGTTTGCTGAATTCCCCAGCCGAGCCCCCAGAACAGATTCTTTGACAATTCTCTGGGGACACGGTCGGTGCAGTTGGTGCATTCGGGGTCGACGGCGATCTGCGCAGTTTCCATCTGGCGTCGGGTAGCGTGCTTGAGGCCCTTGCCGGTCAGCACGGCTTCGACAAAAACAGCGTAGTCACGAGCACTGGTTTCAAGGCTGGCGGCGGAATTTGCTTCGCTGGCCCTGGGAAAATCGGCGGCCGCACCTTCCGAGTCATAGCCAGTCGCGGCGTGCCCCTCGAAATCTTTCCGCCAAACGTAGCTGCTGCTGGTCATGCCCAACGGGCCAAATACGGATTCCTGCATGAAGTCGTTCAGCGGCTTTTTGGTGATTTGCTCAACAACTCTTTGAAGGTAGACCATACCTTCGCCCGAATAGCTGAAGCGCTCGCCGGGGGTGAAATAGATCTTCAGAGGTTGGTCTTTGCCGCGCCAGTTGGGGAACCCTGTGCGGTGGCTCAGAACCATGCGGGCAGTAATTCTCTGTAACCGGTCATCGCCTTCGATGTAAGGCTTGGGCAGGTATCTGGTTAAAGGAACGTCCAGAGAGAGTTTGCCCTCGTCGACGAGTTTCAGCACTCCGTAGGCGAATACTGGCTTGCTCAGGGATCCGACGTTGAAAACGGTTTCATCCGTCACCGGCGCCTTAAGGTTTGCATCGCGCGCACCATAATTTTGCAGCCAATACGTCTTTCCCTTCCGGATGATGGCGATGGAGAGCCCCGGGATCTGTGCCTGCTGCATCATTGCCGGGATCTCCTTTTGCAGGTGGGCGATGGCTGGCTCGTTCGTGTATTGCTCGGCTGGCGTTTTTGAGGCATTGGCTCGCATGCCTCCGACGGACGTAGAAACAGACAAGCACACGACCAAGACCAGAGAAGCGGATCCCCGGAAGGAATTCATGTGGCCTCCGAACTCAAGCATTCTACTTTGACGTTCGGAAATCAGTTTGGTGGGCAAAGGTAAAAGCCAGCTACTTCGCCCGGCCGGCAAGCGTGGGAGCATAGAGAGGCGAATAGCGTCACGCGACTTGTACTACATCACGATGTCATTAACCCGGCGCACGATGGGGTGCTGCATCTCCTGCAAGTCGTTTTTCACCCGGTTCAGTCCGTAGACGCACTGCTCGAAATGGTTCGACAGGCTGGCGAAAAGCGGAGCTACCTTGGTGTATTCGAAGCAATCGAATTTGGAGACGATGTAATAGCTCTCCTTACCGGCTTTCATCCAATCCACGAAATTCTCCAGCCGGTTGTGGCGCAGGCGGAATTGGTTGATGCTCTCGGGGAACATGCCGGTGAAAAACAAAGTGTAGTCGCCGACGTGTTTGCGTACCTGGCGTTCGCGGTCGAATGAAGGCGCTGGGCCGAATACGGGATCGGTTTCGAGCAACATCTCGCCAACGTCGGTCAGCGGGCGCGCAGCGGTGGCGCTGCGAATCTTGAATAGTTGTTCGGCCTCGCAAAACTCCGCGAGCAGATGAGCGACGTAGTTGACGATCTGAGGATCGCGGATGCCGATTTCCTCGGCGTAATGGCGTCCCACAAGTTCAACGAACAACTTCTGTAAAGGATGCGATTCGGGAATCATGCGGGGCTCACCTCCGTAAAACCCGCTGGCGACGCGGGGAGCCGCCGCTAACATTGAGTGATAAATAACTCACCTTCACCGCAAAGGCAAGTGACTTCTGTGTTTCGGCACCCCACGTTCGTGCCATGTGATTTAGAAGTGCGTTGATGCGCAAAGGTTTTGCTGCCTTTCTGTTGGCAGTCAGTGGCGTCGGCTGCCAATTTCAAGGCGACCGTCCAGTACAATATCGGCCACGGAGGGACATGGCCTGTGGAACGAAGGAACATAGCGAGCGGGACTACATGGGAACCAGTCGTGGGCTATTCCCGCGCGGTGAAGATCGGCAACGCCGTTTACGTGTCGGGGACGACTGCGACTGGTCCCGACGGGAAGATTGTGGGCGTGGGAGACAGCTATGCCCAGGCGATACAGACTTTGAAGAACATTGAGTCAGCCTTACAGAAAGCAGGGGCGAGCATGAAAGACGTGGTGCGAACGCGCATGTTCGTAACCGATATTGCGGATTGGGAGAAGATCGGAAAAGCCCATGGCGAGTTCTTTCGCGACATCAGGCCGGCAACTTCGATGGTGGAGGTGAGTAAGTTGATTTCACCAGAGATGCTGGTGGAGATTGAAGCGGATGCGGTGATCGGAAGTTAGCAGGAGAGGTTTTCGAGGTGTGGAGGGCGAGATGAAAGCGTGCGTACGGATGTTGTTCCTCTTGGTCGCATTGGTGATGCCACTTCTGGCCCAACAGAACAGTGGCGCACTCGCGTTGCATTCGTTCACGGTGATCAGGGCAGGAACGCTGATTGATGGAAAGTCGGACTCGCCTCGTCGCGATCAGGTGATTGTGATCCGCGGTGACCGGATTGACAGCATCTCGGACAGCGCCACGGCTAAGATTCCTGCCAGCGCCGAGATCATCGACCTTTCTCATGCAACCGTGCTGCCAGGATTAATCGATTCGCATACCCACATTTTTCTGCAAGGAGAAGATCCGGCGCAAGGCGGATACGACGCCAATATTCTGAAATACCCGTTGGCGTATCGGGCGGTCCGGGCGGCAGTGGCGGCGCACCGTGCGCTGGAACAAGGCTTCACGACCTTGCGTGACGTGGAGACCGAGGGTGCTGGCTACGGTGACATTGGTATCAAGATGGCCATTGAGGAGGGTTACATTTCCGGGACCCAGGTTGTTTGTGGCGACGCGCGCGATTTCGACGACTGGCGGTTACATGCTCGAGGGATATGCTCCCGAGCTGGACATGCCCAAGGGTGTGCAGATCGTGGACGGGCCAGTCGAGGCGCGCAAAGCGGCGCGGGAGCAGCTGGATCACGGAGCGGACTGGATCAAGGTCTACATGACACACCGATCTTGGCTAGGAAAGGAGGGCGAACTGGTTTCGCAGCCGACGCTGACTGTTGAGGAACTCAAAGCGATCGTCGATGAAACCCACGGTTGGGGCAAAAAAGTCGCTTGCCATGCGTATGGCGGAATCGGGCTGCACCGCGCCCTGGACGGGGGCTGTGATTCGATTGAGCACGGACTTGACCTGGACGATTCTGCCATTGCACAGATGCTCAAGCAGGGGACTTGGTACTGTCCGACCATCGGTGTGTACTACACAGATTGGGCTCCGGCCGACACGGCTGCGGGACAGAGAGATCGTAAACGGGCAGCGGTGCATGAAGTGTCGTTTCCCAAGGCGGTGCGCGCGGGAGTGAAGATCGTTTTCGGCACCGACATGGGAGGTATTCCCTGGAGCGAATCGATTGCGCAGGAATTCTCGCAAATGGTTCGCCTTGGGATGTCGCCGATGGATGCTATTAAGAGCGCGACCTCGCGTCCGGCGGAGATGCTGGAGATGCAAGGGCAGATGGGGGCGATTACGCCGGGAGCGCTGGCCGATATAGTCGCGGTCAATGGCGATCCGGTGCGCGACATCAAAGTCCTCGAAAATGTGCAGTTCGTGATGAAAAGCGGGAAGGTATTCAAGAGCGGTGGTAAAGTCAACCCCTGATGGCTGACGCTCGAACTGTGGCTAGGACGATTGCCGTAGTACGCATGGCCACGGCGGTCTTCTTTATTCTTTTCGGTGAGTATAAGTTGTTCGGGCCGGGATTCTCTCACGGCGGATTCCAGGAATATTTGCGCGGCTACATTGAGGGCGCCGCCGTCGGCTTCTACCGGCCAATTCTTGCGCAGGTGGTGCTGCCTCACGCGGTGTTTCTTGGATATGTGGTTGGAGGCGTCGAAATGTTTATCGGCGTGTCGCTGTTGCTGGGGATTTGGGTGCGCCCGGCTTCGGTGCTGGGAATGCTCCACATGTTGAGTCTGACGCTGGCGACATGGTGGGAAGTTGGCCACGGTGTTCCGGTGTGGCGCTACTTCGGCGCAGAGCTGGATCATTTGCCGCTGCTGTTCTTATTTGTGATCTTCTACACCGCCGATGCGGGGAAGATGTGGGGGCTGGATGGGCGGGCCAGGACTTTAGATGGGCGATCACGCTGAGAATGCAGGCGCAGATCTTAAGACAGGAGAAATGATGAAGAGATCGTCAGTTAGTGCATGGGTGCTGATGGCCGTCACGCTGTGCGTTTTGTGTCCGACGATGTTGGCGCAGCAGCCAACGCCACGAGTTGTGGTGCGGGCTGGGCATCTGCTGGACACAAAAAGCGGGAAGACTCTGGCCAACCAGGCGATTGTGATCGAGGCAGGGAAGATTGTGAGTGTAGGACCTATGGCCGAGGTGAAAGCGTCCACTGGTGACCAAGTCATCGAGCTTCCGCAGGCCACCGTGCTGCCTGGATTGATCGACGCGCACACTCACCTTACGGGGAATCCCGAGGACAATGGGTATCAGGGCTTGCGCATCTCCTTGCCTCGCGAGGCGTTGAGCGGCGTGCGGAATGCTCGCGTGACTCTGGAGGCGGGCTTCACGACGGTGCGCAACGTGGGGGCCTCAGGATATAGCGATGTGGCCTTGCGCGACACCATCAACGCGGGAGAGATTCCGGGGCCGCGCATGCTGGTGAGTGGGCCGGCGCTCGGAATTACGGGCGGCCATTGCGATAATAATCTGTTGCCGCTCGAGTATCACGCCACGGGCGACGGCGTAGCGGACGGCATCGCGGCGGTGCAACACAAGGTGCGCGAGAACATCAAGTACGGGGCTGATCTGATCAAGGTGTGCGCCACCGGCGGCGTGCTGTCGCAAGGGGACGATCCGCAGGCTTCGCAGTATACGCTCGAGGAATTGAAGGCCATCGTGGCCGACGCGCACCGCCTGGGCCGAAAGGTGGCGGCGCATGCCCATGGAGCGCAGGGAATTCTGTGGGCGTCAGAGGCGGGAGTGGATTCAGTGGAGCACGGGTCTTACATTGACGATGCCGGCATCGCTGAAATGAAGAAGAACGGCACGTATCTCGTGCCCACGCTATATCTGGGTGACTGGATATCTGACAACTTCGAGCGCATGCATTTGACCCCGATGATGGTCAGCAAGGCTAAGGCAGTGATCCCGATTGCGCGTACTAACATTGCTCATGCTTTTGCCAGCGGAGTGAAAGTGGCCTTCGGAACTGATGCGGCAGTTTACCCGCATGGACTCAATGCCCATGAATTCGCGGTGATGGTGAAGCTGGGGCTGACGCCGCTTCAGTCCATTCAGGCGGCTACGGTCAATGCGGCGGATTTGCTGGGATGGTCTGCAAAGGTGGGGACGCTTGAATCCGGCAAATGGGCGGACATGGTTGCAGTGGATGGCGATCCGTTGCTGGACGTCACCGTGCTTGAGCATGTGAAGTTTGTGATGAAGGGCGGAGTGGTGGTGAAGAATGAGTATGGGAAGTAAATTTCGCCGCGGATTTACGCGGATACACGCGGATAGTTTTTTATCTCCAAAGCAAAAGGCCAGCGCGAGGCTGGCCTTTGCACTTCATAAATTCCGTAACTACTTCTTGGGTGAAGGGGCGATTGCATCTTTGGTTGCTTTCGCCACGCGGAACTTCACTACGGTCTTGGCCTTGATCTGAATGGGTTCGCCGGTCTGCGGATTGCGTCCCATGCGGGCCTTGCGGTGGGCCTTTACCAGGCGGCCCAGTCCGGGCACGACGAACACGCCATTCTTCTTGGTCTCTTTTACGGCGGTGTCAACCAGATGCTCGATGAATGCGGCTGCGGTCTTGTTGTTGCTCTCGAGTTTCTCAGCCAAATGACGGACGAGTTGAGTCTTGGTCATACCTGAAGCCATGTTTCCTCCTGTACAGCGTTTAGATTTTCCTGCGGTAATTGCGATCTTATATCAGCGTTGCTGTGGAAAAACACTGTTTTCTCCGCATTTTATGCGGTTTTTCTCAAATGGGAACCACAAAAGCCCACAAAAATCGCTATTTTTGCCCCTTGCGGACTGGGAAACCCCTGTTTTCAGTGGGGGTATGGCCTCCTCGGGCGAGTCTGAAGAAGGCCTGGCTGCGTGGGATAATGAACTCACGGAGACCTACTTGTGAGCTGTGCCATTTGCGAAAAACGCAAGGAGAAGCGCTTCTGCCCGGCGGTGCATGGACGCATCTGCGCGCAATGTTGCGGCGAGCAGCGCGAGGTAACACTGGATTGCCCGAGCGACTGCGTCTATCTACAGCAGGCGCGCGAGCATGAAAAGCCGCGCGATTTGCAGGATTTGGAACAAGCGGCGCTGTTCCCGCAGGTCGAAATCGGCGATCAGTTTCTCTACGAACATGAGCATCTGATTGTGGGATTGACTTTCGCGCTGGCCAAGTCGGCGCGCGCGGATCGCGGGATCAACGACGGCGATCTGATCGCCGCGCTTGGGACGATCACCAAAGCTCACGAGACTTTGGCGAATTCAGGGTTGCACTATGAGCCGCCGACTACCAGCCTGAGTCAGCAGGCCATTGCAGCGGAAGTGCAGAAGATGTTGAAGGAATATCGCGAGGCCGAGGAGAAGCATTTGGGGTACTCGCGTCTGCGTGAGTCCGATGTGCTGAAAGCTCTGGTGTTTCTGTTGCGCATGGGATATGCACGGACGTCGGGCAGGCCGAAGGCGCGGGCGTTTGTGGATTTCGTGTTGGCGCAGTTTCCCGAGCAGCCGGTCATTGCCGCGGCCGAAGAAGCTGGCAGCCGGATCATTGTGCCCTGATTTTCGAGCCGCAGATTACGCAGAAAAGCGCAGATCAATCAACTGAACTTGCGTACGACCTGTCCTGGCGGCAAAGCGTCGTGTAGTTCCTGAATGGTCTTTTTCAATGCCGGGTGGCGGATGCCGGGAGCGATTTCTGCCAGCGGTTCCAGCACGAAGCGCCGTTCTTGCAGTCCGGGGTGAGGGATGCTTAAGCCCTTGGTGTCGACCGTCGAATTCCCGAACAGCAGAATGTCGATGTCGATGCTGCGCGGACCTTTTTTCTGGGTGCGCGTTCTTCCCATCTGTTGTTCGATTTCAAGAATTGCTTCTATGAGTTGTTGCGCCGTCTGTTCGGTATCCAATTCGACTGCGCAGTTCAAGAACCAGGGCTGTGCTGTGAATTCGACCGGCTCGGTTTCATACAGGGACGAGACTTGCAGGACTTCTCCGAGACTGCGAAGCTGGTTTATGGCGGCGTTCAAATTGGCGGCGCGGTCGCCAACATTCGAGCCGAGCGAAAGATAGACGGTGTTGTGCAAGAGTAGTTCTTAGCCTTAGGCCCCAGGTATCGAGTTTTGGACTTGCGGTGGAGCGGCCCGCCGACGGAAGCTTTTATTCTATGCTCTCCATTCATACCAAGATCGACCGTACCCAGCGGCTGCTACGCATGTTGGAAGACGACGCGCCGCTGTTGGCGGTGCGGGTGGCGCCGCTCACTGAGGAACGGCAACGATCCGCGAAGGACTACGCTGCCGAGTTGCGGGCGCGGACGCGGGCGGAGTTGGACAAGCTGATGGAGCAGTGCGCGTTTTGGGATGCCAATGATCGGACTCCGCAAGCCGCGGACTGAGAATCCTTTCCTGACCGGCTTCTCGCCTTAACATTGGGACGATGGCGAATGTTCTTTCGCCGCTCCGCAGCTTGGTCGCCTTCCTGCATTACCCACGGCTTGCGCCGTGGGCTTTACTCTTACGCCGCTTTGCGGCTGAAACCGGATTGCATCAGGCGGTTTGGCCGGCGGCGACGCGGAGGAGTGATGGGACTGGTCTGACGTCTTCTTCCAAAGTAGTTTCTTCCCACAAAGAACGATCACGCAGAAGGCGGGACACGAGCGCGGTATGCATGGCGTGGCCGGCGCGGTCGGCGACCACGTTGCCCAGGATTTGCTTGCCCAGCAACGCGAGATCTCCGATGAGGTCGAGAACTTTGTGGCGGACGAATTCATCCGCGAAGCGCAGTGGCGGATTCTCGATTCCGTTGCGCGAGAGAACGATGCAGTTATCGCGCGATGCGCCGCGGATCAAGCCCATGTCGCGCATGGCCTGTTCGTCTTGCCGCGAACCGAAGGTGCGGGCGGGTGCGATCTCACGTAGGTAGTTGCCGTCCTGCAAGTCCACGCGGAAACTCTCCTTGCCGATCAGCGGATGCGGGAAGTTGATGGTGTAGGAAACCGAATAGGTGTCGGCGGGATAGACGGCAATAAACTTGTTGCCCTCGCGCAGCTCGAGCTCGCGACGGATGCGGAGATGGGTCCGGGGACGGCGCTGCTTGCGGATGCCAGCCTGCTGAATGAGTTCCACGAACGGGCGGGCGCTGCCGTCGAGGATGGGAAGTTCCAGGTTATCGAGTTCGACCAGGGCGTTGTCGATGCCGGTGCCGATAAAGGCGGAGAGCAGATGTTCGGTGGTGGAAATCAGCACGCCCTTTTTCATCAGGCTGGTGGCATAGCTAACGCGGGCGACGTTGCGGCCGATGGCTTCGACGTCGAAGCCATCGAGATCGGTGCGGCGGAAGACGATGCCGGAGCCGGCTGGGGCGGGCAGGATGCGTAACTGAACCGGTGCGCCGCTATGCAAACCCACACCGGCGCATTCCACGGCGGCACGAATTGTTTGTTCGTGTTTCAGAGTTGGGGCTTCTCTATCTGTGGTGGTTTGAACAGATTACAGGGAATGGGGAAAACTTGGCTGTGGCAAATTAACCACAGTTCGTGGCTTTGCCTAACAACCCCATCTTGCCCAATAACTTAGGATGTTGCCCAAAAAGCGTCCCCACCATACCTGCAAGCCTGTGAGAGCATAGGCACCACGACATGTGGAATCTACATTCTCGATGATGAAGCGCAAGTTTGGAGACTCGCTTCGTAGCAAGACAGACGTTGCGATGGTCAACGAAACTTTGTGCAAAGTGCTCTGTCATAACCTTGTGGTGCTCATCCACGAAATGTACGAACTCGGCATTGACCCTTCCTTTTGTAATAACTAGACCACGCGCCCCGACAGCGAGTTTTAACGCCGCGAAGTCGTCTCTAATTTCGTTTGTAGTTTGTCTAGATAGTCCGCCACCCGGTAAACATCGTCTGACCCATAGTTCACAGTATCGATATGCGCGCACAAGTCCTTGAAGCGGTTGTCAGGCTGAACGTCTTTCGCTTCCCATTGTTCTAGACGATCCGTCAATATTTCGGCTGGTAGGCTACAAGCACGTTTTATAAACCCCCTCGCTTTATCTCTCGTCTCTTGATCCGCTTTGGCGGTTTCTTGTTCTACCAGCTTGTGGTGATCGGCTATTTCTGCATCGTTCGGCTGGCGGCAGGGGTAGGAAGATGTTCTAGTAAGCGGACAATCATTAGCTTGGAAATTTGGGATCACTGGTATCTTTGTAAAATCTCTCCAATCAGTCTCCCGCTTCTTCCGATCAAAATTGAGGTTGCTCCAATTGCTCGCCAATTGTCGCGCTTCTTTAGCGTCGGCTTTTAGGACTTCCAAAAACCTGTCATGGCTCATTAACGAAAGGTCGTCTGGGGAATGTACGGCGGATAAGACTCCACGCGGCAGCTTATTGACAATAGCGTTCGCGATGATTGTAGCGGAGGCCGAACCTGGTGTGGCAGCGACAGCCGTATTCTTAGCTCCTGACCCAAGTTTTCTAACGACTGCATCGGCTATTTGATCTGGGGTGGCAGGTTCGACTGGCTTGGGCACTGCACCCCACAGTCGGAACCAACCATAGCCGAGACATAGCAAGAGAGCTAAAGTCCTAAAGCAACGCCAGTAAACGGAAAGATTACCGAACAAGAATGCGCGTACAATTCCGATCCCGATAGCCACACCGGCTCCGATAAATGCGGCCCTAAACCATGCTGGAGATACGAGCGCGGCACCGACTAGCAAGGAAATTCCTCCCCATGTAAACGGACTATCCGCAAAGTCAGATAAAGCGCTTCTCTTACGCGGTTCGGCCATCGCATATACCTCGGTGCCAAGAGTTGGGGCTGGAAGGATAATCCTTTCTGCCCAATAACGCTCTTGGTTGCCCAAAAACTACTCACAGGACACCCTGTTTTGAGGGGTTTGTGGGCAAAGCCACAGTTCGTGGTGTGGCCTAGGAAGCGTTGCCCTTTGAATAGTTTATGGGCGGGGCGGGCAGTTATTGGGCAGGTTCAGAATGTACGTTTGGCCTGTGTTGGGAGTACCATCTCCGCGTCAATGTAGAGGTGTTCTCGATGGATTCGCACCAAAAACAGAAGGCATGGCGACAACTCCTTGGCCTTACGAAAGACCCTGAGATCGCGGGCATGGCAAAACAGATGTTTGGAGCGGCGACAATTCCAGACAAACCTACACGGGAGCGTCTCGGAAGAGTTCTTGAATTTTTCTCGCTCGGGTTTGGTCTTGGGGGGTTGTTATACAACGTGATAAACCCAGAGCCAAATTTCATCTTTGGATCGTTTCTTCTTGCGGCAACCATTTTGTTTTTTATGTTTGCACTTTGGGAATCTACACGCTGGAGAATATCCGGGAAGGTCATTTCTGCCATCTGTGCCATCTTAATTTTTGTGATGTCTGACTATGCTTGGCACCAGAAAATAATATCCGGGATAGCGGTCGCTCTCAGCAAGGCTAAAGAGGAGGAAAGAAAGGAAGCATTCCAACTATTGATCGGAGAAATCAGCTACGACCCTGGCGACAATCCTTTGCGTTCCGTCTTTACATATTCAAATGGAAGTTCATTGTTGATTGTTCTTGATAACGTGGTCACAACGCCAAGAGACCTGTTGCTTGGTCCAAAGGATTCAACGATAGACATTCAGGCGATTAGTTTTATTGTTCCTTTGCAGAGCAAGCTGTTGCTGCCTGGGGGCGACGGTCAGTCTGACCCATTTTTGGAAAAGCTTTTGGGGGCATCTGGGCCACTTGGACAGCTCACGAACAAAAGAGGAGATAAGTATGCCCTTGATTGTGCTGATCTTTTCATCGATGTCAATTATCACTTGGATAGTCAACCACTGAGTCAGTTGTCGAAACGCTTCAGATTCGTTGCCCGTACCACCAAGAATGGAGTGAGATGGCGAAAGGAGGGAATAAACGCCCCCGCAAGGTTTTGCCGAGACTTCAATAGCAACAATTAGTTTGCCCAGAACACCGGGTCAATGCCGAGTTCGTACATTTCGCGGCCGTCCTACTTCCGAGGCGCAGGCTTGTTGGGATCGTAGGTCACATTGACGTTGAACAGGGAATCATTCAGGCCGGTGTTGTAACGGATGGAGTTCAGAAAGCGCTGGCTGGCCATGTCTCCGTTGTAGAAGTGGGTGACGCTGAAGGGGGTCATGACCCCTTCGACGGGGCGGTAATTGTCGTAGATGTCTTCTTCGATGTTGCGTTCTTTGTCGGTGGGGTCGCGCCAGGAAAAGCTCTTCTTCACGGGAAGATGAGAGCTGGTGTCGAAGTATAGATCGACGGACTCGTTGCGGGAATTCACCAGCGTGACTTGCTGGGTATCTTTCTGGGCAGCGACGGCGGGGCCATCGTAAAACAGGGCCATGCCGGGTTCATTCAACCACCGGCGCAGCACCCACTCCAGCGAATATTTTCGGCGGCGAACGAAGTCGGACACGGCTTTGGGTTCGTCATAGCGAACGCCCTTGTAGGTAATTTCGTACCCTTGGTCTCCGTTGTACACGTAGGCTACGTCGCGCTTTTTGGTAAGTTCAATGCGCTCCTTGTCGGGAAAACGATACATGCGCCAGAACAGACCGCCGGCGCCGCTGGGTTCGCCGTGATGAAAGCTGTAGGAACGGCCTTCCTGAGTCATGTCTTCGATGTTGAGATAAGCGTTGCCACCGAGGGCTTCGATAGCTTGATCGATGAGGGCGCGAGCTTTGTTGGCGTTTTGCTGGTCGACGGGGATGGCGGGAGCGGCGGGATTGGCCTGCGCGGCTGCAACCGCGGCGAAGAGCAAGATGGAAAACAAGAGCTTCATTCTTCTAGGTAAGACGCCCGAAAGAGTATTGTAGCTGCCTGACGAGTTTCTTTCGCCGCTTCATCTTTAGCCCACCAGCACTGCTCCGCCGTTGACGTTGAAGATTTCGCCGGTGATGAAGCCGGCTTGCGGTGTACATAGAAACAGGATCGGAGCTGCGATCTCATCGGGCTTGGCTACTCGCCCAATGGGGATGGTGGCGAAGATTGCCGCTCGGGTTTGGGGATCACTCAACGCGGGAGCGGACATGTCGGTCTCGACCCAGCCGGGCGCCACGCAATTCACGTAAATCCCGTCTCTGGCCAGTTCGGTGGATAGCCCTTTTACCATGCTGATCAGTGCGCCTTTGCTGGCGGCGTAGTCGCAGTGGAAAGCTTCGCCGCGCTGCCCAGCAGTGGAACTGACCAGCACGATGTGTCCGGATTTTCCCTGCTTCTTCATTTGGGCTACGGAGTGCTTGATCAGCTGGAAGACGCTTTCCAGATTGATGGCGATCGTGCGCTGCCATTGCGCGTCGGACATCTGGTCGACAGGGACGTCGGTGGATTCCCAGACGCCATGATTGGCTATCAGGATGTCGAGACGGCCAAAGGTTTTTGTGGTGGCAGCAACCAGCTTCGAGGCGTTCTCCGGCTGGGAAAGATCGGCTGCGAATGCGGCGCAGTTCCCCTTTCCGAGTTCGTTGACCAGTTGCTGGGCGGGTTCTTGGGCCTTTTGAAAACTGAACATCACTTTTGCACCGGCGGTGACGAACATGCGAACCGCGGCTGCACCAATACCGCGGGAGCCGCCGGTGATGAGCGCGACTTTATTGTCGAGTGAGAGCGAAATGGGCATGAGAAGCAGTTTCAAGTTTCCGGGGAAGAGTTGCAAGGGGTATAAGGAAGCGAGCCAAACGCGCGATTATTGTGTCGCAAAGAACGCGACACGTCGCGCGGCTCGCCCAGATCCTTCGCGGCGCAAACAACGCTTGCTCAGGATGACAACAAAGTTACACTCCGACACGGCTTCGCCAATCGCCGGTAGCGGGCCGCTGTTTACCGAAAAGGACGGGACGCAGAGCCCGGTGGCGACTAGGCTTCGGTCAGGACGAAAGAAAGCGAGCAAGGAGACGGCAAATGGCAAAGCAAAATCAGCCCGAGCGATGGGAATCGGTAATCGTTGCCGCCGCCATGGCAGTGGCAGGTACGCTATTCATGTTTGATAGACTTGGCTCCCTTGTGCGGAGCGGGATGCTGTCCTGGCAGACGACCTTACATACAGCGCCGATGCTGCTGGTGGTGCTGGGAGTAGGCCTTTTGCTGGCGGAACAGGAGAGAATGACCCCATCGCCTGTGCGGTCAGGGAATCGGCGATCCAAGGAAGGGCAATCATGAGTGAGAACCAGAAGGGCATAAATCCCGCAGTTCTCAATGGTAGCGCGCTGATCGTGGTGGGAGTGCTGCTGCTGCTCGACCAGATGAACATTATCAGCTTCGACTTCTGGGCGCTGATTTTCGCGGTAGCGGGCCTGCTCAAGATTTTCCAGTCGCAGAGCGAGACGGGGCGCGGGTGGGGTTTTTTATTGCTGGCGGCAGGCGTGGCCATCGAGCTCGAACATCTGGGCTACTTCAGGCTACGTCTGGCGCAAACCTGGCCGGTGTTCGTGATTGCCGCAGGTGTGATTCTGCTTTTGCGCGCATACTGCGGTTCGGCGACGGAGAGCAGCGGCATTCTGTCGCCACACCTGAATGTATTTGCCGTGCTGGGTGGCGGCGAATACCGGATCCGCGCAAAGAATTTCCGCGGTGGGGACCTGGTGGCTTTCATGGGTGGATTTGATGTGGATCTGCGGGATGCAGAGATCGAAGGCAACGAGGCCGTCATCACTGTAAACGCATTGATGGGGGGCGGAGTTATCCGTGTACCGGAGACATGGATGGTTTCCATGCGAGTTGCTGCCTTCATGGGTGGGCACAGCCTCAAGGCCCGGGAAGGCGTTCAGACCACCAAGACGCTGGTGGTAAAGGGCGTTGCCATCATGGGCGGCATAGAGGTCAGGAACTGAGCTGGCACTATGCATCCACTCCTCACCCGGCCTCGCCAATTAGGGTTGTACCTGCTGGCGTGGTTTCCGCTGGCAGGGATCCTGGTGTTCCTGCTGACTGGGCCGGCCGGGCTGAAATGGGGCGAAGCGACGGCGCTTATCGTCGCGCCGTGTCTTGCCTATGCGTTTGTTTGTCTGGCCGCGTGGTATCCGTGCCGCGCTACTCCTCTGGAAAAATCAGGGTTCATCAAGCTGCTGCTGACGCATCTGACTGCGGCGGTCCTGCTCAGCACGTTGTGGGTTCGCTTGATCGAGGAGTTAGCCATCGGCTTTATGCGTTGGCCACGCTTCGCCGGACTGGAACAGCGTTTAGAAAGATTCATTCCCCTGCTGTGGGTGACTGGAATCCTGTTGTACGTGCTTTCGGTGACATTTCACTATGTGTTGCTGGCGGAACAGGCTTCGCGGGAGGCTCAGGAGCGTGCGCTTCAGGCCCGTGTGCTGGCGCGGGATGCGGAACTCAAGGCGTTGCGCGCTCAGGTGAATCCTCATTTCCTGTTCAACTGCCTGCATTCGGTCAGCGCTCTTACCAGTTCCGACGCGGGTAAGGCGCGCGAAATGTGCATTCTGCTGGCGGACTTTCTGCGCACGACGTTGCGTCTGGGCGGGAAAGAGACGATCACGCTGGAAGAGGAACTGGCACTGGTAAGAGGTTATCTGGCGATTGAAAAAGTGCGTTTCGGGGCGCGGCTTCACATGGAAGAAGAGGTTCAGAAGCAGACGATGGAAACCTTGATTCCTCCATTGCTGTTGCAGCCGCTGGTGGAGAATGCGATCCGGCACGGGATTGCCAATCTGCCGGAAGGTGGAGTCATCCGGCTTAGCGTCCAGGAGAAGGCCAGAGTAGTCTCGATTGTTGTGGAAAACAGCTTTGATCCTGAGTCTCCGGCGCCATTGAAAACCGGCCTGGGACTGGACAACATCCGGCAAAGACTGGATACCCGCTATGGACCGGAAGCAAGCATTTCGGTGAAGGCCGAAGGCAATCGTTTTCAAGTGAGCCTGCGCCTGCCGGCGCAACAAAACGGAGTTGTGGCATGAGTGGGGCTATGGACAAGAAAATCAGGGCGGTAATCGTGGATGACGAGGAGTTGGCGCGGCAAATGTTGCGCGAATTCCTCTCCGCTCATCAGGAGATTGAGATTGCCGCGGAGTGCGCCAATGGTTTCGAGGCGGTGAAGGCGGTCACGGAACTCAAGCCGGACCTGATTTTTCTCGACATACAGATGCCCAAGCTGGATGGCTTCGAAGTGCTGGAATTGATCGGCACTGACCGGGCGGTGGTCTTCGTAACGGCCTACGACGAATATGCGATTCGGGCGTTCGACATCCACGCGGTGGACTACCTGCTGAAACCCTTTGGCGCGGAGCGCTTTGAGACTGCACTGCAACGCGCCCGGCAGCGCCTGGGTGGGAAACTGCCGCCGCCGACAGAACTGTCATCCAGCGCCCGGCCGGCTTCGCAACCCCTGGAGCGCATTGTGGTCAGGGATGGAACTCGCGTTTTTATTATCCCGATCGCCAAGCTGGATTATGCCGAAGCGCAGGACGATTACGTCGCTCTGGTCAGCGAGGGAAAGAAACATCTCAAGCAGCAGACGATATCGAGCCTGGAGGGCATTCTTGATCCGTCGCGCTTCTTGCGGATTCACCGTTCATACATTGTGAATCTGGAGAAAGTGACCAAGGTCGAGCCCTACAGCAAAGACAATTACATGGTGGTGCTGAGCAACGGGACACAGCTTCCGGTGAGCCGCAGCGGATACGCACGGTTGCGGGACTTTCTGGACCAGACGCGCGCGAAGTAAAAGTCAGTCTCGCAGGCTGGGGTGGGTGTGTTCGCTCTTCAGTTCGTGAAACAGCAGGCGCACCAGCAACCCGTCGTAGCGGATGCCACTCAGTTGTTCGAGCTCAGCGAGCGCCTGTTCGCTGCTCTTGGCGCCGGCGAAGGAACGCTCGGTTGTCATGTTGACGTAGGCATCGGCGATGGCGAAGATGCGCCCCCAGAGGGGGATCTGCTCGCCGCGGAGCCCATCGGGGTAGCCGCTTCCATCGAAGGCCTCGTGATGATGCTCGATGGCATCTCGCAACTTTTCGCTGCCGGGGATGGTGGCCACGATCTCCGCTCCCACGTGGGCATGCAATTTCACCATGTAAAATTCATCTTCGGTGAGCGGGCCGGATTTGTTCAGAATGCGGTTGGGAACGAAGATCTTTCCGGCATCATGGATGCGTGCTGCGTAGACCAAGTCATCCAAGTCTTCCGGGCAGAAGCCGAGAGCGCGGGCGATCAATTGGGCGTAACGCGAGACCAGTTCTCCGTGCCCGGTGCCGTTCAGTTCCCGCAGTTCCGCGGCGCGCGCCAGGGCCTCAATGGCTTCGCGCAAAACCTGGGTGTTGAAATCTTCCTCTCCGTCTTCACGGATGCACAGTTTCTTCAGGGTGGTGAGAAGCTCGTCCAGATGTTCGGGGCCATTGTGTTCCCGCTGCAAGAAGCCTTCGATGAAAGCGGAGATCTGCTGCCGCTGTAGCGCTCCGATCTCATCGGAAGCAAATTCATCAGAGATGGAAACGCGATCCCCGCCATGGTGCTTGGAAACATACATCCCGGAGTCAGCGACGCGAATAATGTCCTCGACCGAGAGGCCATGCACGGGAAAACTAGCGACGCCGAAGCTGCCGGTGATGTGATGCTCCTGCAACATGGGGTCAGATGAGAGCCACTGGCGCAGGCGCTCGGCCAGACTGTGGGCCTGGTCCATCCCGGTTTCGGGCATGAGGATGACAAATTCATCTCCGCCGTAACGGGCGACCACGTTGGACTGGCGGCACTTCTGCTCCAGGAGCCGTCCCACGCGGGCCAGAACCAGATCGCCCTCCAAGTGACCCAGGCTATCGTTGACTTCTTTGAATTTATCCAGGTCGATCAGCACTACCGAGAAAGGACGGCCGGAGCGTGATGCGCGTTTCCATTCGGAAGTCAGGGCTTCCCAGAAGAATCGGCGGGTCTTGATGCCGGTGAGTCCGTCAGTAATTGATTGTTGCTGCAACTTCTGGAAGACGAAGGAATTGTGCAGCGCCGTGGCCAGCAGGTCGGCCAGCGTGTTCATGATCAGGACGTCGTCGGGCGAAAACGCGTCTTCATCGTGGCTCTCAATGTTAAGAATGCCAAGCAGCGTCTCGCCATACGCGATGGGAATACACAGCACGGAGCGCGAATCCGGCAGTACACCCTGGAGGTTTTCTTCGCCGGTGGTTTGCACCAATGCACTCTCGCCGCTGCGGGCGACCCGGCCCAGAATGCCGGCCCCGAGCGGAATCCGCTTGCCAAGCGCCTTGGCAGTAGTGCCGGCTTCGGCTTTGATCTCAATGTCCTTGCGGATGTAGTCGAAGATCCCGATGCCGATGTGGTCGAAGCGAAAGTTTTTCTGGAGGTGGCCGACGATCTCCAACAGCATCTGCTCAGCATCGCCGCTGGAAATGGCGGTTTTCGAAATGCTGTTGAGGAAGGCCAACTGGCGGGAGCGGCGCTGTTCTTCGGCGAACAAGCGGGCGTTCTCGACGGCGACCGAAACCTGACCAGCTGCAGTTTGCATGACTTCGAGGTCGCGTTGCTCGAAGACGTGTTCACGATCCATGCTCATGGCGGCCATGACGCCGGCGGGTTTTCCTCCCAGCAAGATAGGAGCTCCACAGAAACATTTGGACGGGCGCGGAGGAATGTAGGTGACACCCAGGCGTTCGCGGGTTTTCTCCAGATCAGAACGAATCAGCAACGGCAGGCCGGTGCGCAGGATGTACTCGGTCAGGCCGTTGTCGACGCGGCGTGAGCGTTTGGCCATGATCTGGCCGTTTTCCACGTCGAACTCGAAGCGGATCTCATCCCCCTCCTCGAAAGCGACGTAAAAGTTCCCAGTATCGAAGATCTGGCCAAGTTCCTTGTGGACAGTCTTCAGAATCTCGTCCTGGTCGAGACGGGAGCTGATGGCCTGGCCGATCTGAGTGAGGAGTTCGTACTCCTTGGTGCGGCGCTGGGCGTCGTGCATGACCACGTAGTTTTCGAGAGTCAGTCCAATCTGCAAGGCCAGGCCGATCAACAGGCGCAGGTTCGACGAACCGAACATGTGGCGGGCAGCGTCCGGGAAAAAGATGACACCGAAATTGTGCTCTCGAGTCTGCAGGCTCACGGCGGTGAAGTTTCGGACATTCTCCTGCTTCATGACGTCGCGGAATTGCTCAAACTTGGCGCCCGGGAAGGCTGGGAGCGGCTCCGACATTTCCGCCACGTTGCGGAAGGTGACAAACCCGCCGCGCCGGTATGCCAGTTCGGCGATATACTCCCCGGCGCCAGTTCTCGTCATGTTATTGACGAGTTCGGGTGAGAAGCCGCGCTGAACTGAGGGGAGAACGGCACGCCAGCGCTCGGAGACGTAGATCATCGCACGCGCGGTCGGCAGTGGGGCCACCAAACGGTCCAAAATGCTTTGCAGGCTGGGGGTCAGGTCTTCGGCGGACAGCAGACGAGTGGGGTCGACGCCAAGGGTGGAAAAAGCCAGCGCGTTTTCCTGTACGGCATTGCGCTCATTCTCGAAGAGCACCATCACCATGGCGATGCCGAGCAACATCTGCGGGATGGGGCCGAGGAAATGGCCCGCGCTTCCGAAGATGACGATAAAGGGATCATGCAGCTCACCGAAGACCATCAGGACTGCCCACAGGGCCAGCGACACGGCCAGCAGAGTGAACGCCAGGGAGTTCTTGCGATGAGCATGACGGTAGAAATAGGCAGAACAGTAGAGGAGCACCAGGCCGGTGCCCACGTTTAAGGGCAAGTGTGGAGTCAGGTAGCCTTCCGGGCGAAACACGCCATTTACTATCTGCGTCTGCAGAGTCCACCAGGCGAGGCCGATCCCGGCCAAGGCAAGAGCAATGTCATCCCAGCGCAGTCGGTACTTGTCGCGCATCAACCGGGTTGAGACATAGATGCAGATTGTCATCGACACCAGAAGTAAAGACGCGAAAAATGATACTGGCGCTGAAGGATGGTTGATCGCTTCCCAGGCGTCGAGAGCATAGTGCAGTGTGTAGAATCCCCAGGCCAGCTGCCAGGCGCGGAAGTACTGCTGCCGGCTCTGCTCGTACAAATAAGTGAAGAGCAGTACCAGCAACAGGGCCACGACCCCGGGAACGATCACCATACTGAGGACAAAAGTGTTCATAATAGACGGAAATCTCCGATTCCTTCCCTGCGACGGGAAGAATCGGATCCAATGAATGCTATGTTTTCATACGATCCGCGACAACACAACACTTTTGGATGATTCAGAAGCCCTAGATAGTTTCTTCCGGGTAACCTGGTGGCCCATTACCAAGGATTAGCGGCTTGACGGTGCTTTTCGCTGGCCCGTAACATCGCAGGTGACCACCTTACATGAACCAACCTTCGTATCCGGCAGTCTCGGGAAGCGGTCCCCGTGTGCGCTTTGCGCCCTCGCCAACGGGCTTCTTACACGTCGGCAGCGCCCGCACGTTCATTTTTAACTGGTTATACGCTCGCCACAACGGCGGGACTATGATCCTGCGGCTCGACGACACGGACGTGGAGCGCAACACAGAAGCCTCCGTGAGTTCCATCTTCGAGGGTCTGAAGTGGCTAGGGTTGGGTTGGGACGAGGAATACAAACAGTCGGAGAGGTTGGAGCTGCATCGGAAGATTGCCTGGGCGATTTTCGAAAAGGGCCTCGCCTACCGCGACTTTACTCCGGCGCATGCGGGGGAAACTGACAGGTCCAGCGCGCAAGGTGCATGGCTGTTTAATCCCGGGATGCGCGAGCTTTCGCGAGCGGAGAGCGACCGGCGCGCGGCAGCCGGAGAAACATTTGCGCTGCGCTTTCGCGTGCCTCGCGAAGGCGGTCAGCCCGTTAGCTTCACGGATGCGGTATATGGTGAGCAGGCGAAGTCGGCGGCCGACGTTGAGGACTTTGCCTTGCTGCGCAGTGACGGAATGCCGACTTATCATCTGGCATCGTGCGCTGATGACACGGATTTGAACATCAGCCACATCATTCGCGGCCAGGATCACCTGACCAACACTTTCAAGCATGTTTTGATCTTCGAAGCTGCGGGCGTCAAGCCGCCGCAGTTCGCGCACCTGCCGCTGTTGGTTGCTCCTGATGGGACCAAGCTTTCAAAACGACGTCATGGGCCGGTGGTCAGCGTGACTACCTACCGCGATGCGGGATTCTTGCCGGAAGCATTTATCAACTTTCTATGCCTGCTGGGATGGTCGCCGAAGAACGATCGCGAGCAGATGAGCGTTTCGGAGCTGACCCAGGCATTTTCCCTAGAAGGCATTAATCGGGCGAATGCGGTCGTGAATTTCACC
This sequence comes from Terriglobales bacterium, assembly GCA_035484735.1. GTDB lineage: Bacteria > Acidobacteriota > Terriglobia > Terriglobales > Acidobacteriaceae > JABCZH01. The sequence goes on along the minus strand of DATHOQ010000052.1, from coordinate 8,644 downwards.
CAGGAAGATCCCTTCGACGCCAAGGCAGTGTGGCTGAACGCGGAGCATATTCGCGCATCTACGGTCGAAGACCTGAGCGCGCGTTTGTTGCCCATTGTGTGCCAGGCAGGGTTCAGCATTGATTTTGCGAAGATGCTGCGGATTACGCCGCTCATCCGCGAACGCATCAAGCTGTTGCGCGACGTGCTGGTGGCTGCGGACTTCTTCTTTGTGGATCAGCTGGCGCCCTATGATCCGGCCGAACTCGTTCCGCAAAAGGGCGATGCGGCCATGGCGCAGAAAGTCTTGCAGCGCGCCCACGAAGTGTTGGAGAAGACGGAGTTCAAGCACGATCCCTTAGACGCCGCGCTCCGGGCTGCGGCGCAGGAGTTGGGAGTCAAAGCCGGGCAGATGTTCCAGCCGATTCGGGTCGCGGTCTGCGGCCGCAAAAATGCCCCGCCGCTGTTTGAGACGCTGGAAGTGTTGGGGAAAGAGACGACTCTGGTGAGAGTCGAGCAGGCCATTAAGAAAATCCAGTAGGTTCGTGCGTTTTCGGCCGGCAAGATCGTAAATAGCATTTACGGCGGGTGCTGATTTCTGCATCCCTGCAGGTTGCTCAGCCATCTATAGCGATGTTTCCTTATTTATTTCCTGCGAGCGAAAGAGTCTGCTCTTATCTTCTAATTCTCTGCTGAGGAAGGAATCATGTCCAAAATGAAAGCCGTACAAGTTGGCAAGCCCGGAGGCAATTTCGAAATCGTCGAGCGACCAATTCCTGAGCCAGGACGAGCGCAAGTGCGCATCAAGGTGGAAGCGTGCGGTATTTGTCACAGCGATACGCTGGTCAAGGAAGGACTGTGGCCGGGGTTGCAATATCCGCGCGTGCCCGGACACGAGATTGCCGGGCGGATTGATACGGTCGGCGCCGATGTTACGCAGTGGAAGGCGGGTCAGCGCGTGGGAGTGGGGTGGCATGGCGGGCATTGCTTTGTGTGTGATCCCTGCCGCCGTGGAGATTTCGTTCTCTGCAAAGTTGAGAAGATTACGGCCATTCACTTCGATGGTGGCTATGCCGAGTACATTGTGGTTCCGGCTGAAGCCGTGGCTGCGATGCCCGACGAATTGCCAGCGGACCAGGCTGCCCCGCTGATGTGCGCCGGAATTACCGTGTTCAACGCGATGCGCAACGCAGGCTTGAGGTCGGGAGACTTGGTAGCCGTGCAGGGGATTGGAGGCTTGGGACATTTGGGAATTCAGTATGCACGGCAAATGGGTTTCCACACGGTGGCCATCGGCCGCGGAGGCGACAAGGAAGCTCTGGCAAAGAAGCTGGGTGCGCACGAGTACGTCGATACTGATACTGGAGAGCCGGTCGCCGCCTTGCAAAAGTTGGGAGGAGCCCGGGTGGTACTGGCTACCGCCCCTGATTCGAAATCCATGGCAGCTTTGGTGGAGGGACTGGCGCCGGGTGGCAAGCTGCTGGTGGTGGGGGCAACCATGGAGCCGCTGAACATCACGCCGTTGCAACTCATCATGTCCCGGCGCGCGGTTCAGGGTTGGCCATCAGGAACGGCGAAAGACTCCGAGGATACGTTGCTATTCAGCGTGCTTAGCGGGGTGCGTCCCATGATTGAGCGCTATCCGCTGGAAAAGGCCGCCGAGGCTTATCAGCAGATGATCAGCGGAAAGGCCAGGTTCCGGGTAGTGCTGACGATGGGTGGATGAGCTCAGAGGCGGTCGCCGTAAGAACCTAAAATACTCTGCAGTAGGACTTGCGACCTCAGCGGCATCAACTCGTAAGCCGTCATGATCATTCGGAGCCGACGTGACGAAGCAAGGTTACTAGAGGCTCGGCATGTCTTGAATGTACTTTCTTGGGTTAAGATCAAGATGTGAATCCGCCTAATTCCTCAGCCGAGGCCGCAGCCAAGCCATTACCCGAGCCGCCCGCTGCACCTTCGAACTTCGTACGCGACATCATTCTGGATGATCAGAAGACCAACAAATTCCAAGGCCGGGTCCAGACTCGATTTCCTCCGGAACCGAACGGCTATTTGCACATTGGCCATGCTAAGGCGATCTGCCTTGATTTTGGCTTGGCGGACGAATTTGGCGGCCATACCAACCTGCGTTTCGACGATACCAATCCCTCAAAGGAAGAGACGGAATACGTCGATTCGATCATGGAAGACGTGAAGTGGCTCGGCTTCCATTGGGATGGGTTGTTTTATGCGTCGGACTATTTTGATCAGCTCTATGCATGGGCGGTGCAGCTTATCAAGGCAGGGAAGGCTTATGTGGACGACTTGTCGGCTGATGAAATCCGCAAATACCGCGGCACGCTGACCGAGCCGGGCAAGGACAGTCCGTTCCGCAATCGTGGCGTGGATGAAAATCTGAATCTGTTTGAGCGCATGAAGGCGGGAGAATTCCCCGACGGGTCACGCGTATTGCGGGCGAAGATCGATATGGCTTCACCGAATTTGAATATGCGCGATCCGGTGATGTACCGCCTTCTGCATACGGAGCATCATCGCACGGGAAAGAAGTGGTGCATTTACCCGATGTACGACTTCGCGCACGGGCAGTCGGATTCGCTGGAGCGAGTGACGCACTCGATGTGCACGTTGGAGTTTGAAGACCATCGGCCACTGTACAACTGGTTTATTCAGCAGCTGGGGATTTTTCCTTCGCAGCAGATCGAGTTCGACCGGCTGAACCTCACCTATACGCTGCTGAGCAAACGCAAGCTGCTGCAACTGGTTCAGGAAAAGCGGGTGAGCGGCTGGGATGATCCGCGTATGCCGACGATTAGCGGGATTCGACGTCGCGGCTACACGCCGGAGGCGATCCGCAACTTCTGCGGCGCGATTGGAGTGTCAAAAACCAATGGCTCGATTGAACTGGCGATGCTCGAACACTTCGTGCGTGAAGACCTGAACAAGCGGGCGCCACGGGTGATGGCGGTTCTGCGGCCGCTGCGGGTGGTGATCGACAACTATCCCGAGAATCAAGTCGAGGAGATGGACGCGGTTAATAATCCGGAAGATGCGGGCGCAGGTACGCGCAAGGTCCCGTTTTCCCGGGTGCTATACATCGAGCAAGACGATTTCCGCGAAGATCCGCCCAAGCAATATTTCCGGCTGTCGCCAGGGCGCGAGGTGCGGTTGCGCTACGGCTACTTCATCACTTGCAAGAGCGTGGTGAAGAACGACGACGGCGAAGTTGTCGAAGTGCATTGCACGTATGACCCTGAAACCCGGGGCGGCAATTCTCCTCCGGATGGGCGTAAGGTGAAAGCGACCATTCATTGGGTATCGGCGGCACATGCCGTGGATGCCGAGGTGCGGCTATATGAGAATCTTTTCACCTGCGAGGATCCGAATCGCACTTCCGAGGGCGAGGACTTTACTGCGAATTTGAACCCGCTCTCACTCGAAGTGCTTCCCCAGTGCAAAGTCGAACCGTCGCTGGCTGAGGCGGCCGTCGGCAGCCGCTACCAGTTTGAGCGTTTGGGATATTTCTGCGTGGATCGCGAGTCGTCGCCGGGCAAGCTGGTGTTCAACCGAACGGTGGCGCTAAAAGATACGTGGGCGAAGATCGAGAAGAAAGGGAAGTAATACGCGCCGATATAAGTTTTTCACGGTCAACGATCAGCGATAAGCCGTTCCGCTCGATTCAATGGGTATCACCTGTGGTGCTGATTGCTCTTTGTGAAGTCGGGGACAAAGTTGCCTCGCGAGCAGAAGTGCCTGTCTGCCAGCTCAGTTATGGACGTGGGGACTCTGAGCAGGGTTTTTTACAGGCGGAGGCGGCGCCTTCACCACCTTCACTTCGAATTGCACCGGCAGTTTCTTGGGCGGGTAACAAGCGGCGTTGTCACAGGCTTGGTATTTGAGCTCGCCCCGGACGACATATTTGCCGGGCAGGACGCTGGCCATCGGCCTGACCATCACTGCGACATCGAATTCTCCGCTGTAGACACTGAGCTTCTCATCAGGTGCGAATGCGAAACTCATCGGTTGTCCCTCGGGGTAGGTAATACGGCCCAGGACGATGTCGGTGGGCACGTCGAGTTTAAGCGCGGTTGGTATCAGGTACTCGGCGGTGGGTTTGTTGGAATTGACGTGAAACCCCGAGGACACATGAAATCGCAACTCTACGGTGCTGGCCTTGCCTCGAGTGATGGAAGCCACCGGGGTGGGCGATAGGGTGATCGATGGGATTTTCTTGCCCGGAGGTTCCTGGGCGCGCAGCAGAGCGGTCAGGAGACTGATGCTTAGAATCGTCCTGGTAAGAGTGCTCGGCATTCGGTCAGTCTCCTCACAATCTTGCTTTTATTTCGGCGTTCTCTTGGAAGCAATAATTGTCTTGATCTCATCTTCAATCTCACTGCGGCTCTTGAGGCCAAAGGCTCGCGCGACCAATTTGCCATTGCGATCAATATAGAAGTTCTCGGGCAAGAACTGTACGCCACCGTAGGCATCGCCGACCGAATTGTTTCCCACCAGCACGGGGTAATTGACACCCATCTCTTTGGCGAAGTCAGCGATTTCCTTGGCGCTAGCGTCGTCCATGGCGACACCGACAATCTGAAAGCCCTGGGCCCCATACTGTTTCTGTAGTTCGACGAACCAGGGCATTTCGATTTTGCAGGGTGCGCACCAGGTGGCCCAAAAGTTGAGCAACACGGCTTGGCCGCGGAAATCAGACAATCGTGTGTTCTTGCCATCGAGCGATGGCAGGGTGAAATCGGGAGCGGTGTCGCCTTTGGTTTGCGGGCCGGGGACGGAGTTGTCCTTGGTCTTGCGGGCCATATTGAATCCGAAGACCAGCATCAGAGAAACCACCATGGCCACAACGATGATGACAACCGGGTCACGTTTCACGGGTCTACTCCCAACTACAGTGCAAAGCGATTTAAGAAAGAAAGATAATTCGAGATGATGGTAAAGCGTCCCAGAACCAGCAGCACGCCGAGCGCGATCAGCAAGGCGCCACTGAACACTTCGAGCCCATGCATGAACGTCTTGAACCGGCCGTAGAACTTCAGGAAGCGCTCAATGGCAAACGAGGTCAGCAAGAACGGCACCGCCAATCCCAGGGAATAGATGGAGAGCAGCAAGATTCCCTTGGTCACGGAATCCTGAGCGGCGGCAAATCCCAGGATGACCGCTAGAATAGGCCCCACACAGGGAGTCCAGCCAAAGGCGAAGGCGAAGCCGATCAAGAACGCGCCGCCGGGAGTGCTGCCACCTTTTACATTGTGCAGGCGCTTATCAGCATAGAGAGCATTTATGCGAAAGATTCCTGTCAGGTGCAGGCCGAACAAGATAATGACGACGCCCGCGACTTGTGCCAGACTGGACTTGTAGCGCGCCAGCAACTGGCCGACCTCGGTAGAAATGGCGCCGAGGGTGATAAATACAACGCTGAATCCGAGGATGAAGCTGACGGAGTTCAACATCATCTTGCGAAACAGTCGCGACTCCTGCGCTTTGAGCTCCTCGACGCCAGCCCCGGAGATCAGCGACACATAGCCCGGCACTAAAGGCAGGACGCATGGCGAGAGAAATGAGATCAAGCCCGCTACAAACGCGGCAATAGGAAGCGGAAGAGTAGCCATTGAGAGTTATTTTACCTTTCCCGAGCGTCAGCGAGAGCGAATAAGGAGCCTGCGCGTGTTAACTGATTCGACGTTGGCGGGGCGAAAAAGTCGCATCGCGTGACTGTGTCCACGCGAACTGCATGTTGTGAGGTTATCAATGACGCTTGCTGGACTTCTTCTGCGCGGGCGGTGGCAGAGGGGCAGGGGGCGGTTGCAGCGCGGTTGGAGCCTCGGCCAGAGCTTTACGGATGAAGCCCACGGGCACGATAGCGGTCAGCAGCGTACGGTCTTTTTGCTGCTCCACTTGCAGGCTGTCGAAGATGGCTTTGACGTCGGCATCGGTTGCGGAGCGTGCGGTGGTGTTGTCCGCGGCGTGAAACAGGTTAAGAAATGTGCTCAGTTGTTCGGTCAAATGCTGGGCCTCCTCGTCACTTCCGGTGAAAGCCACCGCACGCAGGTGCAGCGCACGAATGAAGCGTACGGAGGCGACTACGACTGCCGGCTGAGCAAAGAGAAAAGACAAGTTATTTGGAATTGACGCGGCCCGGTCAGTTCGAGGCTGAATTCTAAAGATTGTCCACGCCAGGCTGCCGAATGGAACCTGCGGGTAGTACTGCCGCAACAGTGCGGGGCCGCCGAAGGGCGATGCCAGTTTACGCGAGCGATCGACGATGCCGCGGATCACGCCGGGATCGGGGTAGTTAGACGCCGCGACGGTATCGACGCCCAGAATCGCGACCCGGACGGTGCGATCTTCGACCGGGATAGTGTAGATGTCGACGGCGCGGTAGGTCTCGACCGCACGGGAAAGATTGCTGAGATAAGCACGCAGGCGTTCACCCTGGACTTTGCCAACGAACACTTCGGAAAAGCGGGCTTCGTTGGGTTGACCGGGGACGGCGGCAGCGATCGATTCGGGATAGTGAACTGCGATGGCAGCTTCATCCAGATCGCGCTCGAACTGAAAACCGGTGGCGTTGATGAACCGTTCGTAGTCAGGATCGTGCGGCACGGGCGGCAGCTCGCCGGTGATATTAGCGCGACGCATCCATTGCAGATCGATGTAGGCGAAGCCGTCGGCGGAAGGAAGAAGACGAGCCGGCTCGGGCGGCGCATGTTTACGGAGGACGACCATCAGTGCGACGACCGCAACTACAAGCGCAACGGCTAGGAGGATGGGGAGGCTGCGTCGAATTCGCATGTCAGGACGGCAGGCGGCCGAAGGCACCACTCACGGGAATTGCGCACAAGCCTGCCGGAGAAGCTCATCATAGCACCCAGAATGGAAACTAGAAGCGGCCGGATTGTTGATTCGACAGAAAGGTCAAAAGGTCTCCTTGCACGTAAATTGCCGTTGTGATAAATTTTACAGTTGTCCCGGACAAGCGGAAGGGATCAAGGGGATTAATATGCTCCGAAAGGGCGTGTGTCCCTGACCGCTGGCGTAGCTCAGCTGGTAGAGCATCTGATTTGTAATCAGAGGGTCAGGGGTTCAAATCCCTTCGCCAGCTCCAAGGAATAATTTCAGGAACACCGCGGTCTGCGCGGAAGCGCGTCGCGAGAGGCGCAAACGGTTATAACGGACTTCATCAGGTAATTTCCGGCGAGTGTAACTGTCAGGCGAGAAGTTCCCGCATTACGTTTCCCGAGCTGCGAAGTGCCGTACGACATAAGCTGTGACGTAGGTGTGCTCGCTGGGTCGCGTTTTGGTGCCAGGCGTTTTCGTGGCGAGCGTTTTCATGCGCGCCGAGAGTTTCCGGATTTGCACAGGTGGGTGAGCGGTTAAAGCCAACAGACTGTAAATCTGTCCCTCTCAGGAGGTACGGAGGTTCGAATCCTCCCCTGTGCACCAGATGAGAGCTTCAGTGAATGAGGCTGAGGCGGTAGAAGTTGACGGTTAATAAAAAGTTCGTGCTGGCTTTGGTCGCGTATGCCGTGCTCGGAATTCTGGCCTGGACTACGTTGTCGGATGAGCCGATTCAGATTTCCGGATGGAATCTGAAGCTGCGAACTGGAACGCTGCTGATCCTGGGACTGTTTGCTTTTAAGTCGGCGCTATTTTACTGGCGCACGCGGATTGAAGAAGAGCAGGCGGGTTCGAAGTCAGCGGATTGATTGCCGAGGGCGTTGTTGCTGAGGGTGTACTAGAGCCGATGTAGCTCAGTTGGTAGAGCACTCCCTTGGTAAGGGAGAGGTCATCAGTTCAATCCTGATCATCGGCTCCAGAATTTGAATTTGGGCGAGCGAAGGTTTTACTGAGAGCTGACAGCTGAGAGCTGACAGCTGGTTTGGGCGGGAGTAACTCAGTGGTAGAGTCACAGCCTTCCAAGCTGTTGGTCGCGGGTTCGATTCCCGTCTCCCGCTCCAGAGTTTGAAACGCAATGAGCTTTGAGCAGGCCACAATTAAAGTTGTAAACGAGCGTGAGTTCGATGAGTTGAAGGTTGCTATTGAACGGGTTTTTGCGCGTGAGCGGATTGAGAAGTATCTGAAAGCGCTTAAGAGTCATGGGATTCGCGCTCGCGATGTGGATAAGATTTTAGCGGCGAACTTGATCGATGCCGTAGCTGGCGGCAAGACGGGAGCGGCGAGGGCGTTATACGAGTCGCTGCCGGTTTCGGATCAGGCGCAGGTGCGGGAGTTTTACCTGTCCAAGGTTGAAGAGGTCGATCAGGTGCTCCGAACCAGGTTTCACAAGGTGTATCAGTATTCGTAGCTGATTGAGTAGTTGATTTGGCGATTGCCGGCGAAGCGCCGGCGCTACCACGACTAGATAGCCGGTGCGAGTCCGGCGCTACAAAGGAAAAAACGGAAATGGCGAAAGAAAAATTTGATCGCAATAAGCCGCACTGCAACGTTGGGACGATTGGTCACATCGATCACGGCAAGACGACGTTGACGGCGGCGATCACCAAGGTTCTGTCGAAGCACAATCCGAAGATTCAGTTCCGGTCGTTTGATTCGATCGACAACGCTCCGGAAGAAAAGGCACGCGGAATCACGATTGCCACGGCGCACGTGGAGTATGAGACGGCGAACCGGCACTACGCGCACGTCGA
>DATHOQ010000051.1:0-29742 GCA_035484735.1 Terriglobales bacterium | reverse complement strand
GGCAATTCGCGTCAAAGCTGCCCAGCAGCAGGTTCAAGGGATTGAGCGGGTCGGCCACGATGGGTGCGTCGCTGACCTCGGCGCCACCTTCTGACGCCTGGGTGGGTGGCAACACGCAGGGAGCGGGAGAACACGAGGTCGGGTGAAGACCGCCTGCGTCAATAGCCGGACTCCCCGCTTGGCCAGCGGCGAAAGCTACTTCCAACATGAGAAAAGCCACGGTTGCGATCAGACGATCAACAGGGTTCAAGGGCCATCCGCCTCGCCCTACGCAAACTACCAAGGAGGGGACGAAGCGGGTGACGTTCATCGGGAGCCTCAAACGAAGTGAAATTTACTGCGAGAAATCCCCAGGGGTGAACAGCGGAGGTATGCTACCCCGCGAGCGGGAGCGGGTCAATAGGAAAGATTGTAAATTTGATGGTGTGGGCGGTGAGCATCGCCGTCGAAGGCTGGCTCTGTTGCTCAGATTCCTAACCACACCTGGAAACGATGTGCCGGGACAAACGGCAACGCATGTCATGGGCTGGGGCACAAAAATCACAGCCATCCGGCAGCGGCATCAGGCCAAAACACGGCTTTTAACCTGTTATTAACACACCCCCAATATCCTCGATTTTGGGGTTTGACACTCTTCGGAAGCGGTTGCTATAGTCGAAGAGTTCCCTTAGGACGCGGGTTAGCTTTTTAGAAACGTCCGACCGCTGGGATTGTCAACAGTCCGTTCGCCAGGACGGGCTCAACACAACCTAAGAACCACGCCAGCAGTCTGCTAAGCAAGCCCCGTATCCTTCGCACTCAAGCGTGCGATTTGACCAGAGAGGCCATGACTTTGTTCGACGACAACATCCCCCACAACCCGGAATCCTCAACCTCAACCATGACTGAACCCGTTGCCACCTCGCCCGACGACCCCACCGCGGAAGTCGCGTTGGATACCACAACTCAGCGCTCGGACGACAAACCAGCAGCTACTGGCAGCGACGACTTTGCCTCTGCCCTGGAGAGCTTCACCACCGAAACCGAAGAGGCCAAAGGCGAAGACAAAGTGCTCAAGGGCACGGTGCTCAAGCTCACCCCCACTCACGTGGTGGTGGATATCGGCGCCAAGTCCGAGGGCATGCTGCCGCTCTCCGAAGTGCTGGATCACGAGGGCAAGCCCCGGTTCCAGCCAGGTGACGAAATTGCCGTGATGCGGGACAAAGGCGAGGCCGAGGAAGGCTACATCAATCTCTCGCACCTGAAAGCCCGGAAGATCCGCTCCTGGGATGAGATTGAAAAGGCGTACAACGAGAAGAAGCCGATCCAGGCGGTCGTGGTCGAGCGCATCAAAGGCGGACTTACGGTCGATATTATGGGCGCCCGCGCATTTCTGCCGGGTTCGCAAGCCGACTTGCGCCGCACTCGCAATCTGGATGCAGCCAAAGGTCAAGTCCTCGAAGTTGCCATCATCAAGCTAAACAAGAAGCGCGGCAATATCGTGGTTTCCCGCAAGCAGGTGATGGAGGAAGAACAAGGCGAGAAGCGCTCCAAGACGTTGGAGAACCTGGAAGAGGGCTCCACGCTGACCGGCGTAGTCAAGAACCTGACGGACTACGGTGCTTTTGTGGACATGGGAGGCATCGACGGCCTGCTGCACATTACCGATATGTCCTGGGGACGTCTGACCCATCCCCGTGACCTTGTCAACGTCGGCGACACCATTCACGTCAAAGTTCTGAAGTACGACAAAGACAAGCAGCGGGTCTCGCTTGGATTCAAGCAGCTTACTCCCGATCCCTGGCTGGATGCTGAGCATCGCTATCCGGTGGACGCCCACGTCAGCGGTCGCGTCATCAGCGTGACCGACTACGGCGCCTTTGTGGAACTGGAGCAGGGCATTGAAGGCCTGGTGCATGTCAGCGAGATGACCTGGTCCAAGCGCATGAAGCACCCCTCCAAGCTGGTCAACGTAAATGATCACGTGGAATGCGTGGTTCTAAGCGTGACTCCGGCTGAGCGCCGTATCTCTTTGGGCATGCGGCAACTGGCGTCTAACCCCTGGGATGCGTTGCATGAGAAATATCCGATAGGAGCTCAGGTCGAAGGCCGGGTGCGCAACCTGACCGATTTTGGCGCCTTCATCGAAATCGAGGATGGAATTGACGGGTTGGTCCACGTCAGCAATCTGAGCTGGACCAAGCGGGTTAAACATCCTTCAGAAGTGCTCAAGAAGGGGGATCGGGTGAAAGCCTTGGTGTTGGCAATTGAGCCTGACAAACGGCGTCTCTCGCTCGGCGTCAAGCAACTGCAACCGGACGTTTGGGAAGCTTTCTTCGAGAAATATCACGTAGGCGACGTAATGCGCGGGAAAGTTCTGCGTGTAGCCAGCTTTGGAGCGTTTGTGGAGATCGCTGAAGGCATTGAGGGTCTCTGCCATAACTCGGAAGCGGTGGACGCCAATGGTCAGCCACTGACACTCGAACCCGGCCAGGAGCACGACTTCAAAATCATCAAGATGCATCCGGAAGAGAAGAAAGTAGGGCTCAGTATCAAGGCTGTGGGCGAAGAAGCAACCCACAAGGAAGTGGAAGCCTACAAGCATCCCGTTGCCAGTACGGGTGGTTCCACCATCGGTGAGTTGATGTCGTGGAAACGCGCCGGCAACGAGAGCAACTAAGGACGAATCGGTACGGGCAAAACCGGCCACGGATCAAAAGCAAAATGACAGGCCGCCAGAAATGGCGGCTTTTTCTTTCTCTTACTTCAATAACCCAAACACTCCGACTCCATTGATCGTTCCCACGTAGACCTTGCCATTCACTACGGTCGGAACAATGAACTTGTTACCCTCGCTTAGTCCATCTCGATCGCCGGCAGCCTGGCTGCTGTTGTAAAGCTCGTTGGAAAGATTAGTCGCATCGTAGGCGTGCAGCACCGCAGGATCGTCATTCTCCGCTACCCACAGGATGGCATTGCTGGTGCCGTTGGCGGAGATACTCGGCGTCGCCCCCGGATACGGAAACTTGTGGCTCGTGCTCGAACTGGGAGATGGCGCCAGCCGCGCCTGGCTGATGGAAAAAGCCTTGATCTGATCCGCCACCGCTCCGTAGTACAGCGTGTTGTTGAAGTACGCCGGCATGGAGTAAACGCCGCGGCCTGGAAAAGCTGCTGAGACCTGCTGGTAGATGTTGTTCGACGTAGGATTGAAACCTCCCAGCGCATCCCGGTCCAAAACGTATATGTTCCTGTCTTTACCGGCACCAACGGCCAGGTGCCGTACTTTGCCTGCGCTGTCTCTTAAATCGGGCAGCACCAACGCCCCGCCCGATCCCAGGTCCTGGTCCGCACGATTTTCGGGCGCCTGATTGAACATCTCGAAATAATCCGCAACCGCCAATTGCTGGTTGCTGGTCGAGATCTTCAGAAATGCATTTCCGAAATCGCCCTGACTGGGAAACCCGCGGGCATCGAGTTTAGTATCAAAGACGCCGTTGGCATCCAGCAGATAGATGTTGCCGCTGTTGTCGGCCGCCGGGCCGGCCCCGGCCATCCAGATCGCGCCCTCGCTGCCGTTCGGAGTTACGTTTAACACGCTCACCTGGGCCAGCGTTTTCTGGTCGTAGCCGATCACCCAGCCGGTGTATGGACGATGGTCGCAATGCGACGTCCACGCCGTATATACGATTCCATTGATAAGGAGTAAGCCCGCCCGCTCTTCGTATTGCCCAGGAGCGAAGACTACGCTGCCTCCTGAGCTGTTGTCTCCATTCCCTGGAAAAACCGCTTGAATCTCCTTCGGCCCTCCGAACTGTTCCGCGCCGGTTGTGACGTCGAGCGCATGAAGGCGCTGATGGTAGTTTTTGGAGCCGTCCTTCGACATAGCCACTACATAGATGGTGCCATGCGGACCGGCGGAAGGGTCAATCACCGGCGTCGCGGTCACCCCAATCTCCGGTATCACCTGCGAACAACTGCGGTCGTCACTGGGCTTCTCGCCTGCCAGCAAAGTCGATATCTGCCATAGGACTGAACCGGTGTCAGCATCCACCCCATAAACCGTACCGTGCTCACTCGCCACGTATAAGATGTTGTGCTTGCCACGGCTGGGAGTGTTCACGTTCGGTAGATAAAGCGGCTGGGCATCAACCTTGCCATCGGTCGGGATTACGAACAACTTCCCGAAACTCGAGGGTTTTACATTGGCCGGGGTCAGTACGGTTTCATTCAGGTTCTGGCCGGTACGAGCATTGTCATTGTGATAAGTGACTACGGCATTCGCCGCTGTCGATCCAGAGGACGGTTGCGGGGGCTGCGGTTGGGCGATGGCGCCGGTGCGGCTGCCGCTACTCGCGAGAAAGAACCCGGCTAAAATCACGACTGCAACTGCTAACCCGTATTGCAGCCAATGCGCGCGCCTGAGAGCGATGACAGGGATATTTGAGGGTGGATGCAAGACTGGTACTCCTTGAGGAATCGAACCTACTTGGTATCAATTCTCAGTACGATATTGATTTGTTTGTGATCGTCGAACTGGCTCACTGCCTTGGTATCGCTCTTCTGCCCCTTGTATTGCGCGTATATCTCAAAATCGACATTGGTTGCAAGGTCAGGGAAGCGGTAGGTACCGTCGGGTCCCACAATATAAGTCTTCACCGCGCGCGTGCGGGTGTTGGAAAGATACACCACGGCATCGACCACCGGATTGTCTCGTTTGTCCAGAACTTTGCCGGTAAGCATGCGGCCGACGATCTGGTCTTTGTCTTTCGGAGGATTCGGACTTGCTGCCACCGAAATGGCAAATGCTCCGGTGAAAAGCAATGTCCCGAGCAGCATCGCAGATCGCTTCTTCATGCCGAGTTCCTCCACCCGCCGAGATACGTTGCTCTCATTTTAGATGTAACCCGGTATCCACGCGTTCGTCGTAATCCACGTGGATTGCCACCGTAGATTTATAGCCCTTCGAATCCGCCCAAGCCACATAGTCTGCCTTGCCTGCTGGCACCCGCTGGCCAAACTCTCCATGGTGGTCTGAATAAACCTCCCAGCGGGCTTTCTTCTCATTCTCGCGCCGAATCTTGACCTTGACTCCATAAACCGGCTTGTCGTCAGGACCCCATACGGTTCCGACAATCACCGCGTAGGGTTTCTCGTTACGGTTTGTCTGTGCGAAGAGATCGCTGGCAGAAGCTTCCGCGAGAACCAGAGTGAGGGCGGCGATCAGAAGGGAAAATGTTGCGATTCGTGCCCAACCCCGAGAAAAAGCTGGGAACTGCCGCTCGCGCAAACTAAGAGTAGTCACCGTCTTCCGTTTCCTCTTCTTCGTCGTCCTCCTCGTACTTTGCCTCTTCCACCGACTTCAGGGCGATGGGGCTGACGGTCACGACCTCAAAGTCCGTGCCACACTCCGGACAGGACACCACTTCCCCTTCATCGACTCCGTCCTCATCGATATCCAGGTTATGCTCGCACTCGGGACACAACACCATAATTCCCCTCCGTTCTATTAGGACGCACTGATAATATTTAATGCTCTTGCAGCGCAGGTCAAGTACTTGGCTTTCAAAATCTGTCTTGACCCCCAAGCCCGGATATGATGCAGAATTTAGGCTTTACGGCTCTTAAACTTCCTGGTGGATTTGCAGGTGCTAGACTAGGCTGAGAATTGACTCTAGAGATCTGACAACTGGTTTTATGCCCTCTGGACGCACCCTCTCGTTGAGCTTCCCGCCCTTCACCCCCTGGGTGAAGAGAATCGTCATTGCCTGCGTCGGGATCTATTTTCTGCAAGTGGTGCTGGGGGCGGTTGCGCCAGGAGTAAAAGGCATTCTGGAGCTTTATGGCGGATTGACGCCGGCTCTGGTGTTGCACTACGGAATGATTTGGCAACTCCTCACTTATTCATTCCTGCATGCCGGTGTCGGTCACGTCCTGATCAATATGCTGATGTTATGGATGTTCGGCGCGCAACAGGAGCAGGATTGGGGATCTAAGAAATTTCTGGAATTTTATCTATGGTGTGTGGCAGGCGCGGCCTTAACCACGATTGCGGTAGCCTATTCGCCGATTCCCGGAGTAAGCCCGGGTACGTCCACGATCGGAGCCTCTGGAGGCGTCTACGGCGTCCTTGCTGCATTCGGCCTGCTTTACGGCGACCGCGAAATCTTCATGTTCCCACTTCCCTTCATGATGAAAGCCAAGTACATGGTGCTCATCATGGTCTTCCTGGTCGTGATCGCGACTTTTCAGCCTTCGCAAGGTGTGGCTAATTTTGCCCACCTTGGTGGTCTGCTTTTCGGATTCCTCTATATAAAATTCATGCCCCGACGCGGCTTGACGTTCGGCGCCTCAGAGCAATATTTCAATCTTCGGAATTCCTACTATCGCTGGAAACGACGACGCGCGGCGCGCAAATTCGAAGTCTACATGAGCAAGCATGACCGCAAAGTGACCTTCGACGAACATGGCAACTACGTTCCCCCGGACGAAGATAAGAAGAACGGTGGCTCGAAATCCGGCTGGGTAAATTAGAGCCGCAGATTTCGTTGGTTAACGCAGATCAATGACAAAATTATCGTTCCGAAGCCGTTCCTGTGGTTAACCTGTTTTATGCTAAGAGTTTCTGAAACTCCGCCGCGATCTGTCCCGGCAACTCCTCACGCCTTGCCTTCCCCTTGAAGCCCAGATCGTGGCCCCCACCGTCAATCCTTAACAATGCCGTTTTCGCCGGGATCAGCTTTCGCGCTACGTCCAACTCCTCGATCGTTCCGAACGGATCACGCGTTCCGTGGACAAAAAGAACTGGCACGTGCAGAGCCGGCAAGTGCTGGGTGCGCAGCCGATCTGGTTTACCCGGCGGGTGCAGAGGATATGAGCACAGCAGCAAGCCTCCAACCAGCTCGCGCTGTTCTGCGCAGAGCATACTCGCCTGGCGTCCGCCGTAGGAATGGCCGCCCAGGAAAATTTGCCCCGGAACCAGCTTTTTCAATGCGCTCACAGCATTCGCCAAACCTTGGCGGTCGCGGACGGCGTCGCCTGGACGCGGCGGTCCGTAAGGCCGCGCCTGGCGGTACGGTAGATCACAACGGAGCACCACGAAACCCTCGCTGGCAAAGGCTTCCGCTAAAGCCACCAGCAGAGGCGCACGTGAGTTCGATCCCGCTCCGTGGGTCAGCACAAATCCATTCTGCGGTGAATCTGGGCGGTAAAGAAACCCGCGGACTGATGGGTCAACCGAGACGTCAGCGAACACTTCGGCGCCAGAGACGTGTGACATCGAGCTAAGCTCCCACCGGTTCCAACGTCTCCATCACGCTCACCGTACGGATTTCCTGCGCCAGCTTCGCCCAGCAGCGCAGCACGTCGGAATCTTCCAGGGCCGCCCGCCGCGCGTCTTCTGACCGCCAATAGCGTAGCAGGATGTACTGCCCCGACTTCACGTCCCTATAGACCGAATCCCGGCTGTATCCACCTTTCGCTAGGGCCGCGCCCAACTCCTCCATAGTGGCCAGAGCCGCCGCGTGGCTTTCGGGAAGTGGCTCAAAGATCGCAATGGACAGTATCTCGGACATAGTCAGGTCTATCGCTTCCGCCGGGTGACTCGACGCCTCTTCTGAGGCAAACCAGGCGAGGGAATCGTCCCCGCCTCCTCCGCTGTTACTACGTGCAGCCGTAAAAAGTTGGTCGATCCGGACGCCATCTGCGTGCCCGCGACTACCGCCAAAACGTCTCCGGCTTGCAGTCTTCCGCGGTTCAGCAATGCCTGCTCGGCCGCCATCAGCATGTCATCTCCGCTGTGGACGGGCGGTTGCACCAGCGGATGCACTCCCCACAGCAGGTTCATTCGATTGCACACCGCCGGAACATAGCTCAGGGCAAAAATGGGGGCCTTGGGACGATATTTCGAGATCATGCGCGCTGTGTTGCCCGTCTCCGTAAACACCGCGATCGCGCCCATGGGAAGGTCCTCGGCGGCATGCGCTACCGCCTCGCAAATGGTTTCCGCCACGCCGAGCGAATGTTTCTCACGGCGGCGGCGGGGGAAATCCCGCACATTCTGCTCGGCTTCCACCGTAATCCGCGCCATCATGGTGACCGCCTCGCGCGGATAGCGACCGCTGGCGGTTTCCGCCGAGAGCATCACTGCATCCGTGCCATCAAAAATCGCATTGGCTACGTCGCTGGCCTCCGCCCTTGTGGGACGCGGGTTTTCGACCATCGACTCCAGCATCTGGGTCGCCGTGATAACCGGCTTCCGCCAATCCGAGGCTCTGCGGATGATGTGCTTCTGAATGATCGGCACCTTTTCCGGCGGCATCTCTACGCCCAGGTCTCCTCGCGCCACCATCACTCCATCCGTTACTTCCAGAATCTCTTCCAGATGTTCCAATGCTTGCGGTTTCTCTAGTTTGGCAATGACCGGCACGTCGCTGCCATGGGCCGCGATCAGTTGTTTGGCGGTGCCAACATCCGCCCCCGAGCGCACGAACGACACCGCAATCATGTCCACGCCATGTTTCAGACCGAACTCCAGATCGGCCCGGTCCTTTTCCGTCAAGGCGGGAATGGAAAGCGCGATCCCCGGCAAGTTGATACCTTTATGTTCGCCCAGCGGGCCGCCATTGATGACTTCGCATTCCACATCGCTGCCGCGCACGCGGCTGACTCGCAGCTCAATTAGCCCATCGGACAGCAGGATGCGCGCGCCGGATCCGACTTCGCCCGCCAATCCGCGAAACGTTGTCGAAATCAACGTAGCCGTACCCTCAATCTCACGGGGAGTGATCGTGACTTTCGATCCTGCCTTCAGCGTGACGTGAGTGTGACCCTTGAGTTCTCCGGTGCGGATCTTCGGGCCTTGCAGGTCCTGAAGAATGCAGATGGTGCGCTCTTCCTTCTCCGCCGCGCGTCGCAGGCGCTCAATCACCCGCCCGTGTTCTTCATGAGTGCCGTGAGAAAAGTTCAGCCGGGCCACGTCCATGCCCAGGCGCATCAGGTCGCGCAGAATCAACTCTGAGCTGCACGAGGGCCCCACCGTACAGATAATCTTGGCGCGGCGGATGCCCTCGGCCCGCACCCCCACGCCGACACTCTCCGAGCGATTGCCTTTACGCACAGGTCTCCTCAATTAGATTTTCGGTGACATGATTATTGTATATGGCGCGAGATAGAGGTTTCTATTTCGTAGGGTCGCACGTCCTCAAGACGCAGTTCGTTGACGGTACAGCGAAGGGTCGACCTGGCTCGCCATCGCCGCAAGATTAAGGGAGTGTCCCAAGAAGTCCTGAATGGTCTCGCAGACAAGGCCTGCATTGGCTAGCACATTGTGATATTGCACCCGGCACACGGGAAGCCCAGCCTCACCTTTGCTCTTGAGCCATGAGTTGACCTGGTTCAAGTGTGCCTGCAACGCGGCGAGCAGCACACTGTCTGCTAACTTTGGACCTGAAGTTCCGCGGCGGCGAATCATCTCCGCCTGAGACGCGACTACTTCAGCCAGCGGGCGCTCCATGAAGATGATTCGATACTTATGGCCGGCGGGAAGCGCCAAGAGCAATTGGGAAATGACCTTGACCGCCTTGTCTTCCGCTTCCGCGATGCAAGCGGGCTGCTGCGGCAGCAGTTTGATGCGCTCCCATTCTAGGTATCCGTGAGGATTGTCGGCGTCGGCCACGCGCTCGCCATCACTTAGGACGGGAATTCCCCCGGCGGCGAGCATCTGCATCATGAGGGACGTACCGGAACGCGGCAGCCCGGAAACAATAGTAATCACTTGCCCGGGGCAGGCGCAGCATTTTGTGCGACCGTCTGACTTGCCCGCCATGCTGCCAGACCGGTTGCTCCTTGCGCCAGTCGTCCCAAACTGGGATTAGAAGGCGTTGTCTCACCCATCGCTGCCGGATCCATTTCCGCGGGTTCGTCAAACGTTCCGTGTTCGAGGCCTGTAATAATCCCTCGATTCGGAACCGTCTCGTAGGCATAGCCTGTCAACGTGGCAGTAATCGCAAGCTTATCCGCATGGACCGTGATACGAGCCCAGCCGTAGTGCACCTCGCCGCCAGCCGTGAACTTCAATCCCAGGTAAGGACCCGCGAACTCTCGCCCCTTGCCCCAATCGCCAATGGAGTTGTAGGAGAAGTGCTCACTGTAGCTGTACATGAAATTCTCGGAATCCATGATCAACGGCGCCGATTGGAGCTTTCTTTCAGGGCCCACGACTACGCCCCAGGGTATCGGGGCAGCCACTTCCTCGACACGGTTCTTTCTCGCTTTCTTGTTCTCTCTCTTGCGACGCAACAGGCTTGAATGATGCGAAGCCGCAGTGATTTCCCAGATTGCATTGTCTGCTCCCTCAGGACTTACCTTGAGGATGGCATCCGCACCGAAACTGCACACGGTGCAGCTTTTACGAGCAAATCCGGCGTAATGATTGCTGAGTTCGAAGTCGATCGTGCCGTCGTTGTTGAGATCCAACGCCACTGGAGTGTTAATCAGAAGTGGCGTGTTCGCAGGTGTGTACACCACTTCGGCATCGGCAGGCTGCGCCCCAGCCAGCATTCCCACACCTGCAGCGCTGGCCGCCGCCACATACGCCACAAGGGCCTTGTTTAGCTTCGCGTTGAGTGCGGTTGGTGTTCTCGTCGGACTTCCGCTTTGCGACTCTGGATGTGTCATTCTGTCCTCTCTCGTGCATTGGTACTGAAGAAGCCAGGCCGGTCGGACGGCGCTATTGAATCTTCGAAGCCGCTCGTCCTAGTGCGCCAAGGGCGAGCTGGCCTAAGCTAGCCGGCTGAGGTTGCGGTGACTTCAGTTCTGATGGATTCACCTGCGCCTCGCCAGCGTCAAACGTGCCATGGGTTACGCCGGTGATGATCGGACGATTCGCAATGGTCTCGTACGCATAGCCGGTCAATGTAGCAGTGATCGTGAGTTGATTCACTTGGACCGTGATGCGCGCCCAGCCATAGTGAACTTCGCCGCCAGCTGTGAACTTCAATCCCAGATAAGGCCCCGCGAATTGTCGATTCTCGCCCCATGGACCAAATGTTTTGGACGAGGCGAACCCAAAAATGGTGCCACTAAATATGTCCGAATGCATGACCGTGGGGGCAGCTTGAAGCTTTCTTTCAGGACCAACGACCACCCCCCAAGGTACTGGAGCAGCGGCCGGCCGGACATCTTTTTTCGTTTTTCGGCGTGAGTCAAAGGTACGGTGGGAAACCGCGTTGATGAACCAAATGGCGTTGTCCGCCCCCTCCGGAGTCACCTTAAGAGTGGCGTCCGCACCGAAGGTGCAATTGTTGGTGCAGCTCTTACGATCAAAGGCGCGATAGTTATCGCTTAGTTCGAAATCAACAATGCCGTCGTTGTTGAGATCCAACGCTACGGGAGTGTTAATCAGAATCGGCGTGTTCGCAGGCGTATAAACCACCTCGGCATCGGCAGGCTGCGCTCCAGCCAGTAATCCCACGCCGGCGGCGCCGGCAGCTGCTACATAGGAAACCAGCCTTGTGTTTAGTTTCGTGCTGAGGGTTGCGGGGGTTCGTGGGGAATTTCGGCTTGGCGGCTCTGAACGCATCATTTCCATCCTCCATCTTTCAAGAAATGCAGAAGCCTCGCGCTCCAGGGAGCTTGGAATTCGGGTCGGCCGCGTAGCATAGCGCTCTGGCTGCGGCGTGTCAATATGGCCAAAAGTCCCGTGGTCTTAAGTGACTAAATACACCTACAACCCGCCACCTGCTGCCAACACGCTCACCCGCGAGACCGCGAAAAGGTTGTGAGATCTAAGCTTGCGACCGCTGTTCCCGCCGACGTTTCAACTGTAAATAGATCCCCCGGTGTCGCGCAGCTTTCCCCGGATCACCGCCCGGCTGTGTACACAGCGTCGCCAGGTAACGATGTGCCGCAAGAAGGCCGGGCAACATGCTGGCGGCGGTTTCAAAGGCTACGATGGCGCGTTCGCGATGCCCCAACCGCGCCAACGCAACTCCGAGATAGAAGTGTCCCAAGGGCAAGAAATGCTGCAAACCCACCGCCAATAATGCCTGCTCCGCAGCCTCTTCATTTCGCCGTTGCCGCAACCGAACCAGAGACAGACCCAAATGCGCCTCGGGACTGTCACCATCGATATCCAGAGCCCGCTGGAAGGCGCGTTCGGCATCCTCGGTGCGCTTTTGCCGCAAGTAGGTTTGGCCAATGCGCAGATGCAGGTCCGGCAAGCGTGGGTCGGACTGCTCCGCTTTGAGAAGCGAGGCCAAAGCGTCGTCCATGTTGCCTTCCTCAAAATGAATGATTCCCATAAGCAAGTCGGCCCAAGGCCGCGGCTTGGGAGAATTGTCTGCCGGCTCAGCGGCGACAACTGCCGCCGGCAATTCTTCCCCTATCGCTTCAGCCTTCTCCGGATCTTCCGAGGCCGCAGGAGGCGGGGGCTCATACACAATCAGGCGTTGCAGAATGGTTTTCGCTTCCTCACGCCGGCGCAGTAATAGATAGCACTGCGCCAGATGCTGGGCGAAGCGAATCTGCTCCGGCGATTTCTGGGCCAATTCCTCAAGGATGGGAAGCGCGTCCTGGTAGCGGCGCCCGTCGAGATGAGCTCGCGCCAGGTTGTACTGCTGTTCGCGGACCGCCGCCTCGACCGCCTTGGCCTGGTTCTCGCTTGGCGGCTGAATGTAGCCGAGCGCCACGAACTGCTGCAGCACCGCTTGCGCGGCCGCCGGGTCCATCCGCAGATCAGCGGGGTGCATGCCGCATTCACCCGGTTCAGCTTCCCAGCTCGCGATGCGCGCGATCTCCGGCGGCTCTTCGAAGGCCTGCACCAGCACTCGCCCGTCCATGTCTTCGCCAACCGGCAATCCGAAAAGAGTCAGGATGGTCGGTGTCATATCCAGCAGCGTAGCTCCATAGACTCTTTCGTCCTGCTTGATGTTCGCGCCTTTCATGCAGACGACGCCAAACGGACGATGCTGTATCGCCGGCCCGGCTGGCTCCTTAGGAATACCCACCGGCCGTAAATGATCGGAATGAAAGCCATGATCAGAAACCAGCAACACGGTTGCGTCTGGGCCAGCCAGATCCAAAAGCGTCTGCAACATCATGTCGTGAAAACGATAGGCTCCATTTACGACATCTTTATAGATTTCGAACTTATCTTCCGGAACTCCATCCATGCGCGGCGGATGGAAATTCATGAATCCATGACAGAAGTGGTCGATGCCGTTGTAATAGACTGCCAGGAAATCCCACGGTTCGTTTTGCAGGATCCAGGTGGCGGCGTTATGGATGGAGCAATTCTCCGCCAGTATCTTGGAAAAGGAATGCAGTCTCTTGTCTTTTTCCTGATCCACTTCAGCGGCACGCGGGATCCAGGGAAGAATCGCCGCTTCGGTCACTTCTGCCGGATGCATGCGTAAGCCCGCAAACGTGTCCCGCAAGCTTTCGGGATGAACCGTGCCCGGCGGCAGAGGCCACTCCTTGTCGAGCGGCGCGACTGCGTAGGGGAAGAGATCGGAAACCGAGATGCCATTGATGGGCTCGGCCGGGTGCCCGGCAAACCAGCCCAATACATGAGTCTTGTATCCGCGCTGGGTAAGGATATTCCAGATGGCTTTGACCTTGCGAGAAGTGCTGGTCACTGGCCGCACTCCACCGGTCTGCGTATCAGGTTCCATGAACCCGAGAATGCCATGCTTATCTGGCCGCTTGCCGGTGGCGATCGAGTTCCAAAGCATGGGTGAGAGGATGGGGCGCAAGGTCGCCAGATTCCCCATCACACCATGGTTGATGAAGTCGTCAAGCGTGGGCATTAACCCTTGATCGAGCAGGGGATTGATGACTTTCCAGTCGGCGGCATCCCAACCGATGAGCAGGACTTTCTTAGCGAGAGCTTTGCCCACTTACTTCCTCCACCGGAAGGAAAAGTTGGACGTATCGAGAGCAGGCATGAAAGGGATCGAGCAGAGACTTAGCATGGGAAATTCTCGTGGACTCTGAGGTGGGGAGAACACGAGCAGAGCCGCGGGGAAGGATTATCTATCTTGCGGCTAAGGCGAGTCAATAAAAAGCGACAGGGAGAGGCGGTGCGAACCCAGCGGAGCGGGCTACCGCAGGCGCAATCGTTCATTCCCGCGTAAAGGTACGCCCCGATACACGCAATTACACCGGCTTGCCGCCAGCGGCTGCCATACTAAGAGCGGGCGGCGGAGCAGTGGCTGGGTCGGAGACGGTGGCTTTCGTACACAGCTCCTCGGCTTCCGAGATGCTCTGCGATTCCTGCTGTTTCATGGTGAGCCAGCTGTTAAATGCCGTTTTCTCCCGCGCCGCGCCATCCAGATTGCGTGCGACGCGCGCCATGTATTGTCCCTTTACACGCTCCAGTTCAGCATGAATTTGGACATTTTCCTCCGCCTTCCGTTGCCACTCTGCTTCAAGGTCTCTTCTCTGTCCAGCCTCATAGGAATCCAGGGCATCCTGGCGGGCTTTGGCATCTTGCAGCACTTCGTCGATCGGAACACCGGCCACATCGAGAGCCATCAGCACCGCGGCCCGCTTTGCCTCTTTAGACAATTCACGGGTGTGTTCGCTGTGCAGCATCTCGATCACTTTGCCAATGCTGTATCCACTTCGCGGATTCATAATTCCGGCGGTGCGGTAAATATCCCCCACACGGGCCAACTCCACGGGGAAACTTGCGACTCCATCCTGCATAGGATTCGCAAGACGCTCTACTGCGGCAGCAGCCTGCGGCGCAGGATTCTCCCGCTCGCCCTCTCCATTACTGTTTCCGGCGGGTTCATCCTGTTTCTCGCGCCGGTGCATTAGCTCCGACCATTTGCGTTGCATGGGTTTCCTTTCCTTACCAGCTTGTCGTGATCTTGAGGGCAGGTCCACTTGGAGTTCAGTCCGCCGAACGGCAGGCCCGTCGTGCCGCGAAATGCGAGTTGTGTTCCAGTCTG
The DNA here is from genome assembly GCA_035484735.1 of Terriglobales bacterium. Taxonomy (GTDB): domain Bacteria; phylum Acidobacteriota; class Terriglobia; order Terriglobales; family Acidobacteriaceae; genus JABCZH01. The sequence continues at coordinate 14,809 of DATHOQ010000051.1, read as the reverse complement.
TTTCAGGCTTCTCCCGTTGCGGAGTCACCGGGAGTGCGAGGCTCGCGATTTGCTCGATCGGAACTGTTTCTGTCTCCCGATCGGATAGAGCAGTTTCTTTAAGCTTGTCTCGTTGCGGCTCGCGTTGGCCTTGGATTGCAATCGTTGAAACTGGAGGAGTTCTGCTTCGCACCTCTTCCCGCGGAGGGAGATCCGCACCAATCGTCAGGGCGGGAACCAGACGCTTCGTTGGATCTCGCTGAATGCCAACTAGATACGCCTTCCCCACACTACGGCAATACTTGGCGGTGCCGGAGATCTGCTCCCAGCGCCCCTGAATGCTCAGGTTCGATCCCACTCCGATCTGTGTCTTGACTCGTATACAGGCCCCTCCGACGGATTTGTTCTCGATCCACGCGGGCGCGACCTGCAAAGCTCCGGCTTCGTCTTGCCATGACGCTTCCACCAGAATCTTCACCGCGTTGCGCGGCTCGGGCATGGCTCCGCTCATACCAGGCCTATCGGCAGAAGGCGGGAATAGTTCAGGGGTTGCCGATGATGGACAGAGGCGGGTGGCAAGCCCGACCTAGGCAGGGACTACCGCGTTTCCACGGTGGGCTTTGTCATCCCGTGCAGTTCTTTCCCCAGCATTCTCCGTGGGAACAGCATGGCGTTGTATTCCGCCGCCACTAGGATGACCAGAGACACCATATACATCCACACCAATAGCGCGACCGCCACGCCCAGCGAGCCGTAGATAAGGCTGTAGTCGGCATAGCTCTGCAAGTACCAGCCAAAGAGCCCGGTGGCGAGAAACCAAAGCACCGTGGCCAGGGTAGCGCCCGGCAACACACTGTGCCAGGGCTGGGTGCGGGGCACAGCGTTGTGATAGATCAAAGCGATGACCGCAATGCTCGTCAAAGTTGCAATCAGCCAGCGGATCATTGTCCACATCACGACAATCAGCGGCCCAAACTCGTGGCCCAGATGGAACAGAATTCTGGTCTCGATGCGGCTGCCAAAGGCCACCAGCACGGTCGAAAAAGTCAGCGGAATTCCAGCCATAATAACCAGCGCGAAAGCGATCATGCGTTCCTTGACCAGTCCCCATATCTTGGGAAGCTGATAGGCGTTACGAAAGCCTTCCATCCAGGAAATCATGACCCCGGAGCCGGTCCATAAGGTAATCAGCGAAGCCGTAACCAGCACGCTGAAGGGCCGCTGCAGTGTCGTACCCCTCAAATACACCATGGCGGAACTGCTTCCGGCCGGCAGGATTTTGTCCACGGCGCCGGAAATCTCGCGCAAATAGGCCTCCGTCTGGGGCGACGTTGCCAGCACCGAGCCCACCACCAGCAAAGCGGGGAAAAACGTAAGAATCAACGAATATGCGGACGCCTTGGCCACTGCGAACGCGTCATGTTGGAACGCCCGCCAGAGCGCCAGCCGCAACAGCCGCAGAAAACGAACGATCACAGGCCAGAGAGTGGAACCCTCATCGACGTCATACAAGAGGGAAATCTCCATCTGCTCCCGGTCCCGCATTTGTTCTGGAGTGGCGTACATTGGGGGTAAAAAAGCAGAGGGGCGGATTTCCCGCCCCTCGCGCTTCCTCTAAGTTTACTCCGCGGTAAGTTCTTCCGTCTCGCCCTCGTGACGCATGAGCTCGAGCGCGCGCTCGGCTTCCTCGTACGCCTGCGAAACTTCCTCCTGCACCTTGGCCGCAGCTTCTTCCATCTCCGGCGAGAGGCGCACGTTGCGGTAGTATTCCATGCCGGTGCCGGCGGGAATCAGCCGTCCCACGATCACATTCTCCTTCAGACCGCGCAGGTGGTCCACCCTGCCGTTGATGGAAGCCTCCGTGAGCACTCGCGTGGTTTCCTGGAACGACGCCGCCGAAATGAACGAGTCGGTCGAGAGCGAAGCCTTGGTGATGCCGAGCAGCAGCGGCCGGCCAGTCGCCGGACGTCCGCCCTGCGCGATCACGCGCTCGTTCTCTTCCGCAAAGTGGAATTTATCCACTTGCTCCTCCAGCAGGAACTTGGTGTCGCCGACGTCTTCGATCTTGCGCCACCGCATCATCTGTCGAACGATCACTTCGATGTGCTTGTCGCTGATGTTGACGCCCTGCAACCGGTACACTTCCTGGATTTCATTCACCAGGTAAGCCTGTAGTTCCTTTTCGCCGAGCACGGCCAGGATGTCGTGCGGATCAAGCGGCCCGTCCATCAGCGGTTCACCCGCCTTCACGCGTTCACCTTCCTGCACATTGATATGCACGCCGCGCGGCACCGAGTATTCCTTCTCGGTTCCGTTGTCGGCGGTTACATACAATTTGCGCTGGCCCTTCGCCACTTCGCCGAACTTCACTGTGCCATCGATTTCGCTGATGACCGCGGTATCATGCGGCTTGCGTGCCTCGAACAATTCCACCACACGGGGCAGACCGCCCGTGATGTCCTTGGTCTTGGTGGTTTCACGCGGGATCTTAGCCAACACATCGCCCGGAAACACCGTGTCGCCATCCTGAATCATCAAGTGCGAACGCGAAGGCATCAGGTAACGCTTGCTGGCCTTGCCCTTGATTACGATCGCCGGTTGCCGCTTCTCGTCGGGCGAATCCGCCACCACGTGCCGCGACAATCCCGTCACTTCGTCCACTTCTTCGTGCAGCGTGACCCCTTCCTGCAGGTCTTTGAACTGCACGGTGCCGCCGATTTCGGTCAGGATCGCGAAAGTGTAAGGATCCCACTCGACCATGACGTGCCCGAGTTGGACCGTGTCGCCTTCGTTGACCTTCACCTTGGCGCCATATACCACGGAGTAGCGCTCGCGCTCGCGGCCCTTGTCGTCCACCACCGCAATCGAGCCCTGACGGTTCATCACCACCAGATCGCCACTCTTCGCTTTCACTGTCTGCAAGCCGGCAAACCGCACTGTTCCGGTAGTTTTAGCTTCCAAACGCGATTGCTCGGATACCCGCGATGCGGTACCACCGATGTGGAACGTCCGCATGGTGAGCTGTGTGCCCGGTTCGCCGATGGACTGTGCCGCGATCACTCCCGTGGCTTCTCCCAGCTCCACCAGACGGCCCGACGCCAGGTTGCGTCCGTAGCACATAACGCAAACCCCGCGCTTGGATTCACAGGTCAGCACGGAACGGATTTTTACCCGCTCGATACCGGCGGCTTGAATCGATCCCGCCAGTTCCTCGGTGATCTCGTGGTTGATGTCCACGACGACATTCCCGTCGTAGTCCTTGATTTTCTCCAGCGATACGCGGCCCACAATGCGGTCGCGCAACGGTTCGATGACTTCGCCGGCTTCCACAATGCCCGCCACGTAGATGCCGTCCACCGTCCCGCAATCGTATTCGCTGATGATGACGTCTTGCGCCACGTCCACCAGACGCCGCGTCAGATAACCTGAATCGGCGGTCTTGAGTGCCGTGTCGGCAAGACCTTTGCGGGCGCCGTGTGTGGAGATGAAGTATTGCAACACGTTCAATCCTTCACGGAAGTTCGCCGTGATCGGCGTTTCGATGATCTCGCCAGAAGGCTTGGCCATCAATCCGCGCATACCGGAGAGCTGGCGAATCTGTTGTTTGGATCCTCGAGCTCCGGAATCCGCCATGACGTAAATCGGATTGAGGTCGCCCTCCTTGTCCCGCCGCTGCATCTCGCCGAACATCTCGTCGGCAACTCTTTCGGTGATCCCCGACCAGATTTCGATGACCTTGTTGTAACGTTCACCGTTGGTGATGGCTCCGTCCAGATACTGCTGCTGGACCGCGACCACCTGCTTCTCGGCATCCTTCACCAGCGCCTTCTTATCGTCCGGGATGACCATGTCGTCAATTCCGATCGAAAGGCCGGCCTTGGTCGCGTAACGGAAACCAAGTTCCTTGACTTCGTCGAGCATCTTGACCGTGACTTCCAGTCCGAAGCGCAAATAGCAATAGCTGACCAGCGCGCCAATTCCCTTTTTCTTGAGCAGACCATTGATGTAAGGCATGCCCTCGGGAAGATGATCGTTCAAAACAGCGCGCCCGACCGTCGTGTTCATAAAGGCGCGGTCATAGGTAACCGGATCAGTGTGAGTAATGTCCTGATCGTCATACGCCTGCGTCAAATCGATGGCTTCGCCGGTGTAGCGCAGACGGATAGGTGTCAGCGTCTCGATTGCACCCGCCTCCAGCGCCAGCAGCACTTCCTCAATATTGGCGAACGCCCGGCCTTCACCCTTCGCGCCCGGCTTGCCCTTGGTTAGGTAATAAAGCCCCAGCACCATGTCCTGCGTCGGCACGGTAATGGGATGACCCGAAGCCGGCGACAGAATGTTGTGTGACGACAGCATCAACACACTGGCTTCCACCTGCGCTTCCGGCGACAACGGAATGTGTACCGCCATCTGATCGCCGTCAAAATCGGCGTTGAATGCGGTGCAGACCAGCGGGTGAATTTTGATAGCCTTGCCTTCCACCAGCACCGGTTCAAAGGCCTGAATGCCTAGGCGATGCAGGGTAGGCGCGCGGTTCAGCAGTACCGGATGATCTTTGATGACCTCTTCCAGAATGTCCCAAACAATGGGTTCTTGCTGCTCCACCATTTCCTTTGCCTGTTTGATGGTGGTGCAGTGGCCGGTCTGTTCCAGCCGGTGATAGATGAAAGGCTTGAACAGTTCCAGCGCCATCTTCTTGGGCAGTCCGCACTGATGCAGCTTGAGCTCGGGGCCGACCACAATGACCGAACGGCCGGAGTAGTCCACGCGCTTGCCCAGCAGGTTCTGGCGGAAGCGGCCTTGCTTGCCTTTCAAGGTGTCAGACAGAGACTTCAGCGGCCGATTGTTGGCGCCACGCAGCACACGGCCGCGGCGGCCGTTGTCGAACAGGGCATCCACAGCTTCCTGCAACATGCGCTTTTCGTTGCGTACGATCACTTCTGGCGCATGCAGGTCCATCAGCTTCTTCAATCGGTTGTTGCGGTTGATCACCCTTCGATAGAGATCGTTAAGATCTGAAGTAGCAAAACGACCGCCATCCAGAGGAACCAGGGGGCGCAGTTCCGGCGGAATCACCGGAATGACGTCCAGAATCATCCAGTTTGGCTTGTTGCCGCTCTTACGGAATGCCTCGACCACCTTCAGGCGCTTGGTATATTTGAGCCGCTTCTGCAGCGAGTTCTCGTGCTTCATCTTCTCGCGCAACTCGCCGGACAGGTTCTCGATGTCCACGCGCTTGAGAAGTTCTTTGATCGCCTCGGCGCCCATCATGGCCTTGAAACCCGCGGGCCGATACTGCTGGTCGAGTTCCCGGAATTTGGTCTCGTCCTTAATGACCTCTTTGTCTTTTACCGGTGCGTCGCCTGGTTCCACCACCACGTAGGCTTCGAAGTACAGGACTGATTCCAGATCGCGCAGGGAAATATCCAGCAAGTGGCCAATGCGGCTGGGCAGGCCTTTGAAGAACCACACATGCGAGCACGGCGAAGCCAGCTCGATATGGCCCAGGCGTTCGCGGCGCACTTTCGAGAGCGTGACTTCCACGCCGCACTTGTCGCAGATTACTCCGCGGTGCTTCATCCGCTTGTACTTGCCGCAGAGACACTCCCAATCCGTCACCGGACCGAAAATGCGGGCGCAGAACAGCCCGTCCCGCTCCGGCTTAAAGGTGCGGTAGTTGATGGTTTCCGGTTTCGTTACCTCGCCGTGCGACCAGCTCCGGATTTTCTCCGGAGAAGCCAGGGAGATGCGAATAGCATCGAAATCTGCAATCGGATTTGCCAGGTCAAAGGGGCTCGAACGAAACAAGGTGATCCTCCGCTTCCTGCGGCTGTTCGCTGCCGCCCGCGGCTCTTGATTGTGGTCGCTAGCCGTTGGTCGTTCATCGCTAGCGAAATCTCTTGATTCGCAGATTCAAGAGCAAACTCTGCGAATCTTCTTCGATCTAATTCCTGAAACTAATCTGCCGCTGCCATCGCCGGCTTCTTCTCACCGGCCTTGATCAGTTCCACATCCAGGCACAGCGACTGCAACTCGCGAATCAGCACGTTGAACGATTCCGGCACGCCCGGCTCCATGGCGGCTTCGCCCTTAACGATGGCCTCGTAAATCTTGGTGCGGCCATACACATCGTCGGACTTCGCCGTCAACAGTTCCTGTAAGATGAACGCCGCTCCATACGCTTCCAGCGCCCAAACTTCCATTTCTCCGAAACGCTGGCCTCCGAACTGCGCCTTGCCGCCCAACGGTTGTTGGGTGATCAGAGAATAGGGCCCGATGGAACGCGCGTGAATCTTGTCATCCACCAAGTGTGAAAGTTTCAGCATGTAGATGTAGCCCACGGTAACCGGCTGTTCGAACTGGTCACCGGTCATGCCATCGTGCAGATATGTCTTGCCCGATTCCGGCAATCCGGACTGCTTCAACAGTGCCTTGATCTCGCTCTCGCGCGAGCCGTCAAACACCGGCGACCCAGTGAATACACCCCGTTTGAGCGTGGGGGCCACGGCCATCAACTCCTCATCGCTGAGGTCGGCAATGGTGTCGGCGAGAATCGTGTCCTTGAACAGGGCCTTGAGTTCGCGCCGGATGGCTTCCTCTTTCGTGTTTTCCGCCAGCATCTTCGCGATCTTGCCGCCCAGTTCGTGTCCCGCCCAGCCCAGATGGGTTTCCAAAATCTGGCCTACATTCATACGCGAAGGAACGCCCAGCGGATTGAGTACGATCTCCACGGGCGTACCGTTATCCAGATACGGCATGTCTTCGTCCGGCAGAATGCGCGCGATCACGCCTTTGTTACCGTGCCGTCCTGCCATCTTGTCGCCGACGCTGAGTTTGCGCTTCATGGCGACGTAAACCTTCACCAACTTGATGACGCCCGGTGGCAGTTCATCGCCCTTGGTCAGCTTGTCTTTCCGTTCATTCACGATTTTCTTGAGCACGTCGATCTGCCGCGAGGTCATTTCTTCGATCTCGTCGATCTGCTCATTCACCCGTGGATCCTTGTCCGCGTACTTGATGCGCTTCAGATTGCGGGTGGAGATGCGCTCAATTGCATCGCGATCAAGAACCGTGTCCTTGGTCAGCAGGCGCTTGTTGGTGCGTTCGTCGTGCAAGTCGGCCTGCACTTCTTTATTGCCCAGAATGTTTTCCAGACGTTTCAAACGCTCGTCGGTCAGAATCCGGATTTCGTCGGAAAGATTCTTCTCCAACTTTGCGATCTGCGTCGCCTCAATCGACTTCGCCCGCTCGTCCTTGTCCTGGCCCTTGCGGGAGAAGATTTTTACATCCACGATCACGCCCTCAATGCCTGGCGGGCAGTACAGGGAAGCATCGCGCACATCGCCGGCCTTTTCACCGAAGATGGCGCGCAACAGTTTCTCTTCCGGTGTAAGCTGGGTTTCGCCTTTTGGCGTGACCTTGCCCACTAGAATGTCGCCTTGCTTAATCGTGGCTCCGATACGGATCACGCCCGCTTCATCCAGATTGCGCAGCATGGATTCGCTTACGTTCGGGATGTCGCGCGTCACTTCCTCCGGTCCCAGCTTGGTGTCCCGTGACTCGAGTTCAAACTCCTCGATGTGAACGGAAGTGTAGTAGTCCTCTTTCACCAGCTTTTCGGAAACCAGGATCGCGTCTTCGAAGTTGTACCCGCGCCACGGCATGAACGCCACCAGCACGTTGCGTCCTAGCGCTAACTCGCCGTGATCGGTGCACGGCCCGTCGGCAATCACCTGGCCCTTTTCCACCCGCTGGCCGCGGCTCACAATCGGCTTCTGGTTAATGCAGGTGTTCTGGTTGGAACGTTTGAACTTGGTGAGCTGATAAATGTCGCTGCCCACTTCGCGGGACAATTGTCCCGGATGGTGTTCGCCCTCCACCCTCACGATGATGCGTTCTGAGTCGACTGAATCGATGACTCCATTGCGACGCGCGAGAATAACGGCTCCGGAATCGCGAGCAGTCACGCCTTCCATTCCGGTTCCCACGATCGGCGCTTCGGCGCGAAGCAAGGGCACAGACTGGCGCTGCATGTTGGCACCCATCAGCGCGCGGTTGGCGTCGTCGTGTTCCAGGAATGGAACCAGCGATGCTGCCACCGAAACCAACTGCTTCGGGCTGACGTCGATGTAGTCAACGTCATCGCGGGTGACGAGAACAAAGTTTCCTGCCTTACGGGCGTTGACCAGATCGCCAACGATGCGCAGCTTGTCATCCAGCTCGACGTTTGCCTGCGCGATCACGTGCCGGTCTTCTTCCCATGCCGAAAGATAGAACGAGAACGGCTCCACTTCAGCCAGCTTCTTTTTGCGGTCTTTCAATTCAGCATTAACTTTCTCAGCTTCATGCTTCTCGATGTGGTCGCCGACTTTGTAGTCGCTATCCCCGGCATTGACTACGCTGACGTAGTCCACCACTCGGCCATTCTTTACTCGCCGGTAGGGAGACTCGATAAATCCGTAGTCGTTGATCCGTGCATAGCAGCTCAACGAAGAGATCAGTCCAATATTCGGACCTTCCGGCGTCTCAATCGGGCAAATGCGCCCGTAGTGAGTAGGGTGAACGTCGCGCACTTCGAATCCTGCGCGTTCCCGCGACAAACCGCCCGGCCCAAGAGCCGACAAACGCCGCTTGTGCGTGATCTCCGACAACGGATTCGTCTGATCCATGAACTGCGAAAGCTGTGACGACCCGAAGAACTCGCGGATAGCCGCCATCACCGGCTTGGCATTCACTAGATCGTGTGGCATGGCCGTGGACATTTCCTGGTACACGCTCATCTTTTCCTTGATGGCGCGTTCCATGCGAACCAAGCCGATGCGGAACTGGTTCTCGAGCAATTCGCCAACCGCGCGTACGCGGCGGTTGCCCAGGTGATCGATGTCATCGACCGTGCCGATACTCTTGCGCAACTTCAGCAGGTAGCGGATGGTTCCGTAAAAATCGTCTGGCTCAAGCGTGCGATGGTCGAGACTGGTGGCGTCGTTCTTCTCGAACAACTTGATGTTGAACTTCAACCGGCCCACTCGCGAGAAATCATACTTGCGGGCATCGAAGAACATGCCGTGGAACAGCGCCGTGGCCGTATCCAAAGTCGGCGGATCCCCAGGACGCAGTTTGCGGTAGATCTCGATCAGCGCTTCCTGCGGCGTCTTCACCGCATCACGCTTTAACGTCTGGCAGATCACCACGCCCACGTCGTCGCGCTCGGGGTAGAAAATGTTCATCTCCAGTACGCCGGAGTCGAGAATCTTTGCCAGTTTGTCCGGAGTGATTTCGGAGTTGGCTTCGAGTAGCACTTCACCTGTGGTGGTGTCGACTACATCGCCGGCTACCCACGCGCCTTCCAGGTCAGAGGCGTCGATTTCGATTTCGCTGATCTTCGCCTTCTGAATGTCCTTCAGAGTGGCGGCGTTGATCTTGCGTCCCGAGTGTGCGATCTCTTCGCCGGAGCGATTCTTGATACTGCGGGCCAGTTTCATGCCCAACAAATTCGTTGGCTTTTCGCTGCCAGGATCGAGCGTCCAGAAGAGCTTTTTGTCTTTTACCGCCAACCGATCGACGGTATAAAACGTCCGCAGAATGTCTTCTCCGGAGCGCAGGCCGAGGGCGCGCAGGAAGATGGTTCCCAGAAACTTGCGCTTGCGGTCAATGCGCACATAGAGCACGTTCTTCTGGTCGTATTCGAATTCAACCCACGACCCGCGATACGGAATGATCTTGCCGAGGAAGTACGTACGGTTGTTCGCGGTTTCGAAGAACACACCGGGCGAACGATGCAACTGGCTGACAATCACGCGCTCGGTGCCATTAATAATGAACGTCCCGTTCTGCGTCATCAGCGGCACGTCGCCGAAGAACACTTCCTGTTCTTTGATGTCGCGAATAGAACGATTTCCGGTCTCCGCGTCTTTGTCGAAGATGGTAAGACGCATGGTGACTTTGAGCGGCGCCGAATAGGTCATGCCCCGCTCTTCGCACTCCGCCACGTCGTACTTCAATTGCAATCCCACCGGATCGCCGCACTTGTTGCAGAAGTCAGGAGTGTTCGCGTTATAGGTGCCACATTTGTTGCAGAGCACCTCGCCGGGATGGAACGGGTCCGTGATCACCGTTGATCCGCAGTTCTTGCAAGTGGTACGCAAGTGATGCAGCCCTTTCAAGTGGCCGCACTTGCACTCCCAGTTGCCGATGGCGTAATCCACAAACTCCAACTGCGACACATTGCGGAAGTCGCTGATCGGAAACACCGATTGAAAGACTGCCTGCAAGCCTGCGTCGTCGCGCTCGCTGGGCAAACGGTCCATCTGTAGAAAGCGTTCATAGGAACGCCGCTGAACCTCGATCAGGTTCGGGATCTGGATGGTTGCCGGAATTTTGGAAAAATCAAAGCGGGTGCGGTATCCATTCGTCTTAGACATTCAGCGACTCCCAATGTTGCCTGCGCGGCCGCCGTGGTGACGTGCCGCGGATGAAGGGCGCAGTTGCGCCGCAGTCTCAAACCCAACAAAACTAGAACAGACACGCGTGCGCCCGCAGGGAAATAGCTTCCCCGGGGCGCCAAGATGGGCGCTTAGCTTGTGTTGAAATGTGTCGTTTCCGCGCCAGTATTAAGGCCTGTTCCCGTTCCGCCCTGCCCGCGGAACAGTTGCCAACCCGTGTCCGCAACCATTTCTCCGCTTCCCTGGGTTTCCTGGGAGTGGATGGCCGCGGTCACCTCGATGAAGCTCGAAGCAGTGCTATTAATATAGATGCTAACACTATTGCAAAAGCTTCACCAGGTGTGCTTGTGGGAGCCCGGGCCTTGGTCCCGGCCAGGCGGACCAACCCGCGCTCCACACAGTCCGGACTACTTGATCTCCACTGCCGCTCCTGCCTCGGTAAACTTCTTCTTGATGTTCTCCGCTTCGTCCTTGGAAACACCGTCTTTTATGGTCTTCGGCGCGCCGTCGACCAGGTCCTTGGCTTCTTTCAAGCCTAGGCTGGTGACTTCGCGTACCGCCTTGATTACATTGATCTTGTTGGCGCCGACATCCTTCAAGACCACGGTAAACTCGGTTTTCTCTTCCGCCGGAGCCGCTGCTGCCGCACCGCCGCCGCCAGCCATCATTACCGGAGCCGCCGCTGCCGCCGACACTCCAAGCCTCTCTTCCAGCTTTTTCACCAAGGCCGCCGCATCCAGCAACGACAACCCTACAATCGACTCTTCCAACTGCTGTAAATCCGCCATGTCCGTTTCTCCAGTTTAATTATTCTTGATCTTAGAGCCGCAACTCGCTGCGCCTCCCTTGTTTCGTCATCTGTGGTCAAAGTTTCCAGTGCGGCCAGGTTTCAGAACCACTACGCCAGACAACGCAGCAGGACCGAAACCGCGCAACCCTCGACCACCGACGACCGAACTTTTTATCACCAACTGCCAGTCTCTACGCTTCTTTGAACTTCTTCTGCTGCACGCCTTGATCGACCACCACTGCCAGGTTGCGGCCCACGGCATTCATCACCGTCACCAGCCGTTGCGCCGGAGCATTGATCAGGAACAACAACTTGGCGTGAATCTCTTCCTTCGAAGGCATGGTGGCCAGCGCTTTGATCTCATTGATTGAGACCACGCGCCCTTCAACCACTCCCGCCTTGAACGTGAATTCCGGGTTGTCCTTGGCGTACTTGGAAAGCGCTTTCGCCAGGGCAACCGGGTCGCCCGATGTATACGCAATCGAGGTCACGCCCGAAAGGTCCTTCAAAACTTCTTCCGCTTTCGTACCCTTGGACGCGAGCTCCGCCAGCGTGTTCTTTACCACCGTGTATTTCGCGCCCGAACTGCGCAGCGTTTTGCGCAGTTCGTAGTCCTGGGCTACGGTCAGCTTGTTGTAAGTGGTGACAATCAGGCTGGAAACGTTCTTCAGATCCTTGCCCAGCTTCTCAACCTGTTCCGTCTTCTTCGCTCTGGTAACCGCCATGTGCTTAATCCCTCGAGAATCTCATTCCATTGTCATCCTGAGGCGACATGCTCTTCGTCGCCGAAGGACCTATGCGCGCCGCGCGATGTGCCCGAGCGTTCTTTGCGAGGGCACCACAATCGCGCGTTTGGCGCGCTTCCTCACTAAGCCTTTGCCGCCGCCTCTATCGAGCTGGTATCAATCGCAATCCCCGGCCCCATGCTCGAACTCAGATAGCAGCCCTTCACATACTTGCCCTTGGCTACGGTGGGCTTTGCCTTGACCACGCTGCTGATCAGCGCGTTCGCGTTTTCCACTAGCTTATCCACTGAAAACGAAATCTTCCCCACCGGCACATGCACCAGCGCTGTCTTGTCGGTGCGGAATTCCACCTTGCCGGCCTTGATTTCCTGCACCGCCTTGGCAATGTCGAATGTGACAGTTCCGGTCTTCGGATTCGGCATCAGCCCCTTGGGGCCAAGCACCTTGCCCAACCGGCCCACCGACTTCATCACGTCCGGAGTCGCGATCAGAGCGTCAAAGTCAGTCCAGTTCTCTTTGCTGATTTTCTCCACCATCTCTTCGCCGCCGGAGAAGTCGGCGCCAGCCTGTTCGGCTTCCTTTATCTTGTCGCCGCTGGCAATGACCAAAACCTTCTTTGACTTACCCAAACCATGCGGCAGAACCACCGTCCCGCGCACCATCTGATCGGCATGCTTGGGATCGACTCCGAGACGCATGGTGATTTCTACCGTCTCGTCGAACTTGGCGAACTTCACTTTCTGCAGGAGCGGGACCGCTTCCTGCATCGTGTACGGACGCTTCTCTATCGCAGCCCGCGCCTTGGTGATGTTCTTTCCTGACTTCTTCATTGCGTTTCTCCGTCTCCCACCGCACATCGCTGACCTGATGAGCCGTAGTGTTTTCGACTAATTACCCAACCACTTCAATCCCCATCGATCGCGCCGTTCCGCGAATGCTCTTGATCGCAGTGTCCACCGAAGCCGCATTCAAGTCCGGCATCTTCTGTTTCGCGATGTCCTCGACTTGCTTGAGCGTGACTTTTCCGACTTTGTCCTTGTTCGGGGCGCCCGATCCTTTGGCGATCCCAGCTGCCCGCTTCAGCAGAATGGAAGCTGGCGGAGTCTTGGTAATAAAGGTGAACGTGCGGTCGCTATAGACCGAGATCACTACCGGAATGATCAAACCTTCCAGCTCTTTCGCGCCGGTTCGCGCGTTGAACTGCTTGCAGAATTCCATGATGTTGATCTGCGCCTGACCGAGTGCCGGTCCCACCGGCGGCGCCGGAGTCGCCTTGCCCGCCGCAATCTGCAGCTTTACCGCACCTGTAATCTTCTTTGCCATCGAAAAATTCCTTCTGTCCTCTGTTACGCCACTTTCTCGACCTGGTTAAATTCCAACTCCACCGGCGTCGAACGCCCGAAGATGGTGACCATAACTTTCACGGTCTCCCGATCTTCGTTCACTTCGTCCACAATTCCGGTAAAGCTGGCGAACGGCCCCTCCGTGATACGCACGGACTCGTTCTTTTCAAACTTGACCTTGAGCTTGGGCTTGTCTTTCGCCTCACCCACCCGATACACAATGTGCTGGACTTCTTCTTCGGAGAGCGGCGTCGGCTGCTGGCCCGTGCCTACAAATCCGGTCACCCGTGGCGTGGACTTCACCACATGCCACACGTGGTCGTCCATGTCCATTTCCACCAAAACGTAGCCGGGATAAAACATACGCTCCGTGGTGTACTTTTTCCCGCCGCGCACCTCGGTGACCGCTTCCGTGGGAATCAGCACTTTGCCGATCTTCTCTTGCAGTCCAAATGCCTGGACGCGCGATTCCAGCGACTCTTTCACCTTGCGCTCGAATCCTGAATACGAGTGGATGATGTACCACTTCATACGGGGATTGCGAGGCGGCTCCGTCACCGCGCCGGCCTCGGCTACGGCTGGATCGACACCGGCTTCCACGGTTTCGTGTTTTTCTTCGTCCTGCATAGATAGCTTCAGAATCGCAGCTTCCTTCCTGAACTTAGTGATGAGTCAAATACTTGAACAGGTAATTGATGCCACTGCCGATGGTGTTGTCCACGATCCAGAAATATACGCCGAAGAGAAAAACCGTAATGATGACCACGCCGGTGGTAGCTTGCACATCTTTGAACGACGGCGTTGTCACCTTCTTCATCTCCGAGCGGACGTCGCCGTAAAAAGTCTTGACCCGCTCCGGCCAAGCCTTCATTTTCCCGCCAACACCCTCATCGCTCACCGACGCTGTCATTGACTTTGCCATTCTCTTCGTCTCGAATTTCCGTTACTTACCATTTCCCGCTACCGCTTCCGGTCTCGCCTGCCAAATTCTGGCAGGGGCGGAGGGATTCGAACCCCCAAGTTCGGTTTTGGAGACCGACAGTTTAACCGTTGAGCTTACGCCCCTACTTTCGATGTCATCCTGAGCGAGGCGTCTTTTGCCTCGCGAAGGATCTGAGCGAGCCGCGCGGAATAATCGCGCGGTTGGCTCGCTTCCTTATTTAACTTCTTTGTGCGGCGTATGCTTCCGGCACCGCTTGCAAAACTTCTTCATCTCCAGCCGGTCCGGAGTCGTCTTCCGGTTCTTGGTGGACGAATAATTCCGCTCTTTGCAATCACCGCACTGCAACGTAATGATTTCTCGGGGCATTTGAAAACCGCTCCTGGCTATTGGCTTCTAGCTCTTAGCTCAAATCCTACTTCACGATTTCGGCAATTGTTCCGGCGCCTACCGTATGTCCGCCTTCACGAATCGCAAACCGTAATCCCTTTTCCATCGCCACTGGCGTGATCAGCTCAATCACCAGGCTCACGTTATCTCCCGGCATCACCATCTCGGTCGCTTCCGGC
>DATHOQ010000050.1:0-14099 GCA_035484735.1 Terriglobales bacterium | reverse complement strand
TTGATGTGTTTGTGGCGCGGTAAATCGACGCCTGCAATACGTGCCATGTGTTCTTAACCTCTCCCAGCTTTTGGCTCTTAGCCTTTGGCTCTTAGCTAAAAGCCAAGAGCTAAGGGCTGTTTACCCCTGGCGCTGTTTGTGTTTCGTGTTGACGCAGATCACCCGCACCACACCCTTGCGGTGAATGACCTTGCACTTGTCACAGATTTTCTTTACCGATGCTCGTACTTTCATGAAACAGTCCTTGGTCGTACGTCGTTGGTCGTTGGCTGACCGTTATTTATACCTGTAAACAATTCGTCCGCGATTCAGGTCATAGGGTGAAAGCTCGACTGCGACCTTGTCACCGGGCAAAATTCGTATGAAATTCTTGCGCATCTTGCCGGAAACGTGCGCCAGCACCTGGTGCTTATTTTCCAGCTCCACCTTAAACATGGCATTGGGTAGCGGTTCCAGGACCGTCGCCATGACTTCAATCGCGTCTTCTTTGCTCATTGACTCCTTGAAAACCAGCTTCTACCTACTGGCTCCTAGCTCCTAGCTAAAGAACTCTTCGTTCTCAAGCTAGCAGCTAGAAGCTCTTACTGCGTCAAAATCACCGGGCCATCTTTGGTCACGGCTACACAGTGCTCGAAGTGAGCGCTGCAACTGCCGTCTACGGTGACGGCGGTCCACTTGTCTTCGAGCACGCGAGTGGCTGCTTTGCCGTAGTTCACCATGGGTTCGATGGCGAGCACCATGCCCTCGCACAATTTCGGACCCCGCCCGCGGTCCCCAAAATTCGGGATCTGCGGTTCCTCGTGCAACCTGGTGCCAATGCCGTGCCCTACAAACTCGCGGACTACACTGAATCCGCTGGCTTCCACGCATTCCTGGACTGCCGCACCGACATCGCCGACCGTGTTTCCCACCACCGCTTGCTCGATGCCCTTGTACAACGAGGCTTCGGTGACCTCGAGCAGCTTGCGAACTTCCGGCTTCACCGAATCATCCACTGGCACGGTGATGGCAGCATCACCGTAATATCCATCGAGCACTACGCCGCAATCGATGGAAACAATATCGCCGGCTTTCAACACCCTCTTTTCCGAGGGGATGCCGTGCACAATCTCTTCGTTCACCGAGGTGCAAAGTACGCAAGGGTAGTTGTAGTAACCCTTGAACGCGGGCTTTGCTCCCAGTTCCTTGATCTTCTTCTCGGCGGCCCGCTCCAGGTCCATGGTCGTGACCCCGGGAGCGACCAGACCGCGAAGCAAATTCAACACTTCCCGGACAACGCGGCCACTACGCCGCATCTTGTCAATTTCCGCCGTCGATTTACAGACAATCGCCATTCATGCGCCAGGGGAGTGGTGTTCAATCTCCTGGAAAATCTGCTGTGACACCTGGTCCACGGGTAACGCACCGGACACCGAAACCAGCCGACCTTTGCGGGCGTAATACTCGGCCACAGGCCGGGTCTGGGAGTCGTAGGCCTGCAGACGTTCCCGGATCACATCCTCGCGATCGTCATTACGAGTGACCAGCTTGGAACCGTCGAGGTCGCAAAGTTCATCGACACGCGGTGGCTGAAGATGGACGTTGTAAATGTGTCCACAGACAGGGCAGGTCCTGCGTCCAGTAAGCCGGAGCAATAAGTCATTATAATCCACGTCGATGCGGATCACAATCGGCAGGCAGCGGGCCCGATTCGGTTTGTCAAAGACCTCGTGCTCGAAATACGCGTCCAACCAGCCCGCCTGAGCGGCTGTGCGGGGAAATCCGTCAAGAATGAAACCGCGGTTGCAGTCGGCCTCCCGCAGGCGTTCGGCGACCATGTCATACAACAACTCGTCCGGCACCAAGTCGCCGCGGGCCATGATGTCTTTGGCCATCGCGCCCAACTGAGTGCCATTCTTCACATGCGCCCGCAGAATGTCTCCGGTGGAGATCTGCGGGATGTCGTAATGCTCGGCGATCAGCTTGGCCTGTGTGCCTTTCCCGGCGCCAGGCGGTCCGAGCAGTACGATGGGTCCGATGCTGCGCGAAGTGTGCTCCGCCATCCTGACGGCTTCTCCCCACCCCAATCTACCCGGCCGTCTTTTTCGGATCGCCGGACGAAACACAAAACGCTGGCCGGGCGAACACCGGCGTTATCTCATGACCAGGTGCGACGACCGCGGATCCGCCCGCTCTTGGGAGTGAATCCGTCATAGTGACGCATGATGAGTTGGGCCTCGATCTGGGTGACAGTATCCATGGCGACGCCTACCACGATCAGCAACGAAGTGCCACCGAAATAAAAAGTCACACCCAAACCGTTGGTCATCCAGGTTGGCAGTCGTTCAAAGAACGCTCCCACCGGCCCCCAGAGGTGATTCAAGTGAATACCGGCAATCATCCATTCCGGAATAAAGGAGATGATGATCAAATACAAGGCGCCGACCAGCGTGATCCGGGTCAGGATTTCGTTAATGTGGTCGGCAGTGCGCTTGCCGGGACGAATGCCGGGAATGAATCCGCCATACTTCCGCATGTTGTCGGCGACTTCATTAGGATTGAAGACGATCGACACATAGAAGTAGGCGAAGAAAATAATTCCGACGGCGTAGAGGAAAGTATAGAGCGGCTCGCCCCATCCCAGGGCGCGGATCAAATCGCCAAAATAGCGGTTGTTTTTGAAACCCTGGAGCACCATCTGCGGCATGGTCAGGATGGAGGAAGCGAAAATAACCGGCATAACGCCGCCCGCGTTCACCCGCAAGGGCAAGTGGGTGGACTGACCGCCCATGACTTTTCGCCCCACCACGCGCTTAGCGTATTGCACCGGAATGCGGCGCTCGCTGCGTTCGACGTAGACGATGAAAGCCACGATCAGAACCATGACGGCGATCAGCATTAACATCGCGACAGGAGTGAACGGTCCCCATGCGGCGTTCTTGGTTTTGTCGATCAGGTCGGCGACGGCGCGCGGAAGTCCAACCACAATGCCAGCAAAGATCAGCAGGGACATGCCATTGCCCACGCCGCGCTCGGTGATCTGCTCGCCCAGCCACATGATGAATGCGCTGCCAGTGGTAAGCGTGAGCATGGTCATCAGAATGAAGCCGTAGCCGGGATTAACCACGAAATCCCCTGACTTCATGAGACTGAGAGCGATGCCGAGCGACTGCACGGAACTGAGAATTACGGTTAAATACCGCGTCCATTGCGTGATCTTCTTGCGGCCCAGTTCGCCTTCTTTTTGTAGCTTGGCGAGGGGTTCATACACCACCGTCAACAATTGCAAAATGATGGACGCAGTGATGTACGGCATGATTCCGAGGGCAAAGATGGTGAGGCGACGGAGTTGGCCTCCGGAGAACAGATCCACGAAGCCCAGGAAGGTGCCACGGTTCTGCTCGAAGAACTGCTGCAGTTTGTCTGCGTTCACGCCTGGAGTGGGGATGTGGCCACCCAGGCGGTATACGGCGAGCAACCCCAGGGTAAACCCAATACGCCTGCGCAGGTCAGGAATGCGAAAGATATTGGCCAGTTTCTCCAACATTACTGCAAGACCTCGAACTTGCCGCCGGCCTTGGTGATCTTCTCCTGAGCCGATTTGGAAAATTTGTGGGCGTGAATAGTGAGCGCCTTGGAGAGTTCGCCATCACCCAGGATCTTAACCGGGTGCTTGGTGCTGATGACGCCTGCTTTACGCAAAACCTCAGGTGTAATGGTGTTTTCGCTGAGACCGGCCAGCCGGTCCAGGTTCACGACGTTGAATTCCTTGCGGAAGATGTTGGTGAAGCCGCGCTTGGGCATGCGGCGATGCAAGGGCATCTGGCCGCCTTCAAAACCGCGCATCATACGCGAACCACTGCGCGAGCGCTGGCCTTTGTGGCCGCGGGTGGAAGTCTTGCCCATGCCGGAGCCCATGCCACGTCCGACGCGCTTCTTGTTTTCCGACGCCTTCTTCGGTGCTCGTATGTTGGAGAGATTCATAAATAAGCTCTTGGCCGTTAGCTCTTGCCGACCACAATTTCGATCAGGTGGGGGATCTTGGCCACCATGCCGCGAATTGCGGGGTTGTCCGGACGCTCGATCACCTGGTTAAGCCGGGTAAAGCCCAGTCCCTTGACTACTCGTTTGTGTTTCACCGGAGTACAAATCGCGGAGCGCACCCATTTCAGGTGGATCTTGCCGCTGGCCGGGTTTGATTTCTTAGCCGTCATTACGAAACCTCTTCTGGTTATAACTCTTGTGCGGACTTGCCGCGCATAGCGGCCACGTCAGCCCGGTTCTTCAAATGCTTGAGCGCGTCGAAAGTGGCTTTGATCACGTTGTGCGGATTGGTGGTGCCAATGGATTTGGTGAGCACGTTCTGTATCCCGACCGAAGTCATCACCGCGCGCACCGCGCCGCCTGCAATCACGCCCGTGCCTTCGGGAGCAGGCTTCAGCAATACTCTGCCTGAGCCGAACTTTCCCAGCACGGTGTGCGGGATGCTGGTCTGAGTGAGATTGACCCTCATCAGGTTCTTTTTCGCCGACTCAATTCCCTTGCGAATGGCCTGGGGGACTTCCTTGGCTTTGCCCGAACCGTACCCCACAACGGCAGCACTAGGGTCGCCCACCACCACCAGCGCGGCGAAGGAAAGGTTCTTGCCTCCCTTGACCACTTTCGTGACCCGGTTAATGTTTACGACCTGGTCTTTCAGTTGGTAGGCACCCGCATCGAGTTTCTTTATTACAGTTGGCATTCTGCTCTCTTCTCTTAATCTCTTAGAACTCTATACCCTAGAACTGCAGTCCCGCTTCGCGGGCGGCGTCGGCAAGGGCCTTGACCCGCCCGTGATAGATATAGCCGCCACGGTCGAACACAACTTTTGTGATCCCCTTGGCTTTGGCGCGCTCGGCAATGGCTTTACCGACCGACTTGGCCGCAGCCACGTTTCCGCCGGTACGCTTCTCGCCCTTCTTGCCTTCGGCGGAGTGAGCGGACACCAGAGTGTTGCTGTGGAGATCGTCAATTACCTGAACATAAATATGATTCAGCGAGCGGTACACATTCAGGCGCGGACGCTCGGCGGTGCCGAGAATCTTCTTGCGGATGCGCTCATGCACGTGCCGCCGGTTTGTGTTCTTTGAAGTTCGAGTCAACATTTCAATTCGTCCTTGGTCGTTCGTCCCGGGGTTCTGTACCGGGTTGGCGCTACGCGCCGTGTTCCAGAGATCCTTCGCTTCGCTCAGGATAGCGGCAGCGGGCTCCCGCTCCGCTCACGCCCGCTGAGCGCCGCTATTTAGCTCCGGTCTTGCCCACTTTCTTCTTCAAGCGTTCCCCGGCGTAGCGCACACCCTTGTTTTTGTATGGATCGGGCGGACGCAAGCTGCGCATCTCGGCCGCGACCTGGCCTACCTTCTGGCGGTCGATACCGGTGACCGACAGCTTGGTCTGTTTCGGGTCGACGGCCACCTCGATGCCAGTGGGAAGCGGATATTCAATGGGATGAGAATAGCCGAGACTGAACACGACTGTCCCTTTTCCCTTCAATTCCGCGCGATACCCGATACCCACGATTTCCAAATCGCGGGTCCAACCCTTGGTGACACCCTCGACCGCATTGTTGACGAGAGCTCGAGCCAAGCCATGCAGCGCGGCCTGGGAATCGTTTTCGCGGATGGCGACCAGGTTGCCGTCCTGCTGCTTGACCTGAATGCCGGCGGGCAGTGACGTATCCAACTTGCCCTTGGGGCCTTGGACGGCGACGGTGTTGCCTTCGATTTTGACCGTCACTCCCTTGGGGAGCGGGATCGGCTTTCTTCCAATTCGTGACATAAGATCAGCTCTTGGCCCTTAGCCTTTAGCTACCGCTTCTACCAAACTTCGCAAAGCAATTCGCCGCCCAGACCCTGCTTGCGGGCCTGGCGTCCGGTCATCACGCCACGAGGCGTGGTGAGAATGTTGATGCCGAGACCGCCCAGAACGCGGGGAATCTCGGTACGGCGCACGTATACGCGGCAGCCGGGACGCGAAACCCGGGCCACATTCGATATGGCCGCTTCGTTGCCATTGCCATACTTCAAGTAAAGACGCAGGACTTTGTGTCCTTCCTCTTCGGTAGCCTTGACGTTGGCGATGTAGCCCTCCTCTTTGAGGATACGGGCAATTTCCGCCTTCAGCTTGGAAGCGGGAACATCCACTTTCTGGTGCCGGGCGCTAATCGCGTTGCGAATGCGCGCCAGCATGTCTGCGACCGGATCGGTCAACCTCATGTTTTGCTTCTCCTCAGCCGCCCGTTAGCTTCCGCGATGGTCCGCGAAGAACCTGCGGCGACTTGTTTTCTTACCAGGACGACTTCGAAACCCCAGGGATCTCTCCCCGCAAGGCCAGGCTGCGGAAACACAGGCGGCACAGGCCGAACTTGCGGAGATACGCGCGCGGACGTCCGCAGATCTTGCAGCGGTTGTGCTTGCGCGAAGAAAACTTGGGCTTTCTTGCGTCCTTGACTCGTTTTGCGGTAGTGGCCATGAAACCTTTCGATTGAGTCATTGAACCAATGATTCACTGACTCATTTCAAATCTCGTCTTCTCACTGCCTTGTCACTCAATGATTCAATGAATCAATGAGTCAATGTCTCAATTCCTACGGCCGGAACGGCATTCCCATATGCCGTAACAATGTTCGCGCCTGATCGTCACTAGCAGCAGTGGTCACGATGGTGACGTTCATGCCTTTTTGCTTGTCGACCTTCGCGTAGTCAATCTCCGGAAAGATCAACTGATCATGCAGACCGATGGTGTAGTTGCCGCGGCCATCAAATGACTTGGTAGAAACGCCGCGAAAGTCTCGCACGCGGGGAAGCACCACGTTGACCAAACGGTCGAAAAACTCGTACATGCGGTCGCCACGTAGAGTGACCATGGCACCGATGGCTTGTCCTTCGCGGACTTTGAACGCCGCAATGGATTTCTTGGCCCGCGTGACTACCGGCTTCTGGCCGGTGATCTGGCCCAGCTCATTGACCGCAGGGTCCATCACTTTGGCATTCTGCGTAGCCTCGCCCATCCCCATGTTAATGACGATCTTGTGCAGGTGCGGCACCGCCATGGGATTCTTGAATGAGAACTCCTTCATTAGCGTGGGCGCAATTTCCGTTTTGAAGCGCGCCTTCAGCCGCGGAGTCTCCTTGGCGCTGTGACGCGCCACTTCGGGAACCCGCTGTTCCTCTTGCGCGCCGCCCTTTTTCTCTTTTTTGTCTTTCGCCATTGCTCAGTACCTTTGATGATGCTTTCGAATCTTGGTTATTTATCCAATGTCGTCTTGCACTTCTTGCACACGCGAACCTTGCGGTCGCCACGAACTTCATGGCCGACGCGCACCGGCCCGCAAGTCCCGCACACCAGCTGTACATTGGAGATCGCGATGCGGCTCTCCTGCTCCGCAATGCCGCCTTTTATGTTGCGCTGCGGGTTGGGACGCACGTGCTTCTTCACAATCATGACGTGCTCAACCAGAAGCTTGCCATCGCCGGGAAACACGCGCAGAACACGGCCTTCTTTGCCTTTGTCGCGACCGGTGATCACTTTCACCGTATCGTTGCGGCGAATGTCCACTCGTTTATGTGCGGTTGCTGCGATTGCCATTTTCCCTGTCCTTCTTACTTACTTATGTGCTGATGAGAGACGTTGCAAGCGACTGTCTCTACAGAACTTCTGGCGCCAGTGACACGATCTTCAAAAACTTCTTTTCGCGCAACTCACGGGCGACGGGCCCGAACACGCGCGTTCCCACCGGTTCGCCGGCATCGTTGATCAGGACGGCGGCATTGGTGTCGAAGCGAATGTAGGTGCCATCGCGACGACCGTATTCTTTGCGGGTGCGCACGATCACTGCCTTGACCACCGTCCCCTTCTTGACCTGTCCGTCGGGCGACGCTTCCTTCACGCTTGCCGTGATCACGTCTCCCAAGCCGGCATTCAATCCGGTGGAGCCGCCCAGCGGCAGAATCATCTGCAGCTTGCGGGCGCCGGAGTTGTCGGCGACTTCGAGCATGCTTCTCATCATCACGGCCATAATTCAATCTCCCTGTAGCAAGACTTCTAGGAAGCCACTTCGACGGCCACTTCTGGAACCAAAGCGGCGCGGCGGACCACCTGCTTCAGACGCCAGCGCTTCAACTTCGAAAGCGGACGGGTTTCTTCGAGCCTGACTATATCGCCGACGTGGGCTTCGTTCTTTTCGTCGTGTGCGTAGAATTTCTTGGATTTCGAAACTACACGTCCGTAGAAAGCGTGCGATTTCTTGCGCACGACTTGCACCACGATGGTCTTCTGCATCCGGTTCGACACGACTTCGCCGACGACTTCCTTGCGGCGGCCGGCGGCCGGGCCGTGCTGAGGGTTGGCTGCGGTTTCAGGCATTAGCGCTTCTCCGTCTTGGCGGCTGCCAGTTCGCGCTCGCGGGTGATGGTCTTCACGCGGGCGATGTCCCGGCGCAAGCCGCGGATCTTTTTCAAGCTTTCGGTCTGGCCCATGTTGAGCTGGAACTTCAGCTTGAAGAGTTGATCGCTGAGATCACTCTCCTGGTGCTTGAGCTCGTCTTCAGTCAAGTTGCGAACTTTGTCGGGTTTCATAAACCAGTTCTCAGTCTTTCGTTACGAATTCTTAGTGAACCGCGGACTCGCGTTTTACAAACACCGTGCGCAGCGGCAGCTTGTGCGACGCCAGACGCATGGCCTCGGAGGCGTCCTGCAAACTGACCCCCTCCATCTCAAACAAAATCTTGCCGGGACGAACCACGGCCACCCAGTGATCCGGCGCGCCTTTGCCCTTGCCCATACGGGTTTCGGCCGGCTTCTTGGTGACCGGCTTATCCGGGAATAAGCGGATCTGGATCTTGCCACCACGCTTGACGAAGCGCGTCATGGCCACGCGGGCAGCTTCGATTTGCCGGTCGGTAATCCAACCCGGCTCGAGCACCTTCAATCCGTAGTCGCCAAACGTCAGTTCGCTTCCGCGCCAGGCTTTACCCCGCATGCGGCCGCGCTGCTGTTTGCGGTACTTCACTTTCTTTGGCATCAACATAAATAAGCTCTTGGCCTTTGGCTCTTAGCTTTCAGCCTGCGACGCAGCAAGCTGCGCCTCTACCGGCAAACCTAAAATGCGCCCACAGGCTGCTGCTGCGGTTCGCGCTTCTTGGCGGGCAAAATCTCGCCTTTATAAACCCAGACCTTCACGCCAATCACGCCGTAAGTGGTACGTGCTTCGGTAAAGCCGTAATCGATGTCTGCGCGCAACGTGTGCAATGGCAACCGTCCCTGCAGATACCATTCCGAGCGGGCGATTTCGTTTCCGTTCAACCGGCCACTGACGCGGACTTTGATTCCCTTACACCCGAAACGCAACGCCGAATCGACAGCTTTGCGCATAGCGCGACGGAAACCGACCCGCTTCTCAAGTTGCAGCGCGATGGCCTCCGACACTAGCTGCGCATCAAGCTCCGGCTTGTGCACTTCCTGGATGTCGAGGTAAACCTCGCGCGCGGTGCGTTTCTGCACGTCCTGCTTAAGCTTGTCGATCTCGACGCCCTTGCGTCCAATGATGATTCCAGGACGCGCTGTCCTGATAATGACGCGGAGCTTGTTGCCGGGACGCTCGATTTCAATGGAACTGACGCCCGCCGACTTCAGTTTTTCTTTGAGCTCGTTCTTCAACTTGATGTCTTCGAGCAAAAGCTTGTCGTAGTCGCGCTCCACAAACCAGCGGGACTTCCACGGCTTGGTGTAGCCGAGCCGGAAACCGTATGGATGAACTTTTTGTCCCATCTTTTCTCCTGTAGCGCCGCCGCTACTTTTTCGCTGCTACTTTCTTCTTCTTAACCGCAGACTTCTTCTTGCCGGGAGTTTTCCTGGCTGGAGCCGCCGCATGGGCTTCGCCGACCACATGAGCCACGGCTTCGCCATTCTTACCGCGCTCCGCCAATTCGATCTCGATATGAGAGATACGACGCACGTAGCGGAAAGCCCGACCCATGGGTGCGGGACGGATTCGCTTCATGCGCGGTCCGTCGCCAGCCACCGCGCGCTTCACGTAAAGGCTGTCGACATCGACGTCCAGACCTTTTTCGGCGCTCAGGTAGTTGGCGTTTTCCAAGGCTGAGCGCAATAACTTCTCGATGGTGGGCGCGACGCGTTTCTTGGTGAAGGTTAGCGTGTTGAGCGCATCTTCAACGCGACGTCCCTTGATCAGGTCCAGCACCAGACGGGCCTTCTGCGGCGTGACGCGCATGAACCGGGCTTGAGCTCGAAATTCCATAGTCTTAATCTCTTCCATCCTGCCTTACGACTTCGACGCTGGAGCCGCCGGCGCTGCCGGACTCGCTCCCCCTGCCGGAGTGATAGCTCCGGGACCGCCGGGAGGACCTGCGGGCCTGGCGGCTGTTTCCGTTGCCGCCCGCATGGAGTGCGCCTTGAACTGGCGAGTGAAGCTGAACTCACCCAGCTTATGGCCGACCATGTTCTCGGTAACATACACAGGAATAAACTTCCTGCCGTTGTGCACCGCGATGGTGTGACCCACGAATTCCGGAATCACCGTGGAGCGCCGCGACCAGGTGCGCAGCACCTTTTTCTCGTTGCGCGAGTTCATGGCTTCCACCCGCGATTGCAGGTAGCCATCGACGAACGGGCCCTTCTTGGTTGAACGTGCCATAAAAGTCAGCTTCTAGCTGTTAGCTCCTAGCTCTTGGCTCTTCCGTACTGGGTTTCTGCAAACCTGTTACTTCGATCTCCGGCTCACGATGAACTTATCCGTGCGCTTGTTATTGCGCGTCTTGTAGCCACGCGTCGGCTGTCCCCATGGAGTGACCGGGTGACGTCCGCCGGAAGTTTTGCCCTCACCACCACCGTGAGGATGATCCACCGGGTTCATGGATACACCGCGGTTATGTGGACGTTTGCCCAGCCAGCGGGAACGTCCGGCTTTACCGATGGTGACATTCTCGTGATCCAGATTCCCGACCTGTCCGATGGTCGCCAGACAATCCTGGGAAACTTTGCGAGTCTCGCCCGAGGGTAATTTGACCAGCGCGTATTCGGCTTCCTTGGCGACCAACTGAGCCGCGCCACCTGCGGACCGCACCATCTGTGCGCCTTTGCCTGGCTTCAATTCAACATTGTGAATCGTGGTGCCGGGGGGAATGTTGCGCAGTGGCAAGGCATTGCCCACCAGAATGTCGGCGTCAGGACCGCTGACGATTTTCTGCCCAACTTTCAAACCATCGGGCTGTAGAATGTAGCGCTTCTCCCCGTCAGCGTAGTTCAACAAGGCAATGCGCGCCGAGCGGTTGGGATCGTACTCGATGGAAGCCACAGTAGCTGGAATGCCGGCCTTGTCGCGCTTGAAATCAATAAGGCGCAGCTTCTTCTTGTGACCACCACCAATGAACCGGCTGGTGGTATCGCCCGAATTCCGGCGACCACCGGTGCGCGGCTTGGGCTCGGTCAACGGCTTGTGCGGCCTGGTACGAGTGATATCGTCGTTGACGATCGTCGTCCGGTAACGCAACGTCTGGGTCGTCGGTCTGTATGTCTTGATTGGCATAAAAGCTCTCAGCCTTCAGCTATCGGCTTTCAGCCCTCATCACCATCGCTTCTGAAAGCTGAGGGCTGAGAGCTGAACGCTCGTTATAAATTCTGTGCGTACTCCGGCATCTTTTCGCCGGCTTTCAGCCGCACATATGCCTTCTTCCAATCGGGACGATAGCCGGCAAACTTGCCTCGCCGCCGTTCTTTTCCCGGATAAGTCGCGGTGCGAACGGAACGCACCTTGACTTTGAAAATGCTTTGCACGGCTTCCTTAATTTCCGTTTTGGTCGCCTTGGGCGCCACCTGGAAGACCAAGGTGTTCTGATTTTCCTTAATCGCCAGACCCTTTTCAGTAATGACCGGCCGGCGAAGAATCTGATATGCCGATTTCATCAGGCCACCTCCGCCGCTTTTTCATGTTTGGTGCGACGCCGCGGCGTCTTTGCAGCCTTTTTCGGACTGCCTTCGTCCTCGGCTGCGTGCTTGTGACGCTTGGGCAGCGAACTCTTCAGTGTTACCTGTAACTTCTCGATGGCCGGTTGCGAAAAGATCGCCCGGTCATAACGCAACAGATGATAAGGATGAACTGCGTTGCCGCTGAGCAGTTCTACTCCCTCAAGGTTGCGCGAACTGAGAACCAGATTGCGGTTTCCGTGATTCGGCACTTCGACCAGCAAAGCCGTGCTGTCAACTTTCAGCTTATCGAGAGACTCGCGGAAGGCCTTGGTCTTCACTTCCTCGAGACTGAATGCGTTGACCACGATCAGCTTACCGTCAGCGAACTTGGCGGCGAGCGCCGAACGCAGCGCACCCAACAGTTTTTTGCGCGGAAACTGGTAGTCATAAGAGTGCGGGTGGGGGCCATGCACGGTGCCGCCGTGCCGCCACAGTGGCGAACGAATGGAGCCGACACGGGCGCGTCCAGTGCCCTTCTGCTTCCAAAGTTTCTTACCGGCGCCGGAAACCAGCTTTTTGTTTTTGGTGGCATGAGTGCCGGCACGATGGGCGGCGCGGTAGTGCTTCACCGCTTCCCAAAGCAGGTCCTCGTTGACCGCGCCGAAAACCTCGTCGGCCAGCTCGAGCGTGCCAACTTTGCCGCCGCTCAGATTTTGAATGTCAATCGTTGCCATATGCTTTTCGTGTGATCTCTTATGCCTTCTTGGCGGCGCGTTTCGCTGCCTTCAACGGATCGACTGTCGCCGAACCGGCAAATCCACGACGCTCTCGGGGCGGCTTCTTCGCTTTAGTGATCACCAGATATCCGCCATTGGGGCCGGGTACGCTGCCTTCCACCACTAGAAGATTGTCTTCTTTGTCCATCCCGAGCACCCGCAAGTTGCGTACAGTGACACGAGCGTTCCCCATGTGACCCGACATGCGCATTCCCTTAAACACACGCGAGGGAAACGCCGAGGAGCCGATAGAGCCTGTGATCTGAAACATCGAACCGTGCGATTTCGGGCCACCGCCAAAATGATGGCGCTTGACCACACCCTGGAAACCGCGGCCTTTGCTGATGCCAACGATGTCCACGAACCGCTCGCCCTCGAAAATATCGATCAGCACGCGATCGCCGGCCTTCACTGCGCCGTCGCCGTCGGCCGCTTTTTCGTCAACCTCGACGGGCACTTCGCGAATGATCTTCACCGGAGGCAGATTGTGCTTGCCGAGATGACCCTTCATCGGCATCGTCAGCCGTGATTCCTTTACGAACTCGACCAGACCGATCTGGGCAGCAACATATCCGTCTTTGGTTGCGGTCTTGTGCTGAGTGACCACACAAGGCCCAGCCTGCAACACGGTAGCGGGATGCACGTCGCCCTTGTCATCGAAGAGCTGCGTCATGCCGACCTTTTTTCCCAGGATTCCAGCTACCTTTGCCATTTCTTTCTCCGTTCCCAGCTTGGCCAGTGGCTATTGGCTGGGGAGCTTTCGCTCTTTGCTTCGTCCCTGAAGGGACTAAAAGCTATTTGTGCTCTTTGCCAAATGCTTTGATCTCGACGTCCACCCCGGCGGGGAGATCAAGTTTCATCAGTGCATCCACGGTCTGCTGCGTGGGCTCGAGAATGTCGAGCAGACGCTTATGGGTGCGAATCTCAAACTGCTCGCGCGACTTCTTGTCCACGTGGGGCGAGCGCAGCACGCAATACTTGTTCTTCATCGTAGGCAACGGAATCGGGCCCGCGATCTGCGCGCCAGTGCGGCGGGCGGTTTCGACAATCTCACCCGTGGACTGATCCAGGATGCGGTAGTCGTATGCCTTCAGCCGGATGCGAATTCTCTCTTTTCCAACCATGTTTCGCTCTCTATCCCCGCCCGGCTATTCCGGGAGGAAAGAACCAGCGGCAAGTTGCGAGCCGCGCTATATTGTTTTCGCGGACAAGAGTGTCCGCGCTTTCCTACTTCACGATCTCGGCAATTGTTCCGGCGCCTACCGTATGTCCGCCTTCACGAATCGCAAACCGTAATCCCTTTTCCATCGCCACTGGCGTGATCAGCTCAATCACCAGGCTCACGTTATCTCCCGGCATCACCATCTCGGTCGCTTCCGGC
>DATHOQ010000049.1:0-53642 GCA_035484735.1 Terriglobales bacterium | reverse complement strand
CAATGTCGGCACTGAAAAAATCAGCCTCCCGCGGCCTCAGGTCGCTTGAAATCGCCTCTTCCGTGCCCAGGATCACGTAGCGTTTGATCAGATTCTCCAGCTCGCGGACGTTGCCCGGCCAGTGGTATTTGCGCAGCGCGTTCATTAATTCGGCAGAGAGTGCTTTGGCGCGGGAATTAAATTTCCGGTTATAGCATTCCAGAAAATATGCGACGAGATCCGGCAGATCCGAGATCCGCTCACGCAACGGCGGCATATGCAGATTAACCACGTTGATGCGATAGAACAGATCGGGGCGGAAGGTGCCGTTGGCGATTTCCTCTTCCAGCTTTCGATTGGTCGCGCAAACCACGCGCACTTCTACTTTCTTGTCTTCCTGGGCGCCGATGCGGCAGAACTGTCCGTCTTGCAGCAACTGCAAGAGCTTCGATTGCAAAGACAGATCGAGCTCAGAGATCTCATCCAGAAAAAGCGTGCCGCGGTGTGCCATCTCTACGCGGCCGGGTTTCGAGCCGTAGGCTCCAGTGAAAGCTCCTTTTTCGTACCCAAAGAGTTCGCTCTCGAGAAGCGTGCCAGGAATCGCGGGACAGTTGACCTTCACCCAAGGGCCACTCTTCCACGGAGACAGGGCATGAATCATGCGGGCGATAATGTCTTTGCCGGTGCCGCTCTCCCCTTGAATCAGGACTGGGACGTTGGCGCTGGCTACTTTGTTCATACGTGCGCGCAGCGCTTGCATGGCCTCCGACTTGCCGAAAACCACCGCATCTGGAGGAAACTCGCCTAGGGATTGAACTAGCGAACTGAAAGAATTCGTCGTTTGCATTGCCATAAGTTGCCTACGCCGGTCGCAGGCACGAAGGAACGTGCATCCCGAGCGCCAAAGTTTTGCGCATTCCAGTTACGCTGTTAAAATCGATATTAGTGGTTTATAATTCAATCAGTTACATTGAATTTAGAGGTGTGAAAAAGGGATGAAACGACCGTGGTCTAATGTCTCATAGCCAGATTTTCGAGTAGGAAAAACTTTTCACATTGTAGAAACAACTTTCCTTCGCACCGCCACTCGCAGAGACTTGCGGCCAAGTAGCGGTTGAGAGAATCTCAGGCCGACTAGCTGGTAAGTTGCGGCGTGGGTGATCCACATGGTCTTGGCTCGCAAGTTGCGGCAGGACTTGGGCAAAACCGCAGTCGAGGCCAGTGGAACACTGGGAATCTCCAGCAAGACCTGTGAGGAGAGCGGCAAAGAACGCCGCACGGCAACCAAGGCGCCGGTCGCGGAAATGTTCAGTGCAGTGGCAAATTCCAGCACCTCCTTGCCATCCTTGTCACGGCTGCGAACAAAAACGGGGATGGCCAGCGGCAGACGGGCCCACTCACGGCGTTCGTGCGGCAGTCGACTTCGGCTCAAAAGGGCTCCTGGAAAAGCTGAATAACCTGCTCTTTACCGCACCTGGGGGGCCAAATGACCCATCGAATGCAGATCGGTTACTGCTTAAAACCACCGTATCTCGGGTGTTTGCCTGTAAATCAGGCTGTAAAGACGGAGTTTCACGGAGTTGCCTTTTGCCATCCTTTCGCCACACACCGAGATTAGTCAAGTCTCCGTAAGTACTTTCGACTGCATACTTTTGCCCATGAGTGGCAATTCGCTTGCGCGTTTTCCGTTGACACGTGAAAATGGCTGCCTTACCATCGAATGATTCCTCCCCGTCTTTGAACCAATTGAGTACTGACCATGGCGGTGGTGCCAGAAAATACGTGTCTCCCCCAAGCCAAAGCGGCGGGGGTGGCTGGTTCCGGTGTGCGCTCGCTTAAGCCTGCCGTCGCCGAAGCAGCCCCGGGCGCGCTCGCCGATCCCGATCTACAACAGCAGTATTCCCAGCTACAAGAACGCTTTTCGCGCACTACGCACGCGCTAGCTTCTGCCGCACACGATCTGAAAACGCCCCTGGCTATTCTCAACGGATACGTGGAGCTTCTGCAAAGTGAGAAATTGGGTGGCCTCAATGATCGCCAGCGCGAGGTTTTGGGCGACATGAGTTCCAGCGGGCAACGGTTGCAGCATTTCATCCAGGACTTTCTCAGCTACAGCGTGTTGGAGACCGGCGAAATTAAAATGCGTTTCGAGATGGGCGACATTAATACCTGCCTGTCGGAAGTTTGCCGGCTTTGGTCCCACCCTTTCCAGGAAAAAGGACTGGCGCTTTATTTTCTGGCCAACGACAAATTGACGGAATTCGCTTTCGACTCCGCCAAAGTACAGCGGGTGGTTTCCAACTTACTCGAAAACGCTTCCAAATTTACGCCGGCAGGCGGCACGGTGTGGCTGCATGCGGAACCTTACATGTGGGAGCGTCGCAGCGTGGACCAATCCGGTCTACCGGCGGAACGGCGTCGGCAACCAAGTTCACAGCCCAACTCAGTCAAGGTCAGCGTAGCCGATACCGGACCGGGGATTCCTCCCGAATACCATATGGAAGTGTTTGACGATTTCTTCCGACTCCCACAGAACGAGCAGCAGGCAGGCATGGGACTGGGGCTGGCCATTGCGCGCCGCCTGGTCACCAGCATGTACGGAAAAATCTGGGTCGAAAGTGATCCCGGGGCCGGTTGCAAGTTCTCGTTTATCATTCCCCTCCACCCTGCCACCAATCAAGGGAAACGCAAATGACAGACAAAGCCCACATTCTTC
The DNA here is from genome assembly GCA_035484735.1 of Terriglobales bacterium. GTDB lineage: Bacteria > Acidobacteriota > Terriglobia > Terriglobales > Acidobacteriaceae > JABCZH01. The sequence goes on along the minus strand of DATHOQ010000049.1, from coordinate 50,947 downwards.
TGGTCGACGACGAACCGGGAATGTTGCGGTACATCCGTACTCTGCTCGAAGTGGAAGATTACAAGGTCGAAACTGCCAGCACCGGTGAAGAAGCCGTGGAACGCGTGCAAAAAGGCTCGCGTCCGGACCTGGTGTTGTGCGATCTGTTAATGCCGGGGATTGATGGCTTGCAGACGTTGGAACAAATTCGCCATCTTCAGCCGGGGGCAAAAGTGGTGATGCTCTCCTGTGTCGGTGACACCCGCAAAGTTGTCCAAGCCATGCGCCTCGGGGCTTACGACTATTTGACCAAGCCTTTTCAGAAAGCAGAATTGGATGCAGTACTCGACCAGTGCCTGGGCACCAATCAGCAGAACTATCCCGGCGAAGTGGAGGAATTGGCAGAGGACCAGTTCTTTGTCGCAGCCAGTCCGATTATGCGCAAGCTGCGGTCCGAGGCCGCGTTGGTCGCTAACGTCGATATTCCCGTGCTCATGCTGGGCGAAAGCGGTACCGGCAAGGAAGTCATGGCGCGCCTGATCCACAAGCTCTCGCCGCGCGCTCATCGCACTTTTCTCAAAGTAAACTGCGCCGCCGTCCCCGCCGATCTGCTGGAAAGCGAACTGTTCGGCTACGAAGCCGGGGCTTTCACCGGAGCCAATCATCCCAAGCCGGGCAAGTTCGAATTGTGCAACAAAGGCACCATCCTGCTGGACGAAATCGGTGAAATGCCGACCACGCTGCAAGCTAAGCTGCTGCACATTCTCCAGGACGGACAGTTCTCCCGCCTGGGCAGCCGCTCCGTAATCAAGGCTGACGTGCGTATCCTGGCCGCCACCAACATCGACATCCCCGAGGCTCTGGCCACCAAACGGCTACGCGAGGATTTGTACTATCGCCTGAATGCCTTCACCCTGAACGTTCCTCCCCTCCGCCAGCGCAAAGAGGAAATTCCGATTCTGCTGAAACATTTCATGTCGCGTCAAGCTGAGCGCTATGCCCGGCCGCCCTTGCCACTCACACCCGAACTGCTACGCGCTTGCATGGACCATCCCTGGCCCGGCAACTTGCGCGAGTTAAGCAACTTCGTCAAGCGCTACCTGGTGTTGGGTGACGAGAAATTGGCCATCAACGAACTGCGTCCGAAGGGCGACGGTAGCGGTGCGCAATTCGATCCTGCGGGGAAGAATGCCGAAGGTTCCGGGGGCCTGAAATCTCTGGCCCGCACCGCCAAAGACGGGGCCGAAGCCGAGGCCATCGCCAAGGCACTCGACGAAACCAACTGGAACCGGAAACAGGCTGCGGCCTTGCTGAAGATCAGCTACAAAGCTCTGCTATACAAAATCCGCCAATATGGCATCGCTCAAGCGAAGGGTCACCACAAGCTGTCCGCTGGCGCGTAGTCGAACTAAGACCTCGTCGAGGCACACCCTCTTCCAGCGATCAGAACCCCACCTGAGCCCTAGTTCCCAAACTTGATTTGAAGACTGACCGGAGCTGCCACAGGATGAGCGCCCTTCATAGCGGGTCTGAATTGCCATTGCTTCACTGTTTCCAGCGCGATTTCGTCCAGACCTTGCCCGGCAGCGCGGTCGATGCCAGCGGTACGGATCACTCCATCACGAGCGACAATCGCACAGACAATTACAGTGCCCTTGAAATTTACCTTGTCCGGCGGCACCACGGGTTTCGTCTCCTTCACCGAGACAGGGGCGGAAACATCGTTTCCAACCGGATACACCGTCTCGCCTTCTATCTGTCGTGGAGCAACTGCCAGCTTCGGAAAGATCAAGCTGGCACACAACGGGTTCCTACCCGCGTAGCCTCCCGGATGATGCGTCTGAGCCGCTGGATATATCAACATCAATAACACGGACAATATTAAACAACCCCTTTGCATCTGATTTCCCCACTATTTCCAGCCTACTGCATCGTGCATTTCTCCCCTTGACTCCTGTCGCGTATACTTCCCCGGAACCGATACAACAGGGAGAAAAACCATGCGAAGAATGATTTGCGCTGCAGCACTCATACTGGGGATTAGCGTTCTGACTCTGCCCGCCCACCCCCAGGAAATGGCGAAGAAGGATGACGTCATTAAATCCGCGCCCAGCGTATCGCAAGCAGTATTAGAAGCCTGGAATGATATTGGACGAAAGCTGATTGCGATGGCCGAAGACTTCCCCGAGGACAAGTATGACTTCAAGCCTAATCCCACCGAGCGTGGTTTCGCAGACCAGTTGCTGCATGCCGCCAACGCGAATTACTTTTTCACCAACCTGGCCCTGGGACAAAAGCCGCCGGCGGAAGAAGATCCCAAGCGTGAAAATTACAAGACCAAAACCGATGTAGTCGCATTCGTGAAGAAATCAGTTGCCGACGGCGCAGCCGCGATCAAGACGAAAGGCGACAAAGGCATGTCTAGCCTGGTGGTCGATCCTGACAGCCACCAGCAAGAGCGCCTTTACGATCTCGCCTATGGCCTGATCGAGCACAGCGGAGAGCACTACGGTCAACTTGCGGTCTATTACCGCGTAGCGGGTTTGGTGCCACCGGAGTCGCGTCCCAAGAAATAGTGCACGCAGCGCAGACCAGTCGTATCCCTACAGCTGTAGCTCTACTGCACTACCAGCGTCACCGTCTGAGTGCGCGTGGCTGAACCGGATGTCGCAGTCACAGTGATAACGTAGGTTCCAGCCGGCGTCCCTACGGTGGTAGTGGTGGTGGCGCTGGAACTGCAACCGACTTGGAAGACGATCAGCGCTAAGAATCCGCTAAGCAGCAAACCCATCACAGCGCGCCGTGTGCGCGGGACTTTCCCCACGCCTATTCCCAGCACCGCCAAACCAAACACGGGTAGTCCCATGGCGTAGAAGAGTCGTTCACGCGGAGCCAGTTGCGTGGTAGTGGTTACTCGCGCAACCGTATTGATGATGAGATCGGTGCTTACAGGTCCGTTCAGGTTCTGGAAGGTTGAAGTCGTCTCGGTACACGTAGCCGCGGTTGGCAGGCCCGAACTACAGGCAACCGACACCGTGCTCGGAAAGATACCGGTGGGCGCAAGGGTCGCGGTGTATTGGGCTGGCACGCCCGCCACCACTGTAGCCGTCGACGGTGCCATATTGAGACTGAAGTCATTCACCGTGACAGTCGCCCCACTACCGGCTGAGAACGTGGAACCGGCCACGCTGACCGAGCCACTGTTCGACAGCGAAATGGGGCTGGTTTGCGGAGTCGTGTTGGCTATGGGCGTCAAGATCACGGTAACGGTGGCCGTTCCTCCACTCTCACCCGTGCCGCCGGAATTCAGCGATCCGATGTTGCACACCACGGTTCCACCGTTGGGCTGGCCACAAGAATTGCTCGAGTTCGAAGTCGTGGCTGAGACAAATGCCGCGCCCGGTTGAAGGTTGTCCGTGAAAGTAATACCGCTCGCGAAATCGCCGACGTTTTCTATGGTGTAAGTGAATGTGACCTGGTTCCCCACACTGACCGTGGTGCCGGGAGACGTCACCACCGTAACGTTGAACGCGAGTAGCGGACCCAATTTACTTAAGAACGCATCACTCCCCCCGTTGAGGCTGGGCTGGAATGAAGGGTTCTGAGGAGGCGCCTCAATTAAGAAATTGGCCGACTTTGTTTCCCCCGACACATAACTGGCCCCCTGGACATCGACCGCAATCCCCGTGCCGTAGTCGTCACCGCTTCCACCGAGAAATGTGGCGTAGTGACCGGAGGCATCTGAACTGGTGGCAGTGGTGTCTATGCGGGCCACAAACGCGTCATGACCGCCTCCAAAACCCGCTTGCACTGGGTTGTTCCTGACGGGAAAATCCGCCGAATCCGTCCATCCTGTAATGCGCGCCCCCTGACTACCGACCAGGCCCTGACCGGTATTATCCACCACGATCCCAAGACCTACATCGTCAGCCGACCCGCCCAAGTAAGTGAAGTAGTTGAGAGGAACCGTGCCCACGTTGATCCCGTTCGTCCCAACCGCACCCAGCTTCGCCAAAAAGGCGTCGGTCCCGCCCCCCTGAGCAGGTTGGAATACACCCGTTCCCGCAGCCGGGAAGTTGGTCGAAGTAGTCGAACCCGTGACATATGTGTTCAGTGCGGAGTCCACTGCAATCCCGTAACCGATATCATCACCGGTTCCACCCAGGTAAGTGGAATACAGAAGCTGAGTGCCCGTGACTGCTGCAGGATTGAACGCAGCCACAAAGACGTCCAGCCCACCCGCCAGCGTCGTCTGAAATGCGTTCAGCACTGGCATGTCGGTAAAGTTTGTTCCGCCGGTAATGTACACATTGGAATTGGAGTCGACGGCTACACCGCCTCCCATCGTTTCACCGTTGCTGGGTGTACTCCCCCCGAAGTAGGTTGAGTACGGCACGCTGTTCACACCCGAGAGCGATGGGTTCACTTTGGTCAGGAAAAACTGACTTGGGGCTTTGGGAGAACCTTGGAACGCCCCCAAGGTGGAGGGGAAACCAGTCTGCACTTCTGTGGAGGTGGTTATGCCCGTCACATAGGCATTGCCACCGGGGTCAAGAGCCACGCCGGTCGCCGTGTCAACCCTATTGCCCGAAAGGTAGGTGGAGTAAATCAAGGTGTGGCCCAGACTATCCAGTTTGCTCACGAAGGCGTGGTTGTGAGTACTGATCGGTATGGTCTGAAACGCCGCATTGGTCCCACCGGTTGGGAAATTGCTTGAAGTCGTATTCCCCGCCACAATCACGTTGGTGCCGGCATCCACCGCGAGACCGGCCGTCGTGTCAACCGTGTTGCCGCCGAGGTAGGTCGAAAACAGCAGGGTATTGGCGGTGCTGTTGAACTTTGCGACGAAAACGTTGGCGGTGCCCGCTAAACCGGCTTGAAATGGCGATCCCCTCTTCGGAAAATCCGTGGACATAGTGGAACCGGCGATGTAGGCGTTGAGCGAAGTATCCACGGCAACCGCCGGACAGCCGGCAACTCCGGTTGCCACTCCCAGAATCACGGTGCAGGCTTCATCACTGCTACCGCCAAGATAGGTGGAATAAGTGAGTACCGGATCGATGATGATGGCCCGGCGTTGGTCGTACGTACCCAGTGCGAAACCAACACGATCCTGGCCGCGCAACTCGAACCGGCCATCCACCCTGCGCTCCTCTTCTCCGAAGCGTTGATAAACCCGTGGTGCCTCAAGACTGACACGGCCATCTCCGACCGCCAGCACCAAATTTCCCGCAGCGTCGATAGCAAGGCTCTCAGCTCCTTGAAAGCGGAGTGTCACTTCTTTAGGATTGCTCCCCGGAGCAGCCTCAAAGTCGTATTCCAGCTGACCCTGTTTTCCGTAGTAGACCAGATCGATGCCCGGATAGACTTCGTGATAGCGCACACGCGCAAATTGAGGGACGTCCGTGTGCCACTTCGCCGGATCATTGCCAATGAAGTAATTACTCTTTCCTGGAAGCTCGTCCGTCCCGCTCACGGCGGAATTCGCACTAGCACCTTCCAGCGTCATACGGACCACCGAAAATTGGGGGACTGAATGCCGGGCGCCAACCGCGGAACGCCGGAGGGTGAGCACGGCCTTGTCCGCGGTGAGAAATAAGCCGTATCCGCTGCCATGAGCCAGAAACTTCACCTCGGGATCGCTTTGCCCCTGGTTCGGCTCGAAGATCAGCGGAAGGTGATGGTAGGCAGCCATCACCGGGACCGCATTTTGCGAAGATGCAACTGGACTGGAACTGGCACCTTGCCGCTGAGTCTTTTGCGCACCGTCGGCGACACTCGCATGCGTACCAAGCATCAAAACGGCGCCCGCGAGGGCCACCAGCACTGCTACGGCCACGAAGATTCCGCCCGGTGCGCAAGCTACTACCAACCGACGGCGATTCAATCTCAAGAGCTCCTCCGGATTTCCTGATTCCCTGGACGAGGAAGAAGGACGGCGTACAAACCTGGCCGCACAGCCCGCAAAGCTGGCCTGTGTCACCAGAAATTGTATTCGAAAAATAAATAACTACTTAATCATCTGACGGATAGCATGTCAAGCCGCCGCATCGCCTTTCCTGCCTTTGGAATCCTCAGATGCTCCGAATGCGGCCCCGAGATGCCGCCGATTCTCCCGAATTCCCCAGAATCGACGATTCTTTGAAGAGGTTTGCCAACCCGCTGCCCACGGACTACCGGTTTGGCTTCAATTCCTCGATTTCTCTCTTCAGACGAGCGTAACTGCGGGCCAAATGCCCAAGGTAAGCGATGTGGATGACCCAGGTGGCGACATAAGCGGCGAAAAGGTAAGTCATCGCGAACTCCTGGTCGTCAGCAGCGACTCCAGCGCTTGTGTCTCCTCCACCTGGCGGCGCAGAATCTCCAGGCGATAGCGTGACCAGCAAACCAGAGTTGCAAAACACATGAAGGCCAGCCAGTTCATGAGCAGTACGTGCAACATTCGAGGATCAATCGATCCGCCCCCGCCAATCACCGGCTGCGGGTGCTGGGTGCGGAAAAACCAAATAGAAAAGTAAACCAGCGGCACATCCAGAGCGCCCAGCACTGCCAGCACGGCAGCCATCATCGGGGTTTGTCCGCTGCTGGAAAAGCGCCGTAACATCAGGTAGCTGACGTAAATCAGCCATAGCACCAGCGTCAGTGTTAGGCGCAAGTCCCACGTCCACCAGATTCCCCAGACCGGCCGCGCCCAGATGGGCCCGGTCACTAGCACGACGGTGCAGAACACCACGCCGACTTCCGCGGATGCCAAAGCTAGCGCATCGGCTTTCGGATTGCGCCGAACCAAATATGCGATCGAAGCTACCAGATTGACGAAAAACAAACAAAACGCGGTCCATGCTGACGGCACATGGTAATAGAAGATACGCTGCACATCGCCCATGGTTTGCTCAGTGGGCGCCTGAATCAAAGCTCCGTAGAGACCGTAGGTCAGCAAGCCAGCGGTCAAAACCGCGAAGATGGGGAAAGCCCGTTTCATTCGCCGTGCAGAACAATCTCAAAAAAGAGAAGGCAACTTGTAGTAAACACCACATCGTAGACCGCAAGCAACACGATCCAGAACTTCCCCGAGAATTCTCCAGTCAGGATCGACGCAGTGGCCTCGACCATAGCCAATAGCGCAGGAATCGTGATGGGAAAAAGCAGCAGCGGCAGCATGATTTCGCGGCTGCGAGTGCGCACCGACATGGCGGCAAAGAACGTCCCATTGACCACCAGTGCCCAGGTTCCCAGCACCGCAACGAACAATAGTTGATAGGCCGGACCAATTGCCCGCAAATTGTAGAAAACCACAAACAGCGGCGTCATCAGCGCTTGCAGCACGCTGACAAAAATGAAGTTCCCCAACACCTTGGCCAAAAACAGCGAGTTCGCCGGAGCCGGCGATACCCGGTATGCGTCCAGCACCTGATTGCGCAGCTCCCGTGCCCAGGTCTGATTCAGGGCGACCACGGCGGCAAACAGAAATGCCACCCATACCAGGCCGCCCGCGATGCGTCGGGATTCCTCCGCCGTGGGATCAAACGAAAAGCTAAAAATCACAACCACCAACAGCGCAAAGAACAGCATGGAGTTGACGGCGTCTTTGGATCGCCATTCCAGCCGAAGATCCTTCACCAATGTGGCTCGCGTCACTCCTGGAGGGCTGTTCATATTGCCTCCGCCGGCTGATAGTCGCGAGTGCGGTTCACAATCTGCCCAGACTCCATCCACAGGAACTCGTCCGCAATCCCGCGCAACAATGCCGCCTGATGCGTCACCACCAGTATCGTTTTGCCACCATCTCGCAATTGCCGGAGCAGTCCGGCCATTTCCCGGGCAGAACGCACATCCACGTTGGAAAATGGCTCGTCAAGCAAAAGAACTTTGGGATCGTTCAACAGCGCCCGTGCCAGCGACATACGTTGCCGCATGCCCTGGGAATACTGTCCCACGGGAAGCTCCAGCGACGCATCCAGATTAACTGAGCGGATTACCGTTTCGCAGCGAGCATCATTGTGAATTCCATACAGTCCCGCGAAGTAACGCAGGTTCTCCATGCCGCTCATCTCGTCGTACAGCAGCGACGGATGAGCCATGTAGCCAAGCTGTGCGCAAACCTCGCGTATCTTGATAGCTCCCAGCATAGAAATGCTGCCACGGGTGGCGGGAGTCAATCCCGCGAGCGCGCGCAACAGCGTAGACTTCCCTGCCCCGTTGTCGCCGAGAATCGCGTAGAGTTGTCCCGCTTCGAAGCTGGCATTCACTCCGCGCAGTGCCGCAAATCGTCCGAACTGTTTCACCAGATCAGTGACGGTAATGAGGGAAGAGTCGGTCACAATCGCAGAAACCGCCTGAACTGAGTGAAGATATCCGATGCAGGGTGGGAAGTCGAGGGCGGGATTGTCATCCTGAGCAAGCGTTCTTTGCGCCGCGAAGGATCTGGGCGAGCCGCGCGATGGGTCGCGTTCTGTGCGACCCGGCAAACGCGTGTTTGGCTCGCTTCCTTATTGAGTTTTCGCTTATGTCATGCCCTTCGGCGCCGCCGCTCCAGGCGCCGTTCCCGGCTGCTGCGGCGCGTACTTCGATGCGCACTTGGCTTGTAGCTGCTTGGCGTGAAACACGCCATCCCGTCCGAAGCTGCCATCCGCCAACGCCTGGGAATTGTCTTTAAACGTATCCGGAGGAGCTTCGCTTCCGGTGTAGACGACGGGCAGAGTCTGATCGTTTTCCACCAGCAGGAATTCCACTTTGATTCCCACCCGCTTGATGGATCCCGGCTGCACGTTGCCGGCAACACGCAAGCGCTTGCTGTAGGCATCGTCGCCCATGCCGCGCAGCTCCTTGATGGTGACGTAATAGCTCTTGCTCTGTTGCACCCCGGTGTAGGCGAGGTAGGCGAGCGAGACTAGGATGAGAGCGATCGCGCCCCCAAATCTCAGAAACCGGCTGCCTTGACTGGACATAGGAATAGTCGACACTTAGATAGAATCTATTCCCAGCTTGGGTGCGGGTCAAGCTCCCCGATGAAAACTGATACGACGGCCGGCGAAAGGTAGAGCCGGAAATCCACTAGGAGGACACCCGTGCATACCGTCCCTCTCGCCGCGCCATCGTTTTCCATTGACTTAAAGACGAAATCGGAGGAGCGGCTTCGCCCGCGTCAATGTGCCCGCACAGCCAACTGCTTCAGTTTCAGTTGCGGTGAGCAAATTCAGTCTAGTAATGGCGCGGGCGTCGATTTGTCACCGCATCGTCATAAGTTCGTCAATTCTGCGTAACATTTGCGAAGCGCCGGTAGCGAGAATTTATCGACATCCTCGCAATCCGGCGCTTTTCGCCTCAGCAGCACTTCGTCTGTCACATGGCCTTGAACACAAAATCCACACGCTTGGTTTCGTTGGCGCCAATGGTTACCTGCTGGGTAGCTGTCCCCAGCTTTTCATGCCAGGCCTTGATGGTGTAAGTCCCCGGCGGCAGGTTGCCCAATTCAAAGCTGCCATCCTTGCCCGTAACCGCAAAATAAGGATTGTTGAATACGGCAACGTAGCTGCGCATCCAGGGATGAACGTTGCACTTGATGGGGATGGCAATTTCCTCGCGTGAGAAGCTTTCCTCCGTAGTTGTATTCGGGCCCTCCGCCTTATTCCACTCGCGATTGTTCGCAGGCAAAGGATGAATGTTATGCAGAGTAGGATCGCTGTTGACCACATCCAACTGTTGATTCGCGCGCACCGCTAGAACGTGCGGCGCATACATGCAGCCCTTCTGTTCGATGACCGCCGGCTGGCTAGGCGGGTCGAAAGTGCGATTGCCCAGGCCCTCTGAAACAAATACCACGACATTTTGCAGGTCACCCTTTGCGTCGGCCACAATCTCCTGACTCATCGCCGGAGATGAATGTTGTTTCGCGCAGCTGGGGTCGGCGGACATGTTGATGGGTTTAGACGCGGGCACAGATCCCTGGAACTTGACTGTGCCTTTCAACGATACCGTCCCGGCGCTGACGTTTGCCGGACCAGCGGCGTTCGCTTTCCGTTGACTGAGAAAGAGGGCCGGAACTACCAACGTAATCAAAAGTACGAGGTTTCTGATTTTCATGACTCCTGCTTGCTGCCTTCCCCATTAACGGAGAGAGCTTGCTCTGAGAATTTCCGGGATTTGTGCTCCGGTGAGATCAAACGTATGAGGAATCGATTGGCGGCGTGTCACCGTGCGGTCATCGCACGGTTAATTCATGTCACCACGCTGTCATTTTTCTGTCAGCTGTTCGCGACAAGAAGGTGACATTTGTGATGGATTGCAGTGACACCTGCGTAAAGAAAGGACAGGACCTTGCGATCACAAGCTACGTGGAGGCTAGCTTCTGCATGGCCCACTCGTGCTACCCCACCCACCTCTTGTGCCATTGCATGCAATCGCGAAGCGCATCATCTTAGTAGCACACCAAACGAGGCACGTGGAAGATGCTGCAATCGATGCCAACACGGGGAGCAAGCACGACAACCTGGGTGGGCGCGGTTTATGCGGACAAGCAACGCCGCAAGTTGGTTGTTGCGGTTCTCCTCCTGCTCGCGGCCATTACAGCGGTTCTGGTGAGAGACTACAAGTCCGCTCTCGGCAATCATAACGATGAAACAGCTGCCGTTTACAACGAGCAGCCCGTTTACTCGCCGAGCACAGCTGGGCCACCACCGGTTGTCCCTGCCGCCGAAGCCGAGATGCCTGTTGCCACCCAGCATTCCGTTGACGCGACGTCCAGCCAAACGCTTTCCAGCCACGGACGCGGCACAAGTCGCCTTGTCGGCAATTCCACGAAACGTGATATGCCGCGCAACTCGGGATCTGCCTCTGCGGGACCTTCGGCTACATGGGGTCCGGCTACAGCCGCCGCGAAGCGGGCAGGCATATCTGATCAAGCTCAAGCACACCAGCCAACGCCGTCGTATCCTCTGCTAACTCAGGCGACAGCGGTACAAGGTTCGGTGTTACTGCAAACCCTAATCGCCGCAGATGGTTCGGTCGAGGAGATGCGGGTGATCAGCGGTCCTACGATTCTGGTTTCAGCCGCGCGACAAGCCGTGCAGCAGTGGAAATTCAAACCTTACCTGCTGAACGGAAAGCCGGTCGAGACCTACGCCCGGGTCACCGTGAACTTCACCATCGATGTCTCGAATACCGAGGCCCGGTATCACGTCAACTCAGTGACCAGCAGCGGCGCCCTGTAAGGTCCCATCCGCTACCTCGCCGCCTGCAATTGCAGAATCGAATACTTTCCCTTGACTGGCTGTTCCCGCTTCCAATCGTGATAAGAGTGGCACTCCGAACAGCTCCCGCTAGCGGCATCGTGTTGCGGTCCCCGCTGCTGGTGGCAACTTCGGCATGACACGACGCCCGGCAACAGAATGTCGGCCGTTTCGCGGCTCTCTGGTGTCCGGTTATGGCAGGCGACGCAGATTAGCAAGCGATGAGAGTTGTGACTAAAATCCGCATGCAACAGCCAGCGCGTGGGAATCGAGGACTTGGCAACCGCGGGCAGCGGCGCGTTCCCCTCGATCATCACGTGGCACAGCTTGCACCCCTTATCGAACAATAAACGATCCGCTAGCATGACTTGCTGATCCATCCATTCCTGGCGGTTGTGTGGGACAGGCAGAGGTAACTTAAACTTGCCTGGCAGAATCCGCTCCGGCGCAACCGGCTCCGACAACGCTCCCGGATGAGACGCGAAGTAGTCGCCATATTTCTGCAATAGGAAAGCCTGAACAACATCCGGCTTGTCATGCGGTGCCGACTGATCGAAGCGCTTATCAAATTGCAAGTCTTTCACGTGACAGCCAGCGCACTGCGTAGCGTAAAGAATCGGCGACATGTAATCCCGTGAGCGCGACGGCCTTATGTCTCCATTGACGCCGGCCGCGACTGGCTTTAGCTGAGGCGTTGACTGAGCCGCATAAGGCCAGTTCCCTTCCATCCCTGTCGGGCGATGGCAGTCCTGACAATCCATCTGCACCGGGCCATTCGGGCCCGGAAGATTAGGTCGCAGATGCGCATAGTGGTTCAGTTTGACCTGCCCAGGATCCCTGCCACCTGACCGCAACACAGCGAACTCGGGATGGCTTTTATCGAAGTCCTTGATTTCACGGACGTATTGCGGATTTCCCGTTCGCGTGCGCAAGTCCGCATGGCACTGCGTGCAACTGGAATCGGCGGTGCTTGCCAGTCGCAACGAACCTTTGTGCTCGAGGTGACAAGACCCACAGGCTGGTGTGAACGTGACTTTGTCGATCTGATGCGCGGGCGCATCGTGACATTTCAGACATGCGTCATCGTTTACTTTCGCGCGGAAAAATCCCAGAGTGGTTACGTGACAAACATCGCAACGCTTGGTGAAGACAGCGTGAGACTTCGAAAGCGGTCCACTGCTGTAAACCTTTTGTCCGTTGGCACGCAGCGCGGCAAACCACACCACAGCCACGACCGGGACCAGGACCGACAGCCACAGACGCCAACTGCGAAAGGGATGGGGCTGCGTGAAATACTGCAGGTCCATCCGCTTGGCCAGCTTCTTGGTTGTTCGGATGCGTCGCAGCATGTTCGTCTCAGTATCGCAACGCCATTACGGCGTGCACCGCTCCTAGGATCAGCAATGCGTAGGAAGCAGGAATGTGAACCAACAGCCAGCCGTGCAGAACACGGTGATAGCGGGCCTGCTGGTCAATTTCGCGCTTTTCTTCGCAGATGTTCTCGAGGTCATCGGCGGTCGAATGCAGATTGGGCGGAAGCAGCGTTCTCAGTTGCCTAAACATCGCTTGTGCGCGGTTGCGATCGGCCAAGAAATGTCCGTGCGATCCGCTCTGCGCGAGAAATGGCTGGATCTCACTTTGAAAGAACTGCTTGAGTTCGACGCTGGCCTCTTCGTCCACTTGCATACCAGATGCAACCGTCAGCCCGCCCATCGTACCTGCGCTCGCCGAGGCAGCACGCTGCAGCTCATTAGCCTGAGAAACGTCGCCGTGAAGCACGGCATAGGCCTCATCCACCAGAGAAATCGCCTCTTCCATCAGCTGCACCCGAACCCGCCCGATCTGCTCGTAGATGGTTTCCAGCGGAATTCGTTGCGTCGTGATCCGTGGCATGAAGTGCTGGAGCACCGCTCCCACAATTCCACTGACAAAGACAACCGTAAACAACCACATCAGCGCCTTGGTAAGTCCCACACCAAAATGAAATCCGGAGTGCAACACGATCAAGGGAAAGCTGACAAAACCCAGCCAGAGATGTCCCCGCATCCACGCTTGCGCACGCCCCAACCGCCAGATAGGCACCTTTTTGCGCGCGCCCAGCAAGCCTGCGAACAGCATGAAGGCAAACGCAACGCTGCCGTAGATGAGGCCCATCGTGGTTCCGCCGCCCGCTCCCTGCGGCGAACTTCGGCTGTAGGGAACATACGCGATGACGGCCACGGCCAGCCCGGCAAGACTGCCGATAAACCATTTCCGATGTGTCTCATCAATCCGCAAGTATCACTTCCCCGGCCTCGGCACGGTCTGCTGCTTCAATAACCCACCGAAAAACTCCAATGGATTCACGCGATGCGCGGCATCGTGCGGGCAAGCGTACACGCAACTCGGCTCCGCGTGATCCAGGCACAAGTCACACGACGTAGCTTTGACCTTCACTCCCGCCATTCTTCTGCCCGGGTAGTCGGGATCGTCCATCTCCACTGGGAATGGGTGCATATTGATATTTCCATACGGACAATTGTTGGCGCACTGGCCGCAGCCAATGCACCAATCTTCGATGATCACCTCAAGCGTGTTTCGGCGGCGAATAGAACCGACCGGACAGCCCACCATGCACAGCGGATCGCGGCATTGCCGGCAAGAAGTGGCAACCAGATAGCGATCGAAACGCAGCCCGTCACGAATCAGCCGGCTGACGCCATCGTGAGCGTCGGCGCAGGCCCGCACGCACTGGTCGCACCGCGTGCAGCGGTCCAGGTCGAGAATCAGCAGGCTCTGCGCCTCCATCAGGCCCTGGTTGAGGAACTGGTCCACGGTGGCGTCGGCAACTTTCGTGACACGCTGCCGGTTTTGCTCCATGTGTTCGGCTGCCGCTTCTTCGAGCTTCTGGCGGATCTCCGGAAAGCGATCAAGCATGACCTGGAAGTCTTCTCCGGGGACGCGGACAACCTCCACATGATCGAGCGCGCTACATGTGGCCATGTGCGGAGTGCCCGTGAGCAGGGACATCTCGGCGAAGTATGAACCGCGTGCCAGATAGGCCAACACCAAGTCTCCGCCCGGACGGCTCTGGGACACCTTCACAAATCCAAGACGCACCAAGTAGAAGCTGTCCGCGGGCTCACCCTGAGTACAGATCACCTGTCCAGGCGTGAAGCGCAGAAGTTCCACGCGATTCCGCAAGTGATCGATGAAATCCGGAGTCAACGACGCCAGCACCGGAACGCTGCGCAGATGCGAGTCCAGAGCCCGCTGCCGATAAGTGCGGTCAAGTTGCTCGCGGAAGGTTTTGTTTCGCTGCATGATGTCGAGAACGTTGCGCAACATCTCCAGCATCGTGCAGTCCGTCTTGGCGCGCACCGTCGCCGAACGCGGGTAATAACTCATGCACGTCATTTCACCGAACAGATCTCCCGGCCCGAGTTCGGCAATCGGGTGGTCATAAGGAAGATCAACCGGAGCATCAATCGGAATCGAGACCCGGCTGCTTTCCTCGCTGCGCTCATCCTGCTCGCGCGATTGCAGCATGCTTCGCAGCTTGCTCAAGAATCCCTTCGCGCTGCCTTCGGTCTTCACATGCGCGATGGGGCTCGAAAGATAAACTTCCGTACTGCCCTCCACAATGTAAAAAGCAGTAGCTCCGAAGTCGCCTTCGCGGCAAATGATTTCTCCGGCGCGGAACTTCCGTTCGACAATTGCGTGACTGTTCAGCTCCAGAAACGTTCCGGAAACATTCTTGAAGATCGGCAACCCCAACAGTGCCCCAATATCAAGAGCGCCGCCTTCGAGCTTGGTGCCAACCACGGCCCGATTGGTCAGGGCTCCCGTGGGACATGACACCATGCACTCACCGCACGACACACACGAAGAGCCGCCCATGGGTAAATTGTTGTCGAAGGCAATACCCGCTTGGTATCCCTTCCCGCGCCGCGCCAGCACCCAGTTGTTGCGAATGTCATCGCACCCACGAATACAGCGGTCGCACAAGATGCAGGCTTCGTGATCGACAGCAATCGCCAATGACGAATCGTCATGTCCGCGCGGAGTCGTGCGTTTCGCAAATCGCGGCTGCTGGACGCCGGATTGTTCCGCTAGACGCTCCAGTTCGCAATCTCCGGATTGCTGCTGCCGCGCGCACGGCGAGGGATGGTCTGACATCAACAACTCGACCAGCGTACGGCGCACTCCCACGACCGGATCGGTGTTCGTCTTCACCGTCATCCCTTGCTCGGCCTGACGAATACACGAAGCGGCGTAAACTCGCTGGCCGACATCTACGACGCACACGCGGCAAACGCCCACCGGATTCTCATTCTGCTGGTGGCAAAGCGTGGGAATCGCAATGCCGTTGGTGCGCGCAGCATCAAAAATAGTAGTCCCCTGCGGCACCGACACCGGCGTGCCGTCGATGGTCAGCTCCACGTGCTTTGCGGCGGGATTCATGATTTTCTCAGCACTAACTGAAGCAAATACCTCCCGGACAGCTGCGGCGAACAATATGGTCTTCCACCACACCCGGGAAATGTTTCATCACCGAAGCAATGGGAACTGGCACCACTTGGCCCAACCCGCAAATGGATGCCTGCCGCATGGCCAGCGAGAGTTCGTCCATCACCTGCATGTCCTCTTTTGCACTTCGACCCTCGGTCCAGCCTTTTAGCATCTCGACCATCTTTTGCGAACCCACGCGACACGGCACGCACTTGCCGCACGACTCATTGCGGTAGAAGCGAGTGGCGTTGAGCGCCATGTCCAACATGCACCTGCCTTCGGCGCACACCACGATTGCTCCTGATCCAACCATCGACCCCACCGCCGCAACTGCGTTCCAGTCCAGCGGCAGGTTGGTCATGGAAGCCGGCAAATATCCTGAAGATGGTCCGGAAGGCGCAAACGCAAGAAGCTGCTTGCTGCCTGCGATGCCACCGGCATTCTCATTGATCAATTCGCCATAAGTGGTTCCCATGGGAACTTCAAAAATGCCAGGGCGAACTACATCGCCGCTGACACCCACAAACTTCACTCCCACCGATCCATTCTTGCCCTGCCCCTTGAACCAGTCGGCGCCACGCCCAAGAATTACCGTAGCCAAACAAAAAGTCTCGACGTTGTTGAGGACGGTAGGCTGGTTCCACAATCCATTGATGACCGGGAACGGAGGTTTATTACGCGGTTCGGCTCGCTTACCTTCGATCGCCTCAAGCAGCGCACTTTCTTCTCCGCAGATGTAGCCGCCAGGGCTGACAAAAATCTCCAAGTCAAAAGCCAAGTCGCTCCCTAGGATTCGGCGGCCCAATAAACCCTGCTTGTAACAACGATCAATCTCCTCCTGAAGAACCTCTTTGGGATGTTCGTATTCGTGGCGGATGTAAAGAATCCCTTTGTGCGCTCCTGTAACCAGGCCGGCCGTGATCATGCCTTCAATCACTAAGTACGGAACGTTTTCCATGATGCCGCGGTCTTTAATAGTGCCGGGTTCACTCTCATCGGCATTGCACACGACATATTTCGGCGTCGCCGGCGCATTGCGGACAATTTCCCACTTGCTCGACGTAGGAAAACCGGCGCCGCCCATGCCACGCAAGCCTGCAGCTTTCAGAGCGGCGATAATTCCCAGGAAATCCCGGCTTTCGACCAGACGGCGCACCACCGCATACTCGCCCGACCCCTTGTACGGGTCTGACATTACTGCCATCCGTTCCTGGCTATGATGATTTTCTGGGAGCGGTTTGCCAGCGAGCACGTCTTGCGCCATGGCGACCGCGTCCCGGCCATTCGCGTGAGCGTAAATCGTGTCGTTGACCATCAACGCCGGGGACTGGTCGCACCTGCCAAGACAGGAAACATCACGAATGGAAACTTCTTTCACGTCAGTACCCTGAAACGCGGAGTCGAGCGCAGATCGGACCTGGTCACCTCCGCGCAGGTGGCAACTCATGTCCGCGCAAACGCGCACATCCACCTTCGGCGGCGGGCTGAGATGAAAGTGAGGATAAAAGCTGGCTACCGCGTGGATCTGGCTGACAGGGACGTGTATCTTTCCCGCGAGCGCCTTGAGTTGATCGGCGGGCAGGTAGCCGAAATCTCGTTGTATGGCCCTGAGTTCTTCAAACACGACGCCAGAGACTCCGTTAAGCGATGAGAGATCAAAACCTAGCGTAGACAGGCGAGAGGGCGAATGCTATAGCAAAATGCATTCGCTGTCCAGACGGGGGAATGGCCGGTAGTGGCTCAATTTGAAATCAGTTTCCGAATCGCCCGACAATTACGCCAATGATGGTGCCGCCAATAGCTCCCATGCCGATGATCGGCCCGTAGGCTTTTGTGATAAGGGCATCCGGGATGCTCAGGAGCAGTCCGAAGCAGAGTCCGACTGCCCAGCCGGGCCAAGGCAAACGAGCCGCGCCGACGGCGAATCCGATTCCAAAACGTGCAATGAAAGCTGCCGTGATTGCAGCCCTCTTATCTGGGAAACTCATCGGCAGCATGATTCCAACGTCAAGCACGCCGAACACTAGACCACAGATGACGCCAAGCAGGATTCTGGACATGTCCCTCCTTTAGACGACTATCAAGTTGGGCGTGTCTAGTAAATCAACTAATTCGCGTAGTGTCCAGATGTGATTTGCGAGACCAGCTTCCATCGCGGGCGTGACGCGCAAGGTCTGATGCACACGGCAGAAATTGTAGAACATAAACCATTAGGGTGGTTCTCCGCGCACTCTGCGGTTGTCCTCTGTGGCCTCCGCGATTTGAGACTTCGTGTTTTGACGAAGCTTCGTGCTCCCGATTGATTTCTTCCCGGACTCGTCGTATAACCAACACCCCGGCAAAAATCACTCCCGGCGTGTTGGTTAGGGGATCACGAGGCAAGCAAGATCTGCTCGTGAGGAGAGATAGCAAAATGCGAAAGCAACTGCTGGCGGTCGTCTTGCCGCTGCTCATGCCGCTCTCCCTGAGCGTAGCGCAGAATGCTGGATCAAGCCCGGCGATGGCTACTCCGCCATACGACCAGAAGGCTGTCGCCGCCGGTAGGTACAACGGCCCCGGCGGGTGCGCGGCCAGCAGTTGCCACGGCAGCGTGCAGCCGAAGACCACCACCCGCATTTTTCAGAATGAGTACACCATCTGGATCGCGCAGGACAAGCACGCGAAAGCTTTCGCTGTCCTGAGCAACCCGGCTTCCGAGCGAATTGGCAGAATCCTGAACATTGGCCCGCCCAGCAACGCTCCCAAGTGCCTGGCCTGCCACTCCCTTTACGTCCCCGCCGACCAGCAGGCGCAGACCTTCGAACCAGCTGACGGCGTGAGTTGTGAGAACTGTCACGGTCCGGCCTCGGGTTGGCTGGGGCCTCATACCACGAAAGACTGGCCGCATGAGAAATCCGTTCAGCTGGGCATGTACGACACTCGCAATCTGGAGAAGCGCAGCGCCAAATGCCTGACCTGCCACCTGGGTACGACCGACAAATTTGTCGATCACGAAATGATCGCCGCCGGACACCCGGATCTCACCTTTGAGCTCGGGCTATTCACTTCTGTCATGCCGGCACACTGGAAGATGCCGGAGCAGGGTAATCCCTGGCGAGAGGTGCAGGCCTGGGGTGTCGGACAGGCGGTGCAGCTGCGCGAATCTCTCAACCGCTTGGCCCGTCGCGCGAATGGTCCGGTATGGCCTGAGTACGCAGAAATCGACTGTTCTGCCTGCCACCATAGCCTGACACGGCCGGAAGATAGCTGGCGTCAGGAACGCGGTTACGCTGGCCGCCGGCCAGGTAATCCGCCGTGGAATGAATCACGCGTCGTAGTATTCCGCGATCTGGTCGCCGAGATCAGCCCCAACGCTGCCAAGCAATTGAACGACGAAGTTACGCAGCTCGCAAGCCTGATGAATCAGCTAAACGGCAATCGGGAGCAAATCGCCACGTCAGCGACAAGGATATCCGCCCTCGCCGACGAGTTGGTGAAGCAGGTGGACGCTCAGGGTTATGACTCGGCTCTCACGTTGCGCCTGATGCGGCGTGTCGCTCGTGATGGTAGTGCCATTTCAATCGAAGGTGAACGTTCGGCCGAGCAGGCTGCCATGACCCTCGACTCGCTGTTCAGGGCCTATAACCAGAATATGAAGCCGGCCAACGGCGCCGAGTTACGCACTGCAATCGACGGCCTGTTCGCATTGCTGCAAGATCCATCAGCCTACTCAGCGCCTCGATTCGCGGCCCAAATGCAGAGAGTCAGTGACGTCGCTGGCCGCTAGCCTTCCTTAACCTGGAAAGCATGCGCCTGGTTCGGCGCCAGCTTCACATATAGCCCATTGCTGTCCAGGTCCGTGCGCGCCCACGAATACTCGTTGTCGTCCAACAAGTCGCAGAACACACAATTCCCGGATGCACCCACTGCTGCCTCGCGGACTCTCCCCTGAGCCATTCGTCCTCCTAGGTTCACAACGATCAGCCTGCAATCATCCTGATAACGCCAACGGTAAGCGATCAGGTCCTGAAACGTATCATCCCCGGCAGGCTGCACTTCGAGAAGCTTCCATTCACCGCCATGAAAGACGTCTGCGTCAGAAAAGCGCAGCACCCGTTCGTACAGCGCCCGAATCTGCGGATCTGCAGGTTCCGGTTGCACCCTGGCCAGAGGCATCGGTACAAATGTCTTTTTCCCGTCAAGCTGACCGTGATGGTAAAAGCGCATCCCCGGGAGCGTCGCCAGCAGAGTGGCGAGGGCTGCAATTCTGTCACGCGAGAAGGACATTGCGGAGCGCGGCTCGTCGTGGTTCTCGAGAAAGCGCGCCAATTTGCTTTGGTAGCCGATGTCAGCACAAAGATGGGCATGGGTCTGTCCGATCGAATCCTCCTTCAGGCGATCATAGAGGCGTTTGTCGTAAGTGAATTGGAACCCAAGTTCTTGCATTCTCCATTCCAGGTCCCAGTAAACTTCCGCCAGCCACACTAAGCCCGGCACGGCCCCAATCGCTTCTTCCCAAAATTCGGTTTTCGGCACCGGCCACGGTTGCAGAAAACGGCCCCAGGTGCGATTGAAAATTTCATTCGTGACCAGCATCGCCATATCGCAGCGCACTCCATCACAATACTGGGCGATGTTTTTCAGGATTCCAATCATGCCCTGGCGGCAATCGGGATTGAAGTAGTTGAGCTGTGCCACGTCAGACCACGGGGGAAAGTAGGGATCTCGGCCACGAGCCACAAACAAATTCTCACTACCGTCCCTCTCTACCAGGTAAAACGCCGCGGGATCGCTTCGGAAATCCTCTTCCCTGCCCAGGATGTAGCGCTCAGGATGCTTCAATATCCAAGGATGGTCGAAGCCAGTATGATTCGGCACAAAGTCGAGAATCAAACCCATGCCTCGCCTTCGCAGCCGGCCGTGTACTTCGCTCAAACCTTCGGTAGTGGTAATACGAGGATCGGGAGCATAATCCTGAATGGAGAAGGGCGAACCAACCACATCGCTCGCCTTCCAACCCGGCAACGCCACATCGAAATTATGGAAGTTTCGGGGGTCAGTGCGAAAGATTTGCCTGCCCGTAATGCTTCGCTTCCACACTCCCATCAGGTACACAAAATCGAATCCTAAGCCCGCAAGGCGGTCCCATTCTTCATCCGGAACATCCTGCAGATTCAGGCAATGGCCGTGCTTGGCGGAAAGCTCTTCCAACCACACCCAGGTGTTGATCTCGTATAGCCGCGGGTTGGCACGATAGGAGAATTTGGCCAACGCTTCTTGACCACGACTCGGCAACACGTTGCATTCCTCCAGCCCATGAATCAGCTTGAGAGTGTACTCGTATCGGACTGCAATCGGTCTATTTTTGTTGAGATTCTCTTCTCTGCGATCGCCCAGTGCGAAAACTCGGTGACCTGATTTGCAAAACTTCAGATACAATTTCGCCCTTACGGGGTGCGACCGGTAGCAACGTTCGTTCTCCGGAGCACTGGAGGACATTTGGCCGATCGCAAGCAGCAGGCAGTGCATTTCCCTCAGACCAGGACTGCCGCCCGGATAAATACAAAGGAAGATGCCCGCTTAGCAGAACCCTATGTCGGCTCGGTGCCACCCTGGCAAAAATGGGGGCCGTACGTCAGCGACCGGAGCTGGGGAAGCGTGCGCGAGGACTACAGCGCCGATGGCAACGCCTGGGATTTCCTTTCGCACGATCAGGCGCGCAGCCGGGCCTACCGCTGGGGTGAGGACGGCATCGCCGGCATCTGCGACCGCTATCAGTTGCTGGTCTTCGCTCTGGCTTTTTGGAATGGCCGCGACCCCATTCTTAAGGAGCGCATGTTCGGACTCTCCGGTAGCGAAGGCAATCACGCCGAGGATGTAAAAGAATATTGGTTTCACCTAGATAACACCCCCACTCATAGCTACATGCGCATGCTCTACAAATATCCCCAGCGCGAATATCCGTACCGCCAATTGATCGAGGAAAGCCGCCGGCGGGGAGCAGGACCGGAATTCGAACTGCTCGACACCGGCATCTTCGATGACGACAGATATTTCGATATCTTCATCGAGTACGCCAAAGAATCACCGGAGGACATCTGCATTCGAGTAGAAGCGTTCAACCGCGGTTCGGATTCCGCTGAGCTCCACATTCTGCCGCATTTGTGGTTCCGCAACACTTGGAGTTGGACCGACCCGCCTAGCGGCGAGCCAACCATCCAGAAAGGAGTCGGCGGGAAAGAGCACATGGTGCTCGTAGCCGACGATTCCACCGCCAAACCGCTGGAAAATATTCAACTGAAGTACGCTCTCGGCCGACGCTACTTGTATGCCTCCAAGGGCGGAGAGTTGCTGTTTACCAACAATGAAACCAACGCCTCGCGTCTCAACCCGCCTGCGGTCAGCCGTTCGCCCTACGTGAAAGACGCGTTTCATCGCTATGTGGTGAATGGCGAGCAATCGGTGAATCCGCGGGCACTGGGCACCAAGTCCTGTATCCATTACCGCGCGCAGGTTCAGGGAAGAAGTTCCGTGGTCTTCCAGCTGCGCTTGACGGATAAGGAAGTCGACAGCCCGCTCCGCGATGTAGACAAAGTAATCGCAGAGAAAAAGCAAGAAGCCGACGAATTCTACGAAACCATCCATCCTCCCCAAGCGACCGCGGAAGAAAAGATGATTCAACGCCGCGCTTTCGCTGGCATGTTGTGGGGAAAACAAATTTACCTCTTCGACGTCAATCGCTGGTTCGAAGGCGACAGTGTCCCTCCGCCGGAGGGCCACAAGAAAACTCGCAACGTCCATTGGCGACATCTGAACTCGATGCGCGTGCTTACCATGCCCGACAAATGGGAGTTTCCCTGGTTTGCCGCATGGGACTTGGCCTTTCAGTGCACGACCCTATCCTTGGTCGATTCAGCATTCGCCAAAGAGAATCTGTTGGCCTTGCTGTTCGAACAGTTCCAGCATCCCAATGGACAGATCCCCGCTTATGAATGGGAATTTTCCGATCTGAATCCCCCGGTTCATGCCTGGGCCGTCTGGCGCGTCTATCAAAACGAAAAAGTCCGTACCGGCAAAGGCGACAGAGACTTTCTGGAGAAATGTCTGCACAAGCTGCTGATGAACTTTTCCTGGTGGGTCAACCGCGTCGATAGCACCGGGAACAACGTTTTTGAGGGCGGCTTTCTGGGCTTGGACAACATCACCGTCGTCGACCGCAGCGAGAAATTCCCCGGAGGCGCCGTGCTCGAGCAGGCGGACGCGACCGGCTGGATGGGCTTCTTTTGTCTTTACTTGATGCGCGCCGCTCTTGAACTAGCTAGGGACGATAAAGCCTACGAACTGCTCGCCACCAAGTTCTTCGAGCACTTCATCTACGTCGGCGCGGCCATGAAGAAGATGGGCGGCCAAAACTACCAGCTTTGGGATGAGCAAGACGGCTTCTTTTATGACGTGCTTCGCCTGCCCAATGGCGACTTTAATAAATTCCGCCTGCGCTCCATGGTCGGCCTGATTCCGCTCTACGCCGTGGAAGTGATCGACCAGCAGGACTTGGAACCCCATCCCGAGTTTCTTGGCAACGTCGAGTGGTTCATCAAGAACCGCCCAGACCTGGTTGGCAACGCCTGCTACTCGGTCGAAGGGCAACGCTACGTACTTTCTATCGTGGACGCCGGCCAGTTTGCCCGCGTGTTGCAATACTTGTGGGACCCGCAGGAGTTCCTTTCCCCGCACGGCATTCGCAGCCTCTCCAAATACCACGAGCAGCATCCATTCTGTTTCCGGGGAGCATGTGTCGGCTACGAACCGGGCGAGTCCGCCGAACGAATCAAAGGCGGGAATTCCAATTGGCGGGGTCCATTGTGGTTTCCAACCACCTACCTATTGATTCGTTCCCTGCTAAAATTCGGCCGCGCCTTAGGTCCTGACTTTGCGGTGATAACGCCCGGCAGCAATGGCCAGCCGATCAAGCCGCTCACTATGGCCACGGAAATCGCTGATCGCATGATCGGCCTGTTCCGCAAGGATGAAGATGGACACCGTCCTTGCCTGGGCCCGCACCGCAAGTTTCAGCAGGATCCTCACTGGCGGGATTATTTGCTATTCAACGAATACTTCCATGGAGACACCGGACAGGGCCTCGGCGCGAGTCATCAGACCGGATGGACGGGCATGGTGGCCAACTTGATCGAGGAGTGGCGTCGCTGATGCTTCGCCGACGCCTGATTTTCGCGGGAATTCTGTTCCTGAGTCTCATCACGGTGAGTGTTACTGGCTATCGCCTGCTCGGCGGACCATCCATCACTTTTCTGCAAGCACTCTACATGGCCGTTATAACACTGGCTGGAGTTGGCTATGGAGAGATTGTGGACACCGCTCATAACCCCGCCCTCCGCGTCTTCAACATGGGAGTAGTCCTCTTCGGCGTAGCGGTCACGGTCTACGTGTTTTCCGTGGTGGCGGCTTTCCTAGTAGAGATCGAAATCACAAATCCCTTTTGGAGACGTACCATGCAGAAACGAATCAGCGAACTCAGGGGACACTACATCGTCTGCGGCTTGGGAGATACCGGCAGGTACACGGCGGAAGAACTGCATCGCACCGGGACGCACTATGTAGTCGTTGACCTCCACGAGGAGTCGATCAAGAAAGTCGGCGAGACCCACCCCGATCTCTTCCGCGACATGCTGTA
This sequence comes from Terriglobales bacterium, assembly GCA_035484735.1. GTDB lineage: Bacteria > Acidobacteriota > Terriglobia > Terriglobales > Acidobacteriaceae > JABCZH01. The sequence goes on along the minus strand of DATHOQ010000049.1, from coordinate 26,578 downwards.
CGTCGTCGGAGACGCCACCGAAGAGGAAACCCTCAGCAAAGCGGGCATCGAACATGCCAGGGGCCTGATCACCGTTCTTCCTGAGGATAAAGACAACCTGGTAGTGACGGTCGTAGCCCACCAGAAATTCGCTAATCTGCTCATCGTAGCCCGCTCCGCCGAGCAGAAGTTTGCGGACCGCATGTTGCGGGCGGGGGCAAAATCCACAGTCTCTCCAAGTCACATTGGCGGACTCAGGATGGCGAGTGAAGCCATTCGGCCCCAAGTCGTAGGATTTCTTGATCTCATGTTGAAGGATCAGTCGCAGACCCTGCGCGTAGAGGAGATCGAAATCAATGCTTCTTCGCCATGGGTGGGCCATCCCTTAAGCCAACTGCAGATCCATCCCAAGCACAATCTGCTGGTGCTCGCGGTGAAGAACGCGGGAGAATCGGCAGCTCCCAAGTTGTGGGTCAATCCTCCTGAAGGTTTGATGATCCGCGCTGGAGCAGCAATTATCGTGATGGGCGACGTGAAAAATATTCGCGAGGCACGTCACGAAGCCAAAGAAGTCACCGCCGCAGGTCGATAGACCTTCACTTAGATTTCATCTCGTATACGCCATCCCAATCCGGTTCCGGCGCTTCCTGCGTGAACTCTACGCACCGCTGCAGCAGAATCTGTGTCGGACCATCATCAGGAAAGTCCGCCAGCAACTCCCCCAGCTTGCCCGCTGCGTTCGGCCAATCATGAGTCCGGTAGGAAGCGAGCGCTTCGTTGAACCTCGATAGAAGAGGTTCGAAGTGGGGGCGCTCTTTCATCGGGGCCAACAGTTCATAGATCGTGACCGGCTGGGTTTTCCCCTTGACCCGAATCTTGTCGAGCTCACGGCAGGCAAACTGGCTGCTCACCTGGCGATAAGTGTTTTCGCTGATGACCACCGAACAACGATATTGCTTGCTCATGCCTTCCAGCCGTGATGCCAGATTGACGTTGTCGCCCATCACCGTCCAGGCCAGCCGTTTGTCCGATCCCATGTTGCCCACGTTCACCGGACCGGTATTCAAGCCGATGCCAATGGAGATTCGCTTGCGGCCTTCCCCCTCCCACTTCAGATTCAGCTTTTCCAGGGCCGTCATCATTTGGACGGCGCACGTGCAAGCCTGGAATGCGTGGTCTTTTTGTGGGTAGGGCGAGCCCCAAAAAGCCATGATGGCGTCGCCAATGTACTTGTCGAGCGTACCCAGGTTCTTGAACAATACGTCGGTCATCACGCTGAGATATTCGTTCAACAATCGCGCCAATTCGTCCGGGCTGAGTCCTTCAGAAATCGTCGTGAAGCCGCGGATGTCGTTGAACATCACCGTCAACTCCTTCTCTTCGCCGCCTGGACGAATGTACTTTTCCGGATGCGCTTCAATCAGCGCAATCACTCCCGGGGAAAGGTATTGCGAGAACGTCTTGCGAATCCTCCTCTTTTCGCGCTCCTCAAAAATCACACGGTAACTGGTAATGGCGGCGTAATTCACGACCAGGGTGCCGGCGGGAACTACGAATCCGGTCCAGAGTCCCCAATGCGCAAACGTGAAATAGCTGAACCCCGCAAATGCCGCCAGAACGAAGAGCAAAGAGATAGTGGAAGTAAGCGGCTGGCTGCGCCCGAACCAGGTTCCAAGCGCCAATCCAAAGAAGAGAATGAACCCAATGTCGAATAATTCTTCACGGAATCCGCGGACCAGGAAAGTGCGGGAGGGATCGTCGCTGTGCAGCAGATTGTCGAGAATGTTGGCGTGTACTTCGACTCCCATATAGCCGCTATCCTGCTTCTGGAATGGAGTGTTTCGAATGTCGCCAATTCCCAGCGCGGTTGCCCCCACAAACACAATCTTGTCACGGAAAGTTTCCGCCGGGACGGCTCCGGCGATTACGTCCCACATCGATATTTGAGGATAGGTACGGTAGGGGCCGGCATAGTTGATCAAGGCAGTCGCGTCATGCCACGGCCGCAAATTATGTTTCCCATATTGAATGTGTTCCACACCATCTTCTGAAATGAAAGCAGCAATTTCTTGATCGGGAATGTTCTCGCTTTGGCGGAGAACTTCGAGGTCGAGCGACGGAAAATACAAATCTTCGTGATAGCGAATAATGAAAGTAGCACGGCGCAGGGTGCCATCGGCATCGGGACGAATGTTGAAGAACCCGTAAGAAGCCGCAGCTTCCGCAAGCTTCAACAGATTCGCTTCCGCACCTTCCGCGACCGAGCCTCCGCTCGCAATCCAGGCCTGTCCGAGGTCGAAGTCCTTTCCATGAGACTTCACTTTCAATATCTGCGGGAACGCCTTGGCCCAAATGACGTTGAGATAATCTTCCGCCAGCTTGGGATCGACCTGCGTCGCTGCGTCGTGGCCAAGAAAAAGATGTCCTAAAACCACGTTGCCACTCGCCTTCATGGCCGCTGCGAACTGCGCATCGGGATCTTCGCTTTGTTCCAGTTGCTTGATTTTCTTCAGTACTCCCGAAGGAGCGTTGTGCCCCAACTCTGTCTCCAGTTTCTGCAAGGCTGCCCCGGCGGGATAGCTCTCAGGAATCGGAAAAGTGGCATCGAAGGCGATGACCCGAGCGCCATCCTGCGCCAGCTTGTTAACTAGGACCGCATACGAGCTGCGTGGCAAAGGATAAGCCCCGGTGTTCAGTACAGTTTTCTCATCGATACCCACAATCACAATCCGCGGATCGGGTACACGGGATCCACGCAGAGCGAAACGCAGATCGAGAGTTCGTAGCTCGGTATTCTGCAGGAACAGGAAACCGGCGCGCTGGTTACCCCCGATTCCAGTGTAGGCAAGGATTACGAGTCCAAGAACGGTGACGACTACGGCGATAGCCGCATCGGCATGGTGGCCGGCCAGCTGGGCCACGGTTCGTCGGGGTTTGCTGCTGTCTTTCAAGCAGGAACGCTCATCCTTTGCGACAGTGTACGGCAAATCAATAATTGCATTGCTGGCTTCCCACCATCACATGTGTTGGCGGGGCGGGTTCAGCGGCAGGCCAGCTTGCAATTGCATCAGGTTGGCAGCGGCGCCGGTATGGCCAGGGTCGAAGCGCAGACACTGGCGGTAGCTGGCCATCGCTTCCGTCCTCCTGCCGAGTCGCGCCAGGGCATTGCCCCGATTATGGAACGCCTCCGAATAAGCGGGGAAAATGGCAATGGCACGGTCGTATGCCGCAATAGCGCCAACGTCATCGCCGCGGGAGGCACGCAACGCGCCATAAGAGTAGTAGGATTTGGCGCTGTTCGGTGAGGTTTCCACCAGTTTGGTGTAGAAACGATCCGCGTTGAGCCAGTCGAGATTGCGCAAGGCGGTGCGCACGGCGAACAGCAGTGCCACAGCGATCAGCACAGTTTTCCAGTAGCGGCTTCGGGCCAAAAGAATTGCCAATAGCAGAGCCAACCCCAGGCTGGGCAGATAGATGAGCCGCTCGCCCATCATCGTACCAATCGGAAACAGAATGTTCGCGGTCGCGGAAAATAGGACCCCGTAAACCAGCGCCGGGGAGCGGAGTTGAGGACGCCGCCAGATCAACCAGATCGCGCCACCCGCAAGCCCCAACCCCATCCATGCGCGCCAGTCGTCGAGTCCCATCACCAGAGGGATCTGCTTGTATGAGTAGTCAGCCGAGAGCGTAATCGGCAGCACCGTCTTGAACAAGTAGAGACATTGAATCCAGAGCGCAGTGAAAATACGAGGACCGGCGTCAACCAACCCCATCGGATTATCGATCGCCGGAATGTTGGAACCGCGCGCAACCATGTGATGAGCCAACAAAGCAACGGCGATGATGCCAGCCGCGCCGGCAGCAGTAAGCAGAGAGGCGCGGGAGCGCCAGTCCTTACGCGGAGAAATCAAAGGCAGCGCGGCGATGGCAGCAGCGCTCTCCTTGGAGAAGACCGCGAGAGCGAACAGAAGCAGTGCGGGCAAGTGCCGCTGGCGATAGTAGAGCAGTAGTGCGCCCAAGCCGAAGGCAGCAGCCAACAGCTCAGATGAACCCACAACCGAAGTTGTGGCGTCAGTGTGAACAGGAAACAGTGCGAACAGCATGGCGGCAATAAACGCAGTGCGCGGCGGAGTTCGCACGATCAGCAAGAACCGGTAGAGCAGCAGCACCACCACCACGCCCAGCACCAGGTTGACGGCATGAAACACGGCCGGGTGGGCGCCCCCACCAGCAGTCCAGATCAGGGCCCAGAGAGTTTGCGCTACCGGGCGATAGAGACCCAGGCTGCGGCTATCCGGCCAGTAGCCGGATGCCCAAATGTGAGCCAGTTGGCGAAATGAGTGAAGGTGCAGAGACTCGTTGTTAACGATAAGGGGCAGGTCGTCGAGCAGAAAGCCGCAGGCCAGCACTCCGAGATTTGGTAACAAGAAAGCCGTCGCCAACCAAAGCCAAGCGTGAGAAACCGGAGGCTGAGCCGCTGCCGCAGCCTGAACTACGTTCGCCGCCTGCTTCTGCTTTTGACGAACGCGTCGCGTGCGGCTCATCGGCCCAAACGCCTATTTCACCACCAGATTAAAGCTGACCTTCTCCGTGAATGTCGTTCCCGCCGCCGACTTGAAAGTCCCCGTCACCGTTAGCGGATAAGTACCGGCTGCCGTGCCCGGAGGATCCGCATTGCCCCCGCCCACGCCGCATGACGACATCGCAGCCACACTCGCGAGCAGACATAAACAGAAGATCCACCCACACAATCTTCGCGCATGCTTAACCCGGCTCTTGCCCGGCAGTATCACCAACGCTGCTAACCCCGCCATGCCCGCAAGCCCAACCAATCCCGCCATCCTGTTGCCATCGCGTCTGTCGAACGGCGACTTCAGGAAACCCGACGTCGGCGGCGTAGTGGTGGCCGTGACCTTCGCCTGTACTGTGGTAGCTCCGTCCAGCGTCATTGAACTCGGATTCACCGTGCACTTCGCCAGCGCCGGCGCTCCGCTGCAACTGAGTGCCACTGACTGAGTGAATCCTTTGGCCGGAGCCAGGTCGACAGTGTATATCGCCGACTGTCCGGGCACCACGCTCAAGCTGGTGCAGGTAGTGGAGAGATTGAATGGCGTCTGTCCCACACCGGCCAGCGGCACGTTGTGGGGACTGCCAGCGGCATTGTCAGTAATGATCAGCGTGTCAGTCGCGGCTCCTGCCGCCCCCGGCGTAAAGGTGATGTTGATGGTGCAAAACTGCATCGGCGCCAGCGGAGCAGGCGCAATCGGGCAGTTATTGGTCTGCGAAAAGCTGTTGGCATCCACAATGCTCGAAATCAGAAGATCGTCACTTCCTGAGTTGGTGAGCGTAACCGGCAGCGGAGCGCTGGCAACGCCTGCCGCCTGATCGCCGAACGCCAAGTTCGCCGGAGCAAGCACTGAAACCGGAGCAAGCTGCACGAACCGGATGCGATTGTTGTCGGCAATGTAAAGGCCTCCGGTCGCGTTGATCGCCAGACCACGGTTCGATAGAGTTGCGCTGGTAGCAGGGCCGCCATCGCCAGTGAATCCGAATGGTAGAGGCTGCTTGGCATTCCCCGCCACGCTTACAACGGTTTTGGAGGCGAAGTCTATTCTTCGTACCACTTCATCAAGACCGCCTCCAACGTAGAGATTGCCAGCCGGATCTACGGCCACCTTATTAGGCGCTGCCATGCTAGCCAGTGCGGCTAGGCCGCCATCGCCTGAAAAAGTGGCCGTACCGTTGAAGGCCACAGTGGTAATGACTTGGGTCGTCCCGTCCACCCTGCGGATAAGGTTGTCGCCGGAGTCCGCGATGAAGATATCGTCCGCAGTATCGAGAGCAATCCCGCTGGGGCCATTCAACTGCGCCAGCGTGGCTTGACCGCCATCTCCGCAGGCGGTAGGAACTGTGCAAGCAGCCCCGGTTCCCGCCACCGTAGAAATATTGAGAGTCGTACCGTCAACCCGGCGAATTCGATTGTCGCCTGTATCGGCGATAAAAAGGTTGCCGTTGCTGTCTACCGCGACGCCGTTGGGCGTGTTCAGACTCGCCGAATTTGCCGCGCCACCGTCCCCGCAGACCCCGGTAGAAGGGGTACATGTAGAGAACCCAACTCCTGCGTAGGTTGTGATCACGCCGCCTTGAACCAGGCGAACCACTGAAGTGGCCGAGTCCGCAATGAAAATTTTGCCCCCTGCACCCAGGGCAACGCCCCGCGGATAATCCAAGGTTGCACCGGTCGCTGCCTCTCCATCGCCACTGTAGGCCGCCGTGCCGCTCCCCGCCACAGTCGTAATCGCGCCCCCTGTCACCTCCCGGATGCGGCTGGTGCCGAAATCTATGATGAACTGGTTGTTCGCAGCGTCGAGTGCCAGATCGTAGGCATAGGAAAAATTAGAATTCAATGCGGAACCACCGTCACCCCCGGTACCCCCGCCGATAGTCGTGCTGATATTTCCGCCACTGACTTCTCGAATGCGATTGTTGCCTTGATCGGCGATGAAAATATCGCCGGCGGCATCGACGAAGACCCCGGTGGGATCGGAGAGAGAAGCCGAAACCGCAACTCCTCCATCTCCAGAGAATCCGAACGTGCCATCGCCGGCATCCGTCTCGATGGCTCCGCCAAGAGTCACAATCCGAATTTCTTGGTCGAACTCGTCGGCGACGTATACGCTAGTGCCACCTGTCGGGGGCTGCACTACGAACACTCCAAAGGGATTGGTCAGCGTCGCCCCGGTCGCCAGGTCACCGTCCCCGCATCCGCCTGGACCGGGGTTCAGGCAGGGATTACCGGTTCCCGCAATGGTCGTAATCGTGCCAGCGCTAATTTCGCGGACCCGGTTATCCCCTGTGTCGGCGATGTAGATGTTGCCTGCGCCGTCGACTGCAACACCCGAGGGGTTATTCAAGTTTGCCGCTGTCGCTTGTCCTCCATCTCCACAAACCGCCGTGGAGGGCGAACAAGGAGTACCGTTCCCCGCGATGGTCGTGATCGTACCCGTCGTCGTGTCAATTTGGCGTACTCTGTTGTTCGCCGAGTCTGCGATGTATATCTTGGTTCCGAACACGGCGACGGACTGGGGCGTATTTAGCAGCGCCTGGGTCGCCGGCCCACCATCCCCACCAAAACCACCAAGAGGATTGGCTGGGGCCGCACTTCCGGCCACATTCGTAAGTACGCCAGTCGTGAGGTTTATTCCGTAGACGTGCTGATTGAAAGAGTCGGTAACCAGCAGGTTCCCGTTACTATCAAACGCGATGCCGGTGGGAGCCGTCAGGGTCGCACTCGTCGCCTTGCCGCCAACTCCGATGAAACCAGCAACACCCGTCCCCCCAAGAATGGTGATGTTGCCCAGCGCATCAATCTTGAAGACATATTCGCCATTGAGCGAAGTTACGTAGGAGTTCCCGTTGGCATCTACCACCACTCCCGTGGGCGAACCCAGTGACGCCGTTAGCGCGGTTCCGTTGCCCAGTGGTGTTCCCCCGCCCACGATCGTGTTGATGGTGTTTTGACCATAGCTAACCGACGGTAGCAGGACTATCAGAAGCATCCATCTAAGTCTACGCACGGCGTCCTCCGACTTTTCGTTTTAAAGGCCGCACTTCGCCCTGCCCGCACTCACGACCCCACAAGTCGCGGGCGGGGGGATGGTTGAAGCAGGTGACGATGACCCATTGCTGTGTGTCAGCACGATGCCGGCAGCGATACCGCCGCCCACCGCTCCAACCACCACCGGAATCCAAAACTTCGGCTGCGCTACGAATACCGTAGTGTTGATCCTCGTATCCAGCATCGAAGCCTGAATCACTTCCGACTCGGGTGGAAATCCGGCGGGCGGAACCTTCAGTCCAACCACAACCATCTGCCCCGGCCCCAAAGTAGTTTGCTGTTGATTGGACTGCGCCTTCTCGGACTTTCTAACCACCTTCGCGCCTACCTGAGCCGTTACGGTGACCTGGCCAACGTAACAAATCACCGTTGTCAGGTCGTTTTCATAAGCCACATAGAAGTCGGTACCAATGACACCGATGACCGCATTTGGCGTCTTTACTTCGAACTTGCCATTGGGCTGCGTGATTTTTACCACCCTGCTGCGCAGCTTCCCGTAGCCAATTTCCAACGAAGTTTGTTGCGATGCGGCGTCGTGCTGCACCACTCGCAGTTGGCTGCTCGATCCCAGACTCAGAATCGAGCCGTCGGTCAAGCCCGCCCGCAGGCGGCCGGAGTCGGTCGTCTGCAAAAGGTCATTCCATTGGAGGCCATCTTTGTTCTGCGCCGGTTGGGCGTTGCGGGTCGCGGACGGAATAATGGCGGTGATTTTTCCGGCAGACTGATCGGCGCCCATCGCCGGTAGCCATGTCATCGTAAGAGACAGCACAATCGCAAGAATGCGCTTGATCATGTATACCGCCTCATGGAGACCGTCTTTGAAGAAAGATCTGGTTTCCAAAATCCAGCCTGGATTGACAACAGCAAAACCAAGTCATGTTGCGGAAATGAACCGATGAGCCACATCCTCTCCCCGGATCGAATCCATGTCAACCGGAAAATCGATAAGTCTGATGATGGAGAATCTCGTTCGGCCACCATGCGCTGAGTGCCTCCGGTTGACCACTTTCACAGCCCGGCTTACACTTCCCCGACTGGCCGTACATGTCTTCAGACCCAACTCCCGTCGCGCCTCGCCCAGATCTCGCGTTTGAGCTGGCGCATGTCTTGTTTTTGGACATCGTTGCCTACTCGCGCCTTCCCATGGAACAGCAAGCCGGAGTGTTACACCGTTTGCAGGAACTGGTCCGCCAAACTCCGGAATTCCCACGCGCCCAGAAGACGCATCGCTTGATCACGCTCCCCACCGGCGACGGCATGGCGCTGGTTTTCTTCAATGACCCAGAGGCTCCCGCCCGCTGTGCCGTCGAGTTGGCCCAAGCCATCCGCGCAGAATCGGGGCTGGAACTGAGGATGGGGATTCATACCGGGCCCGTCTACCGGGTTGCCGATATTAACGCCAATCGAAATGTCGCTGGGGGTGGAATCAATCTTGCCCAACGGGTAATGGATTGTGGCGACGGCGGACACATCCTGGTTTCACAATCGGTTGCGGACGTGCTCGGCCACCTGGACGCCTGGAAAAACACTCTGCACGACCTCGGCGAAGCGGAAGTCAAACATGGCCTCCGCATCCATATCTATAACCTGTACACCAACCAGGCCGGCAATCCTGCGCTGCCCCACAAGCTTCGCGATGCCCAGGAGGCGGCGCGTTTAGCTCGCTCCAAAGTACGGCACAGACGGATGCGCTGGTCTTTGGCTTTCGCCGGAATTCTGCTGCTCGCAACCACGGCAAGTGTATTGCACTGGATGCGCCCGCACCCTCTCACCGAGAAAGACACCATCGTGCTGGCCGACTTCGTCAACAACACGGGAGACCCCGTTTTCGATGATGCCCTGAAACAAGGGCTTGCGGTTGAACTCGAGCAATCGCCATTCCTGAACATCCTGTCCGAGGACAGGATAAGCCAGCAACTTCGCTACATGGGCCGTTCCCTCGATGACCGTGTGACCCCGGAGATTGCCCTGGAAGTCTGCCGTCGTGAGGGGAGTAAGGTCATGCTGTTGGGTTCGATTGCGAGCTTAGGCAGCCATTATGTGATCGGACTTAAGGCGATGAATTGCCGGAACAGTGACTCCCTGGGCAAAGAACAAGTGGAGGCCGATCGGCGGGAAGACGTGTTGGCCAAGGTGCATGAGGCAGGGACACGTTTGCGCAATAAGCTGGGCGAGTCGCTGGCCTCCATACAAAAATATGACACTCCTCTGGAGCAGGCGACCACATCTTCCCTCGAAGCACTGCAGGCTTATAGCATTGCGATAAAAATCTGGCGCACCAAGCAGGATGCGGCTGCCCTTCCCCTGTTCAAACGTGCGGTGGAACTGGACCCGCACTTCGCGCTGGCCTATGCGGATTTAGGCCTGATGTATGAGGACCTTGGAGAAGCGGATTCAGCTGCAGAATGCGCCAACAAAGCCTACGAGCTACGCGGACGGGTGACCGAACGGGAAAGGTTTTCGATCGAGTCAACCTATTATCAGTCGGTGACTGGCGATCTCGAAAAGGCCGCCCAAGTCAACGAACTGCGAAAACAGACCTATCCGCGCGACTTGGCGCCGTACATCAATCTTGGGGTCATCGACTCCAACCTGGGAAGGCTTGAGCCGGCTCTCGCTCATGACCTTGAGGCCATGCAACTGCAGACTGACACCGCCACAGTCTACGAAAATCTATCGTACGATTACATGAATCTGGATCGTCTGCCGGAAGCCAAAGCCGTACTTGAGCAAGCCCGCGCCAAGAAGCTGGATGAATCCTTGTTACCGAACCGCTATCAACTGGCGTTCCTGGAAAATGATGACCAGAGAATGTCGGCGTGTGTATCTGCCGGCCTCGGCACCGGGAACGAAAGTGCATTACTTTCGAGCCAAGCGGACACGGAGGCATTTCACGGTCGACTGGGTCGCGCTCGAGAGTTCTCCCGCCGCGCAGTGGCTGCGGCAGTACAGGCTGGTGCAAAGGAAACGGCAGCTACCTGGCAGGCGACTGCAGCCTTGCGCGAAGCGGAGTTCGGAAATACGGCTGAGGCAAAACAGCAGGCTGCCGCCGCTCTCATTCTCGCACCCACCCGCGATGTCCGCGTCGCCGTAGCCATGGCGCTGGCTCGCTCCGGAGACCTTGCTAGGGCGCAGACTATGGTCAACGATCTTTACAAACAGTTCCCTGCAAATACCTTGGTGGTCAACTATTGGCTGCCGAGTATCCGCGCGGCCATCGCACTCAGGGAAGGCGACGCCCCGCTTGCCATCGGATTCCTGCAAGTAACAGCCGCCTACGAATTGGGCGGCGCGACCCCGCCGTTCTCGTCAGGAGCAACCATGTATCCGGTGTACCTGCGTGGCCAGGCGTATCTGGCACAGCAAAAGTGGAGTGAAGCAGTGGCAGAATTCGCGAAAATTCGAGCCCACAGTGGCCTCGTCTGGAATTTCCCCACTGGCGCTTTGACACTGCTGATGCTGGGACGAGCCCACGCCGGACAAGCGGACTTTGCCGCAGCCAAATCGCAGTACCGCGATTTCCTGGATCTCTGGCAAGGCGCCGATTCCGACGTGCCCATCCTTCGAACAGCCCAAACCGAGTCCGCGAAATTCAAATAAGAATCAGCCCGCTTTGCTCTGGCAAGGCGGCCGCGACGCCATCCCCTCTGCAACCGGAAACGTGTCATCAAAATTAGCCTGGGCAACGACCCTTGGTAGGCGGCACAATCGCCTTCTCCTCTGTGCCATCTGGTACCTGTGCGGCCGCAGGACCAGAGATGACACAATACCCGTGGCCCTTCCCATCGGAACCAATGTAACCCCCAACAAAGGTGCCATTGTTCCCAAGACCACCCAGACTGGAACTGCTCGCTCCCGGATAGTCAAGGGTCACGTATTCCTTCTTGCTCGGCAAGGCAGCCCATCCATGTGTGGCACCTGCGGGATCAACGTAGGCTCCAGCCACTTCGTTCAAATCGTTGATACCGTAAATAAGTGTCACCAATGCGCCTGGGTATTCGACGTTCGTGTAAATTCCTTTTGTGCTCAGCATGAACCCGTTCGTTTGCTCATTGGAGCCGGTATTTCCCCAGCTACCGGAGATTTCGCCGGACGAATTGACATCGCTCGCAACCGTACTCACTGACTTTGGATAAACCAAGTCCTTGAAGTTTCCGCTAATCAGCGAGAAGCCTGATGTGTTCCCGGCCGCGTCGAACCAAGTTCCAACAATCTCCTGGGCCTTGTTAATCCCGTACGCCTGCGTCTGCGCCGCGCCGGGGTAATCAATGGGCGTGAACTTGTTCGGCGAAACGAACATGAAGCCGTGCGAAACATTGTTGGAATCGACGTAGGAACCCACCACCTGGTTGGAATCGTTGATGCGCGCCAGAACGGTTGAGATAGCGTTGGGATAATCCAGATTTTCGAACTTGCCAGTGGGCAGAAGGGCGAAACCATGCGTCACATCATTCGTATCCGTGTACGCGCCTACCACGACACCCGCGGTGTTGATGCCCATCGCTTCTGTGTAGATGGCGCCGGGATAGTCGAAGGAAGTGTAGGTGTAAGAGAGGGAAGACGGTGTCTCCTGTCCTTGCGCAATGACGGCGGACAGAATCACCGCTACCGCCAGAATCGCGAGACCACAGGAGAATGCGTTGCTGGGCAGGTTCCGAACTCTCATCCGAACAGCTTCTGATCCAAACTTGCAAATCATATAGAGACACCTCGCGTTTCAAAGTGGTCGTGCCGGGGAGTGAGGGAGGGGGATCTACCCCGGTATTTCTTTCTCGGCTTCCAAAAGCGCCAGCCATTCTATACCCATTCGGACCCGTTTTCGTGCAATTCTTGGTGTCTTTCTCGTACCCCTCCGGAACCCCGAATGGGCCGGGAAGGCCGGCTTCTCCAACTGATTGATGATGGGGAGCTTGAGGATGGTTGCGGGGGGCTTGCACCCATCCGAGCGTACCTTCGATTCCCTTCTCCTTTACGATCCGACCCAATCACATCGGGCAAGACAGAGCGAGCTAGTTTAACCTCAGTAAGATGGGTGTATGATGGTGTCTTTTTCGAGGTAAAAGGAGTTTCCGGATGGATTGTCTGTTTTGTTCTATACAAGAGATGTCTAACCCTTCTAATCCGGAGGATGAAATCATCGATGAATCCGAAAATTTCTACGCCAAGGCGGCTTTGGGCCACTTTGTCTTTGGGTACACGCTGATTATCTCCAAAGAACACTTTCTCAGCTTTGCGCATGTGCCCGAGCACCTATTCCCCGAACTTGAAGCCTTCCGGGACAATGTCCTCGACAAACTGCACAACATTTGCCCGCACCCGATCACCATACTGGAACATGGTGCCATCAATCGTTGCCAGCGAGGGGGCTCATGCATCGATCATGCTCACCTGCATCTGATGCCTCTTGCCCCAGACTTATACCCGATCTTAAGCAAGAGATTCTCATTCGCTGAATTAGGGTCCATCAGCGAGGTGCGACGCTTCAATGACACACAGATTTCCTATCTGTATTACCAAAGAGAAGGGCTCCGCAGTCACGCTGTCGAACTATCACAGGATGTGCCCAGCCAACTGCTGAGGCGAATTGCCTGTCAAGCGTTGGGTGAGCCTGAGTTGTGGGATTGGCGCGACACGCCTCTGCGGGACGTTCTTCAACGGTTCAAGAATGAATATAAGCGTCTCGCAGTCACTGCACCGAAAGGTAGTCGGAACGGCACCGATGGATGAGGACAGTGCTGCTGCTTGGGAACGCGACCTAACTGGTCGTCATTGAGCACACTGCAGGGCTTGAAACTTGCAATGGATCGCTACTTTTCGAACTGATCGGCAGCAGTCCGCGACGATTCCAATGGTAAATTGCCCATTTTGTCGAGAAATCCAGACTGGCAGGCTGCCCGACTTTGTTGATCCGGATATCGGTTCCCGCATTTTGCATGAAACCAACCGGTTTGTCGTCATACCTGATATCAGCCCCCTTGTGCCTGGCCATGTGATGATTGTGCCCAAAGCACACATTCTCTGCTATGGGGCGGTTGAAGATAGCGCATGGGAAGAGTTTCTAAGCATTGTGAATGCCACGCGCATGATCATAAAAGAGAACTATGGTCCATCCGTCATTCTTGAGCATGGCACAAGGTCGGTCGACGATGTCGCTGATCATGTTTCACATGCGCACTTGCACATTGTGCCCGCCGCTATCGACATTCGTGACTCCCTCCTGAACTTCAACACAACCACGATTGCGAGTCTCTCTGACCTATCACGCTGGGCCGCTCGCGATGAAGCCTATATCTACTTCGAAAGTTGCGCTGGCGAACGCATTGTTGCCGATCGAATTGTCGACCTTAAAAGGCTATTCTTCAGGTCTGAAATAGCAAGGCAGATCGGAATTCCTGATCCGCTTTGGGATTGGCGCCGTCACATACTGAGCGACAATCTTCGTTCAACCGTAGAGACGCTGAGACACGCGAATTGGAATAGCTATGCTAGCGGCTGAAGTTGACACCGTCCATCAACACGTCTGGCAGGCAGTCTGCCATTATTGGGAGCCAAATAAAATTCATGGCCACGGTCCCGATCACGCCATGCGTGTGTATGCGATGGGACTCCAGCTTGCTGCGGCAGAAGGGGCTAACCCTCTCGTAGTGGGCCCCGCCTGTTATATCCATGACGCAGGAATGCGCCCCGATGTCGGTAGAGAAGGACACATCGAGCGATCTCTACAGATCGCCTCGGCATTATGCGAGGAGATGCCCGAACTGGCGAGTGTCCGGGATCTTCTCTTGACGGCGATTCGCTACCACGAGGCAGAGATTGCGTTCCCGGCTCCGCTGCCGATGGAGGCAGTGTGTGTCCGTGATAGCGATACTCTCGACCGGCTCGGTTTCACCGGAATACGAATGACACTCCAGTACGGCGTTTGGATCGGAAGAGCGCTTTGTCATCCCACCGACCCTCTATGCCGCGAACGCACCCCCGACCTTAGCGGCTTCACCATGGATTACGTGCGCTATTTAGAATCGCTCCCTCAACGTTTGATGACTCCTCTTGCCCGCACTAATTCCACCGAGAAACAAAAGCAGCATGAGTTCTACTGCAGCGAATTCCTGTCATCGTTTCGACAAGGGCGTATGCGCGATCACCAGGACGCTTTGCAGTTGGTTACGGCACACATGGAGGAGAAATCTCGCCTCGGATGAGCAGGTCAGACCTCGTGCCCGTAGCGCCAGTGAAATGGAGGAAGTATCTTGCGCTGGTAGATTTTGGTTTCCAGTCCGCAGACGAGCTAGCCACGGAGATTCGGCGTTATCCCAAAAGCAAAGTTCGTCGTTTGGTCAGTGATATCAGCTCCGATATTCGTCACGATTCCCGGCGAGCTCGCCGTAGCCTGTACGTGGTGAAGTTAGTGCCTGCTGATCTTCAAGGTCAGCTTCCTAACTTCAGGGTAGAACGGAGCTCTCAATTGAAACAGCTGGTTGCGTTTCTAACCGCTCATAGCGGTGAGACTTACCTCGAAGCCTGGTATTGCCGTACTCGTATTGATTCTGAAATCTTCAGTGTTGCGGGCCGTATCGTCTTCAACGCGGCTAACACTGGAGGGACCCAAATTATTGAACAACTGTGGCGAGGCAGTCCTCGATTGCTGGAGACCTATTGTGGTGATTTTGAATTTCCTTATGTGAGGGCATCGCGATATTCCTGGGGTTGGCCTTACTCCATTGAGCATGTTCATCTTCCGCGGAAATCTGCGCTCAGCAATTTGCAGATGCAATCTGAATTTGGCTATTCCATGCGCTGTATCGAGCAAGAAAGGGAAAAGATCGCGACGTTTTGCGCATTTCTTGACTCGTTTTCATTCAAGGCCTATAGCCTCGAATACAAGATCGTTGCATCTCAACTCAGAATCATCGACTGGGATACGCCAAACGATAAGCGAGTGCTGGCATCACGGAATGTGCATCTATTGGATAGAATGCATTGAGATTAGGGCCACGAGTGCAGAAGGTAGAGGCAGCTCGACCACTTATGTCTTGCCAACCGCCGCAAGCGCGGTTATACTTTGGGTATGAAAACGGCAGTCTCCATTCCCAATGAACTTTTCGACGTAGCGGAACGCCTTGCGCGGCGCACGCGGAAGTCGCGGAGCCGGCTGTTTAGCGATGCCTTACGCGAGTATGTGGCGCGCCGCTCGCCAGACAAAATCACGGAGGCGATGGATCAGGCTCTCGCTGAGATCGGTGAGAGTAACGATCCCTTCGTAGCGGCGGCTTCCCGCAGACGGCTGGAGCAGAGCGAGTGGTGATCTCGCAAGGCGAGATCTGGTGGGCAGACTTGCCCGCCCCGACCGGTTCAGGCCCGGGGTTCCGTAGGCCGGTAGCAGTTGTTCAAGGCGACGCGCTCAACCAGAGCCGAATCTCCACAGTGGTTTGCGTGCCGCTGACGAGCAACTTGAAATGGGCTCTCGCTCCGGGCAACGTCAGCTTATCCGCGCGGGTAGCTGGACTGCCAAGAGATTCGGTCGCCAACGTGTCGCAAATCATTTCTCTCGACAAATCCCTGCTGACGGAACGCGTCGGAAAACTTCCGCGGTCCAAGTTGGAGTTACTTTTTTCGGGGATTGATCTGGTACTGGGCAGGTAGAAACTTGTTCCACCCATCCAAGTCTGAATTCATGCTTAGTTGAGAGAGAGGCCCGCTGCCCCAGCTTCAGCCCGGTTTTTGGGCGGGAACCTGGGAGCCGCGTCAGTATGTGCTGCCCCAGGTTAAGCGTCAAAACCGACGCGAACCCGGGGCACCAGGCAGCTGGACAAAGTCCTCCCGCGGCTCGTTCGCGTTTTCGTGCCGTCTGTTTTGACTCGATCTCCAGCGTTCCCTACAGCCGTGCGACGTCATAACAGCAGTCCACTTCGACCTCACTCAGGGCAGGCTTGCCCCTGTGCTAACGTGACTATCTGTACGCCAACGAGAATAAGATTCTGGGATAGGTCGATGCTACGCAAACTAAGCTTCGCAATTTCGTATTTCATTGCCATCGTTTACGCCTTGTCGATTCTGCTGCCTTCCGTTTACTGCCTCCATCACGGATGCAAGGGACCGGGTGAGCTCGATGCTTTTTTGCCCGCCTTCGCTCTTATTCCGTTTGGCTCAATCGCTGCTGCTTTCTCATTGCGCGACACCATACAACGCATCAGAAAAAGACAACCATGGTCGTGGGTTTTCTGGCCGTTGGCAATTGTTTTCGCGATTGTTCTTCTCTGTACAATTGCTTTTATCGCGTGGGTAATTTATGAGACCGCATTTCACCGTAGCTCCCTTCATTAGAGTGTGCCGCCCGCGGGTATAGGATCACAGGATGCGCATCTTTTAGGCTTTGAACCGATATGAGCAAACTCCTCCCACCGCACGGCAGTTCTGAACTGAAACCGCTCTTGCTGGAAGGCCAAGCCAACCGCGAAGAGACGAAGAAAGCTCAGGGGTTGAAGAAAGTTCCGCTGACCAGCCGCGAAACTGGCGATCTGATCATGATGGGCATCGGCGCGTTCACTCCGCTCGATGGCTTCATGGGCAAGGACGATTGGAAAAGTTGCTGCGACGACTACCAATTGCCCAGCAAGAACGGTCTGTTCTGGCCCATCCCGATTACACTTTCGGCGGACGAGGATCTCGCGAGATCCATCCGCCTAGGAGAAGAAGTGGCGCTGTGGGACACAGCGACCGACGCGCTTGTGGGCACCATGAAAGTGAACGAGAAGTACACCATCGACAAGGAACATGAGTGCAAGCAGGTATTCCGCACCAACGACCCGAAGCATCCGGGCGTGCAGAAGATCATGCAACAAGGGCCAGTGAATCTGGCCGGGCCGGTGCAGGCGCTGTCCGAGTCAGTCTTCCCTGAGGAGTTCAAAGGGATTTATCAGCGTCCTGCGGAAGCCCGCAAGCTGTTTGACGAGCGCGGCTGGAGCACAGTGGCGGTTTTGCAGCTCCGTAACCCGATGCACAACTCGCATGCTTATCTGGCTTGGATTGCGATCGAAGTCTGCGACGGAGTTTACGTGCATCAGTCGCTGGGCAAACTCAAGCCCGGCGACATTCCCGCCGATGTCCGCGTGAAAGCAATCGATGCGCTGGTCACCAATTACTTCCGCAAGGAACGCGTAATCCAGGGTGGCCACCCGCTGGAGATGCGCTACGCAGGCCCTCGCGAAGCCTTGCTCCACGCCACTTTCCGCCAGAACTACGGTTGTTCGCACCTGATCGTAGGACGCGACCACGCCGGCGTAGGCGATTATTACGGGCCGTTTGACTCGCAGAAGATATTCAACGAGATTCCGCAGGGGGCGCTGGCCGTCCGTCCGCTTTGCATGGACTGGACCTTCTACTGCTATGAGTGTGGGCGCATGGCTTCGATGAAGACCTGTCCCCACGAGAGCACCGCGGCGATTGACGATAATGGCAACTACAAGGGTGGCGCCAGACTTTTGCTGTCCGGTTCACTGCTGCGGAAGCTGATGAGCGAAGGCAAGCCGGTTCCCGCGGAGTTCTCCAAACCCGAGGTGATCGCGGTCCTGAAGCAGTACTACGACTCACTGGAAGAAGAAGAGAAGGTAGAAGTAAAGTTGCACGGCGCAGCCACAGGCGAGGCGCTGAAAAGGCAAGGGCCACAATAGATCATGACTCGATTCGGCTGGACCCGAGGAGCTATTTTTGTATCTCCATTGTGTCCGATTGTCTAGGGAACGGAGGAAGGAGTTAACGAGAGATTTTGCAGCTTCGCGTACTCCGCTTGGAATTACTTCAGGATTGGGATGTCGGGGACGGCATTTTTCCAGACGGAAGACAGCCAGCAGACTCGATAGGAATTGCTAAGCCGCCCTTTCATTACCGTTCGACGATGGGCTGCCAACTAAATCTTGTCGGAGTACCTCCATTTGAGCCGCTGCTTCGTTCATCTGCTCAGCATATTCGTGTCCCTTTCGCGGAAGAAAATCTCCGTAGTGCTCCAGCAACAACCGGGAATTCGTGTTGATGGCGATGATGTTGGAACGCGCCTGACCGGAAAGAGCAGAAGTGAGTTTCTCTAACTGCGAATCCCGCATGTCTAGCTCGAGTCCGCTCTGGGCAACTTCCTGCTCAAGCACTTGCGTATGGTATCGGATCAGTCCAAACAGACACACTGCGAGCAAAAGAAGGAGGGAATTAGAAATAATGGTTGCAGAAAATGCTGTTTTCAATGCAGTGGTCGTTTCTCCATCCAATCTCGCGAACGTGCTGCTCTCCGCCGAAGATAACGAAGATGCGATCCGCCGAATCTCATCCATGAAGTCCTTTCCTTCGTTTGTATCGACGAGCTTGAAAGAGCGAAGGCGATACCCTTGCTGGCGCAAACTAATAGAATGCTCCATCTCAGTCTGTTTTGATTCGGCCAAGGACTCCAACTGCGACTCCAGTGATCGTTCGCGCTGCGTCCGGTTCGAGAGGCCTGCTCGAAGATCGACAAAATCCGTCTCGATCCTGCCCTTCGCATCAGTGTAGGGCTGCAAGTAAGCGGGATCCCCGGTTAACAAGAATCCGCGCTGACCTGTTTCCATATCGGTCAGGTCTTTCAAAACTCCCGAGAGTTTCGCTTGGATCGCGGAACTTTCAAGCGTGAGCGCCGCTGTTTTCCGCACCCGTTGAAGATGGTTGACCGCGAGGTACGCATTCCATGCAATGAAAGCGAGTAACGCGGGGACTCCGATTTGCAATGCGGCTTTACGAATCATCTAGTTTTTCCCGCCCTTCACCTGATGTTGAGAGCACCCTCAGTCTTGATTCGACTGGCTTTGCTAACCTCCTCCGCAACCCTCGCCGCTGCCTTGCTGCTGCGAACCGATCCTTCCGCGGACATTACCGAACTGGCAGCCAGAGTAAAAAGCAAAGCATCCTCTTGCTTGTCGAAGTAGAGCACCACTTGATTCTTTCCCATGTACATATCTCCTACGGAGTGTTCTTACGGATCATAGGCCGATTCACCACGGGAACGAGGTTATCTCCTTTGGTGCGCCCGGCTGTGGAAGTCTGCTACCCACCTCTTGCGGGACCGGATCGGAAGGACGGGAGCCAGCAGGATTGCCAGAACCGCGATGACTAAAGATTTGCCTATTTTGAATGCAGATATCAGCATCAATGCGCAGAAGTCGTCGCTCGAAGCACCTGATGTATTCTCAATCTGTGCTGGCCATCGAAGAATACAGGCAGCGTCTCAAGGATCGCGAATCTCGTGTCGCTGATCGCGAGCAGATGCATATTCGTCTTGGAAACCTCCGTTTAGTCTTGGCCGTGGTGGCTTTGGGGATGGCTTGGGAATCTTTCGGGAGGCACGCATTCTCGCCGTGGTGGCTGGTCATGCCACTCATCGCCTTCGTGTTCATCGCTGCATATCATTCGCACATCTTGCGAGCCCGAGACCTAGCCCAACGTGCAGTCGCGTTTTATCGCAATGGGCTGGCTCGAATCGAAGACCGTTGGGCGGGTACAGGACGGACGGGCGAACGCTTTATCGATCCCCACCATGTGTATGCAGCCGACCTGGATTTATTTGGCCGGGGCGGTTTGTTCGAGCTTCTTTCAACTGTACGCACGCGCGTCGGCGAGGACGCTCTTGCGAAATGGCTGCTCATGCCCTCAGCGGTTGTCCAGATTGAAGAACGGCATACTGCGGTTCGCGAACTGCGCGATCAACTCGATCTCAGGGAAGATTTGGCGGTGCTCGGGGAAGATGCCAGCGTGGGAGTGCATCCCGAAGCGTTGCTGCAATGGGCGGAAGCCCCGAACCAAATGAGGTCCGAGTGGGTCCGGTGGTTCGCGGCCATCCTTGGGGTTTCGGCAGTTGCCGGCGCTGTGATCTGGGGGATGAGGGGAATCGCTACGCCACTAATCTTGATCGTCCTGATTGAAGCAATCCTGACCTACCGGCTACGCAAGCCTCTGGAGGAAGTCCTGCACGGCTTTGAACAAGCGTTTCGTGATTTGGATTTGCTCTCAGGCATCCTGGCCCGAGTCGAACAGCACAACTTTCGTGCGCCACGCCTTCAGTCTCTTCAAATCGAGCTTTCGTCCCATCAACTCACGAGTTCCCGCGCGATTGACCATCTGCGAACCATCGTGGATTTGATCGACTCACGCGACAATTTGATCCTGCGCATTCTAGATATTCCCCTCATGTATTCGGTGCAAGTAGCGTTTGCCGCAGAACGATGGAGGCGTGCTCACGGCCAGGCGGTGAGGTCATGGCTGAGAGTGATTGGCGAGATCGAAGCACTCCTATGTCTCAGCACCTACAGCCATGAGCATCCCGACGATCCATTTCCCGAGTTTGTCCAGGGTGCCGCAGAATTCGGTGCCACCGCCCTCGGACACCCGCTCATCCCCGCAGCAACATGCATTCGCAACAACGTCCAGCTAACTGATGGCAGGCAGGTGCTCCTGGTAAGCGGCTCGAACATGTCCGGCAAAAGCACATTGCTGCGTACCGTCGGCATCAACGCCGTGCTCGCAATGGCTGGCGCACCCGTCCGGGCGCAACGTCTTCGGCTGACGCCGCTGCATGTGGGTGCCAGCATCCGCGTCAACGATTCTCTGCAAGAGGGAAGCTCGCGCTTTTATGCCGAGATCACCCGCCTCCGCAAGCTCTTTGATCTCGCAAGCGGGGACCCGCCGTTGCTGTTCCTGCTGGATGAATTGTTGCAAGGCACAAACTCGAATGATCGCCGCATCGGTGCGGAAGGAATGGTTCGTGCTTTGCTCAAGCGCCGGGCTATCGGATTAGTCAGCACGCACGATTTGGCGCTGGCTGAAATCGGCGGCTCACTGAATGGCCATCTCTATAACGTCCATTTTCAAGAGGAGTTTGAAGACGGAAAGATGCACTTCGATTACAAGCTGCGAGCAGGAGTCGTCACGAAGAGCAATGGGCTGGCGTTGATGCGGTCGATTGGACTGGACGTGTGACGACGCCAATGGAGGTCGTCGTCACTTAGGACTTCGAGCCTTTACTGCACGCCAGCGGTCAACCAGATTGTGCGCAGCAGCGGGCCATTCGGGGAATTGAAATTGGAAGCCGATCTCCGCAAGGCGGCCGGGAATAACGCGGCGGCTCTTGAGCACCAACTCAGTTTCGGTGCGCAGGAAGAGCGTGCCAATTTCGAGCATCCAGCTTGCGGCAGGCAGCCCGATGCGTGTTCCCCACGCTTGTCGCAACGCCTTCATGAATTCCCGGTTCGGCAGTGGATTCGGCGACGCGATGTTGACAACGCCATCGATCTCATCTCGGGCAATCAGGTAATCGATGCTGCACAGGAAATCCGCATCATGAACCCAAGAAACAAATTGCTCCCCGCTGGCCGTGGTGCCGCCGAGTCCAAACCGAACAAGACGAAGCAATGTATCGAATACCCCGCCACGGTCAGGACTCATGATCATGGCGCTGCGAAGCGCGATCTTGCGAGTATTAGGGGTCGCGGGTGCGAAGAAAGCACTCTCCCAGCTGGTGGCAACATCGATGCTGAAGCGCCATTTGGCAGGTGCATTCGGTTCGTTGCCGCCGATCTCTCCCGTCTGCTCGTCCATCGGGCGGTCGAGGGAATGACGATAGATCGTCGCGGTGCTTGCGTTCATCCACAGGCGGGGCGGACGGACAGACTGACCAATCGCTTGAGCTAGCAAGTTCGTCGTCTGAATCCGGGATTCCTTAATTGCCCTGCGATTTGCCGCAGTGTACCGGCAATCTACGCTTTTGCCCGCAAGATTGATAAGCACATCCGCATTTTCAAGTTCGGATGTCCAGCCGCCCAGGCTTGCTCCATCCCAATGGACGACGCGCCACGGGGCCGGGGCCGCCTTGCGAGCGAGGATTATGACATCATGTCCCTGAGCATGGAAATGTCGGGCGAGGATGCTGCCAACCTGGCCAGAGCCACCGGGAATCACAATGCGGAGACATGTTGTCATAGGTGGCGAGTCAACGAAAAGATGATACCGCACACCTTATTTCGCGAACTTGCTACGTCCGGCTCACAGCTTCGAGCATCGCCGCTTTTGAATCCTCGGCAAACCTTTTTTGAAGCCGCCGCGACAGCGGATACCCCAGTCTAGCCAGCGTCTGCCGTGGCCGGGAGAAAGCAAGAATGTCGTACCAGATTGTATCGTCTCGGTTCCATTCGACGGTGAATCGCTCTTCTCCGCTTTCTGCATGTTCCGTCAGGGTGCCGTAGGCAAAGCCAAATCGCCTCACAGGGTCTTCCTCATCGACGACGTAGACGATGCGGCAGGCATTCACCGAGTAGAAACCTAAGTGGTGTATCGAAACCGCTATGTCGATTCCTATCTGTATCGGGGCAGTCGGCCAGCAGAGGCTTACCCACGGCATGTTGAACATTTGCCATGCCCGAATCGCCCTCGCTGCCCGCTGCCACGTAACTTCGCCTTTCCCAAGGCAGATGCGGTTTTGGTCTACGCTGTATCCATGTGGAGCGGTGGTAGCCGATGCCCCGACCTCGGGGTAGGAGAAGCCTGAGTCCTTCTGCCTCGCAATGAAACGTCGAATCCCATCGTCCGAGGGCGCAGTTAGACTGAACAACGGATCATTCTCCTCCAGACATGCGCACTTCGTAGATGGTGGGAAGCTGGTCGTCATCCTTCCGGACGAAGCTACGAACCAGTTCGGTGCGGGAAAAGTGACCGAGGCTCAGGAGTCGAATGCATTCGTCGGTGGCGCAACTCTCCCATGAAGTTCGCCGTCCCCACGGAAAACAGCTTGCTTCGATGACGCGCACCGGAAGGCCTTCTTGAAATCCGGACTCAATTTGTTCCCGTAGCCATCGCAAATAATCCAACTTCTGCGATATTGCGACCCTTGGGTCTTCGCGGATGACCACTCCCGGAAAGTCGGGGATGTCCGTCCGCAATGTGTGAATGTGTCCGTGTCCTTCGACCAGAATCTCGATGTCGAGTTCCATCAGCCGTTCGAGACTGGTCAGCCATTTTCGGCTGTCCACGTCGGGATTGGGAGTCGCAAAGTAACTTCCCATGAAGGCATCACCCGCCAACAGCACCTTCTCTTTCGAGTCGTAGAGAACGATGTGGTCGTCGCAGTGCCCAGGTGTCGGGATCACCTGCAAATAGCCGGAGTCGGAGTTCACGGTCTCGCCTAACAGATGGTAGGGCTGCTTCAAGTTTGGAGGCTGCCCGATTATCGTGGCACGCACCCACGGAAGCTTCTTGAAGGGCGTCAAGAATCGTGCCGTCAACTCGGAAACATAGAGGGGAGTACCAGTACGCTCGGACAACCAGTTGAGGTTTCCGACGTGTTCCTCGTGGGCATGCGTGGCTATGACTTTCGTGATTTTCTGTTTCGCCTGCTGAAGGTGATGGGCGAGCGACCGTCGCATCTTGGGCGAGCCGGGGTCGATCGCAACCCCATCGTAGAGCACCGTCGTAAATAGTTCGCCGAATAGCAACGGAACTGTGTTGGGCAGCATCCCGCTCAGAAACAGAATCGTTAGTTTGCCGTCCAGCAAATCAATCCGCTTCTGGTAGGTCTGAGCGAAAATGCTTGTCCTTTGCGCCCCAACCTTGATGCCCGCCCACAGGACCAACGGCAGTCGGATGAAGAAGCCCAGGGTGTAGCAGGACCAGAAGGCACCTGATTTTGCTTGCTTCCGCACCGTCTCCGGTTTTGCTACTTGGCACGCACCACCGCGACATTTGCTGAGCGAATATCTGTTCGTGGCAACGAACCCGTAGGCGAGCCGTCCTGCACTTCGGAAAGGGAACCGCTGTCCCAATGCACCGATGAGCCAGGTAGACGGGAACAAACGAGCCAAGCAAGTGACAGCATCCCAGCCGACTCGAATTTCACCCTCGGGCGTGACCACGTGAAGTTGTCGCAGGCATTCATCCATCCTGAGCTGTGGGTCCACTGCTGACAAAACCTCCGCGCTGATGGGCAGGCAGACGGTTCTATTCTTGTGATCGATGGTCTTCAGCCACGAAACACAAGCCTGACAAATCTCGCATTGGCCGTCGTACAGAACTTGATAGGCCGCCGTCGAGGCTTGCTCTTTGTTGGGACGTGTCGCGATCTCAAGCAGTGAACTGTCGCCCATGTGTTTCTCTGATGCGGACTGGGGGAGTTCCTCCACCGATGTTTCCGCTATCCTACATCGTCCCCTCGAAGAGGGACGGTGTTTCCTTTCAGCGACTCTTCCAGAAGTGCTCCTGCGCTCCTCTGGTGTAAACCTGTGCTTCCACGGCGGGCTGTGCCGACCGCATCACTAAGCACTAGCACGCTCATTCCGAATAGCCGTCTTCGTTTTCATCGCCATCATCATGGTCATCGTCATCTTCTTCTTTGCCATTGCCCTCGTCCTCCTCTTCGTCTTCTTCCTCGCCTGGCTCTTGGCGCAGGACGAGGACACTGGCACCTACCCAGTGCTCAAGAGAATCTGCGTCGAAGCATTCTGGGTCGAAGCATTCTGAATGTGGTCTGCTCATGCCCCATGGTACGCCTCACGCGTTTTCTGCGGGTCGCACCCCGTGCTTGTCTCGGGGAGAAATGCAAGGCGTCGCGACTGCCTATTCTCGTCAGATGGATCTGCTGTTTTGTCCGGGACGGCGTTTTGCCTAAAATCAAAACTCTGCTTATTCCTGCCGCCTCGGCATCTTCACTATAAAGAGCTTTTCTGCGTGTATGGAGATGTCAAGCCAGCTAGTGGGACTACATGGGTCGCCCGTCACTGTGATAAACCAACTTGATGACCCATTTTTCAGGGTTGTTGATCGCCTCGTGCTTTGGGATCTTTATTTTGTACACGGCTATAAAAGCTATTCGCTTAAGGCACAGTGAAAAGCGGCGACTCCAAGTCCGATTCTGGTTGTTCATCGCCTTCGTCGTTCTTGTTCTCGTCTTCGGGCGCTGGGTTGCTGCACGCAGCGGCAGAGTCGTCTGGCGGCAAACACTAACCACCAACATTCTCGGCGACCTGGCGACGATTGGCGGCTTGATCCTATTTATTCAATCGCATCGCGCACTCGGACGGAATTGGAGTCTTGAGGTTGTTATCCAGGAAAAACACGAACTCATCGAAAAAGGGCCTTATGCTTACATTCGCCACCCGTTATACAGCGGCCTTCTCCTGATGTTCCTAGGCATGGCTTTGTACTGTGGTCGGAGGGCTTGCATTGTCGTCTTCGTCTATTGTTTCTTCGGAGTTTATCTCAAGTCGCGAATGGAAGAACGTCTTCTAGCAAAAACTTTCCCTGCATATTCCGAATACAAACGGCGGACCAAAGCCCTAATTCCTTTTATCTGGTAGTTGGCCGAAGTGGTACCGTATTTAACGTGCGAGACCTAAAGAACCGGGTTGCTCTTGTGACAGGTGCGAGTCGCGGCATCGGGGCCGGAATCGCTATGGCCCTGGCTCGGGTCGGCGCCGATGTCGCTGTGAACTACCGCCAGAACGCAAATGCGGCGGCTGCTGTCTGCAGCGAAATCACACGGACCGGGCGGAAGGCACTCGCCATTCAGGCGGATGTGTCAGTCCCAGCCGACGTGAAGCGCATGGTCTCCGAGATTCAGGCGCATCTTGGTAGCATCGACATCCTCGTCAACAACGCGGCTATCGCTCATCCGCGCAAATTCGAGGAGATTACAGAGGCGGAGTGGGACGAAGTGCTTACCGTCAATCTAAAGTCGGTGTTCCTGGTAACCCAGGCGGTGGTCGGCGGTATGCGGCAAAGAAAGTGGGGACGCATCATCAACCTGTCTTCAGTCGCTGCCCAGACGGGCGGGGCCGTGGGGGCGCACTACGCCGCGTCCAAGGCGGGGATTATAGGGCTGACGCACTCCTGCGCTTCATCGCTCATTCGAGACGGAATCACCGTGAACGCCATTGCTCCCGCGCTGATTGAAACCGATATGGTGACCAGCAACCCCAACGCGAG
>DATHOQ010000048.1:0-127524 GCA_035484735.1 Terriglobales bacterium | reverse complement strand
ATCCAGTCAGGAGCAGCCAAGTTTCATGCCTAAGCGCACGTTCCAACCCAACCGCCGTCACCGCTCGAAGACGCACGGTTTTCGCACGCGTATGAAGACCAAGGCGGGGCAGGCGGTGATTTCGCGCCGGCGCGCCAAGGGACGCAAGCGGGTGTCGGTAAAGCCCGGCTTCCGTGAATAGCGTTTTTCCTTTCCGGAATTGGCGGGAATTCTGCAACTTGAGTTTGGATCGCGAAGCGTGAGCGGTGGCGCTCCCAGGAGCCACGCAAGCGTGTCTGGTTACGGCAAACGCAAGAGGTTTCCCCGCGAGGTCCGCCTGCTTCGGCACGCCGACTTCGAAAGGGCTTACAAACAAGGATGGCGCCACTTTGCCACTCACCTGACGGCGTTCTACCGGCGGCGTGAAGCAGGGGATGGATTTCGCATCGGCTTCACCGTCAGCAAGTTGTTGGGCGGAGCGGTGCAGCGGAATCGGATGCGGCGCCGGCTGCGAGAAGCGGTTCGCTTACATTGGCCGGAGTTTCAAGCGCCTGTCGACATCGTGATCAATCCGAAGAAATCTCTGCTCACGGTTGATTTTTCCGAACTAGGTAAGGAGATTGGCCTGGTGTTTGAAGTGGTCCGGAAGTTTACAGAGAAGCAGAATGCGCAAAGAGATCCGCGTGAATAGCATTTCACAACAAGCTGTGCTGGGCTTGCTCCGCGCATATCGCTGGGCCATCTCGCCGCTGCTACCACCCGCCTGCCGCTATGTGCCGACCTGCTCCGAGTACGCGATGGAAGCGGTCGAACGTTACGGCGCGCTGCGAGGTTCAGCGATGGCGGTATGGCGCGTGCTGCGGTGTCATCCCTTTACCCAGGGCGGGGTTGATCCTGTGATGAAAAGTTCCTGTAGTCACTGAGAAAGAAGCCATTGGCAGAATTTCAGAATCCGCAGCAAGAGCCCGGCATGGAGCGGCGTCTGCTCCTGGTGTTTGCGCTTACTTTTCTGGTGATCGTGCTGTTTCAGCCGCTGCTGAAGAAATATTATCCGCAGCCGCCAGCGACGCAGACACAACCCCAGAATCAAGCACAAATGCCGGCAGCTTTGCCCGCGGCGAATCCGGCTGAGGTCGAACGTCCAAAAAATGCGGGAGCTGCGACTGCGGCCAGCAAGCAGGCTTCAACAGAATCCGAAACCACAATTGAGAACGATCTCTACCGGGTCACTTTCACCAATAAGGGCGCGCAGGTCAAGTCGTGGATCCTCAAGAAGTTCAAAGATGACAAGGGTTCACCGCTGGAGCTGGTCAACAGAGCCGCAGCGGAAAGATACGGTTTCCCACTCAGCCTGTGGACCTACGACGAGAGCCTTCGCAACCAACTGAACTCGGGACTTTACGTCACCTCATCTTCAGGCACGGTGAGCGCTCCGGCGGAACTCACTTTCGAATACGCCGCTGCTGACATCTCGGTGCGCAAAGCATTCCACTTCGATGACACCTATATAGTTCAGGTTGAAACGTCCGTGACTGCCAGAGGCGGTAGCGTCTCTGCGTTTCCTGCATGGCCTGCCGGGTTCGGCGACGAGATCACGCCTGCGGGATACGCCGCCAGTCGCCTCGATTATCAGTTGAATCGGGACATCAAGCGCCTCGCGATTAAGTCTGTCAGCGGCGGGGCTACCCTGCCTGGGCCTTTCAATTGGGCCGGTGTGGTTGATCAATACTTCGCGGCTGTTTTCGTTCCCGCCGATCCGCAAAGCGCAGTCACTGTGACCCTGCGCAACTCCATCGATATACCGAAGGACGCAAAGTCCAACGTCCAAGAGACGACCAAGGCCGATGTGCTTGGCGCAGCGGTGGGAAATCCCAAGGGACCGACACTGGCGCGGCTGTACGTCGGACCCAAGCAACTACACACACTTGAAACTGTGCTCGTTCCCAGCATCGTGGACGCTCCGCAAGATTTGCGCGGTCTGGTGAACTTCGGATTCTTTGGCGTGATTGCCCGGCCGCTATTCCTCTGGCTCCAGTGGACCTACAAATACGTCGGCAACTGGGGTTGGGCGATCGTCATCCAGACCTTGATCATCAATCTGGCGCTGCTACCGCTGCGCATCACCAGTATGAAGTCGGCGCTGAAGATGCAGAAGATTCAGCCGCAGATGAACGCCATCAAGGAGAAGTACAAGAAGTACACCATGCGCGATCCGCGGCGCCAGGAGATGAATACCGAAATTGGGGCGCTGATGAAGGAGCATGGCGTCAGCCCGGTCGGCGGCTGTCTGCCGATGCTGATTCAGATGCCTTTTCTTTTTGCCTATTACGCCATGCTGGGTTCCGCCCTCGATTTGCGGCAGGCACCGTGGCTTTGGATTAAGGATCTGTCGTCTGCCGATCCTTACCTGATTCTTCCCATCTTGATTATCATTACGGGGCTGGCCACGCAGCGCATGACGCCACAGGCGGGCATGGATCCGTCGCAACAGAAAATGCTGAACGTGATGATGCCGGTGATGTTTGGCTTCATCAGCTACAGACTGGCAGCGGGCTTGTGTCTCTACTGGTGTGAAGGTAGCTTGATCGCTATCGTGCAACAGGGCATCATGAACCGGACCAGCCTGGGCCGAGAAATGCGCGAGATCGCGTTGAAGCGAGCTCGGAAGAAAGAGAAGAAGTGATGTTAGCTTCTAGCCTCTAGCTCCTAGCTAATCAAAATTCCGGAGCTAGAAGCTAGCAGCGCAGGAGCTAGAAGCTGATGCCCATTCCCGACAAAATCGCAGCCGCCAATAAGATTAATAGTTTCCTCACTGGGGTCGTCACCCAGGGAGGTCTTCATCTCAAGTACCGGATCACGGTCGACCCGCCGCTTCCCGATGAACGCGACTGGGAGCGTCCGGAGATTCTGGTGGAATTTGCCGGCCCCGATTCAACCCTATTGCTGGAGCGGGGTTGCGAATTGCTGCGTGCGATCGAGTTGCTGGCCATCGAAATGCTTCGGCTTCCCGGCAACGAGCACGAGAAAATCTGTTTCGACTGCATGAATCAGCGGAAGCTGCGGCTTGAAGAACTCCGGATGGCCGCCGGCGTGGCCGCCGAGCGGGTCCGGCAAACCGGTGCGCCTTACGAGTTTGCGCCGATGTCCTCACGCGAGCGTCGAATTGTCCACCTGGCCTTGCGCGACCACGCCGACCTGCACACCGAAAGTCAGGGTGAAGGCGGCCGCCGCTGCCTGGTGGTCTATCCCAAGGACTACAAGCCCGCAGGCAGGCCAACGCGGAAGACGATTCCTTAAGTTGCTGTTCTCGGTGTTCTCAAGCGGGAGTTCTCCACGTTCTGGCGTTAAGGGTTTTGATCCGCCAACCGCTACAATCTTGCAGTGAATCTTGACGACACCATCGTTGCCATCGCCACCCCTCCGGGACGTGGCGGTGTTGGCGTTGTGCGCATTGCGGGTTCCGAAGCCCGTCAAATTGCTCTTCCCTTGTTGCGCCTAAAGCATGATCTAGATCCCGGCCGAGCCGCCTTTGGCGAGCTGATCGAACCTGGCCATACTCAAGTGGGAACAGTTCAGCGCATCGACGAAGTCGTGGTTACTTATTTCGCCAAACCTCATTCCTATACCACCGACGACATCGTTGAAATCTCGGCCCACGGTTCACCCGTCGTTTTGCGCCACGTTGTCGAGCTAGCGCTGGCCCGCGGCGCCCGCCTTGCCGAGCCCGGCGAGTTCACCATGCGCGCCTTTCTCAATGGCCGCATTGATCTTACTCAGGCCGAGGCCGTCCGCGACCTTATCGACTCACAAACTCTCTACCAGGCCAAAGTTGCTGCCCAGCAATTGGAAGGCGCTCTGTCACGCCGCTTGCAGCCGATCAAGCAAGATTTGGTCAAACTGATCGCCACCCTTGAGGCTGGAGTTGATTTTGCCGAAGATGATGTTTCTGTCTTACCCGCCGACCAGATACTTCAGCTCATCTCCGCCATTCGGCCACCGCTTGAACAACTGGCCGCGAGTTTTGCCTATGGCAAGCTGGTGCACGAGGGCCTGACGCTCGCCATCGTCGGACGCCCCAACGTCGGCAAATCCAGTCTCTTTAATTGTCTGGTAGAACGCGAGCGCGCCATCGTGACAGCAACCCCAGGCACGACTCGCGACTTGGTAAGTGAGACTGTCGCCATCGGCGGAATTCCTGTGAAATTGGTGGATACCGCCGGCATTCGCCTCGCACTCGACGAAGCTGAAAGCATCGGGATCCGCAAGTCCCACGAAGCACTCGCCGACGCTGACCTGGTTTTGGTGGTGATCGACGCGGCTCAACCGAATGTGCCGGAAGACACAGAGCTGCTGAATCAAGTAGCCGGACGCCCCGCGATCGTGGTCGAGAACAAATGCGACCTGGTTCGAGATCGGGTTGGGGCAGGCATCCGCACCTCTGCCATCACCGGGGCGGGCATTCCTGAACTGCGCCAGGAAATCCTGCGCCATGTTGGTGGCGAAGCCGGAGCAGAGGCCGAGGCCGGATTTCTAACCAATCTCCGTCATCAGAACCTGGTTCACGATTCACTTGCCGGACTGGCGGCGGCAACATCCGCGGTGGGTGATCGCATTCCCCACGAAATGCTTCTGCTCGATCTCTACAATGCGCTCAGGCCTCTCGACGAAATCACTGGCGCGACCACCAGCGACGACATCCTCAACCTAATCTTCA
Source organism: Terriglobales bacterium (assembly GCA_035484735.1). Classification (GTDB taxonomy): domain Bacteria; phylum Acidobacteriota; class Terriglobia; order Terriglobales; family Acidobacteriaceae; genus JABCZH01. The sequence goes on along the minus strand of DATHOQ010000048.1, from coordinate 122,831 downwards.
GCACATTTTGCATCGGGAAGTGATGAAGGAATGATTCCCCCGGTTTGGATTGTGCTTCTCGCAAAAGCTGCTTCCTTTACACCCGCGCGCTCGAAGGCTTGGGCCAGATCGTCGATCAAGTCGTCTACGTCTTCAATTCCAATCGATAACCGGACCAGGTCGGCGTTAAAGGCGCGGCCCCTTCGAACTTCGGCGGGGATGCTGGCGTGAGACATACATCCCGGCAAGCTGATGGAGGAATTCACGCTGCCGAAACTCACGCTAACGCGGAAGATCCGGGTAGCTTCCGCAATCTGCCGCGAAATGTCGAAAGAGCCAGTGGTAAAACTAATGACCGCGCCCGCGCCGCGCGCCTGCCGGGTGTGCAGATCGTATCCGGCGTGCTCGGGCAGTCCAGGGTAGTAAACGCGCTGCACTGCCGGGTGAGTGCTCAAGTGCCCGGCAATCTTCCGAGCGCTCGCTTGCTGGCAATCCAGACGCAGCTTGAGGGTTTTGATGCTGCGTAACAGCAAATAAGAATCAAACGGGCCGAGCACCGAGCCTTCACCGTTCTGGAGGAAATAGATTTGCTCTGCGACTTCTAGACTGCGCACTGCGACGACTCCGGCGGTGATGTCGCTGTGGCCGCAAAGAAATTTGGTGGCCGAGTGAACTACGATATCGGTACCGAGGTCCAAGGGATTCTGCAAGTATGGCGACATTGCGCTGTTGTCCACGCAGAGCAGGGCACCGTGATCATGCGCCAGATCGGCGAGGGCCCGGATATCGCAAATCCGCAGCAAGGGATTGGTTGGAGTTTCGGCATAAAGCAATCGTGTCTCCGGCGTGATAGCCGCGGCAAACCGCGACAGATCGCAGGCGTCGGCATAACGCACTTTCACACCGGTTCGGTTCAGGATCTTCGAGAAGAGCCGGTAGGTGCCACCATAGAGGTCATCGCAGGCCAGGATTTCGTCTCCCGCGGAAAGCAGGCGTGTGACTGAACTGATGGCCGCGAGGCCGCTGGCAAAGGCGAACGCACGGTGTGCGTTCTCCAGTTGCGCGAACTGTTCTTCGAGAACCGTTCGCGTGGGATTGCCACTGCGCGAGTAGTCGTATCGGCCGAACTGGTCGGCGTGCTCCTGCTCGAAGGTTGCAGTTTGGTAAATCGGCGTCGCGATCGGCTTGAAAGGATCGGACGGACAAGCGTTAAAGTTGACAAGTTGGCTGGCGAATCTCATAACACTCTCCCTGCTGCTAAACAGTTTTCAGTGACTTCGGCGCGTACGGTCCGGAACACATCAAAGACGTCTGCCATTACGGCTTCCGCCGTGGGCCACCGCCCCGCACCTTTTCCCCGGACGAGAAATATTTCTCCCGTCTGGGTGTGAATCTCCAAACAGTTTTCTTCATTGCGGGTCCGCGCGAAGAGGTGTTCGCGATGAATAAACTGCGGCTCGACGCGAGCCTTCGCGCTATCGCCACCGCCGTCGAGGGTCACCACCAGCCGAACTGACAAGCCCGACTTGGCCGCACCGTGAACCGTCTCGGCATCGAAATGCTCAATGCCGGTGCGATCGATATGGTTGGGATGCAAGCAGCTGCCGAACGCCGCATGCGCCAGGAGCGCAAGTTTGTGGGAGGCGTCGCTGCCATCGAGGTCAGTGGTGGGATCCAATTCCGCGAAACCCAACCGTTGCGCCTCAGCCAAGGCCTCGTCGCGCGGCACGCCTTCGGCCAGACGATCGAGAATGAAGTTCGTAGTACCGTTGACTACACCGCTTAGAGCACGGACACCGCGAGTCTCCGCGATTTGCCGAACCTGCTCGAGCATGGGCACCGCTCCTCCGACCGCGCCCGAGTAGAGCAACTGAACTCCGTTTCGGACGGCCAGTTCGCGAAGCTCGTGTCCCCAGTGCGAAATTACCAGCTTATTCGCGGTGATGACATGTTTTCCGGCTTTCAGCGAAGCTTCGATCAGCTCCTTCGCTGGCCAAAGTCCGCCGATAAGTTCCACGACCAGTTCGCACTCGGAATCGACGACCTCCCACGGATCCGGAGTGAGCAGTTCACTGGGCGTGCCATCGTCGCGATCCAGGTGACGCACGCCGATGCCGGTGATGTGAAACTGGTCCGGATGCGCAGCCAAATATCGATACACGCCCAGGCCAACGGTTCCCGCGCCCAGCAGACCGACGCGCAAGGGTCTAGTGTCTGGCTGTCCCTCGTAGAATGCGGCCAGCCGAGCACAAATCAGCGACGGCGAATCGGAATTGAGCGCGGCGACTTCGAAGGCGAAACCGTGGCGCTCGGCAAAGTGGATGGCTTTGGCCTGCACGATGCCTCCGTTGACTTGATCGGCCTCGGTCCAGGTAAGCGTTCGGTATCGACGAGGCAGTCTCTCCGACGAAGCGGGATCGTATTCAAAGATTCCGTCAACGTCTTTGATCAGGCGGCAACGATCGGCCTCAAGCTGATGGGCAAGGAAGACCGCGGTGAGATCGGTGCCTCCGCGCCCCAGCAAGGAAAGGGTTCCATCGTCTTGCCGGCCGACAAAACCCGGCACGACCACGACCGAAGAATTTTCAAGCGCCCGCTCAACAGCCGACACGTTGACCCCGCAAGGCTCGGAATTCAGAATCGGTCCCTCGGTTCGGAGGCCGAGGCAGACTTCATCGAGGATCACCGCGGGAATACCTGCGCGATCGAGTGCCAGAGAGAGCAGTGCGGCCGACGTCGCTTCACCGGTTGCTAGCAGCGTCGCAACCGCGTGGTCACTAATGCCTTGCCCGAAGGCGTGAGCACGCGCCAGCAGTTCTTCGGTGCTATTTCCGATCGCAGAGACCACTGCAATCACCCGATAACCATTTCGAACCCAGCGGTAAATCTCGTGAACCGCCGTGGGCAAATCAGCTTCGGAGCGCAACACCGAGCTGCCGAACTTGAGTACGGCTAGAGGAGAGTTGCGCATAGCGTCCTCCTTATTGCGAGCTTGGTGGCTATAGCTAGCGCCTGATCGAGATCGGCGATGATGTCCTCGGGCGCTTCGAGTCCGACGGAAAGCCGGATAAGGCCATCGGTGATTCCGATTTCCTGCCGCTTTTCTGGGGGCACGTCGCCATGTGTCATTGAGACCGGGTGCGTGATCAGGGTCTCGACTGCGCCCAGGTTTTCCGCCAGCGAGCAAAGCTTCACGGAGTTCATCAGCGTAATGGCGGCTTCGCTGCCTGCTTTGATCTCAAATGACAGCATTCCTCCGTGGGCCGCGTGTTGCCGCTCGGCCAGTGTGCGTTGCGGGAACGACGCTAGCCCGGGATAGTGCACGCGCTCCACCGCCGGATGCCGCTCCAACCATTGCGCCACGGTGAATGCGTTCTCGCAATGCAACTTCATTCGCGCTGGGAGCGTCTTCAATCCGCGCAGCGTTAACCAGGCTTCCTGCGGTGATTGGATACAGCCGGTGGTCTTTCGAATTAGACGGAAGCGTTCCAGCAGGTTTTCGTCCCGCGTGGCCAACGAACCGCCGACCGTCGAATTGTGACCTTCGATGTACTTGGTGGTGGAGAGTACGCTGATGTCAGCCCCCAACTCCAGAACGGGTTGAAGAAGCGGCGTCAAGAATGTGTTGTCTACTGCGAGTTTGATTCCGTGACGGTGGGCGATTTCGGCTATTGCGGCAACGTCACATAACTTCAGCGTGGGATTCCCTGGAGTCTCGACGAAGATGATTTTCGTTCGGTGAGTGATCGCTTGCTCGACCAGTTCAGGGCGCGAAGCATCGACGAAGCTGTAGTCAATGCCCAGGCCGCCGAGCAATTGTTGAAACAGACGTACGGTGCCGCCGTACACTACATCGGAAATCACCGCGTGATCGCCGGTCTTAAGCAGCGACAAGAACAAGGTCGTAATGGCCGCCATTCCGGTGGCGAAGCAGACAGCAGGAGGAGTTTTCTCTACCGCTCCCAAGGCGCGTTCGAGCGCGTCCACGGTTGGATTGGCCGCTCGCGAATAGGTAAAGCCCTTGTGTACTCCTACTGCTTGTTGAACGTAAGTTGTCGATTGGTAAATCGGCGTGAGAATGGCGCCTGTGGCCGGATCAGGACTAAGCCCGCCATGAATGGCTACGGTAGCATTGCGCACAGCAAAATCGGATGACATAGAACTCTCCCTTCAGAATGGAAAATTGAGCTAAAACAGAATCGCCGCCGGTGTGTTCCCCAGGCGGCCGCTCAGTGAAGGGAGATTTTAGTTTCGACTCAGACTCCCTACGCAGGCAAGGCACCGCCCAGGGTGCACATGGCCATATACATTCGGGATCTCTGCAGCAAATACATAAAAGAAGTGCTCACAGTCTTACGCGAGTTTCGTAATTATACCGGTCTGGCAGCGATTGTCAAATCAGCTTTGGTAACGGCGCAGTCCGAGCGAGTTTCTCGATCGTCTACTTCGACAGCGCCCCCAGCGCCTGGCGGAAAGTCGCTTCAAACGACCCGTTCTTGGCGGCCGCACTCACAGCCTTCTCCGCCGCCGTTCGCTGATATCCAAGATTCACCAAAGCTGACAGCACATCTTCTTCTACGGCGCTCAGCTTAGAGACCAGAGGAGCTTCTCCCACCGCAGTTGGCAGCTTGTCTCGCAGTTCCAACACCATCCGCTCCGCTGTCTTCTTTCCGATCCCAGGAATGCGCGTCAAGCGCGCCAGATCATTCCCTCGAATTGCGGCTATCATCTCGTCGGCTGCCATTCCACTTAGAATCGTGATCGCCAGTTTGGGACCAATCCCGCTCACCGTGATTAGCTTTTCGAAAAGCTGTTTCTCTCCCGCCCGTAGAAATCCGTAGAGCGCAATCACGTCTTCGCGCACATGAGTATGGATGTGCAGCGCAACTTCGCTGCCTACTCCCGGCAAGGCAGAAAAAGTAGGGATGCTGATAGTCACGTCGTAACCGACGCCGCTGGTCTCAACAATGACTTGGTTGGGATGCTTGGCCAGCAACTTTCCTCGGAGGTGGGCAATCATGCTGCCGACATTGTAGCGGTTGGGGGCGCGGCGATTCTAGAACAACGAACTCTGCCTGCGATTTGGTGTGATGCCAAAATGCTCGTAGGCCAATTGAGTTGCCACTCGGCCGCGCGGCGTGCGGTTCAGGAACCCAATCTGGATCAGGAAGGGCTCGTAGATTTCTTCAATGGCGTCCGGTTCCTCTGCCAGCGCCGCAGCCAGAGTGTTCACTCCTACTGGGCCACCCTGATATTTTTCAATGATGGTGAGCAGGAGCTTGCGATCGACTTCATCGAATCCGTAGCGATCCACTTCGAGCATCTGTAGCGCTGCCTGCGCTGTTGGCAGATCGATCTTGCCACCACCGCGCACCTGCGCATAGTCCCGTACGCGCCGCAGTAACCGGTTAGCGATTCGCGGCGTGCCTCGTGAGCGGCTGGCTATCTCCTGGGCTCCGGCTTTATCGACCTCCACGCCCAGGATGTCCGCCGAACGCTCCACAATAATCTGCAGTTCAGCGTGGCTGTAAAATTCCAGCCGCAAGACGATCCCAAACCTTGACCGCAGCGGTGACGAAAGCAGCCCCGCACGCGTGGTCGCGCCAATAAAAGTGAACGGCTTTACGTCCATGGTGTGAGTGCGCGCCGCCGGCCCCTGGCCGATCATGATGTCTAGCTTGTAGTCTTCGAGTGCCGAGTAAAGGATTTCCTCTAGCGCCGGTTGCAAACGATGGACTTCGTCAATGAACAAAACCTGCTTGTCGCGGACGTTGGTAAGAATTGCAGTCAGATCGCCCTTGATCTGCAACGTCGGCCCTGAAGTCTGCTGAAACACCGCGCCCAGTTCATTGGCGATGATCGTTGCCAGTGTCGTCTTGCCAAGGCCCGGCGGTCCGTAGAGCAGCACGTGGTCCAAGGCTTCGCCGCGCGAACGTGTGGCTTCGATCGCCACCGCCAGAATCTCTTTGACCTTGGATTGTCCGATGAACTCCGCCAGGCGCTGCGGCCGCAGCTTCAGCTCAAACGATGAATCATCCTCCACCGGCGCCGCCGAGACGATGCGCTCGCGGTCGTCGGGAAGCTTGGGAATGTTTCTGAGTGTGGCCACCTATGGCGATAATAAAGCGAAAACCCATGCGGCGCAATCACAACCAAGCGCTTGCCAATGACACAAGAGCATAGTTGACAACGTGTCACATAATGTGTCACATTACCTGTATGCCTTCGGTCAACATGCGTCAGCTACGGGACACCAAGCGCCTTAAATCCTGGCTGCGCGCAGGAAAGACCGTAGAGTTACGGGAGCGGGATCGGCTGATCGCACGCATTGTTCCAGAAAAAGAGACACAGAAGCAGTCGGTGGAATGGCCGGACTTCGCCGCACGTCGCAAACAAATTTTTGGTGACCGTACTCTGCCAATTGTGGATGACTTGATCAACGACCGGGGTCGCTATTGATTGTTTACGCTGACTCCAGCTTTGTCGTATCGATATATGTTGCAGGCCAGCATTCGCCGGCTGCCGATGCGCTGCTACGCGCCCGTCCCCAGATCTATTTGACCCCTCTCATTCTTGCCGAATGGGCCCATGCGCTCGCGGGCCAGGTCTTTCGCGGACAAATGCCGGCCTCCGACGCGCAGAGGATCACACTCGCCTTTGAGGGGGATATCAAGAGCGGATTATGGCTTGCTTGCGACATGCCGGAACGCGCATTCGAACGTTGCGCTGAACTCGGCCGCCGCCATGGGCCGAAGCTGGGGATCCGTACTCTCGACAGCCTGCACGTGGCCTGCGCGCTTGAACTCAAAGCTGAACGATTCTGGACCTTTGACGAGCGCCAAGCCAAACTGGCGAAAGCCGAGGGAATGAAGACGGTTTGAAGCTCACTGGTGGGTAGAAGCCGGATCCCTACTCTTCCTCTTCTTTCACATCTCCCCGCGCCGCCTTCGCCTTCTCGATGATCTTCTCCTGCAACTGCCCGGGCACGGCATCGTAGTGATGCATTTCCATGTTGAAGCTGCCGCGGCCCTGGGTCATGGCTGTGAGATCGACGCCATAAGTCAGCATTTCTGACATGGGCACTTCAGCCTTCACAATGGTGTTGCCGCCTTTGTTGTCCATGCCCTGGATGCGCCCGCGCCGGCTGTTCAAGTCGCCCATGATCGAGCCCGCGAACTCATCCGGCACCGAAATCTCCACGTGCATTACCGGCTCCAGCAACGTGGGCTTGGCGACTTCCATCGCTTTCTTGAACGCGATGCGCCCCGCCATCTGGAATGACAGGTCGTTCGAATCGACATCGTGATAGGAGCCGTCGTAGAGGATTACCCTGAAATCCACTACCGGAAACCCTGCCAAATAGCCGCGAGCGGCGGCCGTTCTAATTCCCTTTTCCACTGCGGGAATAAAGTTCCTAGGAATCGAACCGCCGAAAATGTCGTTGACGAACTCGAAATCGCCGCCGCGTGGAAGCGGCTCCATCCTGATTTTGCAATCGCCGTATTGACCGTGGCCGCCGGTTTGCTTCTTGTGTCGCCCTTGTACGTCGGCCTTGCCGCGAATCGTCTCGCGATACGGAACCTTGGGCGCTTTCAGGATCACTTCGGCGTGGTAGCGTTTCTTCATCTTCGCCACTACCACTTCAATATGCTGCTGCCCGGTTCCAGCAATCAGGAATTCCTTGGTCTGCTCATCGCGAAAGAAGCGCAGCATGGCATCTTCTTCCATCAGCTTGTGGATGCTCGGCCCCAGCTTATCTTCGTCAGCTCGGCTCTTGGGTTCAATCGCAAACGTAATCGCCGGTTCCGGCAGATGAACTTTCGGGTACTGAATAGGTGCGTTCTTGTCTCCCAGCGTATCGCCGGTTAAAGTGTCTTTGAGTTTTGCAACAGCTCCAATGTCGCCGGCATGCAACTCGGTCACGGGCACAGCAGTCTTGCCCTGGATGATCGAAATGTGTGCCAGCTTTTCCGCCGAATTCTTGGGATAGTTCTGCAACGTCGCGTCGTTTTTCAAAACTCCGGAGAACACTTTGAAATACGAGATTCTGCCGGCAAACGCGTCTGAGACCGTCTTGAACACGTAGACCGATACCGGCTCGGCGTCTGTTTCATGCCGCTTGGGTGCGTCTCCGTTTCCGGATGCTGCCGCTTCGCCCTGTACCCACTCGTGCTCTGACGGCGCCGGTGTGTAGTCCACAATAAAATCCATTACCCGGTCGGCACCGATGTTGCCCAGGCCCGAGCCGAAAATGACGGGGAAGATCTTGTCCTCACGAATGGCCTCGTGCAGGGCTTTCACCAAATGTTCCTCAGGAATCGTTCCTTTCTCGAAGAACTCTTCCATCAAGGCGTCGTCACCCTCGGCCACCATCTCGACCAGCCTTTCGTGAGCCTCTTGCGCCTGATCTTTCAGGTTCGCCGGAATCTCGCCTTCCTTGCCTTTGCCGTTCCCGCCTAACTCGTAGGTGTAAGCCTTCATGTTAACCAGATCGACTACACCGGTGAAATTCTTCTCGGTCCCGATGGGCAACTCGAGTGGAATCACGGTCCGGCCGAATGCCTTGGTCAGCGAATCCAGCACTCGCTCAGCGTCGGCGCGCTCGCGATCCATACGACTGGCGATGATCAACCGCGGGGTTTTGTACTCTTCGCAATAGTTCCACACTCGCTGGGTGACGACTTCCACTCCAGCCACGCCGTCCACCACTACAATCGCCGCATCCACCACCGGGAGCACCATCTTGGCTTCGTGGACGAACATGCTGAACCCAGGCGTATCAATCAGGTTGATCTTGGTCTTGCCCCACTCGACATACGCCATGCCGGCAGAGATCGACATCTTGCGCGCGATCTCTTCGTCGTCGTAATCGGTGGTCGCCGAGCCATCGTCCACACGGCCTAGCCGCTGCGTAGCGCCGGATGTGTACAACATGGCTGAAACCAGCGAGGTTTTTCCTGCGTGGCCATGGCCGACCACCGCGACATTCCTGATGTTTGCGCCTTCGTAAGCCTTCACGGGTTACTCCTTATAATCAAATCACGTGGGGCAGCCGTCCTCGGCTGTCCAGCCGAACAAAGCTCGACCGTTCCACAATCGTTGAATCTTCACTATGGCGGGCCCATAAAAATTAGAAAGAAGAGTACAGTCTACAGGCCAACGTCCAACCGCTACCAAAGCCTAGGATGCTACCACGCGGGAATTCGCCGAACAACTGGGTCAGGGCAAGTTGGGCTTGCTTTTGAGCAACCAGGCACGTAAGTTATGACCTCTAAAGCCGCCGCAGCGAAAGAGGTATCGCATGTTTCCTCAACTCGCCCAGTTCACCGATCTCGGACTCCTCCTGCTCAGGCTCATGGTCGCCGCCATCTTCATCGATAGCGGTTGGAGCCACGCCACCAAATCCCAAGAACGCAGCAAGGACATTGGCATGAGCCAGGGTTTCACCATCTTTCTTGGGACCGCGGAAATAGCCGGAGGCCTGGGCGTGGCTTTCGGCGTGCTGATTCAACTTGCCACCATCGGCCTCATCCTCATTATGCTCGGTGCCATCCAGAAGCAGATTTTTGTCTGGCACGTTGGTTTCTGGGGCGAGAAAACCTACGGCTGGCATTACGACCTGATGATGATTGTGATGAACCTGGTCATCCTGTTCACTGACGGCGGCCGCTGGGTGCTGATGAAGTAAGGCTATCCTTGCGCTCGTGCCATCGTCTAACTTATCCTTTGTGTCAGTTCTCCGCGGGTCGTCTATGCATCGTCTAACCGCCAGGCTGCTGCTGACCTTGATGCTGGTGGGTATTTTTGCCCCGGTAGCCCTGGCGATCACTGCTCCGGCGCCGCATGCCTGTTGCATGCGCAAGCCGATGCATGAACATGGCTCGAATGCTGCTGAACTTCATGCTATTCCTGCTGGTTGCAATCACGACTGCTGCCATGCCCTGACGGTTTCCCAGTCTCCGCATCTTCTGCCGTCAACGGGTACGCAGATCGCCACTTTCTCGACCCAACTGACGCCGGAACGGAACGTCGTCAATCGCTGCCGGCTTATCCAGTCTTCGAATTCCGGCCGCGCCCCGCCTCAGTTCTCCATCGCCTGATCCATTGCAAGCCAGTATCTCTGTCCACGCGCGGACGGCTCTATGGCCGCTTCGCGTGTGGCTGCACAGCATTTGTTCCCAGGACCAGGAGAACTTTCATGAGTTCCATTCGTATCGCGCCGCTGCTGTTGGTGCTCGCACTCGCCGGCAGCGCGCTCGCAACTATCTTCGGTTCTATTCGCGGCATTATCCACGATCCCCAACATCGTCCGGTAGAGGGTGCGATGGTCATGCTCAAGGCGAAGTCTTCAGACTGGAGCAAGACCGCCAATACCAACGCCAATGGTGAGTTTGAGTTCAACACGGTTCCTTTGGGTGAATATTCGGTCTCGGTCGCCGATCCCGGATTCGAGCAAGTATCAGAAGCCGTTACAGTGATTTCAGGAACCGAGCCGGTTGTTCACTTTCAATTGAAAGTTGCCATTAAGAATGAGACGGTAACTGTCTCGGCCGCGCCCGAGGCAGTGCCGACCGACACTGCTACACCCACCACTTTAGTCAGCCGCCAGGATATACAGCGTACTCCCGGCGCCGACCGCACCAATAGCATGGCCATGATCACCAACTTCGTACCTGGCGCCTACGTCACTCACGACCAATTGCACATTCGTGGCGGGCACCAGACCAGTTGGCTGGTGGATGGAGTGCCCATCCCCAACACCAACATCGCAGCCAACATCGGCCCCCAAATTGATCCCAAAGACATCGACTACCTGGAAGTGAATCGTGGAAGCTACGGGGCCGAGTTCGGCGATCGCACCTATGGCGTGTTCAACGTGGTCCCACGTACTGGCTTCGAGCGCAACAATGAAGCCGAACTGGTGATGAGCTTTGGAAATTTCTATCAGACCAACGATTCCTTCAGTTTCGGGAGTCACACCCAGCGTTTCGCTTACTACGTCAGCCTGAATGGCAACCGCAGCAATCTTGGTCTCCAGCCGCCGGTGCCTGAGGTCGTGCACGATGCCGCAAACGGCTATGGCGGCTTCAGCACGCTTATCTTTAACGTCGATCCCTCGAACCAGCTTCGCGTCGTAACCTCACTACGCCACGATTATTACCAGGTACCGTTCGACCCCAACCCAAACGACATTGAAAATGGGTCAATTCCTGCGAATGGATTCGCCCCGCAATATCCGAGCATAGGTCTGCGCGACAGCGAGAATGAATCCGACGCGGTGGTCAATTTCTCCTGGGTCCACACCTTCAACTCCAAAGTTTTCATGACGGTGTCGCCGCTTTTCCATTTCAATAGTGGCAACTACAACAGCCTCGCTGCCGACACCCCGGTGGCTACAACCGAAGATCGCGGTTCAACCTATGTTGGTGGTCAGGGCAGCGTGTCAGCCAATTTTGCCTGGAACAATTTGCAGGCGGGATTCTTTAGCTTTTATCAGCACGACAGCCAGACTTTCGGAGCTATCTTCAATGACGGCAGTGGCAATGCCCCGATCAACGATGTTCAACATCCCACGGGAAATCAGGAGACATTTTTCATCGACGACAAGTTCACTCCGGTTCCCTGGCTGACATTGATCGCCGGTATGAGGCCGACGCGTTTCTCCGGCGGAGTTACCGAGACTGCAATCAGCCCACGCTTTGGAGCCACCGTGACCATCCCTCGCTTGCGCTGGACCTTCCGCGGCTTCTACGGACACTACTATCAGGCTCCGCCACTACTGACCGTGAGTGGGCCAGCGCTCATCGATTTCGCGCAAGGTGAAGGTCTCGGATTCGTCCCGCTGCACGGCGAATTCGATGAGGAACACCAGTTTGGTATCACCATTCCCTATCGCGGATGGGTACTCGATGCCGACAATTTCCGCACCAACGTCAGGAATTTCTTCGATCACAACAATATCGGGGCATCCAGCATTTTCTTTCCTATCACAGTGGCGAATGCCGTCATCCGCGGCTGGGAACTGACCTTACGTTCGCCGCGAATTGCTCGTCGCGGACAAATCCATCTTGCTTACTCTAATCAGATTGCCGAGGGTAGCGGTACTATTACCGGCGGCCTCACGGATTTTTCGTTTTCCCCGGAACTTAGCCCGCTTGACCACGACCAGCGCAACACTCTCAACGTAGGCGGCGACGTGACACTTCCATGGCGTAGCTTTGCCTCTACCAATGTCAGTTACGGATCTGGTTTTACCAACGGATTTCCTGGCCAGCCTTATCCCGGCGCTAATCTCCCCGCGCACACAACGTTTGATTTGTCGTTGGGAAAAGACTTTGGCGAACGTTTCTCGGCCTCAGTGAATGCGCTGAACGTCGCCAATCGCCGGGTTGAGCTCGATAATAGCCTGACCTTCGGCGGTTTTCACTGGAACAATCCGCGGGAGATCTTTGTGGAGGTCCGCTACCGGTTCCATTACTAAGTCAGAGTCCTGGTTATCGCCGAAAGGCCGAGTCGCTCCTGTAACCGGATGGTTGCTGACGCGCGATGAAGAAAGTTTGGGGCAATTTGGCTGAGTGGGTTCTGCTAACAAGACTTTACCTTCTTTTACAAACTCTTTACCTTCCGCCCGGCTACTCGGTGTTTACATGGGGTGAAGATTCTCCGCAATTCAGGAGGCACTTTAGTGAGAAGACACCTTTTTTTGGTTTTTGTCCTGGTATTCGGATTAACTTCCTGCCTGCTGGCGCAGGATGCAGCTCAAGGTGACAGCCAACCCGCTAACGTCGCTGGCAAGTGGACGATGTCCTGGCAGGGCCGGGATGGCGCTAAACAGGGCGCGCTCCAACTGCAGCAGGACGGCTCCAAGCTTACGGGCACGATGGATGGAGAGCGCGGCTCGGTTCCCCTCACCGGTACCGTCAATGGGAACAACATTTCCTTCAGCACTCAGTCCCAGGGACGTCGCACCTTTACTATGGTCTACAGCGGCACGATCGATGGTGACAAAATGACGGGAACTTCCCAGCCCCAAGGCGGACAGGGTGGGCAAGGTGGCATGGGCGGTGGTGGCCATCACGGTGGCGGTCAGCAAAACCATTCCTGGACGGCAACTCGTCAAGCCGGCAATCCAAGCAACCCGGGCGCAGCCGACAACGATCAGTCCGACGACCCACAACCAGGTTTTTGACTGTGTCCACCAGGGACCTCGGCTGATCTCTCTCCGGCTTGAGGTCCCTTTTTTATCTCAACACGCTTAGCTAATGAGCGGTCAGATGAAACACCGACCCGCAGCCCTGGGTAAAGCCTTGGTCTTGACATCCCGTTTGAGGGGGTCCTCCGATGGGCGTGCTGCCATAGACATCGCCGTCCGAACCCAGGACCAAGCCCATCGAGGAGTAGAACGGGGCCCCGCTTTGCTGCTGTGTAAAGTCGTAGAGGTCGGTTAAGTTCCCTTTCGTGTCTAGTCTGAACAAGCATCCGCCCCCGACGGCGCAATTGTTCACCTCTTCGATCCCGTACAGGTTGCCTCTTGAGTCTTTCACTAGATGGTAGGCGAAGACCGGGTTCCGCACCTGCCCCTGGGTGCACGGGGGCGCGGTACACGGGGCAAAGGTGAAGAGCACGCTGAACTGGCCGCTCGTATCCACCTTAAAAATGGTTCCAACGCCGTACTCGAAATCTGTATGTGGGATGACATTACCGCCACCTGCCGCAATGCCATAGAGGTTGCCGGCAGAGTCAACGATCAAGCCTAGAGGGGTGGAACCGTCCCCCGGCCCGGCAAAAGTGTGGAGTACGGTGAACTTGCCGCTGCGATCAAGCTTGTAGATCGTTCCGCAGCCTGCTTGACCACCTTGGTACTCGCCGGGGTATTCGCAGGAAAGCTTGCCGCCAAAGTATGCAGTGCCGTAAAGGTTACCTATGCCATCAAGCACCACGCCCCCTTCGGGCTGCATGCCGTCCGTTCCGTCAAAAACATGAAGTATGGTGAGCTTGCCGTTAGGAGTGAGTTTGAACAGCGTTCCGCAGCCCAGCCCATGACTATTCAAACCGCAATTGGGCTCGCCCCCGTAGGGCGACATGCCGTAGACGTTACCTTCCGCATCCACGGCAAGCGGCGAATCTAAGCAGCAGGCGTTTAGCCCGTCAGTGGGGAAGCTGGTCTCCTGGCCATTTGCATTAAGCTTGAATACCACGGAATCGCCGCCAATATAGCCATTGCCTTGGGTCGTGCCGTAGAGGTTGCCGGCCGCGTCTTCAACCAGGCCTGCCATCGGATCTGATCCGTTGTTCCCGCCCTCGAAGCTGTAGAGCACAGTCTCGTTGCCGGCGCTGTCGATCTTGTACACCGTTCCGCAAGTGTCTTCGCCGCAGGAGGGGTTGCCACCGAACTTAGTCGTGCCGAAGAGATCTCCTTGCGCGTCCCGGATGATGGGGCTGGGAACCGCGCCGTCCGTCCCAGCGGTGAACGAATGCAAGACGGTGTAGGTCTGTGCCTGCGTTGGCTGGGCGGCAACCGCCACTGTCAAAAGAAGTGTTAGTAACGCGATCGCGCAAGCGCTGCCGACGTTAATCGAAGCTCGTTTTCGAAGCATGACTGACCTCCCTGGTCTAGCGTGAGGAAACACCCACGGGTTCGTTGAGCAACCTCAAGTCGCCAGAATCATAGTCCCGGCCTGCGCAGGTGTGTCACGGAGATGTAAAGAGTTTGTCAAGATTCGGAGACCCATTTCACCATTCTGGATGGCCCGCTCGGCCTAGGTCGGGGTGCTGGATGACCGGAATAGGTGTAAAATTGCGGCCCGGACTTGATGGGAAGCTGCCCTCGGCACTTTCCGTCACCTCCTAGGAGGAGTCTCCAGATGCAACGCCAACAATCATTCACTTTATTAACGGCGGCGTTCCTGACTGTCGGAGTTCTCGTCGCGACAACTTCCGCGTTTGCAGCCGGACCAGAGCGGGTGCTGTATAGCTTTTGCTCCGCCTCTAACTGCGCGGACGGGCAGAACAGTTGGGCAGGCCTGATCTTTGATTCAGCGGGGAATTTGTATGGGACGACGGCCGCCGGAGGCTCCGGGCAATATTGCTATTTGGGTTGCGGCACGGTCTTCAAACTTGCGCCCGGCACCGACGGGCAATGGACTGAGACCGTCCTGTACAGCTTTTGCTCTCTTTCTAGCTGCACAGATGGAGCGAGTCCCTATGACGCCCTGATCTTTGATTCGGCTGGGAACCTCTACGGCACGACAGCCGCCGGAGGCACCGGGGTGTGTTTCAGCGACGGCGGTGAGGGCTGCGGCACCGTCTTTGAACTTACCCCTGGGAGCAACGGCCAGTGGACTGAGACTGTCCTCCACACTTTCTGCTCCGCCGACAATTGCACCGACGGCGCGTACCCCTACGCCGGTCTGATTTTTGATTCGGCAGGAAACTTGTACGGCACCACAGCAGACGTTCCGATCAACAGTGGGACTGGATGTTATCCAGGCGGCCCGGGCTGCGGGAAGGTCTTCCAGCTCCGGCCGGGTGCCGACGGCCATTGGGCGTATAAGGCATTGCACAACTTCAAAGGTAAAGATGGGGCCACCCCCGAGCTCGGGAATCTGATCTTCGACGCTTCCGGCAATCTGTATGGCACTACCAGCTTCGGCGGTCGTCTCTCGATGTGCATCAACGGTTGCGGCACGGTGTTTGAATTGAGCCCCAACGCCAATGATGAGTGGACGGAAAAGGTGCTTCACAGTTTCGACGGTAAAGACGGTACTAGCCCGCTATTCGGTCTGGTTTTCGACACCGCTGGCAACTTGTACGGAACCACTTACGGGGGCGGACGTTTCGCATACGGTACGGTCTTTCAGCTAACTCCTGGTGCGAATGGCCAATGGACGGAGAAAGTGCTCTACGCCTTTGACAGCAGTGACGGAGCTGATCTAGGAAGCGGGCTAATCATGGACAGTACCGGAAACCTGTACGGTAGCACCAACATTGGCGGAGCAAACAATCTCGGCACTGTCTTTCGCTTATCGCCAGGCGCGGGCGGCAAATGGAAAGAGACGCGGTACAGCTTCCAGACGGAAAACGATGGCGCCGGGCCCACTGGCAATCTGATTTTCGATCACGGGGGCAATTTGTACGGCACTACGTTCGGCGGTGGCAACCGAGCCCCGGGCTGCGACGGCTGCGGCACCGTCTACGAGATTACTCCGTAATCGACGGCGCATGTTTTTCGCATGGATTCGGACGCACAGCGCGCGATCAAAAGAAGAGAAAAAGAAAAAACAAACGAGGCAAGGGACTTGCAGGCATAGACTTTCCTCCGAAACGCGCGTACTACGCCAGCCGCTCATCCCGGTAGCGGCAAATAAAGCTATCGTTAGAGGCTGCCAAAAATCATTGCGCCAGATAACGGGCCACATACGCGCCGGTGCCGGCTTCGAATCCCTGACCGACGAGCGTGTTGCCGGCGGCAACGATCTTGCCATCGCTCTGGATGGCCAATCCGTTCACGTACGAATACACGTTTGAATTCCCACTCACCAGGGTTGTCGCGACCAATCCCCCCGAGCCGAAAGAATTGTCCAGCGCACCCGAACTGGTGAACCGCGCGAGGGCGAAAGGCGAGTTGAAGCTGAGGTTAAACGGGCCTTGCGCGGCCGCCCCGCCCGCCACCAGTTCACCGTTCGACTGAACGGCGACGGCGAAGGCACCTGACAGCGGCGCATTTGTCCCGAAATCCGCAACCGCGACTCCGCCTTTGCCGAAGCTCTTGTCGATGACACCACTCGAAGTGTAGCGCACCAAACCAAATCCGACAGCGCTGCTTGCCGGAGGCAGATTGAGTTTGCTGGTAAGCGATCCCGCGACCACAACCTTACCGTCAGTCTGCTGCAAAAGCGCCGAGGCCGA
The DNA here is from genome assembly GCA_035484735.1 of Terriglobales bacterium. GTDB lineage: Bacteria > Acidobacteriota > Terriglobia > Terriglobales > Acidobacteriaceae > JABCZH01. Next base: position 105,944 of record DATHOQ010000048.1, on the reverse strand, counting down.
AGCCACAGATGCTGCAGTACCCGCCGAGCCGAGCGCACTATCCAGTGAACCGTTCGAGTTATAGAGGCTGATCGTGCCGGCCTGTACCAGCGGCGTTGGTGTAACGCCGCCAGAGGCGACCAGTATCTTGCCGTTGGCTTGCACCACAATCTGGGTAGGCGCGAAGGAGGTGTTTGGCCCTTGATCGGCCAGGTTTACGAGTCCTCCGCTGCCAAAGGTTGTATCCAGTTGCCCGTTGTAGGTAAACCGCGCCATCAGATTCGAGTAGCTGGACGCCACCAGAATCGACCCGTTGTTCTGGAGCGCCAGCGCCAAAGCCCGCGTACCGGAAACGTTGTAAGGAGTAAACACAATGGCGGTGGTGGTGGTGAATCCCCCGTTGCCGAAGGAGGTGTCGAGGGTGCCATTGCTTTCGACGCGCGCCACTTGCACAAAGTTGGTATAGCCGCCTTGCTCGGTTGTCGTGACCTCAGCCGCAACAATCTCGCCGTTCGGTTGGATCGCCATTGCGAAAAACCCATTGGGGGCAGATCCATCGTTGATCGGTGTGAAGTTAGCGATGCCACCCGTGCCGAAGCTGGTGTCAAGCGAACCGTTGGTGTTCAGGCGAACGAGCGTGTCCGCGACTCCGTCCCCAAAGTCTCCCAATCCGGCCAGGACGATCTTGCCATCGCTCTGGAGCGCCATGGCGCTCGCTGACCGCAGCGAGGTGGCCACGATGCCATTCGTGCCAAAGGACGGATCAAGAGACCCAGCCTGGGCAGCCGCGCAATGGGCTGCACATATTAAGATGGCTACAGCGAAGAGGGGAAGAGGTTGTCTGATAGTCAGTGGCACAAGTTCCTCCTATAGTCCGGCATTAATCGCGGCGATTGTCTCCGCCGGGACGAAACCTTACTCCATTTTTCGTAGGTGCGTATCATCGATTTGTAAAACTATTGTCAAATCGGTGGGGAGGGATACGTTTACGAGGCCCACCAGTCGGTTGACTCCTCCCCGCTCTCCGCCTAACATCGCTTGAAGCCTCCTGATCGGCCCAAACCATGACTGCCCCAATCACCATCGGCCAAACCATCTCGCACTACAAGATCACCGGCCAACTCGGCAGCGGCGGAATGGGCGTCGTCTATGAAGCCCAGGACCTGACTCTCGGCCGCCGCGTGGCTCTCAAGTTTCTGCCCGCTGACCTTGCCCGAGACACTACCGCGCTCGAACGGTTTTTGCTCGAAGCTCGCGCCGCTTCGGCGCTGAATCATCCCAACATCTGCACCATTTACGCGGTTGAAAACGATGCCGGCCAATCCTTTATTTCGATGGAACTGCTGGAGGGCCAGAGTCTCAACGAGAAGTTACATAGCGGTCCGCTGCCGCTGGATCGCGTGCTCGATATCGGTATCCAGCTCGCCGACGCGCTCGACGCCGCCCACGCCAAAGGTATCGTGCACCGCGACATCAAACCGGCGAACATCTTCATAACCCAGCGAGGCCCGGCAAAGATTCTTGATTTCGGCCTCGCCAAGCTCACTCGCAGCAATGCGTTCAACGCCGAAACCGTGAGTCTGGGCCCGGGTCTTGCCGCAACCATGCACCTCACCAGCCCTGGTTCAACCGTTGGCACCGTCTCATATATGTCGCCCGAGCAGGCGCGTGGTGAAGAACTGGATGCCCGCACGGATTTGTTTTCACTCGGCGCGGTTATTTACCAGATGGCGACCGGCTCTCTACCGTTCACCGGCAACACTTCCGCCGTAATCTTCAACGCCATCCTGGATCGTGACCCCACTCCCGCCACGCAGCTCAACCCTGCGATTCCACCCAAGCTGCAGGAGAGCATCGATAAATTGCTGGAAAAGGATCGCGACCTGCGTTACCAGTCCGCGGCTGACCTCCGTGGCGATCTCAAACGCTTGAAGCGCGACAGCGAAGCGGGCCGCCTAGCGTCGCGCGCCGAGTCAGCGTCCGGCGTCCTCGTTCGTCCCACCAGTTCAGTGAGTATTCCTGCCAGCGCGTCCTCCGGCTCTGCCGCCGTCGCCGCCGCCCGTCAGCACAAATTCGGAGCAGGCGCCGCCGCGCTGATTGGCATCGTCGTCCTCGCCGCCGCCGGCTACGGTATCTACGCGTTTCTAAACCGCAGCCGCCCGGTACCATTCCAGAACATCTCCATCAACAAGGTCACCGACAACGGTAAAGCCGCGCTGGTCGCCATCTCACCGGATGGCAAGTACGTTCTCAATGTGATGGATGAAGGCGGGAAGCAGAGCCTATGGCTGCGTAATCTTCCGACCAATAGCAATACTCAGGTGGTGGCGCCGGCAGAGGTTTACTACCGGCACCTGCGTTTTTCGCCGGATGGCAACTACCTCTATTTCATCCGCACCGAGCCGGGCAGCGAGGAACTCGAATATCTTTACCGTGCTCCACTGCTCGGCGGCACACCCGAAAAGCTTGTCACGGACATCGATTCCAACATCACTTTTTCGCCCGACGGACGCCGCTTCGCTTTCTTCCGTGACAATAATCCTGAACCCGGCAAATACCGCCTCCTGGTTGTGCCGGTGGAAGGCGGTGAGGAAAAGATTCTCCACGGCGGATCCACCAGCGACCGCATGTACGACCCTGCCTGGTCGCCCGATGGAAAAACTATCGTTTGCTCTGTGCTTCAGCCCGGCACTGCTTTCAGCGGTCTGGTCGCCCTCGACGTGGCCAGCGGCAAGCAGAAGCTTTTCTACACCTCCGACGATCGCATCCTTCAGCGCCCGGTCTGGATGCCGGATGGCAGAGGATTAATTGCGTTAAATCAGTTCAACAGCAATCAGATCGTTTTTGTTTCTTATCCCGAAGGCAAGTGGTCCCCGGTCACGCGCGACACCAATAACTACTCCGACCCCAGCGTTGCCGGTGACGGCCGCAGCGTGGCAACTGTGATGAGTGAAGGGCACTGGAACCTGTCGACGATGCCGTCCGGTGCTCCTGCTGCTCAGCTTCATCAATTGACCTTGGGTGCTTCGGTCTACCAGTTCGCCTGGATGCCTGACAATCGCATGATCCGGAATGGACGCTCGGGGCTCGCCATCCTGGATCCTGTGTCCGGTAACAGTACGCCCCTGCCCGTGCCCGAAGACACAATTCCGAATACCCCTTTCGCTTGTCCCGACGGCCGCTTCATTGTTTTCACCAGCATCTTTAGCAAAGGAAATCGCGTGTTGAATACATGGCGGATGGACGCTGGTGGCGGCAATCTCAAACAGCTTTCCAACGGCAAAGTGGACCAATATCCGATTTGTTCATCGAGTGGATGGGTGCTTTATCAAGATAATGCCACCGGCAACCGCCTGATGAAGGTACCGATTGATGGAGGGCAAGCCACGAAAGTTTCCGACGAGCTGACGGCAGATTTCGATGTTTCCCCCGACGGCAAAACTGTGGTCATCGCCACTTTCGGTCACCTCGCCGAGCACATCGAGAAACTCACGATTGTGGCCGTGGATTCCGGACAGCTACTCAAGAGCTTCGACTTCGAGCGGCCGCGCAGCGGACATATTCGTTTTTCGGCGGACGGCAAGACCATCGTCTATCCCGTGCGCAGCGCTGGAACAGACAATCTCTGGTCGCAGCCCATCGACGGTTCTACAGGCAAGCAGATTACCGACTTCCCCGCCGAACACATCCTCGAATTTCGCTGGTCGTTCGACGGCAAACAGCTCGGCCTCATCCGCGGCCACACCGATTCCGACGTCGTCCTCATCCGCGATATGCAGCAGTAATGCGCTACCCGTTCACGCTCGCCATAAGCTCGCCATAATTTGAACCGCGAATGACGCCAAGCGGATCACATAAGGCTATAGATGCCTCTCCCCCGGATGCGGACTAGGAGAATCCATGACCCAAGAATCCCCGACTAACGCGCCCGTCTGGTTCGAGCGCAAATTCGACTTTACCTTTCCGGTCGAGCAATATCCCAACCTGTGCATTCGTCTGCGGGGAACGCCGGCGCGGCTGGAAGAAATGCTTCGTGGTTGTGCGCGGGAGCGTTTGGTTGAGAAGCCGGAGAACAAGTGGTCAGCGCAGGAGCATGCCGGACATTTGCTCGATCTCGAATCGTTGTGGATGGCTCGCGTCGATGACTACATGGCAGGACTCACTGAGCTCACGGCCGCCGATCTCAGCAATCGCAAGACCGACGAAGCCGACCACAACGCTCGCCCGTTGGCCGATATTCTGGCTGAGTTTCGGAAGGCGCGGCTGCGTCTGGTTGATCGAGTGGGAGAAATTGACCCCGCACTGTTTGCCCGCTCCGTAGTGCACCCACGCCTGAAACAGCCCATGCGATTGGTAGACCATCTTTACTTCGTTGCCGAACACGACGACCATCACCTGGCCAAGATCTGGGAGCTTTTGCCGAAATTATGAACGAGGTGCTTGGCTTTCGATCATACTCCGAGTTCCGCAAGTGGCTCGCCGCCAATCATCGCCAATCAGATGGGATTTGGCTGCGTATTTTCAAGAAAGACTCGCAAGAACCATCCGTCACCTATGCCGAAGCGCTGGATGAGGCGCTCTGTTTTGGATGGATCGACGGCCAAAAACAGCGCCATGACGACTTGTCCTGGCGGCAACGGTTCACCCCACGACGGCCTAAGAGCGGCTGGTCCAAGATCAACACGCAACATGCGGAGAGGTTAATAAGGGAACGCCGGATGAAGGCGGCGGGCCGTGAGGCGATCGACGCTGCTAAGAAGGATGGTCGTTGGACAGCTGCTTACGATTCCCCGAGCAAGGCGACTATACCCGAGGATTTTCTTGCGGCATTGCGCAAGAACACCAAAGCGAAGGCCTTCTTCGAATCGCTCAATAAAGCGAACCTCTATGCGATTGCCTACCGGTTGCAAACGGCGAAGAAGCCGGAAACGAGACAGCGCCGCATGGAAAACATTCTTGCAAGGCTGGCCAGGGGCGAGGCGTTTCATTAGTTAATGGGGATGCCGGGCTCGGAATCATGCGGCAACCGTGATCAATGGTTTGCCCGATGGCAGAACTTCTCCGATTTCGACTGCCACGACTCCCGCCGCGTTCAGAGCCCGCGTCAGTTGTGCGCTGTCTTCCGCAGCCACTGAAATCAGCAACCCTCCCGCGGTCTGCGGATCGAACAGAATCGTCTTGATCTCCTCACTGACTCCATCTTCGTAACCGACCACGCACTCGGCGAACTCGCGATTGGCTTTCAGGCCGCCCGGAATGTGGCCAGCACGCACGCAGTCCAATGCACCTTCGAGCAGCGCAATCCTCCCCGCGTAAAGGCGCAGCGAAATTTTCGACGCCAGCGCTACTTCCCGCGCATGCCCAATCATGCCGAAGCCGGTGACGTCGGTTAGGCCGTGCACGGCGAATGGGGTCCCGATGATCACCTCTGCTGCCTTCTTGTTCAACGTGGTCATCGACGCAACTACCGCATCGATCCACGCCTGCTTTGCCACGCCTTTCTTGATCGCTGTCGAAATCACTCCCGTGCCGAGCGATTTGGTGAACAACAACCGATCACCAACCTGTGCGCCGCCGTTCGTCAATACCTTGTTTGGATCAACCACCCCCGTGACCGCGTAGCCAAACTTGGTTTCGTCGTCGCGAATACTATGCCCGCCAATCACCGTGCATCCCGCTTCCATCATCTTCGAAAGTCCGCCCGCGAGAATGCGTTCGAGGATCGCCAGATCGCCTTTCTCGGGGAAACACACCATCGCCAGCGAAGTCAGCGGCCGGCCTCCCATGGCATACACGTCACTCAGCGCGTTGGTGGCTGCGATCTGCCCAAAGGTGTATGGATCGTCGACAATCGGAGTGAAGAAGTCGACTGTTTGCACCAGTGCGGTGCCAGGCCCGAGTTGATACACTCCGGCGTCGTCGGCGTGATCGAAGCCAACTAGCACATTCGGGTCATGTTGCCGGGCTAATTTCCCAAGCACCGCGTCCAGCGCCGCCGGACTCAGCTTGGAAGCTCAACCCGCAGCTTTTACCGATTCCGTCAGTCGAAACGGTTTTGCATCAGGCATAGAGGCATTGTAAATACAAAACCATTTCGCCGCGGATTTACCCGGATGCCCGCGGATCAAGAACTAAAGAAGAGATTCATCAGTGTTAATCCGGGTGAATCAGGGGAAAATGGTTTCTTCAGTGGTTATTTCAGGCTGACGTTGGTGACTTGCAGTTCGGGATAAGCGTGGTTCCAGTCCGCGCTCACGTGCTCAAAGATCAGGCGAAACGGCTTGCTCTGGTGAGGCGGCAAGGGCGAGGCACTGAGATCGACCGCGTCGGGATAGGGCCCACTGGTCTGCAAGACATGCAGCGAAACGTCGTCGGCCTGCGCGATCTGATCCATGGAGTTCTTGAAATTCACGTGCACTACGGCATGGATCACAGTCTTGTCGCCATCGTTGGCTACGGTGCCGTCGATGTAGGTGACCGTGGCACCAACGAAATTCACCGCCGCGCTCATTTTCAAGTCGGATAACTTCAGGCTGGAAGCATAAGGGTTGGGTGCAACCGGAGTTTTTGGACTTGTACGGGACAATAAGGCGATGACGCCAACTGCACACAGCACTGCGACAATTCCGATGACAATAGCTCGAACGTTGGAGTCAGGTTGCGCTTCCTCCACCAACGGAGATGGCTCGGTCAGCCCGCCCATGAGGCGATTGTATCAGCGGTCGCGGAAGCCCTAAGCTGTTTGGGCCACCTACTGAGCAGCCGTCGAGCTAGAACCGTCGGAAACAAAATTTCTGATATAGCCAACCAGCGCGCCGTCTCCTTTATCCCACAAATCGTTGTGCTCCACGCCGTCCAGCATGTGCAGAGTTTTGGAGTGGTTGGCGCGTTCGTAAAGCAACTTGGGCATCCAGGGATACGCGATTCTGTCCGCGGTCCCCGAAACGATAAGAACGGGGACATGCACGCTCGCGATTTTGTTCTTGTTTTCGAAATTGTTGGCGTTGTCGATCCATTGACTCGGTCGCAGCATTGTGCTGTAGATCAAGTCCTCGTTGGCAACGTCATAGACGCTTGAGATGGGGCTGAGCAGAATGAGTCCGGCGGAGTGCGGCGACTCGACGGCAAGCTGTGTGGCGACGCCCGAACCGATGGACCAACCTGCGATATAGATATCAGAGGGAGAGAGGTGACGCTGCTCGACGAGGTAGCGCATCGCGGCGCGGGCATCTTCTGCCGTGCGAGGCCCATTGGCTTGAACCGCGCTGCTGCTGCCATATCCACGATAGTCGACCAGCAGCAAGTTCGCACCGGTTTGATGGAGCGGCAGTGCCTCATGGGCTGGAGTCCTCACAACTTCGGATTCCAAAACATACCCATTGCCGTGGAAGTAGAGGATGACCTTGGCGGATTGTTTCTCGGCGGGGACCCACCAGGCATGTATCTGCGTCGAGCCGTCCACAGGGATATGCAGGTCTTCAAAGGGAAGATTCAGGTCCGCAGGAGTTCTGTGGGAATAGTTCGTTGGCGCAGCGAAAATGAGTTTCGGCTCAAGGTAATAGTGAGATGCGATAATGCCCGCGAGATAAAGCACAGCAACTGCGCCCGCTATCCAAACTAAAACTCGCTTCCGCCGTCCGCGCGGACGCTGAGCGGCAGCTTGCGTTGCCATTATCTACTCGCCCCCCACAGTCAGCCCCTCAATCCTGATCGTCGGAGACGCCATGGCTCCGCGAAATTCGAGATCGTTGCCAATCTCGGAGATGTTGAAGAACATCTCTTTCAAATTGCCCGCCACCGTAATCTCTTCCACCGGATACGCCAGCTCTCCGCCCGAAATCCACATTCCCGAAGCGCCTCGGGAATAGTCTCCCGTCACCAGATTTGCGCCGTGGCCAAGGAACTCGGTCACATACAGCCCTTCTTTGATCTCACCGATAATCTGCCGCGGCGTCTTCGTTCCCGGCTGCAAGAAATAATTGCCTGGTCCAATCCCCGGAGTTCCCGCGAGGCCTCGCGATGCGTTCGCGGTAGTTTGCAATCCCAGCTTCTTGGCGGTGTAGGTGTTCAGCAGGTAAGACTTCAACACACCATTTTCGATGACGACTGTTCGCCGCGTGGGAATGCCTTCGCCATCAAATGGGCTAGTCCCGAAACCACCGACCATGGTCCCGTCGTCAATCACGTTCACTCGGTCGCCGGCGATCTTCTCGCCCAGCTTGCCCGCCAGAAACGAAGCCCCGCGATACACCGAGTCTCCATTCACGCCCTCAAAAATATGGTCAAGCATCGAGGCCGCCACCAACGGATCAAGTACCACCGGAACATGCGCTGTCTTGCCCTTGCGTGCTCCCAGGCGGCGCAAGGTGCGCTGGGCGGCCACGGTGCCCACATGCTCAGGGGATTCCAGCCGGCCAAGGTTCCGTGCCACCGAAAACCAATAGTCGCGCTGCATGGTGCCGTTCTCGTTCTGCGCGATTGGTACTGCCGCCACCGAACAATATGACCGCCGGTATTCGCCCACAAATCCGTGCGAATTAGCCAATACTTTGTGGCCAGTGGCTGCGTCGAATGATCCGCCTTCAGAATTCTTGATGCGGGGATCGTAATCAAGCGCTGCTTTCTCCGCTCGCCGCGCGTAGCTGATGCGCTCTTCTCCCGGCAGAGAGTAGACATCGGTGGAGTAGAGGTCGAGATCGCCGGAGATCGAACCCAGTTGCGATGCCTCGGGGATTCCGCCAAACGGATCTTCGGAAGTGATCTTCGAAAGTTCGAGCGCCGACTTCACCATGCGATCAAGCCCCTCGCGGGAGAAGTCGCTCGAATAGGTACTGGCGGCGCGTTTGCCGTTGAATACGCGAACCCCGATAGCCCTCGACCCGGACTCTTTCAGCGTCTCCACTTGCCCCAAACGCACCAGGGTCGAAAATTCATCGCCTTCGCGAACCACACATTCCGCTGCCGTGGCGCCGCCAGCCATAGCCCGACGGACGATGTCCTGTGCCAGTTCTCTGAGGTCGGTTTCCAGTTGCTGGTTTCGAGTTTCTAGTTGAGTAGAAGACATGATTGATTTACTTGAAATATCCGTGCTGATCCGTGTGCAAATCCGTGGCGAGCATTTGACCTACTGCATAAATCCGCCGGTCTCTTTCTTCGCCGTTCCGCCGACCGTCAGCCGGTCGATCTTGATGGTCGGAATACCTACACCCACCGGCACCGCCTGGCCGTCTTTCCCGCACGTACCGACGCCTTCGTCCAGTTCCAGGTCGTTGCCAACCATGGACACGCGTGTGAGCACATCCGGTCCGTTTCCGATCAGCGTCGCTCCCTTGATGGGCGCAGTGATTTGGCCATCTTCGATCAAGTAGGCTTCCGAGGCCGAGAACACGAACTTGCCGTTGGTGATGTCCACTTGGCCGCCGCCAAAGTTGACCGCGTACACGCCGTGCTTCACCGAACGCACAATGTCATGGGGATCATCCTGGCCCGCCAGCATGTATGTGTTGGTCATGCGCGGCATGGGAATGTGCTCATAACTTTCACGGCGACCATTGCCGGTATTGGCCATTCCCATCAGCTTCGCCGACAGCTTGTCGCTCAAATAACCCTTCAAAATCCCTTTTTCGATCAGTACCGTGTCCTGCGTGGCGTTGCCTTCGTCATCTACATTCAGAGAGCCTCGGCGCCACGGCATGGTTCCGTTGTCCACAACCGTGCACTTTTCGCTGGCCACACGCTTGCCGATCAATCCTGCAAATGCCGAAGTCTGCTTGCGATTGAAGTCTGCCTCCAGCCCGTGGCCGACGGCCTCGTGCAGCAACACGCCCGGCCAACCCGGCCCGAGGACTACTTCCATTTCGCCCGCCGGAGCTTCACGTGCGTCCAATTGCAAAATCGCCTGACGCGACGCTTCCTTGGCAAAGTACTCCGGAGTTTTCTCTCCAAAGAAGAAGTCCAGTGCCACCCGCCCGCCACCGCCCGCGCTTCCCCGCGCCGAGTTGCCCTCAGTCTTGGCGATACACGCCACGTTCAGGCGTGCCAGCGGTTGCGAGTCTTCGGCGAAGGTTCCGTCCGACCCGACCACCAGAATGTTGCGCAATTCGTCGCCGTAGCTGGCACGTACTTCTTTAATTCTTTGATCGTATGCCCGCGCCGCCTGGTCCGCGCGCATCACCAACTCAACCTTGGCAGTGATCTCGGCATCGACCGAAGGCAAGGTAACGGGATACAGGCTGCGGGCAGCTTTTTCCTGGAAGCCAATGCTGGCAGTCTTAGCCGGCCCGCTGGCAATCAGAGCGGCGGTGCGCGCGGCGCGCAAAATCCGTTCCGCGGAGAGGTCGTCTGTGTAAGCGTAGCCGGTGCGTTCCCCAGAGACGACCCGTACTCCACATCCGGCGGAGATTCCCTGCGAAGCCGACTTCACCATGGACTCATCCACCATCAGCGAAGTCGAGGAAAGATACTCAAAGTAAAGGTCGGCGTAATCGCCCCCCGCCGACAATGCTGCAGCCACATAGCGCTCCAGATCGTGTTCCGTAAGTCCGTAATGATCGAAAAAGAACCTATTCTTGTCCATATCGTTTGAATAATTAGATGCCCCAGAGCCGGGAACGGCTCCAAGCCGAATGTTCTCATTATCCCATAGGCCGCCGCGAAACCACTTCGGGACTCAATCGATGGTCACTTGTCACAGACGCCCGATCATCCCTCTGAAACAATCGGCTCCATGACCCCAGAACAGCTTACCCAAACTCTGGAGGATTTCCTTGCCAGCGCGCAAAACGCCGTCATCCTCGAAGACAACACCGTGCTCTTTGACCTGGCCCAGTCAAAATATTCCGTCTCCGGAGAACACAATAAGTGCTTGCTGCACGTTTGGTCCCCGGAGCGCAATGTGGTTCGGCGGGTTATCGAAGCCGAAGTTAAGAATGAGACTCTGCGACTGGCCGTACAACGCCTTGGGCAATCCCGGCCCAGCAAGCTCGAAATCTTCCGCGAACGTGACCGTCGCACGCCCACCACAAAACGCCTGGCTCGCCTCACTTATCAGCGCATCTTGCAACGAACCCTGCAACACTGGTTCCCCTCATTCCATGCGACTCCATTACGAACTTCGATGGACCTGGAGCGCTCCTTCGGCCCGGTCTACTCCCGGGGGTTGCTGCAGCAAGGGCAATCGGCATTTGCCGTCCTGGGTGTGAACGCCCAGGAAACTCAGGCTTCCATTGATGCGGCGCTGACCTTCGCGATTTTGTGGCTGGACGTATGCCGCCAGAGTCAAGCCGGGAAGTTCGTAGTCGAAGGACTTAAACTGTTCTTACCCACTGGCAGCGGGGCCTTAACCCGAGAGCGGGTGGCCCACCTTAATTCGCAGGGCGCCAAGTGGCATCTGTATGAACTCGAAGAGAGCGACGGCAGTCTGAAAGAGTTAGACGCTTCCGATCGGGGCAATGTCGCGACACGTCTAGTCCACTCCACCGACGAATCCAGCACTCGCAATCGCTTTGCCGCTCCCATTGCGCAAATCCATGACCTAATGCCTGAGGCTGAAATCGCCGTGCTGTCGCCCGCGGAAATTGCCTTTCGCCGCCACGGGCTAGAGTTTGCCCGCGCCCGGCTCACCCACGAACTCGAGTCCTTTCGCAGCACCACCGAAATCCTATTTGGAACCGGCCCCCAGGAAACCGTACTTTCCGCAGCCAATCTTGCCCGCTTCACCCAGTTGGTGCGCAGCATCGGTGAAGTCCGTCATCCCGAGGGCCCGCGGGATCACCCTCTGTGGCGGCTGCATCCAGAACGCTGGCTGGAATCCTTGGTAATTCAAAATGTGGCTGCCGTGGATGAAATCCTCGACCCGGCATGTTTCTATTCCCAGGTGCCCGCTTTTTCTGCCGCAGACCGCGCCATGATTGACGTATTAGCCGTCACCCGGGCTGGTCGGCTCACCGTGGTCGAACTGAAAGCGGACGAAGATATTCACCTGCCCTTGCAGGGTTTGGATTACTGGTCGCGCGTGGCTTGGCACCATGCTCGCGGGGAGTTCCAACGCTTCGGATATTTTCCGCTCCGCGAACTCAGTCCGGCCGAGCCGCTGCTGCTTCTCGTCGCCCCGGCTTTGCATGTGCATCCCGCGGCCGATACTTTGTTGCATTATTTTTCGCCACAGATCCAATGGGAGTTGTTGGGAATTGATGAAAGATGGCGGCAGGGGGTCAAAATTGTGTTCCGGAAAAGGCCGCCCAGGAATCCGGTGCACCAGCACGCCGCCTGATAAATCCTCAGACAGCTACTTCTCCAGAAACTCGGCGAACGCTCCGACCTTGCCGTAGTACAGGCGAATGCTGCAGGTCTTGGCAGCGGTGTGCGCAAAAGAAACTTGTAGTTGCCCGGAGGGCGAATCCACCTCGCCTAGTTCCATCGGCCCTCGGGCCACATCCTGCGCCTGATCGTATGCCGCACCCGGGGCGACGTTCTTGTTCACGATGAATGTCCATTCCTTCCTGTTGGGGATGACGTAAGCACTGTACGCGCCGACTGGGATTGGAATGTTGTTGAGGCTGACTGGCACTCCGACAAATAGCGTCAGCGGACTACCCCCTGGCAGCCACACTTTGCCGTTCCGGGGCTCATCCTTGGATGACGCATTGTTGTAACGCACGCTGATCTCTTGATTGTCGTCGAAATCGCAGAAGGCAGTTCCGGTGTGTGCATCTGCATCGGGCTTCTGAGCGAGAGCGGCGTTGGCAACGAGCACCTGCACAAGAATCGCAATACAGATTGCTGTTGCACGCATCTAGAAGCCTCCCTGGGTACGTCCCATTTTCGACCACTCATTGTACGTCGGAGTTTTGGCTGTGCGAGAGAAAAAGCTGGCGAATGTTGTAGGGCGTCCTGACCACAACCGGGCCCTGGGACCTCGTGCCGATCGATGCTCCTCCCGATCGTGCTTGGTCTTCGGTGACGTTCTCTTACGCTCTCGCCGTTGCTAACGTTAGAACGCTGACGTGCCAAAGCACGAGGAAGGGCTGGTTCTATCCACATGACGAGCGCGGCGAAGGCAGTCTCTAAACTGAAACTTCTTTACAGCGAGGGCGATTCGGAGATCCTAGCCTCACAGGCCGCTACGATTCAGAAGGCTGGTTACCAGGTGGAAACCGCATCCGACCGCAAGACGGTCCTGCAAGCACTGCGCCAGGGTAAGTTTGATCTAGTAATTCTCGGGCCAACCCTTAGCAAGAACGACCGCCACCATCTCGCGTACATGGTGAAGAAGGCGAACCAGACCACGCGTGTGTTGATGCTACACACTGATGGTGAGCGCCACCCCGCCGTCGATGCCAACGTCGACACAGGTTGCAGCATTGAGGCAGTGTTGGCGAAGATATCGACCTTTGGGACGACTGAAGGCACACTCGCCAGGGCCGCCTCCGCCGGCAAGTAAGCCGCGACGCCGCGATCTTGAGCATCTCCCCAGGCACGAATCAAGATCCTAAACTGTGGGACAAAGCCCCCCCTTTTTTTTGACCTCCGCAACCTCCGGCCGACCGCTTTCCGGTAGAATAGCCCCGAAAATCTTTCATGACGAACCCACACAAGACTATCTACGTGACACTCGCCGGCCTGCCGCTATCCTTCCACCTGGAATGGCCGTTCCGTAAATCCACCTCCGGCGCAGACTTCTTCTTTTTGCACGCTGACGTCTTTCTCGAGAACTCGCTTGGGCTGCACGCGCCTGTGGCCGTCAACCTCTCCGCCACCGTGCGCGCGGTCATGCACTCGCTCGAGCCGCAAGATGCTGAAGGCCCGGTGATCAACTCCCTGCGTAAAGAAGTAGACGTTAGACAGTTGGAGTTCGTAAAGTCCGGAAAACTGGTGCCAGTGAATTTCTCCAGCCGCCACTGGGATTTCAAACGCAGCAAGTGGGTTTTTGGCCGCGCCAGTGACGAGGATATTTCCAAACTGCTGGCGCGAAAGGTGTATTGGCATGCCCGCCTGGTGGGAGGAACCGTTTGGCTAGGCGATCCAACCGAAGCCCTATACGTCGAAACCACGCCTGCACACATTTTGGAAGTCGCCCGCAAGCTGGAAGACCAAAAGCTGATCAAGCTGGAAGGTGACTTTGCTGTAGCCGAACCCGCTCTAATGGATCGCGCTGAACAGTTCGAATCCGACATGCGCACGGCGCTGGAGGAACTGGAAAAGAAGCACGCCTTCGAAAGAGGCTAGTGTCCCGTCACTCTCCCCGTTTCATCGCATCGATAGTCTGGAACAGTTCGCTGCTCGGTTCCTTCACCTCGACGAACGGGCGTCCCTTAGGGTTGCTGCTGACGACGTAGATGGTTGGAGTGTGCTCCAAGCGCAAAGCCGTTCCTAAGTTGCGCTCCGCATTTACCTCGGCCGCGAACTTGCCTTGGGGATCGATCACAAAGGGCAAATCAACCTTGTGATCAGCAGCAAACTTCTCCGCGAACTGCTGCAAATTCGAAGGAAAGATCTCGGGTTGGTGCTCGAAAATATAGTCGCGGAACTCGACACCCATTTCCTTGGAACGGCTGTCGAAATAGTGCGCAATCACCGCAGCCTGGTAGGACCAGTTGTGCATGGGCAAGGGAAAGTCGTGGCGAACGACGGGAATCTTGTAAGTTTTCCCAGCCTGCGCCACCAACGGGGCTTGGCGTCTGCACTGCGGACATTGCAAGTCCTCGAACACCACGATGGCAAGTGGCGAGCCCTTGGGCGGACGAAGCGCCGGATTGACCGCCTCCTGCGCAGACACAAGGGATGCAAGCAGAACTATCGCGAATACAAATTGGGAAAGAGTCTTGATCATATTTAGCTCGTTATGGAGCGCTTCGGGCCCGACACCATGATTGTTCCAAAGGTCAGCAAGGTTAGCAAGGAGATCGCTCCCAAAGATGCGACGCAATAGATACACCACACTCCCAGGATGTCCCTCTCCACGTGCGCCAAATACAATGAAAATGCCAGCCCAATCACGGCCGCAGCCAACAGCAGTCGATAGGCGCGTTTCATTGCAAGTGTCCCCATCAGCAAATATCCAGCCATGCCAATGACCGCAACTGGCACGCCTGCCAGGACCGCAAACGGACTATGGTTGACGATCCCGCAATCCCAATGCTCGTTAATACTGCAAGGGGACAAGTCGGTGCGATAGTGCTCGCGAAGCGCCAGACCGGCGGCCACGAAGCCGAGAAGTGCAATGAAAGCCAGGAAGAACCGCATCAGGTTAGGACATCCCTCGATCTCATTTTACAGCAACCGCGACTGCTTCTTCTCCAGCGCCAGGAGCTTCTCTTTGATCGGCAAACCGCCGCCGTACCCGGTCAGCTTGCCATTGCTGCCGATCACACGATGGCAGGGAATCACAATCGGAATGGGATTCGAACCATTTGCCAGGCCTACCGCCCGTGAGGCTTGTGGATTCCCTATCCGTCGGGCAAGCTCTCCGTAAGAAATGGTCTCTCCAAAAGGGATGTCACACAGACGTCTCCACACCTCCTGCTGGAACTTCGTCCCTTCCGGTGCCAGCGGCAAGTCGAACTGTTCCCGTTCGCCAGCAAAATAAGAACGCAGCTGGCTCACGGTCTTCTCCAGCGGCGCGGCGTCCTCCGTCCACGAAGGTTCCGGCCGCGCGTGATGCCTGCCGTTCACAAAGAGAATCTGCCGCAGGCCAGCATCATCCGCCACCAGCAGTAACGGCCCGACCGGGCTCTCGATTTGGGTGTAGACCATCAGCGTCATGATACCCGGAAGTGCAGAGTTTTTCAGCGGCTACGGGGTACCTACATCGAGGATGTAGGCCGTTTGGTCCCGAGTCAGCACGAACAGGCGTTTGCCGTCGGGAGAGAATTTCTCAAACGCTACCGGCGTGGAGAACCTCAGCTGCTGGCGTGGGTTGCCCGAAGCCAGATCGTACAGATTGACCTGGTCTGACGGGTTTAACACAGCAAATTGTCCTGACGCCGCCGAGAGCATCGGCTGTCTGCCAAACACATGGGCCTTCTCTTCTCCCGTAGATGAGGAGTAAACCAGAATCTGATCGGCGCTGGCGTTCACCAATATCCAATCGCCATCCATCCTTACATCCTGAATCTGAAATGAGCGTTTGCTGGTTTTCACCAGCACTTTGCCTGTGACAGCATCCTTGGAGAAATCCAGAATTTCCAAAAGATAGTCCTCGCGTTCTCCTTTGTCCTTAATATCCGGATATTTCTGCAACGCATCGCGTCCGCCGTTTTCGCTCAAGCGCCAGCCCAGCAATGCTGTGTGTTCCGCTTGCAAAGTCACTACAGGCATCTCCTTGGGAAAATTCCGCGACCACAATGAGCGCCGTGTAAGAAGATCATCGATCTCGACCGTCCAATCCTCACGCACGAAGCTCTTGGTAACCTTCGCATCGTCGCAAACCAAATAAGGGCCAGCCTGGTGACAAAATTTCGGCCCAATTTCATACACGATGTTGGCATTGCCAAGAGGATCCAGTTTCGCTATCGCACGCTCTTGCTTGTCATCTTTCGGGAAGTCAGCGTAGAGAACGTTGTCCGTCGCAAACCATCCCCCGTGAAATCCGCGCGTGAGCTGTACCCGCAGGTTGCGCTTCATGTCCCAAACAGCTCCTCGATTCTGTGTAGATAGCGCCAACCAATTGAAATCAGTGTTCAAGGCTACAGCTTGAAGATTGCCAAGGTGAGACTGACTTAACTGAACGCTGGCAATGTTCTGTTTGCCTGCGATGTCGAAAATGGCTAGTTCGCCGTCGTTTCGTTCACTCAAAATCCAGTTGTCGTATATATCGCCGGCCTTGTGCTTGAATTCGGCAACCACCACACGTCGGTTGAGATCCATTATGCCGAGCGGCTTTTCTTTCACAGGCCAGAGCAATACGTAGTCGCCGTGAGTTGCCAGTTCCAAATGTGTGTTACCGCTCAGTGGTAGCTCCGCGATTCGGGTGCCCTGCGGAAATCGTAGGAGAGGCGACTGGCTTGGGTAATACATATTGACCCCTGCAATCCGGTCCGGGCCGACAAATGTAAAATTCTCCTTGACTACGTCCCGAATCGAACCAGGAAAGCCGGCCTCACGCTTCTGCTGAAGGTCATACGCCAGGAATTGAGTGCGCGATCCCGCGACGAAATAATGCCCGTCGGGCGAAAAGGCCATGTGGACCGGCCGCAACTCGTGTTCCACCAGCATCAGAAATTCCAGGGTCGCGGTATTGAGTATGAGCTCGAGGAAGTGCTGTTTCGTCGTCAGAGTTTCACCACTGGCAACGTCCAGCAAAGCCAGCGAGTTATCAACCTTCAGGCAGCCCAGTGTCTTTCCATCGGGGGACAACGTGCTCTGGATGCACGGCTCATTCAGCAAGACCTCTCGAACCGAGCTGCGCTCATGGCTCACGATGTCCCAGGTCTCTATGCGGAACGAGTGCGTGTAGAAAACCACCGAAAGCGAGTCCGGACTGAACATGGCCGGAAACGCATCCGGGGCGTCGATGAAAAACAGCAGCGCGAACGGATCACGTGACAATATGTGGATCCCGCCGTCATCCTGCGCAAGGACATACTTGCCGTCAGGGCTGAAATGCAGGGTGTGAAGGTCGGGGCGTAAAGGCTGGGCAAGAGATTGTTTCAAGACCAGTCCGGGGAGCGATTCCAGTGAGGTATTTTTCGCCGCTACAACTTTCGCCTGCCACTGCTGGTAAGCCACCGCATCCGAAGATGGCCGGATCTCCGCACAACCAGGCGGCAGAACCGACATGCTCTTCAGCATTTCCCGCAATCGCCGCTGCGACGGTTTGGTCATTCCAAATATGTCCGAAAACCAGGTTCCGGTCTTCCCGTGGGTTTCCTGAAAGCGGTCCCAAATGTCGACGTACGCTTGCGGAGCGTACCCAGCTCTCGCCAGGGCGAACAGTGCGACTTGGTCGGCAATGTATTGATGGCCTTCCTCTTCGCCGCTGGGATGACCAGGATTGCGTCGGTAGCCTTCCAGGTATTGGTGATACTTGTTGGCGATATCCGCTCGGTCTCCAACTTGAGTGACGCCAAGCACATTACGGAAAGCCTCGGTCATCTCAATCGCTTGCTGATGCGTGACGATGTGACCAAGTTCGTGAGCAAGAATGCCCGCCAATTCGTCGTCATTACGAGCTAGGGCCACAATCTTACGCGACACGTAGACTCTGCCGCCGGGCAAGCTAAAGGCGTTGGGCTCTGGCAAGTCGATCAAGAAGAACTGATATCGGAGCTTGGTTTGCGGCAAATAGCGCAGAAATTGGTCGCCCAACTGCTGCAAGTGCACGGTGAGGCCGTCATCATGCAGAATAGTAATGGTCTGGGAGACTCTCTCTGCCATCACATCTCCCAGATCGCTTTCCTGCTGCTCAGAAAAGATGTTGGCGCCGGGTGGCGTAACACCTAGCACTGGTGGAAGAGGGCAGTTCTGCAGTGTATTCTGCCGGGCACTGAGTGGCGCAGCAACCATCATCAGCAGGATCAAGCCAGCGGCGCGCATGACTCGGGCATTTAAACACAAAATACCTCGAGAATTATAGTGCGCGGGTGGAACTGTGGTGCTACAGTGCCGCAGCTTGTTCCCGCCGTCGCCCTTGAATTTCAATGTAGACATTCACCAGCGACACTGCTGCCGGTGTGACGCCAGGAATGCGTGATGCGTGGGCGATCGTGCGCGGCCTGATCTTCAGAAGCGTCTCCTGCATTTCGCGAGAAAGTCCGCTGACCGATTGATAATCAAACCAATCCGGGATGGTGCGCTGCTCGGCTTTCTTCAGGCGGTCGATGGCCCTCTGCTGTTGGTGCAAATAGCCTTCGTACTTGATTTCTGTTTCTATGGACTTCAGTTCATTTCTGATCTCGGAAGACAACCCAACCGCTGGTTCGCATGGACCTCCTCCGGCTCCTTCTCGCCGGAAAAACGCACTATCCAGTTCGCGGAGAATCGGGGCCAGTTGCTCAATCGTAATCTCGGGGCGCTTGAGCAACTGTGCCAGCGCCTGGCCCGCCAGTCCGTTGCCATCTGACGATATAATTCCAATCATCTCGCCGGTTACTCTCGTCCCCTCCAGCAGCCGCCTCATCGCCTCGATCCGCACCTGCTTGGCCTCGAAATCGGTCCACGCCGCATCCGAGATCAATCCCACACGTCGGCCATGTGGCGTCAGCCTCCGGTCAGCATTGTCGATACGCAGATGCAGGCGAAACTCCGCGCGCGAAGTAAACATTCGATACGGCTCGTTCGTTCCCTTCGAAATCAGGTCGTCGATCAGGATAGCTGTATAAGCTTCTGTGCGATCCAGTACCAGGGGGAGTTCCTGCTTTACCTTCAGCGCTGCATTGATTCCTGCCATCAATCCCTGGCAGGCCGCTTCCTCGTACCCACTGGTCCCGTTGATCTGCCCGGCCAAGTACAACCCGGCAATCTGCTTGGTTTCAAGCGTCCGCTCCAGTTCCGTCGGGTCAATCGAGTCGTACTCAATCGCATATCCCGGGCGCAGCATCTCCGCTGTCTCCAGCCCAGGAATCGACTTCAAGATTTCCAGTTGCACTTCGACCGGCAGGGACGTGCTCATGCCGTTCACATAAATTTCATGGGTGTTCAATCCTTCAGGCTCAAGAAAAAGCTGGTGTGTAGTTTTGTCGGGAAACTTGACGATCTTGTCTTCAATCGATGGACAATACCTCGGCCCAATCGACTGAATCTGACCGCTATACATCGGCGAGCGATGCACATTTTCACGGATGATGCGCTGCGTCTCCGGCGTAGTCCAGGCAATGTAGCAGGGAACTTGTGAGTCGTGGTGGGCCACGCGCCGGGTGCGAAAACTAAACGGCGTAGGGTCGACATCGCCCGGCTGAAGCTGAAACCGCGACCAATCAATCGTCCGTCCATCCAGACGCGGCGGCGTACCCGTCTTCAATCGGCAGCCCCGTAGACCCAATTGCTTCAAAGCTTCTCCCAGCAGCACCGCCGCCGGCTCACCCGAACGTCCCGCCGGATACTGCTGCTCGCCGCAATGGATCAATCCGTTGAGAAACGTTCCGGTAGTGACAATGATGGCCGAAGCGCCGACAGTGCGGCCGTCCCGCAGTTTAATACCGCGGCAAATCCTGGAATCTTCTGAGCCGGTGCCGGGCGGAGTGCGGAGTGCTGAATGCTGAGTGCTTTCTACAATCAACTCGGCCACTTCCGCCTGCTTGATCTTCAAATTCGGCTGCGACTCCAGCACCTCTCGCATCTTCAGCCGATATGCTTGCTTGTCGCACTGCGCGCGCGGTGACCACACCGCCGGGCCCCGCGATGTATTCAGCAGCCGAAACTGGATGCCGACCGCATCCGTGATCTCGCCCATAATTCCGCCCAGCGCGTCGACTTCACGCACCAGGTGTCCCTTGGCGATGCCGCCTATTGCCGGATTGCACGACATCTGCGCAATCAAATCAACGTTGAGCGTGTACAGCGCAGTCTTCAGCCCCATGCGCGCCGCGGCCATCGCCGCCTCGCAACCGGCGTGGCCAGCGCCGACCACTACTACATCGAATTGTTCTGTGAAAGGCATCGCCAATCTATTCTAAACTCTGGCAATGCTGGTGGGCACGGGCATCCCCGAAGATCCGCGTTGATCTGCGGCGATAAAGGGTCACCCGCGGGCTTTGGCAGTCTCTTTAGCCGCATGCCGGCTGACTTGAATCACCATCTTCCCCGCACGCTTGTCGGCGTCCACGATCACGTGGTCACCATGCAGCACCTCGCCGTCGAGAATCTTCAGCGCGAGCGGGTCTTGCACCAGTTTTTGGATCGCTCGCTTGAGTGGCCTCGCCCCGAAGTTCGGATCGAATCCCTCTGTAAACAGCAGCTCACGTGCCGCGTCCGTCAGCTCCAGCGAGATCTTCCGGTCCGCCAGCAACCGACGCACATCTTCCAGCCGCAGCTCGATGATCTTTACCAACTGTTCTTTGCCCAGTGGCTTGAAGATTATGATGTCATCCACCCGGTTCAGGAACTCCGGCTTGAAGTGCCCATGCAGCGCATTCATCACCTGCTTCGAAGCTTCTGCAAACTCCTTTTCCGAGCGCAGGCCTTCCGCTTGTAAGAAAGCCGACCCCAGGTTTGACGTCATAATGATGACCGTGTTCTTGAAGTCCACGGTGCGGCCTTTGCCATCCGTCAGGCGGCCGTCATCCATCATTTGCAACAGCACATTGAACACGTCGGGATGCGCCTTCTCGATCTCGTCAAACAGCACCACCGCGTAGGGTCGCCGCCGAATCTGTTCGGTGAGTTGGCCACCTTCTTCGTAGCCGACATAGCCCGGAGGCGCGCCGATCAGCCGCGAAACCGCGTGCTTTTCCATGTACTCGGACATGTCGATGCGAATCAATGCATGTTCATCGTCGAACAGAAACTCCGCCAGTGCGCGCGCCAGTTCGGTCTTGCCGACCCCCGTCGGACCCAGAAATATGAACGACCCAATCGGCCGCTTGGGATCGCTCAATCCCGCCCTCGACCGCCTTATCGCGTTCGCTACCCGCTCCAGCGCCGCATCCTGCCCTACCACCCTCTGCCGCAGCCGATCTTCCATGCTGACCAGCTTCTTGACCTCGCCCTCCAGCATCTTCGACACTGGAATCCCGGTCCACTTCGAAACAATGCGAGCGATATCCTCTTCGTCTACTTCTTCTTTGAGCATTCGTGACTTGCCCTTGCCATCCATTTGCGCACTGAGCTTTGCCAGCTCTTCTTCTGCCTGACGCAGCAGGCCATAGCGGATTTCCGCCACACGCTGCAAATTTCCCTTGCGCTCTTCCGCCTGCTCTTCAATCTTCAACTGCTCGATCTTTTCCTTCAGCGCCCGTGAGTGCGCGATGACATCCTTTTCTTTCTTCCAGTTCGCTTTCAGCGCAGTCGATTTCTCGCGAATCTCCGCCAGTTCTTTGTCGATCACCTTCAGCCGGTCTTTCGAGTTCGGATCATCTTCCTTCTTCAGCGCCTGCTTTTCGATCTCCAGCTGCGTGGCCCGGCGCTCCAGTTGGTCAATCTCCGTTGGCAAGGAATCAATCTGAATGCGCAGCGAAGCCGCTGCCTCATCCACCAGGTCGATGGCTTTATCCGGCAGAAAACGATCCGAAATATAACGGTGTGACAAAGTTGCCGCCGCCACAATCGCCGAGTCCTTAATCCTCACACCGTGGTGGACCTCATACCGCTCCTTCAACCCGCGCAGAATCGCAATCGTGTCCTCGACGTTGGGTTCGCCCACGAACACAATCTGGAAACGGCGTTCGAGGGCTGCGTCCTTCTCGATGTACTTGCGATATTCGTTCAGCGTGGTTGCCCCGATGGCGCGTAGTTCACCTCTTGCCAGAGCCGGCTTCAGCATGTTGGAGGCATCAATTGCCCCCTCAGCCGCGCCCGCGCCCACCAGCGTGTGCAACTCGTCGATAAACAGAATCACCTGTCCGGCCGAATCTTCAATCTCCTTCAATATCGCTTTCAGGCGGTCTTCGAATTCGCCGCGATATTTGGCCCCCGCCAGCATCGCCCCCAAGTCGAGAGCAACCACGCGCTTGTTTTTCAGCCCTTCGGGTACGTCGCCGGAAATGATTCGCTGCGCCAGGCCCTCGACAATCGCCGTCTTTCCGACACCCGGCTCGCCAATCAGCACAGGGTTATTCTTCGTCCGCCGCGAAAGCACTTGTACGACGCGGCGAATTTCTTCATCTCGCCCAATTACCGGATCCAGCTTTCCGCGTCGCGCCTGCTCTGTGAGGTCGCGGGCGTAGCGCTCCAGCGCCTGATACTTGGCTTCGGGATTCTGGTCTGTGACTTTCTGCGAACCACGCACTGCGGTTAACGCCTTCAGAATGGCGTCGTAGGTCGCGCCGTGGCGAGCCAATATCTCCTGCGCGGCACTGCGCTTGCTCTGAGTGGCGGCCAGCAGCAAATGCTCGGTCGAAACATATTCGTCCTTGAAATTGGAAGCTTCCTTGAAAGCCCGCTCCAGCAGTTGGTTCACCGCCGGCGAAAGCGTTGGTTGCGCGCTCTCACCCGAAACCTTAGGCAGCCGGTCGATCTCTCCATAGAGATCGTTCAGCACTGCCTGCGGGCCGATGCCGATCTTTTCCAGCACCGGCGGCACAATACCTTCCTTGTCTTCAATCAACGCCGCCAGCAGGTGCAG
Source organism: Terriglobales bacterium (assembly GCA_035484735.1). GTDB lineage: Bacteria > Acidobacteriota > Terriglobia > Terriglobales > Acidobacteriaceae > JABCZH01. Next base: position 82,747 of record DATHOQ010000048.1, on the reverse strand, counting down.
CGGCAACACTTCGGCGTTACCGTGCTCGGAAGCCAAGTCGTTTGCCCTCTGCACCGCCTCTTGCGCCTTTACCGTAAATTTGTCCCAACGTATTGCCATGATGAAACTCCTGAAATTCAGCACTCAGCCATCAGCTAGTGGACTGAATGCTGTGTGCTGGCGGCTAAAAGCTATTCGTCCCATGCTAAAACAAACGGGAGGCAACCAGCGCCTCCCGTCAAGATACGTCATCCAAACTGAAATTACGCCGCCTGCCCCTTGCTTTCCAGGGCCTTCTCATTGCCGACGCTGATCTTAATCTGCTTCGGCTTGGCTTCGGCTTTCTTGTTCAGCTTGATCTTCAACACGCCCTTATCGTACTGCGCGGACACGCCTTGCGCATCCACTGTCTGAGGCAGAGTGAAAGACCGGGTGAAGCTGCCATACTGCCGCTCCACACGTCGATAGTTCTCTTCCTTCTCTTCCTTTTCCAGCTTGCGCTCGCCATGCACGGTCAGAGTGTTGTTCTCGAGACGGACGTCAATGTCCTTCTCGTCGATTCCCGGAACCTCGATCTTCAAGGTGACTTGGTGATCGTCTTCGTACACATCAACTGCCGGCGCAAAGCTGCTGGCGGTCAAAGCCTCCTCGCGGCCCTCGCTCACCGACTGCTGAAACAGTCGGTTCAGCCGGTCCTGTAGGGTGCTGAACTCGCGAAACGGTTCCCAACGCGTAATCACTGTCATTGCTCGATTCCTCCTAAGAATTCTCAACGGATTGCCTTCAATACCTTGGGTGATGTCGTTTATACAAACGAATCATAAAATATGAGTGTATCATTGTCAATACACATATAATGCTTACAATCAATTGCTTACGTAGGCAATGATGCATTTCAAATACTCGGTTTCCGGTACGCTTGCGAGCACCGGATGATCCTTTGCCTGACCTCGGCTCTCCAGAACCCTCACCTCCCGATGAGCGTCCCAGCCCGCTTCCGCCACAACGGCGAGAAAATTGACCGCGCTTACGTGATAAGAACAGGAGCAGGTGACCAAAATCCCGCCAGTCCGTAGCATCTTCAGCGCCCGCAGATTCAGCTCTTTGTATCCCCGTAGCGCGGTATCCAGGTCGCGCTTGCTCTTTGCGAATGCTGGGGGATCGAGCACCACGATGTCATATCGCTGCCCGCTCTTGGCATAGTCTCGCAATACATCAAATGCATTGCCCTCGATCCACTCAATCTCCCTACTGTTAAGTGCGGCGTTGCGGTCGGCGACCTCGAGTGCTGGCCGAGAGCTGTCTAACCCCGTGACCTTGGAACAGTGCGGAGCCAGATGTAGAGCGAATCCGCCGTGGTAGCAGAAAGCGTCCAGCGCCTCACCTTGGGCATACTTCGACGCCGCGGCATAATTCTCTCGTTGATCCAGGAAAGCTCCGGTCTTCTGCCCTTCCTTGACGTCGTAGTGAAACCGGACCCCATTCATGGAAAAGATAGTGCTGCTTTTGTCTCCTTGCACCAACCCAGAGGTGCGCACCGGCAACTGTTCTAGTTCGCGAATCTTGGGTTCCACCTTTTCACCGATCGCGGCGGGATGCAGTTGCTCCGTTAGTTCGGAAAGGACAGTTTGCCGAACCGCCTCCAAGTCCGTTGCCTGCGTTAGCACTTGAAACGACAGCAAATCGTTGTAGCGATCCACAATCAAGCCCGGCAGAAAGTCGGCTTCGCTGAACACGACGCGGTAAGCGTCCGTGTCGCTCACGAACCGCTCGCGATAGGCGATTGCATCCCGGACGCGCTCCCGCAGCAGTTCGTTCAAGTCGCTGACCGCTTCCTTGGAAATCAGCCGGATTGCGATCTGCGACGCATTGCTATAAAAGGCCGTACCCAGGAACTTTCCACGCTCGTCGCAAACTCGCACCACCGCCCCAGCAGCGATGCCCTCAGCGGCCGCAACATCCGACCGGTAGACCCAGACATGGCCATCTTTGATCCGCTTGGCGCCACGAGCAGAAACCTTGACTTTGGGAACTGCCGGCGATTCGCCGGACTTTCGAACGGGGGATTGCATGAACAGATACTAACCGACCGCAGGCTTCACAACGGCGATCGTGGAAGGGGTAATTAGGGATGGGCTAGCTCGACACTGGATGTTCGGCGGTAACCGCTTCGTCTTTTGAATGCTTGGGATGAGCCGCCGCTTCCACCCGCGCCAGATTCAAGTCTCGATGCAGCGCGTCCAGCGTTGCCGTGGGCAGCTCAACACCCCACTCATCGATCTCCAGTTCCGGCCAATGTCCATTCAGGCGGGTGGTGTCCATCAATTCCTCAGGAAATGCCAGACGGTAGGCGCCCTCGCGAAGCAGCGTATCGCCGATCTTGCGTCCGCTGGCGGCGTCGTAGATTCGGCGGCTCGATTCGGCACCGTGGTTGACGAAAACCAGGAATACTTCACCCTCTTCGCCGTGTATCGCCCGGTAATACCAGGCCTGGCTGGCCTCGATCTTGGGGTGCGCTCGGCGCTTCCGGGTCTCTATGGCAGGGTGGTCGTGGCTGGGATCGTAATAAAGAATTCGCTGGCAGGACTCGCAACTGACCGACTTATCCGACCGCACTTCATTGTAAGTCTGCGGTCGCAACATCACTTGGCAGGCCATGCATTTCTGGTCCCTCACTTCAGAAATGCCGGTGCCGCGATACTTGGCCACTCTGTCGTACTGGCGCAGCACGTCCGGGTTTACTCCACTCCGGGCGCTCTCGCGCTTGGCGTTCCATTCCAGCATCTGCTTTTCATCTTCAGCAGTGCGCTCCCGGGCTTGAATCTTCTCTTTTTCAATCTCGGCAGTCTCGGCTTTCAATTCCGCCTCAGCCGCTTTTACCGCTTTTTCCCGGGTTTCGGCGTTCACCATCAGTTCGAGAATCTTGTCTTCGTTGGCACGAATGTCCTGCTCCGCAAACTGAATCTCGTGCATCAACGCCTTGTATTGCTCGTTGGTCTTTACTTCGAGCGACTGGTCGCGGTACTTGGTGATCTTCTGCTGCCGGTCCTGGATGGCGCTCTCGAAGGTGCGTTTGGCAGCTTCATCCGCTTTTACGGCGGTTTTGGCTTTCTCAAGCCCCGCCTTGGTTCCCGCCAGCCTCTCCTCAATCGCAGCCACCCGTTTGGGAAGGGCAGCAATCTCCTCTTTCAGACGGAGAATCTCCCGGTCAGCGCGCTGCAACTCGATCAGGTTTTGTATTTCTGGAAGCATCTCTTGAGAGTGAGGCTGATCCGATTTTAGCACGCTTGGCCCACCTGCCTTGCCGTCTGAGAACTGGGAACTGAGATCTGAGAACCCGGTTTCAAGTCAACCACCCTGCCGTTGTACACTTCTCGTCCGGCCATATTGCTCTTTGGGAGATTGTTTGTGAAACCCTTTTTCCTCTGGACGCTCTCCATCTCGCTGCTGGTTCCTATTGCTACTGCCCAGTCTGCTGCTCCCCCTCAAAAGCCCCTTACCATCGAGACCGCGTTCGCCGAGGGCGGGATCACCGGCCGGGGGCCTGAATCCATTCAATGGACTCCCGACGGCACCACTCTGTCCTTCATCCAGCGCGACGACTCCGGCGAACACGGCGAACTATGGATGCAGAATGTTGCTACCGACCCAAAGAACCTCCTGGTCAGCGACGCCAAGCTCGCCAAACTGTCTCCTCCTCTCAGCCGGCTGAAAGATGATCGCGAGCGCGAGCGTATTACCCGTTACCACGTCGAACCTTACCTATGGGCACCTGATTCCAAGCATTTGCTTTTCAATGCTCTCGGACAACTCTGGCTTTACACCATCGACAACGGAACCGCCGTTCTCCTCAGCTCTTCGCCCGACTCTTCCGGTGACCCCAAGTTTTCACCCAATGGCAACAAACTCGCTTACTTGCGAAAGCACAACCTTTATGTGCGTTCACTCCCGAAAGATCTCGCCAACGATGCTGAAGTCCAGCTGACTCGCAGCAGCGAGAAAGAAGAGAAAGATGAAACCCTGCTGAACGGGGAAGTCGACTGGGTCTATGCCGAAGAACTGTCGGTCCGCAGCAACTATTTCTGGTCGCCCGACAGCCGCGACATTGTCTTCCTACAGATGGACGAATCCAAAGTGCCTGCTTACCCTATCGTCAACTGGATGCCAACACATCCGACTGTGGACATGGAGAAATATCCGCAGGCTGGTGATCCCAATCCAAGCGTGCGACTCGGCGTTGTCAGTTCCTCCGGCGGCAAGCCGAGATGGGTTTCACTGACTAACGATTCCGACATCTACATCCCGCGTTTCGGCTGGGTGCGCGATGGACTGCTCTGGGCCCAGGTTCTTAACCGCGCCCAGGATACGCTCGACCTCTATTTCGTGGATGCTCGTTCTGGACATTCCAGGAAAATGCTGACCGAAGGCGCTCCCGACGCATGGGTTTACGTGAACGACGACTTTAGAGTTCTGAAATCCGGAGACCGTTTCTTGTGGTCGAGCTGGCGCGACGGTACTACGCAACTCTATTTGTACGGCTTCGATAAGGAGAAGCCACTTGCCTCTGACGCTCGCCTTGAACGCCAGCTTACCCAGGGAGATTTCGAAGTGCTTGGCGTCGAGGGCCTAGACGAGAGCGCAGGTATTATCTATTTCAACTGCAACAAGGATGATCCGCGCCAGCGTCAGCTGTATTCGGTGAAGCTCGATGGCTCAGGACTACAGCGTATTTCGCGTGAAGACGGCACTCACGCGGTCACTTTCGCCGACGACGGCAAACACTACTTCGACGAATTCTCCGCGCTTATGACGCCGCCGCGTCTTTCCGCCTGCGACTCTGCCGGAGCCTGTACCCAAGTCTGGCAGTCACGAGATGTCAATGCCTATGGCCTCACTCCGCCCAAGTTCCTCGACTTCAGGGCCAACGATGGCACCCCTCTTTACGGCGAATTGCTGCTTCCTCCGGGCAGTGACGCCACTACCAAGATTCCCCTGATCGTGAACATCTACGGCGGCCCGGCGGCCCAGCTGGTTACAAACAGTTGGATTCAGGACTGGTCCGGTTCATCCGGACTCTTTCACCAAATCCTCGCCCACGAAGGCTTCGCCATTTTCACCGTCGATAATCGCGGCACGCCTGCGCGCAATCGTAAGTTTCAGACTGCCATACGCCATCAGTTTGGCGCCATTGAATTGCAAGACCAGCTCGCCGCCCTCGACCAGCTCTTCGCCCAATACCCTCAGCTCGACCGCACCCGCGTCGGCATCTGGGGATGGAGTAACGGCGGTTCAATGACCCTCTACGCTATGACACACAGCGATGTCTTCAAAGCTGGCGCTGCGGTGTCTCCTGTTACCAGTTGGCGCAACTACGATTCCATCTACACCGAACGCAACAACGGCCTGCCCTCCGACAGAACCACCACCAGCTATGCCGACCTCGATCTTGCCAAAGTCGCCGACAAGCTGCACGGATCTTTGCTGCTCTTACACGGGACCAGCGACGACAATGTCCATTTCCAGAACAGCATTCAAATGGTCGAAGCGCTGGTCGAAGCTGGAAAGCAGTTCCGCTTCATGGCTTATCCCAACAAGACGCACAGCATCGCCGGAGCCACCGATCAGACGCACTTATTTCATCTGATCGAAAATCACTTCCTCCGCGAGCTGAAGTGAATATGGCACACTAAACCATGCACCGCCTCACCCTCGGCAACTTCGAACTCACTGCGGTATCCGACGGCACGTACAGCCTAGACGGCGGCGCATTCTTCGGCGTCGTCCCCAAATCCTTATGGCAAAGAAAGGTCACTCCCGACGAGCGCAACCTGGTTCCTACGGGATTGAATTCCGTCGTCGTGCGCACCGGGGATAAGACGATCCTGATCGAGACCGGCATCGGTAACAAGCTGACTGAAAAGATGGTCAAAATCTACGGGGAACCCGCCAAACTGCTCGACAATCTCGCCACTGCCGGTATCACGCCCGAAGACATCGATATTGTCATTAACACTCACCTGCACTTCGACCACTGCGGATGGAACACCGTTCTCCGCGGATCAACCGTCGTGCCCACATTTCCTCGCGCGAAATATTACGCTCCGGAAGGCGAGTGGCAATATGCGCAGAAGCCCAACGAGCGCGACGCCATCAGCTATATCAGCGCCAACTATGATCCGCTGGTCTCGAGCGGCCAGATGCAGCTCCTGAAGGGAGATCAGGAGATCGTTCCCGGCATCTCCGTCGCTGTCTTTCCTGGCCACACGCGCCACATGCAGGCGGTAATGCTCCATAGCGAGGGAAAAACCGCGTGCTATATTTCCGATCTCATTCCCACTACCTGGCACCTCGACCTTACCTGGGGCATGTCTTTCGATCTGTTTCCGCTCGAAACCATCGCCAACAAGAAGCGCTACTACGCCCAGGCGATCCCCAAGAAATGGCTGACACTTTTCACCCACGATCCGAATATGCCGTGGGCTTATGTGGAGAGAGATGAGAAGGAAAAGATGGTGGCGAGAGGGACGAAATAGATTTTATTGCCGGCTAAACTCGTGAAATCGCGATTTAACGCCAACAATTCTGATGTACACTCCGTATCGATGAATGCAATTCCCCTCATCGCGATGGCAGGCCTTGCTGTGTTCGTATTTTATCTGCTCCATGCGTCTACGCGGTACCGAGCGGATGCAATTCGAGCTCTAGCTGCCCGATCGGGGATGCACTATCTGGGGGACGCTCTACCCAAGTCTTTAGAGCTAAATGGAACCCCATTTCATCACGTTTCGAAAGCATGGAATGTGATTGATGGGGAACCACGCGGAACCAGAGTCATGGCTTTTGATTGCCAAGTTGGCGTAGGCAAGCGTAGCTGGCGACGCACCGTTATCGCAGTAGAGAATGAGGGCGACGTTACTAGCCATCTGCGGGTTCAGCCCGATATGGAAATCGATCGTTCAGGCCGCTGGCAGATTCTCTACCGTCCGAAACAGCACTTCAGCTTCCGCATAGCTGGACTTACGCCCGTAGAGGAGCTTGAGGCAAACTTGAATGCTGTGGTCGCCGAATCAGCGGAGATCAGTCGCTCGCAGGTGTAGCATGAAGCTTTCGATTCGGATTGCAGTCGCCCTGCTGCTTACATCTTCCATGTCTGCCCAAGACCGTTCCACTGCACGCTCCATGGTCGTCACCCGCTATGGCATCGTTGCCACCAGCTATGTGCAAGCCTCAGTAGTGGGTGCGCAAATCCTTGAGCGGGGAGGCTCTGCCGTGGATGCAGCGATTGCCGCGAATGCCGTGCTCGGCGTGACGGAACCCATGATGAACGGAATGGGCGGCGATCTGTTTGCCATTTACTGGGAGGCGAAGACCGGCAAGCTTTACGGCCTCAACGCCAGCGGATGGGCGCCGCGCGGCCTCACCATCGCACATGTGAAGGCGAAAGATGCGACTGTGATGCCGCTCGGAGGCATCGACTCCGTGACAGTTCCCGGCGCGGTTGCGGGCTGGCAAGCCCTCCACGAACGCTTCGGCCACTTGGCGTGGAAAGACCTCTTTCAATCAGCGATTTTCTATGCCGAAGATGGCTATCCAGTTCCTGAAATCATTCAGTCCTATTGGAACGATTCCGCCGACTGGATCGCCAAGGATCCCGAAGGCAGGCGTATCTATTTGCCCAACGGCAAGCCCCCGGCGGTTGGACAAGTGTTCCAGAACCGAGATCTCGCGAAAGCCTTGCGACTCTTAGCTCAAGACGGCGCGGCCACCTTTTACAAAGGCGAAATCGCTCGCGCCATCCTGAGCACTTCTCAGAGCTTGGGCGGAACTATGGCAGCGGATGACCTCGCCGAGTTTTCGCCAGAATGGGTCGAGCCGATTTCGACCACCTATCGCAACTGGACCGTCTACGAACTTCCTCCCAACGGACAAGGCATGGCCGCGCTCGAGATGCTGAACATCATGGAGACTTCTCCGGCGTCGCCCGATGGCCCACTCAGCATCGCGGAACTGCATAAGAAGATCGAAGCCATGAAGCTGGCATACGCCGATCTCGGGCGCTACAACGCCGATCCAAGATTTGCGAAGGTACCAGTCAAGGGGATCTTGTCGAAGGAATACGCCCAACAGCGCGCCCAGTTGATCGACCCCGCTAAAGCCAACTGCAAGGTTGCGGCCGGCGCGCCGCCTACCAGTGACACCACTTATCTCTCGGTCGTCGATCGCGACGGCAACATCGTCTCGCTGATTCAAAGCAATTATGAAGCCTTCGGATCGGGCATTGTGGTGCGAGGCATGGGATTCGTGCTGCAAGATCGTGGCGCGCTGTTCTCGCTCGACCCTGCGTCTCCCAATGCCCTCGCCCCGCGCAAGCGGCCGTTTCACACCATCATTCCGGCTTTCATGGAGCATGGAGATCAACACATTGGCTTCGGCATCATGGGAGGAGCCAACCAACCGCTCGCCCACGCCCAATTCGTTTCCAACGTCGTCGACTACGGCATGAATATCCAGGAAGCTATGGAGAACGCCCGTTTCACCGTCAGCTCAGAGCGTGGATGCAACATCGTGATCGAGTCGCGTGTGCCGCCAGAAGCGCGGCAAAAACTCTCTACGATGGGGCACAAACTCGACGTGCGGCATGAATACTCCACCGCAATGGGCCGCGGCCAGGCGGTCCTGCATGACTCGAAGACCAAAGTAAACTACGGCGCCTCTGATCCCCGCGCCGATGGCGCGGCTGTGCCGGAAGGGCCGACACGGTGAGGAGTCGCGGCTAACCGCCGTCGCTGCCTGCGGAAAAATTATCCCATCGGAGGCCTCGCGGCCGGCAGCAACGGCGCGCCCTACGGCAACCGCTCCACCCCTTCTTACCTCGGTAACTGGAGTCTTCCCCGCCATGGTGCCAAGATCAACACGGTTGTGGGAGCCTTCTTATGCGAAAGTTCGTAGTCGCTGTATTCTCTTTGCTTTTCTGTAGCCCAGTCCTGTGGGCCAAAGACACTCCTCAGGAAGCGCCGCAGACTGCCCGGCAAGCTCTCATGGAGATGTTTTTCAGCAAAGAGCCAGGGACCCTTCTTAAGCATTTACCTGCCGCCACCCGCGCTACCTTGGAAAAATCAGGCGCTCTGGCCACTCTGCAACAGTATTCCCTCCTCGCCGGACAGCTTCAAACGCAAGGAGGCAAGAGCTTTCAAACATTTGAAACTGGATCGGTCATGCTGGCATTCGAGGATCCCAAGACTAGCCAAAAAGTGGAGGTCGTCGTCGAGAACGACGCCCTGCAAGGCGAGCAGGACGACATCGAACTATCCTTTCACACCTACAAAGAGAACCAGGCGCAAAGAACTCCCTTCATGCCTCGCGTCGTATTTTCCATGAAAATGGAATCCGGCCTATGGACATTGAATGAGATTGCCGTCACCATCACCCTGCCCCTCGCCGATCCCGATCTCTTGAAGGTGATTTCAGATGGGATGAAGGCACGCACAGTCGGTACCAACCCGCAGATGCAACTGCAGACCCAAGCGCAGACTCCCATGCGAACCCTCGGGAGCGATGCGAGCATTCTCACGGCCGTGCGCATGGTTCTCGCAGCCGAGGCCACTTACTCGGCAACTTATCCCGCCGTCGGATACACCTGTACACTTTCCGATCTCGATGGCTTCGGCGCTGCCCAGGCCAGCGAGCACCAAGCCATGCTCATCAATAGCGGACTGGCCAGCGGCAGGTACCACGGGTACAGCTTTTCGTTATCGCAGTGCACCGCCGCCGGTTTCCGTCTTACCGCCGCGCCCACCGGAGAAAGTTACGGTCGTCGCGCATTTTGCGCCGATCAATCCGGCGCCATCCGCGCTTCTGCGGACGGCAGCGCCGCCATGTGCGTGAGCAGCGGTACGCCTGTCCCGTAAGGGACACAACATCGACGGCCAGCGAAGCGGCGGTATTCCTAGGCTTGCGGCGCGAGTGCGCCGACCAACTGCAACCTAGCCTCAAAGAACTCCTCTACCCTACCCAATATCTCCACCGCACTCTTCGATTCGTAGATCGCCTTACGCAGCCCCGCCCCGCCCGGCACGCCATGCGTGAACCACGAAGCAAACTGCTTCATCTTGCCGACCGCATCCGGAAGCTCTTCCTCGATCAGCATGCTGAAGTACGTTCGAATCATCTGATAGCGGTCGGCCTCGGCGGGCTCGTCGTATCGTCCGGACGCACAATACTGGTCAATCTGCCGGAAGATCCACGGATTCGACGGCGCCGTCCTCCCAATCATCACCGCATCACATCCCGTCTGCCCCACCATCGCGCAGGCATCTTCCGGCGTGCGGATGTCTCCGTTTCCAATCACCGGAATCTTCACTGCGTCCTTCACCGCGGCAATCCAATCCCAGCGCGCCTGGCCGCTGTAACCCTGTTCCCGCGTACGCGCATGCAGAGCCACCGCACATAATCCGCACTCTTCCGCCAGCTTGGCCAACTCGATGCAAACAATCTCTTCGTCGTTCCACCCGGCACGAAACTTCACGGTGAAGGGAATCGTTACTGCCCCACGAACCGCTTCGAAGATTCGCCCAATCGCCGGCAAATCCCGCAGCAACCCTGAACCGCCGTTGCACTTGACCACCTTCTTCGCCGGACACCCCAGGTTCAAATCCACCAAATCAAACCCCAGGCCCTCGACGATCCGCGCAGCATCGGCCATAACCTTAGGATCGCTGCCGAAAAGCTGCGCCGAGATAGGGTGCTCGTCCTCGTAGAAATGCAAGTAGCGCTTGGCCTTCTGGTCCTTGGCGCGGAGCACGCCGTCAGCCGAGGTGAATTCAGTCATGATCAACCCGCATCCGCCCAGGTTGCGAATGAACCGGCGAAACACGGTATCGGTGACACCGGCCATGGGGGCCAGCACGGTGGCCGGCCTGATGTCGACATTCCCAATCAGCAAGCTGCCCGGGACCGCCTGTGTTGCACGGGTGCACTCGCCCCCAACTTCCACCGAATTGTCCCAGAACTTACGCATGGCTAGGTAACATTGTACTTAGTTTGCGTATTCTTACTGTGGCATAATTGCTGCCCGAGAGGGGACTATGGACGATACCCCCAAGGGCTTCCTCGGCGAATTCAAATCGGCAACGCTCAAGAAGCGTGTAGGCCAGATTGCTCTCGCCGTGGTTCTCGCTGAGGCCTGCATCAGCTTCTTGAACTCGCTGGTGTGGTTCTTGGTGCTGCCAATCATCTCATCGCTCATGAAAGGCCATACCGAGTCTGTTCTGTTTGAGACCAAACCCACGTTTCCCTTCGAACGTCTCTTCGCAGCAATCCTGGAGTTCGGAGCCGCAATCATATTTGTCTTCTATGTAAATCGATGGATTCATCCAACGCGCCCTAAACCGATAATCTCCGGAGAGCAAGATAGGCGGGTTGGCGACCCGGACCCTGAGGTTTACTACAACCTCACTGGTGACCAACTAAATACCATGGATCAGCCGGATCTGAAGAAATAGTCCCTTAGCCTAAACGCGATTGACTGGTGATATCGCCTTACAGCACAAAGAAAAGAGCCTCCGAAAGGAGGCTCTTCAAATCAGCGTTGATCTGCGTAACTCTGCGGCAAGAAGTTACTTCTTGGCCGTTTCCACCTTGGCGTACTTGCGGCGGAAGCGCTCGACACGACCGGCGGTATCCAGGAGCTTCTGCTTGCCGGTAAAAAACGGGTGGCAACTCGAGCAGATTTCCACGTGGATGTCGCCGCGATGAGTCGAGCGGGTGGCAAAACTGTTACCGCATGCGCACATGACGCGGATTTCGTTGTAAGCGGGATGTATGGCTGTTTTCATGGTTTCCTGACCTCTACCGAAGCCATTTGATTCTAAAGGATGCCCCCAGGATTCAGCAACCGGCCAATCCCCTTAAAGCCCTAGATCAGCGTTCATCCGCGTTGATCTGCGGCCCCAAATGAAAAACGGCAGGGCCGACTCCCTGCCGTATTCGATGTAGAATCTGGCCCCTACTTCGTTCGGTTTACAGTCTTTCTCAGTTCAGCTCCCGGAGTAAACTTCGCGACCTTCCGGGCAGCAATTTTGATGGTGGCGCCCGTCTGTGGATTGCGTCCATTGCGGGCCTTTCTCTGGGATACCGAGAAGGTGCCAAATCCAATCAACGCTACCCGATCACCTTTCTTCAATGCACCAGTAATGCTCTCCACAGCGGTGTCAATTGTGGTACCGGCTTGCGCTTTACTGATGCCCGCGCCGGCTGCGATACGGTCAATGAGATCGGCTTTGTTCATCGTCTCTCCTAGCGGGTCTCTTTGTCCTCAAAAAGCGCGGGGAGGGAAGCACTCCCTGAGTTTAGAAACCCAGCGGCATTATTTAGCGCCGCATAGAGAAGAAAGTCAACTGTGGAAATCTTTGAAATCCGCGCCGGATGGGTTCTTTCAGTTAACTACGAACTCCGAACGCTCCAGACTTGCTTTCTTCCGAGCAAAAAACAAAGCCATTTTCCGCCCCGGTTGGCGGCAGAAAATGGCTTCGAGCAGATCAGTCCCAGGAAAACTTTTCAGCAGCCTTAGTCTCCGGACGGTTGTAAACTCTCCTCCGGCCCCGGCACAAATGCCGCTATTGGAGCGGATTTTGCCGTAATCGGCTGGCTAGTTTGCTTTGGACTTTGCTGCGCCTTAACTCCTCCAAACTGTGCCGCTTCCGTGGATCCGGCCAGCGCCGTCACCGATGATGTACCTCCAGCGATCACCTGGGTGACCGTGTCAAAATACCCGGTTCCCACGAAGCGTTGGTGCTTTGCCGCCTCGTAACCATGTTGAGACTCGCTGCTGAATTCTTTTTCTTGCAGCTTTGAATATGCACTCATGCCAGTCTGCTTGTAGGTCCGCGCCAGCTCGAACATGCCGAGGTTCAACGCGTGAAAGCCAGCCAGCGTAATGAACTGGAACTTGTAACCCATGGCTGCCAGTTCTTTCTGGAACTTGGCAATGGTGGCGTCATCCAGCTTTTTCTTCCAGTTGAATGACGGCGAACAATTATAGGCGAGCATTTTGCCCGGATACCTGGCATGAACGCCTTCAGCAAAAAGTCTTGCTTCCTCAAGATCCGGATGCGAGGTTTCGCACCAAATCATATCTGCATAGGGAGCATAGGCAATTGCCCGGGCTATGGCCGAATCCAGCCCGGCGCGGACCCCGAAAAAGCCTTCTGCTGTCCGTTCCCCGGTCAGAAATTCGCGATCGCGCGGATCAATGTCGCTGGTCAGCAAGCCAGCGCTGTCGGCGTCGGTGCGTGCCATGATCAGCGTCGGTATACCCATTACGTCGGCCGCGAGTCGCGCCGCTACCAACTTCTGAATTGCTTCCACTGTCGGCACCAGTACCTTGCCGCCTAGGTGTCCGCACTTCTTGGCGGAGGAAAGCTGATCTTCGAAGTGTACGCAGGCCGCGCCCGCTTCAATCATTGCCTTCATCAGTTCAAAGGCATTCAAATTGCCGCCAAAGCCAGCTTCCGCGTCCGCCACCAGCGGTGCAAACCAATAAGTCCCGTTCTGCCCTTCAGCGTGGTGCACCTGGTCCGCCCGCATTAATGCCTGGTTGATGCGCCGGCAAAGGTTAGGCACGCTGTCCGCCGGATACAAACTCTGGTCGGGATACATCTGGCCAGCATCGTTGGCGTCAGCCGCCACCTGCCAGCCGCTGACGTAGATCGCTTGCAGTCCAGCTTGCACTTGCTGGACCGCCTGGTTACCCGTCATCGCGCCCAGAGCCGGTACGTGGGATTCACCCTGTAACAGATTCCACAGCCGCTCCGCGCCCAAGCGCGCCAGCGTGTGCTCCACATGGATTGACCCGCGTAACCGATCTACATCATGCTGGGTGTAAGGCCGGGTGATTCCAGACCAACGGGGATTCGTATTCCAATCGTTCTGCGTGTGCCCGGCTTTTCCGTTAGTTGCCATTTCTTGTCATTCCTCTCGCTGGCCTGACTTGTCAGTCCTGGGGCGCGTGCCAGCAGTCACGAGTTTCCTGCACTAGATGCGCTCGGTCAAACGGAAGCTTTCTATCGTGTCGATAAATATTTATTATCACAATGCCTTGATGTGATAATACAATGTTTTTAGTAGGGATCATACAGAAGTGGCTCGCCGTGCCTACAGGAAATGACCTATGGAACTCTCTCAGGTTGAAACGTTTATGGCCGTAGCGACTTTCGGCGGCTTCCATCGGGCCGCAGAAGCCCTACACATTAGCCAGCCTGCAGTCAGTGCCCGCATCAAGGCGCTGGAGGAGTCTTTAGGAGTGAGTCTTTTTACTCGCTCCCGCGGCGGCCTGGTGGTCTCCGATGCCGGCCGCACTTTTCGCCCACACGCCGAGGAACTCCTGCGCACCGCCGCTCTCGCTCGTCAGGCGGTGCATGCCGCGCAACCTGCCAGCGGGACACCGCTGCAGATCGCGGCTGCGTTATCGATCTCCGTGTATTTCTTGCCCGACGTACTGCAACGCTTCCAACAAGCTCATCCCACCGTCAACATCAGTATTCGTCCCGGACATTCGAAAGAAGTCCTCGAGATGGTGCTCAACGAAGAAGCCGAGATCGGTCTCGCCCGCTCCTTGCAGCATCCCGAAGTTGAAACCATCAGCTTGCGGGAAGATCCGCTGCTGTTGATCGCCCATCCACGGCGCGGCCCGGCTCACGCGCGGCGGGCGACTCTCGAAAAAGTTGCGAGCTGGCCGCTGATCTTCTACGATCACGGCTCCAGCGACTGGACACTCACCCACAGTTTGTTCCGCCGCGCCGGCCTGATGCCCAACGTCGCTCTCGAGGTTGACTCCATCGAGACCGCGAAACGCATGGTGGAGCGCGGCCTCGGGCTCTCATTCCTGCCCCAGCTTGCCGTGGGACGCGAAGTCCGACTCCGCAAACTCACTACTGTAAAACTCCTCGACGCCGAACCGCTTCAGCGTAGCCTTGACGTAATTCATCCCCGCCGTCGCCCGCTTCGCCCCGAAGCCCGCGCCTTCCTGCAAATGGTCAAAGATGCAGCTGCCGAGGCGCCTTTCGGATCCGACGCCCTTCGCAAACCCAAGTTATGAATCGCTGTGATAACCGAACCAGTTTCTCTCCCTGTCCTCAGAGGGATTTCTCTGTGATCTCTTTCTTCAATTACCGCTTTTTCCTCCACCCTCCACAACATCTACACAGACGCGCTGCCGTTTACACTTGCGAAAGACCTGCCCGAAGAGGCAAAGTCAATACTATGAAAGTCGAGGCGGAAGTCTGTCCAAAGTGTGAAGGCACTGGTTGGCGGCCGATCACCAACGGCGCCGACCGTCGTGTCACCCGATGCGATTGCCGCCTGCAGGAGCGCGCCAAGACCTTGCTCGCTGCTGCCCGCATCCCCAAACGCTATGAACACTGCGAGCTTTCAGAATTCGACACTCATTTTCATCCTTCGCTCGGACCTGCCCTGCTGGCTGCTAACAAGTTCGTCGAAGAATATCCGCTAGAAAAGACGGGATTGATGTTCGTCGGAAGCCTCGGCGTGGGAAAGACTCATCTGGCGGTAGGCGTGGCCAAGGCCCTGATTCTAAAAAAAGGCATTCCGTGTCTGTTTGTCGATTATCGCGAACTGCTGAAGCAAATTCAGAATTCCTACAACGATTCGGTTCAGGTCACAGAATTGGAGCTGCTTCGCCCGGTTTTTGAAACCGACGTCCTTGTGCTCGATGAACTTGGTGTGATGAAACCCACCGAGTGGGTTTGGGACACGGTTAGCCTGATCCTCAACTCTCGCTTCAATGACAATCGCACCACGGTAATTACCACCAACTTTGACGATGAGCCGGCGGCTGGAGTCGTTCGTTCGATTTCGCCCGCGCGCGCAGCCGCGCGCGCCGAGACTCTAGGGGACCGCATAACCGAGCGTATGCGCTCCCGCCTCCACGAAATGTGCCGGATCGTAAAGCTGGACGGTGAAGACTTCCGCCAGAAGTTCCGCAGCGCCAGCTTCCGCTAGGATTTTCTTCGCGTACCTTTGGGTCCTTAGTGGTTAGAGGAATTGGTTTCTCGGTGCCTCTGTGGTGAATGGTTTTGCCACTACAATAGCCTCGTGCTCACCCACCTCGACTTCGTCCCAGCCCGCGACGCCGAGATATTCGCTTCAGTCCCCGCCGCCCCAGCTGTCTTCCTGTTGCGCGGTGCCGATCCCCACGCCGAGCCTTACATAACCAAGACCGCTAACCTCCGCCGGCGTTTGCAGCGGCTTCTCGGCCAACCTACGGAACATAGCAAGCGGCTCAACCTCCGCGACCGCGTTCATCACATCGAATTTATATCCTCCGGTTCCGACTTCGAATCCGGCTTTTTGCTTTACCAGCTCCTGCGCACTTCGCTGCCGAAAACTTATGCCGATCGACTGCGTCTACGGTTCGCTCCGCTGGTCAAGCTCCATCTGGAAAATCAGTATCCTCGCGCTTCGATCACCACTCGCCTGGGCCGCCTGCACGGACGCTCTATCTATTACGGTCCGTTTCCCTCCCGAGCGGCCGCCGAGAAGTATGCCAACGATTCGCTCGACTTCTTCAAGATGCGCCGCTGTGTCGATGATCTCAACCCCGACCCCCTATTTCCCGGCTGCATCTACTCCGAGATGAAAATGTGCCTCGCCCCTTGTTTCAAAGGCTGCACCGACGACGAATACGCGGTCGAAGTTTCCCGCGTGCAGTCCTACTTCGACTCCGGAGGCACGTCGTTGCTCCACGAAATTTCCACTCAGCGCGACGCGGCCTCAACTAACCTGGATTTTGAAACTGCTGCCGCCCTTCACGCCCGTCTGGAAAAACTCCAGCCCGCGCTGAGCCAACTCCCAGAGATCGTCCGCCGTATCGACCGTCTTGTGGCCCTGATGGTGCAACCCAGTGCCAGTCCGCAATCCGTCAATTTCTTTCGCGTTCAGTCCGCCTGGGTCGATGGCCCCCTGGTCTTCCCTATTCAATCCGCTGAACATACCAAGTCCCAGTCGATAGAATCGCGGGTGCAGGAAGCCCTGGCCGCCGACCAACCCACGACCGCGAAGACCGCTCTCGAAACCATGGAGCATCTCGCCTTGCTGAAGCGCTGGTATTACCGCAGCCACCGCATCGGCGAGATCTTTTTCGCTGACGAGAAAGGTGTACTCCCATTTCGCCGAATCGTCCGTGGCATCTCGCGCGTCTATCGCGGTGAGAAACTGGAACCCGAGCCCATCCCGCCAGCAACCCTTCGACTCGGAGAAAATAGATCATGACAGCCGTGCGAATGGATAAATGGCTGTGGGCCGCCAGATTCTTTAAAACACGATCATTGGCAGCACGAGCTTGTGACATCGGCAGGATTCGATCCAATGACCAGCCCGCCAAACCTGCGCGTGACGTCCGGATAGGAGACATGTTGCGAGTGACCAACGGCGGCGGTGACTTCGAAGTCGAAGTCCTGCTGCTCAGCGAGATGCGCGGCCCCGCGTCGGTTGCGCAAACGCTCTACCGCGAAACCGAGGCCAGCAAAGAGCTTCGCCTGAAAGTGGCAGCGGAGCGAAAGGCGATGAAGCAGTTCGAAGAGTTGCCCGCTGGTCGACCATCAAAACGCGATCGCCGGAGGATTATTCAGTTCCGGGGGAGAGTATGAACGGCCAAGCGATGGACGATTACAGGTAACTCAGCCACCAATCGCTCCGAGTCGCTTTGACTCTTGCAAACCAACGGCAGACTGGATAGAGAAGTCCCACGGTCAGCAACCACACCCCATATACGGCCCCTAGACTATAGCCGAAATTCGCCGGAAATAGCTGCTGGGGCCCGCCCATCGAAGGCAGAGTATGGAACATGAATGTAGCAGCCGAGCTGCCATAGCGAATCCACGCCGCCAGCAATGCAAGGGCGTGGATCAAATAGAAATGCAGGACGAAGTAAAACATCGGGGTTCGCCCGAAGACGATCAACGGATTCCCGGGTTTCAACTTAAGCGGATCGAGGAACGCCAGCACCAGCAATGACGGTCCCAGTGTCATCAGCAGGAAATCTAGTGATCCCGGATATTTTGTGCAATTGAGAAAGGAGAGTACGGTAAATACGCCTGACTTCTGGTGGCTCCACGGCGCGGGATCGCCGTAGAGGTTTATCGCCCGCACTGCGACAAAGAGAATCGTCAAAGCAAGTCCGACGCTCAGCATGATTCTGCGCCGTGTCGCCGGTTCCAGCAGGAGTACCTGACCGAAGCAGAAACCAGCTGCTAGGACGGCGATCCACGGCAGGAAGGTATAGGGCGCCAAAACCTGCCTGCCGGCGACAGAAATAGGGCCGGGCTGATGCAGCAGGTTCCACAGCCAGGCGAAAGAACCGAATCGTGCCGCGTCAATTCCATCCAGGCAATTGTGAAATACGATGACCACCATGCTCAGCGCCGTCAGCCAGCGCGTGGGCAGATAGATCAACCAGGCCATTGCGATCATGCAAATGCCGAAAACCCAGAGGATCAAAAGAAAAATCAAGGTGAAGGAAAAGTTGTAGGTATAAGCCAGCTGCATCACCGTCAGCTCCAGCACGATGAACCAGACGCCGCGCGTCCAGAGGAACCGTGACAGTTGGTGCTTCGTGCGGTTGCGCTGCCCAAGGAGAAACGCGCCCATCCCCGCGGCGAACATGAATACCGGCAGGCAGAAATGTGTGATCCAGCGGGTAAAGAAGAGGAGCGGCCAGGTTCGAGTCAGATCAGTCGGAGAGAACGACATTGCCCCGATATGGAAGAAATCGCGGACATGATCCAATGCCATGATGATCATCACCGCTCCGCGAAGCGCGTCGATGGACGACAGCCGTAAAGAAGGTTTTGTGTGTGAGTCCATGCGTGCGCCGTCCTGAACCCCAGTCAGAAGTTTGTCGGCCTGCACAGCTACAATGTCCTGGTTAAGATTAGATGCCCATGCCCGACCGCGACAAATCGCTACGCCAACATCTTATCGAGCTACTGCAAGGCGGCAATGCCCACGCCACCTTTGACGCCATCACCGCCAACATCCCCGTTAAAATCCGCGGCAAGAAGCCGGCGAATTACCCCCATCCCCTCTGGACGCTCCTCGAACACCTGCGCCTCGCGCAATGGGACATCCTCGAATTCAGCCGCAACCCAAAGCACGTCTCTCCTCCATGGCCGGAAGGCTATTGGCCAAAGTCCGCGGCTCCGCCCACTCCAGCAGCCTGGAATGCCAGCATCAAGCAATTCCGTGCCGAATTGAAGGCCATGCAAAATCTAGTGAAGAATCCGAAGACCGATCTCTTTGCCAAAATCCCCTGGGGAAACGGCCAAACCGTCCTGCGCCAGGCCCTGCTCTTAGCCGATCACAACTCACATCACTTAGCCCAGATGATCGACGTTCGCCGTCTGCTGGCAGCGTGGCCGCCAGTGTAGATCCTTCCAGTGCGCTCTATTCTGGCCGCGTAACGGCCAACCGGTTCGGAGTCGCCGTATCCGTTGCAACCTGCCCCACAGGCTATAATTGCCCGCAACGCATGACCCTCGCCTCCGGTACAAAACTCGGCCCTTATGAAATCGTCACCCCGCTGGGCGCAGGGGGCATGGGAGAAGTCTACCGTGCGGTTGACACGCGGCTGGGGCGCGAGGTTGCGGTCAAGGTGCTGCCCGCAGGCCTGGCAAAGGATGCGGACCGCTTGCGGCGTTTCGAACAGGAAGCTAGAACTGTCGCGGCGCTTAGCCACCCCAACATTCTGGGAATCCACGACATCGGCACCCACGACGGGGCGCCGTTTCTGGTCAGCGAACTCCTCGAAGGGCAAACCCTGCGCGAGAAGCTCGAAGCTGGGCCGCTGCCGGTGCGGCGCGCCATCGAGTACGCCCTTGGCATCGCACAAGGACTCGCGGCCGCCCACGAGAAGGGAATCGTACACCGTGATCTGAAACCCGAGAACGTGTTTATCACACGCGACGGACGAGTCAAAATTCTCGACTTCGGCCTGGCGAAGCTGGTGAGGCCGGAAGAAAACCACGACACTGTAATGACGCTGGCAAGTCCGGCGACCTTGCCAGGTATGGTGTTGGGGACGGTTGGCTACATGTCACCGGAGCAGGTGCGGGGTGAGTCGAGCGACGCGCGCTCCGACATTTTCAGTTTTGGCGCTGTGCTGTTTGAAATGCTTACCGGCAAGCGCGCTTTCAAACGCGAGACCGCCGCGGAAACTATGACTGCGGTCTTGCGCGAGGAACCACCGGAATTGAATGACACCG
This sequence comes from Terriglobales bacterium, assembly GCA_035484735.1. GTDB lineage: Bacteria > Acidobacteriota > Terriglobia > Terriglobales > Acidobacteriaceae > JABCZH01. The sequence continues at coordinate 62,492 of DATHOQ010000048.1, read as the reverse complement.
GCTGGCAAGGTCCGCTGGGACTCCAGCGCATCCTGACCCGATGCCTGGAGAAGGGCGTCGAGCGGCGCTTCCAGTCGGCCAGCGATCTTGCGTTTGCGATTGAATCGCTGGGTGGAACCTCGTCAACCAGAAGCGTAGCGCAGCCCAAGGCGAGCCGGGCTTGGCTGCCATGGACAGCGGTAGCGCTCGGGGTCTTGGCGTTGGGCGCTGGGCTGTGGTTGGTGGGACGATGGTCTGCCGCAAGGCCACAGCTTACCTTCACTCGGCTGACCTATCGGCAGGGCTATCTTGCGAATGCGCGCTTTGCCAAGGACGGGCAAACGGTCGTCTATAGCGCCCAGTGGAACACTGACCCATTGCAGGTCTACACCGTCCGCACCGAGTTTCCTCTATCCACCAAGGTGGATCTTCCCAGTGCAAACCTGCTCGCTCTTTCTGCCAGCGGAGACATGGAACTTGCTGTCGAGCCGGTCAATGGAGTGTATTTTTTGAGCGGCACCATGGCAGAGGCGCAGATGGCGGGTGGTACGCCGCGCTCCCAGGAGAAAGACGTGATTGCGGCGGACTATGCCCCGGATGGCAAGACCCTGGCGCTGGTTCGTCTAGCCGACCGCAAAGTCCAACTGGAATATCCGGCGGGAAAAGCAATTTATGCTACCACCGGTTACCTTGATTATGTCCGCGTCTCTCCCTCCGGCAAGGAAGTCGCATTCGTGGAACATCCCGTATCCGGCGATGACCGGGGCTGGGTGTCCGTCTTCGATGCCGCCGGCAACCGCAAACAGCTGACCAGGGAATACGCCACCTTGCAAGGGCTGGTGTGGTCGCGAAACGGCTCGGAGATATGGTTCACCGCTTCCGATTCGACCGATCGGCAGATCTATGGAGTAAGCCTGGCGGGAAAGCAGCGGGGAATCCTCACCACTCCACTAGGCACGCGCATCCTCGACATTGCAGCCGACGGTCGCGTGCTTCTTGCCAGCGAGCAGCACCGCGCGGACATCACCGGAATCGACCCCGCGACCGGGAAAGAACGCCGTGGGCTGGAATGGTTCGATGGTTCCATGGTGGGAGATATTTTGCCCGACGGCAAAGCCTTCGCGTTCCTCGAATGGGGAGGACCCGCCGGGCCGTTGTACCTGACGGTCTACCGAAAACTGGATGGTTCCGCGCCCGTGGCGCTGGGACCCGGCGCGGTGCCGAGATTCTCGCCGGACGGAACCATGGTCGCGACGAGAATCGTGACCCGGCCCCCGGAAGTCGGCCTGAACCCGATTGGAACCGGCGAAAGCCGGCGGTTGCCGGTTGGAGACATCACCAGTCTGGGTAATGTCTCTTGGTTTCCGGATAGCAAGCACCTGCTGCTTACTGGAGCGACCGAACAACAACCGATGCGATCATTCGAAATGGATATTGAGGGAGGAAAGCCGCAGCCCTTGGGTCCTCCCGATTTCATCGGCAGTGCCGTCGCCGAAGACGGAAAGCGAATCGCAGGACGGAATGCTTCTACGCAAGCTGTGGTATTTGATCGTGAGACACAGAAGCTGCAATTGATCCCCGGCGTTGAGCCCCAGGATCAACTTCAAAAATGGACGGCAGACGGCAACGGCCTGATCGTGGTGTCGGCGACACCCTGGGACGCCCGGGTTTACCGAGTGGAACTTGCAACCGGAAAGCGCACCCTGCTTCAAACCGTGGAACCTGCCGAGAAAGCCGGTTCAACCCAAAACGTCAGGCTGGCCTACGCCGAGGACAGCAAAACCTATGTCTACAGTACCGTTCGGATCCTTGGCACCTTGTACGTAGTCGAAGGATTGGAGTAAAGCAGTGCCCAGTATTGCAATCAGTTACTCAACCGCGTAGTCTCTTCCCAATCTCCCGCACCAACTTCGCATCCGTCACGTCGTACTGATCCTCCGGCGGATGCAGTGCTCCTCCAAACGTTACCTCTGGACGAGCGTGCGTCGACGAATCTCTCACCGCGCCCCACGCAGTCATGTGTAGCTGCCGGCAACCAGTTTTATCGATGATCTCGTGCATATTGAATGGGCGAAGCCCACCCCCTCCAGGAAGGATCTCGATTCGTTTGCCCGCGCGCTCGATCAGCTTAGCGATCAGTTCCGCTCCCTCCGGCACCGTGTCTTTCTGTCCGCTGGTCAAGACTCGCGCGATCCCGAGGTCCACCAATTGTTCCAGAGCTTCGAAAGGATCAGGCGTCACATCGAACGCCCGATGAAAAACCGCCTGCCGCTTGCCAATCAGCTGCCGTATTCGTTTCGTCCGCTTCTCATCAATCTTCCCGTCATCCCGCAAGATCCCGAACACCACGCCATCCGCCCCGCTGTCGATCGCCGCTTCCGCATCGCGCTCCATCGTGGCCATCTCAGCCTCGGTGTAGCAGAATCCACCGCCCCGCGGACGCACCATCGCCATCACCGGTATCTTGAGCCGCCTCTTCGCTTCCTGAATCGTCCCAATCGACGGCGTCAACCCACCCAAAAACAGCGCCGAGCACAACTCCACCCGGTCCGCCCCACCCTTTTCGGCCTGGATCGCATCATCGATCGACCCACAACAAATCTCCAACAGAATATTCTTCATGAATCACCGGCTTTTCTTAGCGATCTTCGCGAGACACTTTGTGCCCTTTTGCAAAAGCTCTTGACCGCAAAGTATGCCAAATGCATTTCCTTCGCCACGCAACACGCTATCATGTCAGCCAACCATCATGCGCGCGCTTTCAGTCATCTTTCTCTCTGCTTCTCTCTTCGCTCAAACTCCAGCCATCCAGAACTCCCATACCACCGAAAACCTCCGCGGCCTCAGCGCGCCCGCGCCTAACATCGCCTGGGCAAGCGGCACTCACGGCACCTATCTCCGCACCACTGACGGCGGCAGCAGTTGGCAGGTAACCCAGGTCCCCGGTGCCGAAGCCCTCGACTTCCGCGACGTTGAAGCCTTCAGCGCAGACCTCGCCTACCTGCTCGCAGCCGGTCCCGGAGAGCAATCGCGCATTTACAAAACCACCGATGCTGGCAAAACTTGGTCCCTGCAATTCACCAATAAAGACCTCAAGGGCTTTTTCGACTGCATGGCTTTCTGGAATCCCAAGCACGGCATCGCCGTCGGCGATCCCGTAAACAATAAGTTTGAACTGATCTTGACCGAAGACGGTGGCAAGAATTGGAAACCGATCACGCCCGAAAACCTCCCACCAGCCATTGCAGGAGAAGGTGCCTTTGCCGCCAGCGGAACCTGCATTGCAGTTCAGGGAAGGAAGAATGTCTGGTTCGCTACCGGAGGAAAAGCCGCCCGCGTATTTCGCTCCGGCGACGCCGGCAAGCACTGGACCGTCGCCGAGACTCCCATCGTCCACGGAGCCGACTCCGCCGGCATCTTCTCTATCGCCTTCCGCGATTCGAAGCATGGCGTGATCGCTGGCGGCGACTACCAGCATCCCGAAAAAGACGGCCCCAACCTTGCCTTCACTAACGACGGCGGTCGTACCTGGTCCCTCGCGCCCATTTCGCCGCAGTGGTATTTTTCTGTTGCCGCTTTCACCACAAACCACGACGGGGGAGCCGCAGTCTTTGCCCTCGGTACCGCTCATGCTGCCTGCGCCGACCTCAACGCGTCGAAGTGGCAGAAAATCTGGGATCTCAACCTCAATGCCGCCAGCGTTAGCCCATCAGGAGAAATCTTCGCCGTTGGTCCCAAGGGGTTGATCGTCCGGCTTGCTCCAACTCAGTGAGCGCTCGCTAGTACTTCGCCGCAAACCCGGTGTTGTTCTGGCCGCCGTTCGGTCGATAGGAACCGACGATCACGTGATGGTCGTTGATCCCGTAGCCCCAGGTTCTGTCACCCTTTGGCTCTTCGAAGTTGTAAAACTTACCTGCATGCAGCAACGCGCCATAGTAATTGTCGCTCGAATCCTCCCAGGAAAACACAATGTCATTGTCATTGCTGATCGCACCCGCTGACGAGCTTTCCGCGCCAGGGACATTGATAGTAGTGAAGGTCGTGCCGTTATAAACGGAGGATTCCGCGTTCCCTTCTGAGTCAATCCACACCTCGGTCAGAATGCCCGCGTTATTAATTCCGCCGCCTAGCGTAAACGCGGCTCCTGGTACATCGATCGTCGTGTATGCACCGTTGCTAAAAAGAAATCCGTGGCCGCCGCCGTTCGCGTCGCTGAAGTTGCCGTTGATCTCTCCGCTGTCGTTGATCCCAAGTGCCTGCGATCCCACCGCGCCGGCGGGGCCAATGTCGGTGAAGGTTCCGTTCTGGTAGAGGAACGCCTGCGCACTGAAGTTCGAAGTCGCGTAATAGCCCACGATGGCCCCCAGATTGTTTATCCCGAAGCAATAGGTGTTTGAACCATTCGGGTCGTCAAGGGTTGTGACTTTCCCGCCGCTGGCCGTGAAACCATGGCGCACTCCGTGGCTGTCCACGTAGGATCCGACTCCCACCATGGAATTATTCACTCCAAAAATATCCGTCTCGATTGCTCCCGGAATGCTTTCAGTGCGGAACTTGAAAGATGACGCCGGCCCTGCAGCCATCGCGACCACCGAAAGCAGCCCAACTAACAGAAACAACCGTCCGATGTCTGAGCACCAGTTTTTCATGAGTTCTCTCCAATGAAAGATTCTTTCCCGACGCCCCACGCCAAAACTGGCTTCGATAGCGGATTCGTAGGCATTGGGAAAGTGAAGCGCAGGAACTATATAGCAAACTGGGGTGGTGTCAAGAGCTGCCCAGCGTTTCTCCCACTTCACCATTCAGAATCTCCGATTTCGTGTGAGTGGAAGGAGTTGGATGTCAGCTAATGTCCCACTGATAGCTTCTATGATTCGTGACGTTCATGGTTCACGTGGGACTGGGAGCCTGGGACTGACAAAAGCTGGGTGTACGTCCGGGAGGAATTTTCTCCCACTTCACACACGGAATTGCTGCTTATGCGTAAATACGTAGAATTCTAGAGCGCTCATCTCCCACTGAGTAACTCGCGTGATTCCTACCTCTTGTGGTTCTCTGGGAACAAAACCTTTCGTTGGCACGGCCACGCTAACATCGTGCTTCGCCTATCGTCTATACTCGGTCTCCCAGATCAGCGACATCCGACACATCTCGACGGAGGATTCCGTGAACTCGAAGTCATCCAGAAGCGCCGTATTGATTTGCGTCATCGTTATTTCCCTGATCAGCTCGGCTTCGCCTCTCCTCAAGCCCGAGAGCACTGATTCCCAGCTCGCCGCCCGCATCAAACGCGTCGAGAACGGCATCCCGCCCATCGCACTTGGACCGAACGAGCAACCGCTCCAGCTCAACCTGACAGAGTTGATGAAAATCTACAAAGTCCCCGGCTTGAGCGTGGCAGTGATCGACAACTTCAAGATCGCTTGGGCCAAGGCTTACGGTGTTACCGAGGCAGGCGCGACTACGCCGGTCACTATCCATACTCTTTTTCAGGCGGGCTCGATCAGTAAGCCCGTGGCTGCAACCGGGGCACTGTATCTGGTCGAGCACGGAAAGCTGTCACTCGACGAGAACGTGAATGACAAACTAAAGACCTGGCAAGTGCCCGACAATGAATTCACCAAAGACCAGAAAGTCACGCTACGGCGCCTGCTGAGTCACAGCGCCGGGCTCACGGTGCACGGTTTCCCCGGCTACGAGGTGGGCACTCCGATCCCAACGCTGGTGCAGATATTTAACGGCGAGAAACCGGCCAACACCGCGCCCATCCGTGTCGACTTCGTTCCCGGCACCAAGTTCCGCTACTCCGGCGGCGGCATCACCATCGAGCAGCAGCTCATCATCGATGTGACTGGCGAGCCGTTCCCACAATTCATGCGTGAAACCGTCTTCGACAAGATCGGCATGAGTGACAGCACTTATGAACAACCGCTTCCGCCCGCTCGCGCGGCAATGGCGGCCACAGCGTCGCACGCCGACGGCATGGTTGTACCCGGCAAGTGGCATATCTATCCGGAAATGGCGGCGGCTGGCTTGTGGACCACGCCTAGCGATCTGGCGAAATTTGGCATTGAGACCGCACTTTCGAAGCAGGACAAGGCCAACCATGTGCTTTCCGAGGCCATGACGCGTGAGAGGCTTAAGCCACAGATTGAGAACGTTGGTTTGGGATTCTTTCTCGGAGATGGCGGCAATCCGGCAGAGTTCGGCCATGACGGCGATGACGAAGGCTTTCAGGCGCGCCTGATCATGTTTGCGGACTCCGGCAAGGGCGTGGCCATCATGTCCAATTCGGACGCTGGCCTGACGATGGCCAACTTTGTGCAGGAAAGTATTGCCAAAGAATATGGCTGGCATTACGCCATGCAACGGAGTCCTGTCGACGTTCTGTGGCTGGTGGCCAATGCCCGCGGCACAGCGGCCGCAATCCAGAAGTATGAGGATCTCAAGAAGTCTTCGGCGAAAGGGCTGGATGAAAACACCCTGCTCCAGGTCGCCTACCAGATTTTGTTCGCGGGGAAAACTGACGACGCCATTCCGGTCTTCAAGCTACAAGTGCGGGACTATCCAAAATACTGGAATTCCTACGACAGTATCGGCGAGGCTTATATGAAGGCTGGACAAAAAGACCTGGCGATCGCGAACTATGAAAAGTCGATTGAGCTAAAACCCGACAATCAGAACGGGATCGATATGCTGAAGAAGTTAAGGCAGCAGCAATAAGGGCCAGAACGCAGCCACGGATTCTCACGGATAAAACCTTTTCCCCGATCCGTGGACTTTGTGAATCCGTGGCTGTTGGCTTACTGCAATGGCTCTGACGTGTGGTCGTGCACGATCAGCCATTTGCCGTCTTCTTTTTGCCAGACGACGGTCCAGCGGAAGGCTCCCATATCGTGCTTGCCGGATTTGTGCACCATGTCGTAGTTCACCGTGGCTGTGCCCCAGGCGATCTGGCCCGCGTTATGCACCTGGGCGTCGTCGTTTACCGTGCAGGTGGCTGATTTGAAATCGGCCAGCACTCCGACCACGCCTTTTTTGTAATCTTCCCAACTGGTGTACTTCAGCGGAGCAATGTCATAGAAGGTGTGCGGACCGGCGGCGTAGAACTGATCCACGTTGGCAGGGTCGAGCGTGCACCAGCCCGCCCAGATCTTCTGCATGAGAGCCTTGTCGGGGACGGGACCGGACGACATCTTGGCCGAAGTTTTCTGGGCGAAGGTGGAAACAGCGAGAGCGAGAATACAGAGAGACAGCGTAAGACTGCGTTTGATCATGGAAAGCGCCTCCAAGCGGCGAGAATTCTCGCATAGGGAGGGGGAAAGTGCAAAACGGGGCGCTTCCGTTTGACCCTTGCCTACGCAACAGGCTAGAATAGTTGAGTTTGCCTGTACTTGCGGCTCCGTTCTGGGGCCGGCCGCAACGTTCGCGAGAAGCGCCGACGCGGAAGCAGCAAGCAAGGAAATCCAGCAGATTCCACGCCTTGCACCAGGTGCGAGGACACGTTTTTGACGGAGGCATAAGTATGTACGCGGTCATCCGCGCCGGTGGGAAACAGTACCGGGTGGCGCCCGGCGACGTAATTCGAGTGGAGAGCCAGGGCACCGGCACCGACGGCAAAATTGAATTCAGCGACGTGCTGGCGGTCTCAGCCGAGGCGGGCCAGATCGGCGTTCCCAAGTCTGGCGCGCAGGTGACCGGCGAAATCGTGGAGCAGGGCCGCGAGAAAAAAATCCTGGTCTTCCACTACAAACGCAAGAAACAATACAAGAAGCTGCGCGGACATCGGCAGAACTACACCGCAGTGCGGATTGTGGAGATCGCATTCGACGGGCAGAAGTTCAAGGCTCCCGAGTTGGAGAAAAAGGCGCCGAAGGTGAAGAAGGCGGCTCCGGCTGAGACGGCCGAAGTGAAGACGGGAAGAACACCGGCGGCGCACAAGAAGGCTGCGGCGAAGAAACCGGTGCACAAGCCAGCGCATAAAAAGGCAGCGGCAAAGAAAAAGAAGTAAAGCAGCGAGGGCAAGGTGCCCTCGCGACAGCCGGCAGGTCGCCGGGCGCTACAAGTGAGAGATCGAGGAACTTATGGCACATAAAAAAGGGCAGGGCACATCACGCAATGGCCGCGACTCGAATTCGCAGCGGCTGGGGTTTAAAGCTTTCGGCGGGCAGTTGGTTCCGGGCGGAACCATCATCGTCCGTCAGCGAGGCACGAGGGTGAAGCCAGGCCTGAATGTAGGCCGCGGCAAGGATGACACCTTGTTTGCCAAGATCACTGGGCGTATCAAGTTTATGGACCGGGGACAGATGGGCAAGTTTGTAATGGTTGAGCCGGTGGAAGCGAAGTAAACACGGGCGAGGGCGCCCGCGCCACACCAGCCTCGCGATGCGAGGCTTTTGCTTTTTTTGGTTCTCTGTGAACCTCTGTGTCCCCTGTGGTTATGGTTTTAAAGTCTTTACCACAGAGAGCACAGGGGTTCACAGAGGCTAGCAGACCAAATGTTTATCGATGAAGCCACAATTCGGGTAAAAGCTGGCGACGGCGGCAATGGCTGCATGGCGTTCCGGCGGGAGAAGTTTGTTCCGCGCGGAGGGCCTTCGGGCGGCGATGGTGGCAACGGTGGTGACGTCATCATGGAATCGAGCGAGCGGCACAATACGCTCGTACATTTTCGCTTCAATCCCGAATACAAAGCGCAGCGTGGGCGGCATGGGGAGGGTTCCAACAAAAGCGGGCGGCAGGGCGAAGACGTGCTGCTGAAGGTTCCAGTGGGCACGATTGTGTACGACGCCGACACCGGCGACAAAGTGCACGACTTCTCGCATGCGGATGAGCGGGTGATCATTGCGCGCGGCGGACGTGGTGGCCGCGGCAATGCGCGCTTTGCGACCTCCACTCACCAGGCGCCCCGCGAGCACGAGGATGGACGGCCCGGCGAAGAGCGCACGTTTCGGCTGGAGCTGAAATTGCTGGCAGATGTCGGCCTGGTGGGATTTCCCAACGTAGGCAAGTCGACGTTGATCTCGCGGATTTCAGCGGCGCGGCCAAAGATCGCCGACTATCCTTTCACTACGCTACAGCCGAACTTGGGCGTCGTGGCTGTGGGCGACATCGCTGGAGAGCGCAGCTTCGTGGTGGCGGACATTCCTGGACTGATCGAGGGCGCACACACTGGAGCGGGGCTCGGCACGCAGTTTCTCAGGCACATTGAGCGCACACGACTGCTGGTTCATTTAGTGGATGTCTCCGACGCCAGTGGACGCCCCGATCCGGTGAAGGATGTGGAAGTGATCCAGGGTGAGCTGAAGAGCTTCGGGGCCAAGTTAGAAGAGAAGCCGATGTTGATGGTGGCGTCGAAGATCGACGTTGCCAACAAAGACAAGCTGGCCAAGCTGAAAGCATATTGCAAGAAGAAGAAGCTAGAACTGTTCCCGGTTTCGGCGGTTACGGGAAAAGGCATTGAGGTACTGAAGTTTGCTATGGCCGACAAGGTGGACGAAGCGCGCAACAGCCTTGCAGTCTCCGCCGACGAAGCTCGCGGCGATCTCTAGTTTAATGGGCCATTTTGAGGTAAATGCTCACCCAATACGCTGCCCGTGGCGGCGCTGAGAATTTTCCCTTGAGCAGCGCTTCGCGAGTGCATACTCCGAGTTTGGTCGACGGGTATAGCAGCACTCCTTTCACTGACCCGTCTTGATCGAGTTTCATCAGGATCCAGAAACTCGCGGAATCCCCTGACGTCTGCTTGCACTGGTGCACCGTGCCCATGTACTTCTGCGGAAATTCCGTGCCCAGTTGCTCGTCGTAGGCTTTGCCCTGAGGTGTACGAAGATTGGCTTCTACCGCCGCCTGAGCATCGGAGAGGCTGGTGGGCCTTTCGTCGGCAGCTAGCGAGATTGGCATCAAAGAGAAGAGTAGGACAACGATCCAAGCGTGCATCATTCGCATGGCTCGAATTTTACACAATCCCCATGTGGCAGCTACGCCTGCGGCATCTGCGGGCCGTGATGGAAGTGATACTGCAGAATCTTTGCAGCAAGTGCCGGACTCATTGCGGGAGTTTCCCCGGCGACCGAACGCACCACCTCGCCTCGGCATACCACCTCGGCGGACGCCAGTCCGGCGATCTCAGCCGGCAATACCAGGTAAATCTCCACCTGGACGCTGGGTGATATCGGCTCCTCTCCTCGAAACAGCATTCCTGAACGGCTGATATTTTCCGTGGTTCCTGCGCGCCAATCGGGCTCTCCCAGCGGCCGATACTTCAAGGGCAAATGAAGGTTGAAACGCTGAGCGCGGAACGGAGACAACCGTTCGCCGGCGGCGGACTTCTGACTCGAACGAGCGGACATAGCATCCTCCGAAATTAAGGTATCCAATACTTCACGTACTTTTGCTTTGAGCGCAGGGAGCGTAAAGGGTTTCTGCAACAAGTTGACGTTGACGTCGAGAGTGCCATTGTGTCCGATGACATTCTCGGTGTAGCCCGACATGTAAAGCACTCGAGTCTCCGGACGCGCCGAGGTAATGGCTTGGGCCAGTTGGCGGCCATTCATCCCGGGCATGACGACATCGGTGAACAACAGGTGAATCGGACCGGCGTGAGAATTTGAAATCTGAACCGCGGTGGCAGGGTCGGCGGCTTCGAGAACGGTATATCCCTGGCCCTGCAAATAGTGGCGGGTGAGCTGGCGTACGTTGGTCTCGTCTTCGACTAGCAGGATGGTTTCGTGACCCGGAAAGACCTCAACCATTGGGGCGGACGGTTGCGGAGTGAATTCTCCAGCCGCTGTCACCCGTGGCAGATAAACTTTGAACGAAGTACCGCGCCGAGGTTCGCTGTACACCCAGATGTAGCCGCCGCTCTGTTTGACGATGCCGTAAACGGTGGAGAGACCGAGACCGGTGCCTTTGATTCCCTTGGTGGTAAAGAAGGGCTCGAAGATATGGCTCTGGGTTTCGGCGTCCATGCCCATGCCGGTATCGGTGATGGCCAGCATTACGTACTGTCCCGGTTCCGCTGGAGCGTGCAAGCGGGCATAACTTTCGTCGAGTGAAACATTGGTGGTCTCGATGGTGAGTTTGCCGCCCTGCGGCATGGCATCGCGGGCGTTGACCGCAAGATTCATGATGACTTGTTCGATCTGGCTGGGATCGGCGCGCACCGCACCCAACTCCGTCCCCGGAATCATCACCAGCTCGATGTCTTCTCCAATCAGCCGGGTAAGCAATTTAAGGTTTTCCGTGACCACGGCATTCAAATCGAGAACTTTGGGCGCGAGCATTTGCTTGCGGCTAAAGGCGAGGAGCTGCCGGGTGAGGGCGGTGGCCCGGTTGGCGGCGCGGGCAATTTCCTGAGCCGGCCCGCGTACTGTGGGTTCGGATCCAATGCGATCCAATAGAAACTCGGCGTAGCCGGAGATGACCATCAGCAGATTGTTGAAGTCGTGGGCAATGCCTCCGGCGAGGCGGCCGACGGCTTCCATCTTTTGAGCCTGCCGGAGCTGCTGCTCCAGCGTGCGATGTTCGCTGACATCCTCAGCGAAGAGCTCAAAAAAGACAGCATTATCTTCGTCGCGAATGGTGCGTCCGGAAAGACGTACGGTTACCGTACCACGGTTCTTGCGGATCCAATCCGAAGACAACCCATGGAATTGACGCTCGGCGCGAAAGTGATCGGCGATGGTGAACCACTGTTGAGGATCGGCATGCAGCGTCACCAGGTTGTGCCCCACCAACTCTGCCTCTGAAGCATAGCCAAGGAGACTGACCAGGGCAGGGTTGGCGCTAAGCAGCACCCCATCGGCGTCACAACGGCAAATACCATAAGGGGCGTTGGTTACTAACGAACGGAAGTTGACCTCGGAGCGGCGCAGGCCTTCCTGGGCCGAACGCAGTGCGGCGTTGAAGGAGCAAATCAGCACCGCCACGAAAACAAACAATATGAGATGTATGATGGCGTTGCGATATTCGGATGGCGATCGTCCTGCAGCCAGTGAGAAGTAGGCGCTTACGGTGAGGGCGAATGAGGTCGCGACCAGGCCGGGTTTCCAGCCGCCATACCAGGCGCTGACCATGATGGCGACCGCGAATACTACCAAGCGGCTTTCCACCACGTCGGAAAGCATCCAGGCCGGTATTAGAGCAAGGGTAATGCTGAGGATGGCTACGCCGTACCGGAGGATGGGCGCCCGAGCCGGGGGGATGTAGCGCGCGCGTAGAAGGGGGAGCTTCAATCGCATGCAGTCCAAATCTAGTTCCACAATGGGAACTGTGCGAGTTACGGGAGTACATGGTTTTGACGTTGTGACGCTAAAGAGATGTTGGCCAGGAGGACATGGTTAGCATATATGAACATCGGCCTTTTCAGCGGAACATTTGACCCCATTCATCGTGGCCACCTGGCTCTGGCGCAAGCGGCGCAGGAACGTTTTTCCCTGGGACGCATCTATTTTGTTCCGACGGGGAATCCGCCGCACAAAAAGCAGCCACTGGCGGCGTTTGCTGATCGCTATGCCATGGTGGTGCTGGCGACCATGGCGGAGAAAACGTTTGTGCCCTCGCTTCTCGAGGCACCGGGAACGTCCACAGCGGTGGTGAGCGGAAAGAAGGGTGCAGCGACGCCGGAGGTGAATTACAGCATCGACACAGTCCAGCGGTTGAAGCAGATGTTAAAGAAGGCCGACCGGCTGTTTTTCCTGATCGGTATTGACGCGTTTAACGATATTGCCAAATGGCACCAGCCGGAAGCCCTGTTTCGAGAGTGTCCATTCATAGTTGCCAGCCGTCCCGGATATTCCTTGGCCGATGTAGCTAATGCCCTGCCGGAGCGACTGCGCCCGAAAGCAGCGGTGACCAAGCCGTTCGCCAAGCAGCCTGCAAAAGGAGATCTGGTGCTGCCAGGGGTGACGTTACATTTGCTGGATGGGGTGCAGCAAAATGTCTCAGCCACAGCGATCCGCGAGGCGGTTAGCGGCAAGCGTTCGCTGGCAAAGTTTGTGGATCCGGCGGTGGATGAGTACATCAGGAAGATGGGGTTATATCAGTCCCGCGGGTAGTAGATCCTTGGCGGGCGCGGTATCGGCTAGAATGGAAGTACGGACGTCCAAACACCGATCCGCCTATGACCGCATGAAGAAAAACGACCTGAAACGCCAAGTAGCCGAAGCCATTACCGCCTGCCAGGACAAGAAGGCGGACGAAATCACAATTCTAGAACTGGAAAAGGGATCGGGAGCCTTCACCGACTATTTCCTGGTGTGTAACGGCAGCAATCCACGCCAAGTGCAGGCGATTGCCGACGAAGTGGAACTCCGGCTAAAGAAAGCGGGAATGTACCCCAACAATATTGAAGGCTACAAGCAGGCGGAATGGGTGCTGATCGATTACTTCGATTTCGTGGTGCATGTGTTCTCGGAGAAAGCGCGCCGGTTCTATGACCTGGAGCGGCTGTGGAAGTCGGCAAAGAAGTTGGAGCCGGCGGAGTTGATGGGGCGTGCAAAAAGCAAACGGGCGCCGGCGCGGAACTTGGCTCGCAAGGGAGCCTAGATTAAAGCGGTTTAGATCTTTCTATGAATGCCTCTAGTAAACCGGACTGGGGTTCTTCTTATCGGCTGATCGCCGCCGATAAATGGAAGGCCAAGTCGGCCGCCATGGGGCGGGACGTCACGCAAGCGCTGGTGGACTATGCGCAGCCCAGCCCGGGCATGAAGATCTTGGACCTGGCCAGCGGCACGGGTGAGCCTGCGATCAGCCTGGCTTCGCGGGTTGAGCCGGGCGGACAGGTCATGGCTTTAGATCTCAGCGCGGAGCTTCTGGAGATTGCCGCTGAGCGTGCGCGCGAGCGAAAGCTGACGAATCTTACAATCAAGCAAGCAGACGCACACCAACTTCCTTTTCCTGACAATAGCTTTGATCTGGTAACTTCGCGATTCGGAGTGATGTTCTTTGAAACGAAGGCACTGCAAGAGGCGCTTCGCGTGCTGAGAACGGGGTCCCGCGCATGTTTCTTGGCCTGGGGACCGTTCGAACAGCCCTTTTGGTTGAGCATGATGGGTGTGGCGCATAAATATGCGGGTGGGGAGCGGACGCCGCCAGGGCAATATCCTTGCCGCTACGGACAGCCGGGGAGCCTTTCGGCCGCGCTTCGCGAAGCGGGGTTTCAGCAGGTTGAAGAAGCCACGAAGACATTGCCCTGGACCTGGCCCGGTCCGGCGGAGGAAGTTTGGGAACAGGCGCAGGTAATGTCGACGCCCTTCTTGCCCATGATCAAGCGGGTTCCAGCGGAGAAATGGGAGCAAATGAACCGCGAGGTGCTTGAGGCGTTGGGGCGATATGCTGACGGCGGAAGCATAAAGTTTGGCGCGACGGTTGTGCTGGCTTCGGGGACTAAAACCTAAACCACAGAGGAACACAGGGGAAACCAAAAATCACTTTGTGTTCCTCTGCGCTCTCTGTGGTTAAATCCTTCTCGTGAAACTCAAGATTGCATGGATCGGCAAGACCAAGGCGACCGCGATCCAGTCATTGACCGATGAATACCTGAAACGGCTAAAGCACTACGCTGAAGTCGAAGGCGTCGGTTTAAAAGACGAAGCCAGTCTGTTGAAGCTGTGCAAACCGGGAGCGCGTCCCGTCAGGCATTCGCTGGTGCTGCTTGATAGCCTTGGCAAGCAGCTTTCCTCCGAAGAGTTCGCCAGATGGCTCCGGGAATACCAAGACCGCAATTCATCGCCACTGATGTTCGCCATCGGCGCGGCGGATGGTTTCAGCGACGAAACCCGGCGGTCTGCGACTCTGATGCTATCACTGGGCAAAATGACCCTGGCACATGAGTTGGCGCGGGTAGTCTTGCTAGAACAGCTGTATCGGGCATTCACCATCCTGAAGGGACATCCCTACCATCTGGGGCACTAAAGGCTCCGCGAACAGGTACAATCGAGATTCACCTACAATGACAGACGTTCGCCGTGGTTTGATCATCGTCAATACCGGTCCTGGCAAGGGCAAGACCACGGCGGCTATGGGCACTGCGTTAAGAGCGGTAGGCCAGGGAATGCGGGTGCTGATGCTCCAGTTCCTGAAAGGCTCGTGGCATTACGGCGAACTGGACGCGGTACAGGCCTTCGGCGACAAGTTCATTATGAAGCAACTGGGCCGCGGCTTTGTAAAGGTTGGCACGGAAAAGCCAGATCCGGAAGACATTCGCATGGTTGAGGAAGCCTGGGCTGAGAGCCAGCAGGCGATTCAGTCGGGAACCTGGGATTTGGTCATACTCGATGAGATCAATTACGCCATCAGCTACGGCATGCTCGATCCGGCCAAGGTGGTCGAAAGCCTCAAGAAAAAGCCGGAAATGGTGCATGTGATCTTGACGGGGCGGAACGCCCATCCGACAATTGTCGAACTGGCGGACACCGTGACCGAAATGCGCCAAGTAAAGCACGCCTACGAGAAGGGCGTGATGGCGCAGAGGGGAATTGAGTACTGAAATGGAGTAATTTGGGGATTGAGTAATCGGGTAATTGAAATCCGAGGCGCAAAATTACCCAATTACGAAATTGCTCAATTAACAAAATTATCTATGGCCTGGTTCAAACGAGAAGCCGGTGAGCTGGACACCTCGGGCGAGAAGAAAGTTCGCACCGAGGGGCTGTGGGTGAAGTGTGAGGGCTGCCGGCAGATCATCTGGAAAAAGGACCTGGAAGACAACCTCCAGGTTTGTCCCAAGTGTGACAAGCACTTCCGCATCGACGCTCGCACCCGGCTGGCGCTGCTCCTGGATGGCGATCAGTACGACACCTTTGCCGACAACCTGAGTTCAACCGATCCTTTGCAATTCTCCGACTTGAAGTCCTACTCCGCGCGCCTGGAAGTAGCGCAAACGGAAACCGGGCTGACGGACGCCGTCATCAATGCTCGCGGCAAGCTGAACGGAAAGCCCGTGATCGTCAGCTCCATGGAATATGCCTTTATCGGCGGCAGTATGGGGGCGGTGGTAGGCGAGGTGATCACGCGGGCCGTCGAAGAGGCGCAGAAGACCAGAACGCCGCTCATCATTGTTTCGGCTTCCGGCGGGGCGCGCATGATGGAAGGCGTGGTCAGCCTGATGCAGTTGGCAAAGATTTCCGCGGCTTTGGCCCGGTTGGATGAGGCGCGGGTGCCGTATATCTCGGTGCTGACTGATCCCACAACCGGCGGCGTGACCGCGTCGTTCGCAATGTTGGGTGATCTCAACGTTGCCGAACCAGGGGCACTCATCGGGTTCGCTGGTCCACGCGTGATTGAACAAACTATCCGGCAAAAGCTGCCAGCGGGTTTCCAGCGCAGCGAATTTCTGCTGGAGCACGGCATGCTCGACGCCGTAGTGTCGCGCAAAGATCTGAAGGCGTACATCGGGCGCGCCCTCGACTTTATGGCGGCGTAGCTATATCAGCTCTCAGCCGTCAGCTTTCAGCCAATCCTAGTTCTACCCCGTTCGGCGGCCGTGATCCCCTTCCGATTCAACCTTCTGGGAAGTCCAAGGCAGATACCTGAAACTGATAAGCTGAAAGCTGTTCCATGTCTTATGAAACCGCAGTTGCGCGCATGTATGCGTTGGGCCACGAACTAGCCCAGACTCCCTCCCATAAGTTCGACTTGGCGCATATGCGCGCGCTGCTGGGAGCACTGAACCACCCAGAGCAGCGATTCCCCAGCGTGCTGATTGCAGGCACGAACGGCAAGGGATCAACGGCGGCCACGCTGGCTTCAATCCTGCGGGCATCGGGATTGCGCACCGGGCTGTACACCTCGCCCCACCTGGTTCGCATCAACGAGCGGATTCGGATCGACGGCAACGAAATTCACGACGACGAGTTTGCCTTGATCCACGACTTAGTGGATCGCACTGGGGAAGGCCTGGTCGAAGAGTGCGATTTGCCCTGGCATCCCAGCTTCTTCGAGATGCTGACCGGCATTGCCTTCGAGTATTTTGCGCAGAACAAAGTGGACATCGGAGTGTTGGAAGTAGGCATGGGCGGACGCTTGGACGCCACTAACGTGGTGGAGCCAAGAGTCAGTGTGATTACCGACATTTCGCTCGATCACCAGCAGTTTCTGGGGAACACAGTGGCGGAGATTGCGCGCGAAAAGGTGGGCATTATCCGGCGGGGCGGTGTGGTGGTGACGCTGCCACAGCAGCCGCAAGCCAACGATGTAATTGGCAACACCATCTTGGATTTGGAGGCCCAGGGAGTAAGCGCCGTGTCCTATGTGCCGCCGGTGAGCCCAGGGAGTGTGGAATATCTGGTCCCAGAGATACATAAGCTCCGCTATCCGCTACAGGTCATGGGCAAGCAGATCCTGGTAGAAACGCCGCTGATAGGGCGGCATCAGTTGAGAAATGTCGCTCTCGCTATTGCGACGGCGGTGGAACTGGCTAAACATGGCCTTGCCATCACACCGGAGTCGATCGAACGCGGAATTCGTGAGACGCATTGGCCGGGACGCTTCCACGTTGTTCCTGCCAGGGATAACGCTCCGGAATATGTTTTCGATGTGGCGCACAATCCGGCAGGGGCGTGGGCACTGCGTTCTACGCTGTCCACTTGCTACGAAGCTCGGCAGCTCACGTTTGTGTTTGGGGCGATGCGCGATAAAGCAATTACCGAGATGACTGAAATTCTTTTTCCGTTGGCAGAGCGGGTGATCGTTACCCCGGCGGACAACCCGCGATCGGCTACGGCGGAAGATATTCGGCACGCTGCAGCTCGCACTTCGACCGAGATTGAGGCAGCGCCAGATGTTGCCTCAGCCTTGGAGCGAGCCAGTGTTCTTGCGGGCACGCGCGGGGTGGTGGTTATTACAGGTTCCATATACATTGTGGGAGAAGCTATGCGGCTGCTACAGGTGAGGGTCTGAGTGGCGGAATTGAACACCTCCGTGGATAACGAAACCAACACCGACAACGGTGATCGGAGAACGCTGTCTCCCAGGGCACGGGCTACAACTGTCTCGGATGAACGAAAATACGGTTGGGCGAGCCGCCTGCGTTCGTATCTGATTTTTGATCCACTCATCTGGGCTTATACGGTCGTCCTCGGTCCTATTTCAGTTCCCGCGTCTTGGTTCGGCAACCGAGAACGCATCCTGCACAGTTTTGCGCGTTTATGGACCAAGTGCATCATGGCGACGATCGCTTCTCCCGTAAAAGTGACGGGACTCGACAAGATCGACACTTCAAAGACCTACGTCTACGCCGTGACCCATGCCTCAGCGCTCGATATTCCTGTTCTCTTCGCCAATCTTCCATTTCAATTCCGCATCGTCTTCAAAAAGGAACTGCTGTCCTATCCTCTGATCGGTGGGTATCTGAAGCGATCGGGACAGGTCTGCATCAATCAGCAGACTCCCACGCGTTCGATTGCCGATATCCGCTCTGCGGTGAAGAGCCTGAAAGCAGGCATGCCGCTGGTGATTTTCCCCGAGGGCGGCCGTACTCCGGATGGCGAGATAAAACCGTTTCTACCGGGCGCCTTCTACCTGGCAATCAAGGCGCAGGTAGATATTGTCCCTATCGCGCTGGTCGGAACTTATGAGCTGTTGCCCATGAACACCTACCACATCAAGAGCCGCCCGCTGGAAATGCGGGTGGGTGAGCCTATTTCAACTGCCAGCTATGGACCGCGCGAAATGGAACAGTTGTCGGCGAAAGTGAAGAAGGCGATGGAAGACCTATACTACTCCTAAGTGGCAGCGCACCTCTAAGCAACTACCTCCGGAGTGGCTTCAAGAAGGCTTTGCGTGTAGGAATGCCGCGGCTGCATGGTGATCTGCTGGGTTGTCCCAATCTCTACGATCTTGCCGCGATACATCACGGCAATGCGCGTCGCGAGATAGCGAACCACCGGCATGGAGTGCGAGATGAATAGGTAGGTCAAGCCGAATCCGCGCTGCAATTGGGACAGCAAATTCACGATTTGAGCGCCCACACTGACGTCGAGGGCGGAGACCGGTTCGTCCGCGACAATGAACTTGGGACGCAAGGCCAGCGCTCGAGCAATGCCGATTCTCTGCCGCTGTCCGCCGCTGAATTCGTGGGGAAAGCGACGCATGGCTGATTGGTCGAGACCGACCACTCGCAGAAGTTCCTCGACTCGTTGGCGACGCGCCGGCTTGCTCAACGATTCGTGGATGATCAGCGGCTCGACAATCACGTCCTCAACTCGCATGCGCGGATCAAGTGATCCAAAGGGGTCTTGAAAAATGATCTGCATATCGCGACGGAGGCGGCGCAAATCGGAGTGACTGGCGGCCAGGACATCGCGGCCTTCGAACGAGATGCTACCCGAAGTAGGTTCGATCAGGCGTAGAACCAGACGGCCGAGCGTGCTCTTCCCCGATCCCGATTCGCCGACCAAGCCCAAAGTTTCTCCGGACTCAATGTCGAAAGAAACGTCGTCCACTGCCCGGACTTCGCCCTTGGCGCTGCCGCCGAAAACGGATTCTCCGAGCGGGAAGACTTTCGTCAGACTACGAATTTCGAGCAGGGACATCGGCTTCCTTTATTCCATATTCTAGAATATGGAATACGCTTACCTCGCCGCAATCAACGGCACCGCCAGCAATGCCGCGAACATGCCTACGACCTTCCAGTGGGTGAAGTGCTCTTTGAGGACCAGGCGTGCGAGCAACACCGTGATCGCGGGATAAAGCGAACTGATGACGACGGCTGCGTCGAGGCGCCCAGTCTGAGTGGCACGTATGAACAAAACGCTGCCTGAGATGTCGAGAACTCCAGCCACCAAGCCCCAGCCAACCCCCTGAGGAGTGATTTGGCGATGTCGTCCCAAGACCACGATTGTTCCAGTAAGTGCAACCGCTGCCACGCGGGATACGGCGGCTAGCCAGACGGCGGAGTCGTTTCCGGCCTGCTTTATGAAAAGGTAGAAGCCAGCGAAGGCGATGCCGGCGAAAACAGCGGTACCGATTCCCTGGGGGCGGCTGCCGTCTTCCGGCCGGGAAATCAGCCAGATTCCAGCCGCCGCAAGCCCAAAGCCCACAACCTGTACGACGCGCGGAACGCCTTCGATGAATATGCCGAACACGGTGGGAATGGCCGCGCTGAGCACTGCTGCCACTGGCGCGGTAAGTCCCATTCTTCCTGACGCCAGCGCACGATAGAAAATGGCCAGACCGGCGCCGCCCGACAATCCCGCAGCCAGGGCCCACGCGACCGCAGTCCGCGACGGAAATGGAGAGTGCCCGGCGAGAGCAACTCCCAACATCAGGAGCAGTCCGGTGGCGTGAACGATGCTGGTGAATACGAATGAGTTTGAACGGCGAGAAGCATATCCACCGAGAAAATCACTTGTGCCCCAAACGAAAACCGCCCCCAGACTAAAGCCAACGGGCAGGATTGGTGAGGGCGGGGCCATGAGCGGTGAAAGTACTTGAGATTAACACGGCAAATGATGTGGTTAATCTTCGGTCTACGATGCGGACCTGGATGCCGCGGCCGTTTCGGGAACTCCGGCAGCCAGTTCTTCGAGAAGCTTGTACAACAGAGAGAGCACTTCCGCGGGAGCCGTGGCTTTCAAAACAAACTTGAGTGTCCCATCAGGGCTGAACTGCGCGCCTCGTTGCGAAGATACGAAGCGCGCCAGTTTTTCGGAATCAATGGCTGCATTCTCGCGGAACTTGACAGTCATGAGCTCTCGTTTGCGCTCGATTGCGGTTACGCCGACGCGAACCGCGAGCAATTTGAGCGACGCGTATTCCAGCAAGTTGCGCACGGCTGGCGGCGGCTCTCCATAGCGGTCCTGGAGCTCAGCCCCAACATCCGCCAATTGCGATTCGGTTTCCACCCCGGCAACGCGCTTGTACATCCGCAATCGCTGATTCTCTTCTGGAATATATTCGAAGGGAATGCGGATGTTGAGACCCAGGTTAATCTGGATGGAAGCTTCTTCGACCGTGGACTCGCCTTTCATCTCACGCACGGCGCGATCCAACATCTGGGTGTAAAGCTCGAATCCGATGGCTTCGATATGCCCGCTCTGCTCGCCGCCCAGCAGATTACCCGCGCCGCGAAGCTCGAGATCGAGAGCCGCAATCTTGAATCCGGCGCCCAAGTCGGAGAATTCTTTTAGCGCCGCCAGCCGCCGCC
Source organism: Terriglobales bacterium (assembly GCA_035484735.1). GTDB lineage: Bacteria > Acidobacteriota > Terriglobia > Terriglobales > Acidobacteriaceae > JABCZH01. The sequence goes on along the minus strand of DATHOQ010000048.1, from coordinate 41,365 downwards.
GGGCAATGGGGGTGAGTTCGACGTCTGCCGGAATCAACAAGTAGGCGTAAGCGCGCCGGTTGGAGCGTCCCACGCGACCGCGCAGCTGGTAGAGTTCAGACAATCCAAAGCGGTCGGCGCGGTTGATGACGATCGTATTGCAGAGTGGAATGTCGAGGCCGTTCTCAATGATGGTCGTAGCCACCAAAATGTCGGCTTCGTGATGCATGAATTTCAGCATCATTTTCTCGAGCTCACCTTCCGACATCTGGCCGTGTCCCACGATGATGCGGGCCTTCGGCACCAAGGCTTGCAGCTTGGCGGCGATCTCCCAGATGCTCTCGACACGGTTGTGGACGAAATACACCTGGCCGCCGCGGGCGAGTTCCTGCTCAAGGGACGACTGAATCAGCTTTTCGTCCCAACTCGCTACTACAGTCTGGATGGCGATGCGATCTTTGGGCGGTGTCTCAATCACGCTCATGTCGCGCAGACCGACTAGCGACATGTGCAGCGTGCGCGGAATCGGCGTGGCTGACATGGTGAGAACGTCAACTTCCTTGCGCATCTGCTTCAAGCGCTCTTTGTGGCGCACTCCGAAGCGCTGTTCTTCGTCCACCACCAGCAATCCGAGATCGGGGAACTTAATGTCCTTGGAAAGCAGGCGGTGCGTGCCGATCAGGATGTCGATCTTTCCGGCCTCAACTCTTTGCAAAATATCTTTCTGCTGCTTGGCACTTCGGAAGCGGCTGATCATCTCGATGCTGACGGGAAAAGCGGCGAAGCGTTGCTTGAAAGTTTCGAAATGTTGGAAGGCGAGCACAGTGGTCGGCGCCAGGACAGCCACCTGTTTGTTGTCATTGACCGCCTTGAAAGCAGCACGCATGGCGATTTCTGTCTTGCCATAGCCGACATCGCCACACAAGAGCCGGTCCATGGGCTGCGAAGACTCCATGTCGCGTTTGACGTCAACAATCGCCATGTCCTGATCTTCGGTTTCGCTGAACTCGAACGAGTCTTCGAACTCGCGCATGAACTGGCCGTCGGTAGAGAAGGCATAGCCTTTGGCCGCTCTGCGCTCCGCGTAGAGCTTGAGCAGTTCGTCGGCCATGTCCTTCATGGCCTTTTTCACCCGCGCTTTGGTCTTGGCCCAGGCAGCGGTGCCAAGGTGGTTTAATGCTGGCTTGGCCCCTTCAGAAGACCGATACTTCTGGATCAGATCAAGGCGCGTAAGTGGCACATACAAGCGCGCACCTTCGGCATACTCGAGCAGCATGAATTCAGCGTTGCCGTCACCCTGATTAATTTCCTTGAGACCCTGATATTGCCCAATGCCGTGCTCCACATGGACCACGTAATCTCCAACCTGGAGATCACGGAAGTCGGAGAGAAATGCAGAAGTCTTGGATTTAGACCGCTGCGGCCGGGAGATCACAGCGTCAGATTCGTCAAAAAGATCGCGGGCGCCAAAGATGGCAAGATGCGCGTCGGGAAGTACGACGCCGTCCGGTATATAGGCTTTGGCCAGAGTTGAGGTGTAGATCTCACCAGCAAAATACGCGGTCTCGTCGGCGTAGCTCTCTCCGCCGCGAGTGCGGCTGCCCAGTCGGAAAGAAACGCTGTTCTCGCTGAACAGGTCGGCCAGGCGCTCAACTTCTCCAATGTTGGGGACAGCAATGAGCACGCGGTTCTGCTCCGCTACCTGCTTCTTGGCGTCTTCCAACATCGCATTGACCGAGCCGTGGAAACGCGGCGCGGGCTGGGAGTGAAAGCTAATTGATTCGGCGCGGCCGGGCCGCGTGACTTCGAGATGCTCGACGTCGGCTCCGGGAAGACCAGAGAGTTTTTCCCACCAATTTTCCGGGGGAAGGTACAGGTCAGCAGACTGTACCAGCTTGCCGACACCACTGCGTTCGTGGGCTTCCTCGATTCGCGCCCAGACTTGGTCAAATTCGTTACGCAGGCTGTCCGGTTCGTCGGCCAGCACCGCGGCCCGGGGCATCAGGTCGAATACGGTGCGGTCGGCGCCAGCCACGGGCGCATAGAACTCCCATCCAGGAAAAACCGTGACTCCACCCGAGCGTACAGCCTGCTCCACCACTTCTTCCGCGCCGGTGATGCGCCTGCCGGAAAGGCGCGCATGAATTGCACCCAACAACTCCTCGGTGACCGGAGTCTCGGTCAGCGGGAGCAGCAAAGCCTCGTCGACGGGCGTTGACGAACGTTGAGTTGCGGGGTCGAACTTGCGGATGGACTCGACTTCATCGCCAAAGAACTCGATGCGCAGCGGCCGGTCGGCCTCGGGCGAATATACGTCAAGAATGCCCCCACGCGAGGCATACTCACCGGGCATTTCGACCACATCTGTGACGCTGTAACCGACAGTGTTGAGATGAGCAAGCAGAGGATCGATATCCAGGGTCTCGCTGCGGCGGATCACGCGCGCCAGGTCGGCATAGTATTCAGCGGATCGCAGACGAAGCGCCGCGGAAGCCACCGGTACGACCAAGATCGAGACCGCTCCAGAGGCGATCTTCCAAAGAGCCACAGCACGTTCTTCTTGAATTTCAGGGTGCGGCGACAGATTCTGAAAGGGCAGAACGTCACGCGTCGGCAGCGAGACGATGGAGTCGGGATCGTTGCCGCCGGTCAGGTCGTGGAAGGCTTGCAGTACCGGTACCATGTCTTCAGCTGTGCGATTGTCAGGGACAATCATGACGAGCGGTCGCCCGGCAGCCCGCTGCCACAGAACCAGAAACAGGGCCTTAGCGGTGGGAGTAAGTCCAGAGACACTTAGCCGCCCCGTGCCCTCTCGGAGGTGGGAGGCAACACGCGCAAAGGCGGGCAATTTTTCTACGTCCGCGAACAGATCGCGAACGAAGGGAAGAACCATCGTTCTTTGATTTTAGCAGGAGGATACAGAGGTGCCGACTTGAGGATATACTCTCGCCGACTACGACCCGGATGATCATCCCATTCCAACAAAGACGGCAGCGAATCGTGCTAGTCCTCGCGTTCGTGGCTGCGCTCATCGCAGCTTCGATGGCTGCACTCCATGTGAGTGCCCATTTCCGCGCGGCAGCGCTCCTGCTGCGAGTACAGAACCCGCAAAACCCGGGAGCGCTGGCGACTATTACAGCCGATTCCTTCGAAGAATCGGCAACGGAAGTGCCGACTCCGTCGGGTTCTATTCGCGCGCGTTTGTACGTCCCCAAGGACAAGCCTCGCGCTCCGGGCATGGTCATCGTCCATGGTGTGCATCATCCTGGTATCGACGAGCCCCGGCTGGTCGCATTTGCCCGCGCTATCTCTTCGAGCGGCATTCGTGTCTTGACGCCCGAGCTACCGTCTCTGACTGATTATCGGGTCGACCCATCTTCCATTGATCTCATTGGATACGCGGCCCATACACTCTCTGCATCGGTGGGCCGGAAAGTTGGCGTGTTAGGGATAAGCTTCGCTGGAGGTTTGGCGTTGCTTGCAGCCGCAGATCCGAGATTTGGACCTGACATCGGTTTTGTCATGTCGGTCGGAGCTCACGACGACCTTGAACGTGTTTCCAAATTCTTCGTGACGAATCGCATCCAGCGCCCTGATGGCACGACCCTAGAAATGCCCGCCCACGAGTACGGAGCGCTGGTTCTGACCTATTCGCATGTGGAAGATTTCTTCTCATCTGATGACGTGCCTGCAGCGCGCGAAGCACTCCGCTTGCTGCTGTGGGAAAGAGTCGAAGAATCACGAAAATGCGCGCAACAGCTTAGTCCCGATTCCCGTCGAAAGATGGAGATGTTATTTGGGCACCATGTGGCGGCGTTCGCCAATGAACTGGACGCGGCCATTGCTCGCCATCACGCCGAAATGTCTTCGGTTTCTCCCCACGGGCACCTGGGTTCGCTGAAAGTTCCGGTATTGCTCCTGCATGGCGTGGCCGATAATGTCATCCCACCCCCGGAACTGCAGTGGCTGATGCAGGACGTACCGGCTAACGTCTTAAGGTCCGCGCTCATCAGTCCCGCGATCAGCCACGTTGATATGAAGGGGAAGCCCACTCTCACCGACACACTCTTGCTTATCCGTTTCATGGCCCAGATTTTTGAATTGACCGATGCGGCGGAGCCGGCTTCATCGCATGCTGGAAACTGAGGATTGTTGGATCAGCCAAGGAAACTCCTTCGAGTTCGGAGGATTCGGGGCAAGGGACCCTGTCCATGGGCTAAAAAATTATCCCCTTAGCAGCGGCCTTGTCAGGCAAGTCGGTCCGCCACTGCCGTTGATGCATAGTTCTGAGCCGGGGAAGGTGCGGACATCGAATCCAGCGGCATGCATCTTGGCGTTGGTCTTGGAGTTTTCTTCCAGCGCCAGCAGTCGCTTCTTCCCCAGCGAGAGCACGTTGCAGGCCAGCGTATCGCGTTCCGAATAATCGATCTCGATAAACCTGTAGCCACGGGCCTTGAGTAGTTCCACCGTCTCTACCGCGAGCCAGGGTAAATCCACCAATGCGGTTTGCTCGTCCAGTAAGCTGATGAGCGACATTAAGTGCAAGCACGCAGCTGGCCCGGGACCGTAGGGCAGTGGCGCGGTATGCACTTCCACACTCTTGGGCGCGAGCAGCGAATGCAATTGGGCGATGCCGGCTGAATTGGTGCGGTAGCCGCTTCCGGCCAGCAGGGTACGCGAATTCAACCATACGATGTCACCTGCTTCGGTCGTTCCGGGACCACGAATCTCTCCCAGTACCGGTGTTCCCAGCTTTCGGTAAAGCTCAGCTTGGCGACGAGCTTCCGGCCCGCGATTCGCCTTGCCTGGGTTCATGATGATTACCCCGTAGTCGGTCGGAAGCGATGGATCATGCGCGTAAACGGCATCGAGCGAAAGGTCAGAAGCGGGCGGAAGCTGGACAACTTCCGCGACTTCCTGCAACTGACGACACAACTCATGATGTTGAGATTGCGCCATGCCGAAATCCGGCCGGCGAAGAAACCCCAGTTTCTGCCACTCGCTCGACTGTCCCGGCGTGTCCCAGCCGGCCGAGCGCGGGGAACACACTATCACTCGCCGCAGCGGCCCGACCATGGAATTCGCGGTGAAAGTTGCTGGCTTGGTCAAAGTTTGCAACTGTGGCTCCGTTCAGCAATCTAAATGGACATCATGGCAAAAGCAACTTGGGAAGATGCGGTGTTGGCAGAATCGAACCATTGCGTGGAGGTGGAGGACAATCAGTATTTTCCGCCCGACGCTATTCAACAGGAGTACTTCAAACTCAGCGCAACTCACACGGTGTGTCCGTGGAAGGGGACAGCCAGCTATTACGATGTGGAAGTCAATGGGAAACGGAATAAAGACGCAGCTTGGTTTTATCCCGAGCCTAAGCGTGAGGCCAAACAGATCAAGGGCTATGTTGCATTTTGGAAAGGTGTGAAGGTAGAAAAGTAGAGTCTCCTAGAATTCTACATGTGCGCGGAAACTGGGCACGGTGACCGGGCCGCGGTCCCGGTTGTATCCGGGGTTGTTGATGTGCTGCACGCCTGGGGCGACATAGATTCCCCGCCAGACGTGAGCCGTGTAATAGGCTTCCAAAATGTTTTCCCGGCCGTAGGTCAAGGCGCCGTCGCCAAGAAGGAAACCAAGTCCTCCATCCGCCAGATAGGTCTGATGGTCCTTGCAAATGCCATTGGAAACGAATGCGATTCCAGCGCGGTCCTGCTTGCGATGCCACTTCGCACCGTACACACCAAGGCCCTCGAGAAAAGTTTCGTCTACTTCGGTATAGGCGAATGATTCGGTGCGACCGTTGTCCCAACCCCAGCGCGCAAATGCCACGAAGTTCGGCGAAAGATTCTGCTCCAGGTTAATTCCAAAACCATATTTCATCGTGATATGCCAGGGATGGTTCGTGATCTCCGGAACCGGCACCAGGCCTGCCTCGAACTGGGCAACGGCCTGTTTATAAATGCCCATATTGGCGTGATTGGTGTATCCGATCAGGCGAATCACGCCGGGCTTCTTTGGAAGAACGCCGTGGTTCCAATCGAATTCGATATTTTCGGCGTGCGCTTCCCAAAACTTCCACACCAGGTCGATGCCGTTGGCAACCTTGGGCATCAAAGCCTCGGCAAACTTAAGGCTGAATTTCGGATCTTCATAATCGGCCACGGCTCCGACGGTGTAGCCGCGCGTGTCCGCGGCATAGTCGTAAGCCCCATTGTTGTCTACGGTCCAGTTGAGGAATTGCAGGTGTGTGTCCGAGCCGGCTGAGTTCTGGTCAAAAAAATCCGGCATACTGAACTTCCCAACCCGAACCTCGAGGCGGCGCTTGGGAAGCTCGGTGAATAGAGACAAAGGATTGCGCTCGTTCTCGATTTCGTCTTTACTCAGCGCGAACACTTTGTGAAACATGGCGCGGGCTACGTAGGGCGCTTTGCTCAAGAGTGGATTGCGCACGATGTCCAGATTGGTAAAACCCGCCAAACCAAACCCTTTACTTAGAGCTGCACCGCCTGTTTCCTCGATGTCGACCAGAATCTCGGTCGACCCGGTCAGGCGCACACCGGTGTAGAACGTCAACACGCGCGACGTCGCTTTCTGGTAGTTGGGACCGAGGCTGTGCGGTCCGCTGTACTTGGCAAAGAACGAAGGATTCGTCTGGAAAATGAAGTTTGCCTGTCCCGATAAACAGAAGCGGTCGTCCTTTAAGCGCGGAAACATGCTCTCAGGAGCAGCGTCGGGCGGAGGATCAGCGTCCTGGGGTGTGCTGCTGGACTGTGTGGTCGCGGAAGCATCTGGGGCTCGCGTCTGGGCGGTTGCATGCCGGACCGGAGCGAACATACATAGCGCCAAAACCAGCCGCAGGCAACCGGATCGAATCCAGCAATCGAGAAAGGCAGTAGCATCGGGCTCCTGGGACCATCCTCGCCGCGCGATTTTGAAGATGAATTTCAATTTCGATTCCGGTTTACAGCGTCTCGCAAGTTTACGCGCCTTGAGTTAGCAGAATCTCTACGACGCGGTCGCTGACCTCACAAAATTGGGTAGTTAACAGTAGCATATGTCGTGTAGTAAACCATAGTTAACCGTTGCGGAGAAGAACTGGGGAGGCAGGCGCAAAATGCAGCCCAAGTGCAGCCCAAGTGCAGCCGGAGTGAACCCAGGAAGGTAACATCCTCACGTTCATCGCTGTGGATCACGCAGGTAAGATGCTGGAGCACAAAGGACGCTGCCACCAGCCCAAAAAAGTCAGGACGGCCCGGAGCCCCCCGAGACCGTCCTTAAGACCCTCCCGGTTAGAAGGGCGTGTAATGAGATAAGCCTACCGGCCACGTGTTTCAGTACTGTTGCTGAATTGTAAAATTCAGGTTAATTATTTTGTTACCTCTTTGGTACTGGCTGGTTCTTGTTGAGAGGACATTCTTTCGCGCGTGTGACGACCGCTTTTTATGGCTGTTAACATATCTGCCAGCCATTCAAGGAGACTTATGCCCCGCAAGACGGAGATTTCTCGCGCGCTCCAGAAGCGCGCCGAAAAGCTGATTCCTGGCGGTGTTAATTCTCCGGTGCGCGCCTTTCGGGCGGTTGGCGGAGATGCGCCTTTTATGCTGCGCGGCGAAGGTTCCCGTCTGTTCGACGCCGACGGCAACGAATATATAGATTACGTCGGTTCCTGGGGACCACTTATTCTTGGGCATTCCGCGCCCGACGTTCTCGAGGCGGTAATCGCAGCGGCACGCAACGGCACCAGCTTCGGCACTTCCATCCCCAGCGAAGCGGATCTGGCGGAAGCTGTAATCTCAGCGTTCCCTCATATTCAGAAGATACGATTCGTCAATTCGGGCACCGAAGCGACAATGTCTGCCATCCGCCTGGCTCGTGCCTATACCAAGCGTAAATATGTGATCAAGTTTGAAGGCTGCTATCACGGTCACGCCGACGCTCTATTAGTGAAAGCCGGATCGGGTGTCGCCACGCTCGGTATCCCAGGTTCTGCGGGCGTTCCCGAAGAGTTCGCACAATTCACGCTGGCTTTGCCTTTTGGCGACCTTCATCCGCTGGAACAGGCATTCAAGAAATTCAAGCACCAGATTGCCTGCGTGATTGTCGAGCCGGTGGTGGGGAACATGGGTTGCGTGCCGGCTTCGGGAGAGTATCTGGCGGCCCTGCGTTTGATGACTCGTCAAGAAAAGACGGTCCTGATTTTCGATGAAGTCATGACCGGATTTCGCGTAGCCTTCGGTGGCGCTCAGGAGCTTTACGGTATCCAGTCTGACCTGACGACGCTGGGAAAAATCATCGGCGGAGGAATGCCGGTCGGAGCCTACGGAGGAGCGTCGGAGATCATGGATTTGGTCGCTCCGCTTGGTCCCATGTACCAGGCGGGGACGCTCTCGGGCAATCCCGTCACCATGGCCGCAGGCTTGGCGACGTTGCGTCATCTGCACGAACACAAGCAGAACATCTACCCGCGTCTGGAGAAGCTGAGCGGAGAACTAGTGGCCGGAGTCGCTGATGCAGCCAAAAACGCTGGCGTGCCCTTGTGCCACAATCGCGTTGGATCGATGTTTACCTGGTTCTTCCAGCCCGGCCCGGTTACGAACTGGACTGAGGCGGCGAAATCAGACACTGAGGCCTTTGCGCGCTTCTTCCGATCCATGCTCGATGATGGAGTCTATCTACCGCCCTCGCAATTCGAAGCGGCGTTTCTAAGCACTGCGCACACCGAAGAAGACATTCGGAAGACAGTAGCGGCAGCGAAGCAAGCGTTCAACGAAGCCACATGCGCGTAGTACTAAGAACTAACTCTGAGATTTGCCATTCCCAGCATCTCAGGGATGGTGACGAAGTTGTAGCCCTCAGCCTTGAAGCGGGCAAGTAGGCGATCCGTGGCCAGTACGGTCTGGGAGCGATCCATCCCGAACTCCACGTGACTGCCGTCGTGGAGCAGAATCACATCGCCGCCACGAACTTGCTGTCGGATCTTGCGTACGACGTATCGCGCCGGTTTCCCGCTCCAGTCCCACCCGGTAACGTTCCACATTACCGGCTCCAACCCCAGACTGCGTGCGATGCGCAAGGTGACAGGCCGGCGCCCACCAAAAGGAGGCCGAAACAGCCGAGAATGCTCCCCCACAGCGTCGGACAGCGCCAGCTCGCATTTTTGCAGTTCGGCGCGGGCCTGCTGGGTCGATGCAAAGATCAGATTGGGATGGCTGAACGTGTGGTTGCCGATTGCATGACCGGCTTGTGCAATCTCGCGTACGATGTCAGGCCGTTGTTTAACGTAGCGGCCGATCAGGAAAAATGTAGCGTGGATATCGTGTTTAGCAAGAACCTCCAACAAACGCAGAGTATGTGAATCGTTGGGGCCGTCGTCGTAGGTTAGTGCAAGTTTCTTCGAGCCAGCTGGCAGACCGGTAAAAGTCCGGCCATACCACTGGCCCGTTGGGGACATCGACTGATAGCCAGCGGCTGTCGCCGCCGCCAGACCTGCGGCACTCGCAAGAACCCCGAACATGTTGCGCCGATTGTACTGTGTCTCCCTGGCGAACAGCGGGGTTAACCTTTTCCTCAATTGCAAGCTGCCCGTACTCGCGTTATGCTGCCATGCGAAGCAGCGCTTCTTAAAACCCCATGGCCAAGCTTTTCGAGCTTCCCCGCTACATTGCAGTGGAAGGTCCGATACGCGTCGGAAAGAGCACGCTGGCGCGGATTCTGGCTGAGCGCCTCAATGCCCAGCGGGTGACGGAAGCCGAGGACAACCCGTTTTTGCGCCCTTTTTATGAAGGTGATCGCGGGGCCGGATTCCAGGCGCAGTTCGCGTTTCTGATCCGCCGCTTTGAGCAGCTCCAGGGACTTGACTTGGGCGCGAGCTCGCAAAAGATGGTGGTCGCTGATTTCATCTTCGAGAAAGACAAACTTTTCGCCTGCCTCAACCTGACTGACCAGGAACTCGACACCTACAATCGCTACTACAACCACTTTCGCGAGCAGTTGCCCACGCCGGATCTCGTGATTTATTTACAGGCCACTCCCGAAGTGTTGAAAAAGCGCCTCAAGAAGAAGAACGCGCCGGGAGAAAAGGCGATCAACGAGGAGTATCTGGAAGAAGTGATCAAGGCCTACGAACACTTCTTTTTTCATTACACCTCGTCGGACCTGCTGATTGTCAATACTTCTGAGATTGATTTCGTGGAACGTAACCAGGACTTGCAGGAGTTGTTGCGAAAGGTCTCCGCGCCTATCAAGGGGACGCAATATTTCTTGCCGCTGGGCAGAGAAGAAGCCGCCAGCGCGTAGGACCCCGTCGTTGGTCGCCGTTCGACAGTTTCCCAGCCTCGGCATACTGACGTCTACTTTTCGCTTGCACCCCGCCTGTTAGGTTATTACAATTGTAATAACGGAGACTATTTATGGTCGAGCTCAAGGTACGCAAGTTTGGCAACTCGCTGGGGGTAGTGTTGCCCAAAGAAGTCATCAACCGTCTGCGGACCGATAACGGGGAGCGGCTCTTTCTGATTGAGGCGGCGGAGGGCGGTTACCGGCTCACCCCCTACGATCCAGCGTTCGAAAAGAAGATGAAAAAAGCTGAAGAGATTATGGGCCGCTTCCGCAATACCTTGAACGCCCTGGCAAAGTGAAGAGGAAGGAACCAATCTGGATCGAGGAGCGCGACGTCTTGGCGATACATGATCGATTCCTAGCCGCACACGGCGGTGCCTCTGGATTACGCGATCTGGGACTCTTGCAATCCGCTCTGGCTCGGCCCCGCCAGCACTATGCCTATGCCGCCTCAGCCGACGTGGTCGAGATGGCCGCCCTTTATACGGCGGGCGTTGTCCGCAATCACCCCTTCGTCGATGGCAATAAACGGGTGGGTTTTGTGATCGGAATCTTGTTCCTCGAACTCAACGGCTTCAGCTTCATCGCAAGCGAGGAGGACGCCACTCAGGCCGTCCTCAGCCTTGCGGCTGGTACGCTGGATGAACCCGCATACACGGCCTGGCTGCGCGCCAACAGCAAACGCAGGCGATAACCCAAATGGCTCTCTCAGCCTAACTCACTGATTCTGCGCAGCTACCGGAACCCTCTAGCCACGGCCCTTACCCAGCGACTACAATACCTCCAGCATTAGACAGGCTCTATCCGGCGAAGCCGGAGGGGCACTGGAGGACATTGTGAGTCTCACACCGGTTGGCGAACCTCGCCCGAAAATCACTGTAGCTTCTCTTCGCGAAAAGAAACTCCAACATCAACCCATTACTTGTCTGACGGCCTATGACTATGCGACCGCGCGCTTGGTGGATGACGCCTCCATTGACATCATCCTGGTCGGGGATTCGCTCGCCCAGACCATGCTCGGTTACGAAAACACACTTTCCGTCACTGTCGATGAAATGCTGCATCACACCCGGGCTGTGCACCGGGGAGTGAAACATGCATTCTTGATCGCCGACATGCCCTACGGGTCGTACCACGTCGGTACCGACGAAGCAGTAAAGAATGCTACCCGCTTCATCAAGGAAGGCGGCGCCGAGGCGGTGAAGGTAGAAGGCGGCGAGAAACGCGCTGATCTGATCCGCCGTATCATAGATGCCGAGATTCCCGTGGCCGGCCACATCGGACTGACGCCGCAGTCGGTGAACGTAATGAGCGGATACAAGGTGCAGGGCAAATCACTCAGCGCCATTGAACAGCTCATGCGGGACGCGGTGGCGCTTGACCGCGCCGGCGTGGCCTGCATTTATCTGGAAGGCATTCCGCGGGAAGTGGCAGCCATGATCACGGCCGAGGTCGCGACTCCGACCATTGGCATCGGAGCCGGCCCTGAGTGCGATGGTCAGGTGCTGGTGATTCACGACATTCTGAATCTGACGTTTGCTCCAGCAGCCAAATTCGTGCGTCGTTACGGCGACGCCGCGGCTCTGATTACCGATGCGGTCCAGGCTTTTCGTTCGGACGTGGTGTCGCGCCAGTATCCCGCGGACAGCGAGTCGTATCATCTGACGAGGGAAACGCAGCAGGCTCTGGAAACGGTAATGGAGCGCAAACGCGGGATGCAGCGCTAGAATTAGCGAGATGAAATGTCGCCCTTTGATTTCGCTGGCAATCAGTATGGCTGTGCTGGCGGCCTGCTCCGGCTGTAAGTCCTCGGGCAACTCGACTTCGCAGGTGAACCCTCTACTGCGGATCGACGCCCTCCCGCCCGCGGACGCCCAACAAATCAGCGCTGTGCGGGACATGAAGAACTGGAAGAATCCCTATTTGATTGTCCGAGTCGATGGGGTAGGACTGCTGGATGTCGCCAACAACGAGCAGAAGATCCTGGCGCCCGATCAATTGCTGGCTGCTCTCGGCGAACTGCCAACTTCCGCGTGGCCCTACGGTCGAGTGGTGGCGGTGGCGGAAAACGCTGGTGCAGCCTCGTCTGAAGCGGACAAAGCGCGGTTGCGCCGAAACCGCGCCTTGGTTGCGGGAACGCTGGAGAGCCTTCACGTGGTCATCAATTGGATCCCTTCCGAGTGATCACCGATTGACTATGAGGATTTGCGAAAGCGTCGAGCAGATGCGGAAAGCACGCGTTCTCATGCGCCAGGATCGGCGCGTGGGTTTTGTGCCCACGATGGGAGCGCTGCATGAGGGGCATTTGTCGTTGGTGCGTGCCGCTAGAGCACGGTGTGAGACGGTTATAGTTTCCATTTTCGTAAACCCCTTGCAGTTTGGACCTAATGAAGACCTGGCCAAGTATCCCCGTGCCCTGGAGCGGGATTGTGAGCTGCTGGAGCGCGAGAAAGTGGACATTGTGTTCACGCCCTCCGTCGATGACATGTATCCGAAGAACGCCGTTACCTATGTGACGGTTGAAGGCATGAGCGAGAAGTTGTGCGGCAGGTCGCGCCCCGGACACTTTCGCGGGGTGACTACGGTGGTTGCCAAACTCTTCCATATTGTCGAACCGGAGCTGGCATTCTTCGGGCAAAAAGACGCCGCCCAATGCGCGATCATCCGCCGCATGGTGCGTGATTTGAATTTTCCAGTCGAGATCGTCGTTGGACCAATTGTGCGTGAGCCGGATGGCCTCGCAATGAGCTCGCGCAATGCCTACCTCAACCCGCCAGAACGTAGGTCGGCGCTGGTGCTCTACCGCGCACTCTCCGAGGTTAAGAAGTGTTTTGATCGAGGCGAACGCAATACTGTCAAACTCGGCGAAGCCGGGAAGCACGTGTTGTTGCAAGAACCCGGAGCGCGCCTGGACTATCTTGAGGTTGTCGATCCAGACACGCTCGACCCGGTTCCAGAGATTCGGAGCAGGACTCTAGTCGCGGTCGCAGCCTTTGTCGGTGGGACCAGACTCATCGACAACATACTGCTCTCACCCAGGTAATACTCATGACGTGGCACCGTGAAGCCGAAGCAAGGCTTCAAGGTGGACCTTCGTCGAGGCAGAGCCAGTTTGCTTCGCCAGCCAAGCCAACGATCCAGGCTCAACTTTTGCGCCATCATCAATGAGCATCTCGACCACTGAAACATAGTCAATCCCCGAGTCTCCGTTGCAGGCAGACCAAAGCGCTTGACCGAAGGCTGTCGCGCCATAAACGTTCTTGGCATCGAGCGGCGCACCCCGTTCCAGCAACAACTTAATCGTCGCCAGTTTTCCGCCAACCACGGCCCAGTGCAACCCGGTCAGTCCAGTGTTCGATTGCGCGCGCACATCCGTACCGCGCTGTAGCAGGAAATCAACGACGTCGTTTCGGCCATACTCACATGCCCACAGGAAGCCTGATTCCATCTGCACCTTTGTCGCGTTGGCTTTTAGGCTGCCGTCCTCGTCGAAGAAACTCTTGACCAGATCGAGTCGTCCAACCCCGGCCGCCCCCTCGAGGTCCAAAAGCGCGCCACGATGGGCAAGAAACTCCGCGGCTTCACCGCGCCCGTTGTGCAATGCGGAAATTACAGGGCTTGATCCACCCGGGATGCCGTCGACTGCTGCACCAGCGTCAAGCAGGGTCTCGAGCAACGCGATTTGTACACCGGCCCACTTCGGATGGATGCTACTCGCTGCCAGACTCAGAGTAGTTCCCTTGCCGTACATGTCTGCAACCGCGTCGACCTCAGCCCCAGCACCTAACAGTATCGTCGCAATCTCAACCACATTCTTAGGAGACTTCTGACGGTAATCCTCGAAGCCATTTGCGCCAACGTAGTGAAGCAGCGTGGCCCGATGCATCCGTGTCGAACGTTGTCGAAACAATTCGGGGTTTTCACGAAGCAACCGCTTAAGTGTGAGTGCGTCGCCGGCGACAATCGCATCGGCCGCTAGTTCGAATCGTGAAATGGAAGAATTTTTTTGGGTCAGTGCTTCAATATGTTTCACGAACTTCGGCCAACTCTCGAAGGCGTGTTCGCGAGCGATGACAAGTTGAGCATCAGCTAGAGCGAACTCCCTGCTTAGAATCCCAAGGTCGTTCAGTTTGCTTGTGTGATGATGGTATCGTTTGATTCGTTCAATGGCGTCGGAATCGCCTGCCTTACAGGCCTTAAGGAGTTCTTTCGCTTGTTTGCGGTATTGCTCGAGGCTGGGGCGAGCGGGTAGCTTTTTGGCATCCATACGATCTTCCTTTCGTGAAGCGCGCCTGGAGTCCGCCCGAGTCAGGCTAAAAAGTAGGATCGTATCCTTCGAATTGTGAACCTAAGGTGGGCACGGCCCTTTCCGCGGACTGGATGCGCCCTTCGCGCTGGCGACAAGCGTAAGGCTTTCCCTGAGGCGAAGTCAATTGCGGAGCGGTTACTCTGAAAGCACCGTTTCTTCGGGCACGTCGGTGTAGCTCTCGAACTCGAGTCTGTAGCCGTCCGGATCCGATACGGATGTGACCCACATGCCATTGCCGACAAAGGGTCTTGAAGCCTTGATCCCGCGGGAAATAACCTGTCGATAGATCGCAAGCGCATCTTCACAAGTGAAGCAGATGGATACACCCACGCCTACTTTTCCTTCGGGCTTCCACGAGTTGAGCCCCTCTTTCCGGAACTCTTGCAGCATCAAGGCTGCGTTACCGTGCTCAAGCCAGCACCAACGCAGCTTGCCGTCAGGGGTCCATTTCTTGGTCATTTCGAACCCCAGACCGTCGACATAAAAGCGTACGGACTCTTCCATGCTCGATACTCTGAAGAACGGCACGGCTTGCTTGAGGTTGGCTTCGGTTTTGGTTCCGAGGTTCATGGTTGTCTCCAGATGAAAACGATGGAAGTTTAGACGGCCTCAGGCTCGTTTGGTTTCAGCCTCCCGGCTTCCGCACTTCGATAATCCTTAACGGCGGGAAGGTTCGCAGAAAGTCCAATCCAGTACGCGATGTGACGGTTCCGGCGGCCTTGAAGGCCTTCGCGTAGTCTCTGGTCTTGATGAAATCGGAAATGATCGCTTTCCCACCCGGCTTCAGCACTCGGACGATTTCGCGGCAGGCTTTATCGCGTCCTGCTCTGGTTGGGATATTGTGAATGCACAGATTGGATACCACCACGTCAAAGCTGGCGTCGGGAAACTTCATTGCGGAAGCGTCACCATTCTGCACATCGACTTTGTCGCGAACGCCCTCGAGTTCTGCGTTCTGTAACGTCTTGTCCAGTGCATTTCCGGAGAGATCTTTGGTGCTCCAGATATCGATGCCCACCGATTTGCCAGTGGTCAACTTCTTGGCTGCGCCGATCATCAGCAGGCCGCGGCCGGTGCCTACGTCGAGCACTGATTCGTTGCCCTTCCAATCCACCATGGCCAGCATGCGGTCGCGGTGAAGGAACTTGCCGTGCTTGGCGTAGATGATCATCAGAACGCCCTCTACGACACAAAGAACGCCAGTTACGATTGCGCCTGACTTCCACAAGATTATGACCGGCCCGATCCGCAACACCGGAAACAGGGAACTCAGGATAAGCAATAACACCCCAATCACAAACAGGTTGCGAACTACTCCGGGAGCGTCGATTCCGTAGTCGGGTTTAGTGGGGTTCTGGGTCATGAGGAATAAACAATAAACCACAGAGGACACCGAGGTACACAGGGGAAGACTTAGTCACGGATTTCTACGGATGAACACGGGCAAACAAATGAGCTTGGGGCGTTTACCGCAAGTTCTTCGGTCCGGAGACGAACGTATTTCCCGCGATTACATATCTCCAAGGACGCTCAGCAGCTTTGGTGACGCCAATCCGCGGCGTAGCGATAATCTTCTTCACGCGAAAGCCGTCGTCAGCAATGAACAGATCGGATTCTGCGGAGGCCAGGTCTTTCCCGTTGTCCCGTTCACGGGTGATGCCGAAAGCCTCAGCCAGGCGGCCGGGGCCGCTGGTCAGGTCGCGCAAGTTGCGCATACCGTTCAGGTCCAATCCACGCGATTTGGACATTGCTTCGATTCCCACCAGCGGTTCCACGGCTCGAAACAGGATCCCACCCGCTACGCCGTCCGGCAAACAGGAAACATTCAAGCAATAGTGATTGCCGTAAATGAAATAAACGTAGGCGTAGCCAGGAGGGCCGAACAGCACCGCATTGCGTGCGGTTCTCCCGGCAAAGGAATGAGCTGCACCGTCGCTCTTGCCGAAGTACGCCTCGACTTCAACGATGCGTCCAGCCAGATACTGGCGAGGTTCATTGCGCACCAGCACTTTGCCCAGCAGTTCACGGCAAATGCGGCGGGGATCGCGGTCGTAAAACTCGCGCGGCAACGCCACGTGCAGGCGTTCCGAAGGAATGGTCAAAGTTGCCACTTGTAACGGCCCACGGATCTACGCCGCGCCTTTGGCAGCTTCCTTCAACCAGGTCAGCACTTCGTCGGCGTGGCCTTCTGGTTTTACCTTGGGGAAGATGTGTTTGATCTTTCCATCTGGGCCGATGATGAACGTTGTGCGTGCCACGCCCATGACCTTTTTCCCATACATATTCTTCTCCTGGATCACGCCGTAAGCGTTGCAGACTTTCTTGTCAGCATCGCCCAACAAGGTGAAGGGCAGGCCGAATTTGTCTTCAAATTTCTTCAACGCCTTGG
The DNA here is from genome assembly GCA_035484735.1 of Terriglobales bacterium. Classification (GTDB taxonomy): domain Bacteria; phylum Acidobacteriota; class Terriglobia; order Terriglobales; family Acidobacteriaceae; genus JABCZH01. The sequence goes on along the minus strand of DATHOQ010000048.1, from coordinate 24,356 downwards.
GCTGGTCAGGAGACACGCCCAGCACTACGGCTCCCGCTTTCTCGACTTTCCTGTAGGAATCGCGGAAGCTGCAGGCTTCGATGGTGCATCCTGGAGTGTCGGCCCGCGGGTAGAAATACAGCACTATGTACTTTCCCCGAAAACTCTTCAACGAGACGCTTTCGCCATTCTGGTCAGGCAAAGTAAACTCCGGGGCTTTATCATTGATGTCCATGGTTGTTCCCTCTCGATCAACGTTATACCGCAGGGCTGGGTGGCTCGTCATCTCGGCCACTTTGGTTTTGATGATGGTTCCCGTTGCCTCGGCTCAAGCTGCCCGCGGCGCTAAGGCCAACAAGGGACCGCGTGCGCTGGGCCTGATCGAGATGACCAATGGCAAGGCCCGTCTCATCCCCATTGTGATTTTGATCGATGGCCAATACTTTGACGCCAGTGCGTACAAGGCTTCTCCCGTACCCATGGCGCTGTGGGGCGGCACGGTTTACGAAGGCGTACGCACGGGAGTGTCGCAAGGGCTGTTCACGGTCAAAAGTGTGCTCGAAAAGCCGGACACTCATCAGTGGATGGGGGAAGGGACCTGGCTGCCAGCCAGCGAAATTCATCCGAAATCGTCCAGCAAATCGGCCTCTGCAATTCCACGCGGCATGAACGATGACGAAGGACCGCCGGTGCTGCGGCACGCCGGAGCCAACAAGCCCAAGGCCCCAGATGCTGCTTCCGCAACCCCGACGCCACCGAGTCCGCCACCAGCGCCTCAGCCTGCGCCCCCGAGTATCCCACCACCGGCAACGCAACCGCCAGTAGACGAGACCAAGCCAACCGCGCCCTCGGTCCCTGCACCGCCGGACAAAGATGCACCCACGCTGAAACGTGGGATTCCCGCGCCCCGACCAGCGGAGCCATTGACGGTGACGCCTGTCGAGGCTAAGCATGGGAGTTCTGCGAAGCCAACTACTACTTCCTTGCAGGCCCAGCAGGTGTTCCCGGCGATCTCCGCGGAGGACGGCCCCGAACCGCATCCTTATAGCTACTCCATGAAGCCGGAGGAGGAGCAACAGTATCGTAAGAAGTTGCTGGTGATGGCTGCGGATGAGGTCCGTGCCCGCGCGAAGCTATTGGCCGCGCAAACCATTCAGGCACCGGAGCCCGCGAAGAACTCCGCACCGCGGAAATCGGCCGCCTCTAAACCTGCACAGCCCGGTTTCGAAGACGTGCAGCTTCACGCCTTCGATCTCAACAGCAGCAACGAACCCGTGCTGATATTGAGCGCGAAGGCTCGCCTTCCCCAGAGTTCCACGGAAAAAGAAGCCGCAGCCGGCCTGCAATACATCGTGACCTTGGTGGCACGGCAAGACGTGAACGCCGACTTTCACAAAGTGTTTTCGAATGTGACCGACACCAGCCACCTCGATGTTATTCCCCAGATGGAGCTGATCGATGCCGTCGATGTCGATGGAGATGGGCGCGGCGAGCTGCTCTTCCGCCAGGCTTCCGATGCAGGCACCGCTTTCGTTGTGTATCGCGTGATTGGGAACCAGCTCTACGCGCTGTTTCAAGGCACGCCAACCGAGTGAATCAGGCTTCTACTTGCCAGTCATCACCAGTTCGCCGTTTTCCACTTTGATTCCGTCGACGTTATCAGGCAGCTTCAGGCGGTCGCGCTGCTCGGTGAGCCGTTTCTGCAAAGCATCGTTTACCAGCGCGACCGGAATGCTCAGATCGCCGACCTTAAACTCCGTGGGATCAAACGTCGCATAACCGTCTTTCGATCCAAGGTGTCCGGCGAGCGTGACGTAGACATCTTTGCCGCCAATCTGAGTCACAAACTGGCCGCGAGCGACGTCTCCGTCAAAGTTGACTTGGTAGTCTTTTACCTCGGGCTGCCCTGGGCCAAAGGGGGCGTCCGCGGAAGTGGGCGCGGCGTTGGGAAGGTTCGAGCCCGATGCAGGTTGTTGGGGCTGAGGCTGCGCGCCTGAAATCATTCCGGCGGCTTGAGCGAAAGCGGCGGTGATCTCGTCTGAACTCAAGTGCACTTCAGACGGAGCTTGTCCCGGCTGTTTCGGCTGTTCGAACTGCTCGACCTTTTCCTGGAAGGACTCGGCTTTGGCAGCGGCGACCGCGGCCGGCATCGGCGGCGCAACTGGGTGTGGCTTCTTCAGCACCAGAACAATGGCAATCAGCGAACTGGCCAGCGTAGCCACGCTGATTATACGGTCCCATTTCCACTTCTTCATAGAACCAATGTTAATGGGCGGGGCAGGACGTTCTCAGGTGACGGAAGACATTGTCCGACAGAGCATTCAGAGGTTGTAGAGCGCCAGTCAGTTAGCTCAATCTCACCTCCGCGTTTCAACCCTCTAGCTTTTTTGCCAGCAGCTCATTCACCATCTGGGGATTGGCCTGGCCTTTGGAAGCCTTCATCACCTGCCCTACGAAAAAGCCGACCATAGTCTTCTTGCCGCCACGGTACTGTTCAAACTGTTTCGGATTGCCGGCGATGATTTCGTCAATCAGCTTCTCGATGGCAGTCGCGTCGCTGATCTGTTGCGGCTTTTCCTTTTCGTAGACCGCCGGGAAATCCTGGTTGCGCTCGAAACACAGGTCATACAGGTCTTTGAGCATCTTGCCCGAGATCGTTCCACCCGCGACCAAATCCGCCGACAGCGCCACGCCTTTCATCGAGATGGGCGAACTCGCGATCTCCAGACCCTTAGCCTTCAGCCGTCCCATCAATTCGCTTTGTACCAGGTTAGCCACGCGCTTGGGGTTCTTCGCGGCCTTGGCGGCGAGTTCGAATTCGTCTGCCAAACTCTTACTGGCGGTCAGCACTTCGGCGTCGTACTCAGTGATTCCGTAGTCGGCGACCATGCGCTTCCGCCGGGCTTCCGGCAGCTCGGGCAGGCTGCGGCGGATTTCCTCTTGCCACTTCTCATTCACAACCAGGGGCAACAAGTCAGGCTCCGGGAAATAGCGATAGTCGTGCGCTTCTTCCTTGGAACGCATGCTATAAGTTTTGCCTTCCGCTGAGTTGTAGAGCCGCGTCTCCTGCGTGATCCTGCCGCCGGACTCGATAACCCCGATCTGGCGTCCAATCTCATATTCCAGCGCCTCGCGGATAAAACGAAAGGAATTGACGTTCTTGATTTCTGTCTTGGTGCCGAATTGCGTCTGCCCTCGTGGCCGCACGCTGACGTTGGCATCGCATCGTAGCGAGCCTTCTTCCATATTGCAATCGCTCACCCCGGCGTACAGAATGATTTCCTTCATCCGCGTGAGGTATTCGTAGGCCTCCTCAGGCGAGGTGATTTCCGGCTCACTGACGATCTCAATCAGCGGCACTCCGCTGCGGTTGAGATCGATGGCCGTCTTTTCAGCAGAATCCGCGAAGCCCTCATGCAAGCTCTTGCCGGCATCTTCCTCAAGGTGCAAGCGTGTGATACCGATTTTCTTAGAGCCGCCGTCGGTCGTGATATCGATTGCACCAAACTCGGCCAGTGGCTTGTCATATTGCGAAATCTGGTAGCCCTTGGGAAGGTCGGGATAGAAATAATTCTTGCGGGCGAAGATCGAAGTCTTATTGACGCGGCAATTCAGCGCCATCGCAGCCAGCACTGCGAACTCCACCACCCTACGATTCAGCACCGGAAGCGCTCCCGGAAGGCCGAGACATACCGGGCAAACGCTGGCGTTCGGCGGCGCGCCGAAACGAGCCGAGCAAGAGCAAAAGATCTTGGTCTCAGTCAGAAGTTGAATGTGGACTTCGAGCCCGATGACCGGTTCGTAATCGGCACGAGCCGCGACTGAGATCTCTGGTGAGGTGGCCATCTACCAGAGATTATAGATGCTCGCCATCGGCAGCTAAGGCTTGGTGGGGGCACTCAGGTACTTCTCCAGAGGCACGTCGAAATACATCAGCTCGTGACCCTTCGCGTCGAGCACCCGGTTCAAATAAAAATGCGCCCCCGCCAGGGGAGTCGAGATGTCGGACACATCGAAGAACATGAATCCGCATTGTGTGCTGTGAGGTTCGACTGCCTGGGCGGCAAAGCGCGAGTTTAGAATTTCATCCTGTGCGTCTTTGGCCACGCCGCCCTTCTTTTTGGGCCACGGCAGCGGGCTGGATGAAGGTCCGCTGGCGGGTGGGCGTGTGATGCGTCGGAAAATGTCTCCTTCGGTAGCCGACAAAATCTTGGTTCGGTCCACCGTGACCAGTTGGAATGAGGCTTCAGTGAGGGACACAGGCTGGTTGCTGTCATTGGTAATGACCACAAAAATTGGCATGAAACCAACGTCGCTATAGCGAACCGAGAAGATGGCGGCCTTGTCGGCCATGTCATAGGGATCGAGGCCTACCGTGATTCCCTCGTCGCTATGCTCATCGTGAGCGGGATAAGCCTTGGCCGCCTGCGGCGTCGGCATAACAAAATGCTTGCCGGCCATGCACATGGGTATAAGCAGCAACGCAGCCGCGAGCGTCAAGCATACTCGTGAATGATGAGAGCCGAGATTAAGCATGTTTTGAATTATAGGATGCAGCCGGCGCAGGAAGCGGTGCCAGCCTGGCCGATGTGCAGTTAGAATGTCCCTTCCTGCATGTATCTGCTTTACAGCGCGCTGCTGGCGGCCGGACTGCTGGTGACCCTTCCATACTGGCTGTGGCAGATGTCGCGCCACGGCAAATACCATGCGGGATTGGCTCAGCGGCTGGGACGTACTCCGCAGCGGTTGACGTCGCCGCCGGGCCGGCCAGTGATCTGGGTTCACGCGGTTTCAGTCGGTGAAGTGCTGGCGGTCAGCGCACTGGTGCCAGAGTTGTGCCTGCGGTTCCCTCAGCATCGGGTGGTGGTCTCGACCACAACCGATACTGGACAGCAGCTGGCCGTCAAACATTTCGGCGAAGACAACGTCTTCTACTTCCCTTTGGATTTTGGCTTCGCCATTGGGCCTTACTTGCGGTTGCTGCATCCGGAATTGATCGTGATTGCGGAAACCGAATTCTGGCCGAACTTCCTACGCCTGGCGCACGCCACTGGAGCGCGAATCGCCGTCGTAAATGCGCGCATCTCAGACCGGTCTTTCCCGCGCTATCGGCGGTGGCGCTTTTTATTGGCAGGGGTACTTCGAGTAGTTGACCTGTTTCTGGCGCAGACCGAAGAGGATGCGCTCCGTCTGCGCGCAATCGGAGCGCCTAGTGAGCGAGTGCACGTAAGCGGCAACCTGAAATTCGACCTACCCCCGCCGGCGATGCCTCCTATCGTCGCCAGTTTGCGTACCGCGCTCGGGGATGCGGGACCGGTGGTTGTCTGCGGCAGTACAGTGGAAGGTGAGGAACCGCTGCTGTTGCGAGCTTTCGCGGAGATCCTGGCCAGTGATCCACAAGCAGTCATGATCTTGGCCCCGCGCCGTCCGGAACGATTTATGGAAGTGACGAGGCTGCTGGAATCGCTGGGAATCCGTTTTTGGAAACGATCTTTGTGGGATGGAGACGCGCTCGCCGGCGGGGTTTTACTGGTGGATACGATTGGCGAACTGGCTGCGCTCTACTCTCTGGCTGATATTGCCTTCGTCGGCGGAAGCCTGGTGCCGCGCGGCGGACACAATATCATTGAGCCGGCACAACACGGCGTGGCCACTGTTGTGGGTAGGCACACCGAGAATTTTCGTGACATTGTGCGCCTGTTTCAAAGTCGCGATGCGCTGCGAGTGGTTGGCCCGGGCGAGCTTTCGCTGGTTATTATGGAACTGATTTCCAACCCGGCGGCCCGAGCCGATCTCGGCCGGCGTGGTGCTGAGACTCTGCGTTCGCAAACCGGCGCAACCCAAAGGACTGCGGACGCGCTGGAGGCACTCCTCAAGCCAGAGTCGAGCTGGCCACCGGTGGGCAAAGGCGCCCGCGCTACACCATGAACCCCCTGGCTGCCATCTTCGGTACAGGCGTCGGACTGCGAAATGGACTCTACGAACGAGGCATTCTCAAGCAGAAAAGGCTCGCCGGGCCCGTGGTCAGTGTCGGCAACCTCTCGGTCGGTGGCTCCGGCAAGACTCCCTTTGTGTTGTTGCTCGGAGAATTGTTGAAGGCTCGCGGAATAAAGTTTGATGTTCTGTCGCGCGGCTACGGTCGTCAGTCTCGCGGTGTGGCGGTGGTCGATGCTGGCGGTTCAGCTCGCGATTTTGGCGATGAACCACTGCTGATTGCCCGCCGGTTGGGTGTTCCCGTGATCGTGGGTGAAGAACGGTATGAAGCGGGAGTCGTGGCTGAGAGCAAGTTTGGCCCTCAATTGCACTTGCTCGATGATGGCTTTCAGCATCGCGCTCTGGCTCGTGATTTTGACATCGTGCTAGTCACGCCCGAAGACGCGCGCGATCGCTTACTTCCCGCCGGACGCCTACGCGAACCGCTTGCTTCTCTGAGACGTGCGGATGCCGTCGTGCTCACTAGTGGCGCTTCGGTGGAGGCGTTCCCGGTGAAGGAGACCCTGGTTTGGCGGGTGCGCCGGGGCATCGTTCCAAAGAACCCGCCCAGCCATCCCGTGGTCTTTTGCGGAATTGCCCGGCCTAAGAATTTTGTGTTGCAACTGCGCACGGCGGGGGTTGAGCCGGCAGCCGAGGCCTTCTACGGGGATCATCATGCGTATGACGAGCGCGACATCCGCGACCTGTTGGCCCTCCGCACCAAGAGCGAAGCGGATGGCTTTGTCACCACCGAGAAAGACGCCATCAATCTGGGTGGCTTGTTGGCATCTCTTGATCCGCTGGTGGTAATTTCCGTGAAGATGGAACTGATGGACGCGGCTAACGCAGTCGATACCATGCTGCGCATGATCGCGGAACGAAGACAGCAGTCGTGAGAGAATTCATTCTGTGACGTCGTTGTCTCCGCGGTTGGTTTGCAGTTAGACATGGCTAAGCATCCCCACGAATCCGACCGGCTGAAGAAGATCGTCGAATCGTTCCCCAACCTTACCGTCACCGTGGTCGGTGACCTGGTAGCGGATGAATTCATCTACGGAGAGATTTCGCGTGTGTCGCGCGAAGCACCGGTGCTGATCCTGAAGCATCGTGAGCGAATGGTGGTACCGGGCGGCGGAGCCAATGCGATCAGTAATCTCGCCGATCTCGGAGTCAACGTTTTGCCGGTCGGAGTGGTGGGCGATGACGAGCCGGGACGCTTGCTGATCAAGGCGTTCCGGCACAAACACATCGCTCTCACCGGCGTCTTGAAGGACAAGGCTTATACCACCGTAACCAAAACGCGCATTCTCGCGGGCATGACCCACACCGCGCGGCAGCAAGTGGTGCGTGTCGATCGCGAGCCCGAGGCCGAGCCGACGCCTCATTTGAAACGCGAGCTGATTCTTGCCGCGCGCCAGTACGCTCGAGTTTCCGATGCCATGCTGATCTCAGATTATGGATACGGAGCCGCGAGCCCCGCGATCCTGAATGCGATCCGCGAACGCGGCAGGTTAGATCGTATACCGGTAATTCTCGATTCGCGTTACCGCATGTTGCAGTATTCAGGCATCGCTGCCGCTACGCCCAACGAGCCTGAAGTGGAAGCGGCTCTGGGCACTAGAATCGGAAACGACTGGCAGCGATTGTGCGTGGCTGGCGAGGAGATCCTCTCGCGCATGAAGCTGCAATCGCTAGTCATCACGCGCGGACGCGATGGCATGGTCGCATTCTCCGGCAAGCACAAGCCGCTCGATATCCCCATCTTCGGTTCCGACCAGGTCGCCGATGTAACCGGCGCCGGGGACACCGTGATCGCTACCTTTACTGCTGCTTTTGCTGCTGGCGCCAGTACCGAGGAAGCCGCCCAACTGGCGAACTACGCGGGGGGACTGGTAGTAATGAAGCGGGGCACCGCGACGGTTTCGCAGCGAGAGTTGCTGCAAGCGATCGAACAGGCGCGGCCTGCTACGCGGCTCCACTGATCCTTAAATGGCAACAAGCAAAATCCTGACGCGGGAAACGCTCAAGCGGCGTGCGGTGGAGTGGCGCGGCGCGGGCGAGTCCATCACCTTGGCCAACGGCTGCTTCGATCTACTTCATGTGGGGCATGTACGCTATCTGCACGCGGCCAAAGCGCTGGGCGGTCGTTTGATTGTGGCCGTCAATTCGGATGATTCCGTGCGGGCGTTGAAAGGCGACGGGCGTCCACTGATGCCGGAACAGGAACGCGCCGAAATTCTTTCCGCCTTTGAAGATGTCGACGCGGTTGTCATATTTCCCGAGCGAGACGTGCGGTCGTTGATCCGCGATATTCGCCCGAACATACAGGCCAAAGGCACGGATTACACCGCAGACAACGTGCCCGAACGTGACGTGGTTGCAGAATGTGGCGGCCGGGTAGAAATTGTGGGCGATCCTAAGGACCATTCCGCCAGCGAAATCATTCGTAGCCGTCTTCGGCCGCGGAAGTCTTGATTGTGAGCATGCAATCCCCGCCTGCCTCCGAGAATTCGAGTGCGCCATTGGCAATCCGGCGGCTTCTAATCGTGCGTCTCGGATCCATGGGGGACATTCTGCACGCACTCCCTGCAGCCACCGCTCTGCGAAATGCGCTGCCGGAAGCCACGATCGGATGGGTGGTGGAAGAGCGCTGGGCGGAGCTGTTGTGCACGCTGCCAGAGCGGCGCTCCGGCCCGCGATCACCGCGGAGGCCGTTGGTTGACCAGGTTCACACCGTCGATACCAAGAAATGGCGAGAAGCACTGTTTTCTCCTCAGACATGGGAGCGAATCGGTGCAAACCTTAGCGAGTTGCACGCGCCATCGTACGAAATTGCTGTGGATTTCCAGGGTGCCGTGCGTTCCGCGTTATTGGCGAGATTGTCGAGGGCGCCCATCGTATATGGGGCAAGACAGCCCCGCGAAAATGTGGCCAGCATGTTTTACACGCGGCAAGTGATAACACAAGGAACTCATGTCGTTGAACAGGCTTTGTCACTTGCTGAGACTGTGGCCGGTCTGCCGCTGGAAATTTCTGCTGCCGAAATTCCTCATGATCAGTCCGCCGAGAACCAATGCGACGATTGGCTGCAACGCGCAGGAATTTCTGATTTCGTGCTACTCAATCCCGGAGCCGGATGGGGCGCCAAGCAATGGCCTGCCGAGCGTTACGGACTCGTGGCCACGCAACTGGCCAAGGATGGGTTGAAGTCTTTGGTCAATTTTGGTCCCGGCGAAGAGAAGCTGGCGCAGGCGGTCGAAGCGGCCAGCGTAGGCGCGGCCGAAGCAGTTGGGTGCACGCTCACGGAACTGATTTCTCTCACCCGGCACGCGCGGCTATTTATCGGCGGCGATACTGGCCCCATGCACCTGGCAGCCGCATTGGGGATTCCGGTAGTAGCCCTATTCGGTCCAACCGACCCGGCGCGCAACGGGCCTTTTGGAACCGCAAGCATCGTTCTGCGGAACTCGCTGAGTCCGACCACGCACGCACGTCGCGCACTGCCCGATCCAGGCCTGCTTGAAATCAGTGCTGACCAGGTAGTTGCAGCGGCGCGCGGGTTGCTAAGGAGGCGTCGTGGTTAGCTGGTCAAGAATCGCGCGCCGCAGTCGCGTACCGTTGGGATTCGCCGTTGCAGCGCTCTACCTCTGGCTCGCTAACCCGATACCAATATCCCTGCTGATCGGTGCTCTTTTTATCATCCCCGGTTTGCTGATTCGGGCTCTGGCCTCGGGGCACGTGCAAAAGAACGAGCGGCTGGCGATGACCGGGCCTTATGCCTACACCCGCAACCCGCTCTACCTCGGTTCGTTCGTTATGGCCTTAGGTTTTGCCTTCGCTGCCAGAAGCTGGTGGATCGTGGCAATATTTAGCGCAATGCTTGTGGCAATCTATTTGCCCGTGATCCGGTCAGAGGAAGTGTTTCTCGCCCAGCACTTCCCGGAATTTGCTGAATATTCCCGCCGGGTTCCACCATTAGTGCCAACTCTTACTCCGTCTGTCAGGCAGCGCTGGGAGTTTTCTTGGGATTTGTATCGTAAGCATCGCGAGTACAATGCGACGATGGGTGCCGTAGCGATGATGGCGGCACTGGTCATCAAGCTTGCGTGGATTTTTCGATGACGATTGCGAGGACATCTCACAAGCATAAGTTGGCGTCTTAACAGATACTGAATCGTTCGAATCGAAAATGGGGCGTTTCCTGACAGTCAAAACGGTATTGATTATGTGGGCGGTAGTCGGCCTCGCGCTGTTCTTGGGGTGGCCAGCTCAGTCGCAATCGGCTCAGAGCGGCCTTCCCACCATTAGCGCTGCGCCATCAGCGCAAATTTTCCCGCCGCCTCCCAACTATCACCTCCCGGATGGCCAAACCTACGTGTATGCAGTGGAATGGCATCTGTTCACTGCTGGAACCGCGAAGGTCACTCTGCAAACGGAGGGCGCTGAGCAACACGTAACGGCCACTGCGGTTTCTTCCGGATTTGTGAATGCGCTTTACAAAGTCAATGACCACTTCGAAGCATTTTTCGATCCCCGAAAGTTCTGTTCTCTTCGAGTATCGAAGCACTCAGAAGAAGGTGCGCGGGCGCGACAGATTGAATTACGTTTTGACTATTCTCGCGGCAAGAGTGTGGAAGACGAGAAGAACTTGAAGACCGGCGAGACCAAGCATGTTGAAAACGACGTCCCCGCGTGTGTAACGGATGTGGTCAGCGGCTTTTACTACATGTCGTCCCTGCCGCTCCAGGAAGGTAATAACTATGTCTTCCCCGTCAACGACGGTGGCAAGACCACCGAAGTCGCCCTCCGTGTGGAGACTCGCGAGCAGGTGAAAGTCCCGGCGGGCACGTTTCAAACTCTGCGCGTAAGGGCCGAACCAACATCGGGAGCGCTGAAGGGCAGGGGGATCGTCTGGACCTGGTACACCGCGGATGGCAATCACATGCCAGTGCAGATGCGGTCTAAGCTGGGGTGGGGAACGCTGTTGTTCCGGTTGCTGCGAGTCGAAAAGCAGTAGTCACCACAACTGCGTCAGTTATTTTTCGCTACCAGGGCTTTCGCCTTGCTCAACTCCGGCCGGTCGGAAGCCGCTCCATTGCAGACCTTAAGCAATTGAGCGTAGTAGGTGTTAGCCTCGGTGTTGTTGCCGGCCAGTTCGGCAGCGTGCGCGGCTCCGTATAGACCGTCAAAGCGATTGGGATTGAATTTCAAGTCGCTCTCATATTCCGCCAGCGCCTGCGCTGGCTGGTTCATATCGGTCAACATATCGGCCAGCATTTCGCGGGCGGGAATCGCCAGCGGCTCATCCCCTTCTGCTTCCTGCTTTTCAGCAACTGTGCGAAGAGTTTTTAGACCCTGGTCGTGATTTCCCTCAGCGTAGGCCAGCCAGGCTTCGGCCTCTTTCCTGTCAGTGTCCACATAGTCGACGAATTCGGTTTTCCGTTGCTTCGCTAAAGTCCTGCGGATGCTCACGATTTCTGCGATGTCCGCGCGCGCCTCCGCTGGATTTCCGCTGCGGGCGGCACCAATGGCACGGGCCCAATACGTGATCGCATTGTCACCTATGCTGGCCCCCGGAACGAGAGGCAACGATGCGGCGTCCCGCCAGTGATGAAGTTCCAACGCGTAGCGGGCGGAGAACACCACGAGCGAGTAAGTGCGCGGATCAAAGTCTGATCCGTACATGTCGTCCTTCATTTGCGGCATGGCCTTGATCTCGTCGATCAAATGCTGGGCGTCGGCTTCGCGGCCAGATTGCAAGTATGCGTATTCCAGGAAATCCATGGCATGAAATTGATGACTCTCGCCTCCCATGTGCATAGCAGCCGCCTTGCGTGTTGCCGCGATCGAAGCCAGATTGGAATCGATATCGTCCTGCCAAAGCCCCAGGCGGGCAAAGATATGCGAAGGCATGTGCAGCGCATGGGGAGCGGCCGGAGCGATCTTGGCGTAGGCCCGCGCCGCGGCCAGCCCCATCTCCGCTAACTGCGGGCTGTCATAACTGTGAATGATGTAGTGCGCAATTCCCGGATGATTCGGCTCTTCCGCGAAAAGCGTTTCGAGGATCGCGCCTGCTTTCTTTTGATTGGCGAAAGTCGTGTCCCGGTCAGGTGCTGAGGCCAGCAAGGCGAGCGCATAGAAAGCCGCTCCTTCGCGGTCCTCAGGATGGCGTTGATAGTTCGTCTCCATAACCTTGGTATAGGCCACAGCCCGATCACGGTAATCGCGGCGCTTGGAGCCACCGTAGAAGGCATCGATGGCGGAGATGTAGCCGCGCTCGCGGTCATCGGTGGAGTGCATCTTCTTCGCCTTATTTACCTCGGCCAAGCCCTTCTTAATGGTCTTGCGATCAGGATGGTTCCAGAGTTCATGCCACAGGCTCATGGCCACTCCCCAGTGCGCCATGGCGCAACGCGGGTCCTCCTGGATGATCTGGTTGAACTGCTTCTCCGCTTCCTCATACCAGAACGAGTGCAGTAATGCCACGCCGCGTTCAAACTGCGCTTGCACCTGGATGACACATGGAGTCGGGAAATGCACCGTCCCCAGTTGTTCCGGAGTCATGTCTTCGTGATGAGAGTCATCGTCGGCGGTGGCGACACCAGCAAATAAACAGAAAGCAGTGAGGATCAGAACCAGGCGTTTCATACGAAAACCTCGCGGTAAGTCGAGTGTATTGCGGAGATCGCGACGGGGTCAATTCCAGCCGACCGAGACAATGCCACCTACTGGAGCCGATAGCGTTCGTTCATCAAGCGTTGCAGGCGGGGTTTGTAGAGCAGATCATAGGCGAGCTCTTTGTCGGGAAACATAGCGAGGGCGGCACGCTTAGCGTTGGCGGCCATTGTAGAGGCTTCTTCTACCGTGAGGCTGGGATCCTGGCTGATCACCGACATCACCATGCTGATCATGACCTGGAGGCGCCGAATGTTGCGAGCTTCCTGTTCTTGTTCACTGACTTTCCCCGTTTGAACAGCCCGCTTTGCACTTTCCATAGCTCATCCTCTCCCGTGTTCCAGCTCAGGTAGGTTGTGCCAGCCTACAAGCCCATTCTCCCGGCAATCCCGGCGTCGCGCAATGGCCCCAAGGTGTAGGACTTCGGTCACCTGTGGCGTAGAATCACGATACGGGCAAAACCGGTTGCACGGACTCGCCCGGTACCGCAGGTTCGAGGAGAAGCGATGGCAGAAGTTCATTCCGCAAACAAAGAACAACGTCCAAACCCGAACGAGAAACTGGTGCGAGTGTTCGATACTGAACAGGAGTCTGAGGCCCTCGTGGTCCGCGGCTTGCTCGAGTCCGCTGGAATCGACTCTGACGTAACTTCGCTGGATGCCCCGCAGGACATCCTGCCGGGAGTGGGTGGTACCGTCATCCTGGTGCGCGAAGAAGAGGCGGAGAAGGCGCGGCGAATGATTGAGGAATACCGCCGCGCGCCCGACACGCTGGAAACAGCCGAGATCGATGTCAGCGATCTGGCGGGCGAGGAGTAACCGTTTTTCCGTCGAGGTAAATGGTTACAGCGCCATCGAGATCAGTGCGGTAGGTCCGGACTTGCGACTCAGCCAGCCGTTCGAGCACTTCCAGTCGCGGATGTCCGTATACGTTGCGCGCTCCCACCGAAATCACCGCAAAGCGGGGATGCACTGCGGCCAGCAATTCCGGGATGGTGGAAGTCGCGCTGCCGTGGTGAGCTACCTTGAGAAGGTCCGCCTGCGGCTCCTGTTCCGCAATTCGCCTTTCGCTTTCCTTCTCCGCATCTCCTTCCAACAAGGCAGTGGTGTGGCCGTACCTGACACTCATCACCAAAGACTCGTCGTTTCGTTTCCGCGCGGAGCCCTCGCCGTTCCCCGCAGGTGCCAGGATACGGAAGAAAAGATCGTCGGCGGTAAAGCTATCTCCCGCCTTGAAAGACACGACATCAATCTTGAGGTCCTTAGCTTCCTGCAGCACATCAGCTAATTCCGGACTCCGTGGAATTGCGCCGAGCCAAAGTTCGCGCGGACGAAAGTTCGCCAGCACCGCCTTCATTCCTCCAATGTGATCGGCGTGGGCGTGGGTGATGGCCACGGCATCCAAGTGGCCAACTCCCCGCGACCACAGATATGGCGACACCACGTCTTCGCCAATATCGAGTTCCGAGTGCATCCAGTGCGGGATTCCACCAGCATCTACCAGCAAGGTATGGCCGTCGGGCGCAACCAGCAGAATTGAATCTCCTTGTCCCACATCGATGGTGGTTACCTCAAGCGCACCTGGGTGCATCTGGAGTTGCGGCGGAACCACGCAGATCCAGATAGCACTTCCGGCTAGGACGGCCAGCCCCACCGCGGCGAACCGCCCACGCTGACGTGCCAGAACCATTGCCAGCACCAATGCCGCCGCGCTCGCCAAAGTCAGCCACAGGGTTGGAGTGGCTACGCGAGTGTCAGCGATCCGGAGTCGCCCGATCCAGTGCACCGATCCTGCCATCGCTTGCAACGACGACCCTGCGATCAGCGCCGGAAGCCGGGCGATGTGCAGTGATGCATAACTGATCCCGATGGCCGCGAAGCAAGCCACCAGCGCGATCTCGGTCAAAGGGACAGCCAGAGTGTTGGCAGGCAAAGAAACGATAGTTGCACGATGAAAGTCATAGGCCATGGGCAGAGTGAACCCCACTTGAAGCACCAGCGAAATCACCAGGAACTCACCGCTCAGCAGCATCATGCGAGCGACGACGGCAAGCACTGGCAACGCGAATCGAGACCCCAGAAAACATTGCAGCCGCCCAGCCACCATCCGCAGATCGAGCCGCAATTGGACCAACGCAGGCGGAAGCGTGAAGTCATAGCCCAGAGAATCTAGATTCTTGACTGCAGATGAGACCGGCTGCGTGGATCGCTCCAGAATGGGTGTTCCGATTGCTGTGATGATCAGCACGCACAAGAAACTGAGTTGGAAGCTGGCGCCAAAGAGCGATGCCGGATCAATCAGCAAGAGAGTGAGAGCCGCGACTCCGATGGCATTGAGGACCGACTTCCTGCGGTACAGCAACCTCGTCCACAGATAGAGGGCGAGCATCAGCGTGGCCCGCCAGATCGGCGCGCCCACGCCGGTTAACACCGCGTAGGCGATGATAAAGAAAACAGCGATTGCGGATGAGGCTAAATCGCTTATTTGCAACCGTCTCAGCAGCCAGAATGTGACCAACGCCAGAATGCTTACCTTCAAGCCCGAAATCACCAGCACATGGTAGGTGCCCGTGCGCTGAAAATCGGTGAGCAGGTCGCGCCCTACAAAATCATTTTCGCCCATGAGCATTGCGTCGGCGAGCGCGGCTTCCTCTTCCGGCCAGAGCAAATGAATTCTTTGAATGACGTTGCGGCGGACTCGGGTTCGCCAAAGTTCGAAGCGGCTGCCGGCGAAACCCGAAAGCAACTCGACCTCCGCTGTCTTTGCCGAGGCCAGCACTGCGATTCCGTTTTCGCCGAGGTAGCCCGCGTAGTCAAAAGCGCCAGGGTTGCGGAAGTTGTGTGGCTGATAGAGCTTGGTGGGAAAGCGAATTCTCTCTCCGTAGCGAAAATCGTGTACGGCATCAGGCGAATCTCCCTTGCTGTAAAAGCTCGCACGGATGCCGATGTGAGTGACGAGAATGTGCCCGTCAGCGTCGATCTGCTCGGCTTCCAGGTCCAACTTCTGTTGAAGGTCACTAAAGCCTCTCTGCCGCAGGCTTCCTTCGCGGATCACATGAGCAGTGACTATGACATCCTGCCCATCACCCAGGGACCCGTCTGCAATTTCATCGCTCCCGGGGCCACTCACTTGAATCGAGAGGGCTCCAAAAACAAAGAGTGAGGATAAAGCCAGAGCGATCCCAATGCGGGCCCGCCGGCGCAGGAAATAAACTGCCGAGGACCCGAACACCAGACCGGCAATGAGCCACCACAATGGTGGCCGCCAGGCGTAATGACCCACGAATATCCCTCCGGCATAAATAACAGCCGCCCACAGCAAGGGTTGGCGCGTGGCGGGTCTATGCACACGAACAGGATTCGTGTTGGGAGATGAACTCATGGGAAGCGGGCGAGAAGCTAGCGAACCAGGTGAAACACACTTTCCACGTGATAGGTCTGGGGGAAAAGGTCCACCACATGGGCTTGCTGAATGCGATATCCAGCGCTGAGCAGACCCGCCAAGTCGCGACTCAGCGTTGCCGGATCACAGGAAACATACACCATGCTACCTGCTCCCAGACCTGCCAGCCCGCGAACCACCGTTTCCCCCAGCCCACTGCGCGGCGGATCAACTACGACGAAGTTGGGCCGCAACTTATCCGCCACACCCTCCAGAAACTGCTCCGTAGTTTTGGGAACAGTTCTCACGCCGGATGGTGAATTGTGCGCCAAGTCGAGGTGTGATGTCGGTGACGATTCAACAGCGATTACCTGTGCAAAACTCTGGGACAGGACCTTGGAGAAAAGTCCTACTCCGGCATAGAGATCGAGCGCGATGTCTCCGGAATGCCCGTCCGTAACAGTTTTTACCAATTCGTCCACCAGATGACGGTTCACCTGAAAAAATGCGCCGTGGCTGACGCGGTAAGAGGCGCGCTGCGTGTTGTAGACAAATTCTCCCGCGCCTAAGCTCACGATTTGTTCGGATTCGGAACCATGACCGGCGCGTCTCCTAAGCACCGAGATGCCAGCGGTTTCGGGCAGAACTGACTTCATGTCCTCCACGATTTGTTTTGCCGCTTGCCGGCGGATATTTGAGGCGTGCAATTGCAACAGGAGCGCAGAATCCTCGGCGTTAACGAAGAATTCGATCTCCTGAACCCCCAGCGTCATCTTGCCCGCTCGACCCAGCTGCCAGATGGCTGCGAGTGCGCGATTGATCAAAGGCGAACTGATGGGGCATTGCTCGACCGGCAACATTTGGTGCGAATTGAATTTGTAGTAGCCGAGCGCAAACTCCGGCTCGGTTCTTATCTGGATCCGGGTATGGTTTCGGTAGTTCCATTCCGGCGAAGGATGGACGATGAGGTCTGTGTCAAGTTCGATCTTGGCGATGCGACGAAGGTTCTCCTTCAAGATGGCAACTTTAATCTCGAGTTGATGCGCATAGCCGGTGTGCTGGTAGTGGCAGCCTCCGCATTCGCCAAAGTACGGGCATTTTGGCGCGGTGCGAAGGGGAGAAGCTTGAACGATCTTGTCGGTGCGAGCGCGGGCGAAACCGCGTTTTTGTTCCAGCAGGGAAGCTTCGACGATTTCTGCTTCGAGGACAAACGGAAGGAAGACAGCCTTGCCCCGGCCGTTTTCGTCGGCGGGCAAGCGGGCCAGCCCATCTCCGCCATACACGAGTTTTTCGATGGTGAGCTGCAGAAGAACCTCCAAATCACATGTAAAACAAACTCAAACGTGGCACGCCATATTTCTCCAGCAGCCGTTTGTGGATAAACTGCTTCTGCAACTGTTCGATCTGTGTGCCCGACATTTTGCTGCGATAGGGAGCCAGTTCGCGATCAGCCTCTGCTCGCACCGAGACAATCTGGTCATCGGGTGTCGCCGCCAGCAGCACTGCAAACAGTTTTTCTTCTACCACCGTGAGCCTTCGTTCCAGATCTTCCAACCGCGGTGGAGTGTTTGCGGATTCCATCTCCGCGGCCATTCCTCGGAGCGTGACCGCTGTTTCCCTGGCCACCACTTGCCCGGAAACTGCCGCGCTTTCCGGCAGCCTTGCTTCTTCCAGCAACTTGGCATTGCGGAGCAGAAACGCAGCCACCTCTGTTTGCTCGAAGTCCGTCTGCCGCTCGGACTTCGTGGTTCCGACTGCGGCTTCCTTTATGTCCTCAGCCGCCACTAGCACGGCCTGCGCACAATATGCCAAGCTGTTGATCTTCTGAGATCTCGAAGGCCGCTGATCGTATTTATCAAAGGCCGCATCAATACCGCGCAACACCGCTTCGAGCGGAATTCCAGCATCTTTCCAGATCTCGATCAGCGCCCAGTCAAGGGTGGAAAGAAGCAGACCGCTCCCACGCCGCCGCTGAAAGTGCTCTTCAATTTCGGTGAAATAGTTGAAGTAGTTTTTCACGACAACCTAGCGGGCCCTGCTCCCCGACGAGGCCCGGGGCAGGTGATTCGCCGAGTTCTCAATCGCAGGTTTGGAGGTGACATTGCGCTCCCAGATGATCCGCAAACCCTCAAGAGTGAGGAAGTCATCGACCTGCTCAATATACTTTGATCCTTTGCCGATCAGCGACGCCAGTCCACCGGTCGCAACTACTTTGGTTTCCTTGCCCAACTCCGCCAGCAGCCGCTGCAGGATTCCGTCCACCAGCCCCAAATATCCGTAATACAGCCCCGATTGCAGACTGGCAACGGTGTTGGTGCCGATGATGCGCGCAGGCTTGCGGATGTCCACACGCGGCAGACGTGCAGTGCGACCGAACAACGCATCGGCGGAAATCCCAATCCCCGGGCAAATCACGCCGCCTTGATATTCTCCCTTGACCGTCACGCAATCGAAGGTGGTAGCTGTGCCGAAGTCGACCGAAATCACCGGCCCGCCATACTTTTCGAAAGCCGCCACCGAGTTGACGATGCGATCAGCCCCAACCTCCGCCGGGTTCTCGTAAAGCACTGGCATTCCTGTTTTCACACCCGGCCCGATGAAAAGCGGCTTGGTGTTGAAGTAGCTCTCACACATCTGACGCAGCGTGGAGTCGAGCGGCGGCACCACGGAAGAAATCACGATGCCGTGGATTTCCTTCACTTCTAGATTGTCCATGGCAAAGAGGTTGCGGAAGAGCACGCCATACTCATCGACGGTTTGCGTGGCAATTGTGGCCACTCGCCAGTTGGCAGCCAGGCGCTCGTAACGAGCGGCGGTGCCACCCTTCAGCGGGGACAATTTGGTGGCTTTGGTGAAGACGCCCAGCACCGTATTCGTATTGCCGACATCGAGGACTAGAAGCATAGGTGTTACAGCTTTCTTACCGTCCCGCTCAACACGGTGCGTAGGCCTGCGGTGGTTCTAACCTGCAAAAACCCACGCGAATCGAGGCCTTCTGTTATGCCTTCGAAGCCACCATTTTCCTCGACCGTGACAGGAGCGCCGTTAACCGAAGACGACCGCTCGGAAAAGCGCCTCAGAATCGACTCCCGCGCGTTAGCGTTTTCCGTCAATTCACGATATTCCCGGTCGAGTGATTTTAGCAAAGCCGCGCACAGTTCCACCCGCGACCACTCGCTTCCCGTTGCCAGCCGCAAAGAGGTTGCCACGTCCTGCAAGTCGGGAGGGAAAGTCGACTGATTGACGTTGATTCCGATTCCCACCACTACATGTCGCACGCGAGTAACCTCGGCGTTCATCTCGGTGAGAATGCCGCAGAACTTCTTGCCCTCAATCAGAAGATCATTGGGCCATTTCAAGTCTACCTTGACCCGAAGATCGACATCCTGAATCGCCGCCTTAACCGCCAAACCTGCGGCCAGAGAGAGAACCAACACCTCCGACGGCGGCAGTGCCGGGCGCAGCACAATCGAACAGTAAATCCCCACTGACTGGGCCGAGTGCCATTCATGGGCGCCGCGTCCGCGTCCTGCTGTTTGCTGCTCGGCGAGAAACACGCTGCCTTCGGGCGCTGCGGCGCTGGCGGCGTCCATGGCGAGATTATTGGTTGAGCCAGTCTTGTAGTAGTGATGAATGTTTTTGCCAAAGATGGTTCCATGCAGCAATGGTGAGAGAAAGTCCGGCAGCAGCAAATCAGGCATCGAATTCAGGCTGTAGCCGGTCGCAGGATGTCCGCCGATGTTGACCCCTAGCTCGCGGAGTTGTTGCACCAGCCGCCAGACTTCCGAACGGCCGGTACCAATCTCAGATGCAATCTTGGTCCCGCTGACCACTACGGTTGCGTGATCCGCCAGCAGTCGGACGATGCGCCCTAGCCGGGCGTCGGTTTGCGGCACGGGTTTAGGGGACATGGACGATCTTGTCCGCGCATTTCGGATTGTCCCTGATTTCTTGATGGACGAATTATGAGCGTAGGACGCCAAAACAACAAATGCTGTTTGTCGAAGCTACACTGGTGCCACACGCAGGCTCATGTCCACGGCCGGAGCCGAGTGGGTTAGCGCGCCCACGGAAATGAAATTTACTCCGGTCTCCGCATAGCCGCGTACATTCTCCAGGTTGATGCCGCCTGAGACTTCCAGGGGAATGTGCCGGCTGGCCTGCGAGCATCGCTCTACCGCCTGTTTCACGGTCTCGACCGACATATTGTCGAGAAGAATGGCTTCTGCTCCATGCTTCAGAGCCTCGTCTAACTCGACTAATGAGCGCACTTCGATCTCGATTACTTGCTCGCCACGGCGGTTCTGGTGGGCACGCTCAAGTGCCGGCGCGACTCCGCCCGCGAGCGCGATGTGGTTGTTCTTGATCAGCACGCCATCCGACAAATCCAGGCGGTGGTTGTGTCCGCCGCCGCAGCGCACAGCGTACTTATCCAAGGTGCGCAGCCCGGGTGCGGTTTTTCGGGTGTCGAGGATTCTCGCATGAGTACCGGTCACCGCATCTACGAATTTGCGTGTCAGCGTGGCAATGCCACTCAGCCGCTGCATGAAATTCAAGATCACGCGCTCACAGGAAAGCACCACGCGAGCGTTATGCCGGATGACTGCAACCGACTGGCCTTTGTGCAGACGAATACCGTCGAATATCTCCGGATGAGTCGTTACCTCATAGTGCGATGTCACCGCGCCGTCCAGCTCCGCATACACGTCGAGAATGCGAGCGACACATCCGATGCCGGCCAATATGCAATCCTGCTTGGCAAGGACGGTTCCCGTGGCGCGCTGATTCGCGTCCACGCAGGCATAGCTGGTTGCATCTCGCGTGGCCCGGTCTTCCTGCAGCGCGTTCTCGATGACAGCGGTGATGCGTCGGCTATTCCAGTCCATAAATCAGTCGTTAATCTTTGGTCATTAGTCGTTAGCTGAGGCCACGTGGACTATTTCAATTCCTCCAGCTTGCTCTTCGCTTTTTCTCTCAACCCGGCCAATTCCCCAGCACGCTTTCTCAGCCCTTCAACCACATTCGCCGGCGCTTTTGCCAGGAAACCTTCGTTACTGAGCTGGCGTTGCCCGTTGGCGATCTCCTTTTCCATTTTCTCCAATTCTTTCGTCAGGCGCTCGCGCTCAGCAGCGACGTCAATCTTCTTCTCGTAGACTATACGCACGTCAAAACGCGCCGTGGCACGCGACGGCGCTTGGCTCGCCTGTGACTGTGTCACATCTGCGATGGTCGATACATTCGCCAATCGCTCGATTGCTTCCCGATTCTGTTCCACCAAGCTTTTCGTCAGCGAATCATGGGCAAAAAGCTCAATCGGGATTTTCGCCTTCTGCTCGACTTTCAATTCCGCCCGCAGATTGCGCACGCTGACGATCAGATCCTGCAACACAGCCATTTCCGTTTCGGCCGCGAGGTCGATAAGTTTTTCGTCTGATTGCGGAAACGCGGCCAGTGCGATCGATTGCAGCGGCGCGTTGCCATCGTAAATTGCCTGCCAGATTTCTTCCGTGATGAACGGCATGACGGGATGCAAGAGTCGCAGTGCGGCCTCGAATAAGCTGACCAGGTTCTGGCAAGCCCTCTGCGCCGATTCCCGCGCGGCCTCATCCATCAATCGCGGTTTGATCAATTCTAAATACCAATCGCAGAATTCTCCCCAGAAGAAATCGTAAATCTGGTTCGCGGCTTCATGGAAGCGGAATGTCGCAAGCGCGTCATGCACTTCTTTAGTCACACGATTGAAGCGTGAAAGAATCCAGCGATCTTCGAGAGAACCAGCTTTAAAGGTTGTAATGCCGGCAACGCCCAGCCGGTCCACATTCATGAACATGAAGCGTGCCGCATTCCAAATCTTGTTGGCAAACGCCCGGTAGCCTTCGGTCCGGCTCTCGTTAAACGCAATGTCGGTCCCAGGGGCAGCCATCGCCGCCAGCGTGAAGCGGGTAGCGTCTGTACCGAAGCGCTCAATGATGTCCAGTGGATCAATAACATTGCCCTTGGTCTTCGACATCTTCTGCCGGTCAGCATCACGCACTAACGCGTGAATGTAGACCTGGCGGAAGGGAACGCTGTCATCTTTCTTGTCGGCCCAGCCGCTGGCTTTCTTGATTGCCGCATCCTGCTGATGTCCATCCATGAAGTGGCAGCCGAACATGATCATGCGCGCCACCCAGAAAAACAGGATCTCGTAAGCGGTGATTAACAGCGTGGTTGGATAAAATACTTGCTGCGCTCTTTCAGTCTCAACCGTTTTCTCCGGCCAGCCAAGTGTGGTGAAGGGCAATAACCCCGACGAAAACCAGGTGTCGAGAACGTCGGTATCTTGCGTCAACGTATCACTCGCGCATTTTGTGCACTTGGTGGGCGCTTCCCGAGCCACAATGATTTCGCCGCATGCACAATGCCACGCCGGAATGCGATGACCCCACCACAACTGGCGTGAGATGCACCAGTCGTAGATGTTGTTCATCCAGTTCAGATAAATAGTCTTGTAGTTCTCCGGGACAATGGTGATCTCGCCGCTTTCTACGGCTTCAGTCGCGTGTTTCGCTAAAGGCGCAATCTTGATGAACCATTGCGTGGACAGCCGAGGCTCAACCACGGTCCCACAGCGGTCACACTTGCCCAGAGCGATGGTGTAGTCCTTTTCGGCCACCAAGAAACCTTGCTCGCGCAAATCTTCCAGGACCCGCTTTCGCGCCGCAAAGCGGTCGAGCCCGGCATAGGGGCCTGCATTCTGGTTCATGTGCGCGTGTTCATCCATTACGTCGATTTGCCGCAGGTTGTGCCGCAAGCCCGCCTGAAAATCGTTCGGATCATGGGCCGGAGTCACTTTCACCGCGCCGGTGCCGAACTCCGGCTTGGCCAGATCATCGGTGATGATCGGAATCTCGCGATTCATCAGTGGCAGCAAGACTCTCTTGCCATGCAGATGCATGTAGCGCTCATCTTTTTCATTCACTGCAACCGCGGTATCACCCAGCATCGTCTCTGGACGCGTAGTCGCGACGGTAATGAATTCACTCGACCCGATCACCGGATAACGAATTTCGTACAGCTTGCCTGCCACTTCCTCGTGCTTGACCTCAAGATCCGATATCGCCGTCTCACAGCGCGGACACCAGTTCACGATGTACTTCCCGCGATAAATCAGGCCTTCTTCATGCAGGCGGACGAACACCTCGCGCACCGCGCGGTTAAGGTTCTCGTCCATGGTGAAATATTCACGGTCCCAATCGACCGACGCGCCCAGGCGCTTCATCTGGTCGAGGATCGCGTTGCCATAGAGCTGCTTCCATTCCCACACCCGTTCAATAAACTTCTCGCGACCGAGACCGCGGCGCTTCTTGCCTTCGCTGGCCAGTTGACGTTCGACCATCATCTGCGTGGCAATGCCCGCATGATCGGTGCCGGGCAGCCACAGCGTGATGAAGCCGCGCATGCGATGCCAGCGCACAATGATGTCCATCTGCGTCTGGTTGAGCATGTGCCCCATGTGCAGCCGCCCGGTAACATTGGGAGGCGGCAACAGCAGCGTGAACACCGGACGCGTCTCCTCCGGTGGAGGCGTAGAAACAGAAAACAGCTTTTCCTTAATCCAGTAGTCCGCCCAGCGCGACTCAATCGCGCCCGGCTCGTACGCTTTGGGAAGATCGTGGGCCATGATTTTGAACAAACATTCAGCAGTCAGCATTCAACCAAGAAGGCTTCAATTGCAGGATGCAAATGAAATTCGATGGGCTGAGAACTAACAACCGAGAACTGAGAGCTGATCTTTGATCTTACAGGCGTCTCGAAAATCCGGTCAAACCCGGCTTGGAATTTGCGCTCTTTCTTGGCTGAAGAACTGCTATGCTGCCGAAGGTCACATACGAGGCTTCCTGCATGAAACGGCGATTTGGGCGATGTCTGGGGTTGCTGCTGGCCGCGTCTGTCCTTATTCCCACTGCTTTCGGTCAAAAGCTTCCGTCGTTTGGCAACGTCGTGATCGTGCTGGGTGAGAATCAGAATTACAGCGTCTCCTACAATTCTACAAACATGCCCTACTTGACCTCCCTAGCCAAAACTTATGGTCTTGGAGTCAATTATTATTCGGATTCGCATCCCTCGATCGGAAACTATTTCAACTTAGCTACCGGATACCTCCTCACCGACGACGACGACCAGACGCCCGAGAGCTTTCCCATTGCGAAGAACAATATTGCCCTCGAGGTACAGAAGGCGGGCCGTACTTGGAAGGACTATGTGGAAAGCCTTCCCAGTATTAAGAACTGCGGCGGACTGAAACCGGGAGCTTACTACGTCCGTCATGATCCGCTCCAATACGTGACCACAATCAACAAAGAGAG